>NZ_JBHUYR010000002.1:0-811948 GCF_042668605.1 Streptomyces sp. NPDC057280
GCCCGGTTACATTCCGAACCCGGAAGCTAAGCCTTACAGCGCCGATGGTACTGCAGGGGGGACCCTGTGGGAGAGTAGGACGCCGCCGAACAAATTTTAGAAAAGGCCCACGCCACTAGGCGTGGGCCTTTTTGTGTTTCCGGGGACGGAAGCCCGCCCTCCCTATTACAGGCGTCCCGCCGTCTTGAGAGCCAGGTATGCGTCCGCGAGGGCCGGCGCCAGATCATCCGGTGTCGCGTCGACGACCGTCACACCGTGTCGGCGAAGTTGGTCCGCGGTGCGATGACGTTCGCCTTGCGCCTGTGCGGCGGCCGCGGCCTCGTAGACGGCGTCGGTGTTTCCGCGAGATGCCGCCATGCGGGAGACGTGAGGGTCGGCCACCGATGCCAGGAGAACCGTATGGCGTTGGGTGAGTTGGGAGAGGACGGGGAGCAGGCCCTCCTCGACAGGGGCTGCGTCGAGGGTCGTCAGTAGCACGATCAGGGAGCGGCGGGGGGCCGTCCTGAGTGCAGTGGCCGTAAGACCGCGTGCGTCTGTTTCGACCAGCTCCGGTTCGAGTGTGGCCATGGCGTTGACCAGGGACGGGAGGACGTCCTTCGCCGAGCGGCCCTGGACCAGGGCGCGGACGCGGCGGTCGTAGGCGAGGAGGTCGACGCGGTCGCCGGCTCGGGAGGCGAGTGCCGCCAGGAGCAGGGCCGCGTCCATGGAGGCGTCGAGGCGTGGGGCGTCGCCCACGCGGCCTGCGGAGGTGCGGCCGGTGTCGAGGACGACGAGGATGTGGCGGTCGCGTTCGGGACGCCAGGTGCGTACGGCGACTGTGGACTGGCGGGCTGTGGCGCGCCAGTCGATGGAGCGGGTGTCGTCGCCGGGGACGTACTCGCGCAGGCTGTCGAATTCCGTGCCTTCACCGCGGGTGAGGACGCTGGTGCGGCCGTCGAGTTCGCGGAGGCGGGCGAGTTTGGACGGGAGGTGCTTGCGGCTGGTGAAGGGGGGCAGGACGCGTACCGTCCAGGGGGCTTTGTGGGTGCCCTGGCGGGAGAAGAGGCCCAGTGGGCCGTAGGAGCGGATCGTCACTCGGTCTGCCTGGCGGTCGCCTCGGCGGGTGGGGCGCAGGCGGGTTGTGACGCGGCGGCGTTCGCCCGGGGGGACGGTGAGGCGGTGGCGGGAGGCTTCGACCTCGGTGCCGGGGAGCCAGCTGCTGGGGGGCCAGGCGTCGCGCAGGTGGGCGCGGAGGGGACGGCGGCCTGAGGGGTTGGTGACGGTGAGCGTCACGTCGGCCGTCTCGCCCAGCCTTACGGAGGTGTCGCCGGAGCGCGTCAGGCCCAGGCGTCGTACGGGGGCCGCCAGGGCGAAGTCGCAGGCGCAGGCCACCGCCAGGGGGGCGTTCACGGCGAGGAGGCCCGTGAGGCTGGGGTCCCAGATGCCTACGGGGATCGAGCCCAGGGCCGCGAGGAGTGCGGCGCGTCCGGTGAGTGCCATCAGCGGGGGACGGGGACGTGGGCGAGGATCGCGTGGATGACGGAGTCGGCTGTCACGCCTTCCATCTCGGCCTCCGGGCGCAGTTGTACGCGGTGGCGGAGGGTGGGGAGGGCGAGGGCCTTCACGTCGTCCGGGATGACGTAGTCGCGGCCGGTGAGCCAGGCCCACGCGCGTGAGGTCGCGAGGAGGGCGGTGGCGCCTCGGGGGGAGACGCCGAGGGTGAGGGAGGGGGATTCGCGGGTGGCTCGGCAGATGTCGACGACGTAGGCCGTGATCTCGGGGGAGATCGTTGTTTTGGCGACTGCTGCGCGGGCTGCTTCCAAATCTGCGGGGCCCGCTACCGGGCGTACGCCGGCGGCTTGGAGGTCGCGGGGGTTGAAGCCTTCGGCGTGGCGGGTGAGGACGTCGATCTCGTCCTGGCGGGAGGGGAGGGGGATCGTGAGCTTGAGGAGGAAACGGTCCAGCTGGGCTTCGGGGAGGGGGTACGTGCCCTCGTACTCGACCGGGTTCTGCGTCGCCGCCACCAGGAACGGGTCGGGGAGCGGGCGGGGGGTGCCGTCGACCGTGACCTGACGCTCCTCCATCGCTTCGAGGAGGGACGACTGGGTCTTGGGGGGCGTGCGGTTGATCTCGTCCGCGAGGAGGAGGTTGGTGAAGACCGGGCCGGGCTGGAACGAGAACTCGGCGCTGCGGGTGTCGTAGACGAGGGAGCCCGTCACGTCGCTCGGCATGAGGTCGGGGGTGAACTGGACGCGCTTGGTGTCGAGTTCGAGTGCGGATGCGAGGGCGCGGACGAGCAACGTTTTGGCGACTCCGGGGACTCCTTCAAGGAGAACGTGTCCGCGGCACAGGAGTGCGACGACGAGGCCCGTCACGGCGGGGTCCTGGCCGACCACGGCTTTGGCGATCTCGGCGCGCAGGGCTTCCAGGGAGGCCCGGGCGGCGCTCGGGTCCCCGGGGTACCCGGCGTTGTCAGTGGTCGGGGCCATCATGGACGGCGTACCTCTCTTTCGAGGGCGTCGAGTCGGTCGGCGAGCAAGACGAGGGCGGCGTCGTCGCTGGGCGGCGGGCCGAAGAGGAGGGCGTGCAGGGTCTGTCCGTCGCCGCGGAGGTGGGCGGACAGGGCGGGGAGCAGAGCCTCGGGCGCGTGCGCCTGGGTGACGGGGACGCCGACGAGGGGGGCGAGGCGGGTGCGGGTGGTGGAGCGAAGAGCGGTGGCCGCGCGGTCACGGGCGTTGGCCTTGCGGTAGAGGCGGGCGCGGCCTTCGACGGCTTCGGAGGCGCGGATCGCCACGGGGAGTCTTTCGGGCACCAGGGGGCCGAGTCGGCGTGCCCGCCAGAGGGCGGCCAGGGCTGCGGCGACGAAGAGTTGGAGCGTGCCCCATTTCCAGCCTGCGGGGAGCAGGTCGAGGAAGCTGCGTTCGTCGTCCGCGCCGGTGGCCGACGCGTCGGAGAGCGAGGGGAGGTACCAGACCAGATGGGGGCGGGAGCCGAGGAGTTGGAGGGCGAGGGAGGCGTTGCCCTGCTCGTCGAGGCGGTCGTTGTAGAGGATGTCGGGCGCGCCGAGGACGACGGTGTCGCCGCCTCCGGTCACCGGGAGGCGCAGCAGGGTGGCCAGGCGTTCGCTGGGGTAGCAGGCGTCGGCTTCGAGGTGGGTGGTGCTGTAGCGGATGCCGCCGGTGTCGGCGGCGCCGGCGCGCTGGGCGGCGGGCAGGTCGCAGTCCGGTCGGAGGGTCGAGCTGATGCTGGTGGCGGGGTCCGCGGTGACGTCGGGGGCGAGTCGGCCGACGGACCAGCTGCCGGGGGCGACGAGGACGGTGCGGCCGCCGGAGGTGACGGTCGACGCGTGCAGCAGGGTCTGTTGACGGTGCGTCAACAGGTCGGGGACCGCGATCAGGAGGGTGGTGTCCGGGCCGGCGGCGGCGCGTGCCTCGTCCAGGGTGGTGACCACGCGCGTGGACACCCCTCGGTCGGCGAGGAGTTCGGCGACGGCGCGGCTGCCGAGGTCGTCGACGGAGCGCGGGTCGAGGGTGCCGTGTCGGGCGTCGGAGCGGATCACGGCGATCGCGACGGCCGCGGCCACGAGGAGGACGGCGGCGAGTGCGATGCCGCGCGAGCGGGTCCAGACCTGGCGTGCGGTGGGCGAGACCGAGGTGGGCGGGAGCGTGGCCTCGGTGGTCATTCGGCGGCTCCCTGGCGGGTGTTGTGGGCCGCGCTGGGGATGCTGCTCGTGAGCTGGGGCTTGGTGCGGTCGAGGTCAGCGTCGAGTTCGGTGATGCGGCGGTACGACTGCTCGCCGGCCCTGCGGCCGCCGTACGTGACGTCGTCGAAGTCCCCGGCGGCGGCGCGGAGCCGGTCGGTGTGGGACGGGAGGACGCGGCCCGCTTCCGCGGCGGCCTCGTCGGCGGTGCGGCCGGGGCGGACGTCGAGAAGGGCGCGTTCCTCCAGGGCGCGGACGATGGCCCGCATGCGTTCCTGGACGGCCTGGTTCCAGTGGCCCTGGGCGGCGTGTGCCTCGGCGGCCGCGCGGTGTTCGGCGGCGCTGCGGGGGCGGTCGTCGAACAGGGCGGCGGAGGGGGTGGGTTCGCGGCGCGGGGTGCCCAAGCGCCACCACAGTGCGCCCAGGACGGCGAGGACGGCCAGGACGATGACGACCAGGCCGAGCGTTCCTCCGGGCGTCGCGGTCGCGGCCGTGTCGAACAGTTCGCCGACCCACTTCCAGAAGGCGTTGAGGGCGCGCTGGAACCAACTGGGGTCGTTCTCGTGGTACATGCGCTTGGACAGCTCACGTCGAGCCGCCTCCCGCGCGGGGTCACGCGGGACGGTCACCGGCGGTTCGTCGCCGGAGCGCGCCGACGAGAGCAGGACGGTGTCGCCGACGCGCACCACCACGCGGGACGGCAGCGGTACCGATGTGAGAACTCCCCCCGTCAGGCTCACCGCATCAGCCTCCGGCGGTGGAGCCGGGCGTGCCGGAGCCGTAGTCCTGGAGGCCGGCCGCGCGGGCCAGTTCGAGGTCGAGGGCCTCGCGGCGGATGCGCTGGTCGATGTAGAGGAGCACCGTGACGCCGGCCGTGATCGGGAAGGTGATCATGGCGCCGATCACCGAGCCGATCCCGCTGACGACGAGGAACGTCCAGCCGAGGTCGCCGCCGCTGTTGAGGAACCCGGTGAAACCGTCGCCGCTGAGGGCGGCGGCGAGGAAGGTGAAGGGGATGACGACGATCGACGCGACGACGTTGGCGATGATCGTGGCGAGCAGCTGAATGCCGAAGACGCGCCACCAGGAGCCGCGGACCAGCTTCGCGGACCGGCCCAGCGACTTGACGATGCCCTGCTTCTCCAGCATCAGCGCGGGGGAGGCGAGGGAGAAGCGGATCATCAGCCACAGGGCGACGAAGCCGGCGCCGAGGCCGCCGAGGACCGCGAGGGCGGCTCCTCCGTCACCCGATCCGGCGATGGCCACGAGGATGCCGGGCAGGATCCCGACCGCGACGACGCCGAAGGCGATGAGCACCAGCAGGAAGATCAGGCCGAACAGCTTGGCCACCTGCGGGCGGGCGTCGCGCCAGGCTTCGCCGGTGGTCACCGACTTGCCGAGGACCGCGCGGCTGGTGACGGTCGTGAGCAGGGCGGTCGCGGCGACCGTGCCGATCAGCGAGATCAGGAAGACGACACCGGAGCTGAGCATGGCGTCGCCCATGGCCCGGGTGAGTTCGTCGAGGGTGGCGCTGGGGTCGTCGAGGGCTTCGGTGCTGGTGTCGTTGAAGACCAGGCCCTCGAGGAGGATGACGAGGATCTGCGTGACGACCGCGACGGTCAGGGAGATGCCCAGGACCGTGCGCCAGTAGGTGCGCATGGTGGAGACCGCGCCGTCGAGGATCTCGCCGACGCCGAGGGGGCGCAGCGGGATCACGCCGGGCTTGGCCGCGGGCGGCGGTCCGCCCCAGCCGCTGCCCCAGCCGCCGTAACCGCCGTATCCGCCGGGGGCGTTGGGGCCCGACGGGGGGCGGTTGCCCCAGCCCGGGCCGGGCGGTGGGGGTGGCGGGGTCTGGCCGGGGGCCGGGGGGCCGGTCGGGGCGGACCACTGCGCGGCGGGCGGTTGCTCCTTGGACCACTTCGAGCCCTGCGGGTCCTGGCCCGGCTGCTGCGCGGGGTCGGGGCGGTCCGTCTGGTCGGCAGGGCCGGAGGCACCGGGCTCCTGCCCGTCGGACGGGGCAGATCCGGGCGAGGCCCAGCCCGGAGTGTCTTTCATCGTCGCTCCTTCACGGTGCCCGTCCGCGGTCGCGGCGGCAGGTTGGCAGCCATCGTGCCATGGGGTGGTCACCGGGGGACCGGCCGCGGTATCGGCTGCACACCTTCAATTGTCCGCCGGATACGGGGCAGACTGATCGCATGGCTGATCAGTACGCGCAATCCGGCGAGGACAACCGGCCGACCGAGATACCGGCGATCCGCTGGGAGGAGCCACCAGAGGGGCCTGTGCTGGTCCTGCTGGACCAGACGAGGCTGCCGGCAGAGGAGGTCGAACTGGTCTGTACGGATGCGCCGGCACTGGTGGAGGCGATCCGGTCGCTCGCCGTGCGCGGGGCGCCGCTGCTCGGGATCGCGGGTGCGTACGGGGTCGCGCTCGCCGCCGCGCGCGGCTTCGACGTGGACGACGCCGCGAACGCGCTCGCGGGTGCCCGGCCCACCGCGGTGAATCTGGCCCTCGGCGTGCGCCGGGCGCAGGCCGCGTACCAGGCCGGGCTGGCCAGGAGCGGGGATGCCGGGGAGGCCGCGGTGGCGGCGCTGGTCGCGGCGCGGGCGCTGCACCGGGAGGACGCCGAGGCCAGTGCGCGGATGGCGGAGCGTGGGCTGGCGCTGCTGGACGAGCTGTTGCCCGGTGGCGGGCACCGGATTCTCACGCACTGCAACACCGGTTCGCTGGTGTCGGGTGGTGAGGGGACGGCGTTCGCGGTGGCGCTGGCCGCGCAGCGGGCGGGGCGGCTCAGGCGGCTGTGGGTGGACGAGACACGGCCGTTGCTGCAGGGCGCCCGGCTGACGGCGTACGAGGCGGCGCGCACCGGGATGGCGTACACGCTGCTCACCGACAACGCGGCGGGCTCGCTGTTCGCGGCGGGGGAGGTGGACGCGGTGCTGATCGGGGCGGACCGGATCGCGGCCGACGGGTCGGTGGCGAACAAGGTGGGGAGCTATCCGCTGGCGGTGCTGGCGCGGTACCACCATGTGCCGTTCATCGTGGTGGCGCCGCTGACTACGGTGGATCCGGACACGCCGGACGGGGCGGCCATCGAGGTGGAGCAGCGACCTGGGTTCGAGGTGACCGAGGTCGCGGTGCCGCAGGCCCCGGTGACGGGTGCCGGTGGCGGGGTGCCGGTGGCGCCGCTGGGGACGCAGGCGTACAACCCGGCGTTCGATGTGACGCCGCCCGAGCTGGTGACGGCGATCGTCACGGAGGAGGGCACGGTGTCGCCGGTGACGGCCGAGGCGCTGGCGGAGCTGTGCGGCAGGGCGCGGCGGGTGACGATCGGCTGAGAGGGGCCGGGATCCCGTTTCAGTGGGGGGCGGGGTTGTCGGCGTGAGGGGGAGGCGCGTGGTGGAGCGGGGCTGGGACGACGACAGTGACTATCGGCGGGCGGTGCGCCGGGCCTGGGGCATGGTGGCGCTCGCCTCGTGCTGCTCGCTGCTGGTGGTGGTGCTTGTCGTCCTCGCCGTGCTCGGTGCGGGTGTGTTCGTTTTCCTCGTGGAGGCTCTCGGCGGGTAGCCGGACGATCACCTCGCAGCGTGGGCAGACAGTGACCGCCCGGTACGACTAAGGTCACTGGCCGGTGAGCTATCTCACCACTGCCTTCGCCACTGTTATGAGAATGGGATGATGTCGTTTATGAAGGGACGAGTCCTTGTCGTCGACGACGACACCGCACTGGCCGAGATGCTCGGCATTGTGCTGCGTGGTGAAGGTTTTGAGCCGTCTTTCGTAGCCGACGGCGACAAGGCGCTGGCCGCGTTCCGGGAGAGCAAACCCGATCTGGTGCTGCTGGACCTGATGCTGCCCGGGCGGGACGGCATCGAGGTGTGCCGGCTGATCAGGGCCGAGTCGGGCGTGCCGATCGTGATGCTGACGGCGAAGAGCGACACCGTCGACGTGGTGGTCGGGCTGGAGTCCGGCGCCGACGACTACATCGTGAAGCCGTTCAAGCCGAAGGAGCTGGTCGCCCGCATCCGGGCGCGGCTGCGGAGGTCGGAGGAGCCGGCGCCGGAGCAGCTCGCCATCGGTGACCTGGTCATCGACGTGGCCGGGCACTCGGTGAAGCGGGACGGGCAGTCGATCGCGCTGACGCCGCTGGAGTTCGATCTGCTGGTCGCGCTCGCGCGCAAGCCGTGGCAGGTGTTCACACGCGAGGTGCTGCTCGAGCAGGTGTGGGGATACCGACACGCCGCCGACACCCGACTCGTGAACGTGCATGTGCAGCGGCTTCGCTCCAAGGTCGAGAAGGACCCGGAGCGGCCCGAGATCGTGGTGACCGTCCGTGGTGTGGGATACAAGGCAGGACCCAGCTGACATGTCCGGAGACAGTGCCGCTTCGTCGCCCGGACGGACCGGGGCGAGTACGGGGCGGCCTGTCGGGCGCACGGCGGGCGGCTCCCGCTGGGAGCGCTTCTTCGAGGGCGGCCTGCTCCAGGGCGGCGTCCAGGGCAGCCCGGTCCTGCGGTTGTTCATGCGCTGGGTACGGCGGCCGCTGCTGCCCGTCATGCGGCTGTGGCGGCGCAACATCCAGCTCAGGGTCGTCGCCACGACCCTGCTGATGTCGCTCGGTGTCGTCCTGCTGCTCGGATTCGTTGTCATTGGCCAGGTGCGCAACGGCCTGCTGGACGCCAAGGTGAAGGCCTCGCAGAGCCAGGCCACTGGTGGTTTCGCGTCGGCCAAGCAGAAGGCCGACACGGCGTTCACCGCGAACGGGGACGACGGCGCGGACGACCGCTCCAACCAGAACGTCAGCTCATGGATGGGCGACCTGGTGGAGTCGCTCTCCAGCGGCGGCCAGGGTGCCTTCGACGTCGTCACGCTGCCCGCGGCCGGTGACGACAGCGGCGGCCGCGGGCCGCGTGCCTCCGGCGGGGTCGACCCCACCGCCAGCGTCCCCGACGACCTGCGGGAACGCGTCGACAGCGACAGCAGCCTGGCGGCCCAGAAGTACACCCGCATCCAGTACACCAACGGTGACGAGTCGCAGCCGGCGCTGATCATCGGCAAGCAGGTCGACGACCCGAACGACGACCCGTACCAGCTCTACTACCTCTTCCCGCTCACGCAGGAGGAGAAGTCGCTGAGCCTGGTCAAGGGGACGCTGGCGACCGCCGGGCTCTTCGTCGTCGTCCTGCTCGGGGCCGTCGCCTGGCTCGTGGTGCGCCAGGTCGTCACGCCGGTGCGGATGGCGGCCGGGATCGCCGAGCGGCTCTCCGCGGGCCGTCTGCAGGAACGTATGAAGGTCACCGGTGAGGACGACATCGCCCGCCTCGGTGAGGCCTTCAACAAGATGGCGCAGAACCTTCAGCTGAAGATCCAGCAGCTGGAGGACCTGTCGCGGATGCAGCGGCGGTTCGTCTCCGACGTGTCGCACGAGCTGCGGACGCCGCTGACCACCGTACGGATGGCCGCGGACGTCATCCATGACGCGCGCGAGGACTTCGATCCGGTGACCGCGCGGTCGGCGGAGCTGCTCGCCGACCAGCTGGACCGGTTCGAGTCGCTGCTCGCCGACCTGCTGGAGATCAGCCGGTTCGACGCGGGCGCGGCGGCGCTGGAGGCGGAGCCGATCGATCTGCGGGAGGTCGTGCAGCGGGTCGTCAGCGGTGCGGCGCCGCTCGCCGAGCGCAAGGGCACGCGGATACAGGTGCGGGGCGACCAGCAGCCCGTCGTCGCCGAGGCGGACGCACGCCGGGTGGAGCGGGTGCTGCGCAACCTGGTCGTCAACGCCGTCGAGCACGGCGAGGGCAAGGACGTCGTCGTCAAGCTCGCCGCGGCGGGCGGGGCGGTCGCGGTCGCGGTGCGCGACTACGGCGTCGGGCTCAAGCCCGGCGAGGCCACGCGCGTGTTCAGCCGCTTCTGGCGGGCCGACCCGGCACGCGCGCGTACCACCGGCGGTACGGGTCTGGGGCTGTCCATCGCCCTGGAGGACGCGCGGCTGCACGGCGGCTGGCTGCAGGCCTGGGGTGAGCCGGGCGGCGGCTCGCAGTTCCGGCTGACGCTGCCGCGGACCGCGGACGAGCCGCTCAGGGGCTCGCCGATACCGCTGGAACCGAAGGACTCACGTCGTAACCGTGGACTTAATGACGCCGGACTGCCGCGCGGGGCGGGCGGCGGGGAGAAGCGCGCCACCGTACCGGTGCAGCCGGCGGGCGAACAGGCGCCCGCGCGGGCGCCGCTCGCGCCCCGGCTGAACGCCGCGCCCCCCACTGCCGACCCCACCGCGCTGCCGGGCAACGGCGCGCGCGTGGTGCCGCGGCCCACCGGGGGCGCACGCCCGGCGGACGACAGCGTGGCGGACGCGCCGTCGCAGGACGCGCCGGCGCCCGAGGCCCCGGCTCCCGATGCCCGGAACGCCGGGTCGGAGGACCGCAGCAAGCAAGGGGAGGCCAGCCGTGGGCGCTGACCGTGTGGGGGACGGCCGGCGGCGGAAACCGGTGCGCACGGTGGCGTACGCCGTCTGTGGCGCCGTACTGCTGGCGGGGTGCGCCTCGATGCCCGACAGCGGGGATCTGCGCGACGTGGAGTCCACGCCCCGGCAGGACACACAGGTGCGGGTCTTCGCGCTGCCGCCCCGCGAGAACGCCGGGGCCAGGGAGATCGTGGACGGCTTCCTCGAGGCGCTGACCAGCGACGATCCCCATTTCGAGACGGCGAAGAAGTATCTGACCGGGGACGCCGCGAAGGCCTGGAAGCCCGAGGCGTCGCTGACGGTGCTGGAAGAGGGGCCGGGGGCGACTCCGGAGGGGGTGAACGGGCGGGACACGCAGTCCGAGTCCTCGTTCCGGCTGTACGGCGACAAGGTCGCCACCGTGAACGGGCAGCAGACGTACGCGCCCGCCGCGGGCAGCTACGACAAGCCGCTGCACCTCATCCGTGAGAAGAAGAGCCATCAGTGGCGCATCGACGCGCCGCCGCCGGGTGTCGTGATGGGCAAGTCGGACTTCCTGCGCAACTACACGTCGGTCAACAAGTACTACTTCGCCTCGAACACGCCGTCCGCCACGGGCGGGCAGCCGGTGGCCGTCGCCGACCCCGTGTACATCCGCAAGAAGGTCGACCCGATGACGCAGACGGTACGGCTGCTGCTCGCGGGTCCCTCGCGCTGGCTCGACCAGGTCGTCAGATCGAGCTTCCCCACGGGGACGCAGCTGAAGCTGGGCAAGGGAGTCACCTCGTTGACGCCCGACGAGCAGAACAAGTTGACGGTGCCGCTGAACGCCCGGGCGAACCGGGTCGGTGCGGGCCGGTGCCAGGAGATGGCCGCCCAACTGCTCTTCACGCTGCAGGACCTGACGCCCACGGGCGTGGACGACGTAGCCCTCCAGGGCTCCGACGGCACGCAGCTGTGCACGGTCAACGCGAGCGACGCCGAGAACGCCGTGGTGCACGGGGTGGGCAAGAACGAGTACCAGTACTTCCTCGACGGCAAGCACCGGCTCGTGCGGCTGCCGAGCGAGAGCAGCAGTCCGGACGTGACGCCGGTGCCCGGTGCGCTGGGTGAGGGCGCCAAGGAACTGCGGTCGGCCGCGGTGTCGCGGGACGAGCGGATGGCGGCCGGGGTCACGTCCGACGGCAGTGAGCTGTACGTCGGGTCGCTGGTGTCGGGTGCCTCGCTCGGCGATCCGGTGCTGCACAGCGACGGCAAGACGCCGAAGGACCGTCTCACCACGCCCAGTTGGGACGGCGACGGCAACCTGTGGGTGGCGGACCGTGATCCCGACCGGCCCCGGCTGCTGTTCCTGAAGGACGGCGCGGGGGAGCCGATCGAGGTCTCGACTCCGGGGCTGGACGGGCGTGTCGACGCGGTGCGGCTGGCCGCCGACGGTGTGCGGATCGCGCTCATCGTGGAGAAGGACGGCAAGAAGTCCCTCTGCATCGGGCGCGTCGAACGGGACGACAAGACGGACGAGGGTGCCGTCTCCGTGGTCGAACCGCGTTCGGTCACACCGCAGTTGGAGGAGGTCACCGCGATGTCCTGGGCGGGTGACAGCCGCCTGGTGCTGGTCGGGCGCGAGCGCGGTGGCGTGCAGCAGATGGCGTACGTCCAGGTCGATGGCTCCACTCCGGTGGGGTCGCCGCCCGCCGCGCTGACGGGGGTGAAGGCCCTCGCCGCGTCCGAGGAGGAGCAGCTGCCGCTGGTGGCGTACTCCGAGGAGGACGGCATCGTCCGGCTGTCGGCGGGGTCGAAGTGGCAGCAGGTGGTCAAGGACGGGACGGCGCCGGTTTATCCCGGGTAGCGGTTCTTCCTGGGGAGCGGGTCATCCCGTGGTGGCGGGTCACCCGGGGCGGCGGGTCGCCCCGGGGTAGCGGGTCGCCCCGGGGATTGCGGCTCATCCCGGGGATTGCGGCTCATCCCGAGCAGTGGTTCACCCCGGGGACAGCGGTCCATCCCGAGCAGTGGTTCACCCCGGGGACAGCGGTCCATCCCGAGCAGTGGTTCACCCCGGGTAGTGGGGGAGGAGCCGGTTATCCACAGGGGTGGTCGGGGGGCTCGCGCGTCGGCACAGTGGTGGGCATGCGGGGGTGGTGGCGGGATCTCAAGGATCTGGTGCTGCCGGCCGAGTGCGGGGGCTGCGGGATGCCTCGCGCGGTGCTCTGCCCGGAGTGCCGCGCCGTCCTGAGCGGGAACGCACCGCGCCGGGTGCGACCGGTGCCGGAGCCGGTGGGGTTGCCGCCGGTGCATGCGGCGGCGCCGTATGCCGACGAGGTGCGGGCCGTTCTGCTGGCCCACAAGGAACGCGGCGTGCTGGCGCTCGCGGGGCCGTTGGGGACGGCTCTGGCGGGATCGGTCCGGGCGGGGCTGCGGGCGGCGCAGACGCGGGGGCAGGGGGCTTGGGGGAGGCCTGGAGAGGGTTCGGTCGGGTGGGAGTCCCGGGGCCCGCTGCTGGTGCCCGTTCCGTCCTCGCGTACGGCCGTGGCGGCGCGCGGGCATGACCCGGCGCGGCGGATCACGCTGGCGGCGGCTGCGGAGCTGCGGCGGTCCGGGGTGCCGGCGCGGGTCCTCTCGGTGTTGCGGCAGCGGCGCGGCGTTGCCGACCAAGCGGGGCTCAACTCCCGGGAGCGGCTGGACAATCTCGCCGGCGCGCTGTCGGTGGTCCCCGGCGGTGGGCGGCTGTTGCTCGCAGGCCCGGTCGTGCTGGTCGACGACGTCATGACGACGGGGGCATCTCTTGCGGAGGCCGCGCGGGCCGTGCGGGCCGTGCGGGCGGCGGTGGCCGAGGAGGCCGGCGGGGCGGTTGAGGGGTTCAGGGGGAGGCGCGCGTATGGGGGAGAGGCGGTGGTGCGGGCGCGGGGCAGGGGAACGGGCGGATGTGGAAATGGTGTGACTGCCGTGTACGGGGCTGTGGGTCGGGAAGGCAGAGGGGGAGATGGCGGATGGACGGGGGCGAGAGCGGGTGAGCAGGGCGGACGGGCGGGAACGCGGGGTGCGGGGCTCGGCGTGGGCCGTGGTGACGTCATCTGCGCCGCTGTGGTCGCTGCGTCGCCGGATGCATTCGAAATAAACCGGAACTGACCATCAACTTGCATCGTTGCAGGTAATGAGAGAACCAATTCACCTGAACGGAGGTACGCGGCGGTAGAGGGTGACGACATCCGTCCGGGCGAGATATGTTCGGTTGTGAGGAAAGGCCCAGGCCACGCCTCTCATATCCGATTGCCGTGCTGCGGGTTTTTCACTATCACCCGCGCTGGTGGAGTGGAGATCTTGCCCGCGGGGGAGGAGGTGGAAGTCACCGAGTCCGAGGTTCCGGGACTCACCGGAGCCTGGTGCAAAAGGGAGATGCTCCGCCGTCGCAGCGGAGCGATCCGGGAACGGAGTTCTGCGTGGACATCGTCGTCAAGGGCCGCAAGACCGAGGTGCCCGAGCGGTTCCGCAAGCACGTGGCCGAGAAGCTGAAGCTGGAGAAGATCCAGAAGCTCGACGGCAAGGTGATCAGCCTCGACGTCGAGGTGTCCAAGGAGCCCAACCCCCGACAAGCCGACCGCTGTGACCGAGTGGAGATCACGCTCCGCTCCCGCGGTCCGGTGATCCGGGCGGAGGCGGCGGCAAGCGATCCGTACGCGGCGCTCGACCTGGCGGCGGAAAAGCTGGACGCCCGCCTGCGCAAGCAGCACGACAAGCGTTTCTCGCGCCGCGGTGCGCGCCGGATCTCGGCAGCCGAGGTCGCCGACCACGTCCCGGGCGCGGCCACCCTCAACGGCAACGGCCTCCCCGTCCATGACGAAGAGCCGGACGGCGTCCCCACCAAGAAGATCGGCTCGCTGGAAGTGAAGGGCGAAGGCCCCCTCATCGTCCGCGAGAAGACCCACGTCGCCTCCCCGATGACCCTCGACCAGGCTCTGTACGAGATGGAGCTGGTCGGGCACGACTTCTATCTGTTCGTCGACTCCGAGACGAAGGAACCGAGTGTCGTCTACCGACGGCACGCCTACGACTACGGCGTCATCCACCTCAGCACGGACCCCATGGTCGCCCAGGCGCAGCCCCCCGCGGCCGGTGGCACGCTGGGTGGCTGACCGCCCGGCCTGACGGCTGAGCCGGTGCCCCTGGAGCGCGTGTGCGCCCCCAGGGGCACCGGTGTGCGACCACTTCGCGCCCCGCTCGGTCACCGCGGTGTCGTCCGGGCATGAAATCATGGCCGCACCGGCCCAACCGCTGGGCCGTTGCCTTGGGTTGGCGATGGCACAGGACCAGCCACAGCCTTCAGGGGGAGGAACGATGGCGGACAGCTTCGGACCGATGCAGGACGGAGATGCCGGCGACGGCGTCACCGGCTTGGGCCCGGACACGGGCTCACCACGCAAGGAGCCGATCCGTGTCCTGGTCGTGGACGACCATGCCCTCTTTCGGCGGGGACTGGAGATCGTGCTCGCGGCCGAGGAGGACATCCAGGTCGTGGGCGAGGCGGGCGACGGCGCCGAGGCCGTCGACAAGGCCGCCGACCTGCTGCCCGACATCGTCCTGATGGACGTACGGATGCCCAAGCGGGGCGGTATCGAGGCCTGCACCTCCATCAAGGAGGTCGCCCCCAGCGCGAAGATCATCATGCTGACGATCAGCGACGAGGAGGCCGACCTCTACGAGGCGATCAAGGCGGGCGCGACCGGTTATCTCCTCAAGGAGATCTCCACCGACGAGGTGGCCACCGCCATTCGCGCGGTCGCCGACGGACAGTCGCAGATCAGTCCGTCCATGGCGTCGAAGCTGCTCACCGAGTTCAAGTCGATGATCCAGCGGACGGACGAGCGGCGGCTCGTGCCCGCGCCGCGGCTCACCGACCGTGAGCTGGAAGTGCTCAAACTCGTCGCAACCGGAATGAACAACCGGGATATCGCCAAGGAGTTGTTCATCTCCGAGAACACCGTGAAGAACCACGTGCGCAACATCCTGGAGAAGCTTCAGCTGCACTCCAGGATGGAGGCCGTCGTCTACGCGATGCGGGAGAAGATCCTAGAGATCCGCTAGCGCCTTGGTCAGGGGCGCGCGCAGTTCGGGCGCGTCCACCCGCTCCACGCGCACGTCCGTGCAGTCCACCCAGCTCGCCGCCTCGGCCAGTGCCTGCGCGACCGCCGGGACCGCCTTCGGGCCGTCCAGCGTGACCTGCCGGGCCACCAGGGTGCGGCCCTCCCGCGCGGGGTCCACGCGGCCGACGAGACGGCCGCCGGCCAGGACCGGCATCGCGAAGTAGCCGTAGACCCGCTTCGGCTTGGGGACGTAGGCCTCCAGGCGGTGGGTGAAGCCGAAGATCCGCTCCGTGCGCGCGCGTTCCCAGATCAGGGAGTCGAACGGCGACAGCAGCGTCGTACGGTGGCGGCCCCGCGGCGGAGTCGCCAGGGCCTCCGGGTCGGCCCAGGCGGGCTTGCCCCAGCCCTCGACCGCGACCGGGACCAGAACCGAGTCGGCGATCACCGCGTCGACCTGCTCGGCCTTGAGGCGGTGGTAGTCGGCGATGTCCGCGCGCGTGCCGACCCCCAGCGACCGCCCGGCCAGCCGGACCAGGCGGCGCAGGCACTCGGCGTCGTCCAGCTCGTCATGGAGCAGCGCCTGCGGGACGGCGCGCTCCGCGAGGTCGTACACCCGCTTCCAGCCGCGGCGCTCCACACAGACGACCTCGCCGTACATGAGCGCGCGCTCCACGGCGACCTTGGTGCCCGACCAGTCCCACCACTCGCTGGTCTTCTTCGCGCCGCCCAGCTCCGTGGCCGTGAGGGGGCCCTCGGCGCGGAGCTGCTTGATGACCTGTTCGTAGGTGCCCTCGGGCAGGTCGTGGCTCCAGTGCGGGCGGTCGCGGTAGGCACGGCGGCGGAACGCGAAGTGCGGCCACTCCTCGATCGGGAGGATGCAGGCCGCGTGGGACCAGTACTCGAAGGCGTGGGTCTCGGTCCAGTAGGCGTTCTCGACGGTCTTGCGGCCGACCGCTCCCAGGCGGGCGTACGGGATGAGCTCATGGGAGCGGGCGAGGACCGAGATGGTGTCGAGCTGGACCGCGCCGAGGTGGCGCAGGACGCCGCGGACACCGGCCCGGCGGTCGGGGGTGCCGAGGAAGCCCTGGGCGCGCAGGGCGATGCGGCGGGCTTCGTCGGCGGTCAGTTCGGTCGAGGGACGCGGGCTCGTCATGAGGGGGACGATAGGCGGTGGCACTGACAACGGGGCGTGAGCTGCGCGATCACTACGAGAGCTCCACGCGCGCCGGCAGATACGGTGCCGTCGACGGCAGCCCCAGGTCCGAAGGGAGCAGGGAACCCACCCAGCAGTCCCGGCGTACGCCCTGGTTGACGATGCCGGAGCGCAGCACGCCCTCGACCGTGAAACCGCAGCGCTCCGCCACCGCGCGCGAGGGGTGGTTGCCGACCTCAGCGCGCCACTCCACGCGGTCGATGGACAGCTGGGTGAAGGCCCAGCGGGACGCGGCGAGGACGGCCTCGGTGACGTAGCCGTTGCCGCGGTGTTCCCTCGTGCCCCAGAAGCCGACCTCGGCCGCGCTCATGGAACGCATCGACAGCCCGAGCATGCCCACCAGTTCCTCCCCTTCGGGGAGGAAGAGACCCCACGTGAACATGGAGCCGTTCGTCCAGCCGTCGGGGACGAGCTGGTCCGTGAAACTCTCCGCGTGCTCGCGCAGATACGGCGAGGGGATGGTCGTCCAGCGCTGGATGTCGGGGTCCTGGGCGGCCGCGTACACGGTGTCGGTGTCCGGCGGGCCGACCGTGCGCATCAGCAGGCGGCCGGTGGTGAGCGTGACGGGGTCCATCGGCCGATTCTGCTCGGGGATTCACGACAAGGCCATCTTTTTGCGGTGCGTGAGCGCGTGGTCACCTTTCGCGCAATTCGTCGGCGGAACGCGGCACCATCCGCTACCCCCGGCCGTTGTCCCCTTTGACGGAGATTTGAAGCAGCGGACGGTCGCCGTCCCCGGCAGGCTCCCGGCGTGGCCATGTCCTCGCATACGATGGCCGTTGCTCAGTCAAGTCAAATGGAAACCGACCGTCCCAGGCCCGACCGGCAAGGAGACCAACCCCCGTGTCCGTCCTCTCGAAGATCATGCGTGCAGGCGAAGGCAAGATCCTGCGCAAGCTGCACCGCATCGCGGACCAGGTCAACTCCATCGAAGAGGACTTCGTCGACCTCTCCGACGCCGAGCTGCGTGCCCTGACCGATGAGTACAAGCAGCGGTACGCCGACGGCGAGAGCCTGGACGACCTGCTCCCCGAGGCGTTCGCCACCGTGCGCGAGGCCGCCAAGCGCGTCCTCGGCCAGCGCCACTACGACGTGCAGATCATGGGCGGCGCCGCCCTCCACCTCGGCTACGTCGCCGAGATGAAGACCGGTGAGGGCAAGACCCTCGTCGGCACCCTGCCCGCTTATCTCAACGCGCTGTCCGGCAAGGGCGTTCACCTGATCACGGTGAACGACTACCTGGCCGAGCGCGACTCCGAGATGATGGGCCGCGTCCACAAGTTCCTGGGCCTGGAAGTCGGCTGCATCCTCGCCAACATGACGCCCGCCCAGCGTCGCGAGCAGTACGCCTGCGACATCACGTACGGCACGAACAACGAGTTCGGCTTCGACTACCTGCGCGACAACATGGCGTGGTCCAAGGACGAGCTCGTCCAGCGCGGCCACAACTTCGCCATCGTCGACGAGGTCGACTCCATCCTGGTCGACGAGGCCCGTACGCCGCTGATCATCTCCGGCCCGGCCGACCAGGCCACCAAGTGGTACGGCGACTTCGCCAAGCTGGTCACCCGCCTGAAGAAGGGCGAGGCCGGCAACCCCCTCAAGGGCATCGAGGAGACCGGCGACTACGAGGTCGACGAGAAGAAGCGCACCGTCGCCATCCACGAGGCCGGTGTCGCCAAGGTCGAGGACTGGCTGGGCATCGACAACCTCTACGAGTCGGTGAACACGCCTCTGGTGGGCTACCTGAACAACGCCATCAAGGCCAAGGAGCTCTTCAAGAAGGACAAGGACTACGTCGTCATGGACGGCGAAGTCATGATCGTCGACGAGCACACCGGCCGTATCCTCGCCGGCCGCCGCTACAACGAGGGCATGCACCAGGCGATCGAGGCGAAGGAGGGGGTGGACATCAAGGACGAGAACCAGACGCTCGCCACGATCACCCTGCAGAACTTCTTCCGCCTCTACAAGCGCCACGACCACGACGGCAAGGAACAGCCCGGTCTGTGCGGCATGACCGGTACGGCGATGACCGAGGCCGCCGAGTTCCACCAGATCTACAAGCTCGGCGTCGTCCCGATCCCGACCAACAAGCCGATGATCCGCAAGGACCAGTCGGACCTGATCTACCGCACCGAGGTCGCGAAGTTCGAGGCGGTCGTCGACGACATCGTCGAGAAGCACGAGAAGGGCCAGCCGATCCTCGTCGGCACCACCTCGGTCGAGAAGTCCGAGTACCTCTCGCAGCAGCTCAGCAAGCGCGGCGTCCAGCACGAAGTGCTGAACGCCAAGCAGCATGACCGAGAGGCGATCATCGTCGCCCAGGCCGGCCGCAAGGGCGCCGTGACCGTGGCCACCAACATGGCCGGCCGTGGTACCGACATCAAGCTCGGCGGCAACCCCGAGGACCTCGCCGAGGCGGAGCTGCGCCAGCGCGGCCTCGACCCCGAGGAGCACATCGAGGAGTGGGCGCAGGCCCTGCCGGCCGCCCTGGAGCGTGCCGAGCTCGCCGTGAAGGCCGAGAAGGAAGAGGTCGAGGACCTCGGCGGCCTCTACGTGCTGGGCACCGAGCGGCACGAGTCGCGTCGTATCGACAACCAGCTGCGCGGTCGTTCCGGCCGCCAGGGCGACCCGGGCGAGTCCCGCTTCTACCTGTCCCTCGGCGACGACCTGATGCGCCTGTTCAAGGCCCAGATGGTCGAGCGCGTGATGTCCATGGCCAACGTGCCGGACGACGTGCCGATCGAGAACAAGATGGTCACGCGCGCGATCGCGTCCGCCCAGTCGCAGGTCGAGCAGCAGAACTTCGAGACCCGTAAGAACGTCCTGAAGTACGACGAGGTCCTCAACCGCCAGCGCGAGGTCATCTACGGCGAGCGTCGCCGCGTCCTGGAGGGCGAGGACCTGCACGAGCAGATCCAGCACTTCATGGACGACACCATCGACGCGTACATCGCCGCCGAGACCGCCGAGGGCTTCGCGGAGGACTGGGACCTCGACCGGCTGTGGGGCGCCTTCAAGCAGCTCTACCCGGTGAAGATCACCGTCGAGGAGCTGGAGGACGCGGCCGGCGACCGCGCGGGGCTGACCGCCGACTTCATCTCCGAGTCCATCAAGGACGACATCCACGAGCAGTACGAGGCCCGTGAGGCCCAGCTCGGCTCCGAGATCATGCGTGAGCTGGAGCGCCGGGTCGTGCTGTCGGTCCTGGACCGCAAGTGGCGCGAGCACCTCTACGAGATGGACTACCTCCAGGAGGGCATCGGCCTGCGCGCGATGGCGCAGAAGGACCCGCTGGTCGAGTACCAGCGCGAGGGCTTCGACATGTTCACCGCCATGATGGAGGGCATCAAGGAGGAGTCCGTCGGCTACCTGTTCAACCTGGAGGTCCAGGTCGAACAGCAGGTCGAGGAGGTCCCGGTCGAGGACGAGAAGCCGTCCCTGGACAAGCAGGACGCGGTGCCGGCGCAGGCGGGCGCCCGCCCGGAGATCCGCGCCAAGGGCCTCGACGCCCCGCAGCGCCGGGATCTGCACTTCTCCGCGCCGACCGTGGACGGCGAGGGCGGTGTCGTCGAGGGCGAGTTCGCCGACGACGACGAGCCGGTGCGCTCCGAGGCGGACGGCCTCACGCGCGCGGAGCGGCGCAAGCAGTCGCGTGGTGGGCGCCGTCGTAAGAAGTGACGGTGTCCGCGACGCTGTAGCCGGTTGAAGGGCCGGGTCACCTGGGGTGGCCCGGCCCTTCGGCGTGTGGGTGCGGTCGGCTCGGTCGTTCGGCGTGGGGGTGGGAGCCGGCTCGGTCGTTCGGGCTGCTTCGGGCTGCTTCGGGCCGCGCTCGGCGCTTGTGCGCGCCGTGGTGTCAGTGGTCGGCCGTGCGGCGGTCGCGGGGGCCGCCCAGTTCCACCGCGGTGCAGCGCCAGCGGCGGTCCCGGCCGAGTTCCACGCGGAAGGCCATGGCGCGCAGCTGGTCGCCGGCGCCGATGCGGGCGAAGGCCTCGTAGGCGCCGGGGCGCGGGACGTAGTAGCCGATGTCGCGGACCACGGGGCGGGTGCCGCGGGCGCGGAGGGGGCCGCGTTCGGCGAGCTCGGCCAGCTCGTCGTAGGCCTGGCCGACGGTGTGCCGGAGCATCGAGTGGACGGGGCGCTGGCCACTGAGGACCAGCACGAGGAGCTCGGCGATGTGGTCGGTGGGGTGGAGCTGGGGGACGGGGGTGCGGGGCGTGGGGGCCGGGGGCGCTGAGGTGATGGTGCCGGTCCGGGCCGGGGCCGGGGCTGCCGAGGTGTGGGTGCCGGTCCGGGGGCGAGCGGCCGCGGCGGCTGCGCGGGGCTCCGGGGCGGTGTGGACCGATGTGCCTGGCTGGGTGCCGGTAAGGGGGGTCGCGACGGCCGTGGGGGATCCTGTGGCCGCCGGTGGGCGGTTGTCCGTGGGACGGGTTCGGGTGGTGGCGTTCGGGGAGCCCGGCGGGCGGCCGTCGTCGGGGGTGGCGCGGGGCGTTCCGCCTACCGGGGTGCGGGGCGGGGTGCCGCCGGGGCGGCGCGAGTCGCGGCGGCTCGGCGGGCGGGTGCCGGGGCGGAGCTGCGACCTGGTCATGACCTTGTTCATGGAGATCCCCGTTCGTGGGGCCCGGAGCGGTGCGGTGCGGTGTCATGCCCTGCTGCGTACCGGGCGGTAACTTCGGCGGTTGGGGATCTTGTACGGGGTCGAGGGCGACGGCGGCAAGGAAGAGCGGGGGTGCGGCGAGGGTGCGCAATGTTCGCTTATCCGGGTGATCCGCGGTGCCGGAAGGCCGTGGCCACGGGGGTGCGCCGGGTGAGTTTCCGGACGCGGGTGGACGCCTCCGAGGGGCCGGGCAGGGACTCGAAAGGGGACGCCCGCACGTATCCTGAAGGCTCTTCGGGAGGTCGTCACCGCTCTGCCGGGAGCCTCCGCGGAGCCCTCGTCCACGCTCTTTGACCACGAAAGCGGCAACCATGCGCGTCTACGTCCCCCTGACCCTCTCCGGTCTCGCCGAGGCGTACAAGACGGGCGAGCTGGGGCCCGACCCGCTCGTCGCCTACGCCGTGACGCCCGCGTTGCGCGAGTGGTATCTCTCCGACGACATCGAGGAACTCGAGTACGCGGCGCTGAACCGGGCCGCGCTCGCCTCGCTGCGGCTGCTGGCGGCCGACCCCGATGCGGTGCGGCGCCGGGTCGTGGTCGCGGTCGACGTGCCCGACGGTGCGGCGGTCGCCGACCCCGACCGGGGGCTCGATCCGGCGGCGCTCGGTGAGGTGCGGGTCGCCGGGGGCGTGGCGCTGGCCAAGGCGGCCGCGGTGCATGTCGACGCGGATGACGCGGAGGCGGACGTGACCGCGGGGGCGGAGGCGCTGGCGGCGGCGGACGCCGGGGACGACGACGCGCAGTTCGTCGTGGACGGGACCGAGGACCACGAACTGCTCTGGTACGCCACGCAGGAGATCCCCCACCTGGTGGGGCTGGGCGGCTGAGGCCCAGGCTGGGACCGAGGCTGCCGGCGCGTGCTGGTGGTGCCCTCTGAGCTGCGGGTCTCTTGATTGTCAGTGGGGGCGGGTACGTTTTTGGGCATGGGGATGCACATGGGCGCGCACATCGTCTGGGACTGGAACGGGACGCTGTTCCACGACAACGACGCGATCATCGGGGCGACGAACGCGGCGTTCGCGGAGCTGGGGCTCGCGCCGATCACGATGGAGCAGTACCGGGCGCTGTACTGCGTGCCGGTGCCGAAGTTCTACGAGCGGCTGATGGGGCGGTTGCCCACCGAGGCCGAGTGGCTGGTCATGGACGAGACCTTCCACCGGTACTACAGCGAGCACCGGGTGGGGTGCGGGCTCGCGGTGGGGGCGGCGGAACTGCTCGCGGGGTGGCGGTCGGCCGGGCGCAGCCAGTCGATTCTGAGCATGTACGGGCACGAGGAGCTGGTGCCCCTGGTGCGTGGGTTCGGGATCGAGGCGCACTTCGTTCGGGTGGACGGGCGGGTCGGGCCGTCCGGGGGGAGCAAGGCGGAGCACATGGAGCGGCATGTCGCGGCGCTGGCCGGGGTGGATCCGGCTCGCACGGTGGTGATCGGGGACGCGGCCGATGACGCGGTGGCGGCGTTGCATGTGGGGGCGCGAGCCGTTCTGTACACCGGGGGGTCGCACGGTCGGGCCAGCCTGGAGGCGGTTGGTGTTCCGGTTGTGGACACCTTGGCCGAGGCCGTTGCGGAGGCGGAGCGCATAGCGGCGTGACGTGATGCCGTGACGCGGGGCGCGGGCTGACCGGCGTGGGGGTGCCGTCGCGGGGTTTCGCTTGCCTGCGCAGGCGGGGTGCTGTCGCGGGGTCTTCGCTCGCCCGCGCTGGCGGGGTGCCGCTGCGCCCACCCGTGCCGCCCTGCGGCACGACTGCCCGCAGCGGCGGCGGCAGAGGGGGCGGTGGCGTTGCGGTGGGTGGCGGGTCGGCTGGAGTGGCGGCAGAGGAGGCGGTGCGTCTGCCTGGAGCGGTGGCAGGCAGACGGCAGTCGCTGTCCGGTGGGCGCCGCTCCAGCGGTACGGCTGCTCGCAGCGGCGGGCAGGGACGGTGCCCCAGCGGTACCCCACCTCTGCCTGAGCAGATCTACGTCACCGGCGCCTTCGCCCGCAGTACCGTCAAGAATTCCCGCATCCACGCCGAGTGGTCCGGCCAGGCCCTCGAGGACACCAGGGTGCCGTCGACGACCGCCTCCGTGTCCTGGAAGGTGGCGCCCGCCGCCTGCATGTCGGGTTCCAGGGCCGGGTACGCCGTGACGCGGCGGCCGCGGAGGCCGTCGATCGCGGCCGTGAGCAGGGGGCCGTGGCAGATCTGGGCGACCGGCTTGTCGGCGTCGAAGAAGGACTTCAGGATCTTGCGGAGTTGCGGGTCGTTGCGGAGGTACTCCGGGGCCCGGCCGCCGGGGATGACGACCGCGGCGTACTCGCCGGGGTCGACGTCGGCGAAGGCGAGGTCGGCCGGCCAGGTGTAGCCGGGCTTCTCGGTGTAGGTGTCGAAGCCGGGTTCGAAGTCATGGATGACGAACTGCAGCTTCTTGCGGGTCGGGGCCGCGATGTGGACGTCGTAGCCTTCCTCGCGGAGCCGCTGGTAGGGGTACAGGACCTCCAGGGACTCCGCCGCGTCACCGGTGACGATCAGGATTTTGGCTGTCATGTCGGCAACGTGCATGTGAAACAGGGACTTGGCAAGGGGGCGGGGACTGTTCGGGGGCGGTTCGGGGACTGTGCAGAACGTCAAAATTCGACCCCTGGTTTTGTACACATACGGCTCATGACGGAGCCCCTGTAAGGAGCGATAGCCTTGGTGGCGTGATCAGCGCGATAGTTCGCGGGGGCACTGTCGCCCCTGCCCTGCGCCCGGTGAGCACGGACGACATCCGTGTCCGGGCGTCAGTCGCTGGTCCGCGCGGGCGGGACGGAGGTGCGGAACCCTCCAGGGCGCCGCGCACACCTCGTGACAGGGCCTCCCGGAGATCAGCGTCACACCTTTCGAAGGCGTCGACATTGGCTGATATCACTCCGCCCATCTCACCTCGCGGCATAGCGTCGGAGCGGACCGGACACCCCGGGCCGTGGCGTAGAGCCGCAGAGGGAAGAGACCGTACTTCCTTCTACGTCACGCAACGGCGCGCGACAGGAGCCAGAGGACAATGCAGACCAAGCTGGACGAAGCCAAGGCCGAGCTGCTCGAGAGGGCTGCCCGGGTAGCTGAGAACAGCCCGGTCGGGGGGCACCTACCGACCGGGACGACGGACAAGGGCACCCCTGACCGGGAATCGGTGCTCGCGTTCCTCCAGCGCTACTACCTGCACACCGCCCCGGAGGACCTCACCGACCGCGACCCGGTCGACGTCTTCGGAGCCGCCCTTTCGCATTACCGGCTGGCCGAGAACCGGCCACAGGGCACGGCCAATGTGCGGGTCCTCACGCCCACGGTGGAGGAGAACGGCTGGGCGTGCAGCCATTCGATCGTCGAGGTCGTCACCGACGACATGCCCTTCCTCGTCGACTCGGTCACCAACGAGCTGACCCGGCAGGGACGCGGCATCCATGTCGTCATCCACCCGCAGGTCGTGGTCCGGCGTGATGTGACCGGACAGCTCATCGAGGTGCTCCCGAAGCGCCCCGCCGGCGACCGCGGCGAGCTTCCGCACGACGCGCACACCGAGTCCTGGATCCACGTCGAGATCGACCGCGAGACCGACCGCGCCGACCTCAAGCAGATCACCGCCGACCTGCTGCGGGTCCTCTCGGACGTCCGGGAGGCCGTCGAGGACTGGGAGAAGATGCGCGACGCGGCGCTGCGCATCGCCGAGGACCTGCCCGCCGAGCCCACCGCCGGCGACCTGCCCGAGCAGGAGGTCGAGGAGGCCCGCGAGCTGCTGCGCTGGCTGGCCGCCGACCACTTCACCTTCCTCGGCTACCGCGAGTACCAGCTCCGCGAGGACGACTCCCTCGCCGCCGTGCCCGGCACCGGCCTCGGCATCCTGCGTTCCGACCCGCATCACGCGGGCGACGACAGCCACCCCGTCAGCCCCTCCTTCGAGCGGCTGCCCGCCGACGCCCGGGCCAAGGCCCGTGAGCACCGGCTGCTGGTGCTGACCAAGGCCAACAGCCGCGCGACCGTGCACCGGCCGTCGTACCTCGACTACATCGGGGTGAAGAAGTTCGACGCCCAGGGCAATGTCGTCGGGGAGCGGCGCTTCCTCGGACTGTTCTCGTCCGCCGCCTACACCGAGTCCGTGCGCCGGGTTCCCGTCATCCGCCGCAAGGTGGACGAGGTGCTCCAGCGCGCCGGGTTCTCGCCCAACAGCCACGACGGCCGCGACCTGCTCCAGATCCTGGAGACCTACCCGCGCGACGAGCTCTTCCAGACCCCGGCCGACGAGCTCCAGTCCATCGTCACCAGCGTCCTCTACCTCCAGGAGCGGCGCCGGCTGCGGCTGTACCTGCGCCAGGACGAGTACGGCCGCTACTACTCCGCCCTCGTCTACCTGCCCCGCGACCGGTACACCACCGGCGTCCGGCTGCGGATCATCGACATCCTGAAGGAGGAGCTCGGCGGCACCAGCGTCGACTTCACCGCCTGGAACACCGAGTCGATCCTGTCCCGGCTGCACTTCGTGGTCCGCGTCCCGCAGGGCACCGAACTGCCCGAGCTCAGCGACAGCGACAAGGAGCGCATCGAGGCCCGCCTCGTCGAGGCCGCCCGCTCCTGGGCCGACGGTTTCGCCGAGGCGCTCACCGACGAGCTGGGCGAGGAGCGCGCCGCCGAACTGCTGCGCCGCTACGGCAGCGCCTTCCCCGAGGGCTACAAGGCCGACCACACCCCGCGCGCGGCCGTCGCCGACCTGTGCCACCTGGAGCAGCTCAGCGAGGAGAACAACTTCGCCCTGAGCCTGTACGAGCCGGTCGGCTCGGCCCCCGAGGAGCGCCGTTTCAAGATCTACCGCAAGGGCGAGGCGGTCTCCCTGTCCGCCGTCCTGCCGGTGCTCAGCCGCCTCGGCGTCGAGGTCACCGACGAGCGGCCGTACGAACTGCGCTGCTCGGACCGTACGACCGCCTGGATCTACGACTTCGGTCTGCGCATGCCCAAGTCGCAGAACGGCGCCGGGGACTACCTCGGCGACGACGGCCGTGAGCGGTTCCAGGAGGCCTTCGCCGCGACCTGGACCGGCAAGGCGGAGAACGACGGCTTCAACGCCCTCGTGCTCAGGGCGGGCCTCGGCTGGCGGCAGGCGATGGTGCTGCGGGCGTACGCCAAGTACCTGCGCCAGGCGGGTTCGACGTTCTCGCAGGACTACATGGAGGACACCCTCCGCAACAACGTCCACACCACCCGGCTGCTCGTCTCCCTGTTCGAGGCGCGGATGTCGCCGGACCGGCAGCGCGCGGGCCACGAGATCGTGGACGCCCTCCTCGAAGAGGTCGACGCGGCGCTCGACCAGGTGGCCAGCCTCGACGAGGACCGCATCCTGCGGTCCTTCCTGACCGTCATCAAGGCGACGCTCCGTACGAACTTCTTCCAGGAGGCGGCCGGCGGCAAGCCGCACGAGTACGTGTCCATGAAGTTCGACCCGCAGGCCATCCCCGACCTGCCCGCGCCGCGCCCGGCGTTCGAGATCTGGGTCTACTCCCCGCGCGTCGAGGGCGTGCACCTGCGCTTCGGGAAGGTCGCGCGCGGAGGCCTGCGCTGGTCCGACCGGCGTGAGGACTTCCGCACCGAGATCCTCGGCCTGGTCAAGGCGCAGATGGTGAAGAACACCGTCATCGTGCCGGTCGGCGCCAAGGGCGGCTTCGTCGCCAAGCAGCTGCCCGACCCGAGCGTGGACCGGGAGGCGTGGCTGGCCGAGGGCATCGCCAGCTACAAGGTGTTCATCTCGGCGCTGCTCGACATCACCGACAACATGGTCGCCGGTGAGGTCGTCCCGCCCGCCGACGTCGTACGGCACGACGAGGACGACACCTACCTGGTCGTCGCCGCCGACAAGGGCACCGCCACCTTCTCCGACATCGCCAACGGGGTCGCGGAGTCGTACAACTTCTGGCTCGGCGACGCCTTCGCCTCCGGTGGCTCGGCCGGTTACGACCACAAGGGCATGGGCATCACCGCGCGCGGCGCCTGGGAGTCCGTCAAGCGGCACTTCCGTGAGCTGGGCGTGGACACCCAGGCCGAGGACTTCACGGTCGTCGGCATCGGTGACATGTCCGGTGACGTGTTCGGCAACGGCATGCTGCTCAGCGAGCACATCCGCCTGGTCGCCGCCTTCGACCACCGGCACATCTTCATCGACCCGAACCCGGACTCGGCGACCTCCTACGCCGAGCGGCGCCGCGTCTTCGAGCTGCCGCGCTCCAGCTGGGCCGACTACAACGCCGAGCTCATCTCGGCCGGTGGCGGCGTGTTCCCGCGCAGTGCCAAGGCCATCCCGCTCAACGCGCACATCCGCGAGGCCCTCGGCATCGAGGGCAAGGTCTCCAAGATGACGCCGGCCGACCTGATGAAGGCGATCCTCAAGGCGCCGGTCGACCTGCTGTGGAACGGCGGCATCGGCACGTACGTGAAGTCGAGCGCGGAGTCGCACGCGGACGTCGGTGACAAGGCCAACGACCCGATCCGTGTCGACGGCGCCGACCTGCGCGTCAAGGTCGTCGGCGAGGGCGGCAACCTGGGTCTGACCCAGCTCGGCCGGATCGAGTTCGCCCTGCACGGCGGCAAGATCAACACCGATGCCATCGACAACAGCGCGGGCGTGGACACCTCCGACCACGAGGTGAACATCAAGATCCTGCTCAACGGCCTGGTCGCCGAGGGCGACATGACGGTCAAGCAGCGCAACAAGCTGCTCGCCGAGATGACCGACGAGGTCGGCCGCCTGGTCCTGCGCAACAACTACGCGCAGAACACCGCGATCGCCAACGCCTTGGCCCAGTCCAAGGACATGCTCCACGCCCAGCAGCGCTTCATGAAGCACCTGGTGCGCGAGGGGCACCTCGACCGGGCCCTGGAGTTCCTGCCCACCGACCGCCAGATCCGCGAGCGCCTCTCCAACGGCCAGGGCCTGACCGGCCCGGAGACGGCCGTGCTGATGGCGTACACGAAGATCACGGTCTCCGACGAGCTGCTGCACACCTCGCTGCCCGACGACCCGTATCTGCGCACCCTGCTCGACGCGTACTTCCCGACCGCGCTGCACGAGCAGTTCGCCGACCAGATGCACAGCCACCCGCTGGCCCGCGAGATCATCACGACCGTCCTCGTCAACGACACGGTCAACACGGGCGGTACGACGTACCTGCACCGCCTGCGCGAGGAGACCGGGGCGTCCCTGGAGGAGATCGTCCGGGCGCAGACCGCGGCCCGCGCGATCTTCCGCTCGGCCGCCGTGTGGGACGGGGTGGAGGCCCTCGACAACCGGGTCGAGGCCGCCGTGCAGACCCGTATCCGTCTGCACTCGCGCCGGCTCGTCGAGCGCGGCACGCGCTGGCTGCTCAACAACCGGCCGCAGCCGCTCCAGCTCGCCGAGACCGTCGAGTTCTTCGGCGAGCGGGTCGAGCAGGTGTGGTCGCAGCTGCCGAAGCTGCTGCGGGGCGCGGACCTGGAGTGGTACCAGCAGATCTACGACGAGCTGTCGGGCGCCGGCGTCCCGGACGAACTCGCCACGCGCGTGGCCGGGTTCTCCTCCGCCTTCCCCACGCTCGACATCGTCTCGGTGGCCGACCGCATGGGCAAGGAGCCGCTGGACGTCGCCGAGGTCTACTACGACCTCGCCGACCGGCTGCACATCACGCAGCTCATGGACCGCATCATCGAGCTGCCCCGCGCGGACCGCTGGCAGTCCATGGCCCGCGCCTCCATCCGCGAGGACCTCTACGCGGCCCACGCGGCCGTGACCGCGGACGTCCTCGCGGTCGGCAACGGCACCTCCACTCCCGAGCAGCGCTTCAAGGCCTGGGAGGAGAAGAACGCGGCGATCCTCGGCCGGGCGCGCACCACCCTGGAGGAGATCCAGAGTTCGGAGACGTTCGACCTCGCCAACCTGTCGGTGGCCATGCGGACGATGCGCACGCTGCTGCGGACGCACTCGTAGGCCGTACGAGCTCGTAGTGCGGTACGAGCAACAGGGCGCCCCGGGCCGGGAATCGGCTCGGGGCGCCCTTTTCTTGGCTTGCTTTAGGCAAAGGGAAGGGCCACGAATTACCGTTTCCCGCTAAGAGTTGAGCCGTGAACGCGTGGGTTGTCGGCGGCGGCGGTGCCGTGGTGAATTTCGCCGTCTTCAATGTGCTGCTGCACGGGCTCGACCGGCAGGCACTGGTGGCGACGGTACTCGCGAGCATCATCGCCGTGTTCACGAACTATCTGGGCCTGCGCCTCCTCGCCCACCGCGACCGCGCGGCGGGCATCGGTGAGCGGCCCACCCTGTTCTTCGCCTTCCGCGGGATCGGCGTGGTGATGGAGAGCGGCCTGTTCTACGTCGGCTATCACGGCCTCGGCCTTCACGGACCGCTCGGGTCGAACGCCGTGAAGGCCGTGTCCCTCGTGCTGGCGTCGGCTTTCCGGTTCCTGGTCCGGCGCACGTGGGCGGTGCCGCAGGAGGCGCTCAGCCGGTCCTAGACGGCGGCCTTCGGCTTCGGCTTGGCCTTGGGCTTCGTGGTCGTCTTGTCGCCGGTGAAGGCCTCGTACTCCTTCAGGACGTCCTCGGTGGGTCCGTCCATGCGCAGCTCGCCGCGCTCCAGCCACAGCACCCGGTCGCAGGTGTCGCGGATCGACTTGTTGTTGTGGCTGACCAGGAACACCGTGCCGGCGTGCTTGCGCAGCTCGCGGATGCGCTGCTCGGAGCGCTTCTGGAAGGAGCGGTCGCCGGTGGCGAGGGCCTCGTCGATGAGGAGGACGTCGTGGTCCTTGGCGGCGGCGATGGAGAAGCGCAGCCGGGCGCCCATGCCGGAGGAGTACGTGCGCATGGGCAGGGTGATGAAGTCGCCCTTCTCGTTGATGCCGGAGAAGTCGACGATCTCCTGGTAGCGCTCCTTGATCTGCTCGCGGGACATGCCCATCGCGAGGCCGCCGAGGTAGACGTTGCGCTCGCCGGTGAGGTCGCCCATCAGGGCCGCGTTCACGCCGAGGAGGGAGGGCTGGCCGTCGGTGTAGATGGCACCGCTCTCCACGGGGAGCAGGCCCGCGACCGCCTTCAGCAGGGTCGACTTGCCGGAGCCGTTGGTGCCGATGAGCCCGATGGCCTCGCCCTTGTAGGCGACGAACGACACCTTCTTCACCGCGTGCACCTTGCGGACGCCGGACGCCTTCTCGGTCTGCTTGCGGCGCATGATCCGGTTCAGGGCGGCGGTCGCGGAGCCCTTGCCGGCGCCGGTGCCGTTGACGCGGTAGACGATGTCGACGTTGTCGGCGATGACGGTGGGGGCGTTCTCGTCGACGCTCGGGGCGTTCTCGTAGGTCTGCTCAGCCACGGCCGTACGTCTCCTCAGCCTTCCAGAAGTAGATGAAGCCGCCGACTCCGGCGAGCAGGGCCCAGCCCGTCGCGATCAGCCACACGTGGGCGGGCAGCTGGCTGGAGTGGAAGCTGTCGATCAGCGCGAAGCGCATCAGGTCGATGTAGATGGCGGCCGGGTTGGCCTGGAGGACGGGAACGACCCAGGACGGCCAGTCGCTGTGCTTGCTGGCCAGGTGCTCGATGCTCCACATGACGCCCGAGACGTACATCCAGGTGCGCAGGACGAACGGCATCAGCTGCGCGATGTCCGGGGTCTTGGCGCCGAGCCGGGCCATGACCATCGAGACACCGGCGTTGAACACGAACTGCAGGGCCAGCGCCGGGACCGCCAGCACCCAGGACACCGCCACCGGCACCCCGAAGCAGAGCAGGATCACGACCAGGGCGCACATCGAGAACAGCAGCTGCTGGAGCTGCTGGAGGCAGAACGAGATCGGCAGCGCGGCCCGCGGGAAGTGCAGGGCGCGCACCAGGCCGAGGTTGCCGGAGATCGCGCGGGTGCCCGCCAGGATCGAGCTCTGCGTGAACGTCCAGATGAACACGCCCGTCACCAGGAACGGGACGTAGTCCGGCACGCCCTTCTTGGTGCCGAGCAGCACACCGAAGATGAGGAAGTAGACCGCCGCGTTGAGCAGCGGGTTCATCACCTGCCAGACCTGGCCGAGCTTGGCCTGGCTGTACTGGGCGGTGAGCTTGGCGGTGGAGAAGGCGGTGATGAAGTGGCGCCGGGCCCACAGCTGCCGGATGTACTCGGGCAGGGTCGGGCGGGCACCGCTGACCGAGAGGCCGTGGCGGGCGGCGAGGGCCGCGAGGTCGGCCTCGACCGGGGGCGCCGGTGCCGAGGGCGGTGTGTGGAGGACCTGGCTCACATCCGCTGCTTTCACTTGGGGGGTACGGAAGGGGTCGGCGCCCGGCGTTTCCTTACGCTTCTCTTTGCGTTCTCTTACGTCGGGACGGGACCGTATCGTCGCAACGTGAGCGTAGGCCGAGTGGGCGTCGGAACGCAACCGTTTCGTCGTGACGCGTTGCGTGGGGACGGGACCGTATCGTCGTAACGCCCTATGCTGGTCCGCATGACGACGAACGCCGACGAGCCTCAGACGCGTCCGCGCCGCCGGGCCCCCGCCGGGGCGGCCGTCCTGCGGGAGGACGTGACGGAAGCCATCCGGGCGGCCGTCTTCGAGGAGCTCGCGGCGGTCGGCTACGCGCGGATGTCCATCGAGGGCATCGCGCGGCGGGCGGGCGTGGGCAAGACGGCGGTGTACCGCCGCTGGCGTTCCAAGCTGCACCTGGTGCTGGACGTGGTCTCGGCGCTCGCCGTGCAAGGGTTGCCGGCGCCGGACACGGGCGCGCTGGAGAGCGATCTGCGGCTGCTGTACGAGCTGACGTCCCGGGCGCTGCGGCACCCCGTGGCCTCGCAGATCCTGCCGGACCTCCAGGCGGAGGCGGCGCGCAATCCCGAGATCGCGGAAGCCGTGCAGAAGGCGCTGCGGGACGGGCAGGAGGGCGTCGCCAGCAAGATCATCGTGGCGGCGGAGCAGCGCGGTGAGATCCGGGTGGGCCCCGACGACGAACTGGCCCTCGACCTGATCTCCGGGCCGCTGTACTGGCGCTCGGTCGTGATCCGCAGCCCGAAACTGCCGAAGGGCTACCTGGACGCGCTGGCGCGGTCCACCGCGGCGGCGATCAAGGCGTTGTAGGCGCTATCGGCGCTGTAGGTCGCGGCGCCGGGGGTGCTCCGCCGCTCCAGAGCCGCCGGGTGAGTTCCGTCAGGTCCGGTGTGCGCAAGGTCCGGCCGCCGAAGCCGGGCAGCGGGACGTGGAGCGCCTCGGTCCAGCGTGCCGGGACGGCGCCCAGTCCGTGCACGGCTCCCGCCAGGGCCCCCGTCACCGCGGCGACGGTGTCCGTGTCGCCGCCGAGGTCGATTGCGGCGCGTACGGCGTCCTCGTAGGAGGCGGTGGTGCGCAGGGCCCAGACGGCCGAGCCGAGGCAGGGCCAGACGGCGCCGTTGAACTCCGTCGCCAGGTCGGGGTGCCAGTCGGGGGCCAGGACGGTGGCGTAGCGGGCGCGGTGGTCGGGGTGGACGGCGGCGAGGGTGGCCGGGAGCGCGGCCAGCGGGTCGGCGCCGGAAAGGGCGACGCGGATCGACTCGTGCAGGACGGCCGTGCCTTCCCAGGCGGCGCGGTCGCCGTGGGTGAGGGCGGAGAGCCGGCGGGCGGCGGCCATGGTGGCCTCCCGTCCCTGGCGCGCGAAGTGGACGGCGGAGGGGGCCGCGCGCATCAACGCCCCGTTTCCGGCGGCCCGTTGATTGGTTTGGAAGTGCAGGGCGGCGGCCAGGTCCCAGGGGTCGCCGCTCGTCAGCACGGCCTCGGTCTGCAGGCCGATGTCCTTCGGTTCCGCGGCCGCCCAGCGCCGGAAGCGGTGGAACACGTCCGGCAGTTCGAGGCCGCCGCACTCCAGCAGCGACTCCGCCGTCAGTACGGCCATCTGCGTGTCGTCCGTGGCCTCGCCGGGGTCCCAGCCGCCGCCCCCGCACATCTCGCCGCCGTGCCCCGGCCGCGGGAACCGTGCGGAGAAGGCACCCTCGGGGCCGAACTCGAAGGGCGCGCCCAGCGCGTCACCGACGGCGGAGCCGATGACGCAGCCGAGGGCGCGGTCGAGGGCGGGATCGAGAGGGCGGTCGGAGGCGCGATCGAGGGGGCCGTCGGGGGTGTGGTCGGGAGTGCGGTCCGGGGTGTGGTCGGTGTCGCCGGGGGTGGTCATCCGGGCAGGTTAGGCCGAGAAAGCACCCCTTCGGGGCCGAACCCGAAGGGTGCGGTCAGGGGCCCGACGGCGGCCGGGCCGATGACGGGGCCGAGGGCACGGCCGGGGGCGGCCTCGCCGGGGCGGTCATCCGGCGGGCCTGCCGGGAGCCGGGAGGCGGACCGCCGCGCTCGATCACGGGACGTCTCCGGATGTAGCCGACGCCGTCCTCGTCCCGGGCCGGCTCAGGACGCAATCGACGCCGTCCTCGTCCCGGGCCGGCTCCGGATGCAGCCGACCCCGTCCTCAGGCGCGGGCCGCCTCCGGATGTAGTCGTACCCAGCCCTCCCAGGCCGACGTGATCATGTCCTGGACGTCGAGTTTGGCCTTCCAGCCGAGTTCTGTCGTGATGCGGTCGGCGGAGGCGACCACGCGGGCCGGGTCGCCGGGGCGGCGGGGATGAATGCTCGGGGCGCGGTGGTGGCCCGTCACGGCGTTGATGTGGTCGATCATCTCGCGGACGGAGACGCCCTCGCCGCGGCCGATGTTGAGGGTGAGCTCGCGGCCGGGGGCGGAGCGCAGCGCGCGGGCGGCCGCCACATGGGCCTCGGCCAGGTCGACCACGTGGATGTAGTCGCGGACGCAGGTGCCGTCCGGCGTCGGGTAGTCGTCGCCGAAGATGCGCGGGGGCGCGTGCTCCGTGAGCTTCTCGAAGACCATCGGGACGAGGTTGTAGACGCCCGTGTCGGCGAGGGCGGGAGTCGCCGCGCCCGCCACGTTGAAGTAGCGCAGGGAGGCGGTGGCGAGGCCCGTCGCCCGGCCCGTCGCGCGGACCAGCCATTCGCCCGCCAGCTTCGTCTCGCCGTACGGCGACATCGGCACGCACGGCGTCTCCTCCGTCACCAGCTCCACGTCCGGCATGCCGTACACCGCCGCCGAGGAGGAGAACACGAACGACGGCACCCCGGCCGCGGTGACCTGCTCCAGCAGGACGCGCAGGCCCTCCACGTTCTCCCGGTAGTAGTGCAGCGGCAGGTCGACCGACTCGCCGACCTGCTTCTTCGCCGCCAGATGCACCACCCCGGTGATCGCGTGGTCGGTCAGCGCGCGCGCCACGCGCTCGGCGTCCAGCGTGGAGCCGACCACCAGCGGCACCCCGTCGGGCACCCGCTCGGCGATCCCCGTCGACAGGTCGTCGTACACCACCGTGTGCTCGCCCGCCTCGGTCATCGCGCGCACGACGTGCGCCCCGATGTATCCGGCGCCGCCGGTGATCAGCCAGGTCATGTACGGCCGTCCCCTCGTCAGGTGAAGCATGGTGGAGCTGCTGTCAGTCAACCAGGCGCGGCACCCCGCCGCGGACGCCTGTGGACCCGCCCTGTGAACGAGCGGGCGCGGGCAGCGGTGCCCGTCCGGCGGTCGTGGTGCGCCACAGGCGGCTGTACGACAGTGCCGCCGCCCACACCAGCAGGCCGTTGCGGACGACCATCAGCGCGCAGCCCGTCCAGGTGGCCGCCTCCACCTCGGCGTACAGCACCGGATACACCACCGCGCTGACCGCCGTCGCCGCCACGATCAGCGCGGCGACCGGCCGCTGGGCGGTGTGCCGCGAGGTCAGGCACACGGCGGCCAGGCCCAGCAGCCAGATCATGTACTGCGGGCTGATCACCCGGCTGGTGACCGTGAACAGGAGTACGGCCGTGAGGGCCGCGTCGTAGGGGGTCCCCGGGCCCCGGTGCCGGGCCCGCCACCGCCACCGGAGGAGGAGTCCGAAGGCCACCGCCGTGGCGGCCAGCGAGGCGTGGGCGACGAGGGACACGTACGGGCCCGTGTACTCCAGTGCCCCGTACTGGTAGCGCACCGTGCCCGGCCAGCCCATGTGGGTCGCGAGGCCGAGGGCCGTGCCGCCCAGCGACTCGATCTGTACGCCCCGGCCACCCTGCTGGCGCAGGAACGCGAAGGGGTTGTCGAAGCGGGCCAGCAGAACGGCCAGGGCCGCCGCTCCCGTCAGCGCCGCCCACCGCCCCACCGACCGCGTCGCACGGCCCCGCTCCACGCCGAGCAGCACCAGCACCGGCCACACCTTCACCAGCGCGCCCAGCGCCGCGAACGCGCCGCACGCGCGCATGGAGCGCGGCAACGTCAGCAGCGCGAGGACGGCCAGGGCGGTGACCTGCACGTCGTAGCGGGCGAGCGGGACGTGGAGGAGGAGCGGGAGGCCGCCGGTCCACAGGGCCGCGCCGCGCAGGCTGCGCCCCGGACGCGTGCCCGCGCGGGACAGCGCGTACATGATCACCGCGTCGGCGAGGAGCGTCACGGCCACGAACGACCGGAAGTACGTCAGGCCGGGCAGGAGGGCCGGCGCCAGCAGGACCGGGGCCGCGCCCGGCGGGTACTGCCACAGCGGGTCGTGCGCGGGGAAGGCACCGGCGGACAGGACGCCGTACCAGTGGCCGTACAGCCGCCACACCTCACGGGCGACGCCACCGCCGCCCAGCAGCGGCAGCGAGTCGTGGGCGAGCAGCCACAGCATCAGGGCGCGGGTGGTGAGCCAGGTGGCGCCCAGCAGGAGGAGGGGGTGGCGGTTCATCACGGCGGATCGTAAGCCGTGCGAATGCCGTATCAGCGCCCATACATGCCGATAGCGGCCTGCTGAGGCTCAGGCCTTCTCCTCCACCGCCGCCGCGTCCAGCGCCGTCGTCAGTTCGTCCAGCCGGGACCGCAGGGCCCGGATCTCGTCGACGTCGAAGCCGGTCGCGGCGGCGATGCGGCGGGGCACCTGGAGGGCGGACTCGCGCAGGGCCGTGCCCTCCTCGGTGAGCCGGACCTCCACCGACCGCTCGTCGCGCGCGCTGCGCTCCCGGCGGACCAGGCCGGCCGCCTCCAGCCGCTTGAGCAGCGGCGAGAGCGTGCCGGAGTCGAGGCGCAGATGCTCGCCCAGCTTCTTGACCGGCAGGTCGCCCCGCTCCCACAGGACCAGCATCACCAGGTACTGGGGGTACGTGAGCCCCAGGTCCTTGAGGATCACGCGGTAGACGCCGTTGAAGGCGCGGGACGCGGCGTGCAGGGAGAAGCAGATCTGCTGGTCGAGGCGGAGCCAGTCGCTCGTGGGCGTGGTCATGCCTCCAGGATAGCTCTCGGAGGCAATTTAGTTGTGCACAACTGAATTGTGTGCTCTACTTGTGGTCATCGGTTCACGGCCCCGGGTCGCGAACGCCGAGTCACGACCTCCGAGAGGACTGGTTTTCCATGGACGCGCTCTACACCGCTGTCGCCACCGCCACCCACGGCCGCGAGGGTCGCGCCGTCTCCAACGACGGCAAGATCGACCTCCCGCTGAGCATCCCGGTGGAGATGGGCGGCAACGGTCAGGGCACCAACCCCGAGCAGCTCTTCGCCGCCGGTTACGCCGCCTGCTTCGGCAGCGCCCTCGGTCTCGTCGGCCGCCAGGCCAAGGTCGACGTCAGCGACGCCGCGGTGACCGCCGAGGTCGGCATAGGCAAGCAGGGCGAGGGCTTCGCCCTCCAGGTGACGCTCCGCGTCGAGCTGCCCGACAGCGTCGACGAGGCCACCGGCCGCAAGCTCGTCGAGACCGCCCACCAGGTCTGCCCGTACTCCAACGCCACCCGTGGCAACATCGAGGTCGAGCTCGTCATCGAGTAGTCGTCGGGCAGCCGTAGGACATGCGTGAGGGCCGGTGCCTGTCGCACCGGCCCTTCGCGTTTCTCTCAGCGGCCGGGGCGCCCGGCCGGACGCCAGGTGGACGGCCGGGTCGGGGTGGGCCGGGACGGACTGGACGGCATACGGACTCCGGGTGACAGGGGTGGGTCAGAGGTTCTCGGTGAGCGCGGCGGCGGGCGACGCCGGCCGCGGCAGCGTCGTCAGCGGGGAGTGCCCCAGCTCCGCCGCCGCGGACGGCACCGGGAACCGCTCGGCGAGCGGCACGACCGGCGGCAGCTCGGTCTCGCCCAGCACGACACGGCGTACGACCCGCTCGGCGGCGCGGCCGTCGTCGTACGGGCAGAAACGCTCGCGGAACGCCGAGCGCAGCTGGGTGGAGCGGGAGCCGCGCCAGTGGCCGGTGGCGAAGATGTCGATCAGCTCGTCCTCGCTGCGCGCGACCGCGCCCGGCGGGAAGGAGCGCAGGTCGAAGTAGGTGCCGCGGGCCGCCTCGAACGCCGCGTGCTCGTCGTCGGCGGCGTGGATCACGATCGGCCGGTCGAGATGGGCGTAGTCGAACATCAGGGACGAGTAGTCGGTGACCAGGGCGTCCGAGGCCAGGCAGAGGGACTCCACGCTCGGATGACCGGTGACGTCGAGCACCCGGGCCGAGTCGGCGGCGAGCGGTCCCCCGTACCGGGGGTGGGCGCGGGCCAGCACGACGAAGCGGGGGCCCAGGCGGCGCAGGACGCGGTCGAGGTCGAGACCGGGGCGCTGGGTGCGGCGGTAGTCGCGGTGGGTCGGCGCGTACAGGATCGCGACCGTCCCCTCCGGGATGCCGAGCTGCTCGCGCAGCCGTCGCACGTCCTGCGAAGTGGCCCGCTGGAACACGTCGTTGCGGGGACTGCCGTACGGGAGTGCGGTGTAGCCGCCGGGGAAGACGCGCTCCCAGGTCAGGGTGGAGTGGCGGTTGGCGGACAGGACGTAGTCCCACTTGTCGACGTCGTCGAGGAGCGCCGAGACGTCCAAGTCCCGTGCGGCGGCGGGGTGTTCGAGGAGGTCCAGGCCCATGTGCTTGAGGGGCGTGCCGCGTCGGGTCTGGACGACGACCTGGCCGGGGCGCTTGCGCAGACGGGGGTCGAACTCGCCGTTGCCGACGAGGTACTTGGAGCGGGCCAGCGCCGTCCAGTAGGCGGCGGTGCCGGGGCGCAGCCGACGGGTGGCGGTCGGGATCGTGTGGTGGTGCTCGGGCGCGGCGATCCACGCGGTGCGGATGTGCGGGGCGAGCTCGCGGAACGCCGACTCCAGGGCGCCCGGGTCGCCACCGTGGCCGCGGCCGCCGTACGCCGAGAAGACCGCGCGGTCCGCGTGCAGCGGGAGGCGGAGCTGGGCGCGGTAGTGGAGCCGGAGAGACGCGGTGCGCAGGGCGCCGGCCAGGCGGACGGCGCGGGCCGCGGTCCGGTGGCTGAGCCTCTTCGCCAACTCCAGCGCGCGGTAGACGCGGTGCAGGTTCAGGCGGACCAGGGTGTGGCGCAGGCGTGCGCGCACCGGAACCCGGTGGCCCGGGGCGCGGTAGCGGCGGTAGTGGTCGCGGGCCCTGCCCAGGAACTCGGCGCGGGCAGCCCGCGGCAGCCGGTGCCGGTCGGTGAACACCGCCGTCAGCCGGTCGACCATGCGGCGGAACAACACCGGCCGCCAGCCGCCGAGTTCGGGGTGCTGGTCGAGGAACGCGAAGAGACGGTCGTACTGGTCGAAGAGGTCGAAGCAGCCCAGGGCGGTGTGCCGTTGCCGCCTGCGCTGCCGGCGGTGCACACACACCCGGTCCAGCGTCGCGATCGTCTCCGCCGTCATCAGGACCGGATACGTCCAAGGCGTGTCCTCGTAGCGGCCCGGCGGGAAGCGGAAGCCCCCGCGCTCCACGAACTCCCGGCGGTACGCCTTGTCCCACGCGACCGTCGTCGCCCCCAGCAGCCCGGGGCGGTCCTCCAGGCGGAACGGCGCCGGGCCCTGCTCGGTGAGGTGGAGCGCCGACGCCGGGCGGGCGGTCCCGCTCCGCCAGTCGGTGACCGCGTGGTCGCAGACCAGCACGTCCGGCTCGCCCGTCTCCTTCAGCCGGTCGGCGATCGCCCGGAGCGCGTCCGGCGCGAGAGTGTCGTCGCCGTCCAGGAACACCACGTAGTCACCCGTCGCCGCCGCGAGACCGGCGTTGCGCGCCGGGCCGGGCCCCCGGTTCTCGGCGAGGTGCACCGGCCGCACCCGGGGGTCGCGGGCCGCGAACTCGTCGACGATCTCCCCGCAGGCGTCCGGCGAGCGGTCGTCGACGGAGATCAGCTCCAGATCGGGGTACGACTGGGAGAGCACCGACTCCAGACACTCGTGCAGATACGCCTGAACCTGGTACGCGGGGACGATGACACTGAACCTGGGCAAGGCACATCCATGGGGGAGGGGTCGGCGCGGGCGTTCGGCCCGGGAACGGCCGCTGGAGTGACTTGGTTACGAGGCTTGCGGCATACGGGGGACGCGAAGGGGCGGACCGCTGCCGGCCCGCCCCTCGGAAAACGTCAACCTGACTGCCGTACGCGCTACTTGACCGCGCCCGCCATGACGCCGGACACGAACTGCCGCTGGAACGCGAAGAACACGATCAGCGGGATGACCATCGAGATGAAGGCGCCGGTCGCCAGGATCTCGATGTTGCTGCCGAACTGCCGTACCTGCTGCTGCAGGGCGACCGTCAGCGGCTGCGAGTCGGCGTTGGTGAACACCAGCGCCACCAGCATGTCGTTCCACACCCACAGGAACTGGAAGATGCCCAGCGAGGCGAGTGCGGGGGCGGCGAGCGGGAGGACGACGGTGGCGAACAGCCGCGCCTCGCCGGCCCCGTCCAGGCGCGCCGCCTCCAGGAGCTCCCTCGGGATCTCCGCGAAGAAGTTGCGCAGCAGGAAGATCGCGAACGGCAGTCCGAAGCCGACGTGGAACAGGACCGCGGCGATGATGTCGCCGAAGATCCCGAGCTCCCGGAACAGCACCGTCAGCGGGATCAGCGCCACCTGCACCGGCACCACCAGCAGCCCCACCACGACCATGAACCAGGTGTCGCGGCCCTTGAAGTCCAGCCACGCGAAGGCGTAGCCCGCCATCGCGCCGATGAGCACCACCAGCAGGGTCGCCGGGACCGTGATCCACACGGTGTTGAACAGGGAGTCGGTGATCGTCTCGTTCTTCAGGAGGGTCTCGTAGCTGTGCGCGGTCAGCTGGCCCGGTGCGCTGAACACCTTCCACCAGCCGGAGGCGGCGATGTCGGTCGGGTCGCGGAACGACGAGACCAGCAGGCCGAAGGTCGGCACCAGCCAGACCAGCGCGACGCAGATCAGGAAGATCCGCAGGGCGCCGCCCGCCGCCCCGCTCGCCACCCGGGCGGCGAGGGAACGCTTGGCGCGCACGGTCGTGTCGAGAGTGGTCACCGCTCACGCTCCTTCCGCAGCCGGCGCAGATTGACCCACATCACCGGCAGCACGAGCACCAGCAGGATGACGCCGATCGCGCTGCCGATGCCGTAGCTCGCGCCGCCGCCGAACGACGACTGGAACAGCTGGAGCGCCAGCACGTTGGCGTCGTCCATGGTGGGCTGCGGGGCGATGATGTAGACCAGGTCGAAGATCTTCATCACGTTGATCATCAGGGTGACGAGGACGACGACCAGGACCGGCGCCAGCATCGGCACCGTGACCTTTCTGAACACCTGCCACTCGTTGGCGCCGTCCACCCGGGCCGCCTCCAGCAGATTGCGGTCCACGCCCGCGAGACCGGCCGCGATCAGGATCATCGCGAAGCCCGCCCACATCCACACGTACGCCCCGATGATCGCCGGGGTGACCAGGGTCGGGCCGAGCCAGTCGATGCCGTTGTAGGGAGCCGCGAAGTTCGAGCCCGGGAGCCTCAGTTGAGCCCCGTCCGCCTCGCCGGGCAGATGGAAGGTGCCGTCGGCGCCGCTCGACGTCGAGGCGACGACCTCGCCGTCCTTCACGGCCTCGATCTTCACGCCCTTCAGCGCCTTCTCACCGGCGTCGATCTGGCCCTTCGTGCCGCCGCCGCCCAGCTTGAAGTCCAGCCACACCGTGCCGTCGATGCCCTCGCCGGTGGCCGGCTTGGCGTTCTCGGGGCTGCCGGGGAGCCGGTTCGGGGCGATACCGACGAGCGGCAGCAGGGCCGGGGTGCCCGCGTGCACGGTGCCGGTCGACGTGAACGAACCCCCGCCCGAGGGCTTCAGATCGCTCACCGCCGCGTTCGGCCGGGCCTTCGGATAGACCGAGGAGTCCACGAACGCGTCGTGCACGCTCGTCACCACCGCGTTCGCGACGCCCTGGTCCGGGTCCGCCGCGTACACCAGCCGGAAGATGATGCCCGCCGCGAGCATCGAGATCGCCATCGGCATGAAGACGATCAGCTTGAACGCCGTGCCCCAGCGCACCCGTTCGGTGAGCACCGCGAAGATCAGGCCGAGCGCGGTGACCACCGCCGGGGCGACCGCGACCCAGATCGCCGTGTTGCGTACGGCGGTCAGGGTCGCGTCGTTGCTGAAGATGTCGCCGTAGTTGCCCAGCCCCACGAACTTCGAGCCGTCGGCGTCGTAGAGACTGCGCCAGATCGAGTACCCGATCGGGTAGACCACGAGCGCGCCGAGCAGGATCAGCGCGGGCAGCAGGAACAGCACCGCCACCCACAGTCTGGTCCGCGTCACGCTCTTGCGCGGAGACGCGGAGGGTGTCGGCAGTGCGCCGGCGCCCTCCGCGGAGTTCGCCACCGAGGCCATCGGCGTCAGCTCGACCCGTAGGCCTTGGCCGCGTCGGCCTCCAGCTTCCGCTGGGCGCCCGCGACATCGCCCGGGTTGCTCAGGAAGTCCTGGAGGTCCTTCCACTCGCCGGTGCCCTGCGTGCCGCCGAAGGCCGCCGGGGCCTGGTCGGACATGTCGAACCGGAAGTTGTCACCGGCGTCGATCAGCGCCTTGGCGATCTGCCGGGTCACGTCGTCCTTGTACTTGCCCTGGTCCATCTCCTTGTTGGGGGAGAGGATGCCGCCCTGCGCCGCCCAGATCTCCGCCGCGTCGGTCGAGGCGAGGAACGTCAGCAGCGCCTGCGCGCCCTTGCCGTCCTTCAGCGCCACGGCCACGTCACCGCCGCTGACCACGGGGGAGTCGGTGCCCACCGCCGGGAACGGGAAGACCTTGGCGTCCGTGCCCACCTTCGCCTTGGTGTCGGCGTTGATGTTCGCGGTCACGAAGTCGCCCTCGTAGACCATCGCGGCCGGGGTGTCACCGGTGAAGGCCTGGGTGACCGACTTCGGGAAGTCCGTGTCCAGCGCGCCCTTGCGGCCGCCCGCGATCAGCTCGTCCTTGCCCCACAGCTCGGCGAGCGTGGTGAGGGCCTGCTTGACGGACGGGTCCGTCCACTTGATCTTGTGCTGGGCCAGCTGGTCGTACTTCTCCGGTCCTGCCTGGGACAGATAGACGTTCTCGAACCAGTCCGTCAGCGTCCAGCCGTCCGCGCCGCCGATCGACACGGCCGGTGAGCCGGCGTCGGACAGGGTCTGCGCGGTGGTGAGGAACTCCTTCCACGTCTTCGGGGTCTCCGTGATCCCGGCCGCGTCGAAGGCCGCGGTGTTGTACCAGATCAGGGACTTGTTGGCGGCCTTCGCGTACACGCCGTACTGCTGGCCGTCGACCGCCCCGAGATCCCGCCACCCCTGCGAGAAGTTCTTGTCCAACTGGGCCTTGGCCTCCGCCCCGAGGGGCTTGAGCCATTTCTTCTGCGCGAACTGTTTCAACACACCGACCTGCGGCAGGAACGCCACGTCCGGCGGCTGACCGCCCTCGATCTTGGCGCCGAGGAAGGTGGAGGTGTTGTTGCCGGTCGGTACGAACTTCACCTTCGCGCCGGTGCGTTCGGTGAACTCGTTCAGGACCTTGGTGAAGTTCTCCTGTTCGGCTCCGGTCCAGACGGCGGCGACCTCCAGGGTCTGGCCGTCGAGCTTGGGGAGGGTGACGGAGGTACCGGTCCCCGTGCCCTTGCTTTCGTCGTCGCTTGCCTTGTCGTCGTCTCCGCCGCACGCGGTGAGCACGAGTGCTCCCGCGAGGAGGGCGGCGGTTGCCGCGGCGGCCCTGCGTGTCCGGTATGTGCTCGTGCTGCGCATCACTGCCCCGTTCTTCGTCCTCGTCGAACGTCGAGCGCTGTCCCGTGGCCCTCTGGTCTACGCCGGGGGCATGGGGTCGGCAAGACCGCGTGCGGTGTCAAGTGGGAGATCGTTGCGCCGTCGTAACGCGGCGTTCCGGGAAGGGCGCTAAAGGAGGGACGGCACCTCCGTGGCCGCGACCTCCCGGGCTGCCCGCTCCAACGCGCTGGCCAGCAGGGCCAGATCCGTCGGGCCGTTCCCCAGTTCGCGCACCGGGCGGCGGGCCGGCGGGTCGCCCATCCGCTGCCAGTCCAGGGGGACCACGGTCGGCCGCAGCGTCGCCGTGCGCGGGATGCGGCCGGTGACCCGCCCGCCCTGGAACGCGGTCGTACGACCGTCCGCCCAGGTCAACCGCCCACGCCCGGGCGCCGGTTCGTCCGGTCCCGCTGTCACCGCGTCCAGCACGACCCGCAGGGACGCCCGCCGCGCCGGCTCCGACTCCGCCGTACGGCCGCCGGAGACCGCCGCCGCGACCAGGTGGACGCCGAGCCGCTCGCCCTCCCGCGCGACGGCTTCCAGGGCCCGCATCACCGAACCCGCCGACGGTCTGCCGGGGGAGCCCAGCGGGGGCGAGACCAGCGCGTCCAGGTCGTCGACGACGACCACTAGGCGGGGCAGCGGGGGCGCCGGCTCGGTGTGCCGGCGGGCCGCGCCCGGGCGCAGCCGCATGGTGGAGCTGGGCGGGCTGTCCAGGTCGCCGTTCCCGGCGGCGCCGCGCTGGGCGACCATACGGCCCGACAGCTCACGGCCGGTGTGCCACTCGGCGAAGTCGGACCGGCCCAGCAGCTCCGCCCGCCGCTTCAGCTCGGCGCTCAGGGACTGCGCGAACTCCCGCATCCGGACCGGGTCGTTGGCGGCGAGGTGGGTGGTCACATGCGGTACGTCGGTACAGACCCGCAGACCTTCCCCGTGCCCCGCACCCGCGCTCACACTGTCCCGGCCGTCCATCAGGACGATGCTCAGCCGGTCGGGACGCTCCGCCGCCGCCAGCGAGGCGACGACCGCCCGCAGCAGTTCCGTACGGCCGCTGCCCGCCGGTCCCTCGATCAGCAGGTGCGGCCCGTCCGCCACGAGGTCGGCGGCGACCGGCCCACGCGGTCCGGCGCCGAGGACGGCAAAGGCCCGTCCGCCGAGTGCCTCGGGGTCGTCCGCCGCGGCCGCCCAGCGGGCCATCAGCGACGCCGGGGTGGCCCTGGCCAGCCCCAGTTCGTCCAGCAGCCGCGCCATCTGGGGCAGCGGCGCGGACACGCGCGCGTGCCGCTCCGGTCCGACGCCGTCCGTGCGCAGCGGGGCGAGCGCCCGCGCGAACCGCTCCGCCCAGGCGGGGGAGACCGCGTCGACGGCGGCGACGGTGCCATGGCCGACCGGGCCGGCCGGAGGCTCGCCCGGGGCGGAGGTGTGGTCGCCGGTGGCCCGCGCGACCCGCAGCAGCCGCAGGGCCGTCGCCACGTCACCGCTGAGCAGCGCGACCGCGCCGCACGCGCGGAACGTCGGCGCCGCCGCGCACGCCGCCTCGTACGTCTCCGTCACCGGCGACGCGGGTGAGGCCGGTGACGTCTCGGCGAGGCACAGCACATGGATCCCGGCCCGCGGCCCCTCCAGCGCCAGCCGCGCCACGGCCTCGCGCACATCGGCGCCGCCGGGGTCGCCGTCCACGACGAGGACGGTGTACGGCCCGGCGAAGGCGCTCGCGTCGGCGGTGTCGTCGGCCTGCGCCCAGGAGGGGCGCCGGGGCGCCACCGGCGCGGGCTGTGGCGGCGCGTCCTCCAGCCTTCTGAGCAGTTCCTCCGTGCGCGCCGTCGCCTGTTCGCGGTCGTAGGCGAGCAGGAGGCGGCAGTCCTGGCCGTGGCCCGGGCGCAGATGCGGGAGCCAGCCGAGCCAGGACCACTCGGCGGCGCGCTCCGCGGCGGGGCGGGAGCGGTCCGCGCTGAGCAGCACGATCTCCAGGGTGTCGGGGGAGTGCAGCGCGGCGAGCTGGGCCAGCACCGCGCGGGCCAGTCCGGCGAGCCGCGCGCGGGGGCCGGCCAGCCCCAGCGAGCCGACCTCGCGCAGATCGGCGGTCACCGGGACCGCGGGCAGCAGGCCCGAGCCGTCGGGCGCCGCCCGGTCGGCCGTGCCCAGCCGCACCGTCAGCGCCTCCGGGTGCCCCGCTCCGCGCTCCCACAGCCGGGGCCCGGGGCCCAGCGCCGTCAGCAGCAGGGCCGCCGGGTCCGGCCAGGTCTCCGGCAGCTGGGACGCCCCGGGCACCGCTTCCGTCGCCGGATCGGCCATCTCCTCGTCGTACGCCTCGCTCCGGTCCGCGGCGGCGTCCTGCTCACCGCGCCCGCCGGCCAGCCGCCGCGCCCACGCACCGAGCCCGCCCCGCTTGCGCAGACCCTGCGGTACGTCGGTGCCGCGCAGGGGGGTGCCTTTGCGGCGGCCGGTGCCGGGGGTGTCCGTGGCGTCGAGTCCGTCAGCGGTGCGCGTGTGCTCGGTGGAGCCGACGTCGCGGCGGGCGGCGCCGTCGGCAGGGGTGCCCTGGGCGGGGCTGCCGAAGGGGCCGTCCGAGGGGGTGCCGTGCGCGGGTCCGCTGCCCGGGCGGTGGCCGGTGGCCCCGCGGTAGGCCGAGGTGTTGTCGGCGGGGGCGCCCTGTGCGGGCCCGCCGTGTGAACGGTGGCCGGAAGTCCCGTCATGGGCCGAGGTGTTGTCAGCCGGGCCGGTCGAAGGCCCGCCGGACGCCGGGGTGTTGCCGGAGGGGCCATGGCTCCCCCGCGTACCGCCGATGTCTCCGCCGCGTGCGGGCTCGCCGGGCGCGTACGCCTCTCCCGCGCCGGGCCGTCCGCCGCGCGTCTGTGCGTTGTCTCCCGCGCCGGGCCGTCCGCCGTGCGTCTGTGCGTTGTCTTCCGCGTCCGGCCGTCCGCCGTGCGTCTGTGCGTTGTCTCCCGCGCCGGGCCGTCCGCCGTGCGTCCGCCCGCTGTCTGTCGCACTCGACCAGGCGGCACCCGCGCCGTCGCGCGCCGCCCCCGCGACGCCGGACACCCGGCGCCGGGAGCCGGTGCCGCGCGCCCCGGGGGCCTGGCTCTCGATCCGGGGCGCCCCGCCCTGGCCCGGTACTACGGGAGCTTCGGTGCCGGTGCGGCCCTGGCCCTGGGTGGCCCAGGGGGCCGTGCCGGCGGTGTGCCGGGTCGGGGCGGAGGGGCCCGCGTCGCTCCCGGCCGTGTCCTCGTCCGGCGACGCCGGCACGCGCACGTGGCCCTCGCCGTCCGGGGCGGTCCGCAGTCTCGCGCCGGGGCCGCCGGGCGGGGCCAGGCGGAGGGCCGACTCGCCGATGCGCAGGAGGGCGCCCGGGGGGAAGCGGACCGGGCGGGTGCCCACGCGGGTGCCGTCCAGGACCGTGCCGTTCGTGGAGTCGAGGTCGGCGACCGAGACGCGGCCGTCGCCGGCGACCGTGACCGCGCAGTGCAGCCGGGAGACGTCCGGGTCGTCCAGCGGGACGTCGGCGTCGGCGGAGCGGCCGATCTCGACCCGGCCGCCGTGCAGGAGATGGACCCCGCCCGCGTCCGGTCCGGCGACCACGTCGAGGCGGGCCGGGGCGTCGTCGACCTCGGGGTGCGGCTCGGGGTCGGTGGGGGCGCCGAGGGACAGCACCGCGCCGTCGGTCAGCGGGGGCTCGCCGAGGGTGCAGCGCTGGGCGTCGAGCCGCTCGGCACCGGCGTAGAGCACGGGCTGGCCGGAGCCGGGGGCGGCGTCGCCGGAGACCGCGGAGGCGAGCGCGGAGGTTATCGCCGCCAGGGCCGTCCCCGCAGGGGCCGTGATCAGCACGTCGCGGCTCGGGGTGCGGCCCCTGGCCGCCTCGGCGGGCGGGGCCAGCGGGTCTACGACGGTCAGCCGGATCTGCATCGCCGTCAGCGGTCCCTTCTGCCCGGGCGCGGACAGTCCCCCACCCCACACGAGCACATCGGCCAGTACTGCAGGCATCCTCGCACCTGCCACTGACAGTCTGCCCGCCCCCCGGCGGCAAGTGATCTTGATTGGTCAGCTCTGCCCCCAAAAGTGCCTGACCAAGGCCGCGCCGGTGATCACTTGAGATCGGTCACGTACGACTGTGGCAACCGGTCGACCGGGTCGAGCGTCTTTCCTTCGAACAACCACGGGAACCGGTACGTAAGACGCACAGAAAGACGACAGGCTGCTCCTACGGGAGGCGGCACTACAGTGGGTCGGAACATACGCAAGCAAGCAGGGAGCGCATGACGTGCGGCCGGTAGGCAGCAAGTACCTCCTCGAGGAGCCGCTCGGACGCGGCGCCACGGGCACCGTGTGGCGCGCCCGGCAGCGCGAGGCCGCGGGCGCCGAGGCGGCCGTCCAGGGGCAGCCCGGTGAGACCGTCGCGATCAAGGTCCTCAAGGAGGAGCTCGCGAGCGACCCGGACATCGTGATGCGGTTCCTGCGGGAGCGCTCCGTGCTGCTCCGGCTCACCCACCCCAACATCGTCCGGGTCCGCGACCTGGTCGTCGAGGGCGATCTGCTGGCCTTGGTCATGGACCTCGTCGAGGGCCCCGACCTGCACCGCTACCTGCGCGAGAACGGCCCCTTCAGCCCCGTCGGCGCCGCGCTGCTCACCGCGCAGATCGCCGACGCGCTCGCCGCCAGCCACGCGGACGGCGTCGTCCACCGCGACCTGAAGCCCGCCAACGTCCTGCTCCAGCAGCGCGGCGGCCAGATGCACCCGCTGCTGACCGACTTCGGCATCGCCCGTCTGGCCGATTCACCCGGCCTGACCCGGACCCACGAGTTCGTCGGCACGCCCGCCTACGTCGCCCCCGAGTCCGCCGAGGGCCGCCCGCAGACCTCCGCCGTCGACATCTACGGCGCCGGCATCCTGCTGTACGAGCTGGTCACCGGCCGTCCCCCGTTCTCCGGCGGCTCGGCCCTGGAAGTCCTCCACCAGCACCTCAGCTCGGAGCCGCGCCGCCCGTCCACGGTCCCCGATCCGCTCTGGACGGTCATCGAGCGCTGCCTGCGCAAGAACCCCGACGACCGGCCCAGCGCCGAGAACCTCGCGCGCGGCCTGCGCGTCGTCGCCGAGGGCATCGGCGTGCACGCGAACTCCGCGCAGATCGCCGCCGCCGAGAACGTCGCCGCGCTCCTCGCGCCCGACCCGGCCCCGGCCGCCGTCCCGGGCTCCGGCGACCCCACCCAGGTGCTGCCGCACGGCGCGGGGGCGTACGACCCCAACGCCGCGACCAACGTGCTGCCGCACGTGGGCGCCGCCGACCCCACCGCCGTCCTGCCCAACCGCGGCGCGGCCGACCCGACGGCCGTCATGCCGCCGGTGCCGCAGGGCCAGCCCGGCGGCCCCGGCCCCGAGGACCCGCACCCCTGGCAGAACCAGCTGCGCGCCGCCCGGGACCGCAACGAACAGACGCAGGTCCAGTACCTCGACCCGAACCAGGACCCGCTGCGCCGCCGCCCCCAGCGGCAGGTCGCCCGCCCGCAACAGCAGCCGCGCCCCCAGCAGCGCCCGCAGCCCCAGCAGCCCCCGCAGGGCTACGGCTATCCGCAGCAACAGCAGCCGCAGCGGTACGCCCCGCAACCGCAGCCCCAGCAGCCTCCGCAGCGGTACGCGCCGCCGCAGCAGCCTCAGCAGCCCCAGCGCGAGCCCAGGCAGCCGCGCCAGCGCGGCGCCAACCCGATGAAGATCCCCGGACTCGGCTGCCTCAAGGGCTGCCTGTTCACGATCGTCATCCTGTTCGTCGCGGGCTGGCTGATCTGGGAACTGAGCCCGCTGCAGGACTGGATCGGCACCGGCAAGAGCTACTGGGACCAGATCGGGGACTGGATCGGGACGGTCTCCGGCTGGATCGGTGACCTGGGCGGCGGTTCTTCCGGGCAGTAGGCCTCGGGTCGCCCCTGGTACGGGCGAGTCTGTTGATTTGTCGACACCCGGCGGGTGATTTCGGCCTCCGCGGTGAAGGTCGGCTCTTCGGACGCGTATTTTTGTCGCCAAGTCGCGTCGGTAGGAGCAGCCTTGGCACGGAAGATCGGCAGCCGGTACACCGCCCACCAGATCCTGGGGCGGGGCAGCGCCGGCACGGTGTGGCTGGGTGAGGGGCCCGAGGGGCCCGTCGCCATCAAGCTGCTGCGCGAGGACCTCGCGTCCGACGAGGAGCTCGTCGGACGGTTCGTCCAGGAGCGCACGGCGCTGCTCGGCCTGGAGCATCCCAATGTCGTCTCGGTCCGTGACCTGGTCGTCGACGGCAACGACCTCGCGCTCGTCATGGACCTCGTCCGCGGCACCGACCTGCGCACCCGCCTCGACCGTGACCGCCGGCTCGCCCCCGAGGCCGCGGTGGCGATCGTCGCCGACGTCGCCGACGGGCTCGCGGCCGCGCACGCGGCGGGCGTCGTGCACCGGGACGTCAAGCCGGAGAACGTCCTCCTCGACATGCAGGGCCCGCTCGGCCCCGGCGGCTCGCACCGCGCGCTGCTCACCGACTTCGGCGTCGCGAAGCTGATCGACACCCCGCGCCGGACCCGGGCCACGAAGATCATCGGTACACCGGACTATCTGGCGCCGGAGATCGTCGAGGGGCTGCCCCCGCGCGCGGCCGTGGACATCTACGCGCTGGCGACGGTGCTGTACGAGCTGCTGGCGGGCTTCACGCCGTTCGGGGGCGGCCACCCGGGCGCGGTGCTGCGCCGCCACGTGACGGAGACGGTCGCCCCGCTCCCCGGCATCCCCGACGAACTGTGGCAGCTGATCGTGCAGTGCCTCGCCAAGGCGCCGGCCTCCCGGCTGCGCGCCTCCGAGCTGGCGGCGCGGCTGCGGGAGCTGCTGCCGATGCTGGCCGGGATGCCGCCGCTGGACGTGGACGAGCCGGACGCGGAGGACGACGAGGCCGAGGACGCCGCGCTGCCGGCGGAACCGGCGCCGCACTCGGCGTCGCCGGTGCGGCGGGGGGCGGTGCCGCTGGTGCCGGGGGCGAAGCCGGCCGACTCCAACCGGGACACGCACACGTCGATGCGGGTGCCGGCGCCGGATGAGCTGGCGGGTGGCGCGCACGGGACGGCGCGGGTACCGCGGGCGGCCGGGGCGCCGCGGCCGGGATCGGCGCGGAACCGGGCGACCACGCGGCGGCGGCGGGTGGTGGTGAGTGTGGCGGCGGTGGTGCTGGCGGCCGCGGCCGGGGTCGGCACCTGGGCGGCCGTGTCGGGCGACGACGCGGGGGCGGCGCCGCAGGACACGAAGAACTCGGCGCCGGGTTCGCCGTGAGGCGTGGGTGGGGGTGCGCGCCGGGATTTTCTCGCCCCCGCCGCCCCTACCCGTCTTATCCCGGGGGCTGCCGCCCCCGGACCCCCGCTTCGGCCCCGAAAGGGCCTCGTCCTCAAACGCCGGACGGGCCGGATCGGGCACAGCCCCGCCACCCGGCCGAGGTCGGTTGCCACAGCCGTTAGGCTGGAGGCGTGGCAGTCGTCGATGTATCCGAAGAGCTCAAGTCCCTCTCCTCGACCATGGAGTCGATCGAGGCCGTTCTGGACCTCGACAAGCTGAGGGCAGACATCGCCGTGCTCGAGGAGCAGGCGGCCGCGCCGTCCCTGTGGGACAACCCGGACGAGGCGCAGAAGATCACCAGCAAGCTGTCCCACCTCCAGGCGGAGGTGCGGAAGGCCGAAGCCCTGCGCGGTCGGATCGACGATCTCGCCGTGCTCTTCGAGATGGCCGAGGAGGAGGACGACCCGGACACCCGCGCCGAGGCCGAGTCCGAGCTCGCGTCCGTCAAGAAGGCGCTGGACGAGATGGAGGTCCGCACGCTTCTCAGCGGTGAGTACGACGCCCGTGAGGCGCTCGTCAACATCCGCGCCGAGGCCGGTGGCGTCGACGCCGCCGACTTCGCCGAGCAGCTCCAGCGCATGTACCTGCGCTGGGCGGAGCGGCACGGCTACAAGACCGAGGTCTACGAGACGTCGTACGCGGAAGAGGCCGGCATCAAGTCGACCACCTTCGCCGTGCAGGTGCCGTACGCCTACGGGACGCTCTCCGTGGAGCAGGGCACCCACCGGCTGGTCCGGATCTCGCCCTTCGACAACCAGGGCCGCCGCCAGACCTCCTTCGCCGGTGTCGAGGTGCTGCCCGTCGTCGAGCAGACCGACCACATCGACATCGACGAGTCCGATCTGCGGATCGACGTGTACCGGTCCTCCGGCCCCGGCGGCCAGGGCGTCAACACCACCGACTCGGCGGTGCGCATCACGCACCTCCCGACCGGCATCGTCGTCTCCTGCCAGAACGAGCGCTCGCAGATCCAGAACAAGGCCACGGCCATGAACGTCCTTCAGGCGAAGCTGCTGGAGCGGCAGCGCCAGGAGGAGCGGGCCAAGATGGACGCCCTGAAGGACGGCGGCAGCTCCTGGGGCAACCAGATGCGGTCGTACGTCCTCCACCCGTACCAGATGGTCAAGGACCTGCGGACGGAGTTCGAGGTCGGCAACCCGCAGGCCGTGCTCGACGGTGAGATCGACGGTTTCCTCGAAGCCGGAATTCGCTGGCGCAAGCAGCAGGAGAAGTAACCCGCAGAGAACCGACAGAGATTTGTCGACAAGGCAACTGCCGCCTCCGAGGCGGCAGTTGCCTTTTCTATGACCGGATGTCTGGGTTTTACATCACACTCACAGGCTCCAACCCCCGGCAAAGAGCCCGTAGTCGGACATCGCGTACGCAACGGCCTTGACGTTGCTTTGAAAAATGGGAAGGGTAAAGCGTGGCATGCGTATCTCTGGGGCGCATGTGAACCGGGGGAGAGTTGAGCACCGCCACCCCCCGTTGATCACGGCCCCGGGCGCCGCCTCACTGACGATGAGCTACTGGGGGTAGCAACCTTATGACCAAGAAGACGCGGATCCGGATCGCGCGGATAGCCGCCGGTGCCGTGATCGCGGCCGGCGCCTCGCTGACTGCCGCCGGCGCCGCTTCCGCGCTGGACATCGGCGTGAACGTGGACGACAGCGGCGTCGGCGTCAACGTCGACGTCGACGACCCCACGGACCCGCCGACCGAGCTGCCGACCGACCCGCCCACCGAGGAGCCGACGGAACTCCCGACGGAGCCCACCGAGGAGCCGACGGAGCCGACCGAGGAGCCCACCGAGCCGACCGAGGAGCCCACCCAGGACCCGACCGGGGACCCGACGGACGAGCCCTCCGAGGACCCGACGGACGACGGCGGCAACGGCGGCGGCAACGGGAACGGGAACGGCGGCGGCGGCAACAACGCCGACCCCGACGGCGGCTCCGGCACCTCCGCGCAGGAGGAGGGCACCTCCGCCCTCACCGACACCGGCTCCGACACCACCGCCCAGGGCGGCGGCGACGAGCTCGCCGAGACCGGCGCCGGCCAGACCGCCTTCCTGCTGGTGGGCGCCGCCACGATGATCGCCGGCGGTATCGGCTTCCGCGTCCTGCCGCGCCTCATGGGCGGCCGCGGCGGCGCTGTCGCCTGACGGTAGCCGTACGCACGCGCGGCGTGTGCCGGTCGTACGCCTGTTCGTACGACGAGAGGCCCGGAGCGAAGGACTCGCTCCGGGCCTCTCGGGTGTCTCGTACCGGCGCTACGCGGTCTGGTGCGCCAGCAGGGCCACCGCCGCGATCAGCACCGCGAGCAGGGCGATCAGCGTCATGGGGTTGAGCTGCGCGAACGGGTTCTCCTGCGAGAGCCGCTCGCGGTTGGCGCGGCACACGGGGCAGCGGCCCTCATTGACGGGCGCCGCGCAGTTCGCGCACACCAGCCGGTCGTACGTCATGCGCTCGCCCTCCTCATACCGGTTCTCTCCACAGAACGCTCCCGGGGCGGAGAACGTTCCCCCTCCACTGTGCCAGGTTCCCTCGGAATCGGCTCGGGCGCTGCCGGATGGGCGGGCACAAAAGGCACAACAGGCGCGCAACCGCAACCTGTGCCTGCGCTCACACACCCGGTTCGCGTATGGTCACGCTCATCTACCCCCGGCCAACCGTGGTGCATCCGTGATCCGATTCGACAACGTCTCCAAGGTCTACCCCAAGCAGACCCGCCCCGCACTCAGGGATGTCTCCCTGGAAGTGGAGAAGGGTGAGTTCGTCTTCCTCGTCGGCTCCTCCGGCTCCGGAAAGTCCACCTTCCTGCGGCTGATCCTCCGCGAGGAGCGGTGCAGCCACGGGCAGGTGCACGTCCTGGGCAAGGATCTCGCGCGCATCTCCAACTGGAAGGTGCCGCAGATCCGCCGCCAGCTGGGGACGGTGTTCCAGGACTTCCGGCTGCTGCCCAACAAGACGGTCGCGGAGAACGTGGCCTTCGCGCAGGAGGTCATCGGCAAGTCCAAGGGCGAGATCCGCAAGTCCGTGCCGCAGGTGCTCGACCTCGTCGGGCTCGGCGGCAAGGAGGAGCGGATGCCGGGCGAGCTGTCCGGCGGTGAGCAGCAGCGCGTGGCCATCGCACGGGCCTTCGTCAACCGGCCCAAGCTGCTGATCTGCGACGAGCCCACCGGCAACCTCGACCCGCAGACCTCCGTCGGCATCATGAAGCTGCTCGACCGGATCAACCGGACGGGCACCACCGTGGTGATGGCGACGCACGACCAGAACATCGTGGACCAGATGCGCAAGCGCGTCATCGAGCTGGAGCAGGGCCGCCTCGTCCGTGACCAGGCGCGCGGCGTCTACGGCTACCAGCACTGACCGCGACCGTCCACGGAAAGGCCTGATCCTCCCGCCATGCGCGCCCAGTTCGTACTCTCCGAGATCGGCGTCGGTCTCCGCCGCAACCTGACGATGACGTTCGCCGTCATCGTCTCCGTCGCCCTGTCGCTGGCCCTGTTCGGCGCCTCGCTCCTGATGAGCGACCAGGTCAGCACCATGAAGGGCTACTGGTACGACAAGGTCAACGTCTCGGTCTTCCTCTGCAACAAGAGCGACGCCGAGTCCGACCCCAACTGCGCCAAGGGCGCGGTGACCGACGACCAGAAGAAGCAGATCCTCGCCGACCTGGACAAGATGTCGGTCGTCGAGAAGGTCACGTACGAGTCCCAGGACCAGGCGTACAAGCACTACAAGGAGCAGTTCGGCGACTCCCCGCTGGCCGCCTCCCTCACGCCGGACCAGATGCAGGAGTCGTACCGGATCAAGCTGAAGGACCCGGAGAAGTACCAGGTCGTCGCGACCGCGTTCGACGGCCGGGACGGCGTGCAGTCGGTGCAGGACCAGAAGGGCATCCTCGACAACCTCTTCGGTCTCCTCAACGGCATGAACTGGGCGGCGCGCGCGGTCATGGCGCTGATGCTGGTCGTCGCGCTGATGCTGATCGTCAACACCGTGCGCGTCTCGGCGTTCAGCCGACGGCGTGAGACCGGCATCATGCGCCTGGTCGGCGCCTCGGGCTTCTACATCCAGGCCCCGTTCATCATGGAGGCCGCGGTGGCCGGCCTGATCGGCGGCGGCGTCGCCTGCGCGTTCCTGGTGGTCTCCCGGTACTTCATCATCGACCACGGCCTGGCCCTGTCCGAGAAGCTGAACCTGATCAACTTCATCGGCTGGGACGCCGTCCTGACCAAGCTCCCCCTGATCCTCGCGACCAGCCTGCTGATGCCGGCCCTGGCGGCGTTCTTCGCGCTGCGCAAGTACCTCAAGGTGTGACGCATGCCAAGAGGGCCGTGCGGTCAACCGACCGTGCGGCCCTTCGCGTTGTCCTAGACTCACCCGCATGTCAGGCCGTGAGCTGTTCTGTCAGCCCCGCCGTATCGGCCGCGGGGCGGCTCTGACGTTGGTGTTCGCGAGTGTGCTGGTCGCGGGGGCGGCGACGGGGTCGTTGCCGGGGCCCGACCGGAAATCCACGCCCGACGCGGCCCGTTCGGCCGCGCCCGCCGGACATCACCAGGACGTGGCGAAGGCCGCCGAGGAGGCCATGGCCGACGGCAAGTCGCCCATGGAGGCCGCCGAGCGGGCCGTCAGCCGCAGCGGGGACCGGTGGGGGGCGGTGTACTCCCGCGGGGAGTACGAGGAGTTCGAGGAGGCCCTCGACGGTGAGTACACCGGCGTCGGTCTGTGGGCGCGCCGGGAGCGGGACGGCCGGATCGAGGTGACCAAGGTGCGGGCGGGATCGCCCGCCGCCGGGGCCGGGATCCGCGCCGGGGATCTGCTGCGCGGTGTCGACGGGGCCGACGTCGACGGACGGCCCGTCACCGAGGTCGTCTCCTTACTGCGCGGTGACGCCCAGGACGCGGCCGCCGGGACCGCGGTGACGCTGCGGCTGGAGCGCGGCCCGCGCGTGTGGACCGAGACCCTGCGGCGTGCGCGGCTGTCCACCGACTCCGTCACCGTGCGAAGGCTCACCGACCGGATCACCCTCATCAAGATCGACTCCTTCACGAAGGGCTCAGGCGACGCGGTGCGGACCGCCGTGCGGCAGGCACCCGCCGACGCCGGCATCGTCCTCGACCTGCGCGGCAACTCCGGCGGACTCGTCACCGAGGCCGTCACCGCCGCCTCCGCCTTCCTCGACGGCGGTCTCGTCGCCACCTACGACGTCGACGGTGAGCAGCAGGTCCTGCACGCCGACTCCGGCGGCGACACCACCAGACCCCTCGTCGCGCTCGTCGACGGCGGCACGATGAGCGCGGCCGAACTGCTCACGGGCGCGTTGCAGGACCGGGGCCGGGCCGTGGTCGTGGGCTCCCGGACCTTCGGCAAGGGCTCGGTGCAGATGCCGAGCCGGCTGCCCGACGGGTCGGTCGCCGAGCTGACCGTCGGCCACTACCGCACGCCCTCCGGCCGGGCCGTCGACGGCAAGGGCATCACCCCGGACCTGGAGGCCGACTCGCAGGTCCTCGAGCGGGCGGAGACGGTCCTCAGCGGCCTGGGCCCCGAGTAGCGGCCGACCGGCGTACCGGCGCACCGGCGTCCGGGGCCGTAAACGACTTCCCCCGCACCCCCTCCGTAGTGCGAAAATGGACGGCACTATGAGCAAGGGAATGTACGTACCGAAGGAGTCCCAGCCCAAGCAGGGCGGGGCGGCCGCCAAGGGCCGGGACGGCGAGAAGGGCGGCAAGAAGAAGATCGTCGCCCAGAACAAGAAGGCCCGGCACGACTACGCGATCATCGACACCTACGAGGCCGGCATCGTGCTGACCGGCACCGAGGTGAAGTCGCTGCGCCAGGGGCGGACGTCGCTGACCGACGGCTTCGTCCAGATCGACGGGGGCGAGGCATGGCTGCACAACGCCCACATCCCGGAGTACGCCCAGGGCACCTGGACCAACCACTCCGCGCGCCGCAAGCGCAAGCTGCTGCTGCACCGCGAGGAGATCGACAAGCTGGAGTCCAAGTCCCAGGAGACGGGTCACACGATCGTGCCCCTCGCCGTGTACTTCAAGGACGGCCGGGCGAAGGCCGAGATCGCGCTCGCGCGAGGCAAGAAGGAGTACGACAAGCGCCAGACCCTGCGGGAGAAGCAGGACCGGCGGGAGTCGGACCGGGCGATCGCGGCGGCCAAGCGGAAGCAGCGCGGCGTCTGACCGGCGGGGAATACGGTGGCATCGGCGTGCGTTGGTCACGTACGATGGCATCAGCACCGGCCACGGCCGGCGCGCACATTGAAAACACAACATGGGGATGATCGGTTTCGACAGCGGCTGTCGAAGCAGGGGAAGCGTGTCGAGGAAGCGGCCATGATCTCGTAAACCACAGGCCGAAAAAAATAATCGCCACTATCAAGAGCGATTCTCCCAAGGCGACGCAGTTCGCCCTCGCTGCCTGATCAGGTAGCTAGGCAACTGCCCCTTACTTAAGGGAGTGTCAGCCCGGGGCTGTTCCCGACCCGGTTCCTGGCATCAGCTAGGGGACTAAACCTTGATCCCGGTCACGGGGTGAAGAGGGAAATCAAACAGTGACTGGGCCCGTTCCGGACTTGTCTGGGTGATCCGGAGGGCCGAGAAACTCGTACCAGACTGCACACGGAGAAGTCCTGATTCCGCACCGTTGGACGCGGGTTCGATTCCCGCCATCTCCACTCGCCCAGACCGATGGGCACCCCATGTGGGCTCAGCCCCGCTGCTCCTGAGCAGCGGGGCTTTGTCATGCGCGTCCGCCGAGCCGCGAACCACCATGGCGCACCGGCCCGTTGTGGTGTGCGGCCCCATATCGAGGGGTCGTTCACGCTTCTACGGTCCCTGGCCATGACACACACCAGAGCCGCAAGCCTTCTCGCCGTCCTCACGGCGCTCCTCGCCGTCCTGCTCACTCCCGTGCCGGCGTCCGCCGCGTCCCTCCAGGAGGTCACCGGGTTCGGGACCAACCCGGGGGCGCTGCGGATGTTCCGGTACGTGCCCGACGGGCTGCCCGCCGGGCGGCCGGTCGTCGTCGCGCTGCACGGGTGCACACAGAACGCCTCCGGGTACGGCACCGGCAGCGGATGGACGCAGCTCGCCGACCGGTGGGGGTTCTCCGTCGTGCTGCCGCAGCAGCAGAGCGCCAACAACTCCTCGCTGTGCTTCGACTGGTTCCAGAGCGGTGACATCACGCGCGGCCAGGGCGAGGCCGCGTCCCTCGCGCAGATGGTGGACCGGCAGGTCGCGGACGTCTCCGGTGGGCCGGTGTACGTCACCGGACTGTCCGCCGGGGGCGGGATGGCGGCCGTGATGATGGCCGCGTACCCGGAGAAGTTCACGGCGGGCGGGATCGTCGCCGGGCTGCCGTACGGGTGCGCGCAGGCTGCCGGGTCACCGTACGTCTGCATGTACGTCGGTGCCACGCAGACCGCCGCGCAGTGGGGCGACCGGGTGCGGGCCGCGCGCCCCGGGTACACCGGGCCCTGGCCGAGGCTGGTCGCCTTCCAGGGCACGGCCGACTACACGGTGAAACCCGTCAACATGACCGACCTGGTCGAGCAGTGGACCGACGTGCACGGCGCCGACCAGACGGCGGACGTCAGCGACACCGTCGCCGGGTATCCGCACCGGACGTACGAGAACGCGGGCGGTACCGCCGTCGTCGAGACGTACAGCATCACCGGCATGGGGCACGGACAGCCCGTCGACCCGGGGAGCGGGAGCGCGCAGTGCGGGACCGCCGGGGCCTACCTCCTCGACGTGAACCTCTGCGCCGCGTATCGGATGGGTGCCGCGTGGGGGCTGGGCGGCTGAGAGGTGTGCTGGTGACGGGCGCCCGTATCCGGAATGCTCGGCCGGTATGAAATCTCATAGAGGCAAGTGGACTTGGGCGGTGACCGGACTGCTCGTCGCCGCCGTCCTCGGCCCCGGCGCGCAGGCCGGCGCGGACTCCGACCGCTCCGGCCTGTCCGAGGCCCTGGACACCGTCCTGAGCGATCCCCGGATGGAGGGCGGGGTCGCGAGTGTCGTCGTGGCCGATGCCGACAGCGGTGAGCTGCTGTACCAGCACCAGCCCACCACCCGGCTGATACCCGCCTCCAACACCAAGCTGGCCACCTCGGCCGCCGCGATGGAGATCCTCGGGCCCGACCACCGGTTCACCACCGACGTACTGGCCCACGGCCGGCGCCACGGCTCCGTGCTGCGCGGGGACCTGTATCTGCGCGGCACCGGCGACCCCACCCTGCTCGCCGACGACTACGACGAGCTCGCGGCCCAGGTCGCCGCCGCCGGGGTCACCCGCGTCGAGGGACGGCTGCTCGCCGACGACACCCGGTTCGACGCCCAGCGGCTCGGGAGCGACTGGGCCAACGACGACGAGCCCTACTACTACGCGGCGCAGATCAGCGCGCTCAGCGTGGCGCCGGACACCGACTACGACACCGGGACCGTCATCGTGACGGTCGCACCGGGCGCGGCGGCGGGGGACAAGCCCCTCGTCACCGTCACGCCCGACACCGATTACGTCGACATCGACGTGCGGGCCACCACCGTCGCCGCCGGCGGCGCGAACGACCTCACCGTCGAACGCGCGCACGGCACCAATGACATCGTCGTCAGCGGTACGACGCCCGTGGGCGGCGCCGGTACCAAGCAGTGGTCGACGGTGTGGGAGCCCACCGGATACGCGGCCGACGTCTTCCGCGCCGCGCTCGCCGACCACGGGGTCAAGGTCACCGGGCCGACCCGGCTGGGGCGCCAGACCCCGGCGGCCGCGCAGCGGTTGGCGGCGCACGACTCCATGCCGCTGAAGGACCTGCTCATCCCGTTCCTGAAGCTCTCCAACAACATGCACGCGGAGATCCTCACCAAGGCCATGGGATACGAGGTCTCCCGGCAGGGGACCTGGAGCGCCGGGCTCGCCGCGATCGCGGGATACCTCAAGGGCGTCGGCGTCGACGTGTCCAAGGTGCGGCAGGTCGACGGGTCGGGGCTTTCGCGCAGGGACAACTTCCCCGCCGGGCAGCTCGTGAAGCTGCTGCTCGCCGTGCGCGCCGAGCCCTGGTACGCGGACTGGAAGCGCTCGTTGCCGGTCGCCTGCGATCCGGACCGGTTCGTGGGCGGCACCCTGCGGTCGCGGATGTGCGGGACGCCCGCCGCGCTCAACGCCCGAGCGAAGACGGGATCGTTGACGGGAGCCTCCGGTCTCTCCGGTTACGTCACGGGCGCCGACGGCCGTGAACTGGTCTTCGGCATCGTCCTCAACAACTACCTGGCGTCCTCCGTGAAGCCGTTGGAGGACGCCATCGTGGTGACGCTCGCGAAGTCGACGGCACAGGCCGCCACCCTGGTCGGGCCGAAGACGGCCCGGGGCGGCGACCTCGAGTGCGCGTGGCGCAAGCCCGTGCTCTGCTGAGCGCCGGGTCTGCGCCGGGCCGTCTCAGCGGAGACTGAACGTCGCCAGGCGCAGACCCTCTCCCTTCAGCACCAGATAGACGTCGGTACGGCCCTTCGCCGCCCGGGACAGGTCGGCGGTCACCGTCTCGTAGGTGTACGGCGAGGCGGTGCCGCCGAGGGCCGCCGTGCCGGCGAGGGTGCCGGTCGGGGAGCCGAGCCGTACCTCGACCGTGCCGGACGAACCGGCCACGCGAGCCGTGAACTTCGAGGGGCCGGAGCCCAGTTGGGCATCCGCGAACTTCAGCCACGCCCCGTCGGACCCCGCCGACACTGCCGTACCGCGCTCCTTGGACTCGTCGACGAGGTGGGTGGCGTGGTAGTCGTCGAAGTTCTCGGCGCGGGTCGTGCGGGCCAGGTCACGGGCCGGGATGGTCTCGCCGGCGACCTTCCAGGTGGTGCGGGCGCGGAGGTCGGTGGAGGAGGCGCCGGCCAGGACGTCGTACGTGCCCTTCTCCGTCACCCACTTGGAGCGGGTGACGTCCCAGTGGGCGAGGTCCTTCGGCGACAGCTTCAAATGGACCGTCTTGGTCTGCCCCGGCTTCAGCGCGACGCGCTGGAAGGCCTTCAGCTGCTTCAGCGGCTGCTTGTCGCGGGAGACGCGCTGGTGGGTGTAGAGCTGGACGACCTCGTCGCCCGCGCGGCTGCCGGTGTTGGTGACCTTCACCTCGAAGCCGTCGGCCGTCCGGCGCAGGTCGCCGTAGCGGAAGGACGTGTAGGACAGGCCGTAGCCGAAGGGGTAGAGGGCCTGGCCCTTGAAGTACTGGTAGGTGCGGTCGGACTTGATGATGTCGTAGTCGAGGATCGGCGGGAGGTCGGACTCGGAGCGGTACCAGGTCTGGGTGAGGCGGCCGGAGGGGTTGGCGTCGCCGTACAGCAGGTCCGCCAGGGCGTTGCCGGTCTCCTGGCCCGCGTGGGACGTCCACAGCAGGGCCGGGACCTCCTGCTGGAGGGCGCCGAGGGTGGTCGGGTAGCTGTTCTCGACGACCACGACCGTCTTCGGGTTGGCCTTGCGGACCGCCTTGACCAGGGCTTCCTGTGCGGGGGCCAGGCCCATGTCGGTGCGGTCGTGGCCCTCGCGGCCGTTGATCGACGGGGTGGAGCCGACCACGACGACCGCCGCGTCCTTGCCCTTGACCGCGGCCACGGCCTCGTCGACGCCGCTGCGGACGACGTCCTTCGTGTAGTGGGCGGCCTGCTCCTTGGACACCAGCCCGAGGGTGCCGTCCGTGCCGGTCGGGCCGACGTAGACCGGGTTGCCCCACCAGGGCTCCTCGGTCTCGTACCCGGCGTAGCGGAGGAGGTAGGTGCCGTCGCTCTGCTCCTCCAGCTTGAACTGCTGCTGGACGTACCAGCCGCCGGGCTGTGCCTGGTCGTCGGCGAATCCGGACCAGTTGTAGCCGACGTACTTGCCGCTGACCGCCGAGCGGAGGGTGACCACGCCCGCGCCCCAGTCGGCGACGTCGAACTGCGTCTGTGCGGCGGGGGTTTGGGCGGTCTCCTTCAGGAGGCCGTCCCCCGTGGTGATGTATTTGCCGGTCGCCGTGTTCTTCAGCGCGATGCGGTCGACGCCCTCGCTGGTCGCCACGTCGGTGCCGAGTTTCGCCGCGATGCCCTCGGCCGGGGTGACCGCGTAGGGGAGGGTGCCGGAGTACCAGTCGGTGTAGAGGGTGTCGGCGAGCGGGCCGACCACGGCCACGTCCTTCTGCGCCTTCTTCAGCGGCAGCGCGCCCGGCTGGTTCTTGAGCAGCACCGCGCCCTCGGTCGCCGCCTTGCGCGCCAGCCGCCGGTGGGCCGGGCTGTTGATGACGGACTTGTCGATCGAGCCGTACCTGCCGCCGCCCGGGTCGAACTCGCCGAGGCGGACGCGGACGGACAGGATGTGCCCGGCGGCCTCGTTCACGTCCGCTTCCTTCAACAGGCCTTTCTCCAGCGCCGCCTTGACGGCACCGGTGGTCACCGAGGAGTTCGCGTCGTTGTCCGTGAAGCTGTCGATGCCGGCCTTGATCGCGGCCGCGTCGCCCTCGACCACGCTCGGGTAGTACTTCTGGTCGCCGTGCAGGTTGCCGGGGGCGAAGGCGTCGGTGACGTTCAGGAGGTCGTAGGAGGACCAGCCGCGGACGAGGTCGTTCAGGTCCGGGTTCACCGTGTTGGGACGGCCGTTGACGAGGTTGTACGACGACATCACGCCGGTGGCCGCGTCCGCCTCGATCGCCGGCTTGAAGGCCGCCTCGTCGTATTCCTTCGCCACGCGCGGGCGCAGTTCGGAGTCGGTGGTGGTGCGGTGCCACTCGTTGTTGTTGGCGAGGTAGTGCTTGATGGTCGGGGCCGTCTTGAGATGGTCGGGGTCGCCGCCGGTCAGTCCCTCGCCGTACGCCGTGGAGAGCGCGCCGGTCAGTGCCGGGTCCTCGCTGTAACCCTCCTCGTTGCGGCCCCAGCGCGGGTCACGGAGGGGGTTGACCACCGGCGCCCACAGGTTGAGGCCCCAGCCGGCGGGGCGTTCCTGCTGGAAGCCGCGGGCCTCGTCGCCGACCGCCGAGCCGACCTCTTCGAGGAGGGCCGGGTCCCAGCTGGAGGCGAGGCCGATGGCCTGCGGGAAGACGGTGGTCTCGCCGAGCCAGGCGACGCCGTGCAGGGCCTCGGTGCCGGTGCGGAAGGACGGGATGCCGAGGCGGGGGATGGCGGGCTGGTACTGGTGGAGGAGGGAGATCTTCTCGTCGAGGGTCAGCCGGCCCAGGAGGTCGTCGACGCGCTGGTCCACGGTCAGGGACGGGTTCCGGAAGGGGTACGCGGGGTCGTCGGCGTGCGCGGGGACGGTGGCGCCGAGCCCCGCCACCAGGGCCAGCGCCACCACGAGCGTGGATCTACGTCTCTTGCTGCCTCGCATCGAGCGGCTCCTTCGAGTAGGTCCTTGCATGGGTCCTGCCGTCAACAGGGTTCGTCTCAGGGCGTGTTGCGCGGTGCCGTGCTCGCGCGTTCCGTCATCCGGGGCGGCAGCAGCGTGGCCTCGGGCGTGGTCTTGGAGTCGAGCTTGCGCATCAGCAGCTCCACGGCCCGCTCGCCCACCTCGGCGGACGGCAGGGCGACGGAGGTGAGGGGGACGCGGAGGTTCTCGGCGAGTTCGTCGGGGCAGATGGCGGTGACGGACAGATCGGTGGGGACCCGCAGACCGAGCTGCTCGAAGGCGTCCACGAGCGGCTCCAGGACCGCCTCGTTGTGCACGACGATCCCGGTCAGCGCGGGCTGCTCGCGCACCAGGTGCTCGGCGACCTCGCGGGCCGCGGCGGGGGTGGCCTCGCAGGGGTGGACGGAGGAGGCGAGACGGCCCCGGGCGGCGGCCGCGGTGAAACCCTGGACCACGCGCTGGGCGAACGCGGTCTGGCGGACGTAGACCTCGGGCGGCGAGCCGACGAGGGCGACCACCCGGTGTCCCAGCCGGGCCAGATGCTCCACGCATGCCTCGCCGGCCGCCTTGAAGTCGAGGTCGATGCAGGTCAGGCCCTCGGCGTCGGAGGGGAAGCCGATCATCACCGACGGCCGCTCCAGCGAGCGCAGCAACGGCAGCCGGGGGTCGTCGAGCTGGACGTCCATGACCACGAACCCGTCCACGAGCGCGGTGTCGGCGACCCGCCGCAGCCCGTCCTCGCCCTCCTCCTGGGTGAGGAGCAGCACGTCGTGGTCGTGCCGCCGGGCCGTGGTCACCACCGACACGGCGAACTGCATGACGACCGGGACGTGGATGCCGGCCCGTAAGGGCACCACGAGGGCCAGCACATTGGATCTGCTGCTGGCCAGGGCGCGGGCGCCCGCGTGCGGGCGGTAGCCGAGCTCGCGGATGGACGCCTCGACGCGCTGCCGGGTCTCCTCGGAGATGGGGCGCTTGCCGCTGAGGACGTAGGAGACGGTGCTGGGGGAGACACCGGCGTGCCGGGCCACGTCGGTGATCTTCACCATCAGTCCAGCTCCAGCGAGAGGAAGCCGGTGCCCGCGGCGGCCCGCGCGGTCCGCTCCCCGGCGGCCAGCCCCCACGACGCCGACGGATCGCTGCACGACGCCCGCAGGGTGTCCCCTTCGCGTACGACGGTGAAGACGGCCTCCCCGACCCGGACGACCACCCGGTCGCCCCGCCGCAGCCGGTAGGCGCGCAGGGTCACCCCGTCGGCGTGGTCGTAGTCGGGCCGGTCGGCCACCGCGCCCACCGGGATCACCGCACCCGGCCGGACCAGCAGCGGCACGCTCATGAAGTCGTGCTTCTCCTTCACCCAGCGCGGCCCGGTCACCGTCTCGCCGGTCAGGTAGTGGGTCCAGGTGCCCTCGGGCACGTAGTACGCCACCTCCCCGTCGTCGGAGAACACCGGCGCCACCAGCAGGTCGGCGCCGAGCATGTACTGCCGCTCCAGATGCGCGCACCCGGGGTCGTCCGGGAACTCGAGGACCATGGCCCGCATGACGGGCGTGCCCTCGGTGTGGGCGGTGCGGGCGGCCTCGTAGAGGTAGGGCATGAGGCTGAGCTTCAGCCGGGTGAAGTGCCGCAGGACGTCCACCGACTCCTCGTCGAAGAGCCACGGGACGCGGTAGGAGGAGCTGCCGTGCAGCCGGCTGTGGGAGGACAGCAGACCGAACGCCAGCCACCTCTTGAACAGCGCGGGGGTCGGTGTGCCCTCGAAGCCGCCGATGTCATGGCTCCAGAAACCGAAGCCGGACAGCCCGAGGGACAGCCCGCCCCTGAGCGACTCGGCCATCGACTCGTAGGTGGCCTCGCAGTCGCCGCCCCAGTGCACCGGGAACTTCTGGCTGCCGGCCGTCGCCGAGCGGGCGAAGACGACCGCCTCCTGCTCGCCGCGGTGCTTGCGCAGCACGTCGAAGACCGTGCGGTTGTAGAGGTACGTGTAGTAGTTGTGCATCCGCTCCGGGTCCGAGCCGTCGGCCCAGGCCACGTCCGTCGGCACCCGCTCGCCGAAGTCCGTCTTGAAGCAGTCCACGCCCTGGTCGAGCAGGGCCTCCAGCTTGGCCGCGTACCAGTCGCGGGCGGCCGGGGAGGTGAAGTCGACCAGCGCCATGCCCGGTTGCCACAGGTCCCACTGCCAGACGCTGCCGTCGGGCCGCTTCAGCAGATGCCCGAGCGCCTTGCCCTCCGCGAAGAGCGGGGAGCGCTGGGCGATGTACGGGTTGATCCAGACGGAGACCCTGAGATCCCTGGAGTGCAGCCGGGACAGCATGCCCGCCGGGTCGGGGAAGACCCGCGGGTCCCACTGGAAGTCGCACCAGTTGAACTCGCGCATCCAGAAGCAGTCGAAGTGGAAGACGGACAGCGGCAGTTCACGCTCCCGCATGCCCTCGATGAACGACGTCACCGTCTCCTCGTCGTACGAGGTCGTGAACGACGTCGACAGCCACAGCCCGAAGGACCAGGCGGGCGGCAGCGCCGGGCGGCCGGTGAGGGCCGTGTACTTGCGCAGGATGTCCTTCGGCTCCGGGCCGTGGATGACGTAGTACGTCAACTGCTGGGTCTCGGCGCTGAACTGCACCCGGGACACCGCCTCCGAGCCGACCTCGAAGGAGACCTTGCCCGGGTGGTCGACGAAGACGCCGTAGCCGGCGTCCGTGAGGTAGAACGGCACGTTCTTGTAGGCCTGTTCGGTGGCCGTGCCGCCGTCGGCGTTCCAGATGTCGACGACCTGGCCGTTCTTGACCAGCGGGCCGAAGCGTTCGCCGAGGCCGTAGACCGAGGTGCCGACGGTGAGGTTCAGCTGCTCGCGCAGATAGTGGGCGCCGTCCGCGTCGCGCATGATGCCCATGCCCTTGGGGCCGCTGGAGGTGAGCGTGCGGCCCTCGGCGAGGAACTCGACGTGCCAGGAGCCGGTCCGGGCCACCCGGACCGACAGCGCGCCGGAGGTGAGGGTCGCGTGCTCCTCGTCGTACTCCGTCTGGACCGAGAACTCTTCCTTACCGACGTCGAACTGGGGCCCGCGCGGCTGCTCGCCCTCGAAGTGGGTGAAGGTGAGGCCGATGACGTCCGGCATCGGGGAGTGGGCGCTGATCGTCACGACCGGTCCCTTCAGCAGGTCGCCGCGGTGGCGGATGGGCTGCGTGGGCGCGTGGATCTCCAGCGCGCCCTCGGCGGCGGTGACGTCGAGGACCTCGACCGGGTGGGCCGCGGTGACACCCTCGCGCAGCAGCCAGTAGCCGTTGGTGAACTTCATGTGGGGGTTCCTTACTTCACCGCTCCCACGGCGATGCCGCGGGTGAGCGTGCGCTGGAAGAGGAGGAAGAACACGATCGCGGGCAGCACGCCGAGCAGGGCGGCCGCGTTGGTCATGGTCGCGTCCATCAGACGCTGGCCCTGGAGGACGCCGAGGGCCACCGACACCGTCTGGTTGTCGTTGGAGATCAGCATGACCAGGGGGAGCAGGAACTCGTTCCAGGTCCAGATGAAGAAGAACACCGCCAGCACACCGAGGGTCGGGCGGCTCACCGGGACGACGATCCGCCACAGGATCTGCCACTTGTTCGCGCCGTCGATCCGGGCCGCCTCGATGATCTCGCGGGGGAACTCGCCGAGCACGGAGGAGAGGAGATACGTGCCGAACGCCGCCTGGATGACCGTGAAGACGATGATCACGCTCAGCCGGGTGTCGTAGAGGCCCGCCTCCTTGCTCAGGTAGTAGATCGGGTAGACCAGCGCCTCCTGCGGCAGCAGGTTCGCCAGGACGAAGAAGGCGAGGACCCAGGTGCGGCCCCGGACGCGGCCGATGCCGATCGCGTACGCGTTGAGGACCGACAGGGCCACGGCCAGGATCGCGACGAAGCCGCTGATCAGCAGGGAGTTGAACAGCTTCTGGCTGTAGTCGACGCGCTCCCAGAAATCCTTCAGGCCGTCGACGTAGAGGCCGTCGGGGAAGCTGAGCGGGCCGTTCTGGCTGTACTCCGCCGGGGACTTGACGGCGTTCAGGGCGACGATCAGGAACGGCACGATCATGAAGAGGGCGGCGACGCACAGGGCGATGAGGACGGGGTAACGCCTAAGCGCGGTGCTCATGCTCGTTCCTCCGCGCGGGTCTGGAGTTTCAGGCCGATCATGGAGAGCGCCAGGATGATCACCGTGAGCACGGTGGAGATCGCGGCGCCGTAGCCGACCTGCGTCTTCTCGAAGAACGTGGTGAAGGAGAAGTAGGAGGGGACGTTCGTCGCCCCGCCCGGGCCGCCCTTGGTCAGGACGTACACCGCGCCGAACACCTTCAGCGCGGCGACCGTGCACCAGGTCAGCACGACGTAGATCTCCGGGCGGATCTGCGGCAGCGTGACGTGCCAGAAGCGCCGCCACCAGCCGGCTCCGTCCAGCTCGGCCGCCTCGTGCAACTGCGGGTCCACGCGCTGGAGTCCGGCCATGAAGACCACCAGCGGGAAGCCGATCTGCACCCACACCATCACGCCCATCACGCTGTAGAGCGCGATGTCGGGGTCGCCGAGCCAGTCCTGCTGCCAGGACCCGAGGCCGACGGCCTTGAGCAGCGCGTTCAGCGATCCGTTGTCGGGGGCGAGGATCCAGCTCCACACGATGCCCGCGACCGCGATCGGCAGCACCTGGGGGAGGTAGAAGCACGCACGCAGCACGGCCACGACCTTCGAGCCGAAGTGCTTGCCGATGTAGTCGAACAGCGCGGCGGCCAGGACCAGTCCGACCGCCGTCGGCACCGCCGCCATGGCGACGACCATGAACAGGCTGTGCCGGAACGACGCCCAGAAATCGGAGTCGTCCATCAGCTCGCGGTAGTTGGCGAGCCCGGTCCAGCTGGGGGAGCCCACGCCCTGCCAGTCGGTGAAGCCGACGTAGGTGTTCATCAGGAACGGGACGATGATCACGGTCAGGAAGGCGAGCACACCGGGGAGCAGGAACAGGGCGTAGGAGTCGCGGCGGCGGCGGGGGTGGCCGGCCTGTGCCGCCTTGCCGGTCACCCCCCGCTTCTCGACGGTCATCGTCATTGCTTCGGCACGCCCTTGTCGTAGGCGTCCTGGAGGGCGTCCAGATAGCCGTCCGGCTTCTCGCTGTCGGTGATCAGCTTCTGGGTCTGGGAGACCAGGACGTCGTAGTAGCCGGGCACCGGCCAGTCCGGGTAGAACGCCAGGCCGTCACGCTGGGAGAGGGTGTTGAAGTTGTCGATGAGCTCCTTCGACTTCGGTTCGGTGATGGCGCTCGCGTCGGCCGCGACCGGGACACCGCCCTTGTTGCCGAGCAGGTTCTGGATCTTCTTCGACATGGTGATGTCGATGAAGTCGTAGGCGAGCTCCTTGTTCTTGGCGCCCTTGGGGACGACCCAGATGTTGCCGCCGGAGCCGGGGCTGAGGTTCGAGCCGGGCCACAGGAAGGTGTCCCAGTCGAACTTCACCTCGTCGACGAACCGGCCGTACCACCAGCTGCCGGAGAAGAAGATCGGCGACTTGCCCTGGATGAAGGAGACGCCCGCGTCCTCGGCCTTGGTGCTGCTGGAGGTCTTGGCGATGTAGCCCTTCTTCACCCAGTCGGCGAAGGTGTCGGCGGCGTAGGTCCAGGCGGGGTCGTGGAAGTCGGTCTTGCCCTTGTAGAGCTGGTAGGAGTCGACCCAGGCGCGGTCGGCCTTCGACAGGGCGAGCTGGTAGAGGTACTGCTGGGCCGGGTACTCGGCGCCGGCGTTGGCCAGCGGGGTGATCTTGTTCTGGACGAACTTGTCCATCGCGGCGGTCAGTTCGTCGAACGTCTTCGGCACGGCGATCCCGTACTTCTCGAAGAGGTCCTTGTTGTAGTAGACCATCGTGTACTCGGCGTAGTTGGGCACCCCGTACCACTTGCCGGAGCCCATGATCCCGTTGGTGTCGTACACGCTGGTGGTGCGGACGCTCGCGCTGAGCTTCTTGTCCCAGCCGCGGCTCGTGGCCTCCTGGGTGAGGTCGGTGAGCAGCCCCTGCTTGGACAGCAGGCCGGCGGACGCGTTGCCCTTGAGGTACTCCATGACGTCGGGCGCGTCGGAGGAGTTGAGGACCATCGGGGCGGTCTTCTGGATCTGCTCGAAGCCCTTCTCCTCGAACTCCACCTTCACGCCCGGGTGGGTGGCCTTGAACTCCTTGATCGCCTCGTTCCAGGCCTGCCCCATCGCACTGTTCGGGCCCTCGTAGTGCCAGAGCTTGAGTGTCTTGCCGTCTCCTGAGGACCCGCTGTCGGAGTCCCCGCAGGAGGTCAGGAGCAGTGCCCCGGCGGCCAGTACCGCCGTCGCCACCGCACGCCTTCGTGCCGTCAACATCCCGTGCCTCCAGGGGAGTCGGAGCCGCATGGCTCTCCGGGTCGTTCTTGGGGCGTTCCCATCGAACCGTTTCGACGGTTTATGTCGAAGCGCTTCGACGATGGAAGGTAGGCGCGGGCTGTGGACGAGTCAATGGATCGCGCGAGAATTGCCGGGACCGCGATCGCCGGGAGCGGGGGAAGGCTGGACGATGACGACTGAGGTGCGCGAAGCGCCGATCGTGACCGCGAACCCCGTGCTGGGTTCGATGAACGACCTGCTCACCGACCCGCTCGGCACCTACGAACGGGCCCGCCGCGACCACGGCGACGTGGTGCGCTTCCGGGCCGGACCGCCCGGGCTGCGGGCGGACATCTACGCCGTCTTCTCGGCGGAGGGCGCACAGCAGGTGCTGGCCGGGCAGGCCGCGAACTTCCGCAAGGACAACGTTTTCTACGAGGAGTTGCGCAGGTCCATCGGCAACGGGCTGCTCACCAGCCAGGACGAGACGTATCTGCGGCAACGCAGGCTGGTGCAGCCGTTGTTCACGCGGAGACGGGTGGACGGGTATGCGGGGCAGGTCGCGACCGAGGGAGCGGCGCTGGCCCGGGAGTGGCGCGAGCGGGACGGGGGCGCCGTCGAACTCGTCGAGGAGATGCACCGGTTCGCGTTGCGGATGGTCGGGCGGATCCTGTTCGGGACGGACATGGAGAAGGCGTTCGACGTCGTCGAGCGCACGCTGCCGCCGCTCCAGGCGTACTCGCTCAAGCGGGGCCTCTCGCCGGTCAAGGTGCCGCGTACCTGGCCCACTCCGGCGAATCGTGGTGCGGCCCGGCTTCAAGGGGAGTTGTTCGCGCTGTGCGACGAGATCGTCGCCAGTCGGCGGGGTGGTGGTGCGGATGGCTCCGAGGATCTCGCCAGTCTGCTCGTGCACGCCCGGAACGCCGAGGACGGCAGTCTCGACGCCGGCGAACTCCGGGAGCAGGTGCTGATCTTTCTGGTGGCCGGGCATGAGACGACCGCCACGGCACTGGCGTTCGCCCTGCACCTCCTCGCCCGGCATCCGGAGGAGCAGCGGCGGGTTCAGGAGGAGGTCGACGGGGTGCTGGGCGGCGGCGACCGGGTGCCGACGGCCGCGGACATGGAGGCGCTGCCCCGGCTCACCAGGGTGGTCAAGGAGGCGATGCGGCTGTATCCGTCGGCGCCGGTGATCGGGCGGCGGGCGGTCGGGGACGCGTCGATCGACGGCGTGCGGATTCCTGCCGGGGCCGATGTGATCGTCGTTCCGTGGGTGACTCATCGGCATCCTGCGTACTGGGCCGAGCCGGGGCGGTTCGATCCGGACCGGTTCCTGCCGGAGGCGGAGGCTGCGCGGCCGCGGTATGCGTGGTTTCCCTTCGGGGGCGGGCCGCGGGCCTGTATCGGGCAGCACCTGTCGATGCTGGAGTCGGTGTTGGGGCTGGCGGTGTTGCTGCGTGACTTCTCGTTCGAGGTGGTGGGGGAGGGGGAGGTGCCGGTGGGGGCGGAGGTGACCTTGAGGGCCAGAGGGGCGGCGAGGGTGCGGATCAGTTCGCGGGGGTGAAGGGCGGTGTGCGTCTGCGGGTGCGTCGTGGCTGGTCGCGCCCACGCGGCGGAGCCGCATGTTGATCCAGCCCCGCGCCCCTTTACGGCGTTGCTGTGAGCGCGATCATCAAGGCGAGGGCCGCTGCTGTTGTCGGCACGCCGTAGCCCGCTGTCGGTGACAGGTGCTCGGTCGTCCAGCCGCCTACCGCGCTGCCCGCCGCTATGCCGCCCAGCAGGCCCGTCACCGCGAGCGTCATGCCTTCGTTGAGGCGGCCTTCGGGGGTGCGTTCCTGGACCAGCGTCATCGTGGTGACCATCGTCGGAGCCGTCGCCATGCCGGCGATCAGCAGGGCGCCCGCGAGGAGGAGCAGGGAGCCCGTCGTGGCCGCCGCCAGCAGGGGCAGCGTCAGGAGGGCCGTCATCGCGGCCAGGCACCACGGGTATCGGGTCCCGGGTCGGCCGCGCAGTTTCAGCGCGCCGTACACCAGGCCCGCCGCGCACGAACCCGCCGCCTGAAGGCCGAGGACGAGCCCCGCCGCCGACGCATGGCCCCGTGCGTCCGCGAACGCGATCGTGACGACCTCCATGGAGCCGAACACCGCGCCCAGGGACAGACAGGCGAGCAGCAGCGGGGGCATGCCCGGGGCCCGCAGCGGTGCCTTCGCGTGGCGTTGCCTCTGGACCGGGGGTTCCGTCGAGCGCTGGGCCGTGAACAGGAGCATCCCCGTCACCAGCAGTACGGCCGCGACCATCGTGCCCGCCTCCGGGAAGAGCGTTCCGCACAGCAGGGCCGCGAGCACCGGGCCCAGCATGAAGCAGAGTTCGTCGGCGGCCTGCTCGAAGGAGTTCGCGGTGTGCAGGGACGTGTCGTCGCCCTTGAGGAGGTGGGCCCAGCGGGCCCGGGACATGCCGCCGATGTTGGGGGTCGTGGCGGTGGCGGCGTACGCGGCGAACAGGGTCCAGGCCGGGGCGTCGTGGCGTACGCAGAGCAGGAGGGCGAGTGAGCCGAGGGCGGCGAGCAGGGTGGCGGGCAGGGCGATGCGGGCCTGGCCGTGGCGGTCGATGAGGCGGGCGGTGAAAGGGGCCAGTACGGCCGTCGCCGCGAGGCCCGTCGCGGTGACGGCGCCGGCGAGGGCGTACGACCCCCGCGTTCCGGCGATCATCACGACCGCGCTCACGCTGAACATGCCCATGGGGAGCCGGGCCAGCAGGTTGCCGGCGGTGAAGGCGCGGGTGCCGGGGCGGGTGAAGAGGCGGCCGTAGGGGCCGGGTGCGCGGGGCGGGCGGGGGGTGAAGTCGGCGATGACCAGGGTGTCGCCGGTGGTGGTGAACAGGGGGCGATGGGTCGGCTGCGGCATGGGTCCACCGTCGCCGGTGGGTGATCTCGCGGTCCAACACCTTCCGCGCGGTGATTGACGCATCCCTGTTGTCAATCGCCGTGGGCGTTGTAGGTTCGCCGGATGCCTGGACCCACCCATCTCGACCCGCGCCTGCTGCGCGCCTTCCTCGCCGTCGCCGAGGAACTGCACTTCACCCGCGCCGCGGCCCGGCTGTACGTCGCCCAGCAGGCGCTCAGCCGTGATGTACGGCGGCTGGAGCGGGAGTTGGGCGCCGAGCTCTTCGTGCGGACCACCCGGCAGGTCACGCTGACCGGCGACGGGGAGCGGCTGGTGCCGCACGCGCGCCGGGTGCTCACGGCGCAGGACGAGCTGATCGCCGCCTTCGGGCAGGCCCGGCCGCTGCTCGTGGACGTCAACTCGCCGGGGCTCGGCACCGGGGCCCGGGTGTTGCAGCGGGCCCGGGAACTCGCGCCCGAGCAGGAGCTGATGGCCCGCTACGAGAGCGGTCTGACAGGCGCGGCCGCCGACATGCTCGCCGGTCGCCTCGACGCTTCGTTCGGGCGGTTCGCCGGCCTGGACCCGGCGCTGCGCTCAGGTCTCGGCCATCAGCTCGTCCGCCTGGAACCCATGGCCGTCGTACTGCCCGAGGACCACCGGCTGGCGGCGCTGGACGCGGTGCCGCTGGCCGAGCTGGCCGGCGAGGAGGTGTACGCCGGGGCCGGGAATCCCCGCACGCCCGAGTGGACCGACCTCGCCCGGCGCCTGTTCGAGGGGCGCGGGATCGAGGTGGCGTCACCCGCGCCGATGGCGGTCGGTCACGAGGAGTTCCAGAGGATCATGGCCAAGACGCGGAACCCGATTCTCGCCGTGGTGGACTTTCCGGCCATGCCGTCGACCGTGTTGCGCCCGTTGATCGATCCCGTGCCGCTGTCGCCGGTGTCCCTGGTGTGGCGAAAGGGGCTGGTGCACCCCGGTTTCGACGCTCTTCGGCGGGCGGCGGCCGAGCTGGCGGCGGCGGAGGGGTGGCTGAACCGGCCCGCGGAGGGATGGTTTCCGGCCATCGACAAGGCGGTCGAAAGTGTCCACAAGTGACACACGGCAAACACGCTTCCCTCGTGTGCGCTACATTCGTGCCCTGAGCACCATGTGATAAAGGGGGCGCTCGGACCGGGTGGGGGCCTGGTTCGGTCGACGGGTGCCCGGAGTCGTATGCGCACCCAGAACCGTCCCGTGGGGGGATTGCGTGCGCGAAAACAAATGGCGGGAAGACGCCCAACCGGAATGGCCCGATGCGGCATCCGGGGCCCGGGACTTCCCAGCGACGGGGAGCGGTACCCAGGCGTTCCCGGAGACGAGAGGAACCGAAGTCCTCGCGTCCGCGGACCGGACCGAGGCGCTGCCGAAGATCCCGTCCCCGCCCGCAGGCCGGCCGCCCGCCGGTGCGCTCTCCGAACCGCCCGTAGGCCGCTCGCCCGCCGGCGCGCTCTCCGAACCGCTCGCCGGACCGTCCGCCGGCGCGCTCTCCGAACCGCTCGCCGGACCGTCCGCCGGCGCGCTCTCCGAGCCGCTCGCCGGACCGTCCGCCGGGCCGGGAGCGGCCGCCCCCGCCTTCCGTGACCCCTGGGACCCGAGCGGTGGCGTCGGCGAGGCCGGTGGCAACACCCACGACCCGCACGAGGTGACCGTCCAGCTGGACGCCGTCGCCCTGCGGGCCGACCACCGTCTCGTCGGCCAGGCCGGCGGAGCCGCGGGCGGTGACGCCGACGGCTCCGACGGGCCCGTGTTCGTCGACGAGTCGGGCCGGCGCGGCCGCAGATTCCGTCGTATCGGCATCGTCGTCGGCATCGCCTGCGCGATCTACGCCGTGGTCATCGTCGCCACCATGCTCTCCGGCAACTCCAACGCGCCCTGGCTGCCCGTGCCGGGCCAGGAGGGCAAGGAGGCCGGACAGGTGGAGTCCTCGCCGCTGCCCGCCGACTCCGCCGCGCCCACCGACGCCACCGGCGTCACGCCCGGCGCCTCACCGGTCCTCGGTGACGGCACGACCCCGTCGCCGGGCGCCGCCGTCACCGCTCCCGGCGCCTCCGCGACCGCCACCACGCCGGGCGCGTCCGCCGACCCGAAGCCGACGCCGACCAAGACCGCCACCAGCCCGGTCACCAAGCCCTCCGTCTCGGCGAAGCCCACCGGCGAGCCCACCACCAGCTCGCCCGACCCGTCGGTCACCCCGCCGACCACCCCGCCCGGTCCGTCCGACTCCCCGGCCGGCGGCGGCGCCGGCACCGGCACGGACAATCTCGCCGACGGCGCGGACAGCGCGCCCGGCCTCTCCACCGCACCATCCCTGGAGAACACCCTCTGATGGCCTCCCGCTCAAGCCGTCCCGGGCCCGCGACCGGAGCCCGTGACGGCTCCCGTCGCCGTCTGCCCCTGCGCCTGCTGCTGCCGCTGCTCGTCCTCGTCGCGATGACGGCGATGCTGATGCTGCGCGGCTACGTCCACAGCGAGATCCTCGCCGACTACCGGGTGGCGCCCGCCACGGCCAACGACAAGGTGCCGCAGGACATCCTCAAGGGCGGCCCGGTCATCGACACCCGCAGCGGCCGCAGCACCACCATGACCGTGCCGGACGACAGCGTCGTGCTCACCTTCGACGACGGCCCCGACCCGACCTGGACCCCGAAGGTCCTGGACACCCTGAAGAAGAACGACGCGCACGCCGTCTTCTTCATCACCGGCACCATGGCCTCCCGCTACCCGGACCTCGTCCGGCGCATGGTCGACGAGGGCCACGAGATCGGCCTGCACACCTTCAACCACCCCGACCTGTCCTACCAGTCGAAGAAGCGCATCGACTGGGAGCTGTCCCAGAACCAGCTCGCGCTCGCGGGCTCGGTGGGCATCCGCAGCTCGCTGTTCCGGCCGCCGTACTCCTCCAAGGCCGCGAACATGGACAACAACTCCTGGCCGGTCACCCAGTACATCGGCAGCCGCGGCTACATCACGATCGTCAACGACACCGACAGCGAGGACTGGCGCAAGCCGGGCGTGCAGCAGATCGTCCGCAACTCCACGCCCAGGCCCGGCCACGGCGCGGTCGTCCTGATGCACGACTCCGGCGGCGACCGCCACCAGACCGTCCAGGCACTGGACCAGCTCCTTCCCCAGCTCAAGGAGAAGGGCTACAAGTTCCAGAACCTCACCGAGGCCCTCGACGCGCCGAGCGCGCACACCCCGGTCACCGGTCTGGAACTGTGGAAGGGCAAGGCCTGGGTCCTCCTGGTCGACGCCTCCGACCACATCACGTCCGTCCTCGTCGTCTGCCTCGCGGTCATCGGCTTCCTCGTCTTCGCCCGCTTCGGGCTGATGCTGCTGCTCTCCGGCATCCACGCCCGCCGCACCCGCCGCCGGGACTTCCGCTGGGGCCCGCTGCCGGTCACCGAACCGGTGTCGGTGCTGGTGCCCGCGTACAACGAGGCCAAGTGCATCGAGAACACCGTGCGTTCCCTGATGCGCAGCGAGCATCCCATCGAGGTCATCGTCATCGACGACGGCTCCAGCGACGGCACCGCCCGCCTGGTGGAAGGCCTCGAGCTGCCGGGCGTACGGGTGATCAGACAGCTCAACGCGGGCAAGCCCGCCGCCCTCAACCGCGGCCTGGCCAACGCCCGTTTCGACCTGATCGTGATGATGGACGGCGACACCGTCTTCGAACCGGCCACCGTCCGCGAACTCGTCCAGCCGTTCGCCGACCCGCGCGTCGGCGCCGTCGCCGGCAACGCCAAGGTCGGCAACAAGGACACCCTCATCGGCGCCTGGCAGCACATCGAGTACGTGATGGGCTTCAACCTCGACCGCCGGATGTACGACGTCCTGCAGTGCATGCCGACCATCCCCGGCGCCGTCGGCGCGTTCCGCCGCTCCGCCCTGGAGCGGGTCGGCGGGATGAGCGACGACACCCTCGCCGAGGACACCGACATCACCATGGCGATGCACCGGGACGGCTGGCGGGTCGTCTACGCCGAGAAGGCCCGCGCCTGGACCGAGGCGCCGGAGTCCGTCCAGCAGCTGTGGTCCCAGCGCTACCGGTGGTCGTACGGCACCATGCAGGCGATCTGGAAGCACCGCAGGGCGCTGGTGGAACGCGGTCCCTCGGGTCGCTTCGGCCGCGTCGGGCTGCCGCTCGTCTCCCTCTTCATGGTCGTCGCGCCGCTGCTGGCGCCGCTGATCGACGTGTTCCTCGTCTACGGCCTGGTCTTCGGGCCCACCGACAAGACGATCCTCGCCTGGTTCGGCGTCCTCGCCATCCAACTGGTGTGCGCCGGCTACGCGTTCATCCTGGACCGGGAACGCCTCACCCCGCTGATCTCGCTGCCGCTCCAGCAGATCCTCTACCGCCAGCTCATGTACGTCGTGCTGCTCCAGTCCTGGATCACGGCGCTCACCGGCGGCCGGCTGCGCTGGCAGAAGCTGCGCCGCAAGGGCGGTGTCTCCGCCCCGCCGAGCGCGCCCGCCGGACGCCGGCCCGTGGCAGGCGGGAGGCCCGTCCGATGAGCACGCCGTACTACCCCTCTTCATCCCAGAAAGCCGTGGACGTGACCGTTCCCCTCGTGCCGACCGTCCCCGAGCAGCCGCAGCAGCAGCCGCAACAGGCCGCCCGGCCCAAGGGCCCGGTCCGCGACCGCTACTTCGATCTGCTGCGGGCCCTCGCCCTGTTCCGCGTGGTCCTCTACCACCTGACCGGCTGGGCCTGGCTGCCGCTGGTGTTCCCGTCCATGGGCGTGATGTTCGCCCTCGCCGGCAACCTCATGGCCCGCTCGCTCAAGCGCCCGGCCGTGCAGGTCATCAAGAGCCGCATCCGCCGGCTGCTGCCGCCGCTGTGGGTGCTGGGCGTCGTGGGCGTCACCGGCATGGTCGTCCAGGGCTGGGGCCCGTCGGACGACGGGCACCCGGGCTGGTGGTGGCTCCATCTCACCTTCTGGGTGCTGCCGTTGAGCGACCCGCCGTACGCCGAGGGCCTGCCCGGTGTGCACGGCTACCTCGCCGAGAACTGGGCCGTGGACCTCGCCGGACCGCTCTGGTACATCCGCGCCTACCTCTGGTACGTCCTGCTGTCGCCGTTCCTCCTCAAGGCGCTGCGCGCCCTGCCGGTCGCCACGGTCTTCGCACCCATCGTGCTGTCCGCCGCCTTCGAGTTCGGCTACCTCACCCTGCCCGGTGAGCGGATTCCGTCCGCCCTCACCGACTTCAGCACCTTCGGCGCCTGCTGGATCCTCGGCATGGCCCACCAGGAGGGCATCCTCAAGCAACTGCCGCGCTACGTCGTCCCGTCCGTCGCGCCCGCCATCGCGCTGCTCGGCCTCTGGTACGCGACCAAGCACGACTTCTCCCAGGGCAACGACCTCGACAGCATGCCCTTCGCGCAGGCCCTGTGGTCGCTGGGCACGGTCATGATCCTGCTGCACGTCAGCCCGTCCTGGTCGGAGTGGCCGGGGCGGCTCAAGCGCTTCGACCGGCCGATCACCCTCCTCAACTCCCGTGCCGTGACGATCTATCTGTGGCACAACACCTGCATCGTCGTCGCGATGACGATCTGGGACCGGCTGTGGGGCATCGACCTGATGTGGCAGCACTTCTCCTGGCTCCTGGAGAGCCCGTGGCCGGTGCTGGTCTTCGCCTGGATCCTCATCGGCAGCTGCATCGTCTGGTTCGGCTGGGCCGAGGACCTCGCCGCCAAGCGCAGGCCGCAGCTGTGGCCGGACGGATCGCGCGCCAAGTCCGGTTCGCACCGCGCCTGATGAGTCATTCTCAATTGAGGCTCAAACAGAGTCTCAATTGAAGCTCAAAAACGCGGGACCAGGCTCAATTGAAGCTCAGAAGACTCAAGTAGCCCTCGCTCTCGGCTGGTAGCCGGTGGAAGGATCATGCCTGCGCGGCTACGTCGAAGGGGAAAGACGAAACCGTGTCCTGGAGCAACCCCAGGGTAATTCACGGTAATTCACCTTCCTATTTCGAGAGTCCAATGAAGAGACAGATATGGGTAACGGTCGCCACTTTGATGGCGACCGTGAGCCTCGGAGTGATTCCCGCCTACGCCACCGAGATATCGGGCCCGGCGGTCACGGAATCCGATCCGATCGATCCGCCGCTCTACGACGAGACCGCCGACGGCGGGACCGTACGCGTCAATGTCGTCACCGAGAACCGCGGGGATCTCGCCGACGCGGCGAGCGCCGGTGAGACGCGGTTGTCCTTCCAGACGCTGCCCGTCGTCACGCTCGAGGTGGACAAGGGCGGTCTGGACGAACTGGCGGCCCAGCCGGGCGTCGTCAGCGTCACCGAGGACGAGCTGGTCGCGCCGTCGCTCGACGAGAGCGTGCCGGTCATCGGCGGCGACAAGGCCATCGCGGCCGGGAAGACCGGCAAGGGCAGCGCGATCGCCGTCCTGGACACCGGGGTCGCCGCCAACCACCCGTTCCTGAAGGGCCGGGTCACCGCCGAGGCCTGCTTCTCGCCGGTCGACGCCACCTACGGCGCCACCAGCCTGTGCGGGAACGGCGCGGCCACCCAGGAGGGCACCGGCGCCGCCAACGCCGCCACCTGCGCGGCCATCGCCGAGTGCGACCACGGCACCCACGTGGCCGGCATCGCCGCCGGTGACGGCACCGGACTGAGCGGCGCCCCCACCACCGGGGTCGCCCCCGGCGCCGACATCGTCGCCATCCAGGTCTTCTCCAAGCTCGACTCCACGAAGTACTGCGGCACCACCACCCCGTGCATCCGCAGCTTCACCAGCGCCCAGATCGCGGCGCTGGAGAAGGTCCTGGCGCTCAAGCAGGCCGGCACCCCGATCGTCGCCGCCAACCTGAGCCTGGGCTCGGCGAGTTACTCCACCGCCTGCACCAAGGACGCCCGCAAGACCGTCATCGACAGCCTCTACGAGGCCGGAGTCGCCACCGTCGTCGCGGCGGGCAACAACGGCAGCGCGACCGCGGTGACCGCGCCCGCCTGCGTGCCCAACGCGGTCTCGGTCGGCGCCACCACCGACGACGACGAGATCGCCTCCTTCTCCAACCACGGCCCGCTGCTCGACGTCCTCGCCCCCGGCAACGGCATCATCTCCTCGGTCCCGGGCGGCGGTTACGACTCCAAGAGCGGCACCTCGATGGCCACCCCGCACGTCGCCGGAGCCTTCGCCGTGCTGCGCCAGGCCTACCCGGACAAGACCCTCGCCGAGCTGGAGGCGCTGCTGAAGTCGACCGGCGCGCCGGTCACCGACGAGGCGGGCGTGACCGTACCCCGTATCGACGTCGGCAAGGCGGTCGGCGCCGCGACGCCCCAGCCGGACCCGCAGCCCGCCGACACCACCCGCCGGACGAAGATCCTCAACGACGGCTCCTACGCCATCCCGGACCTGGGCACCGTCCAGTCGCCCATCACCGTCTCCGGCGTCACCGGCAACGCGCCCAAGACCCTCCAGGTCTCCGTGGCCGTCACCCACGAGTGGCTCGGTGAGGTGAAGATCGACCTGGTCGCCCCCGACGGTCAGACGTACGCCCTGAAGGCCACCAACGGCACCGACCCGGGCGGCACGCTGACCAAGACGTACACCGTCGACGCGAGCGTCTCCCCGGCGAGCGGCACCTGGAAGCTCCAGGTCGCCGACAAGTCCGCGGGCGGCACCGGCACCATCGACGACTGGGCGCTGACGTTCCCGACCCCGTTCGCGAAGACCGCCCCCGCCGCCGTCCCGGACGCGGCCACCCTCACCTCCGACATCACGGTGGCCGGCGTCACCGGCAACGCCTCCGGCGCGCTCCAGGCGTCCGTGAACCTCACCCACGAGTGGCTCGGTGAGGTGAAGATCGACCTGGTCGCCCCCGACGGCCGGACGTACGCCCTGAAGGCCACCAACGGCACCGACCCGGGCGGGACGCTCAGCAAGACGTACACCGTCGACGCGAGCGCCTCCGCGGCCAACGGCACCTGGAAGCTCCTCGTCGCCGACAAGTCGGCGGGCGGCACCGGCACCCTCAACAACTGGTCGCTGACCTTCCCGTCGATCGAGAGCCAGTCCACGTACGCCATCCCGGACGCCGGCACGCTCCAGGCGCCGATCAAGCTGACCGGCATCTCCGGCAACGCGCCCAAGACCCTGAAGGTCTCCCTCGCCCTCACCCACGACTGGCTCGGCGAAGTCAAGATCGACCTGGTCGCCCCGAACGGCCTGGTCTACGCCGTGAAGGCCACCAACGCCACGGACCCGGGCGGCACGCTCGACAAGGTCTACACGGTCGACGCGAGCGCCTCCCCGATCGCGGGCACCTGGAAGCTCCAGGTCGCCGACAAGTCGGCGGGCGGCACGGGCACGCTGGACGACTGGGCGCTGACCTTCTGACAGCCGTACGACCGAAAAGCCCGGCCGGGATCACCCGGCCGGGCTTTCGCGCGTTCGCCGCCGCCTACTCCTTCGTGCCCTGCTTCCACTCGTCGGCGAGCAGGCCCAGGATCACCTCGTCCACGAACTCGCCCATCACCCAGGCCGCGGAGCGCAGGACACCTTCCCGGACGAAACCGTTGCGCTCGGCGGAGCGGAGCATCGCGGCGTTGTCCGTCAGCGTCTCGATCTGCAGCCGCTGCAGGCCGCGGACGACGAAGCCGTAGTGGCACAGCACCGCGACCACATCGGTGCCGTAGCCCTTGCCGCGGGCGGACGGCAGCAGGCCGAGGCCGATGTGGGCGTACCGGTTGTGGGTGTCGAGGCCCCACAGCGTCGCCGCGCCGACCAGCTCGCCGCTCTCCAGGTCCACCACGGAGAACGGGAAGTTCTCCTGGTCCGTGGGGTCCACCACGAACTTCCCGTCGGTGGTGCTGGGCGGGAGCGGCCGCCAGGGCCTGCCGTCGGCGCGCGCGGTGTTGACCACGTCGTCGTAGAGCTCGGCCTGGAGAACCGGGATGTCGTCCTCGTGCCGGGCCCGGAGCCCGACCTTGCTGCCTTTAAGCATGCAGGCTTCCTATCGGGCCGGACGGGCGCGCGGCAAACGCTTTTGCACGCGAGAGCGCACGCGGAAAACCGGCAGAGCCGGCCGCGCCGAGCGAGATGCTCGACACGACCGGCTCTGCCGGTGCGGGACGGGACGGGCCTACTTCAGGTAGCCGCCCTTGAAGCCGCTCTGGTCGGCCCAGATGCGCTCACGGGCGTCCCAGGAGAAGCCGGACCACTTGCCCTGCCAGATGGTCTGCGCGGTGGCGTTGTTCGCCGGGTCTGCGGAGATCCACGTCTGCACCGGGCTGTTGGAGAACTCCGCGAACGGCACGAAGTTGCGGTGCGAGGCCCAGCCGCCGTAGACCTTCACGACACGGGACGAGGTCGTGCGGTAGTTGACGCCGATCTTCACGGTCGTCACCTTCACGCCGAAGATGGTGTCGGAGACGGAGTACCAGGCGCTCCGGTCGTAGTACCGGGCGCTCGGGTCGGCGAGCTCCTCGTCGGTGGTCGGGGGAGTCTCGGTCTCCTCGACGGCGAGGGTGGCCTCCAGGACGACATTGCCGTCCGCGGCCTCCTTTCTCGTCTCGGTGGTGTAGTTCTCCTCGTCGATGGACTCGATGTCGGAGACGTCCGAGATGAAGTCGCCCAGCTCCTGGCCGCGCTGCGGATCGTTCAGCAGATCGACGAACTGTTCCTTGTCGCCGTCGGAGAGCGCCGAGTACTGGTCCAGGGTCTCCTGGGCGTCCGAGTCACCGAGCTCCACCTGCTCCACCAGGTAGGCCTCGTAGGCCTCGGGGGTGGTGCCGGTGGTGTCGTCGGCGAACGCGGAACCCGGCAGGGCCGCCATCGTGATCGCCGCCGCGGTGGCGACGGCGATCCCGGCGAGCCGCTGACGGTTCATCTTCGACGTGGTACGCATATCTACTGCCTCCGTTACGTGAATGAGTACACGAACTGAAATAAGCAGTAGGGAAAGCGCGATGATTCGCCCCCCTACAAGCGATTCCGCCTTTCCCCTTCGGCGTTCTCGCTTGCCTTGATCCTTCCGCATGGAATGGAGGCGGGGGAAGCTCAAAAGGCCTTTCCTGAGCATCAATTGAGCTTGCGGGGAACTCAAGTCGTTTTACTTGAGGCCCAATTGAGCTTTCCGCGGGTCACTTCTTCGCGAGCCAGCGGCCGAGCAGGATCACGCCTGTGATGAAGGCGGCCGCGACGACGGTGATGACTATCTTCATGCTGGTGTCCATGACGCCGAACATGTCCTGTCTCCTTATGACTTGGGGCGGTAGCTGAGCAGATCACCCGGCTGGCAGTCCAGGACCTCGCAGATCCGGGTGAGGGTGGTGAAGCGGATCGCCTTGGCGCGCCCGTTCTTGAGGACGGACAGGTTGACGTTGGTGACGCCGACGCGGTGGGCGAGTTCGGTGACGGTCATCCCGCGCTCGCTGAGGAGCCTGTCGAGATGGACCTCGATGTCGTGGCCCTCGTGCTCGTCCTCGGCCATCAGACGACCCCTTCGAGGTCCTCGCGCATGGCGGCGCCGGCGCTGGTGATGCGGGCGAAGGTGAGGAGGCCGAGGCCGGTGAACACGGCCATGTAGGGGGCGGACCACATGCCCAGCCAGGCTCCCGCGGAGAAGGACGAGGACGTGGTGAGCTCGGCGAGCAGGGCGGCCTTGAGGTTGGACTCGATCAGCTCGGCGACCACACTGCCGGCCAGCAGCCACCAGCCGAGCACCCGCAGCCGGGAGGCCGTGCGCGCGGTGTAGATGCCGTCCCGGGCGGCGCCCTTGAGGAGCTGGTGCAGCAGGAACAGGCCGCCGATCAGCAGCAGGGACGAGGGCAGGGTGCTGAGCTCGTCCAGGAGGTGCAGGGACGTGCTGGGGGAGTCCGCGCAGTAGTGGGGGATCGCGTCGACCGACACCCCTCTCTCGGGAGAGAAGCGATCGGCGCCCACCGACCCGGAGGTCGAGTCGTCGGTCATGCAGACGAGGCCGCTGCCCCAGCCACCGTGCACGGTTCTGAAGACGACCCCCAGCGTCACCAGCGCCAACAGCACCCGCAGCGCTATCGACACCACCGTCGCCATCGGCTCCAGCATCTTCCGGTCCTCGGACATGATCCCCCGCTTCGCTTATCGTTTTTCGATGTATCGAGTTTCGATGTTATCGAGAAACGATAAGCCGTGCAAGCGACTGCGCCCCCGCACCGGAACAGGTGCGGGGGCGCAGTCGCAGGGCGGTTGACCGGGCGTCAGAACCTCACGACGAAGTTCCTCACCGTGCCGGTGTCACCCGTGGCCACGTCGTCGACGCGGAGCTTCCACCAGCCGTTGACCGGCAGGTCGGTCGCGTCGACCGTGTAGACCTTCTGCAGGGTCCCGCCGGGTTCCTCGCCGTTGTCCTTGAGCAGGTGCATCGAGCCGTCCGGCGCGATCAGGTCGATCTTGAGGTCGCCCAGGTACCTGTGCTCGACGTCCACGTACACCTTGAGCTTGCCGGAGCCGACGCCCGACAGACCGTCCGCCTTGGTCCAGATCTCCGTGTAGTTCTTGTCCGGGATCGCCTTCACGGTCTGGTTCTCGTACGACGGGAAGCCGAGCGACCAGCCGGTGAGGGTGCCCGTCGAACCGGTGGCCGAGTCGGTGACCTTCAGCGTCCAGGTGCCGTTGGCGACCGCGTCCGTGGCGTCGACGCCGTACGTCGTCTGAAGGGTGCCGCCGGCCTCGGAGCCGTACGCCTTGAGGGGGTACGACTTGCCGTCCGGGCTGGTCAGGGCGAGCCTCAGGTCACCGATCCTGGTGTGGGTGAGGTTCGCGTAGACCTGGAGCGGCCCGGCGGCGTTGCCGTCGATCTGGGAGACCGCGATGGTGGAGCTGAGGGTGCCGGAGTCCGGAATGGCCTGGGCGGTGGTGTTCTCGAACGGCGTCGGGAAGATCAGCGACCAGGTGGTCAGCGTGCCCGCGTCCCCGTCGTCGGTGTCGGTCATCCGCAGCTTCCACTCGCCGTTCGCGACCGAGGCGGAGGCGTCCACGGTGTACGTGGCGATGATGTCGTCGGCGCCGTCGGAGGCGCTCGCCGCCTTCAGCAGGTGGGTCGTGCCGTTCGGCGCGACGAGCTCCAGCTTCACGTCACCGCGGAAGGCGTGGGTGATGCTGACGTACGCCTTGAGGTTCTTCGGAGCGTTGCCCGGGTATTCGGCGACGGTGATCGGCGAGGTCACCGCGGTGCCGGTGCCGCCGGTCGGCGCGTCCGGGATGGCGACGTCCTTGTCGTTGTCGACCTGGAAGGCGCGCGGCTTCTTGTCCGCCTCCGGCTTCGGCTCGACCGCGGCGACGGCCTTGGCCACGTCGATACGGGGTACGGTCACGCCCGCCTCGTCGGTGACCGGCTTGCCGGTGGTGGCGAGCAGCGAGATCAGGCTGGCCAGCCCCTCGGTCGGGTAGGCCTGACGGAGGACGGCGAGGGCACCGGCGACGTGCGGGGTCGCCATGGACGTGCCGCTCATGGAGTCGTAACCGCCGCCCGGGACCGAGGAGACGATGGCGTTGCCGGGGGCGAGGACGTCGAGCAGCGGGCCGTGGTTGGAGAAGGAGGCGATCTGGTCGTCGTCGGTGGTGGCGCCGACCGAGACCGCGTTGGGCACGCAGGCCGGGGCGGTGACGGCGGTCGCGCTGCCGTTGTTGCCGGCCGCGACGACGGTGGCGACCCCGGCGGCGTAGAGCTTGTCGATGGCCGCGGCGCGGGCGTCCTTGGTGCAGGCGGTGCTGTAACTCGCCGAGCCCAGGCTCAGGTTGGCGGCGATGATCGGGGTGCCTGCCTGCTTGAGCGCCAGGACCTTCTCCAGCGCGGCGATCTGGGCGCTGGTGAAGCTGCGGATGCACGGGGTGGTGGTGCCGCAGTACTTCGTGGAGTCGAACTTGGAGAAGACCTGCATGGCGACGATGCCCGCGTCCGGTGCGACCCCGGTGGCCGGCGCGCCGGTCAGCCCGGTGCCGTCACCGGCGGCGATGCCGGCGACATGGGTGCCGTGGTCGCAGCCGTCGAGGCCGGCGCAGGCGCCGGCCGCGGAGTTGGCGGCGCCGGTGCCCTCCTGGGTGGCCGCGCCGTTCCCGCACAGGCTGGTGGCGCCGTAGGTGGCGTCGATCGGCGAGAAGCAGGCCTCGGCGACGATCCGGTCCTTGAAGAACGGGTGGTTGGTGGCGACACCGGTGTCGATGATCGCGATGGCGCTGCCCGCACCGGTCTTGCCGGCCTTGTGCGCGGTGTCGGCGCCGATGACCGGGATGCTCTGGTCCAGCGAGGGCGCGGAGAGCCCGTCCTCGGTGACGCTCACCACGCCGTCCTGGGCGGCGAGTTCGGCCAGCCCGGCCTTGTCGACGCGCAGGGTGACCAGGGGCAGCGTGTCGAAGGACTGGAGGGTGTCGCCGACGCTCGCCGCGCCGGACAGGTCGGCGCGGGTCTCGGTGACGACGTTCACGCGGACGGTGTCGCCGCCGGCGGTCCGGTCGTAGAGGGGCGGGTCGATCGGGTCGTCGGTGGTGGTGGCCGTCGAGGTGGTGGACGTCGAGTCGGTGGCGTGGGCGGGTATCGCGCTGAGGGTGGCGGCCATCACGGACGTGATGACGGCAGCCCAGATCCGTCTGGTCATGTCGCTCTCGGGGTGAGGGAATGCCGGCGCGCGGAAAACGGCACCGGAGAAGGAAAGAGAGGAGAAGAAAGAAAAAGAGAACTGCCTGCGGACGTCACGCACTTGGCGTGTTCCGTCGGGAGGCCGTAGGGGAAAGCGGCGGCAGAGCCGACCGCAGCGGCGGAGAAAGACGGATCCGCTTGATCACCGCAGACCCTAGGGGAGCCGTGATCACCGCCGCAAGACCCGGATATCCGGAGCGGGGAACTCCGTACGGTTGCTCCGGCAAAAGGCAGGGCTACCCGGTCATTGCTTTCATATGGGCGCCCTGCCTGGCAAGTTGCTCACGTCCGCAAAACGGAGGAACCCACTGTCACTTCCTCACCCGCCACGCAGCCCCCCACCCACCCCACCCGTCGCACTGGTGCCCGCTCCGAGCCCCCGCTACCGTGGCGCTGCCCGCACCACCAGCGAGAGACCGACGACATTGAGCCAGGAACCCGCCACCGCCCCGCCCGCCGGACCCGCTCCGGCGTCCGGACCCGCACCGGTGTTCGGGCTGATCACGCCCGTGGACTGGTACCGCATGCCGCTCCAGCCGCGGGACCGCCGCGAGGCGTCCATCGCCGCGCTGATCAGACGGCAGTTCGCCGGCGTCGACGACCAGCCCGTACTGCGCCGCAAGGCGGAGGAACAACTGCGTGACACCGCAGAGGCGGGCGTCGAGCAGGGCGGTGTCGTGCTGTACCTCTCCTTCCTGGAGGTCGGCGGCATCCCGCTGTCCGCCTCGTTGCTCGTCTCCCGCCTGCACCAGACATTCGACGCGCTCGACGCGGTGGCCGCGCTCGCCGGCTCCGGCGAGGTCGGTCTGACGAAGCTTCCCGCGGTGGGGCGGGCCGCCCGGCTGGTGCGGCGGGAGCAGTCGAAGCAGTCGCGGAAGCTGGGGTCGGAGTTCCAGGACACGGTCGTCGAGTACTTCGTACCGGTCCCGGGCCGCGACGAGGTGCTGATGCTCACCTTCAGCACACCGCTGGAACCGATCGCCGACGCCATGGTGGAACTGTTCGACGCGATCGCCGGAACGCTGCGCTGGCAGCGGCAGGACGACACGGGGGATGACGAGACATGGGCGAACGACTGAGGGTCTCCACGGACGACCTGGAGACGGCCGGCACCGGACTGCGGACGGTGGCCACCGAACTCGAAGGACTCGACAAGCTGATGGACCGGTACGACCGCCGCACGGTGGGCCACCAGCAACTGCACGAGCGGCTCCAGGACTTCTCCGACGGCTGGGACGACAACCGCAAGAAGATGATCGAGGAGATCCAGGGCCTCGGACAGGTCGCCCACGAGGCCGGCAAGGCCTACAAGGAACTCGACACCGCGCTCTACAACGCGCTCATCGGCAAGGGGAAGAAGAAGTGACAGGCGAGGTGGAGAAGTAGTGACAGGCGAGGGGAAGAAGAAGTGACAGGCGAGGGGAAGAAGAGATGACACGCCCCGCCGACCACCGCTGGGAGGTGCTGGGGGAGAGCGGCGACCCGGTGCCCGGCGACGTCACCGACCTCAAGGCCCTCTCCCGCCGCTTCGAGGCCACCGCCAAGACCATCACCGAGACCGCGGCCGCCCTGCGCCGCCTCGGCAACCAGGAGAGCTGGGACTCCGACGCGGGCCGCGCCTTCGCCGACAAGGCGAACGACACCGCGAAGACGGTCAGCAAGGCGCACGACCGCTACGCCGACGCCGCGTCCGCGCTGAAGACGTACTACACCGACCTGGAGACCATCCAGGAGGACGCCGACAAGCTGCTGCGCGACGCGGAGACCAAGGCCGGCGACCTGAGCAAGGCGAAGTCGAGCGCCGAGAACCCTCCGAAGGGCACCGAGGACGCCGACCAGAAGAAGCTCGACAAGAAGGTCACCGACCTCCAGGAAGGCCTGGACGGCCTGCGCGGTCAGCTCGCGGACGTCAAGCGACGCCACAAGGAGGCCGGAGACGCGGCCGCCAAGAAGATCCACGACACCACCGAGGGCGACGGCCTCAACGACTCGTGGCTGGACGACCTGCGGGACGCCCTGAAGATCATCAGTGACATCACGGGGGCGATCGCCGCGGTCTGCGGCATCCTCGCGCTGCTCGTCGGCTGGATCCCGATCATCGGCCAGGCACTGGCGGGTGTGCTCGGCACGATCGCGCTGGTGATGACGGCGATCTCCCTGGTCTGCCACATCCTGCTGGCCATCAACGGCGACGGCTCCTGGGGCGACGTCGCCATGGACGCCCTGGGCCTGGCCACCTTCGGTGTCGGCCGCGTCTTCTCCGCCGGGTCCAAGCTCGCCGCCACCCTCGGTCGCAGCCGCGTCTGGCAGGCCGCCGACGACTACGTCCGCGCCTGGAACCGGGGCATGAACTCCGCCGCCCGCCGCCGCCTCGTCGAGGCGATGGTCGGCCCGCGCGCCGGAGCGACCGGCGCGGGCGCCCTGCCCGACGTCTCCCTCGCCGCCGCCTTCAAGGGCCTGCCCCGCTCCTTCGCCGACGACCTCGGCACCATCCGCGGCAACTGGCGCGACCTCTTCAAGGTCGGCGACAACCTCACCGCCGCCCGCAACGCCTACAACACCGCCGGTGCCCGCGGCCTGGCCAGCATGTACGTCGGCCCCGGCATGGTCGACGAACTCGGCCGGATGAAGAACATCGACCCGACCGACCTGAACTTCATCGGCACCCCGGACGCCTTCAAGCAGGCCCTCTCCTACAACTCCTGGGCCCTCGGCGCCACCGGCACCGGCGCGGGCTCCGACACCAACAGCTTCATCGGCCTGTTCGGCGGCGACGACGAGATCGACGTGACGGGCCCGGACGCCTCGCTGGCGGGGCGGTGACCCGCATGACGACCGACACGGCCGACTGGCGCGAATGCCGAGTGGACCTTCCCGCCCCGCACAACTGGCTGGTCCTGGACCTGCGCACCGAGGACCCCGAGACCTGGGCACGGCAGGTGGCTGAGGAACACCTGGTCGAGGATTCGCCGCGCGAGCTGTACGACGCCTTCGCCACGGACGTCCTCTGGTACTGGGGAGCGGCCCACCGCCGGCACGCCCTGTGCGCGTCCCTGCTCGCCCCGCCGGACACCCCGGTGCTGGCGAGCTACACGGTCCGGGAGATCCGCGTTCCGCCCGAGGCGGCGACGATCGCGTCCCTGCGTGCGGAGGTGGGGGAGGCAGAGGGCCCGTTCTTCGGCACCCAACTGCTGGAGGAGGTGGACCTCCCCCTGGGCCCGGCGCTCCGCGTCCAGCGCATGGAGCCCACGGCCCCGGAGTCTGCGTCCGGCGAAATCGTGGAGGGCGTCGCCCACTACGTCCTGCCCACCCGTTTCTCGGGGTCAGCCTTGGAGTGCCGCCTCTTGTGGAGCTCCCCGGGCCTCGGCGAGGCGCTGGCCAAGATGGCCGACGAACTGGCGGTGTCACTCCGCCTGACGTGACCGCCGCCCGATCGGAGGCTCCCCGAGCCCGAGCTTCTCCCACGGCAGCATCGCGAGCGGCATCCAGCTGAAGCCGACGGCGAAGACGCCGAGGACGTTGACGAGCTGCTTGGGCAGCACCCACCCCAGCTGGGCCACGACCAGGGCGACGACCAGCAGATACACATCGAAGACGAGCACGGCGAGGATCTTCCGCAGGACGGCCCCGAGACCGACCCGCGCCTCGCCCCCCTTGAACATCCCGAAGACGATCACCGGCACCATCAGTCCGGTGACGCCCCCGACGGCGATCCCGCCGATGACGAGGGCGATCCGTCCGTCCTCCGGCACGAGATCGGACAGCGGCGCACGATCGACGGCGTCCCCGAGCAACGCCACGGCCGCGTACACACCGAGCGCCATCGCCGCGAGCACGACGACGACCCCGACCCCGAAGGCGACATTTCCGGCAACAGAGCGCCGCGCACCGGACTGCGTCGCGTCCGGCCCCTCGGCCCTCGACTCGGCGGACATGGACTCTCCCATTCCTCTGCGGGTCCGCTAGAGGATAGCCAGGCCGCGCTCAGTGGCTCCAGGCACTGGTGTCCAGCACCTTCGCCGGCGGCTGCACGTCCAGGGGCTCGTCGAAGGCGCTGTAGGTGGTGGTCGTGTGGAAGTCCGACCCCTTGTAGACGACCTTCAGGAGGTACGGCTTGCCCTCGGCGGCCACGTAGAAGGTGTACTTGCCGGTCCGCACCGACTTGTCGGTCACGATCACCGAGACGGCCGGTGCGCCGTCGACCTTCGTCGGCTCGCCCCGCTTCGCCGTGCCGAAGGAGGAGAAGTCACGGGGGCAGGCTGCCAGTCCGTCGCCCGGTTCGGCCTTGCTCGCCGGGGTCTTGATCCAGCGGTCCTGGTCCCCGTCCATCGACTTGTCCGACCACCACTTGATGTACGCGCGGTTCGGGCGGACGTAGTCCGTCTCGCCGATGCGGATCTGTTCGAGGGCGGCGCCGTTCCAGTTCCAGGTGGTCTTCGTCGTGCACTTGTTATGGAGGTCGGTTGTGATCCGGGCCGTGAATCCCTTGCCCTCGGGATTGGTGGTCGTCCCCTCGACGGTCACGGACGTCAGCCCGGCCATCGTCTTGTTCGCCTCGTCGAGGATCTCCTGCCCGGAGCGTTCGTCCCCGCCGCCACCCCCCCCCGAGCATGCCGTCAGCAGGAGGCACCCCAGCACCGCCATCGCTCTTCTTCGCACAGTCCCCCCACCGATCACACGTGACCCGGAGATTACCGGCGTGGGTGCGCGCGCCAAGATCCTGTAAACCGCAAGGGACCGAGGTGTCCCCGTGGCATACGGCATGCGAGACTGCCCCGGTTGCGGAAGTGAACGGGGTGGCCCGAAGGGGCCGGTGGGGAGTGGGGCGGCGATGAGCAAGCGGCAAGTGCAGAAGATGCTGCGGCTGATGGCGAGCGGGGAGGCCGTCGAGCTCACCAGCCCCATGGCCTCCGTGAAGAAGCTCGCCCGACTCGCCTTCATCGCCCAGCAGTTCGGCTACGAGTACGCCGACGTCCGGCAGGGCGGCGGCCGGAACAACGCCCTCGTCATGCTGCTCGTCCCCGACCCCAGCCCGCAGGCCCGCAGCCGCGCCGCGCAGAACTGGGCGCAGTATCTGAACGCCGGTGACGGGGTCTCCGTGCCGCCTCTCGTCCCCGACGCCTTCGAACTCCTCAAGGCCCGGATCAACTTCGACCTCACCGGGCAGGCCAAGAAGCGCCTGGGCTACGCCGTCGCCGGTGCCAGCGTCGCGTGCCTGGTTCTCGGGTACCGCTTCGGCGGCCGCTCCGAGGACTTCGTCGCCGCGGCCGTCATCTGGGTCGTGCTCCTGGCGGTGATCGGCATCGGCTTCGTCGTGAACGGCAAGCGCAACGTCAAGTTCGCCGGCCGGCTCCAGGCCGCCGGGTTCATGCCGGTGACCGACGAGAGCGGCCGGGTGCGATACCTGCCGCCGGGCACCCAGATGCCGGGGCAGCCGAACCCCTTCGCCGCCGGTCCCTACGGCAACCAGCCGCAGCCGGGGTACGGGCAGCAGCCCCAGCCCGGGTATGGCGGGCAACCGCAGCAGCCGTACCCGCCCCAGCAGCCGTACCCGCCCCAGCCCGGTTACGGCCAGCCGCAGCCCCAGGCCCAGCCCTACGGCTACCCCCAGCAGCCTCCGGCCGCCCCCGGCCCGTACGCCCCGCAGCAGCCCTACCCGCAGCAGCAGCCCTACCCGCAGCAGCAGCCGTACCCGCCGCAGCAGCCGTACCCGCCGCAGCAGCCCTACCCCCAGCAGAACCCCAACTGGCAGGCGCCGCAGGGGTGATCTCAGGGGCGGCCCGCGCCGCTGGGAGCTGTTCGTAACAAACGGCCGCAAGTACCTCTCATCCCGCCCGCCCGCCGGGTGAGAGCAAAGTTCCCTTCCGGTCACCCTGTGCCACAGCGAGGAAACGCGCCCTCCCTACCTTCGGGAACCAGCCGCTCAGAGAGCCCCGAGCCCCGAAGCACCGTGGAGGCGTCATGACAGCCCCTAGCACAGCCCCCGCACCCCCGAGCAGGGGCGGCCGCTGGATCCAGCAGTGGGATCCGGAGGACGAGACCTTCTGGAACGAGACGGGAGAGAAGGTCGCCCGCCGCAATCTCCTCTTCTCCGTGCTCTCCGAGCACATCGGATTCTCGATCTGGACCATGTGGTCCGTGCTGGTGCTCTTCATGGGCCCGGAGTACGGCCTGACCCCGGCCGACAAGTTCCTGCTGACCTCGATGGTGACGCTCGTCGGCGCCGTCGTCCGGGTTCCCTACACCTTCGCCGTCGCGATCTTCGGCGGCCGGAACTGGACCATCATCTCGGCCAGCCTCCTCCTCGTCCCGACCGTCGCGGCCTTCGTGGTGATGGAGCCGGGCACCTCCTTCAGCACCTTCCTGCTCGTCGGCCTGCTGGCCGGTATCGGCGGTGGCAACTTCGCCTCCTCCATGACCAACATCAACGCCTTCTTCCCCCTTCGTAAGAAGGGGTGGGCGCTCGGGCTCAACGCGGGCGGCGGCAACATCGGCGTGCCGGTCATCCAGCTCATCGCCCTCGCGGTCATCGGGGCCTCCGGCGGGCCGCGCGTGCTGCTCGGGATCTACATCCCGCTGATCGTCGTCGCCGCCGCGCTGTCCGCGCTGAAGATGGACAACCTCGCGAGCGTCAAGAACGACACCGGTGCCGCCGTCGACTCGGCGAAGGACGGCCACACCTGGATCATGTCCTTCCTCTACATCGGCACCTTCGGCTCCTTCATCGGCTTCTCCTTCGCCTTCGGCCAGGTGCTCCAGGTCCAGTTCGGCCGTACGCCGCTCCAGGCCGCGTACGTCACCTTCATCGGCCCGCTGCTCGGCTCGCTCATCCGTCCGCTCGGCGGCTGGCTCGCCGACAAGTACGGCGGCGCGAAGATCACCCTCTACAACTACGTCGGCATGGGCGCCGCCACCGCCGTCCTGGTCTTCGCCAGCATGCAGAAGTCGCTGCCGCTGTTCACCACCGCCTTCGTGGTGCTGTTCGTCCTCAGCGGGGTCGGCAACGGCTCGACGTTCAAGATGATCCCCGGCATCTTCCACACCAAGGCCCTCGCCAAGGGGCTCCAGGGCGACGAGGCCGTCGCCTACGGCCGCCGGCTCTCCGGCGCCTCCATGGGGCTCATCGGCGCGGTCGGCGCGCTCGGCGGCGTGGGCATCAACCTCGCCTTCCGCCAGTCGTTCCTGTCGAACGGCTCCGGCACCGGCGCCTTCGTGACCTTCCTGGTCTACTACGCCCTCTGCTTCACGGTGACGTGGGCCGTATACCTTCGCCGCACCGCCGCCAGGACGGAGGCGACGGCTGCCGCTGAGACGAAGCCCCAGCTCAGCTACGCCGAGGTGTGACGTAACACCAGCGCAATGAAGCCGAACCGAGCCTGTCACGCGCCGTTGACAGGCTCGGTCGGCATGCAGGTGCCGTCACACCCGGTGTAGGTGCTAACGACTCGACTGCGGGACGAGAGTTATGTACGACGAAGAGCAGCGACCAGAACAACACGGCCCCCTGGCCGGCTTCACCGTCGGGGTGACAGCCGCGCGCCGGGCCGACGAGCTGGGCGCACTGCTGCAGCGACGGGGAGCCGCCGTCCTGCACGCACCGGCCCTGCGGATCGTGCAGCTCGCCGATGACAGCGAGCTGCTGGCCGCGACCAAGCAGGTCATCGACGACGTACCGGATGTCGTCGTCGCCACGACCGCGATCGGGTTCCGGGGCTGGATCGAGGCCGCCGACGGCTGGGGGATGGGCGAGGACCTGCTCCAGCGGCTGCGTGGCGTCGAGGTGCTGGCGCGCGGCCCCAAGGTGAAGGGCGCGATCCGGGCCGCCGGGCTGACCGAGGACTGGTCGCCGTCGTCCGAGTCCATGGCCGAGGTGCTGGACCGGCTGCTGGAGGAGGGCGTCGAAGACCGCCGTATCGCCGTCCAGCTGCACGGTGAACCACTGCCCGGTTTCGTGGAGGCGCTCCGGGCCGGGGGAGCGGACGTGCTCGGTGTGCCGGTCTACCGGTGGATGCCGCCGGAGGACATCGGCCCGGTGGACCGCCTCCTGGACGCCACCGTCTCCCGGGGCCTGGACGCCCTGACCTTCACCAGCGCTCCCGCCGCCGCGTCCCTCCTGAGCCGCGCCGAGGAGCGAGGCCTGCTCCCGGAGTTGCTCGCCGCCCTCAACCACGACGTCCTCCCGGCCTGCGTCGGCCCGGTCACGGCCCTCCCGCTCCAGGCCCGCGGGGTCGACACCGTCCAGCCCGAGCGCTTCCGCCTCGGCCCGCTCGTCCAGCTCCTCTGCCAGGAACTCCCGGCCCGGGCCCGCACCCTGCCCATCGCCGGCCACCGCGTCGAGATCCGCGGCCACGCGGTCCTCGTCGACGGCGCCCTGCGTCCCGTACCGCCGGCCGGGATGTCCCTGCTGCGCGCACTGTCGCGCAGGCCGGGCTGGGTGGTCGCCCGAGCGGAGCTCCTCCGCGCCCTGCCGGGCGCCGGCCGCGACGAACACGCGGTGGAAACAGCCATGGCCCGCCTCCGCACAGCCCTCGGCGCCCCGAAGCTCATCCAGACGGTGGTGAAACGCGGCTACCGCCTCGCCCTGGACCCAGCGGCCGACGCGAAGTACGCGGACGCGTAGGGCGAGGCGGGCCCACCGGCCAACGCCGGCCGGCGGGGTGACTGGCCGGCCCCGGACCCCGCCGCCGATGCCGACTACGCCGCCGCGTCCGACCGCCCCCGCAGCAGCAGCGCCCTCGCCAGACACGCCACCGCGGCCGTCGACAGCACCGCCCGTGCCACGTTCCACGCCACCCACGCGTTCTCGAAGTCGGCGCGGGCGGTGGCCGGGTCGGTGGTGGTGGCCAGGGCGTTGTTGAGGGGGATGTTGAAGGCGACGGTCACCAGGAAGGCGAGGGCGTACGCGGTGAGGGCCGTCCAGACCCATCGGCGGTGCCGTTCCCCGCGGCTCTGCCACGCCGCGACCCCGGTCAGCAGCAGTGCCCCGAGGAAGCTCAGCATGAACACCGGGTTCTGGATGACGTCGTTGATGTTCCGCATCACCTCGACGTAGATCCGGTCGTCGCTGCGGGCCAGGCCCGGCATCACCGCGCACGCGAACACGTAGAACGTCCCCGCGATCAGCCCCATGGCGACCGTGGCCGCCCCCAGCACCCCGCCCGTCGTACCGCTCCGCTTCGTCATGTCCTCCAGTCAACGGGCCCGCAACCGCCGCCGACATGGCCGAGGCGCCCAGCCCCATACGCCTGCGTCCACGCCCGCCGGTACGAGGACTTCCGGCGGCGCGGGCGGGAGGGCACTGTGAGAGGGAACCGTTTCTCCCGGAACCGTTCTCCCACGGCACGGCACCCCTAGGCGGTGACTGGCACATGGCACTTGATACGGCCGCGGCCCCGTACGAGCTGCGGTTCGACGCCGGACGGATCTGCCTCGATCTCCTCGCGACCACCCACCCCGTCGAACGGCTCGACTCGGTCGAGGTGCTCTGCGCCTGGATCGTCGCCTCCGGACTGGTCCCGGCAGGCACCCCGCTGACACACGCCGGCGTCTCCTGGCTGGTGGGCTTCCGTGAACTGAGGGGCCGACTCGGACAGTTGGTGCGTACCGGATCCACCGGCGCGGACATCGCGCTCGCCCGCGTCAACGAACTCGCCCGGGCCGCGCCCCCGGCCCCCCGTGCCGTACCGGCCGAAGACGGCACTCTCGTACGGCAATTGGACGGCCCGCCCGAACTGGCCGCGCTGCTCGGGGCGATCGCCCGGGACGCCGTGGAACTGCTCACCGATCCGCTCGCGCGAGCGGGTCTGAGGCAGTGCGCCGGTGACAACTGCCCGATCGTCTACCTCGACACGTCACGGGGACGCAGGAGGCGCTGGTGCTCCAGTGAGGTCTGCGGGAACCGCGAAAGGGTGGCCCGGCACCGCCGTCGAGCGGCCCTCGCCCGCGCTTGAGGGGACCGCGGCGGAAGCCGGGCGTCCGTTATGCGGCTTCTGCGGAGCGGACGTCGAAGTGATTTCGATTACACGTCGTTTACTCCCGCCGCGTCACGGGCAGCCGAGCCGATCTTGCCGATGTGGTGGAAATGTAAAGATCGCACGGTGGGAATGTGCGTGCATGTCCCCCCTCGTCACGTCACCCGGAAGAAAACTGTCACGTCACTTTGAACACACAACAGCCCGCGTCCGTACCCCGTGTTGAGCGACCGGCTGGGGGAACCCCCGGACATCGGAGGTGGGCGTGCGCAAGGATTCCGTCGTGGCCAATGAACGTGGATCGAGGGCCCGACATCGCATGTCCCAGCCCTCGGAACCTGATGAGGAGCTCATGCGTGCTCTGTACAGAGAGCACGCGGGACCCCTGCTCGCGTATGTGCTCAGGCTGGTCGCCGGAGACCGGCAAAGAGCCGAGGACGTCGTGCAGGAGACGCTGATCCGTGCCTGGAAGAACGCCGGTCAGCTCAATCGAGCGACCGGATCTGTACGCCCCTGGCTGGTGACGGTTGCCCGGCGCATCGTCATCGACGGCCACCGAAGCCGGCAGGCCCGGCCGCAGGAGGTCGATCCGTCGCCGCTGGAGGTCATCCCCGCGGAGGACGAGATCGACAAGGCGCTGTGGTTGATGACGCTGTCGGACGCGCTCGACGACCTGACCCCCGCCCACCGGGAGGTGCTCGTCGAGACGTACTTCAAGGGGCGTACCGTCAATGAGGCGGCCGAGACGCTCGGAATCCCCAGCGGCACCGTCCGCTCGCGGGTCTTCTATGCCCTGCGGTCGATGAAGCTGGCACTGGAGGAGCGGGGGGTGACGGCGTGATGAGTGTTTACGGGGGAAACCAGGGATTCGGCACAGGTGGTTCGGGTATGTCTGGTGCTATGCAGGGATCTCCGGTGCCGAGTGAGCATGAGACCGTCGGCGCCTACGCCCTCGGGATCCTCGACGACGCCGAGGCAACCGCTTTCGAGATGCACCTCGCCGGATGCGAGTGGTGCGCCCAGCAGCTCGACGAGCTCGCCGGGATGGAACCGATGCTGGCCGCGCTCGCGGACCTGCCCGGGACCGGGTCGCCCGCGATCGGTGAGTCGCTGTCCGCCAAGCCCAGCCCGCGGCTGGTGAACAAGCTGGTCGACGAGGTCGCCGAACGCCGCGCCCAGAAGCGCCGCCGAAGCTTCTACATGGTCGCCGCCGCTGCCGCGCTGATCATCGGCGGTCCGCTGGTCGCCGTGGGGGCGACGGGCGACGACTCGGGTGGGAACGTTTCGGCACACACCACGGTCAGCCCCGCCAAGGAAGCCTTCGACGTCATCAAGGACAAGGTCACCGCGACCGACCCCAGCACCGACGTCACCGCGACCGTCGCGGTGGAGAAGAAGGACTGGGGCACCCACGCCGTCCTCCAGCTGAAGAACGTGACGGGTCCCGAGAAGTGCTCCCTGATCGCCGTCGGCAAGAACGGCGAACGCGAGACGGTCACCTCCTGGTCCGTCCCGAACTGGGGCTACGGCATCCCGAACGCCAAGACGGAAGCGGCCAAGCAGCCCCTCTACGTCCACGGCGGCGCGGCCTTCGACCCGAACCAGATCGACCACTTCGAGGTCATGACCTTCGACGGCAAGAAGCTCGTCCAGGTCGACGCGTAGAACGCGTGACGGCCGACGCGTAGCTTCCACCGGCCCCCTTCACTTAGGGTTGACGGCTGCCCAGCACGTCAGAAGGGGGCCCGGTGGCCGCTCAGGCTCAGCAGGAAACCGCGGTCGGTCCGGATCACGACTCCGTTCGTGACCGGGAGATCAGCGTCGAACAGGACCATCTCGACCGGGTCTACCGGCGTCTCGAGGAGAAGATCCACGAGGCCGAGTTCCTCATGAACGACGCGGCCAAGCGAGGCCAGGTCGGCACGCCCGGCGCGCTCGCCGAGCGGGACGCCCAGGTCTTCCGGGCCGGCGTCCACCTCAACCGCCTCAACAACGAGTTCGAGGACTTCCTCTTCGGCCGTATCGACCTCCTCCTCGGCAAGGACGGCAAGAAGGGACCCGACGGCGCCTACACCGCCGTGGAGCCCGCCGAAGGCGCCGTGCGCGAGGACAACACCGCCGACATCGCCGAGACCCTGCACATCGGGCGCATCGGGGTCCTCGACTCCGAGTACGCCCCGCTCGTCATCGACTGGCGGGCCCCGGCCGCCGCCCCGTTCTACCGGTCCACCCCGGTGGACCCGGGCCGGGTCGTGCGCCGCCGGGTCATCCGCTCCAAGGGCCGCCGCGTCCTCGGCGTCGAGGACGACCTGATGCGCCCCGAGCTCAGGGCCTTCCTCGACGGCCACGAACTGCCCGTCATCGGCGACGGCGCCCTGATGGCCGCGCTCGGCCAGGCCCGCAGCCACACCATGCGGGACATCGTCGCCTCCATCCAGGCCGAGCAGGACCTGGTCATCCGCGCCCCCGCCGCCTCCGTGACCTACGTCGAGGGCGGCCCCGGCACCGGCAAGACGGCCGTCGCCCTGCACCGCGCCGCCTACCTCCTCTACCAGGACCGGCGCCGCTACTCGGGCGGCATCCTGATCGTCTCGCCGACCCCGCTGCTGGTCGCCTACACCGAGGGCGTCCTGCCCTCCCTCGGCGAGGAGGGCCAGGTCGCGATCCGCGCCATCGGCTCGCTCGTCGACGGTGCCGAGGCCACGCTGTACGACAGCCCGTCCACCGCCCGCGCCAAGGGCTCGTACCGCATGCTCAAGGTCCTGCGGAAGGCGGCCCGCGGCGCCCTGGAGACCAGGCCCGCCGGCGGACAGCTCGCCCTCGGCGAGGACGACGAGGACACCACCGCCCGCCCCGCGGGCACCCCCACCCGCCTCCGCGTCGTCGCCTTCGGACGCCGACTGGAGCTGGAGTCGGCCGAGCTGGACCGCATCCGGCAGAGCGCCCTCGGCGGCACCGCGCCGGTGAACCTGCTGCGCCCCCGCGCCCGCAAGCTCCTCCTCGACGCCCTGTGGGCGCAGTCCGGCGCGGCGGGCCGGCACACCGACCCCGAGCTCGCCGCCGAACTGCGCTCCTCCTTCGACGAGGACGTCAGCTCCGAGGACGCCTTCCTCGACTTCCTGAACGCCTGGTGGCCCGAGCTCACCCCGAAGGACGTCATGGCCGCCATGGCCGACGAGCGCCGGCTCGGCCGCTGGGCCCGCCGCATCCTCAACCCCGGCGAGGTCCGCCGGGTCGCCCGCTCGCTGAAGCGGGACGGGTGGTCCGTGCACGACATCGCCATGCTCGACGAGCTCCAGGCCATCCTCGGCACCCCGGCGCGCCCGAAGAAGAAGCGCGAACTGGACCCCCTCGACCAGCTCACCGGCCTGGAGGAGCTGATGCCGGTGCGCGAGGAGTCGCAGCGCGAGCGCGCCGAGCGCCTCGCCCAGGAGCGCACCGAGTACGCCCATGTCATCGTCGACGAGGCCCAGGACCTCACGCCGATGCAGTGGCGCATGGTCGGCCGCCGCGGCCGGCACGCCACCTGGACGGTCGTCGGCGACCCGGCCCAGTCCTCCTGGTCCGACCCCGACGAGGCCGCCGAGGCCCGCGACGAGGCCCTCGGCACCCGTCCCCGCCGCCGTTTCCAGCTCACGGTGAACTACCGCAACCCGGCCGAGATCGCCGAGCTGGCCGCGAAGGTGCTGGCCCTGGCCATGCCGGGGTCCACGTCCCCCTCGGCGGTCCGCTCCACCGGCGTCGAGCCGCGCTTCACCGTCGTACGGGACTCGCTCGCGGCCACCGTCCGCGCCGAGGCCGCCCGTCTCCTCGACCTCGTCGACGGCACCGTCGGCGTCGTCGTCGCCATGCAGCGCCGCGAGGAGGCCGCCCGCTGGCTCGCCGGGCTCGGCGACCGGGTGGTGGCCCTCGGCAGCCTGGAGGCCAAGGGCCTGGAGTACGACGCCACGGTCGTCGTCTCCCCGGCCGAGATCGCGGACGAGTCGCCGGCCGGCCTGCGGGTGCTGTACGTCGCCCTCACCCGGGCGACCCAGCAGCTGACGATCGTGTCGGGCGACCGGGACCAGCCGGACGGGACCGGGGTGCCTGACCTGCTGCGGGATTAGGGCCTGTCCGGCGGATCAGGCCGCAGGAAATCGGCGGCACCTGCTTGAGGCTGGTGAGCGGGGTCTGGTGCGTCGGAATGCAAGGCGGAGGAGGGCGGCGACGCGGAGCGTCGGCAACCGACGACAACGCCGCAGGCCGGCGTGCCAGACCCCGCGTCTGCGGCATGATCCGCCGGACAGGCCCTAGGCAACGGCCGGGTTCTCGAAGAACACTCGAGACGGGAATGGCCTTACGGGATCCGTTTGTTAGCCTGGGTGTGGCACCGGCCCGATCCAAGCCCCCGGGCCCAACCTTCGTCCCTTAGAGGGACCACTTGCCGCGAGGCGAGCATGGCGGGTCGGTGTCACTGAGCGGAAGAAGAGGTCCACGTCGCGGAAAACGTGACGTGGGCCTCTTTTGCTGTGAACAAAACGTTCGCAATCCAGCGCGGCTAACGCCTACTCATCAGTAGGTGCGACGATCGGACGGCATACCGCGTCATACAGCATCACAGGTGAAAGCAGAGGAAGTCGGCCATGGCAACGGCGCCCAGCGTCTCCTACTCGATGACGGTCCGGCTGGAGGTGCCCGCGAGCGGAACCGCGGTCTCCCAGCTCACCGGGGCCGTCGAGTCCCACGGAGGCTCGGTGACCGGCCTCGACGTGACCGCCTCCGGCCACGAGAAGCTCCGGATCGACGTCACCATCGCGGCCACCTCCACGGCACACGCCGACGAGATCGTCGAGCAGCTGCGCGGCATCGAGGGCGTCACGCTCGGCAAGGTCTCCGACCGTACGTTCCTGATGCACCTCGGCGGCAAGATCGAGATGGCGTCCAAGCACCCCATCCGCAACCGTGACGACCTCTCGATGATCTACACCCCCGGGGTGGCCCGCGTCTGCATGGCGATCGCCGAGAACCCCGAGGACGCCCGCCGCCTCACCATCAAGCGCAACTCCGTTGCGGTCGTGACGGACGGCTCGGCCGTGCTGGGCCTGGGCAACATCGGCCCCAAGGCCGCGCTGCCGGTCATGGAGGGCAAGGCGGCCCTCTTCAAGCGGTTCGCCGGCATCGACGCCTGGCCGATCTGCCTCGACACCCAGGACACCGACGCGATCGTGGAGATCGTCAAGGCGATCGCCCCCGGGTTCGCCGGCATCAACCTGGAGGACATCTCCGCCCCCCGTTGCTTCGAGATCGAGGCGCGGCTGCGCGAGGCCCTCGACATCCCCGTCTTCCACGACGACCAGCACGGCACCGCGATCGTCGTCCTGGCCGCCCTGAAGAACGCACTTCGCGTCACCGGCAAGGCAATTGAGAACATCCGCGTCGTCATGTCCGGTGCCGGCGCGGCCGGTACGGCCATTCTCAAGCTGCTGCTCGCCGCGGGCGTGAAGAACGCCGTCGTCGCCGACATCCACGGCGTCGTGCACTCCGGCCGCGAGGACCTCGTCGACGCCGCCGCGGACTCGCCGCTGCGCTGGATCGCCGACAACACCAACCCCGAGGGCCTGACCGGCACGCTGAAGGAAGCGGTGCGCGGCGCCGACGTCTTCATCGGCGTCTCCGCGCCCAACGTCCTGGACGGCGACGACGTGGCCGCGATGGCCGAGGGCGCGATCGTGTTCGCGCTCGCGAACCCCGACCCCGAGGTCGACCCGGCAATCGCCCGCCAGACGGCGGCGGTTGTCGCCACCGGCCGCTCCGACTTCCCGAACCAGATCAACAACGTGCTGGTCTTCCCGGGTGTGTTCCGCGGTCTGCTGGACGCCCAGTCCCGCACGGTCAACACGGACATGATGCTGGCCGCCGCGACGGCCCTGTCGGACGTGGTGAGCGCGGACGAGCTGAACCCGAACTACATCATCCCGTCCGTCTTCAACGACAAGGTCGCGGGCGCGGTCGCCGGTGCGGTGCGCGAGGCGGCGAAGGCGGCGGGCGCCACCGCGTGACGCCGGGCGCCGCGGTGTCGTGACGTCGGCGCCGCGGTCTCGTGGCGCCGGGCGCCGGGGGCCGTTGTCGTAGCCGTGTCGTACTGTGCAAGGGCTGTGGGTGGTTGTGCGGGCTTGTGAGCATCACCACCACGGCCCCTGCATCGGCGCGTCGCGGAACCCCTGGCCGACGGCCGCCCGTTAGGTTGGCGGGCACGCTCAGGCCTTTCGTGTGACTCCCTAGGGTGTTCTCACGACTCCTACGGGTGCCGGATTGGCTTTCCCGCCGCAGGTAGGGGCAGGATGCGTCTCTGGGCGCGGCGCATCGGCAAACGACAGCGCCCAACATGCGGCTCCGCCGCGTGGCACGCCTCAACGGCAAGAAGAACACGGGAGTAAGAACATGAACCGCAGTGAGCTGGTGGCCGCGCTGGCCGACCGCGCCGAGGTGACCCGCAAGGACGCCGACGCCGTTCTGGCCGCTTTCGCCGAGACCGTCGGCGAGATCGTCGCCAAGGGCGACGAGAAGGTCACCATCCCCGGCTTCCTGACCTTCGAGCGCACCCACCGTGCCGCTCGCACCGCGCGCAACCCGCAGACCGGCGACCCGATCCAGATCCCGGCCGGCTACAGCGTGAAGGTTTCGGCGGGCTCCAAGCTCAAGGAAGCCGCCAAGGGCAAGTGAGCCTGACCGTACGTCCGGGACGACGTACGAGGCGCGAGTAACGCCAATGGGGCGGCCACCCGGTGAGGGTCGGCCGCCCCATTGGCGTGCGGACGACGAGCGCTGCCCGCGTGCGTGTGCCGGGTGCTACCCGAGCGCCTTGCCCGGCAGTTCCACCTTCGCGCCGAGCTCCACGAGCTTCTCCATGAAGTTCTCGTAGCCGCGGTTGATGAGGTCGATGCCGTGCACCCGCGAGGTCCCCTGGGCCGCGAGGGCCGCGATGAGGTACGAGAAGCCGCCGCGGAGGTCGGGGATGACCAGGTCGGCGCCCTGGAGCTTGGTGGGGCCGGAGACGACCGCCGAGTGGAGGAAGTTGCGCTGGCCGAAGCGGCAGTCGGAGCCGCCCAGGCACTCGCGGTAGAGCTGGATGTGAGCACCCATCTGGTTCAGCGCGGAGGTGAACCCGAGCCGGGACTCGTACACCGTCTCGTGGATGATCGACAGGCCCGTGGCCTGCGTCAGCGCGACCACCAGCGGCTGCTGCCAGTCCGTCTGGAAGCCCGGGTGCACGTCGGTCTCGAGCGCGATGGACTTCAACTGGCCGCCGGGGTGCCAGAAACGGATGCCCTCGTCGTCGATCTCGAAGGCACCGCCCACCTTCCGGTAGGTGTTGAGGAACGTCATCATCGACCGCTGCTGGGCGCCGCGGACGTAGATGTTGCCCTCGGTCGCGAGCGCGGCCGAAGCCCAGGAGGCGGCCTCCAGACGGTCCGGCAGCGCCTTGTGGTTGTAGCCGCCGAGCGAGTCCACACCGGTGATGCGGATCGTGCGGTCGGTGTCCATCGCGATGATGGCGCCCATCTTCTGCAGAACGCAGATGAGGTCCTCGATCTCGGGCTCCACCGCGGCGTTGGACAGTTCGGTGACGCCCTCCGCCAGCACCGCCGTCAGCAGCACCTGCTCGGTCGCGCCCACCGACGGGTACGGCAGCCGGATCTTCGTACCGCGCAGCCGCCGCGGCGCCTCCAGGAACTGCCCGTCCGCACGCTTCTCGATGGTCGCGCCGAACTGCCGCAGCACCTCGAAGTGGAAGTCGATGGGCCGGCCGCCGATGTCACAGCCGCCGAGGCCGGGGATGAAGGCGTGCCCGAGGCGGTGCAGCAGCGGACCGCAGAGCAGGATCGGGATACGGCTGGAACCCGCGTGGGCATCGATGTCAGCGACGTTGGCGCTCTCGACGTGGGTCGGGTCCATCACCAGCTCGCCGGGCTCCTCGCCCGGACGGACCGTCACACCGTGCAGTTGCAGCAGACCGCGTACGACGCGCACGTCACGGATGTCCGGAACGTTGCGCAGTCGACTCGGCCCGCTGCCCAGCAGGGCGGCGACCATGGCCTTCGGTACGAGGTTCTTCGCACCGCGGACACGGATCTCGCCCTCCAGCGGGGTTCCGCCGTGGACAAGCAGTACGTCGTCATTGCCGTTGACGGTCATGTATCTCGCGTTCCGATTGGTGGGGCAGGGGCCAGAAGGGAAAGGGTAATCGCCGTCCACCCCCCTTCCGTAAGCCCAAGTACGGCCCAGCTACGTCATAGCTGTGTCACAACACCCACCGTTCGCTCACGGGTACATGGGGTCACCGGCGCGGAGGCGCGCGGGCCGTGCCCCTTTCAGCTCTGAGCTGCATTCCCTCCCGTCCCCGCATTGCCTCCCCCTTCGGGGGGAAGATGCGGGATCATGTCTGGCATGACCGAGGTGTCCTCGCTCACAGGGCGGTTGCTCGTGGCAACGCCCGCCCTGGCGGACCCGAACTTCGACCGTGCGGTGGTGCTCCTTCTCGACCACGACGAGGAGGGCTCCCTCGGTGTCGTCCTCAACCGGCCCACCCCGGTGGACGTCGGCGACATCCTGGAGGGCTGGGCGGACCTCGCCGGCGAACCCGGGGTCGTCTTCCAGGGCGGCCCGGTCTCCCTCGACTCCGCGCTCGGCGTCGCCGTCATCCCCGGCGGTGCGTCCGGTGAGAGAGCCCCGCTGGGCTGGCGCCGGGTGCACGGCGCGATCGGCCTGGTCGACCTGGAGGCCCCGCCGGAGCTGCTCGCCTCGGCCCTGGGCTCGCTGCGGATCTTCGCGGGATACGCCGGCTGGGGCCCCGGCCAGCTGGAGGACGAGCTGGTGGAGGGCGCCTGGTACGTCGTGGAGTCCGAGCCCGGTGACGTGTCCTCGCCGTCCCCGGAGAGACTCTGGCGCGAGGTCCTGCGCCGCCAGCGCAACGAGCTGGCGATGGTGGCCACGTACCCGGACGACCCTTCGCTCAACTGAAGCATGTGACCTTCAGTACCCTGGCTTTCATGAGCACTCTTGAGCCCGAGCGCGGGACTGGTACGGGGACCCTCGTAGAGCCGACGCCACAGGTGTCCCACGGCGACGGCGACCACGAGCGCTTCGCCCACTACGTCCAGAAGGACAAGATCATGGCGAGCGCCCTCGACGGCACCCCCGTCGTGGCGCTGTGCGGCAAGGTGTGGGTACCGGGCCGCGACCCGAAGAAGTATCCGGTGTGTCCCATGTGCAAGGAGATCTACGAGTCCATGGGCGCCGGCGGGGACGGCGACGGCAAGGGCGGCGGCGACAAGTAGGTCCGCCCGGTCCGGCTGGGTCCCACTGAGGCCTCCAGGTGCGTTTCGGCGCGCCTCGGGGGCCTTTGTGCTGTCCGCCGCTGCACGGAATGCGCCCGCCGGTCACGAAGTGGTTGAGACCTCTTGTGGACATGTTCAGGGAGTCCCTAGCCTCCGTTGTGCAGAGCGCTATTTTCATTGCATATGTCGCAACGCACCGGATTCCTTCCGGCGAGTGTTCGGCCAACAGGATTTTGGTCGGTATTTCGTCAGCAGCCTGCTGACACGATTTCCGGTTCCGCTTCCGATCCTTTTCCCGCTGGTGTTCCCGGGGTTGGCGGCGACGAGCGTCTTCCGGTGCTGGTGTTCTTCGTACTCGTGCAGCGACGTCTGGTCTCGGGGCTGGGCGGAGCGGTCAAGGACTGAAAGGTCTGATCACTCATGGATCTCATTCCGGCGCCCGACCGGGTGGAGCGGACCGAGGGCTTCCTGGAACTCGGCGACGGCTTCGGGATCGAGGCCGGGCCCGGCGCCGAGGGCACCGCGCGCTGGCTGCGCGCGACGCTCGGCGCGGCGACCGGACTCGCCCTGCCGCCCAGGCCCGGGGGCGAGCGCGACGTCCTCCACCTGTCCGTGCGGCCCGGGCTGGGGGAGGAGGCGTACCGCCTCGTCGTCGCTCCCCGCAGCGTCCACCTCCAGGGTGGCTCGCCCGCCGGGGTCTTCCGGGGCGCCCAGACGCTGCGTCAGCTCCTCGGCCCCGACGCCTTCCGGCGCGCACCCCTTCCCGGCCGTACCTGGCGGCTGCCGCTGACGGAGATCCAGGACGCGCCCCGATTCCGCTGGCGCGGCCTCATGCTCGATGTCGCCCGGCACTTCATGCCCAAGGACGGAGTGCTGCGCTACCTCGACCTGATGGCCGCCCACAAACTCAACGTCTTCCACTTCCACTTGACGGACGACCAGGGCTGGCGCATCGAGATCAAGAGATACCCCCGGCTCACCGGGGTCGGCTCATGGCGGGCGCGAACGAAATTCGGCCACCGGGCCTCGCCGCTGTGGGAGGAGAAGCCGCACGGTGGCTACTACACCCAGGACGACATCCGGGAGATCGTCGCCTACGCCGCCGAGCGGCATATCGCCGTCGTCCCGGAAATCGACGTACCCGGCCACTCGCAGGCCGCCATCGCCGCGTACCCGGAACTCGGCAACACCGATGTGATCGACACGACTTCCCTCTCCGTCTGGGACAACTGGGGGATCTCTCCGAACGTACTCGCCCCCACTGACAACACCCTGCGTTTCTACGAAGGGGTCTTCGAGGAAGTCCTGGAACTGTTCCCCGGGGAGTTCGTCCACATCGGCGGCGACGAATGCCTCAAGGACCAGTGGCGGCAGTCGGCCACGGCACAGGCCCGCGTCAAGGAACTCGGCGTCGGTGACGAGGACGGACTTCAGGCCTGGTTCGTACGGCACTTCGACACGTGGCTCTCCGCGCGCGGGCGCAGGCTCATCGGCTGGGACGAGATTCTCGAGGGCGGCCTCGCGGAGGGCGCGGCGGTGTCCTCCTGGCGTGGCTACGAGGGCGGCGTGACGGCCGCACGCGCGGGACACGACGTCGTCATGTGCCCCGAACAGCAGGTCTACTTGGACCACCGGCAGGCCGACGGCCCCGACGAGCCCGTCCCCATCGGCTACGTCCGCACCCTGGAGGACGTGTACCGGTTCGAGCCCGTTCCCGCGGAGCTGACGCCGGACGAGGCGGCGCACGTGCTCGGCACGCAGGCCAACCTGTGGACCGAGGTGATGGAGGACCCCGCGCGCGTGGACTACCAGGCGTTCCCCCGGCTCGCGGCCTTCGCCGAGGTCGCCTGGAGCGGCCTGCCGGCCCCCGCCGAGCGGGACTTCGCCGGGTTCGAGCGGCGGATGGCCACCCATTACCGGCGACTTGACGCCCTCGGCGTCGGCTACCGGCCGCCCACGGGTCCCCTGCCCTGGCAGCGGCGCCCCGGTGTGCTCGGTCGCCCGATCGAGGGGACGCCGCCGGACAAGTAGCGGAGAAACCCCGGCAGGATCACTGAAGAGAGGCAATTCGCTCACACCGGTGATGCCGTACGAAAACGGACCATCTCCCTGATGAGGTGGGCGAATGCCTCCTACCGGACCCCGTTCTTCGGGCCCTGCGAAGATGTGCCAGAGTTGCCACGTCCGCCCTGTCAGCACGTACCGTACGGCAGCAACAGGCGGGACCAGCTGGGACCAGGTGGGGCAGCGGGAAGGGGCAGCCGGTTTGACCACGCACGCACCGCAGGCGGCGCAGGCCGTCACGCTGCCCACGACGCTCGACGAGGCCGTGGCGGCGCTGGCCGCCACGCCCGCCGCCGTGCCCGTCGCGGGCGGCACCGATCTCATGGCCGCGGTGAACTCCGGCCAGCTCAGGCCCGCCGCGCTGGTGGGCCTCGGCCGGATCAGCGAGATCCGCGGCTGGCAGTACCAGGACGGGCACGCCCTGCTCGGCGCCGGGCTCACGCACGCGCGCATGGGCCGCCCCGACTTCGCCGCCCTCATCCCCGCGCTCGCCGCCTCCGCGCGCGCCGCGGGCCCGCCGCAGATCCGCAACGCGGGCACCCTGGGCGGCAACATCGCCACCGCGTCCCCCACCGGCGACGCGCTCCCGGTGCTGGCCGCCCTGGAGGCGACGCTGATCATCGCGGGCCAGGGCGGAGCCCGCCGGGAGATCCCGGTGTCGCACCTGCTGGCCGGGGTGGACATGCTGCGCGGCGGCGAGCTCATCGGCTTCGTGCGCGTGCCGCTGCTGCACGCGCCGCAGGTCTTCCTCAAGGCCACCGGCCGCACCGGCCCCGGCCGGGCCATCGCCTCCGTCGCGCTGGTCCTCGACCCCGCCCGGCGCGGAGTCAGGTGCGCCGTCGGAGCCATAGCGCCGATGCCGCTGCGGCCCCTGGACGCCGAGCAGTGGGTCGGCCGGCTGATCGACTGGGACAACAACCGCGCGCTCGTCCCGGAGGCGCTGCACGCCTTCGGCGAGTACGTCGCCGCGGCCTGCATCCCGGACCCGGTCCCGGAGCCCGACGGCTCCGTGCAGCCGCTTCCGCCCGCCGTACTGCACCTGCGGCGCACCGTCGCCGCGCTGGCCCGACGAGCACTGGGGAGGGCGCTGTCGTGACCGACGACCAGCACGGAGAAGGCGCCGCGCCCCACGGCGGCGGCCGCTGGGACCCGCTGCCCCAGGGCGACTACGACGACGGCGCCACCGCCTTCGTGAAGCTCCCCGAGGGCGGCATCGACGCCCTGCTGGCCTCCGACAGCCCGCTCGCGGCGCCGGGCCACGGCTATGTGCCGCCGCAGATAACGGTGGCGCCCGGCGGTTCGGCGGACACCGACCCGGCGGCCACCGGCACCTGGGCCGCGGCCCCGGCCGGCGGCGCGCAGTGGCCCGACCCCAACGCCGTGCCGCAGGACGGGCACCAGGCCGGGAGCGACCAGTTCACGTACAACCCGGGGGCGACCGGGCAGTGGACCTTCCAGGACGCGTCGGACTCCGCTCCGGCGCCCGGCCACGACGTCACCGGACAGTGGTCCATCCCCGTCGCCGGGGGTGACCTTCCGGACGAATCGGGCGAGTTCACCACGTCGTCGCTCGTCGAGCAGTGGGGCGGCGGCACCCCGCCGGCCACGCTGCCCGGCGGCGCGTCGGCCCCCTGGGCGACACAGACGGGACAGCCGTGGGACACGGGGGCGGTGGATGCCGGGCAGCCGGCGGCTCCCGGAGCCGGGCACGGACACGCGCACGCCCCCGCCGACGGCGGTCACGGCCTGCCGGGCGGCGACGAGCACGGACACGTGCCGCCGGACGCCGTGGGCGACGCGACCGCCGCGGACGGCCACGCGCGCGTGGCGGCGGGCCGGGACGGGTCCGCCCCGGACGCGGCGCGCGCTTCCGCCGAACCACAGGACCACCCCTCCGACGCCGCCCCCGCCGCAGCCGCCTCACAGCCCTCTCCGGGCGACGGTGAGGACGCCGCCGCGGCCGAGGCCCCCGAGGGCTCCCAAGGGGCCGTGGAGGCCGCTGAAGAGGCATCCGGGCCGCGCGCCGAGCACACCGCGGACGGCGGCTCCGCTCCGGCGGCCGAGGACGCGGAGGACGACAGCGCCGAACAGCCTCCCGCCTTCCCCGGCGAGGAACACCCCCTCGCCGCCTACGTCCTGCGCGTCAACGGCGTCGACCGGCCCGTGGCCGACGCCTGGATCGGCGAGTCGCTGCTCTACGTGCTGCGTGAGCGGCTCGGCCTCGCCGGCGCCAAGGACGGCTGCTCGCAGGGCGAGTGCGGGGCCTGCAACGTCCAGGTGGACGGGCGGCTCGTCGCCTCCTGCCTGGTCCCCGCCGTCACCGCCGCCGGCAGCGAGGTCCGAACCGTCGAGGGCCTCGCCGAGGACGGTCGCCCCTCCGACGTGCAGCGGGCCCTCGCCCGGTGCGGCGCCGTGCAGTGCGGCTTCTGCGTGCCGGGCATGGCGATGACCGTGCACGACCTGCTGGAGGGCAACCCGGCGCCGACCGAGCTGGAGACCCGCCAGGCGCTGTGCGGCAACCTGTGCCGCTGCTCCGGCTACCGGGGCGTCGTCGACGCCGTCAAGGAGGTCGTCGCCGAGCGCGAGGCACACGCCGCCGCGACCTCCGAGTCGGACGGCGACGAAGCACGTATTCCCCACCAGGCGGGCCCGGGAGCCGGCGGTGTGAACCCGTCGGCCTTCGAGCCGCGGCACGACCAGGCGTACGGACCGGACGGAGGCCAGGCGTGAGCAACGAAGCCGCCACCGCGACCACTCCCGCGGAGGCAGCCCCTGCCCCCGAGCCGATCCCGCACGGCCTCGGCGCCTCCCTCCCGGCCGCCGACGCGCGCGCCAAGACCGAGGGCACGTTCCCGTACGCGGCCGACCTGTGGGCCGAGGGCCTGCTGTGGGCGGCCGTGCTGCGCTCCCCGCACCCGCACGCGCGCATCGTGTCCATCGACACGACCCACGCGCGGGAGATGCCCGGCGTCCGCGCGGTCATCACCCACGAGGACGTCCCCGGCCACCCGCTGTACGGCCGCGGCAAGGCCGACCGCCCGGTCTTCGCCTCCGAGGTCGTACGCCACCACGGCGAGCCCATCGCGGCCGTCGCCGCCGACCACCCCGACACCGCGCGGATGGCCGCCGCGGCCGTCATCGTCGAGTACGAGGTGCTCGACCCGGTCACCGACCCGGAGCTGGCCTTCGAGGCCGAGCCGCTGCACGCCGACGGCAATCTGATCCGGCACATCCCGCTGCACCACGGCGACCCGGCCGCGACCGGCGAGATCGTCGTCGAGGGCCAGTACCGCATCGGCCGCCAGGACCCGGCCCCCATCGGCGCCGAGGCCGGACTCGCCGTGCCCCGCCCCGACGGCGGCGTCGAGCTCTACCTCGCCTCCACCGACCCGCACACCGACCGGGACACCGCCGCCGCCTGCTACGGCCTGGAACCCGAACGCGTCAAGATCGTCGTCACCGGCGTCCCCGGCGCCACCGCCGACCGCGAGGACCAGGGCATCCAGCTTCCGCTCGGCCTCCTGGCGCTGAAGACGGGCTGCCCGGTCAAACTCACCGCTACGCGCGAGGAGTCCTTCCTCGGCCACGCGCACCGCCACCCGACCCTCCTGCGCTACCGCCACCACGCCGACGCCGACGGCAAGCTGGTGAAGGTCGAGGCGCAGATCCTGCTCGACGCCGGCGCCTACGCCGACACCTCCTCCGAGGCCCTGGCCGCCGCCGTCGGCTTCGCCTGCGGCCCCTATGTCGTCCCGAACGCCTTCATCGAAGGCTGGGCCGTGCGCACCAACAACCCGCCCTCCGGTCATGTCCGCGGCGAGGGCGCCATGCAGGTGTGCGCCGCCTACGAGGCCCAGATGGACAAGCTGGCGAAGAAGCTGGGCATCGACCCCGCCGAACTCCGCCTGCGCAACGCCATGGCCACCGGCGACGTCCTGCCGACCGGCCAGACCGTGACGTGCCCGGCCCCGGTCGCCGAACTCCTCCAGGCCGTACGCGACTTCCCGCTGCCCGCGCTGCCCAAGGACACCCCCGAGGACGAGTGGCTGCTGCCCGGCGGCCCCGAGGGCGCGGGGGAGCCCGGCGCGATCCGCCGGGGTGTGGGCTACGGCCTGGGCATGGTGCACATGCTCGGCGCCGAGGGCGCCGACGAGGTCTCCACGGCCACCGTCAAGGTCCACGACGGCATCGCGACCGTGCTCTGCGCGGCCGTCGAGACCGGCCAGGGCTTCACCACGCTGGCCCGCCAGATCGTCCAGGAGACGCTCGGCATCGACGAGGTCCACGTGGCCCCCGTCGACACCGACCAGCCCCCGGCCGGCGCGGGCTGTCGAGGCCGCCACACCTGGGTCTCCGGCGGCGCGGTGGAACGCGCGGCGAAGATGGTCCGCACCCAGCTCCTCCAGCCGCTGGCGCACAAGTTCGGGATGTCCACCGAGCTGCTCCAGATCACCGACGGCAAGATCACCTCGTACGACGGCGTCCTGTCGACCACCGTCACCGAGGCCATGGAAGGCAAGGAGCTGTGGGCCACCGCCCAGTGCCGCCCGCACCCGACGGAACCGCTCGACGAGCAGGGCCAGGGCGACGCGTTCGTCGGCATGGCCTTCTGCGCGATCCGCGCGGTGGTCGACGTCGACATCGAACTCGGCTCGGTCCGAGTCGTGGAACTCGCCGTCGCGCAGGACGTCGGGCGGGTGCTGAACCCGGCCCAGCTGGCGGCCCGTATCGAGGCCGGTGTCACTCAGGGCGTGGGCATCGCGCTGACCGAGAACCTGCGCACCGCGCGCGGGCTGATCCGGCACCCCGACCTCACCGGGTACGCGCTGCCGACGGCCCTGGACGCCCCGGACATCCGGATCGTGAAGCTGGTCGAGGAACGGGACGTGGTCGCGCCCTTCGGCGCGAAGGCGGTGAGCGCGGTGCCGGTGGTGACGTCACCGGCGGCCGTCGCCTCCGCCGTGCGGGCCGCGACCGGCCGCCCGGTGAACCGGCTGCCGATCCGCCCGCAGGCCGCGGTGGTGACGGGACAGTGAGCCAGGACGATCCGCAGCGCTACGAACCGCCGCCCAGCGTCGGCAAGTTGCTGATCTGGATCCTGGTGTTCGCGCTCGCCGCGCTGGTGGTCGTGCTGGGCGGCGTCTACCTGACGTGACGCCCCGGATCGGGCTGCGGCCGGACACCTCGGAGCTTTCGGCGGGGGAGACGGTGGAGGCGATTCCGGCGGGGAGGCAACGCGCCAGGGTGGTTTGAGCGTCTGTGTGTCGTGGGGCGTGGCCGTGTGGCCGTGGAGTCCCGGCTGTCGGGGGCCGTTGTCAGTGGCGCGGCGTAGTGTTCCGGTCAGTGGGGAACGACGGCGAGATCTTCACGACGAACCCGCCCTGCCCTGCCCTGCTCGGGGACACAGAGCCAGCACGCACGGGGGAACGATGAGCACGACCGGCACCGCACCCGCGGTGATCACCTTGACCGACGACGACCTGGAGCGCCTCGTCACGCACGCGTCCACGCGCAGCTGGCTGACGGGCCCCGGACTGCCCGTGGAGATCGGCCTGTTGAGCTTCGCGGAGCTCGGCCGCGAGGGCCTGCGCACCCTGACGGACGCGACCGGCGACCCCAGCGGGCGGCTGGCCGTGGACATGCGGGACCAGCTGGTCATAGGCGGACTGCTCGACGACGAGGGCCGGGAGACGGAGTCGGTCCTGCTCGACGGCGTGACGGGCGAGGTGTCGACGACCGACTTCTGGTGGGACCGCCCGGACCTGATGGAGCGCCGCCCGCTGGCCCCGTCGCTGGAGAAGCTGGTGCGCTTCGCGACGGCGACGGAGGAACTGACGGAGCTGCGCGGCCAGTTCGCGGCCTACGCCGACCGTTACGGCCCGCAGGTGGCGGCGGAGGCCTCGCGTCAGCTGCTCGCGATCTTCGAGGAGGGCACGGGCGGCGAGGTGCCGGCGTTGTGGCGGGCGGCGGCCCTGATCCGTCCGCTGTCGCTGACGGCAGGCCCGGGCCGGGCCTCGGGGCTGGCGCTGGACCTGCCGTCCCGGCTGCTGGACCAGGAGTTCGGGCAGGGCGAGATCTGGCGCTTCGAGGAGGTCGACTTCCCCGCGACCCTCACCCATGAACCCACCCGCCGCTTCCTGCGCGACACGGGCCTGCCCGAGGACACGGCGCTCTTCCGCCTGGACACGGACGTCCCGCTGCCGACCCTCACCGAGCACCACGCCGACGACCCGGCCGCCGGACTCCCGGGCGACGCCGACCACTTGATACGCCTCGGCCACCTCGTCGAGGACAACAGCCTGGTGGTCGACGGCCGGACCGGCGCGGTCCTGCACTGGAGCGAGCCCGAGGCGGTGCTCCACCCGCTGAACACGGACGTCTCCACGCTCGCCTTCACACTCTGGCTGCTGAGCCGCGAGGCGACGCTCGACGAGGAGCTGTCGCAGGGCCGGAACCGCGTGCTGGACGAGCCGCTGGGACCGCACGCCCAGCTGGCGGCCACGATGATCCAGGTCCTGTCGACGGTCGACCGCACCGGCGGCGCACCGGACGCCGACTGGCACTACTGGACACAGGCGCTGCGGGACGAGGCGGGCGGGCTGCTCTGACCCCACCCGCCCCGGCCCTTCGCGCTCACTCCTCCGGCGACTCCGGCGACTCCGGCGACTCCGGCGACTCCGGTGTCTCCGGTGCCGCCGAGGCCCCGCCGGGATCAGCGGCGTCCGGTGCGGCGGAGGTCGCCCCCGGTGCCGGTGCCTCGGGGGACTCCAGCACCGGATGGGGCCGGGTGCGGGCCGCGACCTCGGGCTCGGCCTCCCACAGCCTGGTCTGCTGCTCCCGCGCCTCCTCGGCGGCCCGGGTGATGAGCGCCCGCAACTCCGCGAGGTCCAGGGCGCCTTCCGCGTCGGCCCGGTCGTCCTCGACCTCCTCCGAGAGCAGTACGGTCTCGCCGTCGAGCGGGAAGACGCTGGAGAAGTACGGCACCCACGAGCTGCGGCTCTCCCGGACCAGGAAGGCGACCTGCGGCCGGTCGTCCTCCGGCGCGAGCCGCCAGGCCACCTGCTCGGCGGACCCGGTGCCGCCGGGCATCCGGATGGTCAGCGCGCCCTCGTCGTCACCCTTGAGCACCTCGGCGGGCGTGGCCCGGAAGGTGCCCAACTGCCGTTCCTCGCGGGCCTCGTGGTCGGCGGTGACGGACTCCAGGGTGCGCCCGCGCAGCACGACGACGGCCTGGCAGTCGCGGATGCGCTGGAGCAGGGTCGGCGTGGTGGTGAGATACGTCGCCATGGCTCACTCGCCTCCGTACCACAGGAGAAGGTTGTTGCCGACGCGGCTGTGGGCCAGGGCCGGCGCTGTGCTGGACGTGGAGTTGGGCAGCTGCTGGGCCGCGGACCAGGAGGTCTTGAGCCACTCCTTCTGTGCGACGCGCAGCGAGGTGAGGAAGTTCTGTTCCCGGAAGGAGAGATGGAAGAGATTGCGGCCGGGATCGTAGGTGACGGCGGGCTGGGTGCGGGTGCGGTCGTTGGAGTAGCCGGTGCCGCGCTGGACGAGCCGGTCGCCGGAGACCTCGCAGTCGAGGCTGCGGACCAGGTTCATGGAGTAGATGTCGGGCCCCGCCCAGGAGAAGCCCAGGACCAGCCGGTTGTCGGGAGCGGCGCCCAGCGAGATGCCGGCGAGCGACTTGTAGTCGTAGCTGGTCGGCACGACGGCGGGCGTCGACCAGGTCCAGCCGTCGTCGTAGGAGACGCTGGCGCGGATGCGGCCGGTGCCGGTGTGGTCGGCGCGGTCGAAGTGCGCCCAGGCCAGCACCCAGGCGCGGCGGCCGTTGACCACGGTCGAGGCGAGGCCCGGGGTGCCGAAGGTGGTGGCGCCGGCCGGGGTGCCGGCCCAGGCCCAGCTCTGTCCCTGGTTGGTGGAGCGGACGACGCGGATGCCGCCGTTGTTGTCGTTGTGCACCCAGGCCATGAGCATCAGCCCGCCGGGTTCGTCGGCGAGCGCGGGGCCGTGCACGGAGCGCTCACCGCCGTAGTAGACCCAGCCGTTGAAGAGGAAGTTGACGCCGTCGGTGCGCAGCCAGGTCGGGATGCGGTTCGGGTGGCTCCAGCCGAGCGCGTAGAGTCCGCTGGTCCCGATGGAGGTGACGCCCGGCGTCAGGCAGGTCCGTGCCTGATAGTTGTTGTAGTCGGTGATCTGCGTCCCTTGCGCGAACCACGACCCGCCGCCGTCGACGGACCGGAACTCCCGCAGCCGGTTGCGGTCGAAGTCCCGGTAGATCGCCTTGGCACGCGCGACGTCACCCTCCCACGGCCCGAACCGGTACCGGTGATAGCCGTAGTCGCCCCACATGGTCTCCTGGTCGCCGGCGCTGTGGTCGAGCCAGAAGCAGTGCCCCAGCTCGTGCAGGAAGACGCCCTGCAGATCGATCTGCCCCGGCGCGGCGTTGAACGGCACGATCGGCCACGGTGTGAGATCGGCCCCGTTCTTGCGATGGATGACCAGACTCGCCTTGCGCCAGCTGGTGAACGTCGAGGCGACGCGTGTGGTGTCGAAGTGCCGTTCGTTCATCGACACGAGGATCTCGCCGTCCTGCGGCTCGGTCCGGTCGGTGTAGTTCCAGAACTGGAAGCGGCAGTCGACCCCCGCGTGCTGCCACCGCGTGTACGCGTTGAGCACCGCGTCCGTGACCGGGCCCTGCCAGTCGTTGCTGATGCCCTGCGCGGTGAAGGACTGCCAGTTGATGAAGATCCGGGGCCGGTCCCCGGCGTTCCAATATGCCTGATCGCCCATCGCATCCCCCTGATGCCGGCGCGGAGCCCCTCAGCGGCTCCGGTGCGGGCAGCATGGCAGCGGATCAGGCATCCGAGGAGACAAACAGCCTATGTGGGTACGCACCTTTCGCTTTGCTGACTCATCGGAGGATTCACAGCAAAACGGAACGAACGGCACAAGGTGACCCGCATCGCGCCTGCCCCCCACCCCGCATTAATCATCAGCCAACTCCCTTTCCCCTCAGGTAAGTTCGGGCGCGACCAGTTGTTCGAAGAGAGGACCGCCGCTGTGCGCAAGCTCCACCGTCGAATGACGACCGCCCTCGGGGTGGCCGCGGCCTCCGCGTCGGCGCTCGCCCTGGGCATCGCCCCGGCCCAGGCGGCCGGCGAGGTCTACGAGGCCTCCAACTCCATCGTCTCGGCGGACATCACCGCGAAGACGTACTTCGCCGCCGACGGTGAGATCCTCACCGCCCTCGACATGCTGAAGGACGGCCACGGCACGGCCGCCCAGTGGCGCTACAACTCCAGCTCCTCGACCCACTCGTACTACAACGGCAACGGCTACGCCGTCGCCAAGGACTGGGACCTGTCCTTCCCCGAGGGCACCACCCTCCAGATCCGCGCCTGCCTCCAGGACGGCTCGGACGGCACGCCGTACAGGTGCGGCGGCTGGGAGTACGCCAGGGCCTGACCCCGGCCGACGGAAAGGGCGGCACCCCCACCGGGGGCGCCGCCCTTTCGTCACGCTCGGCACAGAGGCCGTGGCGGGAATTGAACCCACGTACCTCGCTTTGCAGGCGAGTCCCTAAGCCACTCGGGCACACGGCCCTTCGCCGGATCAGAGCCTGGACTCCGTTCCGGCTTCGGTGAGATGACCGTACGGGCGGGACGAGAAGGGGCTCAAGGGAATCGGCCGCCCTGCAACGGGACTGCCACACGCCGTTCATGAAAGGCGGGGGCGCGGCTCTGGTCGTACGACCAAGGTCTCAGCCCAAGGCCACCTCCCGACAGGGGTCAAACCCCGCCACGACCCTTACGCTGGCGACCATGACCACCCTCGAACCGCGCGACACCGACGTCACGCACGCCACCCCTGACCTGGCCCCCGACAGCGAGGAAGGGGTGCTGAGCCGGGCCTACCGGGCGCTCAGTGTCGGGATCGTGTCGGTCGTGCTGCTCATCGCCTTCGAGGCCACCGCGGTCGGGACGGCGATGCCGGTGGCGGCGCGGGAGCTGAACGGGGTGTCGCTGTACGCGTTCGCGTTCTCGGGGTACTTCACCACCTCGCTGTTCGGGATGGTGCTGTCCGGGCAGTGGTCGGACCGGCGCGGCCCGCTCGGCCCGCTCACCACCGGCATCGCCTCCTTCGCCGCCGGGCTGATGCTGTCCGGCACCGCGGGGGCGATGTGGCTGTTCATCCTCGGGCGGGCCGTGCAGGGGTTCGGCGGCGGGCTGGTCATCGTCGCGCTGTACGTCGTCGTGGGGCGGGCCTACCCGGAGCGGCTGCGGCCCGCGATCATGGCCGCCTTCGCCGCGGGGTGGGTCGTGCCGTCGATCGTCGGACCGCTCGCGGCGGGTGCGGTGACCGAGCATCTGGGCTGGCGGTGGGTGTTCGTCGGCATCCCCGTACTCGTCGTCTTTCCGCTGGCCCTCGCGCTGCCGCAGATACGCCGGCGAGCCGGCGGACCGGTCGACGGCTGCGCCCGTACCGCCTCCTTCGACCGGCGCCGCATCCGTCTCGCCCTCGGCATCTCGCTGGGCGCGGGGCTGTTGCAGTACGCCGCCCAGGATCTGCGGTGGCTGTCGGCGGTCCCGGCGGTCGCGGGCGCCGCGCTCCTCGTGCCGGCCGTACGCGGACTGCTGCCCCGCGGCACCTACCGGGCCGCCCGCGGCCTGCCCTCCGTCGTCCTGCTGCGCGGGGTCGCCGCGGGCTCCTTCATCGCCGCCGAGTCCTTCGTGCCGCTGATGCTGGTCACCCAGCGGGGGCTCACGCCGACGCTCGCCGGGTTCTCGCTGGCGGCGGGCGGGCTGACGTGGGCGCTGGGCTCGTGGGTGCAGTCGCGGGCGCGGGTGGAGCCGTACCGGGAGCGGCTGATGACGTCCGGGATGGTGCTGGTGGCGGCGTCGATCGCCGCGGCGCCGAGTGTGCTGATCGACTCGGTGCCGGCCTGGACGGTGGCGGTGGCGTGGGCCTTCGGCTGCTTCGGGATGGGGCTGGTGATCTCCTCCACCAGCGTGCTGCTGCTCCAGCTCTCCGCCCCGGAGGAGGCCGGCACCAACTCCGCGTCCCTCCAGATCTCCGACGCCCTCGCGAACGTCGTCCTGCTGGCCGCGGGCGGCGCCGCCTTCGCTGCCCTGGGCGGTGGCGCGGTGAGCCATGCGGCGACGGAGGCGTCCGGCGCGGGCTCGCATCCGGCGGCCTTCGCGGCGGTGTTCCTGCCGATGGCGGGGGTGGCGTTGGTGGGGGCCTGGGTGACGAGGCGGTTGCGGAGCGAATCCCGGTGACACCGCGTGGTACCACGTAGTACCGTCCTAGGTATGGCTGGACTGAACCTGCGTTTCACGGACGAAGAGCTCGACGCCCTGCGTGAGCGTGCGGCGGCGGAAGGGCGCAGTATGCAGGCCTTCGCGCACGACGCGGTGATCGCGGCCATAAACGAGCACTCACGTCTGTTCAACGAGGCGGCCGATCATGTGCTGAAGGCCAGTGTTGAGCTGAACCGGAGGCTCGCCTGATGCACTACCTCACGTTGCCCGAGCTGCTGAACCTGGCGAAGCGGCTCGGGGCCGACGAGGTGCGCGATTACGGGCTGCTCGACTCGGCCCTGACCCGTCCGCAGTCGAGTGTGTTCGGGCAGGACGCCTATCCGGATGTATGGCAGAAGGCTGCCGCGCTGATGGAGTCGCTGGCGCGGAATCGCGCGCTCGTCGACGGGAACAAGCGCATCGCCTGGTACGCGACCTGGGTCTTCCTGCACATGAACGGACACCCCCTCGACCCGGCCTTCGATGTGGACGACGCCGAGCGGTTCGTCCTGGATGTCTGCCAGGGTGCCTTGGACGTGCCCAAGATCGCGGCCCATCTGCCGCGCTTCGCGCGCTGACTGTGACCTCGGTCCCACCCACGGGCGACCCGGCCCCGTCCGCACGTTGACGGCACCGGGCCGCCGGTAGGGTGGCCCGGTTGTCATACGTAGCCCGACCTTACGGACCACCAGCCGAGCCGCCCGACCCTCGTACGGAGACCGTGACTACCGCCCGCCCGTCACCCGCCACCACCCTCAACGGAGGGCCCTCCGGACCCGCGCCTATGTCTGCCTCCACCACGTCCCACCACCTCTCGCCCGCCTTCCCCGGCCGCGCCCCCTGGGGCACCGCCAGCAAGCTGCGTGCCTGGCAGCAGGGGGCGATGGAGAAGTACATCCAGGAGCAGCCGCGTGACTTCCTCGCGGTGGCGACCCCGGGCGCCGGCAAGACGACCTTCGCCCTCACCCTCGCCTCCTGGCTGCTGCACCACCACGTCGTGCAGCAGGTGACCGTGGTCGCGCCGACCGAGCATCTGAAGAAGCAGTGGGCGGAGGCGGCCGCGCGGATAGGGATCAAGCTGGACCCGGAGTACAGTGCGGGCCCGCTCGGCAAGGACTACCACGGCGTCGCCGTGACGTACGCCGGTGTCGGCGTCCGCCCCATGCTGCACCGCAACCGCGTCGAGCAGCGCAAGACCCTCGTCATCCTCGACGAGATCCACCACGCCGGTGACTCCAAGTCCTGGGGCGAGGCCTGCCTCGAAGCCTTCGAGCCGGCCACCCGCCGGCTCGCGCTCACCGGTACGCCGTTCCGGTCCGACACCAACCCCATCCCCTTCGTGACGTACGAGGAGGACAACGCGGGCATCCGGCGGTCGGCCGCCGACTACACCTACGGGTACGGCAACGCGCTCGCCGACCACGTCGTCCGGCCCGTCATCTTCCTCTCCTACAGCGGCAACATGCGCTGGCGGACGAAGGCCGGTGACGAGATCGCCGCCCGGCTCGGCGAGCCCATGACCAAGGACGCCGTCTCGCAGGCCTGGCGTACCGCGCTCGATCCGCGCGGTGAGTGGATGCCGAGCGTGCTGCGCGCCGCCGACCAGCGGCTCACCGAGGTCCGCAAGGCCATCCCGGACGCGGGCGCGCTCGTCATCGCCTCCGACCAGGACTCCGCCCGCGCCTACGCCAAGCTGATCCGCGAGATCACGGGCACGAAGGCCACGCTCGTCCTCTCCGACGACGCCGGCGCCTCCAAGCGCATCGACGACTTCAGCCAGAGCAACGACCGCTGGATGGTCGCCGTACGCATGGTGTCGGAGGGCGTCGACGTCCCGCGCCTCGCCGTCGGCGTGTACGCCACCACCATCTCCACGCCCCTCTTCTTCGCCCAGGCCGTCGGCCGCTTCGTACGGTCCCGGCGCCGCGGCGAGACCGCCTCCGTGTTCCTCCCGACCGTCCCCGACCTCCTCACCTTCGCCAACGAGATGGAGGTGGAACGGGACCACGCCCTCGACAAGCCGAAGAAGGAGGGCGAGGAGGACCCGTACGCCGAGTCCGAGAAGGAGATGGAGGAGGCGAACAAGGAGCAGGACGAGGACACCGGCGAGCAGGAGCAGTTCGCCTTCGAGGCACTGGAGTCCGAGGCCGTCTTCGACCGGGTGCTCTACGACGGCGCCGAGTTCGGCATGCAGGCCCACCCGGGCAGCGAGGAGGAGCAGGACTACCTCGGGATCCCGGGCCTCCTGGAACCCGACCAGGTCCAGCTTCTCCTCCAGAAGCGGCAGGCCCGGCAGATCGCGCACAGCCGCAAGAAGCCGGACTCTGAGGCGGACCTGCTGGAACTGCCCGCCGAGCGGCGGCCCGTCGTCTCCCACAAGGAGATGATGGAGCTGCGCAAGCAGCTCAACACGATGGTGAGCGCTTACGTCCATCAGAGCGGCAAGCCGCACGGCGTCATCCACACCGAGCTGCGGCGCGTGTGCGGCGGACCGCCGAGCGCCGAGGCCACCGCCGGGCAGCTGCGGCAGCGCATCGCCAAGGTCCAGGAGTGGGCCACCCGGATGCGCTGAGCCCCTGGCCGAGAGGGTGCGGGGCATGTCAGATGCTGTGCTCGCAGGATGCTGGGCGTCGTACGTATCAGGACAAACAGAAGTACTCCGTACCGGCCACTGACCGGATTCTGGACGGAGCCTTCCGCTCAGCGAACCGGCTTCGCTAATGTCCCGCTACGCACACGCCCCGTGGCAGCGCCGCCGCGGAGCGCAGCCGTGAAGCGACGCGGCCCGGTACGCATGCCGGGCCGCCGGCCGATCGGCGGCCTCTGACGCGCGTCGCCGACGGGACTCGATGACGCACCGCCGCGACAAGGCCGCCGACCTCACCACTTGGAGGAGTGGGCGTCGTGACCGCGGAGACCTCTCAGACGCTCGACCGAGGACTGCGTGTCCTCAAGCTGCTGGCCGATACGGACCACGGGCTGACCGTCACCGAGCTATCCAACAAACTGGGCGTGAACCGGACCGTCGTGTACCGGTTGCTCGCCACCCTCGAACAGCATGCTCTCGTACGACGTGACCTGGGCGGACGTGCCCGGGTCGGCCTCGGCGTGCTCCGCCTGGGCCGCCAGGTGCATCCGCTGGTGCGCGAGGCCGCCTTGCCGGCCCTGCGTTCCCTCGCCGAGGACATCGGGGCCACGGCCCATCTCACGCTGGTGGACGGGGCGGAGGCGCTGGCCGTCGCCGTGGTCGAGCCGACGTGGACGGACTACCACGTGGCCTACCGCGCCGGGTTCCGCCACCCCCTGGACCGGGGTGCCGCGGGCCGGGCGATCCTGTCCGCCCGCACCCAGCCGCCCGGCGAGCCGGGCTACACCCTCACCCACGGCGAACTGGAGGCGGGAGCCAGCGGCGCCGCCGCCCCGCTGCTCGGCGTCACGGGCGTCGAGGGCAGTGTCGGCGTGGTGATGCTGGCGGACGCGGTGCCCGAACGGGTGGGCCCGCGGGTGATGGACGCGGCACGGGAGGTGGCGGAGGCGTTGCGCTGAGCCCTTCGGCAAGGGTGACCGGGGTGGCCGTGGGTCACCCCGGGACACCACCGGCGAAGTGTCCGCCGGTCACCTCCCCCGTGGCACCACCGGCGAAGTGTCCGCCGGTCACCTCCCCCCGTGACACCACCGGCTCCTGGCCGGAACTGGTCGTCGCGTTAGATTGATCCCGTGCTCTCTCGCCTCACGCGCCCCCGGGCCGTCGCCGTCTGCGCCCTGCCCGTCGTGGCCCTCCTCGCCACCGCGGCGTTCGCGCCCCTGCCGTTCTCGCTGGCGCAGCCCGGCATGACGGCGAACGTCCTCGGCGAGAACCAGGACACCCCGGTGATCACGATCACGGGTGCCGAGACGCGTACGACGACCGGGCAGCTGCGGATGACGACCATCGAGGCGACCAATCCGGACACCCGGGTCTCGCTCGGGGACGTGCTCGACGCGTGGTTCGCCACGGACCAGGCGGTCATGCCGCGCGACTCGGTCTACCCGAGCGGGCAGTCCACGCAGCAGATCGAGCGGCACAACACCGAGCAGATGAAGGAGTCCCAGGACGCGGCGACCGAGGCCGCGCTGAACTACCTGGACCTCTCCGACAAGAACATCAAGGTCACCCTGAAACTGGCGGACGTGGGCGGCCCCAGCGCCGGGCTCCTCTTCTCCCTCGGCATCGTCGACAAGCTGGACGGCGACGGCAACGGCGGTGACCTCACGGGCGGCCGGGTGATCGCCGGTACGGGCACGATCGACGCCGACGGGACGGTGGGCGCGGTGGGCGGCGTCTCCCTGAAGACGCAGGCCGCGAAGCGGGACGGCGCCACGGTGTTCCTCGTCCCCGAGGACGAGTGCGGCGACGCGAAGGCGGAACTCCCGAAGGGGCTGCGGCTGATTCCGGTGACGACGCTGAAGGGGGCCGTGAGCTCCCTGACGGCGCTGGAGTCGGGGAAGGGGTCGGTTCCGAGCTGTTAGGCCATCGCCGGGCGGGGGCTGGCGGCGAGGCGGAGACCGAGTTCGATCAGGGTCCAGCCGAGGCGGGTGCGCAGCTCCCTGGGGGGCTTGGCCTCGGTGGCGAGGCGGTGCGCCTCGGCTTGGGCGCGGAGGTCGGCGGCGCGGGCCTGGTGCAGGGCGAGGTGGGTCTCGGGGTGCATGGCGGGGCCTCTCAGTCCGTGTGGATGGGGAAGAGGTGCGTGTGGATGCGCACGCGCTCGGCCTCGGGGTTGTCCTTGTCGGCCTCGAACGTGTCGTAGCTCTTGAGCAAGTCGTGCAGCTTGGTGAGGAGTTCGCGAGACCGCTCGGGTGTCAGCCGTAGCGTGAAGTCGCTCAGGTCCATGGCGTGGTTCGACCACTTCGGGAGCCAGTCGTCGCGGGTCGCCACGAAGGTCGACACTTCGCGGGCGTGGTCGGTCGCGACCTCGTGGAGGAAGGTGTCGGCCGCCCCGCGCACCGCCGGATCCGGGCTCTGCAACAGGTCGTCGGTCATGCTGATGCCCTGCTCGACCGCTTGCCACCAGCGCTCCCGGCCCTTGCCGCGGTCCGGTGCGTCCTCGACGAAGCCGTGGGTGGCCAGCTGCCGCAGGTGATAGCTCGTGGCACCGCTGGACTCGCCCAGCCGCTCGGCGAGCATCGAGGCGGTGGCGGGGCCATGTCGGCGCAGGGCGTTGAGCAGTTCCATGCGCAGCGGATGCGCCAGTCCCCGCAGTGAACGCGCGTCAAGTTTCCGAAGGTTGGGCTCTTCCGGCATGCGTACAAAGATAGCTATGCAAAGGTTCCTTTGCAACGACTTCTTTGTAAGTCATCGGAGGCCGACCCCGGAGGCCCAGGTCAGCCCTCCTTCACGAACCCCTCCGCCTTCATCCAGTCCAGCGCCACCTGGTGCGGATCCTCCCCGTCCACGTCCACCTTGGCGTTCAGCTCCTGCGCCACCGTGTTGTTCAGCTTCTTCGTGACCGGGTCCAGGACCTTCTCGATCGCCGGCCACTTCTTCAGGGCCTTGGAGTTGATCTCGGGGGCGGCGTTGTAGTTGGGGAAGAACTTCCTGTCGTCCCGCATGACCGCGAGGTTCATGGACCTGATGCGGCCGTCGGTGGTGAAGACCTCGCCGTAGGTGCAACCGCCCTTCTTCACCTGGGTGTAGATGATCCCGGTGTCCATCTGCGTGATGTTCTTCGCCGGCACGCTCATCCCGTACGCCTTCTCCATGCCCGGCAGCCCGTCCGCGCGGTTGGCGAACTCGCTCTCCACGCACAGCGTCACCGCGCCGGGGTCCGACTTCGAGAGGGCGGCGACATCCGACAGCGTCTTCGTGCCGTACTTCTCGGCGTTGGCCGCGTTCATGGCCAACGCGTACGTGTTGTTCAGGGCCGCGGGAGGCAGCCACGTCAGGCCGTTCTTCAGGTCGGCCGCACGGACCGCCTCCCACTGCGCCTTCGGGTCGGCGATCGGCTCGCTGTTGCCCAGGTACGTGATCCACGCGGTGCCCGTGTACTCGTACATCCCGTCCGCGTCACCGGACTTGACCGCCTCCCGCGCCCCGATGGACCCCTGGATGCCGGTGCGGTCCAGCACGTCCGCGCCCGCCGCCTCGAACGCGATGCCCATGATCGCGCCCAGGATCAGCTGTTCCGTGAACTCCTTCGACGTGACCGTCAGGCTCGCGCCCTTCAGTGGCTCCCCGCCGCCGATCGACCCCGGCCGCACGTCGTCGACCATGGGGGAGCCGCTCGTCAGACCGCAGGCCGAGGCCAGCAACACCACCGCGCCGGTGAGAGCAACCGCGCGCTTCATCGCCCCACCTCCAGCCCCCGCGGCCGCAACACCAGTTCCGCGAGCGAGGCCAGCCAGTCCACCAGCAGGGCCAGTGCCACCGTGAGGATCGAGCCCAGCATCAGCACCGGCATGCGCTGGGTGGTGATGCCGGTCGTGATCAGGACGCCCAGGCCGCCGCCCCCGCCGAACGTCGCCAGCGTCGCCGTACCGACATTGAGGACCAGGGCCGTTCGGACGCCCGCGAGGATCAGGGGGACCGCGAGCGGGAGTTCCACCCGCGTCAGCACTCCCACCGGCGACATCCCGATGCCCCGCGCCGCCTCCAGCAGCGTCGGGTCGTTCGCCTTCAGGCCCGCGATCGTGTTCGACAGCACCGGGAGCACCGCGTAGATGACGATGCCGATCAGGGCCGCCTTCGTGCCCGTGCCGAGCCAGATCACCAGCAGGGCCAGCAGGCCGATCGCCGGGGTCGCCTGGCCCATGTTGGCCACGGCCATGGCGACCGGGGTGGCCTTCCGGAACATCTTCCGGGTCAGCAGGATGCCCAGCGGGATCGCGATGATCAGCACGAAGAAGGTGGAGATCACCGTCAGCTTCACATGCTGCCAAAGGGCCTTCGAGACCTGCCCGTTGGACAGCGCGTTCTCGGAGATCGAGTCCAGGTCCGCCTGCTGGAACCACAGCCAGGTCGCCAGCAGCACCGCCACCAGGACGGCGGGCAGGAAGGTCAGCTTCTGCCAGGTGATCCTGCGCCGCAGGTCCACCCGCGGTGCCGGCGCCTCCCGTTCCTCCAGGGATTCCGACTCCTCCGCCTGCTCCAGCTCAGGCACGCTCACGCCTTCTTCTCCCCTCCGTCGCCCTCCTGTTCGGCGTGGGTCTGGGCGGCCCTGGCCTCCTCCAGCTCGTGCTGGTGCTCCATGGCCTCCAGCCGGTCCGCCTCCAGCAGTTCGTGCACGGAGTTCATCAGCGTCTCCATGTCGACGACGCCCGTGTACTCCCCGCGCCGCCCGGTCACCGCCACCCGCCCCGCGTTGTCCGTCAGCACGGCCTCCAGCGCGTCCCGCAGGGTCGCGTCCCGCGTCACCGTGTCGCTCACGAGCGTGCCCGCCCGCGCCAGCGAACCCTTCGCCCGCATCAGGTCGCCGCGCCGCAGCCACTTGTAGGGGCGGCCGCGTTTGTCGAGGAGGAGGATCTCGTTCGTGGCGCTGTCCCGGAGCCGGTTGAAGATGTCCTGGAGCGGGTCGTCGACGGTCACCGTGGGGTAGTCGGTGATCTCCACGCTCCCCACCCGGGTGAGGTTGAGCCGCTTGAGGGCCGCCCCGGCCCCGACGAACCCCGACACGAAGTCGTCCGCCGGGTTGGTGAGGATCGCCTCCGGGGTGTCGAACTGCGCGATGTGCGAGCGTTCGCGCAGCACGGCGATACGGTCGCCCAGTTTGATCGCCTCGTCGAAGTCGTGCGTGACGAACACGATCGTCTTGTGCAGCTCGTGCTGGAGCCTGATCAACTCGTCCTGGAGATGGTCCCGGGTGATCGGGTCGACCGCGCCGAACGGCTCGTCCATCAGCAGCACCGGCGGGTCCGCGGCCAACGCCCGGGCCACGCCCACACGTTGCTGCTGGCCGCCGGAGAGCTGACGCGGATACCGGCCGTGGAACTCGCCCGGGTCGAGCCCCACCAGGTCCAGCAGCTCCTCCACCCGGTCCTTGATCCGGCTCTTCCCCCAGCCGACCATCTTCGGCACCAGCGCGATGTTCTGCGCGACCGTCATGTGCGGGAACAGGCCCGCCGACTGGATCGCATAGCCCACCTTGCGGCGCAGCTTGACCGGATCGATGTCGGTCACGTCCTCACCGCCGATCCGGATGCGGCCACCGGACGGCTCGATCAACCGGTTGATCATCTTGAGCGTCGTCGACTTGCCGCAGCCGGACGGACCGACGAAGATCACGATCTCGCCCGCCTTGATCTCCATGGTGACGTTGTCGACGGCGGGGTGGGGGTTGCCCGGGTAGCGCTTGGTGAGGTTCTCCAGCTCGATGGAGGCTCCCGAGGTGACGCCGGCGGTCTCAGACACGGATCCCCCTGGGAATGGTCAGCCGCCCGATCAGGACGTACGCGGCGTCGAACAGCAGGGCCAGCACGATGATCCCGAGCGTGCCCGCGAGCACCTGGTTGAGCGCGTTCTTGCTGCCCAGGGAGGCGATCCCGCGGAAGATCTCGTTGCCGAGGCCGGGCCCGGAGGCGTACGCGGCGATGGCCGCGATGCCCATCAGCATCTGCGTGGAGATACGGATGCCGGTCAGGATCGGCGGCCAGGCCAGGGGCAGCTCGATGCGCACCAGCCGCATCGGCCGGGACATCCCGATGCCCGTCGCCGCGTCCACCAGGGACGGATCGACCCCGCGCAGGCCGACGATCGCGTTGCGCACGATCGGCAGCAGCCCGTACAGGGTCAGCGTGATCACCGTGGGCGGCACGCCGAGGCCGACGAGCGGGATGAGCAGACCGATCATGGCGAGCGACGGGATGGTCAGAATGGTCGAGGTGGTCAGCGTCGCGAGGTTCCCGGCCCATGCGCTGCGATAGGTGACGACCCCGATCAGCACCCCGAGAAGCGTCGCCACGACCATGCACTGGAAGACGGCGCTGGCGTGCTGATAGGCGTCGGCGAGCAGCTGCTGATGGCGACTGCCGAGGTACTCCCAGAAGCTCACACGCGGTCACCCCATGACGGCTAGTCTCTGTCCTCGCTCTCCGCCGCCTGCTCCACCAGCGGGATGATCCGCAGCGGAACCGGGTTCTCCATCACGATCGCCGTGGCGGCCCGGACGATCCCATCGAAACCGACAACCCGGTCGATCACCCGCTGAAGATCCGCGTTGGACCGGGCCACCAGGCGGCACAGCATGTCCCCGGAGCCCGTGGTCGTGTGCAGCTCCAGCACCTCCGGCACGGTCGCCAAGTGCGCCCGTACGTCCGGGCCTTGCCCCTGCCGGATCTGGAGCGTGGCGAACGCGGTCACCGGGTAGCCGAGGGCCGCCGGGTCCACCTCGGGACCGAACCCGCGGATGACGCCATTCGACTGAAGGCGGTCGAGGCGCGCCTGCACCGTCCCGCGGGCCACCCCCAGCCGCCGGGACATCTCCAGCACCCCGATCCGGGGCTCCCGCGCGAGCAGCACGATGATCCGTCCGTCCAGTCCGTCGATCCCCATAGCCATACCCTTCCGCGGTGGTCATCCTGTACAGAGAGCCCGCCGACAAGGGCCCGGCATCGGACATATTGTCCAGCGAATACGCCATCCATTGCTCATCTTGCCGCCGCGGGGCAACGCTGCCCATATGACGCAGACCACACACCAGACCCCCGACACCGCCCGGCAGGCCGACCCCTTCCCGGTCAAGGGAATGGACGCGGTCGTCTTCGCCGTCGGCAACGCCAAGCAGGCGGCGCACTACTACTCCAGCGCCTTCGGCATGCGGCTGGTCGCCTACTCCGGACCGGAGAACGGCAGCCGCGAGACCGCGAGCTACGTCCTGGAGAACGGCTCCGCCCGGTTCGTCCTCACGTCCGTCATCAAGCCCGCCACCACCTGGGGCCACTTCCTCGCCCGGCACGTGGCCGAACACGGCGACGGTGTCGTCGACCTCGCCATCGAGGTCCCGGACGCCCGCCGCGCGTACGCCTACGCGATCGAGCACGGCGCCACGAGCGTCACCGAGCCCCACGAGCTGAAGGACGAGCACGGCACCGTCGTCCTGGCCGCGATCGCCACGTACGGCGAGACCCGCCACACCCTCGTCGAGCGCACGGAGTACGACGGCCCCTACCTCCCCGGCTTCGTCGCCGCGAGCCCTCTCGTCGAGCCGCCCGCCCACCGCACCTTCCAGGCCATCGACCACTGCGTCGGCAACGTCGAGCTCGGCCGGATGAACGCATGGGTCGGCTTCTACAACAAGGTCATGGGCTTCACGAACATGAAGGAGTTCGTGGGCGACGACATCGCCACCGAGTACAGCGCGCTGATGTCCAAGGTCGTCGCCGACGGCACGCTCAAGGTCAAGTTCCCGATCAACGAGCCCGCCCCCGCCAAGAAGAAGTCCCAGATCGACGAGTACCTGGAGTTCTACGGCGGGGCCGGCGTCCAGCACATCGCGCTGAACACCGGTGACATCGTCGAGACCGTACGGACCATGCGGGCGGCCGGGGTCCAGTTCCTCGACACCCCCGACTCGTACTACGACACCCTCGGCGAATGGGTCGGCGACACCCGCGTCCCCGTCGAGACCCTGCGCGAGCTGAAGATCCTCGCCGACCGCGACGAGGACGGCTATCTGCTGCAGATCTTCACCAAGCCGGTCCAGGACCGGCCGACCGTGTTCTTCGAGATCATCGAGCGCCATGGCTCGATGGGCTTCGGCAAGGGCAACTTCAAGGCCCTCTTCGAGGCGATCGAACGCGAGCAGGCCCGCCGCGGGAACCTGTGAAGCCACGGGAACCTGTGAAGCCACGGGAACCCGTGAAGCCACGGGACCCTGCGAAGCCGCGGAAACCTGTGAATGTGCCGTGAATCCACAAGCGCTTTCGCGGAACCTTGAAACCGGTGAACGGGAGTTGACACTCTCTGGTCTCGTGGACGCCGCCAGGGCGTCCATGGGACCCGGGGAGCACCACCGTGACCGACCGCGTCGACCTCGACGTACCGGCCAAGCGCCGGCTGAACGAGAAGGCCCTGCACGAGGGCACGGTCCTGCAGTCCTTCGCCTTCGACGAGGTGCACCGGCACCTGTACGCCCTCCAGGTCCGCCGCGGCGGCATCGGCGCCGGCAACCTCTGCCTCAACCAGCTCGACTACGACGGCGAGTTGCTCGGCCACATGCACCTCCAGGGCTTCGGGCACGGCGTCAGCATGGGCGTGCAGAACGCCGCCGACGGCACGGTGTGGATCTGGACCGAGGCCGAGGCGAAGGGCGGTTACGGCCAGGCCGTCACCCGCTTCCGGTTCGCCCCCGGCGCCACCCGCACCGTCGACGACGTCAACACCCGCAAGCCGATACCGGGTTCGACCAACAACCAGCCCACGGTCTGCATGGCGAGCAAGCGCATAGCCGTCCGCTACCGCCGCAAGGGCAAGCCCCGCTACCGCGTCTGGGACCTCGACGCCTTCGTCCACCGCGACTACGACGATCCCATCGCCGACATAGCCCAGCCCGACCCGCACCCCGACCCCAAGATCCCCTTCCAGGGGTACGCCCTGCACGGCGACCACCTCTACCAACTCGCCGGCACCGCCTACGACCCCGCGACCAACCCGCCCGCCAAGTTCGGCAACGCCCACCTCTCCTGCGTCGACCTCACCACCGGCGAACTGCTCCAGCGCATGCGCACCGAGGCCGGCCGCTCCCTCACCCACCGCGAGCCGGAGGGCCTCGCCGTCCGCCACCGGACCGGGAAGGGCCTCTACATCGGCCTCGCGTCGGGCCCGGCCGGCGCCCGCCGGTTCTCCCTGTACGCCAAGCCACTGCCGTAGCCGCGCCACAGCCACAGCCACAGCCACAGCCACAGCCACAGCGATGCCAGGGCGCCGCCGTGCCGCGCCACAGCCGCCGTACCGCCGTAGGCTGGCCCCATGGCGAGGATCAACGACGTGGGCGGCACCCAGGGCTTCGGCGCGATCGACACCGCCGACGACACCGAACCCTTCCACGCGGACTGGGAGGCCCGGGTCGTCGGCCTCTTCAACACCCTGCGCGCCCAAGGTCTGTTCAACACCAACGAGTTCCGGGACGCCATCGAGTCGATGCCGCCCGCCGAGTACCTGGCGGCCTCGTACTACGAACGCTGGTTCACCGCGATCGTCGCCCTGCTGGAGGCCAAGGGCGTCCTGGAACCGGGTGAGCTGGATGACTGACGGCGACCGCTTCCCGCCCGGCACCCGCGTCCGCACCTTCCCCCACGACCCGCCGCACCACACCCGCCTGCCCCGCTACGCCCGCGGCAAGCGAGGCGTGGTCGTCGAACCCGAGGGCCCCGCGGAACTCGCCGACATCAGCGCGCAGGGCCGCGGGGACGCGCCCGTCGAGCAGATCTACGCGGTCCGCTTCGCGGCCCGTGACCTGTGGGGCGAGGGCGACCACCACGTCGTACTGGACCTGTGGGAAAGCTACTTGGAGGAGGATCCCGACCGTGACCGGTGAGCACCTGGACGCGACGATCGCCCGGCGGGTACGGCGCCTCGAAACCCTGCTGGAGGAGAAGGGCCTGATCACCGGCGAGCGCGTGGACGAGGCCATCGACGCCGTCCTTGAGTCCTCCTCCCCGGCGAACGGCGCCCGGGTGGTGGCCCGCGCCTGGACCGACGGGGCCTTCAAGTCCCGCCTGCTGGCGGACGGTACGGCGGCGGTGCGCGAACTGGGCTACATGGAGGGCTCGTACCAGCGCCTGCGCGTCGTCGAGAACACGGCCGACACCCACAACGTCATCGTCTGCACCCTCTGCTCCTGCTACCCTCTGCGCCTGCTCGGCCCGTCGCCCAGCTGGTACAAGTCCGAGGCCTACCGCTCCCGGGTGGTCCGCGAACCCCGGGCTGTGCTGCGGGAGTTCGGCCTGGAACTGCCCGACACCGTCGACATCACGGTGTGGGACTCCAGTGCCGAGAGCCGCTACATGGTCCTGCCGCGCAGGCCGGAGGGCACCGAAGGGCTCGCGGAGGAGGAGCTGGCGGCGCTGGTCAGTCGCAACGCTCTGATCGGCACGGCTGCCGTGTGACCGACTCCGGTACCTCCGAGGACGGTTCGGCGCCCAGCTCCGCCAACGCCTCCCGAGCCGCGCGCACATGGAGCGGCGAGAAGTACGGGTTGATCCGCAGCGCCTCCTGGAGATGCCGCCGCGCGGGGCCCTGCCGCTCCAACTCCCGCTCGATCATGCCCCGGTGGAAGGCGTACAGCGCACTGCGTACGCCACCCCCGTGGACCGTGTCCGTCGCCCGCACCGCGTACCGCAGCGCCTCCTCGTCCGCCCCGGCCCGGTGCAGCGCCCACCCCAGCGCGTCGGCCACCGCGATCCCCGGCTGGCGCCGCCACTCCGCCCGCAACCGCCGTACGGCGGAGGCGGGATCACCGTGGTCGGCCTCGAACACGCCGAGCACGAGCTCCTCGTCGGCCCCGTCCGCGGCGGCGCTGCGCACCCGCGCCCGCAGCAGGTCGTACTGCGCCCGCGCCGCCTGCCGCAGCCCCAGCGACTCGTACAACTCACCCAGTTCCAGCGCGAACTGCGGGCTCGGCTGATGGGCCAGCGCCAGCCGGTACGCGCTCAGCGCCTCCGACGTCCGCCCCAGCGCCGCCAGCGCCCGCCCCTGCCCGGCCTGCGCGGCCCGCTGGTCGGGATCGATCCGCACCGCCTCCCGGAAGTTCCGCAGCGCGGCCTCCCGTTCCCCGCGCTCCCAGGCCAGCTGCCCCACCCGCTCCAGGTACGCCGCCCGCTCGGCCGGTGTCTTCGCCGCGGCCGCCGCGTCGGAGAGCTGCGCCATCGCGTCCTCACGCCAGCCCCGGTCCCGGTACACCGCCCCGGCCCTCGCCATCACGGCCGGCCCGCCCCGCAGTTCCTGGAGCCGCTCCAGCGCCCGCCCCGCGGCCTTCCAGTCGCCGAGCCCCGTATAGGCGTCGATCAGCGGCGGATACGTCGTCCACCGCTTCGCGTCCAGCTTCCGCGCGGCCTCACCCCACGTCCGCGCCGCCCGGAAGTCCCGCCGCGCGTTCGCCAGCGCCGCCATCCCGTCGTAGGCGGCGGCGCTCTTCTCCACCCGCAGCGAGGTCCGCAGCGCCCGGTCGGCCTTCGGGTAGTACGCCGACTGCGCCGTCCGCCGCCCCTGCTCGACGTACGCCGCCCCGAGCACCGCCCACGACGCGGCGTCCCGCGGGTTCCGCCGCAGATGCCTCTCCCGCTCACCGATCAGCACCGCGAGGTCCGGCAGCGCGGCCGGCACCCCCGCCGACACCGCCGTGAGCGCCTGCGCGCCCGGCGCCGGCGGCACGGCGCGCGGGCCCGTCCGCTGCACCGGCACCACCATCAGCGTCGCGCCGAGCACCAGACACCCGGTGAGGGCGGCGACCAGTCCCCAGCGGCCGAGTCGTCCGCCCCGCCGGGCCTCCTCTTGGTTCTCCATGGCGCTCACTGTGCGTCAGTACGACGACCGCATTCCCGTATGCGGAGGCGGGTGCGGACGGGGTTCACACCGATGGCCCCGGGTGCGAACCTGTGATCATGAGCCGTATCGAAGCGCCCCGCGACGAAGTGACCGGCAACCTCGTCGACCGGCTCCTGGCCGGTCTGCCCGCCGAGGCCGTCCTGACCGACCCCGACGTCACGGCCTCCTACGCCAACGACATGGCCAGCTTCTGCCCGGCGGGCGCCCCCGCCGTCGTCGTCCTGCCGCGCACGGTCGAGCAGGTCCAGCACGTCATGCGCATCGCCACGGAACTGCGCGTCCCGGTCGTCCCGCAGGGCGCCCGCACCGGACTGTCCGGCGGCGCCAACGCCACCGACGACTGCATCGTGCTGTCCCTGACCAAGATGGACCGCATCCTGGAGATCGACCCGGTCGAGCGCATCGCCGTCGTCGAACCGGGCGTCATCAACGCGACCCTCTCCCGCGCGGTCAACGAACACGGCCTCTACTACCCGCCGGACCCCTCCAGCTGGGAGATGTGCACCATCGGAGGCAACATCGGCACCGCCTCCGGCGGCCTGTGCTGCGTGAAGTACGGGGTGACGGCCGAGTACGTCCTCGGCCTCGAGGTGGTCCTCGCCGACGGCCGCCTGATGTCCACCGGCAAGCGCACCGCCAAGGGCGTCGCCGGCTACGACCTCACCCGCCTGTTCGTCGGCTCCGAGGGCTCCCTCGGCATCGTCGTCAAGGCGGTCCTCGCCCTGCGGCCCCAGCCGCCGCAGCAGCTGGTGCTGGCCGCCGAGTTCGCCTCGGCCGCCGCGGCCTGCGACGCCGTGTGCCGGATCATGGCGGGCGGCCACGTCCCGTCCCTCCTCGAACTGATGGACCGTACGACCGTCAAGGCCGTCAACGCCATCGCCAACATGGGACTCCCGGAGACCACCGAGGCCCTGCTCCTCGCCGCCTTCGACACCCCCGACCCGGCCGCCGACCTCGCCGCCGTCGGCGCCCTGTGCGAGGCCGCCGGCGCCACCCAGGTCGTTCCCGCCGACGACGCCGCCGAGTCCGAGCTCCTCCTCCAGGCCCGACGGCTCTCGCTGACCGCGCTGGAAGCGGTCAAGGGCACGACGATGATCGACGACGTGTGCGTGCCCCGCTCCCGGCTCGCCGACATGCTCGAAGGGGTCGAGCGGATCGCCGGGAAGTACGACCTCACCATCGGGGTCTGCGCCCACGCGGGCGACGGCAACACCCACCCCACCGTCTGCTTCGACGCCGCCGACCCCGACGAGTCCCGGCGGGCCCGCGAGTCCTTCGACGAGATCATGGCCCTCGGCCTGGAGCTCGGCGGCACGATCACCGGCGAGCACGGGGTGGGCGTGCTGAAGAAGGAGTGGCTGGCGCGCGAGCTCGGCCCCGTCGGGGTGGAGATGCAGCGGCAGATCAAGCAGGTCTTCGATCCGTTGGGCCTCCTGAACCCGGGCAAGCTGTTCTGAGCGCCGGTGTTCCGCCCTCACTGGGCGAGCAACTGGTCGAGCGCGTCGTCGATCCCCAGCTGCTCGCCCTCAGTCCCCGGGGGCACCACCCGCAGCGTCCGCTCCAGCCAGGCGGACACCTGGGCGGCGGGCGCCTCCAGGAGGGCGTCTCCGTCGGGTGAACTCAGCGCCATCAGGACGACGCTGCGGCCCTCCGACTTCGTCGGCCACACCCGCACGTCGCCGTGCCCGCACGGCCGGAACACCCCCTCCACGAGCAGGTCGCGGGAGAACGTCCAGTTCACCGGGTGGTCGGAGTTGATGTGGAAGGTGACGTGGACGGCGTACGGATCATCGGTGCGGTAGCTCAGCCGGGCTGGCACCGGGATGCTGCGCTCCGGCGACAGGATGAGTTTGAGCTCCAGCTCGCGTTCCACCACGGTGTAGTGCATGTCGGTCGTTCCTCTCCGCTCGTGCGCGGCCCTGTGGTGGGCCCGCACGGGTGGAGAGCGGGGAGGGGGCGGAACCATTACGCGGGTTCGGAGAACTTTTTTCCGGAGGCTTCTGCCGGACGCTCGAACGTATGGGTCCGGTGGGACTGGCGGTGGGGGGTTGCTCCGGTCTGATAGATGTGGAGCCCCCCATATTCACCCCCGAGCAGATACGGGACGACGGACATGAGCGCCCCAACCCCGGCCCCCGGTGACGACAGGCCCCGCGAGGGCTATTACCCGGACCCGTCCATCCCCGGCTACGTCCGCTACTGGAACGGCGCCGCCTGGGTCCCGGGCACCAGCCGCCCGGCCCCGACGGACGGCACACCGCCGACGCCGCCGGGTGCGGGTGCGGGCTCCGGCGGTACGGGGGGTGCGGTGCCGCCGGTCGAGGAGACGGGCCCGCATTTCTTCGACGAGGATCCGCGGCCGCAGGCCTCCCCGTCCGACGCGCAGCACGGCAACCGCCCCGAACCGGCGTCGGCCTGGGGCGCCGACCGGGGACACCAGTCCGGCTTCGGCGGCGACCAGGACCGCCGCGTCTCCTGGGGAGCGCCGGCCGGCGCCGACCCCCGCGTCCCGTCCGAGACGTCCAGCACGGACGGCACGGCAACGATCCCACCCGCCCGGGACGCCTCTGACGTCCCGTCGGGCAACACGTTCGTGTTCCGCAGGCCTACGACGGGACAGCAGGGGGGTGCCGGGCAGGGTGCCGCGGCTTCGGGCGCCGGTGCGGGCGGCGCGGGTGCGTCCGGTGGACCGGCCTTCGGCGCCCCGTCCGCGGGCGGCCCGGCCGGGGCCGGCTCCGCCGCCGGCCGTCCCGCGGGCGCCGCAACTCCCGGTGTCCCCGGGCCCGCTGGCCCCGTGGGTGACGAGGGGACCATGACCTTCCGGGCGGTCCCCCCGCGCACGGCCCAGCAGGGCGGGGCGCAGGAAGGGAGCACGGGCGGCGCACACGCGGCCGGTGCGGCGGCGGCCGGCTTCGCCACACCGGCTCCCAGCACGGGCCCCTCCGCCACCGGCGGCCCCGCCTCCGGTGGTCCCGCTTTCACAGGCCCCGGCACTCCGGCGTCCGGCGCCCCCGCCACCGGCGGTCCCGCGTTCACCGCCCCCGGCGCTGCCACGTCCGCCGCCCCGGCGCCCGGCACCTCCGCTTCCGGCGGCCCCGCTTTCACCGGCCCGGGCACCCCGGCGTCCGGCGCCCCGGCGCCCGGCACCTCCGCTTCCGGTGGTCCCGCTTTCACTGGCCCCGGCACTCCGGCGTCCGGCGCCCCCGCCTCCGGCGGACCCGCGTTCACCACCCCTGGGGCCCCTGGAGCTGCCGCCCCCGCCGCCCCCGGCTTCGGTGCCGGGAAGGCCGCTGCCGAGCGGGCCGCCGGCGCGCAGGCGCAGGGAGGCGTCTCCGCCCAGGCGGCCGCCCCCGCTCCCGCCACCGCCTCTCCCTCCGCCGCTCCGACCGCCCTCTCCGGCCCCCAGCCGGCCAACCCGGTCGCCGGGGCCGCCACCCCCTCCGTCCCGCAGCAGCCCACCCCCGCCTCCGCCCCCATGAGCAGCGGTTCCGGTGGTGGGCAGCCCTCCTGGGCGCAGCAGGTGCACCGGCTGGCCGGGGCGTCGGGGGAGGACCAGCCCGTCCTGCCCTGGAAGCCGCCCGTCGACGACATCTTCCAGGCGGCCGCCCGGCGTCAGGCCTCCGCCCGTCCGGCCGGCCTCGGCAAGCGGCTGGCGGCGCGGCTGCTGGACACGGTCGTGGTGCTCGGCGTCACCGCCGTGGCGGCCGTACCGCTGGGCACCAAGGCCCTCGACCACGTCGACGAGAAGATCGACGCGGCGAAGCTCAGCGGCGAGACCGTCACCGTCTGGCTGCTGGACGGCACGACGTCGACGTACCTCGGCGTCATCCTCGCCGTCCTCCTCCTCTTCGGCGTCCTCTACGAGGCGCTGCCCACCGCCAAGTGGGGCCGCACCTTCGGCAAGAAGCTGCTCGGCCTGGAGGTGCGGGACATCGAGGGCGGCGAACCCCCGTCCTTCGGCGCGGCCCTGCGCCGCTGGCTGGTCTACAGCGTCCCCGGCCTGCTCGCGATCGGTGTCGTGGGCGTCGTATGGGGCCTGTTCGACAAGCCGTGGCGCCAGTGCTGGCACGACAAGGCCGCACATACGTTCGTAGCGGGATAGCCGGATACGGCGGGAGAGGCCGCGGATTCCGTACTCCGGACGGCCGCTCGCCGGATGCGGAGCCCGGGGGTTCGCGGTCGACTCGGGCCATGAGCAGCGAACCGCCCCCCGGCTCCGGTCAGCAGCCGCCGGAAGACGACCCGTTCAGGAAGCAGCCCCCGCCGTCGGGCGACTCCGGTTCGCCGTACGGCAGTCAGCCCCCGCCCTACGGAGGGGATCCGTACGGCGGAGGCAGCCCCTACGGCGGTGGCGGCTACCCCACCGACCCCCTCGCCGGCATGCCCCCGCTCGCCGACAGCGGCCGGCGCACGCTCGCGCGGATCATCGACATGATCCTGGTCGGGATCGTCGTCGCCCTGCTCACCTGGGGTTTCGGGGTCAACGAGTACGACGTGGACGCCGACAAGGTGGAGTACGGCAAGTCCCTCGCGCAGTCGCTGGTCGCCGCCCTGCTCTACATCGGCTACGACACCTTCATGATCACCAAGTCGGGCCAGACGCTCGGCAAGAAGTGGCTGAAGATGCGGGTGGCGAACCTGGAGAACGGCTCCACGCCCTCCGTGCAGACCGCTCTGCTCCGCTCCCTGGTGCTGTGGATCCCGTTCGCGTTCTGCTGTGCCTGCGTCTGGACCGCGATCTCGGGCGGCTGGAGCTTCTTCGACAAGCCCTACAAGCAGGGGCTGCACGACAAGGCGGCGAAGACGGTGGTGGTCAGCACCGGCTGACCACCACCGTCACCGCCGTACGTACGGGTTCAGGCAGCCTTCCGGGAGCTCGTGGCCACCGCGGCCACGGGCTCCTCGGCCGTCGCCGGGGCCGCCGCGGCGACCTCGGCGGGCTTCTGCACCGTGACCACGCGCGACCTGGGGATCGGCACCGTCATGGCGACGAGGAGCCCGAGCGCGAGCGCCGAGACGGCGATGACCGCGATCCCGAGCCCCGAACTCGTCTGTGACAGCAGCAGCATGGCGAGCGTCGAGAAGATCACGGTGAACGAACCGTAGGCGAGCTGTGCGGCAGTCGGACGAGGCATGGCAATCGTGTCCTCGGAAGTGGGGGTCCACGGGGGTGTCGGCCTGGCTTTCCGCCGAATTTCGAACGTTCCGCCAAGCGACTCTATTCGCGTGCATGCCCGAGCGGAACGAACAGTAAGCGTGACCTAACCAACAGTACCGGTGCACGGGGGGCGCACGGAGTCATACCGTCCACCAAGTGGACAGAGCCGAGCGCCGGTCGACCGGGGCGCGAGGTGTTCGTTAAAGCGGACGCCAACTCCGCATAGCGCACTTGTCTTGTCCAGGTCAAGATCTGTCTTTTCTTCTGAACCTCTAGTCAAATGTCGTCACTTGACTACACGCGTTGATCACGCGCGCGCGGACCCTCCATGATCAGGACCCCTCCTGCCCCCGCGCGCCCGAACGCGGGGGAGGACCTCAAGTGACCAGTAGATCCTGGACGTTCAGAGCGGCGGCGACCACCGTCGCACTGGCTGCCGCGACCGCGACGTTCTCCACGTTCGCCGTCGCCCAGGCCAGTACCGCCGCCCCTCAGTCGGCCACCGCGAACCGGACCGACCCTCAGCCGGCGAAGACCACGCAGGAACACGACTTCGACGGCCCGCTCTCCAAGACCCAGGAGGCGCAGCGCGAAGAGGCGCTCAAGCAGGTCATATCCGGCGACGCCAAGGTGCAGCAGCGCCACGGCTCACAGGTCGTCGAGCTCAAGAGCCGCAAGGGCGACAGGAAGTACGTCGAACTCGGCCGCGAGCGCACCGACAAGATCTTCACGATCCTCGTCGAGTTCGGCGACCGGACCGACCCCCGCTACGGCGGCACGGCCGGCCCCGCCCACAACGAGATAGCCCAGCCGGACCGCGCCCAGGACAACTCCACGGCGTGGCAGGCGGACTACAACACCGCCCACTACGAGGACCTCTACTTCGGCGACGGCACCGCGTCGATGAAGACCTACTACGAGAAGCAGTCCTCGGGCCGCTACTCGGTCGAGGGCGAGGTCACCGACTGGGTCAAGGTCCCCTACAACGAGGCCCGTTACGGCTCCAACTCCTGCGACACCTGCGCCTGGAACGCGGTGCAGGACGGCGTCACGGCCTGGGTCGCCCAGCAGAAGGCAGCGGGGCGCACCGCCGCGCAGATCAAGGCGGACCTCGCCGAGTTCGACCAGTGGGACCGCTACGACTTCGACGGCGACGGCGACTTCAACGAGCCCGACGGCTACATCGACCACTTCCAGATCGTGCACGCCGGCGAGGACGAGTCCGCGGGCGGCGGCGCGCAGGGCGAGGACGCCATCTGGGCGCACCGCTGGTACGCCTTCGGCACCGACGCCGGCAACTCCGGCCCGGCGGGCAACCTGCTCGGCGGCACCCAGGTCGGCGACACCGGCATCTGGGTCGGCGACTACACCATCCAGCCGGAGAACGGCGGCCTCGGCGTCTTCGCCCACGAGTTCGGCCACGACCTCGGTCTGCCGGACCACTACGACACCAGCGGCGGCGGTGACAACTCCACCGGCTTCTGGACCCTGATGTCCTCCGGTTCCTGGCTCGGCACCGGCAAGGACGCCATCGGCGACCTGCCCGGCGACATGACCGCCTGGGACAAGCTCCAACTGGGCTGGCTGAACTACGACGTGGCGAAGGCCGCGACCAAGTCCAAGCACCGGCTGGGCGTCGCCGAGTACAACACGAAGAACAAGCAGGGTCTGGTTGTCGAACTGCCCAAGAAGGCGGTCACCACCGAGATCGTGACCCCGGCCCAGGGCGCCACCCAGTGGTGGAGCGGCAGCGGCAACAGCCTCAACAACACGCTGTCCCGTTCCGTGGACCTCACCGGCAAGTCGGCGGCGACGCTGACCCTGGACGGCTGGTGGGACACCGAGGCCGGCTACGACTACGTCTACACCGAGGTCTCCACCGACGGCGGCACCAAGTGGACCCCGGTCGACGGCACCGCGGACGGCGTGGCCCTCCCGCGTGACGCCAGCGACCAGCCCGCGCTGAACGGTTCCTCGGAGACGTACAAGAAGCTGTCGTTCCCGCTGGACGCCTACGCCGGCCAGAAGATCGACGTGCGCTTCCGCTACTCCTCGGACGGCGGTGTGGCCGGCAAGGGCTTCACGGCCGACCGGATCTCCGTGACCGCCGACGGCGCCGCCCTGTTCAGCGACGACGCCGAGACCGCGGACGCGGCCTGGACGGCGAAGGGCTTCTCCCGCGTGGGCGGGTCCTTCACCAAGGATTACGCGCAGTACTACATCGCCGAGAACCGCCAGTACGTGTCGTACGACAAGACGTTGAAGGTCGGCCCGTACAACTTCGGCTTCTCCACGACCCGTCCGAGCTGGGTCGAGCACTACGCCTACCAGAACGGCCTGTTGATCTGGAAGTGGGACACCTCCCAGGCGGACAACAACACCAGCGCCCACCCGGGCACCGGTCTCGTCCTGCCGATCGACTCCCACGCGAAGGCCCTGAAGTGGTCCGACGGCACGGCGATGTCCAGCCGCCTGCAGTCCTACGACTCGCCGTTCAGCCTGTACCGCACGGACGGCATGACGCTGCACAAGGCGGACGTCGCGACCAAGATCCCGTCGTCGAAGGGGGTGCCGGTCTTCAACGACCACACCAGCACCTACTACGACGCGGCGACCCCCTTCGCGGGCGTCAAGGTCACTGACACCAACACCAAGATCAAGATCGTCAAGGAGGCCAAGAACGGCTCCACGATCTCCCTCGAGGTCGGCCCCGCGGTGAAGTAGTCCTTATTTCCGCAGGTCAGAAGGCTATCGGCGGCGACCCCCTGGCGGGTCGCCGCCGATCGTGTTTAGGTGCCACCTGATGACTTTCTTATTGACACCGGTGCACACGGGGGTGTGACTGCATGGCCGCAGGAGGTTTCTGCAAGCTGCCGACCGGCAGCGTGGTGGTGGCGCTGAACCTGCCCAGACCCGCCGCCGACGGCACGGACTGCGTCCGTGTCCTCGTCCACGCCCGCAACCGGGCGCGCGCCCTGACCAGGCTGCGCAACCTCGGGCTGCGCGCCGTCTACCTGCGCGGCAACGCGGCCCCGCCGACGCCGGACGAGATCACCGCCGTACTCCATCACCCGGACGGCCTGATATGGCGGACGGCCCCTGACAACGCTGTCGTGGCGGCGGGCCCGGAGCTCGCCCAGGAGCTGTGGCACCCGATCAGGGCCCTGCTGCGGAGTCCCGCGGCACCCGCCTGAGTCAGGCTCTAGGCCACGACGGGCTTCCCGCTGAGTTCCACGCCGGCCGCGCGCATCTCCTCCAGCGCCCGGTCCGTGGTCTCCGCCGCGACGCCCGCCGTCAGGTCCAGCAGCACCTGGGTACGGAAACCCTCCCGCGCCGCGTCCAGGGCGGTGGCCCGCACGCAGTGGTCGGTGGCGATGCCGACCACGTCGACCTCGGTGACCTCCCGGGCGCGCAGCCAGTCGGCCAGCGGGACGCCGTTCTCGTCGGCGCCCTCGAAGCCGCTGTAGGCGGCCGCGTAGGCGCCCTTGTCGAAGACGGCGTCGATGGCGCCGGAGGCGACGGCGGGGGCGAAGTTCGGGTGGAAGCCCACGCCCTCGGTGCCCGCGACGCAGTGTGCGGGCCAGGAGTGGACGAAGTCGGGGTTGTCGGCGAAGTGGCCACCGGGCGCTATGTGGTGGTCGCGGGTGGCCACGACGTGCTGGTAGCCGGAGCCCGCCGCCTGTCCGATCAGCTCGGTGACGGCGGCGGCCACATCGGCACCCCCGGCCACGGCGAGGCTGCCCCCCTCGCAGAAGTCGTTCTGTACGTCGACGACGATCAAGGCGCGGCGCATGGTGGGTGTCCTTCGATGGGGGTCCCCCCAGCTCTTCCGAGCCTGGGGGAGGATGAACTTACGAGCCTAGAGACTTCGGCGGTCCGGCGATACGGCTTGGGGCACTGCGGGCGGGCGCACCGTTACTGGCTACCCGAGCGCCCGTGCACGTACTCCGTCGGAAGGACGGGTTCCCCGCGCGACAGCTGCGTCGCCGACAGCGGCAGCCCGTCCCGCGCGGCCGTGTGCCGGTCCCGTACGGCGTCCAGCGGCTCCCGCGCCACCACGTCCCCGCCCTTGACCAGTTCCACCAGCAGCTGCCGGTCGGCGAGCTCGGCCGGGACGGCCCCGGTGCCGACGACCTCGGCCGCCGCGATCCCGTCCTCGTCGAGCCGCCGCGCGGCCCACTTGCGCCCGCCGATCGACGTCTTCCCGCCGGACGACTTCTTCGCGACCGGCACCAGCGGCGCCTTCGGGTCGGCGGACTCGGCCCGCGCGACCAGCTTGTAGACCATCGAGCAGGTCGGGTGCCCGGAGCCGGTCACCAGCTGGGTGCCGACGCCGTACGCGTCCACGGGCGCCGCCGCGAGCGAGGCGATGGCGTACTCGTCGAGGTCCGAGGTCACGATGATCTTCGTGTCCCGGGCGCCCAGCTCGTCCAGCTGCTGGCGCACCCGGTGCGCGACGAGCAGCAGGTCACCGGAGTCGATCCGGACGGCGCCCAGCTCGGGCCCGGCCACCTCCACCGCCGTACGCACCGCGCTCGCCACGTCGTACGTGTCCACCAGCAGGGTGGTGTTCCGGCCCAGCGAGTTCACCTGGGCCTGGAAGGCGTCCCGCTCGCTGTCGTGGAGCAGGGTGAAGGCGTGCGCGGAGGTGCCGACGGTGGGGATGTTGTAGCGGAAGCCGGCCGCGAGGTCGGAGGTGGAGGCGAAGCCGCCGACGTAGGCGGCGCGGGAGGCGGCGACGGCGGAGAGCTCGTGGGTGCGGCGGGCGCCCATCTCGATCAGCGGGCGGTCCCCGGCGGCGGAGGACATGCGCGAGGCGGCCGCCGCGATCGCGGAGTCGTGGTTGAGGATCGAGAGGATGACGGTCTCCAGCAGCACGCACTCGGCGAAGGACCCCTCCACCCGCATGACCGGCGAGCCCGGGAAGTAGACCTCGCCCTCGGGGTAGCCCCAGATGTCGCCCGAGAAGCGGTAGGAGGCCAGCCATTCCAGGGTCGGCTCGTCGACGATGCCGCGCTCCCGCAGGAAGCCGAGGACGCCCGCGTCGAAGCGGAAGTTCTCGACGGCGTCCAGGACCCGCCCGGTGCCGGCCACGACCCCGTAGCGCCGCCCGTCCGGCAGCCGCCGGGTGAAGACCTCGAAGACGCTCCGCCGCTCGGCGGTACCGGCCTTCAGCGCGGCCTGCAGCATGGTGAGCTCGTACTGATCCGTGAAGAGCGCCGTCGAGGGAACGTCCACCGGCAGCCCAAGGTCCGCTGTGTTCATGGCAAGGGATGCTACACCCCTTTACGTCAGTGTGACGATTTATGGAGACCGTGGCAGCATGGGCCCTGTGACGTCACCCGCTCCCGTAGAGATCGAACGCACCGAGTCGGCGGAAGAGGTCTTCGCCGTCCCCGAGCCGGACGTCCCCTGGGTCACGATCGTCCACAACGACCCGGTCAACCTCATGAGCTACGTGACCTATGTCTTCCAGACCTACTTCGGGTACACGAAGGACAAGGCCACCAAACTGATGCTCGACGTCCACCACAAGGGCCGGGCGGTCGTCTCCAGCGGAACCCGCGAGGAGATGGAGCGCGACGTGCAGGCGATGCACGGCTACGGACTGTGGGCCACCCTCCAGCAGGACCGGAAGTAGCGATCCCTGACATGCCAGGCACCTTCGAACCGCTCCCCGGCGGCGGCGCGGCCGTCGCCCTCGACGACGTCGAGATCTCCATCATCCGGTCGCTGGCCGTCCAGCTCCTGGAGCTCATCGGCCCCGGACCCGGCGAGGACGCCCCGGACGACCCGCTCGCCGAGCTCTTCGCCGAGGGGCCGAGCGAACCGCCCTCCGACCCGGTGCTCAAGCGGCTCTTCCCGGACGCCTACAGCGACCCCGAGGGCACCCCTGAGGCCAAGGAGGCCGAGGAGCAGCGCGCGTACTCGTCCGAGTTCCGCCGCTACACCGAGAACGACCTCAGGGCCGGCAAGCGCGACAACGCCCTCGCGGTGATCCGCACCCTGGACGCGCTGCGTCCGGTGGACGACGGCGGGGCGGTGCTGAAGCTGTCGGTGGAGGAGTCCCGGCAGTGGCTCAGCTCCCTCAACGACCTGCGCCTCGCGATCGGTTCGCGACTGGAGATCACCGACGAGGAGGACACGGACCTCCTCTACCGGCTGCCGGACGAGGATCCGCGCAAGCCGATGGTGATGGCGTATCTGTGGCTGGGCGGGTTGCAGGAGACGCTGGTCTCGACGCTTCTGCCGTAGTTTGTGACGGTTTTGTGTTCGCTCAGCGGACGCTCAAATCCGGATAACGATCGCGTCACCGCGACGGTCTCGTATGCCCGTCCAGGCGGCCTTTTGTCCGCTTCTCCCTGTGCTCTGGGTCACATCTCGCACAGGTGATCAATATTGCGGCCGTGATAAATCTTCACGACCGCCCGACGAACACCACCCGCATGTTCGCTCGGGTGCGCCACCAGCCGGTAACCACCGGCCAGGCAGAAAAACTCCAGTATCCGGGGGGATCGAGAACCGGTCCGAGGCCGACGAGAGGCCGAGGTTCGGTATGGAGAAAGGCGCACCACACACATGACCTCCGCTCAGGTCGACAAGGGTCCGGAGAACACCTCCGGCACCTCCGAAGAGGGTTACGAGCGCGGCCTCGGCAGTCGCCAGGTCCAGATGATCGCGATCGGCGGCGCCATCGGCGTCGGTCTGTTCCTCAACGCCGGGGCGAACATCGCCAAGGCGGGTCCGAGCCTCATCCTGATGTACGCCCTCGCCGGCGTGATCATCTTCTTCATCATGCGCGCCCTCGGCGAGCTGCTCCTCTACCGCCCGGTCTCCGGCTCCTTCGCCGAGTACTCCCGCGAGTTCCTGGGCCCGTTCTTCGGCTACTTCACCGGCTGGACCTACTGGCTGATGTGGGTCGTCACCGGCATGGCCGAGCTGACCGCCGCCGCGATCTACATCCACTACTGGTTCCCGGACATCCCGCAGTGGGTGACGGCCCTGGTCTTCCTGGTCGTCCTCTTCACGGCCAACCTGATCTCGGTGAAGCTGTTCGGCGAGATCGAGTTCTGGGCGTCCATGATCAAGGTCACCGCCCTCATCGGCATGATCGTGATCGGCCTCGGCGTCCTCACCTTCGGCTTCAGCAACGCCGGTGACACCGCCGCCGTCTCCAACCTGTGGGAGTTCGACGGCTTCTTCCCGCACGGCATCGGCTCGTCCCTGATGACCCTGCAGGGCGTGATGTTCGCCTACCTCGCCGTCGAGCTGGTCGGGGTGACGGCCGGTGAGTCGGAGAACCCCGAGAAGACGCTGCCGAAGGCGATCAACACCCTGCCCTGGCGCATCGCGCTCTTCTACGTCGGTGCCCTCACCGTCATCCTGTGCGTGGTGAAGTGGACCGAGTTCAGCGAGGGCGTCAGCCCGTTCGTCAAGGCGTTCGCGATGATCGGCATCCCCGCCGGCGCCGGCATCGTCAACTTCGTCGTCCTCACCGCGGCCCTGTCCTCCTGCAACTCGGGCATGTACTCCACCGGCCGGATGCTGCGGAACCTGGCCGACAGCGGCGAGGCCCCCGCGGTCTTCAGCAAGCTGTCCTCCACCAAGACCCCGGCCCTCGGCATCACCGTCTCCGTGCTCTTCATGGGCATCGGCGTGGTCCTGAACTACGTCGTCCCCGAGAAGGCGTTCGGCTACGTCACCTCGGTGGCCGTCGGCGCCGGCATCTGGACCTGGCTCATGATCCTCGTCAGCCACGTCCTCTACCGCCGCGCGGTCGAGGCGGGCCGGCTCCCCGCCTCCTCCTTCCCGGCGCCGGGCGGCGCGGTGGGCTCCTGGATCGCCATCGTGTTCCTGCTCTTCGTGACCGGCCTGATCGCGAAGGACTCCGAGTCCCGGATCAGCCTGTACGTGCTCGGCGTGTGGGCCGTCGCCCTCGGCATCGGCTGGGTGGCGCTGAAGAGCCGCAACCCGCAGATCGCCGAACGCCGCGAGCCGGAGTTCGAGAAGGTCGGCTGACCACTCCCCGAGGACGTCCAGCCCAGGGAGTTTTCGTGGAACCCCCTGTCGCTGCCGCTCAAGGCGTCCGGCATATGGGCTGCCCCGTACCACCTGTCGGTACAGGGCGGCCCGTCTGCTTATCCTGACGGACATGCTGACCATCACCCAGGCCCTCGTCGACCAGATCGTCGCGCACGCGCGCAAGGACCACCCCGACGAGGCGTGCGGCGTCGTCGCGGGCCCGGCCGGATCGGACCGCCCCGAGCGGTTCATCCCGATGCTGAACGCGGCCATGTCGCCCACGTTCTACGAGTTCGACTCCGGCGACCTGCTCAAGCTCTACCGCGAGATGGACGACCGCGACGAGGAGCCGGTGGTCATCTACCACTCCCACACCGCGACCGAGGCCTACCCCTCGCGCACCGACATCTCCTACGCCAACGAGCCCGGCGCCCACTACGTCCTCGTCTCGACCGCCGACACCGACGGACTCGGCGACTTCCAGTTCCGCTCCTACCGCATCGTCGACGGCGAGGTCACCGAGGAGGACGTGGAGATCGTCGAGGCATACTGATCACCGTACGCCCGACCAACTCGGCGGATCGGAGACGGTGTTGACGCGACGGCCGCACGGACAGCGCCCCACGATCGAGGACGTCGCCCGCCGGTCGGGGGTGTCCCGGTCCACGGTCTCGCGGGTGATCAACGGCGAGCCGAAGGTGCGTGCCGAGGTCGTCGAAGAGGTCCGGCGGGTCATCGCCGAACTCGGCTACGTCCCCAACCAGGCCGCCCGCCAGCTGGTCACCCACCGCACCGGAGCCGTCGCGGTCGTCGCCGACCAGCCGGACGGCCGCCTCTTCCTCGACCCGTTCTTCGACTGCCTCCTGCGCGGCATCCGCCGTGAACTCGCCCGGCACGGCGCCCAAGCCGTCCTGCTCTTCCTGGACGAGCCCGACGACCTCGCCCGCGTGGCCGACTACCTGGGCGGTGGCCATGTCGACGGTGCGATCCTGTTCTCCCTGCACCCCGGCGGCCGCCTGCACGGCATGACCGACCGCCTCGACATCCCCGCCGTCTTCGGCGGCCGCCCGCTCCTGCCCGACGGCGACACCGTGCGCGCCCACCCCTACGTCGACGGCGACAACCGCGGCGGCGCCCGTCTGGCCGTCCGGCACCTCGTCTCGGCCGGCCGCCGCCGCATCGCCACCGTCACCGGCCCCCACGACCAGGAGCACTCCGCCGCCGAACGCCTCGCCGGCTACCGCGACGTCCTGCCCGACGCCCCGCCCGAACTCGTGGAGCGCGCCGACTACACCCGGCAGGGCGGCGCCCGCGCCATGGCCGCGCTGCTCGACCGGTGCCCCGACCTGGACGCCGTCTTCGCCGCCTCCGACCTCATGGCCGCCGGCGCCCTGGACGTCCTGCGGGAACACGGCCGCCGGGTACCGGACGACGTGGCCGTCGTCGGCTTCGACGACCTCACCGAGATCGCCGAGTCCACCGACCCGCCGCTGACCACCGTCCACCAGGACGTCGCCGAGATGGGCCGGCTGCTGGCCCGGCTGCTGTTCGACCCGGCGACGGAGCCGGCCGCGGTCGTCGTACCCACCCGACTGACGGTGCGAGCGTCCGCCTGAGCTGTGCCGTCTCACCTTCCGGCCGGAATCCGTCCATCATGTGGGATCACACTCCGGGACCCGGACCGGGAATCGATACGATGACCGCATGGTTTCCCACGACGTGAGCGAGAAGACGCCGGGCACGCTGCTCGTGGCGCGGCTGCACGTCGACCTGTGCAGGCTCGCCAGCGCCATCTGTTGACGCTGCTCCCTGCCGCCGTACGGCCGTGAGCCGCGGCGCCACTCACCTCTGCTGTTCTGCGCTGCCGCGCGCCCACCGACCCGAACACCATCCGACAGGAGCCCGCAACCATGGCCATCGAGGTCCGCATCCCGACCATCCTCCGCACGTACACCGACGGCCAGAAGGCCGTGGAGGGCACCGGGGACACCCTCGCCGAGCTCTTCACCGACCTCGAGACCCGGCACGCGGGCATCCAGGCCCGGATCGTGGACGGCGGCGAGCTGCGCCGGTTCGTCAACGTCTACCTCAACGACGAGGACGTCCGCTTCCTCGAGGGCATCAACACCAAGCTCGCCGACGGCGACAACGTCACCATCCTGCCGGCCGTGGCCGGCGGCATGGCCTGATCGTCGATGCGTTACGACTCCCCGCTGGCCGCGGTGGGCAACACCCCTCTGGTGCGCCTGCCGCGGCTCTCGCCGTCCGCCGACGTCCGCATCTGGGCCAAGCTGGAGGACCGCAACCCCACCGGCTCGGTCAAGGACCGCCCGGCCCTGCACATGATCGAGCAGGCGGAGAAGGACGGCCGGCTGACACCGGGCTGCACGATCCTGGAGCCGACGTCCGGCAACACCGGCATCTCCCTCGCCATGGCCGCCAAGCTCAAGGGCTACCGCATCGTCTGCGTCATGCCCGAGAACACCTCGCAGGAACGCCGGGACCTGCTCGGCATGTGGGGCGCCGAGATCATCTCCTCCCCGGCTGCGGGCGGCTCCAACACCGCCGTACGCGTCGCCAAGGAGCTGTCCGCCGAGCACCCCGACTGGGTGATGCTCTACCAGTACGGCAACCCGGACAACGCGGGCGCCCACTACGCCACGACCGGCCCGGAGATCCTCACCGACCTCCCCTCGATCACCCACTTCGTCGCGGGCCTCGGCACCACCGGCACCCTGATGGGCGTCGGCCGCTACCTGCGCGAGCACAAGCCGGACGTGAAGATCGTCGCCGCCGAGCCGCGCTACGACGACCTGGTCTACGGCCTGCGCAACCTCGACGAGGGCTTCGTCCCCGAGCTGTACGACGCCGCCGTCCTCACCACCCGCTTCTCGGTCGGCTCCGCCGACGCGGTCACCCGCACCCGCGAACTCCTCCAGCAGGAGGGCATCTTCGCGGGCGTCTCCACGGGCGCCGCACTGCACGCCGCGATCGGCGTCGGAAGGAAGGCCGTCAAGGCGGGGGAGAGCGCCGACATCGTCTTCGTCGTCGCGGACGGCGGCTGGAAGTACCTGTCGACGGGCGTGTACACGGCGGCAACGACGGAGGAAGCGATCGAGACGCTCCAGGGCCAGCTCTGGGCGTGACCCGCTAAGTGGCGAGGTGACGGACCTGGTCCCACAGGACCGGGTCCACCACCCCCACCCGGCGCCGGAAGTCCCACACCGGCACCTCGCGCAGCTCGTCCGTCTCCAGGAAACTCGCGCGCCCGTGGGCATCACCCACGGAACCCGGCGGCAGCGGAATGACACCCGCCCGCTCGTCGTGGTACTTGCTGGTGATCTTCGCGACGACCGCCCGCCGCCCGTGCACCGCCAGCACCAGACACGGCCGGTCCTTCGCACCCGGCCCGTCCTCGTAGGGCACGACCGCCCACCAGATCTCCGCGGGCCGCGGCCGCGCCGCAGCACCCCGGCCCCCCGGCCGCCCCGGCGGCCGCGTACGCCGCCCCGCCGGCCGGCGCCCCCGCCCCCACCCGTCGACGAGCGTGGCGACCAGCGCCAGCAGCACCACCGCCACGAGCGCCAGCCACCAGGACGTGTCCATACGACGACGTTACCGGCGCACGATCCCCACCGCGCGCCCTTCTCGTACGTGTGTTTCATCCACTGCCGTCCGACTGTGGCGCCGAAGCCTCGAACGGCTGAACGTGAGGTACCTCGGATGGCAGCGCCGCACAGGTGAGTTCGCCCACAACAGCCCTTGGCGGAGGAGCGACAGGGGGTTTTGCGCCTTACGCTCGACGAACCGCACGACCCCCGACGCACCCAGTTCTCTCCATCCCGCCAGCGGAGGTTTCTGCTTCATGAAGCTCACCGTCGTCGGCTGCTCGGGGTCGTTCCCGTCCGCGGAATCGGCCTGCTCGAGCTACCTCGTAGAGGCCGACGGCTTCCGGCTGCTTCTCGACATGGGCAACGGTGCCCTCGGCGAGTTGCAGCGCCACTGCGGTCTCTACGACCTCGACGCGATCTTCCTCAGCCATCTGCACGCCGACCACTGCATCGACATGTGCGCGTACTTCGTCGCGCGCTACTACCGCCACGACGGCGGCCGCTGCGATCCGATTCCCGTCTACGGACCCGAGGGAACGGAACACCGGCTGACCACCGCCTACGCCGACACCCCCACCGCCTCCTCGATGAGCGAGGTCTTCGACTTCCACACCGTCAAGCCGTCGACCTTCGACGTCGGCCCCTTCACGGTCCACACCGAACGCGTGGCCCACCCGGTCGAGGCGTACGGCATCCGCGTGGAGCACGGCGGCAAGTCGCTGACGTACTCGGGCGACACGGGCACCACCCCCGTCCTCGACGAACTCGCCCGCGACACCGACCTGTTCCTCTGCGAAGCCGCCTTCACCCACGGCAAGGAGGACATCCCCGACCTCCACCTCAACGGCCGCGAGGCGGGAGAGACGGCGGCCCGGGCCGGCGCCCGCCGCCTGGTCCTCACCCACATCCCCCCGTGGACCGACCCGCAGGTCAACCTCGCCGACGCCCGCGCGGTGTTCGACGGCCCGGTGGAACTGGCGGCACCGAGGGTGTCGTACGAGATCTAGCAGCCCGTACGTGCACGAAGGCCCCGGTACCTCATCGGTACCGGGGCCTTGGTCATCGTGGGGACGTCACGCCTTCGTGAGGTCCTCGACCTCCTCCTCGGGCTCGCGGCCCGGGGTGGGGAGGTTGAACCTGGTGATGGCGAAGCGGAAGACCACGTAGTAGACCGCCGCGAAGACCAGGCCGATCGGGATGATCAGCCATGGCTTGGTCGCGAGGTTCCAGTTCAGGGCGTAGTCGATGGCACCCGCGGAGAAGGTGAAGCCCGCGTGGACGCCGAGCGCCCAGGTGATCGCCAGGGACAGCGCCGTGAGCACCGCGTGGATCACGTACAGGATCGGGGCGATGAACATGAACGAGAACTCGATCGGCTCGGTCACGCCGGTCACGAAGGAGGTCAGGGCGAGCGAGATCATCATGCCGAGGACGGCCTTGCGGCGCTCGGGGCGGGCGGTGTGCGCGATGGCGAGCGCGGCCGCCGGCAGACCGAACATCATGATCGGGAAGAAGCCGGACATGAACTGACCGGCGGTCGGGTCACCCGCGAAGAAGCGGTTCAGGTCGCCGTGCACGACGTCGCCCGCGGCGTTGGTGAAGTCGCCGATCTGGAACCAGGAGACGGTGTTCACGAACTGGTGCATACCGATCGGGATGAGCGCGCGGTTGATCAGGCCGAACAGCCCGGCTCCCACCGAGCCCAGACCGGTGATCCACTCACCGGCGTCGGAGATGACCTCACCGATCGGCTCCCAGACCAGCCCGAAGAAAACACCCATGGCGGTGCCGACGAAGGCCATGATGATCGGGACGAGTCGGCGGCCGTTGAAGAAGCCGAGCCAGTCCACCAGCTTCTTGCGGTGGTACCGCTGCCACAGCACGGCGGACAGCAGACCCATCAGGATGCCGCCGAGGACACCGGGGTTGTTGTAGGTCGCGGCTATGTCCGCGCCCGCCTGCACCTTGGCCTCCGTCACCGGGAAAGCCTTGAGGACGTTGCTGTAGACCAGGAAGCCGACCAGGGCGGCCAGCGCGGTGGAGCCGTCGGCCTTCTTCGCGAAGCCGATCGCGACACCGATGCAGAAGAGCATCGGCAGGTTGTCGAAGATCGCGCCACCGGCCGTGGCGAAGACCGCCGTGACCTTGTCGGGCAGATTCAGCTTCTCCTGGACGTCGGTCTGACCGAGGCGCAGCAGAATGCCCGCGGCGGGGAGCACGGCGATCGGCAGCTGGAGGCTGCGGCCGACCTTCTGAAGGCCCTGGAACAGGCCGGATCCCCGCCTCTTTGCGGGGGCCGCCGATGCGGTGGTGGTGCTCATACTTCCTCCATCGGGTGGTGGTCTACACCACTCAGTGGTGTAGACCTGTTGTAGCACGATGAAGGTGACGTAAGGAACCCACGATTCCGTGACGGGAACCGTGGGTTCTGTAACCGCGTTGAGTAAGGGCCTTCGGCCTCAGACCTTCGTCACGTCCTCGACCTCGTCCTCGGGTTCCCGTCCCGGGGTCTTCAGGTCGAACTTCGTGATCGCGAACCGGAAGATCGCGTAATAGACGGCCGCGAAACACAGGCCGATCGGGATGATCGCCCACGGCTTGGTCGCCAGGTTCCAGTTGATGATGTAGTCGATCAGACCGGCGGAGAAGCTGAACCCGTCGTGCACCCCGAGCCCCCACGTCACCGCCATCGACACACCCGTGAGCAGCGCGTGGACCGCGTACAGCAGCGGCGCGATGAACAGGAACGAGTACTCGATCGGCTCGGTGATCCCGGTGACGAACGACGTCAGCGCGACGGACAGCATCAGCCCGCCGACCTCCTTGCGGCGGTGCGGCTTCGCGCAGTGCGTGATCGCCAGGGCCGCCGCCGGGAGGGCGAACATCATGATCGGGAAGAACCCGGACGTGAACTGACCCGCGTTCGGATCGCCCGCCAGGAACATGTTGATGTCACCGTGCACCTCGGTGCCGTCCGGCTTGGTGTACGTGCCGAACTGGAACCAGATGGGCACGTTCAGGAACTGGTGCAGCCCGATCACCAGCAACGCCCGGTTCGCCAGACCGAAGAGGCCGGCGCCCCACGCACCCGCGTCGCTCAGCCAGTCGCTGAAGTTCTCCAGCCCGTCACCGATCGGCGGCCAGATCCACAGGCACAGCGCCGCGAACGCGATCGCCACGAACGCCATGATGATCGGCACCAGCCGGCGGCCGTTGAAGAAGCCCAGCCAGTCCACGAGCCTGGTGCGGTGGTACCGCTGCCAGAAGAACGCCGTCAGCAGCCCCATCACGATCCCGCCGAACACCCCGGGATTCTGGTACGTGAACGCCACCACCGTGTGATCGACCGTCGCCTGGCACCCGATGCCCGGCACGCCCTTCGCCCCGCTCGGACAGTCCTCCGGGAACTGCCGCAGCACGTTGTAGTAGACGAGGAACCCGGCCACCGCCGCGAGCGCCGTCGACCCGTCCGCCTTCTTCGCCATACCGATGGCCACACCCACGCAGAACAGCAGCGGCAGCCCCAGCGAACCGTCGAGCAGCGCGCCGCCCGCGCCCGCCATCACCTTGGAGACGTTCGTCCACCCCAGCCCGTCGTCGCCGAACACATCAGGCTGGCCGAGCCGGTTGAGGATGCCCGCGGCCGGCAGGACGGCGATGGGCAGCTGAAGGCTCCGCCCCATCTTCTGCAGCCCCTGGAACGCCGAGTGCCACCGTCGGCGCGTGGGGGAGGGCTCAGTGGTCTCGGAACTCATGAGTTGGCGACCGCCTGTCAAGTGGTGTAGACCAGTTACGGACGATTGGGTAGCTGTGACGTCATCTTTCGGTACGTTCGGCGCAATCGCTCGCGAAGTTGGGCCAACAGTGCGTGAGGAGACCGACATGGCCAGCAAGGCAGAGAAGATCGTCGCCGGGCTCGGTGGCATCGACAACATCGAAGAGGTCGAGGGCTGCATCACCCGCCTGCGCACCGAGGTCAAGGACCCCGCGCTGGTCGACGACGCCGCCCTGAAGGCCGCCGGCGCCCACGGCGTCGTCAAGATGGGCACCGCCGTCCAGGTCGTCATCGGCACGGACGCCGACCCGATCGCCGCGGACATCGAAGACATGATGTAAAGCCCTCTTCGGGCATCACAGGGGCTCTTCCCGGCACACCGCGGGAGGAGCCCCTTCCGTATGTGCGGCTAGGCTCAGCGCCATGTCTCGAATCGACGGCCGCACCCCCGAACAGCTCCGCCCCGTCACCATCGAACGCGGCTGGAGCAAGCACGCCGAGGGCTCCGTCCTCGTCTCCTTCGGCGACACGAAGGTCTTCTGCACCGCCTCCGTGACCGAAGGCGTCCCCCGCTGGCGCAAGGGCAGCGGCGAGGGCTGGGTCACCGCCGAGTACTCCATGCTGCCCCGCGCCACCAACACCCGCGGCGACCGCGAGTCCGTCCGCGGCAAGATCGGCGGCCGCACCCACGAGATCAGCCGCCTCATCGGCCGCTCCCTGCGCGCCGTCATCGACTACAAGGCGCTCGGCGAGAACACGATCGTCCTCGACTGCGACGTCCTCCAGGCCGACGGCGGCACGCGTACGGCGGCCATCACCGGCGCCTACGTGGCCCTCGCCGACGCCGTCAGCTGGGCCCAGGGCAAGAAGCTGATCAAGGCCGGCCGCCAGCCGCTGACCGGCACGGTCTCCGCGGTCTCGGTCGGCATCGTGGGAGGGGTTCCGCTGCTGGACCTCTGCTACGAGGAGGACGTGAAGGCCGACACCGACATGAACGTCGTCTGCACCGGCGACGGCCGCTTCGTCGAGGTCCAGGGCACCGCCGAGGCCGAGCCGTTCGCGCGCGACGAGCTCAACTCGCTCCTCGACCTGGCCGTTTCCGGCTGCACGGAACTCGCCGCCCTCCAGCGCAAAGCCCTTGATACCGTCCTCGAAAGGTAAAAGACGGACCAAGGAAAGGCGGCCGGGACGGGCAACCCGGCCGCCCGAACTCGCGTCACTACGGGTACGGGCGTACGGCACACCGCTGTGCGCCCGGCCAGTACACGGGGGCCCTTGGGGCTGAACAAGGGAGGGAACATCACCATGGCCGAGAGCCGACGCGGCCGTCGCCGATCACGCCGTACCGCCATCGCCGCCGCGGTGGCCGCGGTAGGGCTGACGGTAGGCCTGACCACCGGCTGCGACGCCGTCAACAAGGCACTGGACTGCGTCCAGACCGCCGACGCCATCGCCGACAGCGTCACCGACCTCCAGCAGGCCGTGGAGAACGCGTCCAACGACCCCACCCAGCTCGACGAGTCCCTCGACTCCATCGACCAGAACCTGGACGAGATAGGCGACAAGACCGACAACGCCGATGTCAACCAGGCGGTCGAGGACCTGGGCAAGGCCGTGGACAACGTCCGCAAGTCCGTCGACAGCGGCGACACGACGCCCGACCTCAGCCCGATCACGGACGCGGCGGGCGAGCTGACGAAGGTCTGCACGCCGTAGGGAACCGACCGGCCGCCGGGCCGGGACAGTGCGGCCCGCGATACTGGGGGCATGACCCGCCTGATCCTCGCCACGCGCAACGCCGGCAAAATCACCGAACTCCGCGCCATCCTCGCCGACGCAGGTCTGCGCCATGACCTGGTCGGCGCGGAGGCGTACCCGGAGGTACCGGACGTCAAGGAAACAGGGGTGACGTTCGCCGAGAACGCGCTCCTGAAGGCCCACGCCCTGGCCCAGGCCACAGGCCTGCCCGCCGTCGCCGACGACTCCGGCCTCTGCGTCGACGTCCTGAACGGCGCCCCCGGCATCTTCTCGGCCCGCTGGGCAGGCAAGCACGGCGACGACAAGGCGAACCTGGACCTGCTCCTGGCCCAGCTCGCGGACATCGCCGACGAACACCGAGGCGCCCACTTCGCCTGCGCGGCGGCCCTGGCCCTCCCGGACGGCACGGAACGCGTGGTCGAGGGCCGCCTGCCCGGCATCCTCCGCCACACCCCGTCCGGCACGAACGGCTTCGGCTACGACCCGATCCTCCAGCCGGAGGGCGAGACGCGCACGTGCGCCGAACTGACGCCGGAGGAGAAGAACGCGATCAGCCACCGGGGGAAGGCGTTCCGGGGGTTGGTGCCGGTGGTGCGGGAGCTGTTGGGCTGACAACGGACGAAGGTCCACCCGAACTTGGGTGGACCTTCGAATCAAAGGTGTGCGGCCGGAGGGACTCGAACCCTCAAGGGATTTCTCCCACAGCATCCTAAGTGCTGCGCGTAGGCCAGTTCCGCCACGGCCGCCCGCGGGCTCATGCTACCCGGCTGAACGGCTCCGTAGTCGAGCGCTTATCGGGCTCTGCGACCACCGCGGCACCAGGTACCAGTGATGGCGTGACAGTTGGGACAGAGCAACCGCAGGTTTGTCCGCCGATCATCACTCCAGTCCCCGTTGATGTGATCGACTTCAAGCGTCATGGGCCTGCCGTGCCACTCGGGCCCTGTTCCGCAGCCGCTGCATTCCTCAGGCACACCGACTTCGAGAAGGGCCCTGCGGAGCAGGTGCGTTCTGGTCCGACGTGCGCCGTCATGCTGGACCAGGATGTCTTGTGCCTGCCGCAGCGGCGTGGTGCCGGGCCCGCCGCGTTGATGCGCTTGTCCTAGGAAGTGAGTGGTGTCGAGACCGTCCTCGGCCACTCAACGCTGAAGCTGGGTGCGCAACCTGTTGTTATAGGGCTTCATACCCCCGCTTGAAACGTAAACCTCTGACCCGATAACCTGCCCATACCTGCAAAGCCTCCCCGCGGTCCCTTGTCCGCTCGGGAGGCTTTTTTCATGAGCACACCACCAGATGTCACCGTCCGCCCCGTCACCCCCGCCGACCGTCCCACCGTCGAGCGCCTCTGGCTGCTCTTCCGGCATGATCTGTCGGAGTTCCGGGGCCAACTGCCCAACCCCGACGGTACGTTCCGGAGTGAGCGGCTGGAGGCTGCGTTCAGTGGCGATGACGACTGGGGCGCGTATCTCTTCCGTTGCGGAGCGCACCCCGTCGGGTTCGCCTTCGTACGCGCGCTCACCCAGCCCACCCGCGTGCTCAACAGCTTCTTCGTCGTGCGGGGCGCGCGGCGCAGTGGTGTCGGGATGCGGGCCGTGCGGGAGGTGGTGGCGCGGCATCCCGGGGCGTGGACCGTTGCCTTTCAGGACGACAATCCACGCGCCGTACGGTTCTGGCGGCGGGTCGGGGAGGCCATCGCCCCCGGCGCCTGGGAAGAAGAGCGCAGGCCGGTGCCGGGTAAGCCCGGCCTCGCTCCCGACGTCTGGGTCAGCTTCCGATGCCCAGGTCCTTGATGATCTTCGCCACGTGGCCCGTCGCCCGGACGTTGTACAGCGCCCGCTCGACCTTGCCCTCCTCGTCCACCACGATGGTGGAGCGGATGACGCCCATGTAGGTCTTGCCGTAGTTCTTCTTCTCGCCGTACGCCCCGTAGGCCTCCGTGACCGTCTTCTCGGGGTCCGCGAGGAGGGTGATCCTCAGGTTCTCCTTGTCCCTGAACTTCGCCAGCTTCTCAGGGGCGTCCGGGCTGATGCCGATGACGTCGTAGCCGGCGCCGGCCAGCAGTTCGAGGTTGTCGGTGAAGTCGCAGGCCTGCTTCGTGCAGCCGGGGGTGAGGGCCGCCGGGTAGAAGTAGACGATGACCTTGCGGCCCTTGTGGTCCGCCAGGGACACGTCGGTGCCGTCGGCGTCGGGGAGGGTGAAGGCGGGGGCTACGTCCCCGGGCTGGAGTCGCTCGCTCATCCGGCAAGCCTAACCGGGGGTCCTGACAGTGCGATGGCCCGGCGAACTGACAGACTGTCCAGGACAGGAACTGAACATCACCCCGCATCCCGGAGGGCCCACCGTGGCGGACACGTCGGACACGAGAACCCCGGCGCAGATCGAGGCGGACATCAAGCGCCGCCGCGAGACGCTGGCCGAGACGCTCGACGAGATCGGGGTGCGGGTGCACCCGAAGACGATCGTCGGCGATGCCAAGGCCAAGGTGGTTTCCAACATCGATCACACGCTCGGGCGGGCCTACGTCGGCGTGAACAAGGTCCTCACCGACACCAAGGCCCAGTTCGTCGACGAGGAGGGGGCCCCGAGGCTCGAGCGCATCGTCCCCGTCGCGCTCGTCGCCGTAGGACTCGTGGGGCTGCTGGCCTTCGGCAGCACCCGGCGCCGCAAGGGCTGACCCGGGGGCGTACGGATTCCCGTCAGGCAGGTAGGTTCTGAGCCGTGAGCGCCAACAGAAACGACCACAGCGACCAGCACGACAAGCTGCCCATCCGGATGCTGCACGACCGTGTGCTCGTGCGGCAGGACACCGGGGAGGGCGAGCGGCGTTCCGGGGGCGGCATCCTCATCCCCGCCACCGCGGCCGTCGGGCGGCGGCTGGCGTGGGCCGATGTCGTCGCGGTCGGGCAGAACGTACGGACCGTCGAGCCGGGGGACCGGGTTCTCTACGACCCGGAGGACCGCGCCGAGGTGGAGGTGCGTGGTGTCGCCTATGTGCTGATGCGGGAGCGCGATCTGCACGCGGTGGCCGCGGACCGGTTCGAAGGGTCCGAGGACTCGACCGGGCTGTACCTCTGAATCAACGGCCGAAAGGGGCTGGTGACCATCGTCACCAGCCCCTTTTGCCGTCTCTTTGCTACCTTTGAAGGACCCGCCCGACGAGACGCGCCGTACCGGGACAGGCCCTTCGCGGGCTTACGACAAGACGACGCACCCCCGTTCAGCAACTTCCGGAGGTGCCTGTCATGGCCTGGGTTCTGCTCGTCGTCGCCGGTCTGCTCGAGGTCGGCTGGTCGATCGGCATGAAGTACACCGACGGTTTCACCCGGCTCGTGCCGTCCGTGTTCACCGGCGCCGGGATCGTCGCGAGCATGCTGCTGCTGTCGTACGCCACGCGTTCCCTCCCCATCGGCACCGCTTACGGCGTGTGGGTCGGGATCGGTGCGGCTGGGGCGGCGGTGCTCGGCATGGTGGTGCTGGGGGAGCCGGCCACCGCCGCCCGGATCTTCTTCGTCTGTCTGCTGCTGGTCGCCGTGGTCGGCCTGAAGGCGACCAGCGGCCACTAGGCCTACGACAGACCTACGACAGGCGTACGACAGACCTCCGTCGCTATCCCGTCTTGCCCGGCGGTCCCGCCGTCGTGCCGGTCGTCGTCGTCCCGCCGTCCGCCGTGCCGCCGTCGGCCGTTCCACCGTCCGTCGTGCCACCGGTGGTGCCGCCGTCCGTCGTGCCGCCGCCGGTCGTCGTGCCACCGCCGCCGGTGGTGGTCGTCCCGCCGTCCGTGGCGCCGCCGGTCGTGGTGCCTCCGTCCGTCGTACCGCCACCGGTCGTCGTGTCGCCGCCCGTCGTGCCGCCGTCCGTCTGGCCCCGGGTGTCCTGGCCGCCGTCGGTCGTGCCGCCGTCGTCCTGGCCCGGCGTCTCCTCGGGGGTCTCGGCGGTCGGCTCCTGGGTCGGGGCCTGGACGACGTCGGCGCCCTCCTGGAGCTCCAGGTCGAACTCGGTGGCGGGCTTGCCCTTCAGGGCGCGCTGGGTGAAGTCGGCCCAGATCTCCGCGGGTGCGCCGCCGCCGTTGACCCGCTGGAGGCCCATCGCGCCGTACAGGGATTTGTGCGCGGCGGTCTGCGGGTCCTGGCCCATCACCGCGACGACCGTGGCGAGGTCGGGGGTGTAGCCGGCGAACCAGGCGGCCTGGTCCTCCTCGGCGGTGCCGGTCTTGCCGGCCGCCGGGCGGCCCGCGGCCTGCGCGGCGGTGGCGGTGCCGTTCTCGACGACGCTCTGCAGGACCGAGGTGGTCGTGTCCGCGGCCTCGCGGCTGACGACCTGGGAGGTCTTGCGGTCCGGCAGTTCCACGACGTCCTTGCCGTCCCGCGTGATCGACTTGATCATCGTGTACGTGCCGTGCTTGCCGTGGTTGGCGAGCGTCGCGTACGCCTCCGCCATGTCGAGGACGCTGGCCCGGGCGACACCGAGGGCGATCGACGGGTAGGCGTTCAGCTCGGGGGTGCTGGAAGGCAGGCCGAGGCCGACCGCGGTCTGCTTGACCTTGTCGGGGCCGACGTCGACGGCCATCTGCGCGTACACCGAGTTCACCGACTTGTCGGTGGCGGTGCGCACGGTGATGTTGCCGTACGACACGTCGTCCTCGTTGGCCGGGGCGTAGGCGCCGCCGGTCCAGCCTTCCACGGGGCGCTTGTTGGTGCCGTCGTAGTAGGTGTTGGGCGTGATGGTCCGGCCGTCCTGGGTCGTCGAGTCGTTCTCGACGGCGGAGGTGAAGACGAACGGCTTGAAGGTGGAGCCGACCTGGAAGTCCTGGCGGGTGGCGTTGTTCGTGTACTGCTTGACGTAGTCGATGCCTCCGTACATCGCCACGACCTGCCCGGTCTTGGGGTCGACGGCGGCGCCGCCCGCGCGGACGTACGTGTCGACCTTGCGGTTCTTCTTGTCGAGCTTGTCCATCAACTTCTTGTTGACGGCGGCGACGAAGTCGTCCTGCTTGTTCTTCTGGATGGTGGTGGTGATGCGGTAGCCGCCGGCGTCCAGCTCGTCGGCGGTGAGGATCTTGTTCTCGCTCAGGTAGTCGTTGACGGCGTTGACGAGGTAGCCGCGCTGCCCGGACATGCCGGTGGAGACAGTGGCCTCCTTCGGCATCGGGAACTTCAGGCCGGTCCGCTCGGACTGGGCGAGCCAGCCCTCCTTGACCATGCCGTCCAGCACGTAGTTCCAGCGGGCCAGGGCGGCCGACTTGTTCTCCGGGTGGGCGACGACGTCGTACTCGCTGGGCGCGTTGAGCAGGGCGGCGAGGTAGGCGCCCTGGGCGGCGCTCAGGTCGGTGGCGTCCTTGCCGTAGTAGGCCTGGGCGGCGGCCTGGATGCCGTACGAGTTGCGGCCGAAGAAGCTGGTGTTGAGGTAGCCCTCCAGGATCTGGTCCTTGGACTCGGTGCGGTCCAGCTTGATGGAGATGAAGAACTCCTTCACCTTGCGGGTGACGGTCTGCTCCTGGGCGAGGTAGTAGTTCTTCACGTACTGCTGGGTGATCGTCGAGCCGGACTGCTTGCCCTTGCCGGTCGCGGTGTTCCAGCCGGCGCGCAGCATCGCCTTGGGGTCGATGGCGGACTCGGAGTAGAAGTCGCGGTCCTCGGCGGCCAGGACGGCGTGCTGGGCGGCCTTGGAGACCTGGGCGAGGGTGACGTTCTCCCGGTTGACGTCGCCGTCGCGGGCGAGCTGGCTGCCGTCGGCGTAGAGGTAGACGTTGGACTGCTTGGTGGCGAGGGCGTTGGCGGGCGGGATCTTCACCAGGGAGTAGCCGAGGAAGAACAGGCCGATCAGCAGCAGTATCCCGACGACGAAGGTGCCGAGCACCATGCGCCAGGTCGGGATCAGCCGCCGCCAGCCGGTGCGCTTGGGCCGCTTGGGCTTCTTCGTGCCCCCGTCGGGGTCTCTGGGCGCCCAGCCCTCGGTCGGCTGCTGCGGCTGCGGCTCGTCGCTCATGTCGTGCACGGACTCCTGTTGCGTGTCTCTTTTGCGCTGGTTGTGCGTCATGCGCCGTCGTGCGCCTCGTACGCCTTCTGCGTCCCCAGATGAAGACTGTCGCACCGCGCGTTCCGTTGCGGTTCGCGGCACGCTTCCGGGCCGAAAAAGGCGTGGCGTACGTCACCACCTGCGGACTAGGCTCCTGCGCTTCGGTGCCTGGCGCGGGCGAGGAGGGCTGTGGATGTGGATTCGGGGCGGTTGTACCTCGCCGTAGGGGTGGGCGGATTCAGACGGTACGCGACGTATCGGGCGGCGACAGCGGCCGGGATCTTCACCAACACGGTCTTCGGACTGATCCTCGTCTACACGTACACCGCCCTCTGGGACGAACGGCCGCAACTGGGCGGGTACGACCTCGCGCAGGCCGTCACCTATGTGTGGGTGGGCCAGTCGCTGTTCAAGACGCTCGCCAACGGGGGCGGGGGTGTCGAGGGCGAGCTCATGGAGCGTATCCGCACCGGGGACATCGCCGTCGACCTGTACCGGCCCGCGGACCTCCAACTGTGGTGGCTGGCGGCCGACTTGGGCCGCTCGTTCTTCGAGCTGCTCGCGCGCGGTGTGCCGCCCTTCGTGCTGGGCGCGCTGATTTTCGACCTGGCGCTGCCCACGGACGTGCTGACGTGGCTGGCGTTCCTGATCGCGGTGGTGCTGGCGATGCTGGTCAGCTTCGGCATCCGGTACCTGATCGCGCTGAGCGCGTTCTGGCTGCTGGACGGCACCGGGGTGGCGCAGATGGTGATGTTCGTCGGCTGGTTCTGCTCGGGGATGATCCTGCCGCTCAACGTGTTCCCGGGGCTGCTCGGCGAGGTCGTACGGGCTCTGCCATGGTCGGCGCTGCTGCAGGCGCCCGCGGACGTGCTGCTCGGCGAGGCCGATCCGCTCGGCACGTACGCCTTCCAGGCGGTGTGGGCGGTGCTGCTGCTGGCGGCAGGCAGGGCGGTGCAGGGGATGGCGACGCGGCGGGTGGTGGTGCAGGGTGGCTGACACGGTCCGCGGTCCCGTCGGGACCGACCGGGAGTCCGGTTCCGCCGGGACCAACCGGGTGCTGGACGGAGTCCGCACCTACCGCATGATCGCGGCCATGTGGATCCGCTCCACGATGACCTACCGCGCCTCCTTCGTCATGACCACGCTGGGCAACTTCACGGCGACCGCGTTCGACTTCGTGGCGATCCTGCTGATGTTCTCCCGCGTCGACGCCCTCGGCGGCTACGCGCTCCCCGAGATCGCCTTCCTCTACGGCCTGTCCAGCGTGGCCTTCGGTCTGGCCGACCTCGGCCTCGGCTCGATGGAGCGGCTGGGGCGGCGGGTGCGCGACGGCACGCTGGACACGCTGCTGGTGCGCCCGGCGCCGGTGCTGGCGCAGATGGCCGCGGACCAGTTCGGGCTGCGCCGCCTCGGCCGGGTCACCCAGGGCACGATGGTCCTGGTCTACGCGCTGGCCACGGTCGACATCGACTGGACGCCGCTGAAGCTGCTGCTGATGCCGGTGATGATCCTCAGCGGCGCCGGGATCTTCGCCGCGGTGTTCGTCGCGGGCGCCGCCTTCCAGTTCGTCGCCAAGGACGCCTCCGAGGTGCAGAACGCCTTCACGTACGGCGGGACGACGCTGCTGCAGTACCCGCCGACGGTGTTCGCGACGGAGCTGGTGCGCGGGGTGACGTTCGTGCTGCCGCTGTCCTTCGTCAACTGGCTGCCGGCCACCTATGTGTTGGGGCGGCCGATCCCGCTCGGGCTGCCGCAGTGGGTTGCGTTCCTGTCGCCGCTGGTGGCGGCGGGGTGCTGTGCGCTGGCCGGGCTGGCCTGGCGGGCGGGACTCAGGTCGTATCGGAGCACGGGGAGTTGAGGGCGGATGGCTGAGGACATGGGCGAAGGGTTCATCGAACTCGACCGGGTCGAGAAGGTCTTCGAGGTGCGCAAGAAGACCGGCTTCATGAAACGCGAGCGCAGGGAGGTACGGGCCGTCGACTCGATCTCCTTCCGGGTGGCGCGCGGCGAGATGGTCGGCTACATCGGCCCGAACGGCGCCGGCAAGTCCACCACCATCAAGATGCTCACCGGCATCCTCGCCCCGAGCGGCGGCAGCCTGCGCGTGGCCGGCATCGACCCGTCCCGCCAGCGGCACCGCCTCGCCCATCGCATCGGCGTGGTCTTCGGGCAGCGCACCACCCTGTGGTGGGACCTCCCGCTGATCGACTCGTACAAGCTGATGCACCGCATGTACCGCATCCCCGACGCCCGTTACCGCGAGAACCTCGACCGGCTCGTCGAACTCCTGGACCTGGAAAACCTGTTGGACGTGCCCGTCCGCCAGCTCTCCCTCGGCCAGCGGATGCGCGGCGACATCGCGGCCGCCCTGCTGCACGACCCGGACGTCCTCTACCTCGACGAGCCGACCATCGGGCTCGACGTCATCTCCAAGTCCCGGGTACGGGAGTTCCTGCGCGAGGTGAACGCCGAGCGCGGCACCACGGTCCTGCTCACCACCCATGACCTCCAGGACATCGAGCAGCTCTGCTCCCGGGTGATGGTCATCGACCACGGCCGGCTGATGTACGACGGTCCGCTCGCCGGGCTGCACGAGGCGGGTGAGAGCGAGCGGACGCTGGTGGTGGACCTGGAGCGGGAGTTGCCGCCGATCGAGGTCCCCGAGGCGCGGGTGGTGAAGGTGGAGGGCCCGCGGCAGTGGCTGGCGTTCCCGGCGGGGACCTCGGCGGCGCCGCTGGTGGCGCGGATCGCGGCGGAGTATCCGCTGGTGGACCTGTCGGTGCGGGAGCCGGACATCGAGGCCGTGATCGCCAAGATGCTGCATTCATTGGGGGACACCCCCAAACCCCCGTCAGAGAAGGCCACCGCATAGTGCCCGGCGCCCGGAACTCGTAGGCTGAGGACATGACGGACGCCGTGCCTTCCGAGGGGACGCCCACGCCCCCCAGGCCCTCTGCCCCGGAACTCCGTGCCGCCGACGCCGACCGTGAGCGCGTCGCCGAGATCCTGCGGGACGCCCTCGCCGAAGGGCGCCTGGACATGGAGGAGTTCGAGGAGCGGCTGGAAGCGACGTACAAGGCGCGGACGTACGGCGAGCTGACGCCGATCACCCGCGACCTGCCGGCCGCCCCCGGCGCCGTCCCGTCGGTGAACCTGGCCAAGGACTCGGTGGCGGACGGGAGTTGGGCCTCGCGGGTGACCGGCGGCGAGGGCTCGTCGACCTGGGCGGTGGCGATCCTGTCCGGGTTCCAGCGCAAGGGCCGCTGGACCGTGCCCAAGCGCTTCAACTGCTTCGCCTTCTGGGGCGGCGGCGAGATCGACCTGCGCGAGGCGAACTTCGCGGACCGCGAGGTCGAGATCAACTGCGTGGCCGTCATGGGCGGCGTGAACGTGATCGTGCCGCCCGGTGTCGAGGTCGTCGTCCGCGGGATCGGCATCATGGGCGGCTTCGACCACCGCGAGGAGGGCGTGCCCGGCGACCCGGGCGGCCCGCGTGTGATCGTGACCGGGTTCGCCTTCTGGGGCGGGGTCGGCGTCGAGCGGAAGCTGACCCGGGCGGAGCGGCAGGCGCTGAAGGAGGAGCGGCGCCGGCAGAAGCTGGACCGCAAGGAGTCGAGGCGCGAGCTGCACGCCTCCTGGCGCGAGGACGTCGAGGACGCGCACCGCCGCATGACGGACCGGCACCACGACCTGATGCGGGGCCGCAGCGACCGCCACCGCGACAGGCGCGACCGCCGGGATCGCCGCGACCGGTACGACCGGTACGAGGACTAGCGCCTGTCCCTAGAGCTCCGCCGGAGCCGCCCCCTTCAGGTCCTCCAGGTCGAAGACCTCCGCCATCCGCGCGTACCCCTTGTCGCTCGGGTGGAGATGGTCGCCGGAGTCGTAGTCCGAGCGCAGTCGGCGCGGGTTGTACGGGTCGCGCAGCGCCTCGTCGAAGTCCACGACGGCGTCGTACACCTTGCCGTCCCGGATCGCGGCGTTGATCTGCTGCCGCACGCCCTCCCGGGCGTCCGTGTACCCGCGGTGGCCCTGGAAGGGCATCAGCGTGGCCCCGACGACCTTGATCCCGCGGGCGTGGGCCTGCCGGACCAGGGTGCGCAGGCCGTCCAGGACCTTCTGCGGGTCGGCGAGCTTCGGGTTGCGCAGGATGTCGTTGATGCCGAGGTCGATGACGACGACCTTCACGTTCGTACGGGAGAGCACGTCACGGCCGAAGCGTCCGAGCCCGCTCTGGTTGTCGGCGGGGCGGCCGGGGCCGTTGGCGAGGACCTGGTTGCCGCTGATGCCCTGGTTGACGACGCTGTAGCGGGGCAGGTCGCGGCCGGCCTCGATCGCGGTGCGCAGCCGCTCCGAAAGGACGTCCGTCCAGCGGTGGTCGGCGCCCTCGGTGGAGGTGATGCCGTCGGTGAGGGAGTCGCCGAGCACGACGACGGTGCCGTCGGACTCGTTGCTCAGCACGTCCAGCGCGGTGAGGTAGCGCCAGTACGGCGTCTGCTCCGCGTACCCCGTGCCGGTGGTGTCCTCGGTGAGGTCGCCGTCGGCGACGTACGAGATCTGCCGGGCGTGCGGGTGGTAGGTGACCGGTCCGGACGGGACGGGCGAGTACGTGGTGACCAGGACGTCGCTGCCGTGCGCGACGGTGATGCCGACCGCGTCGCTCATCACCTGGCCGCCCGCCGGGACGACGACGGAGGTGTTGCCGCCGAAGGTGAGGCGCCGCATGGTGCCGACCGCCGCGGCGGCGGAGTCGTCGGCCGCCGCGAGGGCGATCGAGGCGTGGGTGATGGTCAGCGGTGACTGGCCGTAGAGATTGGACAGCGTGATACGGGCACTCGTACCGCCGACGGACGCGTGCACCACGTTGCGCACGGAGCGGCCCGCCATGCCCTCCGTCTCGGTGCCGGGTTCGGCGCCGGCCGGGGAGGCGGACCAGGCGCCCACCCAGCTGCCGGTGGAGGCCGGGGCGGCGTTGCGAGGGGCCGGGGCCCCTGCGGCCCGCTGCCGGGGGCTCGTGGCGCTGCCGTCGTCGGCGGCGACACCGACGTAGATGGCGCCGGACACGGCCACGATCAGGGCGATGATCGCCGAAAGCAGGGCATAACCATGTCTTCTGGTCATGCGGTGCGGGTCTCCTCGGACGGATGGGAGCCCGAGGCTCCGATGTGATCACCTCATGATGCGTCATGAGGTGAGGGGTGACGGTACTGGACCCCCCATTGGGTCACCGGAGTTCGGAACTGAGCTCCCCCCTCCGACAGACGCCGGGAACTCCTGTTCCGTTCCAGGAGTCGGTCAGGAAGGGACAATGTGTGCAGGGGATCACAACGGGCGGAGTGGATGGGACGTGATGGAACGCGCTGATCCGGAGGAAACGGATGCCGCCGACGTGAAGCAGCATGCCCGCCCGGCCACCGCCGGCAACCGTGCGGCGACCGGGCCTGCCACCAACCGCGCGATGAGCACGTTCAGCGCGGCCGACGAGGAGAAGCAGCGCGGCGTACGCCGGATGAAGCTCACCGCGACCGGGCTGCTGCTGTTCGTCGCGCTCGTGTACGTCCTCGCCACGTGGGCGTCCCACGCGGGCGCGGGCGCCTGGGCCGGCTATGTCGCCGCCGCCGCGGAGGCCGGCATGGTCGGCGCGATGGCCGACTGGTTCGCGGTGACGGCCCTGTTCCGGCACCCGCTCGGCCTGCCGATCCCGCACACCGCGATCATCCCCACCAAGAAGGACCAGCTCGGCGTGTCGCTGGGCGAGTTCGTCGGCGAGAACTTCCTCTCCGAGGACGTCGTGCGCGGACGTCTGCGCGCCGTCGGCATCGGCAGCCGGCTCGGCGCCTGGCTCGCCGACCCCGAGCACGCCGACCGGGTCACGGCCGAGCTGTCGGCCGCGCTGCGCGGCGCCCTGACGGTCCTTCGGGACTCCGACGTCCAGGCGGTCGTCGGCGAGGCGATCACCCGTCGGGCCGACGCGCAGGAGATCGCGCCGGGCATCGGCAAGATGCTGGAGAAGGTCGTCGCGGACGGCGGCCACCGCCGGGTCGTGGACCTGGTGGTGGCCAGGGCGCACGACTGGCTGGTCCTCCACGACGAGCAGGTCATGGACGCCGTCCAGGGCGGGGCGCCCGGCTGGACGCCCCGGTTCGTGGACAAGAAGGTCGGCGAGCGGGTCTACAAGGAGCTGCTGCGCTTCGTCACGGAGATGCGGGACATGCCCTCGCACCCGGCGCGAGGCGCCCTGGACCGCTTCCTGACGGACTTCGCCTCCGACCTCCAGTCCGACACCGACACCCGCGCGCGCGTGGAGCGGCTCAAGGGCGAGGTGCTCGGCCGGGGCGAGGTCCAGGACCTCATCGCCTCCGCCTGGACCGCCGTACGCTCCATGATCGTGTCGGCCGCCGAGGACGAGCGCAGCGAACTGCGGCTGCGCGTACGGGCGTCGCTGCTGTCGCTCGGGGCGCGGATGTCGGTCGAGCCGCGGCTCCAGGCGAAGGTCGACGGCTGGGTGGAGGGCGCGGCGGTGTACGTCGTCACCACCTACCGGCACGAGATCACGTCCCTGATCACCGACACGGTCGCCGGCTGGGACGCCGAGCACACCACGCGGAAGATCGAGGCGAACATCGGCCGTGACCTGCAGTTCATCCGGATCAACGGCACGGTCGTGGGCTCGCTGGTGGGACTGCTGATCTACACGGTGTCGCGGCTGCTGGGGGCGTAACCCGTCCTCGCCGGGGAACCCGTCGCAGGGTCTCACTCGACGAGGAGGGAGCCCATGACCACCACAGACCAGGCCGCGACCGGCCGTACCGTCACGACGAACATCCCCGCCCGCCTGGACCGCCTCCCCTGGTCCCGCTGGCACTGGACGATCGTCATCGGACTCGGCACCGTATGGATCCTCGACGGCCTGGAGGTGACGGTCGTCGGCAACATCGCGGGCCGCCTCTCCGAACCGGGCAGTGGCCTGCCGATCACCTCCGGCCAGGTGACGGGCCTGGCGGCGGCGCTGTACGTGCTGGGCGCCTGCTCGGGAGCCCTGTTCTGGGGCCGCCTGACGGACAAATGGGGCCGCAAAAAACTCTTCATGATCACACTCGCGGTCTACCTCGCGGCCACCGCCCTGACCGCCGTCTCCTTCTCCACCTGGTGGTTCTTCGCCTTCCGCTTCCTGACCGGCTTCGGCATCGGCGGCGAGTACGCGGCGATCAACTCGGCGATCGACGAACTGATCCCGGCTCAGTACCGGGGCCGGGTGGACCTGATGATCAACGGCAGCTTCTGGCTGGGCGCGGTGGCAGGTTCCCTGCTGTCGATCGTCGCCCTCGACACGTCCGTGGTGGCGAAGGACGTGGGCTGGCGCCTGACGTTCGCACTCGGCGCGGTCCTGGCCCTGGTGATCCTGCTCGTACGACGCCACGTCCCGGAGAGCCCACGGTGGCTGCTGATCCACGGCAGGGACGAGGAGGCGGAACGGATCGTCACGTCGATCGAGGAGCGGATCGCGGACGAGAAGGGCGAGCGGCTGGCGGACCCGGAGGGCGAGATCACGATCCACCAGCGGCGCAGCGTGAGCTTCATGGAGATCGCCAGGACGGTGTTCTCGGACTACCGCAGGCGAGCGGTGCTCGGTTTTTCCTTGTTCATAGGCCAGGCGTTCCTGTACAACGCGATCACCTTCGGCTTCGGCGCGATCCTGACCAAGTTCTACGACGTCCCGACCGGCAACACCGGCTACTACTTCGCCGTCATCGCCATCGGCAACTTCATGGGCCCGCTGCTGCTGGGCAAGCTGTTCGACACGGTCGGACGCCGGGTGATGATCTCGTCGACGTACCTGTTGTCGGGTCTGCTGCTCTTCGGCACGGCATGGCTCTTCGACCAGGGTTCCCTGAACGCCGGGACGCTGACGGCGTGCTGGTGCGCGGTGCTGTTCTTCGCGTCGGCGGGCGCGTCCAGCGCGTACCTGACGGTCTCGGAGATCTTCCCGATGGAGACCCGGGCGATGTCGATCGCGTTCTTCTACGCGCTGGGCACGGCGGCGGGCGGCATCAGCGGACCGCTGCTGTTCGCCGACCTCACCGGGACGGGCAAGGTCGCCGACACGGTGCTGGCCTTCCAGATCGGCGCCACGCTGATGTGCCTGGCGGGGCTGGTGGCGGCGGTACTGGCGGTACGGGCGGAGCGGAGGTCGCTGGAGGACGTGGCGCGGCCGCTGACGGCGGCACCGGGGGGCGCCACCTCGCAGGCTGCGGGCCAGTACACCTAGCCGTCTTGCGGCACCGGCTCCCACTCCGCGCGGTACTCGACATGCATCAGCGGCATCGAACGCTCCAACAGCCCTGACCCCGGATGCAGTTCGGCACACACATGGCCACCTGGGTGGGGGCCGGGCCCGGGCCCGGTGTCGGCGAGGTCGAGGAAATCCGCGGCGGCGTCGGCGAAGGGCAGGGCGCTGCCGCTCAGTACGAGGGTGTCGGCGGCGGTGCTGAGGCGGAGCCGGTCGCGGAACTCGGCGTGGTGGGCGTCGGGTACGCCCCGGTCATGAGGAAGGGGAAAGTCGGCGCGCCGGAACTCGACGGTGTGCTGACTCCCCGCCTTGCCCGCCCTTGCCCGGACCTCCTTCCAGCGGGAGGCCGGGAACTGGAGGGAGTGGTGCAGCAGAAGCAGATCGCGGGCGCGATGCGGCTCGGGCAGCGCGACACCGACCGGCCGCTCATCACGCCGCCGCAGCGGCAGGTGCACGAGCGACCGCGGGGACCGCGCGGCCAGCAGCCAGGCCGCGGCCAGCTCGGCGGCGGCACCCCGGTCCACCCACAGACTCAGCCAGTGCTCACTGTCGAAGCAGAGTGCCCGCCGGAGCCCGCCGACGCGCAGCACCCGGTACTCCTCCGCCCCGAGCCGCACCCGACGCTCGGTGACGCCCAGCCTCATTCGCCCTCCGTTTCCGGTGGTCAGCCCTGCCGGTCGGCCACGGCCCAGGAGGCGAGCGCGACGGCCCCCGCCACCCCGAACACGGCGGGCCAGGCGCCCACCTTCTTCGCGAGCGGATGCGACCCGGCGAACGCGGCGACATACGCGGCCGTCAGCGCGCCCGCCGCCTTCCCGCCGGCCTGCTGCCGCCACTGCGTCGCGGCCGCGGCCCCGGCGACGGCCAGCACGGCCCCGCCGAGCTGCCGCTTCCTGGTCCAGCGGGCGACGCCGTACCCACCGACGAGTCCGCTCGCCGCGACGACCGCACTGGGAACCTTGGCCATGCCTGCCTCCTGCTGGTTCTTGAGACCGTGAGAGACCTTGAGGCTAACTCCAGCACCGCGAGCGGGGTCGAACATGAGTCGAGGGTTGTCAAGTTTCCTCTCCCGAGCTATATAAGAAGCCGTAAGGGCATCGCACCCAGCACCTGAGGAGAGGAGTGACCTGTGATGCTCATGCGTACCGACCCCTTCCGCGACTTCGACCGACTCGCGCAGCAGGTCTTCGGGCCCACCCGTCCGGCCGCGATGCCGATGGACGCCTACCGTGCCGGGGACGACTTCATCGTCCACTTCGACCTGCCCGGCATCGACCCCGAGACGATCGATCTGGACGTCGAACGCAACGTCCTCAACGTCCGCGCCGAGCGCCGTTCCCCCGCCCCCGAGGGCGCGGAACCCATCGTCGCCGAACGACCCACCGGCACCTTCACCCGCCAGCTCTTCCTCGGCGACACGCTCGACACGGAACGCATCGACGCCTCGTACGAGGCCGGCGTCCTGACCCTGCGCATCCCCGTGGCCGAACAGGCCAAGCCGCGCCGCATCCAGATCAGCGGGGGCGACGGGGGCCGCAAGCAGCTGAGCAACTGATCGCGCGCCCGCGCGGGCGCGCGACCAGGACCAGGAGGAGACATTCGGTGGTGATTCGGTGGTGATCGGCGGTGACGCGGTGGTGATCGGCGGTGATGCGGTCGTGAAGAGAAGCTGGGCCGAACTGGTGGACGCGGTACGGGAGTCGGGCCAGTACCCGACCCGCGCCGAGGCCGAACGCGTCACCCGCGTCGTCCTGTCCGCCCTCGGCGGCCACGTCACCGGCGACGAACGCGTGGCCCTCGCCCGGGCCCTGCCCGAGCAGGCCGCGCGCGTCGTCGCCGGCCAGATCCCGGCCACCCGCCCCCTGTCGGCGGCGGAGTTCGTGGAATCGGTGGCGGCCCGTATCGAGGGCGCGACGACGGCGACGGCCCGCTGGGACGTCAGCTCGGTACTGAGCACACTCCCGCGCTGGGCGGGCGATGCGCTGGTGGACCGCATCCTCGACCAACTCCCGCCGGGGTACGCGCTGTTGTTCGGAAAGGCGGAGCTGATGCCGACAGCGTGAACGCCCCTGCATGTCCCTACTGGGCTTCGCCCGCACGATCCTTGTGCTGCCTCCGGGCGCGCATCTCCGAGACATACCCCGCGGAGATGACGCACCCGGCCCCGGCGAGGGCGAAGCCCAGAAGGGCCGGGTTGAGATACCCCGGCACGTCCCCGTTGTCGTAGCTCCCGCCGCCACTGGTCTCGCAGACGAACCCGAGCGGGAGATACGACACCGAGTAGTCGACGATCTCGACGCCGCGCTGGTGCCGCTCCCACCAGCCCGCCGTACGACAGGACTGCGGCGGCGCGGAATCCGTACCGCCGTCCTGAGCGGTCACCACGGCCCCCACGATGATCAACAGCCCCCAGGCACAGAGCGCGGCGGCGACGGCCCCGGCGAGGGCGCCGAGAGCGCGGAGCAGCGCCGGCGGCTCGCCCCGCTCGGTGAGCTGCCCGAACCCGTATCCGGCGAGCGCGACGGCGACGACGGCGGCGACGAGGACGAACAGCAGATTCAGCAGTGCCATCACGCCCCCTGATGTGATCAACTGTCGGGCTACTGGACTGTCGCCCGAGTCCAGCAGCTGCTCCGGGGGTACGGCAGTGGCGGAGCCCACAGTTCCGGCAACAGGACGGCTACAGAGGACGAGGGAGCCACGTGAGCCGACTGAGCCAGACTTGCTGTAGGCCAGCTGGACTGCCGGAATCCGGTCCCAACTGACCTAAGGTTCATCAGGACGGCGAGAGAGCGTTCAGTCGGCGCTGCGATGCATGGGCTTGCGTGCCGACGACACAGAGGGTTCCTCGGGACATGCGTCGGAGTGGCTGTAGGTCACGTACGGGGGACCAGACGCTCGATCGTGGATGTGGCTGCCATACGGCTCATCGGACCGAATGACACGTTGGCAGCGACAGCAGATCACGACCACCGGACACCCACCCAGGCCTGACGGAGCTGCCGTCCTCGGATGCATGGCTCGATTTCGTATGCGCAGCCAGAGCACTCGTCGTAGTGGGAGACAAGTGACCTGTATGCATCGAGGGGAGGGTGTCGGGTTGTCGCCGCAGCCGCACGGGCCAACGCATCGTGCAGTCGGTCGGGATTCGTCAGGATGTTGCTGGGCGCGGGTGGGATGCGCCATCGGGGCCCAGCGCTGCACTGCGGTCCAGGTACGACGACGTGGGCGCAATCGGTGAGTACCACGATCCCCGCTGCTTCGGGCAACTCCCAGGAGACTGCCTCTCCTGGACGAACCAGCCAATAAAAGACGGCGGTCCACGGATCCTCTAGGACGGCTCCCGTCGCGTTCCGCAGGTAGCTGAGCACGGCGACAGCGATCGCGTGCGGAACTCTGATGGCGTCCCACCATTTGCCCGCCGGGAGCAGCTCCACTGAGCGGCCTTCGGGCAACCAGTCACAAGAGAGGGCGTTCATGTAGCCACCATCGGGTGACGCGGTGTGCCGACTCGATACCCGATCGGTAATCTCACCGTGGGATGGATTCCCATCTCGCCTGCGAATACCGGGGGTTGAGTAAACATGTCTACGTCGCTCGGACCGATCGAGCTTCCGGACTGGGCATGGGAGCGCGCCGAGGTGAGACAGGCTCTGCGTGCACGAGACATGGGCGCCGTGTTCCGGTACACACAGCAGTACGCAGGTGCCAGCCAGTCCCGCATTGCGACGGCGGTGGGGATGACGCAGGCCCGCGTGAACGAGATCATCAACGGTCGCCGCGAAGTGTCCCGTCTTGACGTCTACGAGCGCATCGCGGACGGCCTCCGCATACCCGACGACGCAAGGCACTTGCTCGGCCTGGCCGCCAGTAGGGAGAGACGCTCCGGTGGCGCAGCCTTCGACCTTGCTGCATTTCCCGAAGTCGTCAGGGTCTATGCCGCGCAGCACTCCGCGGCGGAGGAGATCCAGCAACTAGCCCGTGAAGCCCGGGAACTGGACGTCCTCGCGGTACGCGGCCTCGGGTTGATCGGACTTAATGACAGCCTGCTCCGGGCCTGCCTCCCGCGGGAAAAGGGAGGCAATGGGCTCCGGACGCGAATCGCACTCCTGGACCCGGACAGCGATGCCCTGGCACAACGCGCGGCAGAGATCGGGGAGTCGGTCGAGTCCCTCGCCGGAGGAGTGCGCTTGGCTGAGGCGCGACTGCGGGAGCTGGCCGACTCATCCGACATCAGCGTATGGCGGTACCGCATGCTCCCCACGTGGCGGCTCATCCGTATTGACTCGACCATGTTCGTCGGAGCTTTCGACGCGGGGTGGGAGGGGCATGAGTCGGCCACATACAAGGTCATGGAGACGCCGTACGGCCCCTTGTTCCGGGGCTTCCGCAGGATGTTCGAGGCGGTCGTCGTGGGTGGTCAGCGCACGGTGTGACCAGCAGAAGGGAACAGCAGATGATCGAGGCGGAGTTGAAGGCCCGGGTGCGCTCACCCGAAGAGGTCAGGCGGCGACTCGACGAGCGGGCGACAGCCCGCGTGGAGGTGTACCGAGACACGTACTACGACCGCGTCGACGGCTCACTGGAGAAGGCGGACCAAGAGCTGCGCGTCCGGACCGTACGCGGAGCAGACGGCGTCCGGACGGTGCTTACCTTCAAGGACTCCGCGGTGGACGAGGACTCCGGATCCAAGCCCGAGTACGAGACGCTCGTCGACGACACGGAAGCTGCGCACGGCATCTTGCGCGGACTCGGGCACGTCGAGGTCATCACGTTCGAGAAGCACTGCCGGAACTACGACTTCGAGGCGCGAGGCCGCCGCATGCTGGCCACTCTTGTCCGCGTGCCGGAAATCGACGGGACCTTCGTCGAGGTCGAGACCCTTGTCGGCGAGGACGAGGTGAGCACCGCCCTAGACGACATTCGCGGTGTCCTCGTCGAGCTTGGCATTGAGATGGCGGACCTTACCCGGGAGACGTACACAGGCGCGGTGGCGGTGCAGCGCGGCCGCCGTCTCGGCTGATAAGGCCGCCACATCACGGGCATGCGCGACGGCCGGGCGATGGACACCGCACCGGCCGTTCACAACGAGGCGATGTCAGAGCTGACCGGACTCGGCGATGGTGACCTTCGCCGAGGGGGCGCCGCTGCGCGAACCGAGCGCCTCGATCTTCTTGACGAGCTCCATGCTGGTCTCGTCGGCGACCTCGCCGAAGACCACGTGCTTGCCGTCCAGCCAGTCCGTCACGATGGTCGTGATGAAGAACTGCGAGCCGTTGGTGTTCGGGCCGGCGTTGGCCATGGACAGCAGGCCCGGGCGGTCGTGCTTGAGGGTGAAGTTCTCGTCGGCGAACTTCTCACCATAGATGCTCTTGCCGCCGGTGCCGTTGCCCCGGGTGAAGTCGCCGCCCTGGAGCATGAAGGCGGGGATGACGCGGTGGAAGGAGGACCCGGCGTAACCGAAGCCCTTCTCGCCGGTGGCCAGCGCGCGGAAGTTCTCGGCCGTCTTCGGGACGACGTCGTCGAAGAGGTTGAAGTTGATACGGCCAGCGGGCTGGTCGTTGATCGTGATGTCGAAGTAGACCTTGGTTGTCATGGTTCTATCCTGCACTGTCGCGTTCAGGGGGCCAGCGGTGGGCTGCGAAGGGACCCTGGAGAGGGTAGCGGGCAGAGCGCGGCGCGGAGAGTAACCTGCCGAGCAGTTGGTGAGGCTGGATGCCTAGCCCTTGGGGTGGTCATAGAGTGGCCCGGGCTAGCAGCAGTGCGCCGGCGTCGTCGGGCGCACCGCTTTCATGCAGCTCCAGCGCGGCGCGCACCACGTTCTCGTGGCTTTGATCCCGCCCGTAGATGTGGATCAGGTTGTCGGCGAGGTCCTGCTCCTGCTGGCGACGCAACAAGCAAACGAGACTGGCGATCTCTGCGTGACTAAGCGTGCGCACTGTGTGATGCAAGAGAGAGATGGTCGATCCTTGCCGGCCGCCCGCCTGAAGGCTCTGGGCCTGGTGTGCGATGTTCAGGGCGGCGCGTTCTGATTCCGTGATCCGCTGCCGGTCCAGGGTGCGGCGGGGGACCGGCAGCGGATCACGTCTGGTTGCTGCCATCGGAGCCGGACGGAATCGCGAGCCGGCTCGGCTCGCCGTCGCGAGCCTCAAGTGGGCGTTCTCCGCCCTCAGCTGGTCAGTCTCCGCTTCAGCTTTGCCAAGTTGCTTCTGGAGCTGATCCTGCTCAGCCTTCAAGTGCTCTACCTCGCCAACAAGGTCCTCCAGCTCCTGATGGCGCTTGCGTGCAGCCGCAGCCTCCTCCGGGAGGCGGGTGGCCGCGGCCTCGCCCTTCTCGTTCTTTAAAGCATCCAGTTCTGCGCGAAGGGCTACGCAGCTGTCACAGTGGTCGGCCTCCGCTCTTTCGCGGTAGCGCCGCAAGTCGTCGAGCGACACATCATGCGCCAGGTTCCCGCGGGCGTCGGTCTGGGCGGCTCCGTAGATCTGCTCCAGCAGGCGCATTGATGGTACGGAACGTCCACTCAAAAAGCGCGAAAGGGATGTTTCGGATATCTTGAGGCGCTCTGCGGCTTGGGCTTGAGTAGGTTTAATAATGCCCTTCCTTGCGCCCTGCTTTGTGTGACTTTTTCCGGTTAGGTGGGCGCACAAGCGCTGGATCTGTATGGCCAGATCCCGCTTACCTGGCGGAATATCGCCGCTGATGCTCTTCGCCGCCCAGGCGTGACCAGTCGTTTCCGGTGTCATGTCCTCGTCACTTCTTGCTGGCTGGCCAGAATCCTGGCGCCGGTTAGGGGGAAACGTTGCTGCCGTCCCGGATTCTGCCGCAAGGGACAGCGGGGCGTCTTGCTGTTTTTGTAGCAAGAGTTACGCGGTTGACTTACATCTGATCGCCCATGCAAGACTTTCCATACGCAGCAAGCACTCGTTACTCCCGTTGGCGAGCTTGCGCAGTGGGGGGGTGCCGTATTCGAGGGCCGCTTCGTGCGGAACCTGGATGCGGGGTATCGCCGGTGGCTGATATCCGCCGTTGTTCCTCGTCGTTCAAGAGAGCTGGAGGATCAGTAGATGACCTTGCCGTCTTGGCAGGACAAGGGTCTGGGAGGCATGGCGCGTACCGCTCTGTGGCTTCTTCAGGAAGTGGGGGTCGGGGAGAGGTTCACGAAGGTCGCGCTGCGGGAGGCGTTTCCCGAGGCGGCGCAGATCGACCGCAGGCTGCGGGCGCTGCGAGACTACGGCTGGAAGATCGACACGAGTCGTGACGATCCGACGCTTACTCAGCAGGAGCAGAGGTTCGTTGCTGCCGGAGCCGAAGTGTGGATTCCGGGGCAGGCCAAGACGCCCAAGCACAAGGCGAGTATTACGGCGGCGCAGCGGGCCAAGATCCTGGCGGCTGACAACTACCTCTGCCGTGGGTGCGGTATCGGTGTCGGTGAGGTGTATGAAGACGGGGTTACTCCCGCGGTGTTGAACGTGGCCCGGCGCAAGGTGCTGCTGGCCGACGGCTCGATGGAATACCAGCCGGTGACGGAGTGCAAGGCCTGCGGCGCGGGGAGCGGCGAGCGGGTGGCCGACGTGCCGAAGGTGGTCGCGCAGGTGAACGCCCTGGCACCGATGGAGCGGCAGGTCCTCGCTCAGTGGATCGCGGACGACCGCCGCACGCTTGGCCCCTTGGAGAAGGTGTGGGGTGCCTACCGGAACCTGCCCGAAGCCTCCCGTAAGGCCGTGGCTGAGCTCGTAGCCGGCGAAGACGGCTGAAGAGGGAGCAGAGAAGACCATGATGCGTGAGTTTCCCCCGCCGCCGAGGGCGGATGAGTTCAGCGAGCAGATCAAGAAGAAGGTGCGGGAGGCCCGTGACGCGGGTGGCACCCGCGAGACGGTCACGGTCGACTGGAACGAGCAGCAGGCTCATGTTGAAGTGATCGATCTTCCCCTCAGCAGCCTGTACTTGAATCCAGGAACCCATCGGATTCGTGCCCAGCGCAGCCACGATCTCCGCCGGAACGAGGGGTTGGACAAGGACCCCTGGAGCGCGGAGAGCCAGGACTACCTGAGGCACCTGCTCCAGGCCTCGCCGTCTGATCCGAGGCTCCGGGACGTCGAATTCGACAATCTCAAGGAGAGCCTGAAGGAGTTCGGGCAGAACGACCCTGGCCTGGTCACCCACCAGGGCATCCTGGTGAACGGCAACACGCGGGCCTGCGCCCTGCGGGAGCTCGGCGTTCAGTCCATGCGGGTTGGTGTGTTGCCCGAGTCGTTCACCTGGGCCGACATCAACGCTGTTGAACTGTCGTTGCAGCTCCGCAAGGACCACCGCCGGGACTACTCCTACATCAACAGGTTGCTCGCGATGGAGGAGCAGGCGGCTCTGGGACGCACCCCCGAGCAGATTGCGAAGGCTTTCCGGATCCAGGTCAGGACGTATCACCAGGAGCGTTGGATCCTCACCACGATCCGGGAACTGATCGACCGCAGCGCGAGCGGGGGCGGTGTGAAGCTGCGCCTCGTCGACTGGGAAGGCGCTCAGGAGCGCCTGAAGGAGCTCCACCGCCTCTACATGAAGTTGGAGTCGGTCGATCGTGACCAGGCCGAGGTGCTGAAGGAGTGGCGGTTGGCCGCCATTCTCCTTGAGTTCTCCAAGACCGACGTCCGGCACATCGACGAGCACTTCCTCAAGGACGGATTCGGTGACCTGCTTCCTGCCGGGGAGGACACGGGGGTCGCCGCACCCGATGCCGGCGGGGTGGTCATTCCTGGACTGGGACTCAGCGTTCCGGCTTCTTCCTCTGCTGTATCGGAAGCCAGGGCGCTGAACGATCGCATCCTCAGGGCGAAGGCTGTTGTCGCGGCCCCAGGCTCGGATCTTCCCGAGGAGGAGAAGGCCAGCAATCAGGGAGTGATCACCGAGGCGAAGAAGGCCTTCGACAAGGCGATCGACGCGGCTGGGCGCAGTACGCGTCTCCGCAAGCGCAAGCAGCTTGCGCCCGCCCGGCTCGCCGAGGCTTGCGCCAGCATCGATCAGTGCGTGGCCGATCTGGTTCAGGCGCGGTCCTCCCGGAGCCTGGACGAAGAGGCGTTCGATGAGGCCGTCCTGAACCTTCGCAGCAGTATGCACAAGCTGGCGCAGCAGGCCGGCCGGGGTTTGTCCGACCCTGGTGACGGCGTCTCCTGGCTGATCGAAGCGGTAAAGGCGGAGCCCACGCCGTGACGGCCAGCCCTGACGGAACGTCGCTGCGACTCGGGTTCGACGAAACCCGGACCCGAGTCGTCCTGCGAACCACAGATGAGTATCAGCAGGATCTCGTCCAGCTGGCCGCCCGTTTCCGAACGGGCGGCCAGCTGGGCCCGCTGAGCGCGTCGATCGTGCTGGACGAACTCCTCGCCGACCTCGGTGCACTCGGTTCATGGCCGCACCCTCAGGGTGTGGAGTGGGAACCCGAACTCCGCTCACTCGTGGCCGGCGTCGTTCAAGACGCCAACACGGTGAGAGAGAGGCTCGACAGCGCCTCGGAGTCGACGGCTACGACGGCTGACGAGGTCCGCGGTCTCCTCGGAGAGACTTGGCACGGCGACCTGAGCGAATTCCAGCTCCGTGACATCGCGAAACTGCTGTCGCTCCAGCACGGGGCGAACTTCAGTGTCCCCGGCGCGGGCAAGACGCGTGTCGCTCTCGCCGTGTACGCGGCGCAGAAGACACAGGGGCGGGTCAACCGGCTGCTGGTCGTATGTCCCAAGTCGGCGTATGAGTCCTGGCGTTATGAGACAGCTGTCTGCTTCCGGTACCCGTTGCGCACGCATGTTCTTGACGGTTCGATGGACCAGTGGACGGAAGTTCTGATCGTCAACTACGAGCGACTGGACCGTTCGCTGCCGTTGCTCGCTGGTTGGCTCAAGGGCGCGCCCGCAATGATCATCTTGGATGAGGCGCACCGGATGAAGCTCGGTGCCCGAGGCACGTACGGGGCCGCGTGCATGGCGCTAGGGCCGCTGGCTGCACGGCGCCTCATTCTTACCGGAACCCCCGCGCCCAACGGGGCTAAGGACCTGGAGAATCTGCTGGGCTTCGTCTGGCCGGGCCATGGCCAGCGCACAGTGGTCCAGGCGGTGGCCGGAGGCGACCTCGCTCACGCGAGTACGGTTCTGCGTCCGTTGTTCACCAGGACCACCAAGCATGAACTGGGGCTTCCGCCTGTCCAGTTGGGAATCCGCTACGTGGACATGCCCCCGCTGCATGACGAGATCTACGAATCACTGGCCAAGGGCGCGAGCGCGGACCGTGCCCGGGACGATCTCAGCGCTCTTGGCAGAACCGCCCTGCGGCTGTTGATGGCCGCGGTGAGTCCTGCGCTCCTACTGGAAGGCGCAAGCAAGTACGAACCGCTCGCCTACCAGCTTCCGCCGCTGGTGATCCCGGAGGGGAGTTCTCTCTACGCCCTGATGCAGGCACTGCCGGACCATGAGCTGTCGCCCAAGTACCAGGAAGCTGTCGCGATCATTGCGGAGAACGCTGCGCGAGGGCGGAAGACTTTGCTCTGGACGACATTCGTCCGCAGCCTGACGACCCTGGAGCGGATGCTAGAGAAGTTCAGTCCGGCGGTGGTCTATGGCGGTACCGCTGACCGTGACGAACAGCTCAGGCGCTTCCGTGAGGACCCCAGTTGCATGGTTCTGATCTCTAACCCGGCGACCTTGGGTGAAGGCATCAGCCTGCATCACGTCTGCCATGACGCCGTATACGTGGACCGGGACTTCATGGCCGGCCGCTTCCTTCAGAGCCTGGACCGTATCCATCGGCTCGGACTCGCGCCGGACACGGAGACCAGGGTCACCGTCCTCGCGGCGCGTAAGACGATCGACGAGGTGGTGGCCAACCGGCTGGAGAAGAAGCTGGCCTTCATGGGGCAGATCCTTGATGATCCGACTGTGCAGCAGCTGGCCGATCTTGAGGAGGAGCCCTCGGTGGGAGCTGGCTTGGCGCCGAATGATGTTGAGGCCCTGCTGCGTCACGTGGGGAGCCGCTGAGCCAGCCAAGGCCTCTTGCCCGCAGGGGCGGGCGGCCCACTACCCTTTGGAAATGTGACAGAGGAATCCGAGTGGGTAGCGCCGGAAGGGTCGTGGGCATCGTCTGCTGCGAGACGCCGGAACATGCAGGCTATCCGGAGCCGTGACACGAAGCCTGAAAAGCTGATCCGACGTCTGGTGCACGCCAAGGGGCTTCGCTATCGCGTTGCTGCCCGCCCCGTACCAAACCTGCGCCGGACAGCTGACATGGTGTTCCGACCAGCGAAGGTCGCGGTGTTCGTGGACGGATGCTACTGGCACGGATGTCCGGAACATTATGTGCCGCCGAAGACGAACTCCGGCTACTGGTCGGAAAAGGTTCTCCGCAATGTAGCCAGGGACCGCGACACGGATCAGCGCCTCGCGGATGAAGGATGGCTCGTGCTCCGCTTCTGGGAGCACGAGCCATCAGACGTCTGCGCTAGCCGGATCGCTGACGTGGTACTAGAGCGCAGGGCGCGCTGACACGGGGATCTCCATCTGTTCTGCGGTCGCCTCCGCATCGCCCTTGGCATCGGATTCCATGGTGTATTTGGCCAGGAGCTCAGTTCGGTGTTCGGGACGAAGAACCGCAGCGATGGCTCGCCCCACAGCCTCCGCGACCGGCGGCGGAAAAGCATTTCCGACCTGACGGTAGCGCGCGGTCTTACCGCCTTGGAATTTCCAGTCGCGAGGGAATCCTTGAATGATCGCCGCCTGCTCGACGGTGAGCATGGGACCGGCGGGCCGGAAGAGGTCGCGCTCTGGGTCGCAATCGGCGCGGTCGTTCGCCACCCCCATGGCATCCACGTTCATGGCTGCCCACGCGCGCTTGGCGCGAGTCGGTCCCAGGTCGGCTCCGCCATGCTTCTTGGACCCGCCAACCAGCGTGGGGGCTACCCCACGGCCTGCTGCAACGGCCTTCTCCGCTGCTTCACACCAGTCCTCGAAAACATCTTTGCCGGTGCGTTCCTTACCTCTCGCACGGCGGCCGTGCTTGTTCCGGTCCCAGTAGTCCTCGCAGCGCTCCCGCATAGTTTCGCGTAGGCGAGAGAAAACACTTGCCTCATCGCCGGTTAGGAAGGCAGGCCACTCGAATGGGAACGCGCTGTCCTCCAACGCTTTTTCATGAATAGCTACAAGGATTGCGCGTGGACGCAGTTGGGGTACGCCGAAGTCCTTAGCGTCCAGTCTTCTCCATACAGACCGCATGGCGACGCTCTGCATTTTGGGTGACTGGCTAGTGTCGATATCGGGGACTACGTAGCCAAACTTTTGTAGCGAATTCAAGATTCGAGCACGATACTCGATAAAGAATTCTGGGGGCTCGAGGATGCCGCGCACATTCTCGATCATCACGGCTCTTGGCTGCAATCTTTTGATGATCTCCAATGCGGCCGGGAAGAGATCGCGTTCGTCATCCTCGCCGAGGCGCTTCCCTGCCAGTGAGAAGGGAGGGCAGGGGACCCCTCCAGCCAGGAGATCCAGTTCCCCCTCCTTAAGGGAGAGATTCTTTTCCAAATCAGACCCCAGAAATTCACGCACATCCATTGGGGTGATCTTCTTGGCCTTCTCGGGAGTCCAGCCAGGCCAGTTGCCGACATTGGCGCGCAATGTGTTGACGGCGTGCGGATCCCATTCCACCAGAGCCCGATGGTTGAACCCGGCATTGTGCAGCCCAACGGCTTGGCCGCCCGCCCCCGCACAGATCTCGATTGAGGTCAGTGGCTCGGCGAACTGCGGTCGGTCATCGCCGCTGGAGGACATGGCTTTCCTTCCGGGTGGTTGTTCGTGCGAGAGTTGGTGATCTTTCCACAGCGACTCTGCACCATGAGTCTCGCACTTCCCGGCACGCGGGCGTTACCTCGGTCATCTACGTCCCGCATGGTAGGACCTTGAGGCTGAAGATGGGCCGCCCCGCGGTGGACCAGTGCAGTTGCTCTAGCCGTGATGCTCCCGGTAAATCCGTCCCAAGCCGCCACCCACCTCGCGGCGCCAGCAGTGTGGCAGATTGCGCTTGCTGCGCAGTTGCCGTTGGGGCCGCCCGCTTCCTCGCCAGTGTCGTGCTTCCACGCCCCGCCTCAAGGGCGCTTCGCGTCGCCTGCGGCGATGGCCCTGCGGGCCACCCTTGACCCGGGCCGCTCCGGCACGGGGGAGAAGCGAGCGGGCGGCCCGGGAAGGCGGGTGGCCGAGGTCGGTTGGCGACCACGGTCGGTTTCCGGTCGGCCCGCGTTGCCGGGCGCGGACGCGCCTCGCCTGCACGCCGGGTGGGTTTGGCGGCTAGTGCGTTGTGGGTGGGCGCCTTGGTGGGGTGGGGGCGCGTGCCGGGTGGGGCTCGGCGGGTTGGTGTTGGGGAAAATCGGCTCGCTCTGGGGGTGGGGCGGGATGAGACTCGTCTTATGACTGACATGGGGGCGTTTCGGGATGCCGTCGCTGCGTGGGTGGGGGGCGGCGGCGATGAGGGGCCTGCGGCTGAGCTTGCTGGGCTGTTGCCCGTTCGGGTCGTCGTGCTCGTTGAGGGGCTGAGTGACGTCGCCGCCGTCAATGCCCTCGCCGAGCGGCGGGGGCGGGATCTGGAGGGGGAGGGGGTGTGCGTGTTGTCCATGGGTGGGGCCATGAATGTGGGGCGGTATGCCGGACTGCTTGGGCCCTCTGGGCTGGGGGTTCGGCTGGTGGGGCTGTGTGATGAGCGGGAGCGGCCCTACTACGTGCGGGGATTTCAGCGGGGCGGGGCGGGGGAGCAGGGGATCTTCGTCTGTGTGGCGGATCTTGAGGACGAGCTCATTCGTGCGCTGGGGGTGGCGCGCGTGGGGGAGCTGGTGGAGGAGGAGGGGGAGCTGCGGGCCCTGGAGATCTTTCTGCGGCAGCCTGCTCAGCAAGGGCGTGCTCCGGAGCAGCAGTTCCGGCGATTTCTCGGGACGAAGAAGGGGCGCAAGATCCGGTACGGGCGGGTTCTCGTCGAGGCGCTCGATGGGGAGCGGGTGCCGGCTCCGTTGGAGGGTTTGCTCGCCAGTCTCTGACGTGCGTGCGAGTGACGGCCGCCCTGGCGGTGGTGGGCGGCCGTCAGCTGGGGTGTTTCCGGCTGCGCCGGTCAGGCGCCCGCTACGCCGCCCCCGCCCCGTGGCACTCCCCGTACGCCTGCCCCGAGCCGCACCAGCACTCCGCCCCCCGCTGCGGCGGCCATGCCACCGCCCGGCCCCGGGCCGCGAGCGTCGTCGCGTACTGCGGGAGCAGCGCGCTGTCCGCCGGGGAGGATCCCTCCGATGCCGCGAAGGCCTCGTAGGACGGGACCGTGCCGGTGACGATGCCCAGGTTCGGGGTGCCGGAGGCCGCCAGTTCGCGCAGGGAGGCCTCTATCGTCGCGAGGTGCTCCTCGTGGGAGGGGTACTCCTCCGCCAGGGGCGCGTACGCGGTCAGCAGTTCCGTCAGTTCGTCCTTCGGCCAGTGCAGGACCGCCACGGGGAAGGGGCGGGAGAGGGCCTCGCGGTAGGTGCCGAGCTCAGCGCGGAGGCGGGAGATCTCCGCTGCGAGTTCCGCCGGGTTGTCCGAGCCGAGGGACCACACGCGCTTGGGGTCGTGCAGCTCGTCCAAGGGCACGGGGGAGGTGTGGAGGGTGTCCGCCAGCATGTCCCAGTCGTCGTGTGCGGCGCCCAGCATCCTGCGGACCCGGTGGCGGCCGAAGAGGAGGGGGTGTGTGGAGTACGGGGGTTCCGCCACGTCCGTCAGGAGGAGGCGGGCTCCCTCCGTGAACGTCTCCTGGGCCTGCTCCAGCTCGTCGTGGGCTTCCAGGGCCTCCGCCACGATCACCCACGGTGCCGGGTCCCGGGGTGTCTCCGCGCGGACGCCGTCGATGATCGCCCTCGCCTCCGCCTCGTGGCCGTACTCCCAGAGGTTCGACGCCTTGAGGGCGCGTACCAGATGCGGGCTCTCCAGCGGAGCGGACGAGGACAGCAGGCGGTCGTAGAGGGTGGTCGCCGCGGGGCGGTCGCCGGACAGTTCCAGGTGGGCGGCGGCCTGCAGGAGCAGGGGCTCGGCGTCCTCGGGATACAGGCCGGCGGTCCGCTCCAGGCGTGCCGCTTCGGCGGTGTGGTCGACGTTCTCGGCAGGCGTGTCGGGGCGCATGAGGGACACCGTACTGCCGAGCGGTGACAAGGGAGAGATCTCAGGCCAGGGCCCGCCCCGGAACCCCGGCCCACCCCACACGCGGGCTAGATCGTCACCCCGTCGATCTGGATCGTCTGCACCGCCTTCGCCGCGAAGGGCACGGCCACCGTCTTTCCGCTCACGACGGTGTTGGAGTACGACACGTACTTGTCGCCGCCCGTCGTCACCGTGTTCCAGCGGGGCACCAGGCCGCCCGAGCCGCCCGTCACCGTGGTGAAGCGGGAGAGGTCGAAGGTCAGGGTCTGGGCGGAGGTGGAGGTGTTGAGGGCGACGATGACCAGGCGCTTGGCGGTGGCGTCGTAGGCCGCCGTCGCGTAGCTGACGCCCGTGTCGAGGATCCTCATCCCCGGGCGGATGTGGCGGCTGAACTGGGCCAGCACGTAGTACTTCGTCTCGATCGCGCCGGCCGTCAGGGTGCTCGCGTCGTACTTGATCACGCCCCAGCCGGCCGTCGGGTCCATGACCTGCCAGTAGACCCAGGCCGTCGGGTGCAGCCAGCGGAAGTCGTAGAGGAGGTTGAAGGCCATGGTGTAGCCGGTGCCGTCGCTGTCGCCGGTCTCCGAGTTCCAGAGTTTCTTGCCGGCGGTCGTCACCACGTCCGTGTAGAGCAGGTCGCGTCGGCCGCCCGAGCCCTGGTAGCCGTGGACGTTGACCTGGTCGACGTAGCCCTTCGTCGTGGAGCTGAAGGAGTTCCAGGTGGTGCGGGCGAGGTCGTAGCTGGTCTCGTCGGAGGCGGAGATCTTCACGCCCGACAGGCCGCGGCTGTTCAACTCGCTTCTGAGATAAGGCAGTACGGCCGCCTGGACCGTCGCGTCCATGTGGCAGCCCTCCTGCGTGCCGGTCGCCGTCCACCAGGACGACGAGGGCTCGTTGAAGGGGTCCACGGTCGCGAAGTTCACGCCCCAGTTGTTCTTGGCGCGGAGGGCGACCGAGGCGAGGTGGGACGCGTGCTGGCGGTAGTTCCAGGACTGGAGGTTGTTGCCGCCGTCCGAGGCGCCCGAGGGGTTGTGGTTCAGACACATCCACCACATGGGGGAGTTGGCGAAGAGCTCGGTGGTCGCGCCGCGGGCCACCGCCTTCGTCAGCATGGCGCGCTGGGTGGCGTCCGCGGTCCAGTCCCAGGCGGAGGACGTGGGGTCCTCGTTGTTCCAGTCCTGCCAGTAGCCCTCGATCTGCTTGAACGCGGGGATGTTGGGGGAGGCGACCATCGACGACCCGCTGACCGTGTTCCCGCTGCACGCGCCCAGGTTGTAGCGGGCGATGTTCAGGCCGAGGCCGGGGAGTGAAGTGCCGTTGTAGGTCGTGGACTTGGTGGTGAAGAAGAGGTCGGCGAAGTCGTCCCGGGCGCCGAAGACATTGGCCCACCAGGCCAGCGAGGTGCCCCAGCCTTCCCAAGTGCCGTACGAGGTACCAGGGTTGACGGTGATAGTGGCGTCGGCCCGTGCGGTGCCGGTCGCCAGGGCGCTGCCGAGGAGGGTGCCTCCTGCGGCTGTCAGCAGCGTTCTGCGTCGGATCATGGCTGTCTTCTCTCCGCCTCTCCGTGGGGCCGGACTTCCGCCCCTGAGCAGGAGCCCGCCTAAGACGTAGTGGCTCGCACCTCTCGCCCCCCGCGCGCCATCACGAAGCATCAGGGGTGACGCGTGGGGTTGTCGAGAGGTGAGACAGCGCTTTCTCTCACTCCGGCTTTCTATTTTTCCAATGGTTATGAGAAGGGGTGGAGGTAGTAGGGCTAATAGCCGTACCGGTACTCCGGCAGCAGCGTCGCGATCCGTATCAGCACCGCCGTCAGCGCGCCCGCCCACAGCAGCACGCCCAGCCACAGCCCGAACACGGCCGTCTTGTAGCGCTCCGACGTGTCCAGGGCCACGGTGTCGGGGGCGCCGGGGTTGTGGATGACGCCGACGACATTGCCCTCGGCGAAGCGGCGGGAGCCGGCCGCGACGGCGTGCTCGTGCTCCGTGCCCTTCTCGTCCGTCCAGCGGACCGTCGGGTGGCGATACGGGTCCGCCCCCGACCGGGAGGTCAGGTGGCCCGTCACCACACCCTCGGTACGGCGGCCGAGGCGGCGCAGCACGGTTTCGGTGATGGCGACTTCGGCTTGGCGGGCCATGAGGGCGAGGCCGCCGAGGAACGGGATCGCGGCCAGGAACCAGAGATTGCTCATGGCCGAAGAGCTTATGGGGCTGGTGACTTGGCGAAGCAGCGCTTATCGTGCGGGCCCGGTGCAGGTCAGGTGGGCCCCCGGACGGGCGAGCGGGCAGGTGGGCGCATGCGCATTCCCGTCGTACGGCAGTCTCGCGCAGGTGGGCGCATGCGCATTCCCGTCGTAGGGCAGTCGCGCATTGCCGTCGTACGGCACGACACCCGGCGTCGGCGTGCCCGACGGCGGCGGGTGGTGTGGGCGGGGGGTGAACTGCTCGTCACCGTAGGCGTGGTACTGCTGCTCCTCGTCGTGCACCAGCTGTGGTGGACCAACCGGGAGGCCCGGCGCGGCGCCGAGCGGAAGGTGGAGGCGCTGGAGCGGGAGTGGGGGACCGGGGGGCCGGCCGACGCTCCCGGTGCCGTGCCCGAGTCCGCGAGCTCGCACGCGCCGGAGGCCCCGGCCGCCCGTCGGCAGCCCATCACCCGCCCCGCTCGGCCCAGTTGGTCCCAGGCCTATGCCATCCTCACCATCCCCCGTCTCCACCTTCGTGTCCCCGTCGCCGAGGGCGTCGGCAAGCAGGCGGTGCTCGACAAGGGGTACGTCGGCCACTACCCCGGCACCCAACAGCCTGGCCAGGCCGGGAACTTCGCGCTCGCGGGGCACCGGAACACGCACGGGGAGCCGTTCCGCCACCTCAATCGGCTGGCCGCGCAGGACACCGTCCAGGTGGAGACCCGGACCGCGGTCTACACGTATGCCGTGGACCAGACCCTCGACCGGACCTCGGCCCGCGACTCGGGTGTCCTGAACCGCGTCCCGCGCTCCACGGTCCGTACGGCGTACGGCTACTCCGAGCCCGGCTACTACCTCACCCTCACCACCTGCACCCCGGAGTACACCTCCCGGTACCGGCTGGTGGTGTGGGCCAAGCTGACCTCCGTGCGCCCCCGCTGACCTTCGCCCCGCTCCCTACGCCCGCTCCCGCAACACCCCCAGCAACACCGCCGCCACGACCGCCAGCCCCGCCGACACCACCATCGCGATGTCCGCGCCCTGCGCCAGGCCGCCGCCCGTCGACGTCGACACCGCGATCGTCAGCGCGACGCCGGCGCACGAGCCGACGTAGCGGAACGTCTGCTGCGCGCCCGACCCCATGGCGGCCCGGGCCGCCGGCACCGACTCCACCGCGACCAGCGGGAGCGCGGCGTTGAGGAGGCCGCTGCCGATGCCGCCGAGGAGCAGGCCGGGCAGGAGGCGGGTCCAGGAGTGCGCGGAGAGGGCGCCGAGCATGGTCAGGACACCGGCCGCGTGCAGGGTGAAGCCGAGGGCGAGCTGGAGCCGGGGCGGGACGCGGCCGGCGAGGCGGCGGGCCTGGAGGGCCACCGCGAAGGAGAGACCGGACCAGAGCAGGAACAGCCAGGCCGTGTTCATCGCGGACATGCCGAGGGTCTGCTGGAGCAGCGCCGGCAGGAAGCTGAAGAGGCCGATCACCGCGAGGCCGGTGAACAGGCCGCCCGCGGAGGAGGCCAGGAAGGCGGGGCGGCGCAGCAGGCCGAGGTCGATCATCGGGGTTGCCGTACGGCGTTCCACCAGGGCGAAGGCGGCCACCAGCGCGACCGACGCCAGCAGCAACAGACCCACCGGGGCCCGTAGCCAGCCGTCCCGGCCCAGGGTGAGGGCCGCGATCAGGGCGACGAGGGCCAGCCCGAAGGTGAGGGCGCCGAGCACGTCGGGGCGGCCGGGGCGCGGGGCCTTGGACTCGGTGAGACCGCGACTGCCCAGGGCGGCCAGGAGCAGCGCCGCGGCGCCCAGCACGCCGTACGCCACCCGCCAGTCGGGCAGCGCCCCCGCGACCAGGGGGCCGACGGCTATGCCGCCGCTCACGAAGGCGCCCCACACGCCGGTCGCGCGCAGGCGGCCGTGCGGGGTCGGGAAGGCGTGCACGAGCAGGCCCAGGCTGCTGGCGAGCAGTCCCGCGCTGGCCGCGCCCTGGGCGATCCGGGCGAGCGTGAACTGCCAGGTCGTCGACGCGAACGCGCCGAGGAGCGTGGTCAGGCCCAGGGCGAGGGTGCCGGCGGTGAAGATCCGGCGGCGGCCGTGGTCGTCGGCGAGGCTGCCGGCCACCAGGAGGAGGGCGGCGAGGCCGAGCGGGGTGCCGTTGAGGAGCCAGGCCTGGGCGGAGAGCGGGGTGTGCAGGTCGGCGGCGGTCTCGGGGAGCGTGACCATCGGCGCGGTGTACGTCATCAGGGCGACGGCGGTGGCGGCGCTGGTCAGGGCGAGGGTGCGGCCGGGGTGGGGGACGGTCACCGGGGCGGCGGGAGCGGTTGTCACGGGGGAACCGGTTACGGTTCGTTCATTGAACCTAGCCATGTCGAGTACCCTAACAGAGTCGGTTCGGTCATTGAACTGACATGTCGCAAACTGGCTAAGGTGGGTGTCATGGCACTGGGCAAGGACTACGCGACGCAGGAATGCTCGATCGCCCGCGCGCTGGAGATCGTCGGCGAGCGCTGGACACTGCTCATCGTCCGCGACGCGCTCTACGGGGTGCGGCGCTACAACGACTTCCTCGTCCACCTCGGCATCCCGCGCGCCGTCCTGGCCGCCCGCCTCCAGACCCTCACCGAGGAGGGAATCCTGGAGAAGCGCCGCTACCAGGAGTCGCCGCCACGCGACGAGTACGTCATCACCGACCGCGGCATCGGACTGTGGCCCACCATCCGCTCGCTGGGCCGCTGGGGCCGCGAGCACTACGACGAGGCCCGGCTGCGCTGGTTCCGGCACGCGGACTGCGGCACCGAACTCGGGCCGTACGGCGAATGTCCCGCCTGCGGAACCCTCGTACCGGTCGAGGACGTTGTGATGGAGCCGGGACCCGGACTCGATCCGGACCCGGCGGATCCGGTCAGCCGTGCGCTGCTCAAGCCGAGGAGGCTTCTGCAGCCGCTCGAGACCGGTCAGGTATGACCGAGGGCGGCACACGCACAGCGCGCACAGACAGGGAGGGGCATCGGTGAACGGCAGTCCACGGCCCGCACCCGCCGTCGCGCTCCTCCTCCTGCTCCTCCAGCTCGCCGTCCTCGACACCGGCAGCCTCTCCGCCACGGTCGCGCTCGCCGCGACCGCCGCGGCCGGCTCCGCCCTCGCGCTCTGCACCCTCGCCGCCGCGCGCTGCGTTCCCGCCGTGCCGCCCACCCGGGTCCGTACGGCCATCAGGGACCGCGCCCGCCGTACGGCCTTCCTGCCCCAACGCGACCCCGACGCCCGGGGCCGCACCCGGCCCCGAGCCCCCGGACACGCCCTCCCGGCGACCGCCGTGTAGGGCCGCGCACCTCTCTCCGCCTGCCCTCGCGCGGGTCGTCATGCCGTTCCCGGCCATCCCCGGAACGTTCCGGCACCGACGAGACCCCCGGAGGGCTCACCCATGTCCGTCTTCGCCACCCTGGTCGAGCAGCTCGCCGACCTCCTCCACCCGCTGCTCGGCGCATCCGCCGCGGCCGGCGCGATCGTCCTGTTCACCGCGGTCGTACGACTCCTCGTCCACCCCCTGTCCCGGGCGGCGGCCCGCGGCCAGAAGGCCCGCACCGCACTCCAGCCGAAGATCGCCGAACTGCGGAAGAAGCACGCAAAGAACCCCGAGAAACTCCAGAAGGCGGTGCTGGAACTGCACGCCGAGGAAAAGGTGTCCCCGCTGTCCGGCTGCCTGCCGAGCCTGCTCCAGCTGCCCGCCTTCTTCCTCCTCTACCACCTGTTCTCCAACACCACGAACCCGCTGCTGACCCATGAACTCCTCGCCGCGCCCCTCGGCGGCCGCTGGGCCGACGCGCTCGGCGACGGCGGGCTGCTCGGGGGCGCGGGGCTGGTGTACGCGGCCCTCTTCGCACTCGTCGCGGTCGTCGCGGCGTTCAACTACCGGCGCGCCAAGCGCACGATGGTGATGCCGGTGGCCGACGGTCAGACCGTGCCGGGCATGGGCGCGATGACCAAGGTCATGCCGTTCATGTCCTTCTTCACGCTCTTCACCGTGGCGGTGGTGCCGCTGGCCGCCGCGCTCTACGTCGTGACCAGCACGACCTGGAGCGCGGTGGAGCGGGCCTTCCTGTATTGCTGACCGTCGAGGGGCGAGCCGGTCCAGTCCGTGAACCGGGTATTGCGGACTGGACGCCGACCTTGGAGGATCGACCAGTCATCCGATGGCTGCACCCGTCGGAGGGCGCATCGCGATCGAGGGAGACTGTGATCATGAAGCTGCTGCGAGTCGGTACGGCGGGAGCGGAGACGCCCGCGCTGCTCGACGGCGAGGGTGTCCTGCGGGACCTCTCCGGTGTCGTCCCCGACGTCGACGGAGCGCTGCTCGCCGACGCCGACGCGCTGGGCCGGATCCGGGCCGCGGCCGAGGCGGGCACGCTGCCCGCGCTGGACCCGACCGGGCTGCGGATCGGACCGCCGCTCGCCCGCATCGGCAAGATCGTCTGCATCGGCCTGAACTACCACGACCACGCCCGCGAGACCGGCGCCCAGCCGCCCGCCGAGCCGGTGATCTTCTTCAAGGCCGCCGACACCGTCGTCGGCCCGAACGACACGGTGCTCGTCCCTCGCGGGTCGGTGCAGACCGACTGGGAGGTCGAGCTGGCGGTCGTCATCGGGCGTACGGCCCGTTACGTCGAGTCGGCGGAGGCGGCGCTGGGGCATGTCGCCGGGTACGCGATCTCACACGACGTGTCCGAGCGGGAGTTCCAGCTCGAGCGCGGCGGCACGTGGGACAAGGGCAAGAACTGCGAGACGTTCAACCCGCTGGGGCCGTGGCTGGTGACGGCGGACGAGGTGCCCGACCCGCAGAACCTGTCGCTGAAGCTGTGGGTCAACGGGGAGCTGAAGCAGGACGGTACGACGGCCGAGCAGATCTTCCCGGTGGCGGAAGTGGTGCGGTACGTCAGCCAGTTCATGACCTTGTACCCCGGGGACGTCATCAACACGGGCACGCCTGCGGGTGTTGCGTTGGGGGCGCCTGATCCCAAGCCGTTCTTGAGGGCGGGGGATGTGGTGGAGCTGGAGATCGGGGGGCTTGGGCGGCAGCGGCAGGAACTGAAAGACGCCTAAGGGGGGCGGGGCGCGGGTGGACGGCGACTGCAAGCCGGATGTGGCTGGTCGCGCAGTTCCCCGCGCCCCTAGCGGCAGCTACTGGTCCTTGCTCAGGAACTCCTCCAGCGCCTCCACCACGAACTTGTGGTCCTGGAGCTGCGGCAGGCCGCTCACCGTCACCGCGCCGACGACACCCACGCCCTCCACCGTGATCGGGAACGAACCCCCGTGGGCCGCGTACTCGTCCGGGTCCAGGCGGGAGCTCTCCTCGAACGTCGTGCCCTTGGCGCGGAAGCGGGCGCCGACCAGGTAGGACGCGGAGTTGTAGCGTTCGACCACCCGGCGCTTGCGGTGGATCCAGGCGTCGTTGTCCGGGGCGGAGCCCGGCAGGGCGGCGTGGAAGAGCTGCTGGCCGGCGCGGTGGATGTCGATCGCGACCGGGGCCTGGCGCTCGCGGGCCAGCTCCACCAGCAGGGAGCCCAGCGCCCAGGCGTCGTCATGGGTGAACCGGCGGAAGACCAGGCGGCGTTCCTGGGCCTCCAACTCCTCGATCGGCGGGGTCAGTTCCGGATGGAACTTCGGGGTCAGCTCGGTGTTGTGCGTCACAGCTTCACCACCACTCCGTCGTGGGCCGAACGGCGGGCCGCCTCCAGTACGTCGAGGGCGGCGGCCGCCTCGGATGCGGTCACCGGGTTGGGACCGCCCTCCAGCAGGGCTTTCGCCACGGCCGCATAGTAAGCGGGGTAGTCACCGGCGAGGGTCGGTTCGACGCGTCCGCCGCCGGTCACCGGGGATTCCCCGGCGCCGACCCGGCCCCACAGCGACTCGGGTTCGAGCCCCCAGTCCTGGTCGGTGCCCGGCCGCCTGCCGTCCCGCAGGGCCGCCTCCTGGGGGTCGAGGCCGTACTTCACGTACCCCGCCTCGGAGCCCAGTACCCGGAAACGCGGGCCGAGTTGGGCGGTGGTCGCGGAGACGTAGAGGTGGGAGCGGACGCCGTTCGCGTGGGTGAGGGCGAGGAACGTGTCGTCGTCCACGGAGGCGCCGGCCCGCCGGATGTCCGCCTCGGCGTACACGGATGTCACGGGGCCGAAGAGGACGAGCGCCTGGTCGACGACATGGCTGCCGAGGTCGTAGAGCAGACCTCCGATCTCTGTCGGGTCGCCGGACTCCCGCCAGCCGCCCTTCGGCTGCGGCCGCCACCGCTCGAAGCGCGACTCGAAGCGCCATACGTCGCCCAGCGCGCCCTCGGCGAGGAGCTTGCGGAGCGTCAGGAAGTCGTTGTCCCAACGGCGGTTCTGGAAGACGGAGAGGAGCAGGCCCCGCTCCTCGGCCAGGGCCGCCAGTTCGCGCGCCTCGGCCGCCGTGCCGGCGACGGGCTTGTCGACGACGACCGGGAGACCGGCCTTCAGGGCGGTGGTGGCGAGCGCGACGTGCGTCTTGTTGGGGGACGCGATGACGATCAGGTCGAGCTCGTCGGCGCGGTCGAACAACTCGTCGGGGGTCGCGGCGACGCGTACGTCCGGGAACTCGGCGCGGGCCTGCTCCTGGCGCTCGGGGTTCGAGGTGACCACCGTGTCGAGGGCGAGGCCCTCGGTGGCCGCGATCAGCGGGGCGTGGAAGACGGAACCGGCGAGGCCGTATCCGATGAGGCCCACGCGCAGAGGGGTGCCGGGAGTGCCTGCGGCGCCCGGGGCGCCGGAGATGCCAGGAGTCGTACCAGTCATGACCCCCACTTTCGCAACGCTGTTGCCAAAGTGCAAGCACAGGCGACAATGGGGGGCGTGAACAGGACGAACGCCGGCGCCAACCTCCCGGCTCTGCGCAGCCACAACACCGCACTGGTGCTGGACCTGCTGCGCACCGCCGGTGGCGACGGCATCAGCCGGCTGGAGCTCGCCGAGCGCACCGGGCTGACCCCGCAGGCCGTCAGCAAGATCACCGGGCGGCTGCGGGAGGAGGGGCTCGCGGCGGAGGCGGGGCGCCGTGCGTCCACCGGGGGCAAGCCGCGCACGGTCCTGCGGCTGGTGCCCGAGGCCGGGCACGCGATCGGCGTCCATCTGGACCGGGACGAACTGCGGGCGGTCCTGGTCGATCTGGACGGGACCGTGGTGGGGGAGCGTTGCCTGCCGATGGACCTGGGCGCGGGGGCGGAGGCGGTCGTGGCGGGGGTGGCCCGGGCGGCGGAGGGGCTGGCCGGGGCGGTGGCGTCGGTGCTCGGGGTGGGGGTGGCGCTGCCGGGGCCGCTCGACCACGGGCGGGGGGTGCTGCACCGGGTCACGGGGTTTCCCGAGTGGGACGGATTCCCGCTGCGGGACGCGCTCGCGGCGCGGCTCGGGCTGCCGGTCGTCGTGGACAAGGACACCAACGCCGCCGCGCTGGGGCTGGCCGTCGCGGACGAAGGCACCTCCTTCGCCTATCTGCACCTCGGAACCGGGCTCGGCGCCGGGCTGGTGATCGGCGGGGCCGTGCACCGGGGGGCCAGGACCGGCGCGGGTGAGTTCGGCCATCAGGTGGTCCAGCTGGACGGGCCGGTGTGCGGGTGCGGCAACCGGGGCTGCATCGAGGCGCTGTGCCTGGGCGCGGTGCGGCGCGGGGACGTGGCGGAGGCGGCGCGGGTGCTGGGGGTCGGGGCCGCGAACCTCGTCGGGCTGCTGGACATCGATCTGGTCCTGCTGGGCGGACGTACGGTCGCCTCGGCGCCGGAGGAGTTCGCCGGCGGGGTGCGGGCGGTGCTGCGGGAGCGGGCCCGGGGCGAGGCGGCGGTGCCGGTGCGGATCGCTCCCGGCGGGGTGCGCGGGGTGGCGGAGGGCGCCGCTCAGCTGCTGCTGGCGCCGCTGTTCGGGAGGGCGGAGGGGTGACTTCGCGGGGTTCGGTCGCGCGTTGTCCGGGGTGGGCGGGCGGCTTGCTCCGGCCGGTCCGGCGCCCGCCGATCGGGCGGGATTCCTCTCCCGTGCGGTGCGGCACCCCTCGTAGACCACCCCCACCCGTCATGGTCATGTGTTCATGCGACTGTTCTCGTCCCTCGCCCTCCCCCTCGCCGCGACAGCCGCCCTCCTCCTCGCACCCCCCGCCCCCGCTCACGCCGCCCCCGTCTGCGACAGCCCCGACGACACCCGCGCCTTCCCCCTCACCACCCGCATCCACGGCGGCCCCGCCAGCTACGCACCCGGCGGCGGCTACGGCACCTGGAAGCTGGACCTCACCAACACCACCACCCGCACCTGCGCGGACATCCACCCGGTCGTCGTCCTCGTCGACAAGGAACGCGCCCTCAAGGCCTCGCAGCCCCGCCTGGAGTTCTACGAGGGCGACCGCCCCCGCCCCGTCCGCCTCGAGACCACCGACGAGGACGAACTCGTCGGCGCGTTCGGCGGCGCCGGCCTCACCGTGGGCCCCGGCAGGACCGTCACCGTCAAGGTCCGTCTCGCCCTCACCTCGGACGCCGTACCGAACGAGGTGACCGTCAACGCGGCCGTCGTCCAGCGCCATGACGACGACGGTGACTGGGTCGGCCAGTCCAACGACTACCGGTTCGCGATCGCCGACGACGACACGGGCGGCGACACCGGCGGCGACACCGGTACCGGTACCGGTACCGATCCGCAGGACCGGCCGGCGGCCGGCGACGACGGCCTTCCGTCCGTCGAGGAACTCGCCCGCACCGGCTTCGGCCCCGCGGGCCCCGCCCTCGCCGCCGCCACCGCGGCGCTCCTCGTCGTCGGAGCCGCGCTCCTCCTGGCCCGACGCCGCCGCTGACCGCGGAGGTACCGGGTGATCGGCGGGGTCAGGATCACGACTTCCTGATTAGGCTGAGGGGCGTCGGTACGCCGTGGTTCCGGCGCTTCCAGCCCGTCCCCGCACCATCGCCTGGAGTTCGAAGCACATGCCTGACCGCAAGCCCATCGATTCTTGGCTCACCGACATGGACGGCGTGCTCATCCACGAGGGCGTGCCGATCCCCGGCGCCGACGCCTTCCTGAAGAAGCTGCGCGAGTCCGGCAAGCCCTTCCTGGTGCTCACCAACAACTCCATCTACACCCCGCGCGACCTGCACGCGCGCCTGCGCCGCATGGGCCTGGACGTGCCGATCGAGTCCATCTGGACCTCGGCCCTGGCCACCGCCCAGTTCCTGGACGACCAGCGGCCGGGCGGCTCGGCGTACGTCATCGGCGAGGCCGGCCTGACCACCGCGCTGCACGACATCGGGTACATCCTCACCGACCACGAGCCCGACTACGTCGTCCTCGGCGAGACCCGGACGTACTCCTTCGAGGCCATGACCAAGGCGGTACGGCTCATTAACGCCGGCGCCCGCTTCATCTGCACCAACCCCGACGAGACCGGCCCCTCCACCGAGGGCCCGCTCCCGGCGACCGGGGCCGTGGCCGCCCTCATCACCAAGGCCACCGGCAAGCAGCCCTACTTCGCGGGCAAGCCCAACCCCCTGATGATGCGCACCGGTCTCAACGCGATCGGGGCCCACTCCGAGACCAGCGCGATGATCGGCGACCGCATGGACACCGACGTGCTGGCCGGCATGGAGGCCGGGATGCAGACGTTCCTCGTGCTGACCGGCCTGACCCGGCCGGAGCAGGTGGAGGACTTCCCGTACCGGCCGTCGAAGGTCGTGGACTCGATCGCGGACCTCGTCGACCGCGTCTGAAACGCCGGCCGCACCGGATCCACCCCGTACGGAGCAACGGCGGCCCCCTTGAGGATGCGGGGCCGCCGCGACGGGGGGAGTCTCCAGATATCTGGAGGTTCACGATGGGCTCACTACGCCTCACTCTCTGTGCCGGACTGCTCGGCGCCGTCTTCCTCACCCCGGCGGCCCACGCGGCGGACGGGGGCGGTGTCGCGGTCACCCCGTCGTCCCCCGCCCCCGGCACCGACGTCTCCCTGCGGGTGAGCGGCTGCGCGAGCAGCAGAACCGGTACGGCGGTCTCGGCGGCGTTCGTCGCCGAGGTACGGCTCGCCGGCGCCGACGGCACCCTCGTCGGCGAGACCCGGGTCCGCACCGAGCTCAAGGCCGGCAGCTACGACGTGAAGATCAGCTGCGGGGACGTCTCCCGCTCGGGCGCCCTCACCGTCGTGGAGGCACCCGGGCTGTCCTCGGAAGCACCCACGCAGCCCGCGCCGTACGCGTCCCCGGTCGCCCCCGTCCCCGCGGGCGGCGGCGGTACCGCGCAGCATCTCGCCTCCGCCGCCGGACCCGGCACCGCGCACGCCGTGACCGGGCTGGTGCTGGCCGGGGTCGCGGCGGGGGCGGTGGTGCTGCGCAGGTCCCGGCGGAGCCGCGGGAGCGACTGACCGGTCATGTCCGAGCACCACGACTCCGCCGAGCACGGCACCCGCACCGGCGGCCGGCTGCTGACCGGTGTGGCCTGGGCGGTGCTGCTCCTCGGGCTGTGGCTGTGGGGGCGCGAGGTCACCGACGTACGGAACGGGATATCCGCGCCCACCACCGGCGACGTGGCCGCGGTCGGCCGCCCGCCCGGCGTCGAGCTGCCGCCCGCCGTGCCCCCGCTCGGCGCCGCCAGCCCGCAGCGCATCGACATCCCCGGCCTCGGCGTGCAGGCCCCCGTGGTCGCCCGCGGGCTCGACCGGAACGGGGCGGTCGACCCGCCGCCGTACGACCAGGCGGGCGTCGTCGGCTGGTACGCGGCCGGCACCCGGCCCGGGGCGGCCGGGACCGCGCTGATGGTGGGACACGTGGACACCGAGACCCGGCCCGCCGTCTTCTACAAGCTCAGCAGCGTCAAGCCCGGTGAGACGGTCCGGGTGATCCGGGACGACGGCAAGGTCGCGGAGTTCACTGTCGACGACGTACAGGTCGTCGCCCGCGACCACTTCGACGCCCAACAGGCTTACGGGCCACGGCAGTCGGGGCGGGCCGAGCTCCGCCTGGTCACCTGCGGCGGCACCTTCGACCGGGCGAGCCGCAGCTACACGGCGAACGTGATCGTGTCGGCGTACCTCACGGGCACCGGTCTGTAGGAGGCGGGCACCTGGCCCGGTCGACGGCCCGCTCCCCCGAAGCCGCCGACCGGGCTGGTCCTCGACCGCGCGCGCACGGGCTGCGGGAGTAACCCGGCGTCCGACGCGGGAGGCTTGATCAGCCTGGGGTGAGTGGACGACAGGCCGGGGGCTGGGGCCTTGTGGGGAAGACTCTAGAACGGATGAGCGCCCGGGCCTAGAGGGTGACTGACGCCAGGTCATACGACGGCGGCGCTCTGTCATCCGCGCAGGTCGTGCCGGGTGCTACGAAGGTCCGCCGGGCGGCGGGCCGCCCGCCTCGCGCAACGCCGCGTCGTCGACGGCCCGTTCGATGACGGCGCTCGCCACCCGGTCCAGGGGCAGCCGGTGCCGTCGCGCGTACTGGCGCAGCGCCACGAACGCGTCGTCGGCCCGCACCCCCCACCGCTCCGCGAGCATGCCCTTGGCCTGCTCGATCCGGACCCGGCTGGAGAGCGCCTCCTGCAACTGCGCGGACAGGGTGCGGTACTGCGTGTACTCCCGGTGGTTGCGCAGCCCGACGGCGGCGGCGTCGGCGAGGGCCTGGGCGACCAGCACCTCGGCCGCGCAGCCGGGCGTCCCCTCCTCGGCCTCCGGGCCGGGCGAACCGGTCCGGTCGGGCAGCGTCGGCACGAACACGTTGAGCGCGCCGAGGAGCGTCCCGTGCCGGCGTAAGGGGACCGCGAAGGTCGCGACGATGTCGTGGCGCAGCGCCCGCTCGGTGAACTCGGGCCAGCGGGCGGCCGCGTGGGCCACCCGGATGGAGACGGGCGGCACCGGCTCGCCGGACTCGTAGCTGTCCAGGCAGGGCCCGCCGGCGTGCTGCGCCTGGAGCAGGTCCAGCGCCACCTCCTCGCGGCGGCTGCTCGCGGCGAACGACACCGCCTGCCCGGTGCCGACCAGCATGATCCCGGCGGCCCGGGCGGCCAGCAGCTCCACGCAGTGGTCGGAGACGCGGCGCAGATGCTCCCCGGCGTCGAAGCCGTCCGCGAGGGTGTCGGCCGCCTCCACGAGTGCCGCCGCCAGCCGGAGTTCCCGGGGGGTGTGGTGCATGACCGTGCCCTTCCTTCCCTGCCGGCCCGCCCTCGGGTCAGAGCGCGCCCACCTCGACGATGGGCGCTGTAACAGCTCCCCGACAAGGCTCGGGCGATCTCGTGTGCCCCACGCCACCTATGTCAGGATTGAGACTTGGACGAGTGCACCCGAGGGGGAGCTGGATGTACGGCAAGAGGGGGGCCGGTGCGAGGACGTCCGCGATGGCGCTGGGGGCGGCGCTGCTGATCGCGGGATGCTCCTCGTCCGGGGACAAGGACGATCCGGAGGACAGCTCCGGCGCCCGGATCACTCAACAGCCCAAGGGAACCGACCCGTTCTGGGTCAACCCGGACGGCAACGCGGCCCAGCAGGTCGCCGAGTACGAGAAGGCGGGCAAGAAGGCCGACGCCGAACAGATCCGCAAGATCGCCGAGCAGCCGACCGGCGAGTGGATCGGCCCGGAGAACCCCGAGCAGGAGGCCCGCGGCTTCACGGAGGCCGCCGCGAAGGCGGACCGCACGGCCCTGCTGGTCCTCTACAACATCCCGCACCGCGACTGCGGCCAGTACTCGCAAGGCGGCGCCGCCGACGGCAACGCCTACCGCTCCTGGATCGACGGCGTGGCCGCGGGCATCGGCGACCGCCCGGCGACGGTGATCCTGGAGCCGGACGCGGTCCTGCACCTGGTCGACGGCTGCACCCCGGGCGAGTTCCACGAGGAGCGCTACGACCTGCTGGGCGGCGCCATCGACAAGCTCAAGTCCCTGAAGAACACCAAGGTCTACCTGGACGCGGGCAACGCGGGCTGGGGCCACCCGGACCAGATCTTCGAGCCGCTGAAGTGGGCGGGCGTGGAGCGCGCCGACGGTTTCTCGGTCAACGTCTCCAACTTCTACTCCACCCAGGACTCCATCGCGTACGGCAAGCAGCTGTCGCAGAAGGTCGGCGGCAAGCCCTTCGTCATCGACACCAGCCGCAACGGCAACGGCCCGTACACCGAGGGCAAGGCCGACGAACGCTGGTGCAACCCGCCCGGCCGCGCCCTCGGCGAGACCCCGACGACGAAGACGGCGGACCCGCTCGTCGACGCGTACGTGTGGGTCAAGCGGCCGGGGGAGTCGGACGGCGAGTGCAAGGGCGGCCCGAAGGCCGGGCAATGGTGGGCGGAGTACGCGCTGGGCCTGGCGAAGGCGAGCAAGTAGCCCCTACGACGACGAGGGCGCCCACCGGTTAGCCGGCGGGCGCCCTCAACCACGTACGGACTAGGGAACCTTGACCCACTGCGCCTTGCTGGGCGTGCCCTGGTCGTCGTCGACGAACAGCATGTACCACCCCGACTGCACCAGGTTCCTGTTCTTCGGAACCGTCACCGTGATCTTGTCCCCGGACACCTTGTAGTCCAGCGCGATCGACCGCTGGTCCACATCCGTGACGTGCGTGGACGCGCTCGGCCGGATCAGCCGGACCTTCCTCACCGTCGAGGCGTGCTGGGAGGTGAACGTCCCCGAGTCGCCGCGCTCGATGGTCTGCGGACCGCCCGAGAGGGAGGGCCGCGAGTCCCGGTAGAGGTACGGCGGCGTGTAGATCTCGATGCGCTGCTCGAACTTGCCCGGCTTGGTGTTGGCCTTGTCGCTGTAGAGCGAGTCCGAGCCGAAGAACATCACCCGGCCGTCGGGCAGCAGCAGCGACCCGGAGTGGTAGTTCCGGCCCACCAGCGGGTCCGCCACCTGCTCGAAGGTGTTGGTGTCCGGGTGGTAGAGCCGCGCCTGGTGGATGTTGGAGTCGCCGCGCCCGCGGTAGTCCTCCGAGCCGCCCGACACCAGCACGGTGTCGTCGGGCAGGATCGAGGAGCTCGGGTAGCGGGTGCCCTTCTCCAGCGTCGGACCGTCCACGAACTTCGGGTTGTCGGCCTTCAGGTCGATGATCCGGGTCTTGTTGCTGGACTTGGCCGACTCGCCGACCCCGCCGCCGCCGACCACCATGAACTTCTCGTCCTGCGCGGGCGGCAGCAGCACGGTGCCGGAGGTCTCCATCAGCTTGGGGTCGCTGAGCCCGGGCAGCTTGGTGAACTTGTTGGTGTCGACGTCCCAGATGCCCGGGTCCCGGCCGACGTTGTCCGGTCCGTAGCCCGCGTTCGACCCCGAGTAGAAGACCTTGCCGTTCTGCATGAGGAACAGCGCGGGGTACGTCGGGAACTGCCGGACCTTGTCGAGGTAGGTCCACTTCCTGGTCTTCGGGTCGAAGACCTCGTTCTTGCCCGGCACCAGCTGGCCGATGTCGTCGAGGCCGGAGACGCTGAGGATCTTGCCGTCGCTCAGGGTGGTGAGCGTCGGGTACCAGCGGGCCTCGTTCATCGGGTCGACCTTGATGTACCGCTCGGCGACCGGGTCGAACTCGTAGGAGTCCCGGATGCCCTGGAAGTCCTTCTTGTCCAGGGCGAGCTTCTGGGCGATGCCGTAGGTGTTGCGCGCGTCGGTGCCGGCCAGCCCCTGGATGCGGTAGTTGTCCTGGGTGCCAGTCGCGTACTTCTCGCCGGACCTCTGCGCCTCCACGTACACCCGGTAGATGCCGGGGGTGTTGCCGAGGAACTTGCCGGTCGCCTTGTCGAAGTTCTTCTTCGCGCGCGGCACGATGATCGAGTCCTTGGACACGAACGTCTTGCCGTTCTCCTTGCCCGTGAACTTCGTTCCGGCGGGCAGCGTGATCGGCTTGTCCGGGTTCTCGTTGTGGACGATCATCAGGCCGCCGGCCTTGGTGACGTCACCCTTCAGCTTCTCGTACCGCTTGGTGCCGCCCGCGATCAGCAGATTGCCGTTGGCGAGCTGGGTGTGGCCGGTGCAGAACAGGTCGCTGGGGGTGGGCACCTTCTTGATGGTGCCCTTGACCGGGTCCCAGATCCGGGTGTCGAACTTCTTGGCGTCGAAGTTGTCCTGGTTGTTGCCGGAGCCCGCGACGAGCAGCACCTTGCCGGTGCGCAGCAGCGCCGCGTGGATGGTGTTCTGCCGGTACTCCTCGGGGAACTCGACGATGTCCCACTTGCCGTTCTCGGCTTTGTACTCCGGCTTGTTGATCTGGTACTGGTGGTATTTCTCGGTGCCGAAGCGGTACAGCCACGGCCCGTTCATCCCGGCCAGCGCGAGTACCACCACCGTGCCGATCGCGAGGCGACGGGCACGGCGGCGTCCAGCCTGGTCGTTCATTCCTTACGTCCCCCAAGTCCACCGAGGGCGATCTGCATCGTCTGATCGTTGCCCCCGTTGTCGGTGTTGCTCGTGTTGCTGGTGCTGCCCGTGCCGCCCGTGTTCGACGACGCCCAGGTCGGCTTCTGCGCCGGGGTGTGCGGAGACGTCGGCAGCGGCTGCGGCTGGTACTGCGCCTGCGCCGGTACGGCCGCCGGGTCCTGCGGCGGCGCCGCGGGCCGCTTCCTCTCCTGGCGTACGGTGAGCCGCCAGACGAAGATCGGGGTGGCGGTGATCAGCATGGCGAAGATGGCCCAGGTGATCATCGCGGGGTGCGAGTGGCCGTAGACGACGCCGGCGCCGATCGAGCCGCCGAAGATCGCGATGAAGTACCAGTGGTAGCGGAAGGTCGCGAACCAGCGGTCGGGGCTGGCCGACTCGCCCTTGGGGGTGACGACGAACTTGCTCTTGCGGCGCAGCGCGGAGTCGATCAGGGCCTTGGCGTACAGCGGCGCGGAGAGCGCGGACATCACCATGCCGGCCACGCCGCCGGAGCCCTCCGGCTCGTGCGGCGAGACGTTGTGGCGGCGGTTCCAGACGTAGAGGCCGATCTGGAGCGCGGAGGCGTTGCCGTAGAGCATCAGCCACACGGTCGGGTCGATGTTCACACCTGAGGCGCCCAGGCCGAGGAAGAGCGCGCAGCTGATGGCCGCGAGGATCCAGTTGAGGGCGGACATCGGGTAGAAGATGATCATCATCGTGTAGTTGAAGAGCTTGCCCGGGGGCAGCGAGAACCAGCCCTTCCAGTACTGCTTGAGGATCGTCTCGTACGTCCCTCGCGACCAGCGCATCTGCTGGGTGAAGAAGTCCGTCCAGGCGCTGGGCCCCTCACCGACGGCCAGGACGTCCGGCGTGTAGACCGAGCGCCACTTGCGGCCCGTCGCCGGGTTCTTGTGGCGGTGGATCTCGAAGCCGGTCGCCATGTCCTCGGTGATCGAGTCGTACAGGCCGCCGATCTGCTTGAGCGCCTTGATCCGTACCGCGTTTGACGTACCGACGAACATCGGGGCGCCGTAGTAGTTCCCGGCCCGCTGGATGAGGGCGTGGAAGAGGAACTGCTGGGACTCGGCGGCCTTGGTGACGAAGTTGTCGTAGTTGCCGTAGACCTGTGGGCCGATGACGAAGCCGATGTCCGGGTCGCGGAAGAAGCCGAGCATCCGCTCCAGGTAGTTGGGCAGCGGCACGTGGTCGGTGTCGACGGAGGCGAAGTAGTCGTAGTCGTCGCCGTGCGCGTCCAGCCAGGCGTTGTAGTTGCCGTGCTTGGTCTTGGCGCGGTGCGGGCCCTTGGCCTGGTTCCACTGCGGGACGCCCTTGCGGGAGAAGTGGTGCACGCCGAGCCGGGCGCAGACCTCCTTGACCTCGGGGTCGTCGCCCTCGTCGAGGAGCCACACATGCAGAAGGCCCCGGTGGCGCAGCTTGACCGCCGCCTCCAGGGTCTTCGTCACCATCTCCAGCGGCTCCTTGCCGGGCACGAAGGAGGTCAGGAAGGCGACTCTGGTGCCGGTCTCGGGCACCACCGGGACGGGGTCGCGGGCGACCAGGGTGGCGTGCGCGTTCGACAGCACGTTCATGCAGCGGAAGAACTCGATCAGGCCGATCGAGACGAGCATGACGATGTCGAGGGCCGGCAGGAAGTCGAAGGCGGGGTAGTCGCGTTCGGTCCAGTGCTCGGGCTGGAGCAGCCAGAACAGCAGGACCAGGGAGAGCACCGGCGCGGCGGCCAGCATCAGGGCGACTCGTATGCGGTGCGGCTCCTGGGAGATCAGCGAGCGGTACTGCACCTTGTACGGCTTGGTCGGATCCGGCTGGGTGAGGGGACCGGCGAGCCGGCTGTAGTGCTCGTAGTCATACTTCGGCAGCGTCTTCTTGATCCGGCGAAACGCACCCGTCCGGGTTTGTGAAGCCACCCTGAGCTGGGTGGTCTGAGACGGGTCGAAGTTCTGCCGGGCGCCCGTCGGCGTCGACGTCATGAGTCATCCCCCCACACGCGAGTGATCGCGTGCTGTGTCGGTTCCTTACGTCTGCTCGAGTCCCCCTCGACCTTCACAGACGTATCAGTGGTGGGCCGCAGTCACCACACTCTCCATACCGATAGACATGGAACCGCGACCTTCCGGTTGCATGATGCCCCCCTCGGCATCTCGTTATGAAACGGGGCCCCTCACCCCGCCAGCGTCGGCAACCGGCTCCCTACCCCCCAACTGCCGCGAATCCGCAGCATCTTGAAGAACCAGGTTTCTACGGTGCCAGTCATGATCGCAAGATGCGAAACGCGGTGTTTACCGGTCATACGCGTTCATTGTGGCCCGTGTGGGGAGGCTGTGGAGCCGTTGTGGACAGTGATGGGCGAAATGTTTGCCGATCCATACGGCCCCTGAGCCCGCCCGGTTCAAGGGGGCGTGAAGGTGTGTCCACCCGCACACGCCACACCCCGTCCGCCCCTGCTGTCCCGCTCAACACGAAAGCCCCCCGCGTGTGCGAGAGGCTTTCGTCGTCTGTGCGCCGCCAGGGACTCGAACCCCGGACCCGCTGATTAAGAGTCAGCTGCTCTAACCAACTGAGCTAGCGGCGCCTGCTGACCCGGAGAACTCTACCGGACGCCGGAGGGTGCTTCTGACCACCGGCGGGTGCTCCCACCTGGGGTGGAGCGGGGCGCGTACATCATTCGGACCGTCAACATGCGCGCCCGGAAGACAGTTGAGAAACTGACGAACGTGCACAATCGCGGACATTTCCATCTGGAGTGTGAGGGGAATCGCATGGAGACTCCGGGCTTCGACGAACCGGTGTTCGAGGAGTTCGATCCCGCGAGCGACTGCGACTGTCCCGGATGCGTTCACTGGAGGCGCGTACTGCCGCATTCCCGCACCGGCCGCCACCCGGCCGCCCACCGAGCCGTCGTCCTCGCCGCGACGGCCACCGCGGCGATCGCCGTGACCCAGGCGGCCCCCGCCTTCGCCGCCCCCCACGCCCCCGCCCACCCCGACCGCCCCCACGTTCCCGCAGGTGACGAGCCCGACACCCCCCAGGGCGGCAAGGCCCCGCTGCACGGCCCGGGCGGCAAACCCGCCGACGTCCAGGCCCCCGCCACCACCCGCGCCGCGATCATCACGCGGGCCAAGACCTGGGTCGCCGCGCAGGTGCCCTACAGCATGAGCGAGTACTGGTCCGACGGTTACCGGCAGGACTGCTCCGGCTTCGTCTCCATGGCCTGGAGCCTGCCCGGCAACGAGTGGACCGGCAGCCTCGACCAGTACGGCGTCCGGATCGCCAAGGACGACCTCCAGCCCGGCGACATCCTGCTGTTCCACAATCCGGCCGACCCCGAGAAGGGCTCGCACGTCGTCATCTTCGGCGGCTGGACCGACTACACGCACACCTACTACATCGCCTACGAGGAGACCCCGCCGCGCGCCCGCAAGCAGGCGACCCCGTACGCGTACTGGAGCAACTCGGCCCGCTACACCGCCTACCGCTACAAGGGCCTGGTGGCCGGCGCCCCAGGCGGCGACAAGCCGGCCGAGCCGCTCGACGAGCCGTACCCCGGCGCCGCGTACTTCGGTCCCGGCGCCAACAACAAGTACGTCACCCAGCTGGGCCGCATGCTCGTCGAGCGCGGCGCCGCCCGCTTCTACACCTCCGGCCCGGGACCCCGCTGGACGGACACCGACCGGCGGGCCACCCAGGCCTTCCAGCAGGCGCAGGGCTGGACCGGCCGGGACGCCGACGGGCTGCCGGGGCCGCAGACCTGGACGCTGCTGGTGACGGGCAAGGGCAACGACATCCGAACGGGCGCGGCGGGGCCGCCGGCACCCTCCTCGCACGGGGTGGCCGGCTACCCGGGGCGGGCGTCCTTCCGGCCCGGGGCGCACAACAAGTACGTCACCCTGCTCGGCGAGCAGCTGGTGAAGAAGGGGTTCGGCAAGTACTACACGACGGGTCCCGGTCCCCGCTGGGGCGAGGCGGACCGACGGGCCGTGGAGGCCTTCCAGCGCACCCAGGGCTGGCGGGGCGGCGCGGCGGACGGCTACCCGGGCCCGGAGACCTGGCGCCGGCTGTTCAAGTGACCTCAGCACCACCTGGCCCGCACCAGGCAACCCGCACCACCTGGCCCGCACCACGCAACCCGTATCACCTGGTCAGCACGACGTAGCCCGGACGACGTAACCCGCACCGCATCACCCGCTCCACATCACCCGCATCCCGCAACACCCACCCACTGTCATGACGCATCTGGCGCGGAGGCTGGAGGCACGCATGAGCACCACCACACCATCACCGTCCACGGAAGAACCCGAGGGACCGCCGACCGGGACCACCCCGGTCTCCCGGCCGGCCCGGCTCATCCAGAACGAGGCGACCACCGAGATCCCCGTTCATCTGCTGTTCCGCGACGACCCCGAGACCGGGGCCGTCCCGCTCAGTCCCGCGGTCGTCGGACGCCGCCAGGGCACCGGCGAGCAGCCCCGCTTCCGGCGCCCGGGCGGGCCCGCGCCGCGCCCCGCGCCCCAGGTCGACCCCGAGCTGGCCGAGCGCCCGGCGCGGGTGCTGCCGGGCTCGGCGGGGGTGCTCGCCGGTGCCTGCGGGGTGGCCGGCTGCGTGGCCACCTCCTGGTGGGCGGGCGCGCTGCCGACGCTCGCGGTGGAGGCGCTGCGGCTGCCGGAGTACGCGGGCGCCGGCCTCGGTCCGGTGCAGTGGGCGGCGTACGCGGGCGCGGGTGCCCTCGGTCTCTTCGGGTTTGGCGGGCTGGCCCGCGGGCGGACCGGGCGGGCCTGGGTGCTGGGGCTGTTCGGCCGCTACCGGGGCACGGTCCGGCGCACCGGCCTGATGTGGGTCAACCCGCTGCTGCTGCGCCGCCGGGTCGACGTACGGCTGCGGCACTGGCGCGGTGAGCCGTTGCCGGCCGCGGACGGCAACGGGGTCGCGCTGCGGGTGGTCGTGCTCGTGGTGTGGCGGGTGCGGGACACCGCGCGGGCCACGCTGGGCGTCGAGGACCACGAGAGCTATCTGCGCGAGTGCGTGGAGGCGGCGCTGGCACGGGTGCCGGTGGAGCTGCCGGGTTCGGCGCGGGCGTCCGTCGACGCGGCGACCGACGCGCTGACCCGGCTGGTCGCGACGGACGCGGCGCCGGTGGGCCTGGAGGTGTTCTCGGTGCAGCCGGTGCGGGTGGAGTACGCGCCCGAGGTCGCCGCCGCGATGCACCGCCGCCGGATCGCTGCGCTGGACGCCCAGCACCGGGCGACCGTGCTGACGTCGGTCGTGGACTCGGTGGAGGACACGGTGACCCGGCTGACCATGCGCGGTCTGGTGGAGCTGGACGACTACGAACGCAAGGCGCTGGTCAAGGACTTGACGGTGGCGTTCTGCGCGGGGCGGGGGGAGCAGGGGGCGTGACGGGTACCTGAGTCGACCCGTCGAACAGGTCCGCCGATTGGTATGGACATGTTCAAGCGTCAGCAATAATCTGGGACTTGGTCTAGACCTGCACGCCTCACTGAACCGCCTCACTGAACTTCCCCACGTTCTCCAGGGAGCGGCAGCATGCGCAAAAAGACCAAGTGGTACGCCGCCGTGCTGGGCCTCAGCACGGCCGGAGCCCTCGTGCTCTCCTCCGGCGGCGCCAGCGGACACGGCTACACCGACCTCCCCATCAGCAGGCAGAAGCTCTGCCAGAACGGCACCGTGACGAACTGCGGCGACATCCAGTGGGAGCCGCAGAGCGTCGAGGGTCCCAAGGGCTTCCCCGGCTCCGGGCCGGCCGACGGACAGATCTGCAACGGCGGCGTGAGCCGCTTCAGCCAGCTCAGCTCGCCCACCAAGCCGACGGGCGGCGCCTGGCCGACGACCAAGGTGACGGGCGGCCAGAGCTACACGTTCCGCTGGCAGTTCACCGCCATGCACGCCACCACCGACTTCAAGTACTACGTCACCAAGCCGGGCTGGAACCAGAACCACAACCTGGCCCGCTCCGACCTCAACCTCACCCCGTTCCTGACCGTCCCCTACAACGGTCAGCGCCCGCCGTCCACCCTCTCCCACAGCGGCACCCTGCCGTCCGGGCTGAGCGGTCACCACGTGATCCTCGCGGTGTGGACGATCGCCGACACCGGCAACGCGTTCTACGCCTGCTCGGACGTCACGTTCTGATTCTCTGAGCCTTGCTTGAGCTGGGCCGATGCTCCCCCGGGGTAGGTTCCCTCCACGCCGTCATGACCATGTCGGCGCTGAGGAGCAGTATCCGACCTCGGGGGAAGCACCATGGAGCTCTTCTTCTACCTCGCACCCAGCCTCATCCTGGCGCTGGTCTCGTTCCTCGCGTACCGCCTGCTGCGCCGTGCGGTGCAGATCCGCCGGGCCTGGAACAGCGGGCTGACGGCCGAGGCGCGCTGTCTGCGGACGTACACGACGACCCACGGTGGCGGCGGCGACACGTCGGTGAGCACCACGCTGCACCACGTCTACGAGTTCACCGCCCGCGACGGCCGTACCGTCCGCTTCGAGGAGGAGGACGGCCCGGGGACGGTCCTGGAGGGCGACTTCGTCACCGTGTACTACGCCGAGGGCGCCACCGTCATCGCCACGGCCAAAACCCCGCGCCGGACCGCGCTCGCCGCGTCCATGATCGGTGTGCTGGCGTTCCTCGGGTTGGTCGCGGGCTTCTGCATCGCGTTCATGATCACGTTCAACCAGATGTCGGACGAGTTCGGCTTCGGTTTCGGCGACGACGGGGGCGACACGACCAACACGGTCGTCGTGGACGGCGTGACGATGACCCCGTGACGACCCTCCTCATCTGAGGGCCCGTCAGCTACCGTGCGCGGCCATGGAGTCCAAGTCCAAGGCGTGCACGGTCGCGGAGCTCGTCGCGGGGCGGTGGGGTGATCACCGGCCCGGTCTGTGGTGCGAGGAGCGGACGCTCACCCATCACGAAGTGGCGGCGGGTGCGGCGGCCCGTGCGGCGCTGCTGGCGGAGCTGCTCCCGCCGGTGGGCGCGAACATCGGCGTCCTCCTCGACAACACCCCTGAATATCCGCTGTGGTTGAGCGCGGCGGCCCTCGCCCGCACGGCCGTCGCCGGCATCAACCCCACCCGCCGCGGCCCCGAACTGGCCCGGGACATCCTGCACACCGAGTGCCGCCTCCTGATCACGGACCGGACGTACACCCCGCTCCTCCAAGGCCTCGAACTCCCTGGTGTGCGCGTGCTGCTGACCGACTCCGAGGAGTACGAGGCCTTGCTCGCCCCGTACGCGGGCGCCCGCCCCGACCCCTACCGGGCCGACCCGCGCGACCGCCTCCTCCTCTACTTCACCTCGGGCTCCACGGGCGCCCCGAAGGCCGCGATCTGCTCCCAGGGCCGCCTGGCCGCGGCCGGGCGCTCGCTGGCCGGCCAGTTCGGGGTGCGGGCCGATGACGTGCACTACGTCTGCATGCCGATGTTCCACGGCAACGCGGTGATCGCCGACTGGGCGCCCGCGCTCGCGGCCGGGGCGGGGGTCGCGCTGCGGCGGCGGTTCTCGGCGTCGGGGTTCCTGGGGGACGTGCGGCGGTACGGGGCGACGTACTTCACGTATGTGGGCCGGGCCATCCAGTACGTCCTGGCGACCGAGGAGCGGGACGACGACCGGGACAACCCGCTCCGTACGGGCTTCGGCACGGAGGCGGGGGCGGTGGACGCGGCGGCCTTCGAGCGGCGGTTCGGAGTGCGGCTGATGGAGGGATACGGGTCCTCGGAGGGCGGGGCGGCGGTGCAGTGGTCGCCGGGGACGCCGGCGGGGGCGGTGGGGCGGGCGGGACCGGGGCTCGTCGTCCTCGACCCGGAGACGCGGGCCGAGTGCCCGGCGGCGGTGTTCGACGCGGCGGGGCGGCTGCTGAACGGGGACGAGGCGATAGGGGAGCTGGTCAACCGGGCCCCCAACCCCTTCGAGGGCTACTGGCGCAACCCGGAGGCGGAGCAGGAGCGGCGCAGGAACGGCTGGTACTGGACCGGCGACCTCTTCTGCCGGGACGCCGACGGATTCCTGTACTTCGCGGGCCGCGCGGACGACCGCATCCGGGTCGACGGGGAGAACCTGGCCGCCGCCATGATCGAGAACATCCTCGCGCGCTACGAGGGGGCCGGCGCCGTCGCGGTGTACGCGGTGCCGGATCCGGTGACCGGCGACCAGGTGATGGCGACGCTGGCGGGAAGCTTCGACGCGTCGGGCTTCACGGCCTTCCTGTCCGCCCAGCCCGACCTGGGCACGAAGATGGCACCCCGGTTCGTACGGGTCGTGGACCGGATGCCGGTGACGGCCACGAACAAGATCCACCGAGCCCTGCTGAGACGGGAGGGCGTCCACTGCGAGGACCCGGTGTGGTGGCGTCCCCCGGGCGAGACGACCTACCGCCCCCTGACCCAGGCCGACCCGCACAACATGGAAGGGCCTCCCGCTCCCACGAGAGGCCCTTCAGGAGTGCGCCGCCAGGGACTCGACCCCCGGACCCGCTGATGCTGCGTTCCCCGGGGGGCAACCCCCGGACCCCCGGCCGCCCGGCCCCGGCCGCCTCAGAATCCCAGCCGTCCCCGTGGCATACGTCGAAGGGCCCCTCGCTCCCACGAGAGGCCCTTCAGGAGTGCGCCGCCAGGGACTCGAACCCCGGACCCGCTGATTAAGAGTCAGCTGCTCTAACCAACTGAGCTAGCGGCGCATGACCCTCGCCGACCGCGGGTTTTGTTCCCTCGGCTGGCGACAGAGAAAATACTACCTGGTCCCGAGGGGTGCTTCTGACCACCGTTGGGTAGGGGGCTCAGATGGCCAGGCTGAGCAGGACCGGGGCCGCGTTGCGGTTCAGGGCGTCCGCCGCCTGACGGAGCCGGTGGGCGTGCTCGACCGGGAGCGAGAGGGCCAGGCAGCCCACCGACGATCCGGCGGTGATGGGGACGGCCGCGCAGACCGTGCCCACCGCGTACTCCTGGAGGTCGAGGTGGGGGACCGTCGGCGGCTGGGACTCCAGACGGGACAGCAGGAGCTTGTCGCTGGTGATGGTCCGGGAGGTGAGGCGGGCCATCTTGTGCCGGGACAGGTGGTCGCGCCGGCTGTTGTGGTCCAGCTGGCCCAGCAGGCTCTTGCCGATCGCCGTCGCGTGGGCCGAGTAGCGGAAGTCCACCCACTCGTTCACCACCGGCATCGTCGGGCCGTCGGCGTACTGGGCGATCCGCACCTCTCCGTCGACGTACCGGCTCAAGTACACGGCCGCGCCGACCGAGTCGCGCAGCCGGTCCAGCGTGCGCTGGAGCGTCTCGCGCAGCGCCTGGTCACGGTCATGGGCGGAGCCGAGGCGGGTCAGGGCGTCGCCCGTGACGTACGCGCCGTCGGCGACCTGCTCGACGTAGCCCTCGCGGCGCAGCATGCGAAGGAGGGTGGTCAGCCGCTCCGGTTCGATGCTGGTGTGCCGGGCGAGCTGGGCGTCGGTGATTCCGGTGGTGTGCCGCGCCACCGCCTCCAGGACGCGCAGCGCGTCCTGGGCGGAGTGGTACGGCGCGGTCGGCTCGTGCTTCAGCGCCACGGTGGTTCCCCCTGCGCTCGCTAAGTCGCTCTACAGTTGGGCCGTAATCCGGACAGCGATCCCTACCACGATAACGGGCAAGAGGCTTGAAGTGAGGGCCTGTTGACGAGATTCCATCCCTCTCAACAGGGGCGCTGACCCGCTGGCATATGCCAAAGTCAAGACCCAGCACCCCTACCTCGTGCATCGACGCCTTCACAAGGTGTAATTGACCTTTGGTCAGAGCACCGCGCTCAGGAATTCCCGGGTACGGTCCTGCTCCGGCTCGCTGAAGATCTTCTCCGGCGCCCCGGCCTCGATGATCCGCCCCGAGTCGAACATCAGGACCTGGTCCGAGATGTCCCGGGCGAAGTTCATCTCGTGGGTCACGCAGAGCATCGTGATGTCGGTGCTGCGGGCGATGTCCCGCAGCACGTCGAGGACGCCCGCGACCAGCTCCGGGTCCAGCGCCGAGGTCACCTCGTCGAGCAGCAGCACCTGCGGCCGCATCGCCAGCGCCCGCGCGATCGCGACCCGCTGCTGCTGGCCGCCGGACAGCTGCGCCGGATAGGCGTCGCACTTGTCGGCCAGGCCGACCATGTCGAGCAGTTCGCGGGCGCGCTCCTCCGCCTCGTCCTTGGCCAGGCCGAGCACCGTGACCGGGGCCTCGGTGATGTTTCTCAGCACCGGCATGTTCGGGAACAGGTTGAACTGCTGGAACACCATGCCGATCTTCTTGCGGACCTCGCGGACCTCCTTGTCGGAGGCCGGGAAGAGGCGCTGTCCGTCGACGGTGATGGTGCCCTCGTCCGGCTTCGTCAGGGTCATCAGCAGCCGGAGGATCGTGGTCTTGCCCGATCCGGACGGCCCGATGAGGGTGACGTGCTTGCCGGCCTCGACCGAGAAGTCGAGATGGTCGAGGACGGTGTTGTCGCCGAACCGCTTGGTGACCTGGTCGAGCCGGATCAGCTCGCCGGTACCGCGCTGGTCGAGGGGGCTGTTCTCGGGCTGTATGTCAGTGGACAAGACGTCGCTCCAGGGCTCGCATGAGGAGGGAGGCCAGATAGGAGATGAGGATGAAGGCCACGCCGATCACGGTCAGGGGCTCGGTGAACTGGAAGTGCTCCTGGGAGAAGAGCCGCGCCTGCCCGAGCATGTCGAGGACGGTGATCGCCATCAGCAGCGGCGTGTCCTTGAGCATCGCGATCACGTAGTTGCCGAGCGCGGGCACGACCCGGCGGATCGCCTGCGGCAGGATCACCACCCGCCAGGTCCGTGCGACCGGCAGGTTCAGCGCCGTCGCGGCCTCCCACTGGCCGGCGGGCACCGCCTCGATGCCGGCCCGGTAGACCTGCATGGTGTACGTCGAGTAGTGCAGGCCGATCGCGAAGACGCCGGTGGTCAGCGCGGAGAACGTGAAGCCCCACTCGGGCAGCACGTAGAAGAGGAAGAACAGCTGTACCAGCAGCGGCGTGTTCCGCACGAACTCGGTGACCGCGCCCACCGGCCAGGTCACCCACCGGGTCGGCGCCCGCATCAGCAGCGCCCACGCCAGGCCGAGCACGAAGGAGATCACCGAGCCGAGGGCCAGCGCCTGCAGGGTGACCAGCAGACCGTCCCAGAACTGCGGCATGAAGTCGCCGACCGCTGACCAGTCCCACTTCATCCGAGAACACCTCCCGAGGACGAGGCGCCGACGCCGGTCGTCTCGGCACGCTTGAGTTCCTGCTGCGGGGAGATCCCGCCCGTCGGCTTCCTGCCGACGCCCGCCTTCAGCCGCTTCTCCAGACCGCGCATCACCCGGGTGAGGGCGAAGGCGATCACGAAGTAGATGACCAGCAGATACGTGTAGATCTCCGCGCTCTCCTGCAGCGCAAGGCGTACCAGGTTGCCGCTGAACGCGAGATCACCCATGCCCATGATCGACACCAGGGCGGTGCCCTTGAGCAGCTCGATCAGCAGGTTGGAGAACGGCGGGATCATCTCCGGCACCGCCTGCGGCAGCAGGATCAGCTTCAGCCGCTGCCAGGGCGTGAAGCTGAGCGCGATCCCGCCCTCCTGCTGCGCCGGGTCGACCGCGGTGAGGGCCCCGCGCACGATCTCCGAGCCGTAGGCGCCGTACGTCAGCCCGAGCGCCAGCGTGCCCGCCCACAGCGGGACCAGCTGCCAGCCGAACGCGGGCGGCAGTACGAAGAACACCCAGAAGATCATGACGAGGGCCGAGGTCCCGCGGAACACCTCGGTGTAGAAGCCGGCGAGGAAGCGCACGATCCACAGCCGGTGGGTGCGCGCGATGCCGACCACGAAGGAGACGGCTCCCGCCAGCAGCGCGCTCAGGAAGAGCAGCTGGACGGTGACCCACACGCCTTTGAGGACCAGTTCCCAGAGTCCTGAAGTCATCCGCCGCAGAGCTCCTTCGCCGTGAGGTCCGTCATCTCGGCCTTCGTGAATCCGAAGGGCCGCAGGATGCGGAACAGCTCCCCGCTCTTCTTCAGCTTGCGCAGCTCGACGTTGAAGGCGTCCCGCAGCCTGGTCTCGGTGTGCCGGAAGGCGAACGCGCCGCCGTCCACATGCGGTTTGCCGTCCACGAGCGGCGCGAAGGCCTTGGTGGCCTCGGCCTTGGCGGACTTCTTCACCACCTCACGGGTGGTGAGCGCCGTACCGGCGAACACGTCGGCCCGGCCCGCCTCCACGGCGTTCAGCCCGGCGACCTGGTCCGGCACGATCAGGATGTCGCTCTCCTTGTACCCCGCGTCCACGGCGTACTGGATCTCGGCGTACCCGGTCCCGGTGGCGAACTTGGCCTTCTTCTCGACGACGTCCTGGTAGGTGTGCAGCCCCTTCGGGTTGCCCTTCCTGACGATGAAGGAGTCGAGCATCTGGTAGTCCGGGTCGGCGAAGATGACCTGCTCGCAGCGCTCGGGGTTGACGTACATCCCGGCGGCGACGACATCGAACTGCTGGGAGTTGAGCCCCGGAATGAGCGAACCGAACTCGGTCGGCACCGGCTGCACCCGGTCCACGCCCAGCCGTTTGAAGATCACCTTGGCCAGCTCGGGCGCCTCGCCGGTCAGTTCGCCGTTCTTGTCGATGTAGCCGAACGGGATCTCACCGGCGATACCGAGCCGCACCACCCCCGCCGCCCGCATCCGGTCCAGCAGATCACCGCCGTCCGTCGTCGAGGCCGTGGCCACCCGCGTGCAGCCGGCGGCCCCCAGCGCACCGAGCGCCGCCACCCCCGCGAGCAGCGATCGGCGGGTGGTTCCGGGTGTGTGTTTCTCGTTCCCTATTGGTGGAGCCATGGCGGCGCGGCTACCCGACCGCATGCGATGTATGCACCATGGATCGCATGGCTGACCGTTACATAGAAGTCTCGCTGGTCAAGCGGGGAATCAGCGTCACGGCAAAGCTGCTGGACGACCGCGCGCCGCTGACCTGCGCGGCTGTCTGGGAAGCGCTTCCGCTCGCCGGTGACGTCTACCACGCGAAGTACGCCCGCAACGAGATCTACGCCCTCTTCCCACCCTTCGCCTCCACAGAACCTCCCCTGGAGAACCCGACCGTCACCCCCATCCCCGGCGACCTCTGCTACTTCTCCTTCGCCGGCACCGAACTGGGCACCACGTCCTACGGCTACGACCGCGAGGTCCGCGCCGGCACCACCCTCGTCGACCTGGCCCTCTTCTACGAACGCAACAACCTCCTCCTCAACGGTGACGTGGGCTGGGTTCCCGGCATCGTCTGGGGGCAGGTGACGGAGGGGCTGGAGCGGATGGCCGAGGCCTGCAACGACCTCTGGCGGACGGGAGCGGCCGGGGAGACCCTCAGTTTCCGGAGGGCGTGAAGCCGTCCAGGGCGTGCGCCGCCCGCAGCACCAGATCGTCCCGGTGCCGGGCGGCCACGAGTTGGAGTCCCACCGGCAGCCCGTCGCCGTCCACCCCGACCGGGACGGACGCGGCCGGCTGCTGGGTCATGTTGAACGGGTAGGTGAACGGCGTCCACCCCGTCCACCGCCGGTAACCCGAACCCTTCGGCACCTCGGCGCCCGCCTCGAACGCCGTGACCGGCAGGGTGGGCGTCACCAGCAGGTCGTACGACTCGTGGAAGCGGCCCATCCGGCGGCCGAGGTCCATGCGGACATCGACGGCTGCGAGATAGTCCAGCGCGCTGTAGCGCGCGCCGAGCCCGCAGATCTCCCGCAGTCCGGGATCGAGCAACTCCCGCTGGTGCGGCCCGAACTGCTGGGTCACCCGGGCCGCCCCGCTGAACCACAGGGTGTGGAAGGCGTCCACCGGGTCGGCGAAGTCCGGGTCGGCCTCCTCGACATAGGCACCGAGCCGCGCCAGCTCCTCGACACCGCGCCGGACCGCCGCCGCGACGCCCGGCTGCACCCGGACCTGCCCGCCGAAGGAGGGGGAGTAGGCGATCCGCAGACCGCGGACGCCCTCCTGGAGAACCTCCCGGTAGGACACGGCACTCGGCCCCTGCGCCGACCAGTCCCGGGCGTCCGGCGTCCCGATGACGTCCAGCAGCAGCGCCGCGTCCGCCGCGTCCCGGGTCATCGGCCCGACATGGGCGAGGGTCCCGAACGCGCTCGCCGGGTACAGCGGCACCCTGCCGTACGTCGGCTTCAGCGCGAAGATCCCGCAGAACGCGGCCGGGATGCGGACGCTGCCGCCCCCGTCCGTGCCGAGCGCGAGGGGGCCCGCGCCGAGGGCCACGGCCGCCGCGGCGCCACCGCTGGAGCCGCCCGCGGTGCGGGTGGGGTCGTGCGGGTTGCGGGTGACGCCGGACAGCGGCGAGTCCGTGACGCCCTTCCAGCCGAACTCCGGGGTGGTGGTCTTGCCGAGGAACACGGCACCCTGCTCCCGGAGCCGGGCGACGGACGGCGCGTCCTCGTCCCAACCGCCCTTCTCCGACAGCGCCTTCGACCCCTTCAGGGTCGGCGAGCCGCGCATCAGCAGGATGTCCTTCACCGTGACCGGGACCCCGTCCACCAGCCCGGCCGGCTCACCGCGCCGCCACCGGTCCGCCGACTCCGTCGCCTGCGCGAGCGCCTCCTCGGCCGTCAGCCGCACGAACGCGTTCACCTCCGGCTGGATCTCCTCGGCCCGCTCCAGCGCCGCCCGGGTCACCTCCACCGGGCTGAACTCGCCCTTGCGGTACCCCTCGACGAGCTCCACGGCGCCGAGTGCGGTGAGGTCCCTCATGCACACCCCCAGGTCAGTGTCCGGGTACGTATCCACGCTTCTTGTCGACCACGTTCAGCAGTGGCTTGCCCGCCTCCCACCGCTCGTACAACTGAAGGAACTGCGCCCCGAGTTCGTCCCGCCAGCCCACCGTGTCCCCGCTCATGTGCGGGGACACGATCAGGTCGGGCACCTGCCACAACGGGCTGTCGGGGCCCAGGGGCTCGTGCTCGAAGACGTCCAGGGCGGCGCCCGCGATCCACCGGCGCCGGAGCGCCTCGGCCAGCGCGTCCTCGACGACCAGGCCGCCCCGCCCGATGTTGATGAACCGCGCCGACGGCTGCATCACCCCGAACCGCCGGGCGTCGAACATGCCGTACGTCTGCTCGGTCAGCGGAGCCGCCGCGATGATCCAGTCGGCGCGGGCGATCAGCCGGTCGAGATCGTCGGGACCGTGGACGCCGGTGCGCGGAGTGCGGCCGACCAGCGCCGTCGTCACCTCAAGTGCCTTGAGCGTGCGGGCGATCGTCCGACCGATGGGCCCGGAGCCGACGATCACGGCCCGCGTCCCGGCGACCCGGCGGGACTCCCGGTGCCGCCAGACGCCCTCCCGCTGGAGTTCCAGCGTCCTCGGCAGATCCTTCGCCATCGCCAGGACGAGGGCCGCGACGTACTCGGCGATCGGCTGGTCGAAGATCCCGCGCGCGTTGGTCACCACCGTGTCGGACGCGGCGAGTTCGGGGCACATCAGATGGTCCACGCCCGCGCTCGCCGTGTGCACCCAGCGCGGCCGCGGACCCTCGCCGGGCCAGGCGTGCCGTACGGCGTGCGAGGTGAAGTCCCACACCAGCAGCACATCGGCGAACGGCAGCCGCTCGGCCAGCGTCGACGCGTCCGCGTGCTCGACGCGGGCGCGACCGGTGAGGCGGCCGAGGCGGGGGAGGGGGTCGGCGTCCAGGACGAGGAGGGTGGGGGAGGTCATGCGAAGCCGTTCCTCCACGGGCGTCTGACATGCGCGGATTGACCACGCTCGCACCCGAACCTACCTTCGTCAACACGGGCGCGCGCACGGTCCGTTGTCCCCCCGTCTCTCACCGTGAGGCCGGTGTCTGCCATGGACCTCTCCTTTCTCGGCGGACCGCGCCCCCAGCGCGGTGTCGGCGTCGTGGCACCCTTCGACTTCGCCCTGGACCGCGAGCTGTGGCGCTGGGTCCCGGACGACATCTCGCTCCATCTGACCCGGACGCCGTACGTGCCCGTCGAGGTCAGCCTCGACCTGGCCCGTCTCGTCAGCGAGCACGAGACCCTGCACGACGCCGTCCGCACCCTGCACGCCATCGCCCCCGAGGTCGTCGCCTACGCCTGCACCTCCGGCAGCTTCGTCGGCGGCATCGCGGGCGAACGCGCGATGTGCGAGGCGATGACGAGGGCGGGCGCCGTCCCGTCCGTCACCACCTCCGGGGCCCTCCTCGAAGCCCTGACCGAGCTGGGCGTGCGCCGCCTTGCCCTGGTGACGCCGTACACCGTGTCGGTCACCCGCGCACTGGAGGAGTACGTCGCCGAGGCCGGGGTCACCGTCACCGGCTGCGCCTTCATGGGCCTGACCAGGCACATCTGGAAGGTGCCGTACCGCGAGGTGGTCGCCATGGCGCACAAGGCGGTCCGCCGGGACACGGACGCCCTGTTCATCAGCTGCACCAACCTCCCGACGTACGACGTCATCCCGCAACTGGAGGCCGAACTGCGGCTGCCGGTGATCTCGGCCAACCAGGTGACGATGTGGGCGGCGCTGCGCCGACTGGGTACCCGGGCCATGGGGCCTTATCAGGCGCTGATCGATCCGGCGGCGCGTCCGGGCCCCCTGCGACCGGTACTGCCCGACGAAGAACAGCAGCAGGAAGGCTGGACATGACCGCACTCGGACTCCTCTACCCGGGCCACTCCGCCGAGGACGACTACCCACGCATCGAGCAGCTCCTGGGCAGCGACATCCGGGTCGACGTGGTGCACACCGACATCGGCGAGGACGCCCACCGCGAGGACGCCCTGCGGGAGATGGGCTCGCCCGAACGGCTCGCGGCCGGCGTCGAGGAGCTGCGCATGGCGGGCGCCGAGTCCGTGGTGTGGGCCTGCACCAGCGGCAGCTTCGTACGCGGCTGGGAAGGCGCCCACGACCAGGTCCGCGCCCTGGCCATGGCGGCCGGCATGCCGGCCTCCTCGACGTCCTTCGCCTTCGTGCACGCGGCCCAGGAGATCAAGGCCGGCCGGGTCGCGGTCGGGGCGACGTACCCGGACGACGTGGCCGCGATGTTCGCGGACTTCCTGCGGGCCGGCGGCCTGGAGGTGACCGGGGTCAAGGGCGCCGGGATCGTCACGGCGGCCGAGGTCGGCACCTGGGGCGAGGCGGAGGTCTTCGCCCTGGCGAGGCAGGCCGACACCCCGGACGCGGACGCCCTCCTGCTCCCCGACACCGCCCTGCACACGGTCGCCCACCTCCCCGCCCTGGAGAAGGAACTCGGCAAGCCGGTCCTCACCGCCAACCAGGTCACGGTCTGGGAGGGCCTGCGCCTGACCGACCGCCGCGTGAACGCACCGAGCCTGGGGGCACTGTTCACGAAGGAGCCGATCGTGCAGGTGTGAGACCCCGGGGCATCAGGTGTGAGGCCCTCGGGGAATAAAGCGGAGACACCCTCCTGTTGTGCGCCGAAGGACACCGCACGGCACACAGCAGGAGGCACACGTGGCGGCAGACGAGACCCGGGGCACCGCACACGGCACCGCCCCCGTCCCCCTCTCCGTACTGGACCTGGTCACGGTGGGCGCCGGGCACACCGCCACCGAGGCGCTGCGCACCAGCGTCGAGCTGGCCAAGCTGACGGAGTCGCGCGGGTTCCACCGGTACTGGGTCGCCGAGCACCACTCCATGCCCGGCGTGGCCTCCTCGTCCCCCGCCGTGATCCTGGCCCACCTCGCCGCCCACACCGAGCGCATCCGCCTCGGCTCGGGCGGCGTCATGCTGCCCAACCACGCCCCCCTGGTCATCGCGGAGCAGTTCGGCACCCTGGAGGCGCTGGCCCCGAACCGCGTCGACCTCGGCCTCGGCCGCGCCCCCGGCACCGACGGCGCCACCGCGGCCGCCCTGCGCCGCACCGACCGTCTCCACGAGGGCGCCGACGACTTCCCCGAGCAGCTCGCCGAGCTGACCCGCTTCCTCGACGACGACTTCCCCGACGGCCACCCCTACCGCCGTATCCACGCGGTCCCCGGCCCGATCCAGTCGACGTCCCCCGGTGGCGTCCAGTCCCCGCACCGCCCGCCGATCTGGCTGCTCGGCTCCTCCGGCTTCAGTGCCCGCCTCGCCGCCGAGCTCGGCCTGCCCTTCGCCTTCGCCCACCACTTCTCGGCCCAGAACACCATTCCGGCCCTGGACCTGTACCGCGAGACCTTCCGCCCGAGCGAGATCCTCGCCGAGCCCTACGCCCTCATCGGCGTCTCCGCCCTCGCCACCGACGACGAGAAGGAGGCCCGCCGCCAGGTGCTCGCCGCGAGCCTCAACATGATCCGGCTGCGCACCGGCCGCCCCGGTCTCGTCCCCACCCCCGAGGAGGCGGAGGCCTACGAATTCAGCGCCGTGGAACGCGACTTCGCCACGTCCTGGAACGCCAACGTCGTCCACGGCACCGCCGACGAGGTCCGCGCCGGTCTCGACGACCTCCAGAAGCGCACCGGCGCCGACGAGCTGATGATCACGTCCCACGCGCACAGCGGAGCGCTGCGGCTGCGCAGTTACGAACTGATCGCCGACGCCTACGGCCTGCCGGCGGCCTGACCCGCCATCAGCTCGGAGATACGATCCGGCGGCACCGGCCGCGAGTACAGCCACCCCTGCCCGGTGTCGCACCCGATCCGCCGCAGGCGGGAAGCCTGCGCGGACGTCTCCACGCACTCCGCGGTGACCGTCAGCCCCAGCCGGTGGGCCAGCTGGATCATCGCCTCGACGACGACCTCGTCGGCCGGGTTGGGCGGGGCGCCGGTCCCCTCGTACTGGAAGCCCCGGACGAAGGACCCGTCCAGTTTCAGGACCGCGACCGGCAGCCGGCTGAGGTAGGCGAGGTTGGAGTAGCCGGTGCCGAAGTCGTCGATGGCGATGTGGACGCCCATGTCGCTGAGCGCCTGGAGCGCCTGGAGCGGGCGGCCCGCCGAGCCCATCACCGCGGACTCCGTGAGCTCCAGCTGCAGCAGCCCCGGCGCCAGGCCCGTCTCCGCCAGGATCTCCGCCACGTCGGCGACCAGGTCGGAGTCCCACACCTGGCGGACCGCGACGTTGACGCTGACGAAGATCGGCGGCTCGCCCGGGTGGTCGAGCTGCCACTGCCGGGCCTGCCGGCAGGCGGTCGCCAGCACCCAGCGCCCCAGCGGCACGATCGAGCCGTCCTCCTCGGCCAGTGCGATGAACCGATTCGGCGTCAGCATCCCGAACTGCGGGTGGTTCCAGCGCACCAGAGCCTCCACGCCCCGCAGCCGCCCGTCCTCCATGCCGACCAGCGGCTGGTACTCGAGCGTGAACTCGCCGCGCTCGATGGCCGGCCGGAGGGTGGAGGCGAGGGCCTGACGGGTCATGCGGTGGGCGTTGCGCTCCGGGTCGAACAGCGTCCAGCGGGACTTGCCGTCGGCCTTCGCCCAGTACAGCGTCGTGTCGGCGGCCTGCACGAGGGCCGTGGGGGTGGTGCCCGCCGCGTGCCGCTCGACGACGCCGATCGACGCGGAGACCGACAGCCGGTGCCCGGCGATGTCGAAGGGGCTCTGCACCGCCTTGAGCACGGCCTCGGCGAGATCGGCGAGCTGGTCGGTGCCGGTGGAGTCCTCGACGAGCAGCGCGAACTCGTCGCCGCCGAGTCTGGCCACCAGCGGCGTGCTGCCCCGGGTGGCGCCCGCCTCGTCCGCGCACCGCGTCAGCCGCTCCGCGACGGCGGCCAGCAGCCGGTCGCCGACGCGGTGGCCGAGGGTGTCGTTGACGGCCTTGAAGCCGTCGAGGTCCAGATAGCACAGGCCGATCCGGCCGGTGCCGCCCTGCTCGTACGCCTCCGCCTCCAGCGCGGCCGACAGCCGCTCGAAGAACAGCGTGCGGTTGGGCAGCCGGGTCACCGGGTCGTGCATCTGCAAGTGCCGCAGCCGGGCCTGGAGTTCACGCTGGGAGCTGACGTCGGCGACCGACAGCAGCACCCCGGGTTCACCCGTGCCGAGCGGCGCGACGGTGACCTGCGTCCACAGGTACTGGCCGTCGGGGTTCTTCAGCCGCCGGGTGCAGCGCAGCCGGGCCTGCCGGCCGCGCAGCACCTCCTGGTAGGCGTGCCAGGTACGGGCGTCGGAGGCCAGGTCCACCAGATCGGCGGCGAGCCGCCCGGCGAGCGCCTCGGGCGCGCTGCCGAGGAGGTCGCCGAGGCTGCCGTTGGCGCTGACGACGAGCCCCTCGCGGTCGACGACGGCCATGGCGAGCGGTGCGGCCACGAAGGCCGACCGGTACGCCGGGGAATCGGTACGAGAAGACGTGTTGTAGTCACTGTCTGTGACGGCCGCCCGGTCGAGGTCTGTCGCGGGCGCCGGCCCTTCGGAGGTTCCGCTCACCGTTCGCTCCCGCAGTGCACTCGATCTCTGTCCGTGCAGGAAAGTGTGCCGATCATAGAGGCTGGCCCCCACCCCTTCCAGCCACTGCCCAGTGTCCCGGAACAACGGGCCCTTCTGACAGATCGTTTCTGCCCGCACCTGGACGGCTTGTTGACCCGCCCGACCAGGTGTGACGTTCCGTGAGCGATTCGGGGTGTCGATTCTGACGGTTCTTCGGCTGACTCACTCTTCTGGTGCAGACAAACAGGGCGTAGTACGACAATCTCACACAGGCTGGGTGCGGTGTCCCGTGAACCGCATCCGGAGGTCCCCGTGCCGCGCCCCTTTCCGCGCCCCCGACTGCGCAGCACCGCGGCGGTGTTCACCACGATGTCGGCGCTGGCCGCCACCTCCCTCATCACCGGCCCGTCGGCCGCCGAGCCGTTCTCCGCGGCCGCCTGCGCCCTCACCCGCACCGAGGCGCACCACTCCGAGGGCGTCGACACCTGGAACGCCGCCTACCCGCAGCCCACCCGCACGCTGGACGCGGTGATGGTATTCCTGTCCTTCCCGGACGCGACCCCGCGCACCACCCCCGACCAGCTCGCCGCCGACCACTTCCCCGCGACCAGCCGCTTCTTCGAACAGGCCTCCTACGGCAGGTTCACGCTGCGCCCGCATCCGCTGCGGAACTGGATCCGGATGCCGCGGCCGTCGACGTCGTACGTCATAGAGCGTGACTGGAGCGCGTCGCATCGCGCCGACTATCTGCGCGACGCGCTGGCCGCGGCGGACGGGCAGGTGGACTTCTCCCGCTACGACGTCGTCTACTTCGTCGCCGATCCGGACGCGCCCGGCGTGGACTCGGACGCCACGAAGGTCGTCAACCTCGACACCCCGATGCGGGCCGACGGCACGGACATCCGCCGCGTCGTCACCGTCTTCGAACAGCACCCCCCGGACCGCCTGGTCCTGGCCCACGAGACCGGCCACGTCTTCGACTTGCCGGACCTCTACCACCGCCCCGTCGATGGCAAGGGCGACTGGGACACGTACGTCGGCGACTGGGACCTGATGGGCAGCCAGTTCGGGCTGGCCCCGGACCTGTTCGGCTGGCACAAGTGGAAGCTGGGGTGGCTGGATCCGCGGCAGGTGACGTGCGTGGGCAAGCCGACGCGGCTGACGCTGGAACCGCTGGGGGCGGGGCCGGGGACGCCGGTCGCGGGCCGCCCGGCCTTCGGCCTGGGACGCGGCACCAAGCTGGCGGTGGTCCGCACCGGACCCGAGACCGCCCTCGCCTTCGAGGCCCGCAGCCCGGCCGGCAACGACGCGGGGACCTGCAAGGAAGGGGTCCTGGTCTACCGGGTACGCGCCGGCGCCGCGTCCGGCGGCGGCCCGATCCAGGTCATCGACGCCCACCCGCACACCGAGGCCTGCTGGGAGGCCTCGGTCTACCCACCCCTCGCGGACGCCCCGGTCGCCCTCGGGGAGAGCTTCACGGTGCCGGGGGACGACGTACGGGTCGAGGTCGAGGGCCGGACGGTCGCCGGGGCGTGGACGGTGAAGATCACGCCGTAGCGGACAGACGGTGGCACACAAGAAGCCCCTCGCTCCGCGAGGGGCTTCTTGTTCGTCTGTGCGCCGCCAGGGACTCGAACCCCGGACCCGCTGATTAAGAGTCAGCTGCTCTAACCAACTGAGCTAGCGGCGCCTGCTGACGTCGTAGACCTTAGCATCCTGATCGGCTGGGGGAAAAATCGATATCCGCACGGCCGCGCGAGCCGCCCGTACGGCCGCCCAGAGCAGGATCTCGGGGCCCGGCAGCCAGGGGTGACGGGTGTCGGGGGCGACCAGCCAGCGGCTGTCGAACGGGGTCGGCGCGGTGCGGGTCGGCAGGGGTGCGGGCAGCGTCACCGCGTCGCCGTTGCCGTGGCACAGCAGCGGCGGGATCGCGCCCGTGCGGCCGCACTCCTCCCACCGCAGCAGCGACGGCAGCCGGTACGCGCTGCCCGGCGCCGCGAACAGCAGCATCCGGCCCCGGAACATCGCCACCGGCCCCGAGCCCGGCCCGTCGCCCCATAACCGGTCGAGCATCCGGCGCCCGAAGATGGCGGGCGCGCTCACGACGTCGAACGAGGCGCCGCACGGCAGCACCACCGGGGCGTCCGGGCGCTCCCGCCAGAGGGCGAGCGTGCTGCGCGGATACGTTCCTGCCGAGGCGAGCCAGGCCGCACCGTCCGCAGTGACCCCGCAGACGTCGGAACGGTCGGAGAACGGTTCGATGCGTGTGTCGCTCATGCATCCAGATGTACCGGGCGTGAGCGTCCCGTCTCGGACGGTTGCTGGAAATCGGGACAGGAGGGGGTGGGGAGGGGTATCTTGCCCGCCTGGCATATGCCAGAACGCGGGGTGGGTTCACGCCGGGTCGGCGAGCCCCTTCTCCGCCGCACCCTCGGCCGTCCCGCGCATCAGGTCCCGCCCGAACTCGACCATCTTCTTGGCATAGTCCTCGGTCCACTCGGCCCGCTCCGCGATGTCCGCCGGCGTCAGCCGGTCGAAACGCCGGGGGTCGGCCAGCTGCGCCGCGGCCATCGCCTGGAACTCCACGGCACGGTCCGTCGCCGCACGGAAGGCCTGCGTCAGCTCCGTCGCCCGGGCGAGCAGCGCCCTGGGGTCGTCGATGGACTCCAGGTCGAAGAAATGCTCCGGGTCGGCGGCCGCCTGCGCGGGCTCGAAGAGCAGGGGCGCGGGGCGTAGCCGCGGTTCGTTCCGACGCGGCGTGGGCTCCGCCATGTCTTCTCCTCCTCGTACGTCGCTGATGCCCCCTCCGTCGGGAAGCGGGCCACCGTCCATTGTCGCGCGCTCGCGCAAGGGCCCCATAGGGATCAGGGCTCGAACACCACCCGGTGCTCCGCCAGGTGCGCCAGCACCGCGTGGTTCGCCTCCCACCCGTCCGGGAACTTCACCACCGTCCCCAACTGCACCGGCTCCGTCGACGGATAGTCGTCCAGGAGGTCGCCCACGCCCGCCCGGCAGACCACGATGCACGCGTGCCGGTGGCGGGAGGCGAGGACGCAGAGGCGGCCCGTCTCCAGGTGGAACGCCGTGGCGTCGGGGCGGCCGGACAGGGGGTGCAGGACGACCGTGACGTCGTACTCGCGGCCCTGGAGGCGGTTCGCCGTGTCGACGGTGACGTCCTGGACGCCCAGCTCGGTGAGGGCCGCGCGGATCGCCGCCGCCTGGTCGCGGTGGGCCGTGCCGACGGCGATGCGGTCGGCGGTGAGGGGGGCTGGGTCGGGGGAGCGTTCCGAGGTGGCCGCGCCGCCACGGTCCAGCAGGCGTCGTACGACCGTCGCCACCGCCCGTACCGCCTCCGGGTCCGTGCGCGGGGTGTGCCGGGCGGGCAGCTCCAGCAGGCCCCAGCCGGACTCCGCCGCCTCGTCGATGACCCGGTCGGGGCCCGAGCCGTCCGAGGGGATCGCGAAGGACAGGGCGCGGTCGCCGGGGCCGGTGCCGCTGCGGAACGGGGTGTACGGGTAGAAGGCGGCCGAGACCAGGGGCGCGGCCGAGGCCGGGAGCCGCCAGGACACCGGGAGGCGGTGCTGCGGGAGCTCGGGGTTGTGCGCGAGGAGGGTCGTGACCGCGGACGCCGAGGGGTCGTAGGACAGGCCCGCCCACTGCTCGCTGCCCACGATCGCGAACGGGTCCAACTGGCCCGGGTCGCCCACGAACAGCGCCCGCTGGAACAGCCCCGCGACGGCGAGCAGGGAGTCCGAGCGCATCTGGTACGCCTCGTCGACGATCGCGTGCTCCCACGGCTCGTCGACCTTGACGTGCGCCCACTTGGCGGCCGTGGAGATCGTGACCGGCAGTCCGGTCAGCTCGGCCGCCTTCGCCGACTTGCGTACGTGGGGCAGCTCGTCCAGTGCCTTGTCGTACGCGTCCGTGTCGCTGCTGTGCAGGCGGCCGACCGGGAGGTCCGGGTTCTTCTCGGCGAGCCGCAGTACCAGGTCGTCGACCTGGGCGTTGGTCTGTGCGACGACCATCAGCGGGCGTCCCGCGTCGGCCAGTTCGAGGGCCGCGCGGACGACGAGCGTGGACTTGCCGGCGCCGGGCGGGGAGTCGACGACGACCCCGCGCGCCGCGCCGTGCAGCGTGCTGCCGAGGATCGCGTCGGTGGCCGCGGCGGCCACCGCACCGGGGTCGAAGAGCTCGGAGACGGTGCTCACAGGACGTCCTCCGCGGTCAGCGGGTCGGCGGTTTCATGGGTGGCCTCACCGGGCGGTCCGCCGTGCGTCCACGGGGTGTTCTCCGGGTCGGGGAGTTTCGCGCCGCCCCGCTGCTCGTGCTCGAAGAGCGTGAAGCAGAGCCGGTCGCCCTTCTCAGGGACCGACCCCGGCTCGGGCTCCTTGCCGCGGCCCATCTTGTCGAGGACGCGCAGGACGACGCAGTCGCCGTCGTGGCCGACGAACTCGGCCGACTGGGGTTTCCCGCCCAGCGAGCGGTAGACCTTCACACGCTCCCCGAGATGCGGCCGGTCGTCCGTGCGCAGCGTGACGAGCGGGCGCGGGCTGGGGCGCTTGCCCTCGCTGTACGTCATCACGACATCCGTGACCTCGCCCGCGAACGCCTCCCCGGACAGCCGCCGCCCCGCCATCACCAGCGGGTCGTCGAGGGCCTCCTGCGCCTCCAGGCGGGCCTGTTCGCGCTCGCGCGTGGCGAGCTTGTTGGCGGCGGTCACCGCGTCGTCGCGGCGCGGCTGCGGGGGCTCGCCCGCCGTGATCCGGTCGCGGTGGGACGTGAACGACCAGCGGTCGCGGGTCCAGCGCTCCTCCACCCGCGCGCCCTCGGGCAGCTCCCGCAGCAGGTCCAGGCCGCGCCACACCGCGTCCCAGGTGGGACGGGTCCGGCTTTCGACGAGGTCCCTGATCGCGCGCTCGGCGGCGGTGAGTTCACCGAGCCGGTCGTCCGCCTCCAGGCCGTCCTCGGCGGCGGCCAGGGCGGTACGCGCGCGGTCGTAGCGCTCGATGGCGGGGGCGAGCAGCTTGTTGTCGAACGCCGGGTCGGTGGCCGGTCCGGCCGGCGGGTGCAGCAGCTGGCCCTTGGCGTCCCGGGCGAGCTCGGCCGCGCGGGCCGCCTCCGCGCCGGTCATGCCCTCCGGAGGGTCGATCCAGGCGAGCAGCGCGCCCAGGTGCTGGTCCTCCAGGGTGGACTGGCCGGTCGCCCAGTGCCGGGACAGCAGCTCGGTCGCGGCGAGCAGCAGGGCGGAGCCGGGAACGCGGGCCCGCTCGCCGAAATGGGTCAGCCACCGGCCCAGCAACGGCACGCGCGGGGGCGCCGGATGCGGGGCCTCCGGGTCCTGCTCGGCCGTACGGCGGAAGCGCATGGAGCGCCCCAGCAGCCGTACGAAGTCGATGCCCGCCCGGCTCGGCACGATCAGCTGCGGGGCGTCCGCGCACAGCTCGACCTCGACCTTGACCCGCTTGCCGGTCTCCGGATCGGTCTCGTTGCGCTCGGCGGCCTCCACCGCTTCGGCGTAGGAGTCCACGTACGGCAGGACGACGTCCGCCAGCTCCGCCAGGAACTGGAACCTGAGGTCACGGTCGCGCGGCTGCGGGACGACGAGCAGGCGCGGGGCGTCCCGGTCGGTGCCGACGAGCGCGCCGAGCGGGGCACCGGCCTCACCGGCGGTGGTGAGCGGGACGAAGACCAGGGGCTGGTCGGCGAGGTGCCGGTGGCGGACGGTCGCGGCGGGCTGGGCGCGGCCGGTGCTGACGGCCTCCAGGCGGGCGAGGGTGGAGATCAGTGACATGCGGCGGCTCCCAGTGCCTCCGCGCGCAGGGCCGCGGCCCTGCGCAGGGCGGCGACGGTCGGATCGGCCGGGTCGCCGGTCTCCCCGCGGGCCGCCGCCAGGACGTCCGGCACCGTGGTCAGGGCGCCCAGCTCGGCCCGTACGGACCGGCCCAGGGACGTCACCGCGCCCGCCGCGCGGGAGCGGTCGCGGCAGTGGAAGGCCAGCTCGCAGGCGGACAGGCACTCGGGCGCGTATGTCGCCGGGACCGACTCGACGGCGGCCGTCAGCTCCTCGGCGGGCCGCGCGGGGTCGAAGCAAATGCCCTCGGGGAGGGCGTCGGCGATGTCCTGGATGCGGGTGAGACGGGCCAGCTGGCGGTGGGTGACCGCGCGCTGCTTGCGGACGTCGACGGCCGAGGCGGTGGGCAGGTTGGAGAAGTCCTTGGGGCAGACGAGGAGGACCTGGTGGCCCACCTCGGGGGCGGGGGCGTCCGGCACGGTGATGCGGGCGGCGACCTCTTCCAGCGCCAGCACGTAGACCGCTGCCTGGCGGGCTGCCGCGCCCACCTTCGCCGGGTCCGCCGAGCCGTCCAGCATCGGGAAGGACTTGATCTCCACGACCGTCCAGCCGCCGTCCGGGTGCACCACCACCGCGTCCGGCTCCAGGAAGGCGGGGGAGCCCGCCACGTCGAGAGCGAGCATCGGGTGGTCGAGCAGCGTCCACGAGCCGGTCGCCTCGGTCGCCTCGCGCAGGGCCAGCGCGGTGCGGGCGGTACGGCCCTCGGGGCCGATCGCGGTGAGGTCGGGCACGCGCGCGTCGACGGGGGGCTCGGCGTGGCGGTCCAGCTTCTCGTGCACCAGCCGCAGCAGTTCCGCGCCGCCGTCGGCCTTGACCTTCGCCTCGAAGGCGTTGCCCCGGGTGAGCGCGAACTGCGACTGCCCGAACGCCGACGGGGAGCCCAGCGCACTCGCCAGGGTCGCCTTGTTCACGCCCGCGCCGTCGAGGATCGCGCGCCTTCTGCAGCCCGGGTTCGCGGCGAGGGCGGCCAGGGCGCGGGCATCCAGCGCCTTGGCCGGTACGTCGGGGCCGCGCAGCTCAGCGAGCTGCTGCCGGAGCGCCGTCCCCCGCGTCCGTGGGGGCGGCACCCGGCTCGGGTCCCGCTCCGATCCGTGACTCGCGCTGCCGTGGAATTCGCTCACCCGCGGAAGTCTGGCATCCGCCACTGACAATTGAGGCCTGTGCGGCCTCAGTGCCCGCGGTGGCAGGCGTGAGAACCGTCGCCACACGCCCCTTGACGCCGTCCGCGGCCCGCAGCACGAGCGGCGCCAGCAGCAGCCCGACGCCCATCACGGCGGCACCCGCGACGGCGTCGAGGAAGTAGTGGTTGGCGGTGCCCATGACCACGATCGTGGTGATCAGCGGGTAGGCGACACCGGCGGCCTTCGCGATACGCGTCCCGCCGTACCGCCACAGCATGACCCCGCACCACAGCGCCCAGCCCACATGCAGGCTCGGCATGGCCGCGTACTGGTTCGTCATCCCGCCCATGCCACGGGGTGCGCTGGCTTCGCCGCCCCACCAGCCGTACGAGCTGTACTGGGCCATGGTGTCGACGAAGCCGTGGCCCGGGGAGAGGAGGCGGGGCGGGCAGGTGGGCAGCAGGGTGAAGCCGATCAGACCGATGAACGTGGACGTCATCAGCCAGGTGCGGGCGGCGCGGTAACGCACGGCGTGAGACCGGAACAGCCAGACCAGGATCGCCGGGGTGACCAGGTAGTGCAGCGACGCGTACCAGAAGTCGGCCGGTACGCCGAGCCACGCCTCGCGAGTGAAGAGCCGGTTGAGCGGGTGCTCGGCGTTGAGGTGGAGGAACTTCTCCACGCGCAGGATCGCCAGGCCGTGGTCCACGGCGTGCGTGACATCACCTCGGGCCAGGAGCCGGCCTGCCGAATAGCAGGCGTACACCAGGAGGATCAGCGGCAGCTCGGTCCACCAGCGCAGCCGGGTACTCGGGGCCGTCTCACTGCCCGGTGTCTCGGCGTGCGGCATCCGATCGCCTCCCCCTTCTCGTTGCGGCGTCCGGTTGCCCGGTCTTACCACTTTACGGTGTATGTGTTCGACCTCGCGCGCGGGCCCCCGGCTCTCTAGGACGCAGAGATCGACCGCCGGGTTGCCCCCGGACAGGGTGCGCGATGATGGGTGCGGCCCGCCCGGTTTTTTCCTCGAAAGGTCCTTCATCTCATGGCACCGCGCATCCTGCTCGCCCGGCACGGCCAGACCGCATGGTCTCTGGCGGGCAAACATACGGGCAGGACGGATGTGCCGCTGCTGGAGGAGGGCCGGCGTGGCGCCAAACTCCTCGGCGAGCGCCTGCACCGGCCGCCGCTGGACGGCCTCCCGGGCGTCGAGGTGCGCACCAGCCCGCTGTCACGCGCGCGCGAGACGTGCGAACTCGCCGGGTTCGGCGAGCGCGCGAGTGAATGGGAAGCGCTGGTCGAGTGGGACTACGGCGCGTACGAGGGCATGACCCCGGACGAGATCCAGGCCGTGAACCCCGGCTGGCTCATCTGGCGCGACGGCGTCCCCGGCGGCGAGACCCTGGCGGAGGTCACCGCCCGCGCGGACGAGGTGGTGGCCTGGGCCCGCGAGGCGGACCGGGACGTCCTGGTCTTCGCCCACGGCCACATGCTGCGCTCCATAGGGGCTCGGTGGCTGGGTCTGCCGCTCGACTTCGCCGCCCGGATCAGGCTGAACCCGACGTCGCTGTCGGTCCTCGGCTGGGCGTACGGGGAGCCGGCGGTCGAGAGCTGGAACGACACGGGCCACCTGGCGGGCTGACCCGCTCCCTATGCCGTGCGCGGCAGGGAAGCGTGCCGCTCCAGGAACGTACCCACCCCTGAGGCCCGCCGGTGCGGCAGCAGCACGCGCGTGGTCCCCGCCAGCATCGACTGGATCCGTGACGACTGGACCTGTCCCAGCAGATCCAGCACCCGCATCCCGGCGGCGGCCGCCTCGTCGGGACGGCCCCCGCGCGCGAGGTCGTCGGCCAGTTCGGCCGTGTACAGCGCGATGTTCCGGGTGAAGTGCGGGTCCTGGAGCTGCGCCGCCCGATGCGCGTGCCGTGCCGCCCGCGGCCAGTCGCCCAGCGTCGACCAGCACTGCGCCTCCAGGCCCTCCAGTTCTGCCTCCCCGTAGAAGCTCATCCACTCGGGGTCGGCGTCCGAGGGGCCTCGCGCGAAGAGGGCCTGGGCCCGGACCAGCGCCTGTTCGCAGCCGGCGCGGTCGGCGAGCCCCGCCCAGCCGCCCGCCTCCCGCAGCGCGAGCAGCGACATCAGCCGGGCGGACCCGAGCGGCCGCCCGACCCGTTGCGCGGCCTGCGCCGCCCGCACCGCCTCGCGCGGCCGCCCGGCGTCGCGCGCGAGGAACGCCGTGTTGCAGAAGGCGTGCGACTCCAGACCGGCGTCACCCGTCATCCGCGCGGTCGCGAGCGCCTCCGCGTAGTGCGAGCGCGCGTCGTCGAACCGGCCCGAGTCGTGTGCCAGCCAGCCCACCGAGATGGCGAGTTCACCGGCACCCGAGTGCAGCCGGTCGGCGGTGGTCTGCCGGGTCGCACCGGCGTCCAGCAGCGCGTAGGCGGCGCGCAACGGGGTCGCCGCGCGCCGGTACAGGCCGTCCGCGCCGTGCCGGTCGTCCAGCAGCCGGATCCGGCGTACCGCTTCTTCCAGGGCGTCCGCGTCGGGGGCTCCCGCGCGCCGGACGCGCCGGTCCGCCGCCGCGGCGGCGGGGGCGAGCCCGATCGTGCCCAGTGAGGCGACGGCCACGGTGGCGCCCCCGCCGGTCATGAATGCGCGACGCAGCACGTCGCTCTCCTCGTAGTTGTCGTGCGTCTCGTACGGGTCCTGCGGGTCATACGGCTCGTACGCCCCCCATGTCTCACCCGCCGCGCCACCCGCGGCGTACGCGGGGCTCGTGACGTGCGTCGGGGGCGCGCCCTCGGCGGCGCGCGCCCCGCGTCCGCGTACGGACGCCCGGGACGCGAAGCCCAGGTCGGTGAGCGTGCGGCCGGGGAACATGTGCAAGAACACCCGTTCGTACGCGTAGTTGGGGCAGCGGATCTCGCCCGCCTCGACCCGGCCCACATAGCGCGCGTCACAGCTGACCCGCTCGCCGATCTCGCGCGCGGCCCGTCGTACCGCCGCGGCGAACTCGGCCGGGGAGCGCTGTCCGCGCAACTCCCGGAACGCGAGATTCGGCCGCGGTGGCCTGGGGGACTGGGACGAGGTCACCTTTGACGTCGCCATGGCCGGGTCCTCTCGTGCGAACCGTCGAACCATGCCGGAGCCGTGGTGAGTTGAGTGGTATGTCACTGTCGTCACCCTGGTTCCGGCGGGCAAGAACGTACCTGCTGTAGCGGACCCGCCACGCAGTGTTTGGCTACAAACCGGATATCTCATCCACGATCTGCCATGAACTGCCATCCTTTGCGGCTGACTTGCGCCGTAGCCGTTGACGCGCCCGCGCGTTGAACTCCATGGACCGGGAGCCGCCCGACTCCCGAGCCGCCTGTCCGAGGAGGGGTTCCGTGGTGGAGGCCGGGATGGAGACCAGCCAGAGCATCGAGGTGTGCACGCCGCTGACGGAGTGCAGCGCGCCACCGGTCCCGGAGGTCGGCTGCGACCTCGTCACGGTGCCGACCCGGCAGGGGCTGGAGGCGGTCGACATCCTGCGCCGGGGCGCGGGGGACGCGGTGGGGCCCGTACTGCACGACGACGGGGGAGGCACCCTCGGCTTCGTGGTCCCGCCGGGGACCGCGGCCGCGTGGGACGTGCCGGGCAGCACCTGTACGGAGACCGACGGGCGGGGGCTGCGGCTGAACCCCGAGCCGCCGGTGGAGGGCTCGGGATGGCTGCTGCCGCCCGGCGAGGCCGACCTGGCGACGGACCCGGCGGTGCTGCGGGCGGCGCTGGGGGAGGCGGCCCGGCTGATCGAGGCGGCGGACAACTGCCGCTGAGGTGCGCCCGACGAGCTGGGCGAGCCTGACGCCCCCCGGCTTGCGACAATGGGCGCATGGCAAGGTCCCGTAGCTCCCGGCGCGCAGCCGCCACCGTCGAACCCGTGGTGGAACCCGTCGACGGCGGGCTCGCCGAGCTGATCCCCGACCGGGAGCGCCCGCGGGCCTGGACCCTGCTCATCGACGGCGCCCCGCAGTCGCACGTCGACCTCGACGACCCCGCCCGGCTCACCTTCGAGTACCAGCGCCGCCTCGGCCATGTCATCGACCTCGTCGCCCCGTCCGGCAAACCGGTGCACGCCGTGCATCTCGGCGGCGGCGCCCTCACCCTCGCCCGGTACACCGCCGCGACCCGCCCCCGTTCCACCCAGCAGGTCGTCGAGCGCGACGCGGCCCTCGTCCAACTGGTCCGCCGCGAGCTGCCGTTGGACCCGAACGCCCGCATCCGGGTGCGTTCCGCCGACGCCCGTGAGGGGCTCGCCAAGGTGCTCGACGGCTGGGCCGACCTCGTCGTCGCCGACGTGTTCAGCGGCGCGCGCACCCCGGCGCATCTGACCTCGACCGAGTTCCTGGACGAGGTCCGCAGGGCCCTCGGACCCGGCGGTGTCTACGCCGCCAACCTCGCCGACGGGCCCCCGCTCGCCCACCTCCGCGGCCAGATCGCCACCGCCGCCGCCCGCTTCGAACACCTCGCCCTGATCGCCGACCCGACGGTCCTGCGCGGCAAACGCTTCGGCAACGCGGTGCTGGTCGCCTCCGACACCCCGCTGCCGATCGCGGAACTGACCCGCAGGGCCGCCTCCGACCCGCACCCCGGCCGTCTCGAACACGGCCGCGCGCTCCTGGACTTCACCGGCGGCGCGGTCCCCGTCACGGACGTGGCGGCGGTCGCGTCACCCGCACCACCGCCCTCGGTGTTCCGCTGAACGGCCCCGGTCAGTACGTCCCCACGTCCACCCGCGGCGCACTGTCGTGCCACGTGCAGAACACCGTCACCCGGTCCGCGCCGGAGGCGAACTCCACCCGGATCCACGTCTCCGTCTTCCACACCTGCATCGACCAGCCCGCGGCCGGCGTCGCCGACACCAGCGTCGCGGAGGACTTCCCGAGCGAGAACACCGCCCGGCCGCCGTCGGTGTCGTAGCTCTTGACCTCACCGGAGGCCGTGGGGGAGGGGCTCGGGGTCGTGGACGGGCTCGGCGCGGGCGAAGTCCTTCGCGAGGGGTGAGTCTTCGACGGGGACGCGGAAGCGGATGCGGACGGGCGGGCCGTCGACGACGCCAGCGGCTTGGAGTCCTGGGTCGTGGCCTCGGCCACCGTGATGGGCAGGGCGCGCGGCGGGTCGTAGGCGGTGCCCGCCATCACCGTGTGGACACCCCACCACGACAGCGTGACCGCCGCGCCCGTGGCGAGCGACCAAGCCAGTACGTGTACGAGTCCTCTGCGCATCGCCGGTCATACTGCCTCACGAGCACCGGCAGCCGCATGCGTGGGGAGTTATCCACAGGCCCCGATGCGGCTCGCCCGCATGGCGTACGGTGCGGCGCATGGCAAGTGTGCTCGTGGTCGAGGACGACCAGTTCGTACGCTCGGCGCTGATCCGGCAGCTGACCGACGCCGCCCACACGGTGCGGAGTGTCGGCACGGCGCTGGAGGCGCTGCGCGAGGTCGCCCATTTCCGTTTCGACGTCGTCATCCTGGACCTCGGTCTGCCCGACCTGGACGGATCCGAGGCGCTGAAGATGCTGCGCGGGATCACGGACGTACCGGTGATCATCGCCACGGCCCGGGACGACGAGGCGGAGATCGTCCGGCTGCTGAACGCGGGCGCGGACGACTATCTGACCAAGCCCTTCTCGGTGGAGCACCTCTCCGCCCGGATGGCCGCCGTGCTGCGGCGCTCCCGGGCCGTCGTGGGGGAGGCGGCCCCGGAGTCCGTACTGCGCGTCGGCGGGCTCACCGTCGACCCGCTGCGCCGCCAGGCCGAGCTGGACGGCGTCCGCCTGGACCTCACCCGCCGCGAGTTCGACCTGCTGGCCTTCCTCGCCGGCCGCCCCGGCGTCGTCGTCCCCCGCAAGGAGCTCCTCGCCGAGGTGTGGCAGCAGTCCTACGGCGACGACCAGACCATCGACGTCCATCTGTCCTGGCTGCGCCGGAAGTTGGGGGAGACCGCGGCCAGTCCCCGCTATCTGCACACCCTGCGGGGTGTCGGAGTGAAGCTGGAGCCGCCGCTATGAGGTGGGCACTGGTCAAGGTCTGTCTCGCCGTCACCACCATGGTCGTGGTCGCCTTCGCGGTCCCGCTCGGCCTCGTCATCAAGGAGATGGCCCGGGACCGCGCCTTCTCCAACGCCGAGCGGGAGGCCGCCGCCGTCGCCCCGGCGCTGTCCATCACCACCGACCGGGACCAGCTGGAGCGGGTCGTCGCCTCCGCGGGCTCGGAGGACGGGATGGCCGTCCACATACCCGCGAGCGGCGACGGTGCCGCCGTCGACATCGGACGGCAGCGTGCCGCCGACGGTGACGTGGCGACCGTACGGAAGCTCGGCCGGGCCTCCACCACCGAGGTGCCGGGCGGCTCCACGCTGCTCCAGCCCGTCGCGCTGAGCTCCGGCGAGATCGCGGTCGTCGAGGTGTACGTCCCCGAGGCCGAGGTCAGCAACGGCGTGGGCACGGCGTGGGCGGTGCTCGCCGGGGTCGGCGTCGCGCTGATCGTCGGCTCGGTCGCGGTCGCCGACCGGCTGGGCGTACGGATGGTGAAACCGGCGCAGAAGCTGGTCGAGGGCGCGCATGAGCTGGGGGAGGGGAAGCTGGGCGTGCGGGTGCCCGAGGAAGGGCCCGTCGAACTGCGGCTGGCCGCGGTGGCGTTCAACTCCATGGCCGACCAGGTGGTCCAACTGCTGGTCAATGAGCGGGAGCTGGCGGCCGACCTGTCCCACCGTCTGCGGACGCCGCTCACCGTGCTGCGGCTCAACGCGGCCTCGCTCGGCGACGGGCCCGCCGCCGAGCAGACGCGGGCCGCGGTCGCCCAGTTGGAGCGGGAGGTCGACACCATCATCCGCACCGCGCGGGAGGCCAAGCCGCAGACCGCGGCCGCCGGGCCGGGCGCCGGGTGCGACGCCGCCGAGGTGGTGCGGGAGCGGATGGCGTTCTGGTCGGCGCTCGCCGAGGACGAGGGGCGCAAGGTGCGGGTGGCCGGCGTCGAGCGGCCGGTGCGCATACCCGTGGCCCGCGCCGACCTGGCCGCCGCGCTGGACGCCCTGCTGGGCAACGTCTTCCGGCACACCCCCGAGGGCACCGCCTTCGCGGTCGACGTCCACAACGGCGAGGACGCGGTGATCGTGCTGGTCTCCGACGCGGGGCCCGGCATCCGCGACCCCGAGGCCGCGATGGCCCGTGGGCGGGGGTCGGGCAGCGCGGGGTCGACCGGGCTCGGCCTGGACATCGTGCGCCGGCTCGCGGAGGGGACCGGCGGGGACGTGCGGATCGGGTCCTCGGTGCTCGGCGGCACCGAGGTGCGGATCTGGATCCAGCTGGACGGGCGGGTGCCCGAGCGCCGGGGGCACCGGGTGCGCAGGCGCCGGACGGGCAGATTGGTCTCTACCTTTAACCGGCCCCGATCCCATCCTTAAGCGCACCCTAAGATCGCCAACCGCCGTCCGGATCAGGCACTTTGCCCGTTTCCGGCTCGCTAGCGTGCTGCCGCACCCCACCCCCGAACAACGAAGGCAGGCACGCCATGAGCACGCACCGGCGCAAGGTGAGCGGCAGGAACAAGGTGATCGCCGGGGCCGTCGCCGCGGCCGTGGTCGGTGGCGGCGCGATCCTGCTCACCGGCACCGCCCAGGCCGCCGGGATCGGCGCCGCGTACACCAGGACCAGTGACTGGTCGACGGGTTACACCGCCCAGTACGTCGTGACGAACAACGACGGCGCGGCGAAGAAGGACTGGAAGCTGGAGTTCGACCTGCCGGCGGGCTCGAAGCTGAGCTCGCTGTGGAACGCCGAGTCCAGCGTGAGCGGACAGCACGTCACCGTGACGTCGGCCAAGTGGGACACCGACGGCCTGGCCGCCGGCGAGTCCGTCACAGTCGGCTTCGTCGTCAACGGCACCGGCGCGCCGACCGGCTGTCGTATCGACGGTGCCAGCTGTTCCGCCGACACCACCGCGACGCCGGAACCGACCGGCCGGCCCACGGAAACGGCTTCCCCGACGCCGACCAGCAAGCCCACCCCCACCCCCACGACGACCCCGACCGCCACCCCCGCACCCACGAGCAGCCCCGGCACCGGCACCACCACCAGCGCCGGCTTCGCCCCCTACGTCGACACGTCCCTCTACCCGGCCTTCGACCTGGTCGCGAGCGCCGCGGCCACCGGTGTGAAGGACTACAACCTCGCCTTCGTCACCGACGGCGGCGGCTGCACCCCGAAGTGGGGCGGCGTGACCGACCTCGCGAGCGACGCGGTCGCCGCGCAGATCGGCGCCCTGCGCGCCAAGGGCGGCGACGTCCGGGTCTCCTTCGGCGGCGCGGCGGGCAGCGAACTGGCGACGACGTGTTCGTCGGCGGACGCGCTGGCGGCGGCATACGGCAAGGTCGTGGACGCCTACGACCTCACCAAGGTCGACTTCGACGTCGAGGGCGGCGCGCTGCCCAACACCACGGCGAACAGCAACCGCGCCAAGGCGATAGCCAAGCTCCAGGCCCAGCACCCGGACCTGGACGTCTCCTTCACCCTCCCGGTCATGCCCGAGGGCCTCACCCAGGACGGCGTGAACCTGCTGTCGAACGCCAAGAGCAACGGCGTCGCCCTCGACACCGTCAACATCATGGCCATGGACTACGGCCCCGCCTACAGCGGCGACATGGGCACGTACGCCGAGCAGGCCGCGACGGCCACGCAGGCCCAGGTCAAGAGCGTCCTGGGGCTGAGCGACAGCGCCGCCTGGAAGACCGTCGCCGTCACGCCCATGATCGGCGTCAACGACGTCACCAGCGAGATCTTCAAGGTCGAGGACGCCGGCCAGCTGGTGGACTTCGCCAAGTCCAAGGGCCTCGGCTGGCTCTCCATGTGGTCCGCCACCCGCGACAAGCAGTGCTCCGGCGGCGCCAGGAACTACGCCGACGCCACGTGCAGCTCGATCGTCCAGGACGCACACGCCTTCTCGAAGGCGTTCGTGGCCTACAACTGACCGTCCCCCACGGGAAAAGCGGGGCGCGGCATCCCCCTCGGATGCCGCGCCCCGCTCCCGCTCCCCCGACTCGGCGGCGGCCTCAGATCTCGGCGATCGCCGGCAGCGTCCCCGTCCGGGCCGCCTGCCCGTACCACAGGGCGCTCGACTTCGGTGTCCGCGCGAGGGTCGTGTAGTCGACGTACACCGCGCCGAAGCGCTTCTCGTAGCCGTACGCCCACTCGAAGTTGTCCATCAGGGACCACAGGAAGTAGCCGCGCACGTCCGCGCCCTCGGCGATCGCCCGGCGGACCGCGCGCAGGTGGCCGTGGAGGTAGGCGATCCGCTCCGGGTCGTGGACCCGGCCCTCGGGGTCGGGCTTGTCGTCGTAGGCCGCGCCGTTCTCCGTCACGTACAGCGGCAGGCCCGGGGCCTCACGCGTGTAGCGCATGATCAGGTCGTGCAGGCCGGTCGGGTCGATCGTCCAGCCCATCTCCGTGCGCTCGCCCGGCGTCTGGTGGAAGGCGACGTCCTCCGCGGCCGGCCAGGGGGAGTGGTCGCTGGAGCCGTGGCCGTCGGCGCGCGGCGCGGCGGCCTGCGGGTCGGCGGCCGAGACCAGCGTCGGCGTGTAGTAGTTCAGGCCCAGCGCGTCCAACGGCTGGTTGATCAGGGCGAGGTCGCCGTCCTGGACGTAGGACCAGTCGGTGAGCGACTCCGTCGCCGCGAACAGCGACTCCGGGTACGCCCCGTGCAGCATCGGGCCGTGGAAGATCCCGTTGGCCAGGTCGTCGATCTTGCGGACGGCGGCCAGGTCGGCCGGGTCCTGCGAAAGCGGCCTGACCACCGACGAGTTGAGGCTCACCGCGACCGAGTTGCGGGCCGGCATCGCCGCGCGCAGCGCCGAAGCGCCCAGCCCGTGCGCCAGGTTGAGGTGGTGCGCGGCCTTGAGGGAGGCCGCCGGGTCGGTGCGGCCGGGCGCGTGGACGCCGGACGCGTAGCCCAGGAAGGCGCTGCACCAGGGCTCGTTGAGGGTGATCCACTGTTCCACCCGGTCACCGAGCGCCTCGCCGACGATCTGCGCGTACTCCGCGAACCGGTACGCCGTGTCCCGCTCCGGCCAGCCGCCCGCGTCCTCCAGCTCCTGCGGCAGATCCCAGTGGTAGAGCGTGACGGCGGGCTTTATGCCCTTCGACAGCAGCTCGTCGACCAGCTTGCGGTAGAAGTCCAGGCCGCGCTGGACCGCGGGGCCGCGTCCGGTCGGCTGGACACGGGACCAGGAGACGGAGAAGCGGTACGCGTTGAGCCCGATGTCCGCCATCATCGCCACGTCGTCGCGGTAGCGGTGGTAGTGGTCGACAGCGATGTCACCGTGCTCGCCGCCCGCGGTCTTGCCGGGCGTATGGCTGAAGGTGTCCCAGATCGAGGGCGTACGGCCGTCCTCCCGCGCCGCCCCCTCGATCTGGTACGCGGAGGTCGCGGCGCCCCAGAGGAAGGCGGGAGGAAAGGTCACCGGGGTCGCCGGCGTGGCGGGTTCAGGCATGGAAGCGCTCCCAATGGAGGTCGTGGAGACCGACGGGTGAAGGGGGAGGAGGAACAGGGGCCGGGGCGGCGGTGACCCGGCCCCCGAGAAGAACAGCGGGTCAGCCCTTGACGGCGCCCTGCATGATGCCGCCGACGATCTGCTTGCCGAAGATCGCGAAGACCACCAGCAGCGGCAGCGTGCCGAGCAGCGCGCCCGCCATGATCAGGGACTGGTCGGGCGTGTAGCCGCGGCCCAGGCCCGCGACCGCGACCTGCACGGTCGGGTTGCCGTTCTGGGTCAGCACCAGGAAGGGCCACAGGAAGTCGTTCCAGGTCTGCACGAACATCAGCATCCCGAGCACGGCCATCGCGGGCCGCGCGGCCGGGAACACCACGTGCCAGATCACCCGCCAGCTGCTCGCGCCGTCCACCCGGGCGGCCTCGATGATCTCGTCCGGCAGCGCCTGGAGCAGGTACTGCCGCATGAAGAACACGCCGAACGCGCTGACCAGCGAGGGCAGGATCACCGCCTGCAACTGGTCGGACCAGTCGAGCTTGGCCACCATCATGTACAGCGGGATCACGCTCAGCTGCGGCGGCACCATCATCGTGCCGATCACGATCAGCATCAGGGCGTTGCGGCCCTTGAAGCGCAGCTTGGCGAAGGCGAACCCGGCGATCGTCGACAGGATGACGATGGTGAGCGCCGAGACCCCCGCCACGAACGTGGTGTTGATGAAGGCCTCGCCCAGGTTGGCGTCGTTCCAGGCGATCTCCAGCTTGTCGAACAGGCCCCCGCCGAACCACAGCGGCGGCGGGTTCTGCGCGAGGCGCTGGTTGTCACGGGACGCGGCGATCGCCGTCCACACCAGCGGGAACAGCGAGCCGATCGTGAACAGGGCGAGGATGACGTAGGCGATCGGACCGGCGTGCAGCGTGCCGCCCGCGCGGGCCGAGCGGGGGCGCCGGGGGCGCTTGGCCTCGTCGGCCGGCGGTTTGGTGAGTGTCGTCGTCACGGCCGGTTCTCCTAACTACTGGCGCGCAGCCGGCGCGAGATGACGTAGTTGACGATCCCGACCACGATGAGGATCAGGAACATCGTCCAGGCGATCGCGGAGGCGCGGCCCAGGTGCTGGTTGACCCAGCCCTGCTCGTACAGATACAGGCCGAGCGTCTGGAACTGGTGCTGCGAGCCGCCCGAGGCACCCTTGTTCGCGTCGAACAGCAGCGGCTCACCGAAGAGCTGGGAGGCGCCGATGGTCGAGACGACCACGGTGAACAGGATGGTCGGCCGCAGCGACGGCAGCGTCACATGGAAGAACTGCTGCCAGCGGCTGGCCCCGTCCAGGGCCGCGGACTCGTACAGGTCCTGCGGGATCGCCTGCATCGCGGCCAGGTAGATCAGCGCGTTGTACCCGGTCCACCGCCAGATGACGATCGAGGACACCGCGATCTGCGACGGCCACTTGTCGTTCTGCCAGTCGATGTTGTCGATGCCGACGTGGTTCAGCGCCCAGTTGATCATGCCGTAGTCACGGCCGAAGAGCAGGACGAAGACGAGCGAGGCGGCGGCGATCGAGGTCGCGTACGGCGCGAGCATCGCGACCCGGTAGAAGGTCGAACCGCGCAGCTTGTAGTTGAGGATGTGCGCGAGGCCCATCGCCATCAGCAGCTGCGGCACCGTCGAGATGATCCCGATGGTCAGCGTGTTCTTCGCCGCGTTCCAGAAGAAGTCGTCGTCGAAGATCCGCGTGTAGTTCCGGAAACCCACCCAGTGCATGTCGGTGGGCGCGGTCAGCTCCACCTGGTGCAGCGAGGCCCACCCGGTGTAGATGAGCGGGAACAGGCCGAACGCCAGGAACAGCAGGAAGAACGGCGAGACGAAGGCGTACGGGCTCCAGCGCACGTCCCGCTGCCAGCGGCGGGACAGCCGCGCGCGGCGGCGCTCGTCGTCCGGGGGCCCCGCGGACGGGCGGGCCGGGGCCGCGCCCCCCTCCTTGGCGGGGGACGCGGCGGCGGTGTCGTGCCCAGTGGTCATACGGGTCACTGGTCCAGGTTGTTGTCGATGGTCTTCACGGCGTTGTCCCAGGCGTCCTTGGGCGACTTGCCCTGGGTCACCAGGACCACACCGTTGTCGGTCAGGCCCTGCTGGATGATCTGGTCCTTCGGGCCGATCGTCTGCACGGGGATGTTCTTGGCGGCCTCGGCGAAGATCGTGCCGATCGGCGCGTCACCGGTCATGTCGTTCTTCGCGTTCTTCACCGCGGCCGAGTCGTACGCGGCCGGGGTGCTCGGGAAGCTGCCCTGCACGGCGAAGAGCTTGGCCTGCTGCTCCGGGGCGGTCAGCCAGGCGGCGAGCTTGGCGGCCTCCTCGGTGTGCTTGCCGGACTTCGGCACGGTCAGGAAGGAACCGCCCCAGTTGCCGGACTTCGGCGCCTGGGCGATGTCCCACTTGCCCTTGGCGTCGGCCTTCGACTTGCCCTTGATGTAGCCGAGCATCCACGGCGGGCAGGACATCGCCGCGAACTTGCTGTTGGCGATGGTGGTGTCCCAGGCGGGCTGGAACTGCGTCTGGTTGCCGACCAGGCCGGCCTCGGCGGCGTCGGCGGTGAGGTCGAAGGCGGACTTCACGGCCGGGTTGGTCTTGTAGATGACCTTGCCGGAGGAGTCGTAGAACCGCTCGGTCTCACTGCTGAGGATGGCCTGGAGCAGACCGCCGGGGGAGTCCAGGAAGGTCGTGCCCTTGGCCTTCTTCTGGTACTGCTTGCCGACGTCGACGAACTTGTCCCAGCTGCCCGCCCACAGCTTGCCGACCTCTTCGCGGTCGGTGGGCAGGCCCGCGGCCTTGAACAGGTCCTTGCGGTAGCAGATGGCCATCGGGCCGACGTCCGTGCCGACACCGATGGTCTGGCCGTCCTTGGTCGTGGCCTGCTGCCACTTCCAGTCCAGGTAGTCGCTCTTCTTGCCGTACTTCGACAGGTCGAGCAGCTTGGCGGACTGGGTCTGGACGACCTCGGCGATGTTGCCGACCTCGACCATCTGGATGTCCTGGAGACCGCTGTTGGTGGTGAGGTGGTTGATGAGCGCGGGGTAGTAGTTCTCGTTGCGCTCGACGACCGTCTGCTCGATGTGGATGTTGGGGTGGAGCTTCTCGTACTCCTTGTACAGGCCGGACTCCTTGAAGCCGGCGGTCCCGAAGAGGCCGAGGGTGATCGTGGTCTTGCCGCCACCACCGCCCGACGACTCGTTGCTGTCGTCCTTGCCGTCGTCGGCACAGCCGGCCAGCAGCCCGGCGCCCAGCGACGCCACGGCCGCCAGGACCACCACCCTGCGACGGGCGGTTCGGGTACGTGCTCGCATTGAGTCCTCCTGTTGCCCTGACGTGCCGACCCCCCGGCCAACTGCATTGTTGGGCCCGTTAGTTCTCGCGGCGGCTCGGGCGGGGAACGTGCGGGATGTGTATGTGTCAGGTACTGTGGGAGCGCTCCCACCAGTGATGAGTTGAAGAGTCGTCGGTCTCGGCGGGGGTGTCAAGGGTGCGGACAGTGCGATATCGCTTCGAGACTTTTCTTTCGCTGAACGGAGGAGGTCGATCCGGTTGAGCTTACGAGGCTGCTCTGTTCGTATGCGATGCGTCCGGTGAGCGGACGGCTTCCTTGGTGCGACGGCCCTCCACGCGAGCGCGGGGGCGTCCGAGGTTGCCTTAGCGAACTCCCCGTGCACAGTGCTGCGTGCGAGTCTGAACGCACAGTGTTCCGGCAAGCGGAACCGGAGCGGAAGCGGGCGGCACGTCCCGTCGCACCCGGAGCGAGGTGTTCGCCGCGGGATCCGGGTGCGATCACGGCTGTTAGATTCCAGGCCAACACAGGTTCGACGGCGGGAGGCGGGGCCACATGGCAAGCCACGGGGCGCGAGCTCGGAGCGGTGGCCGACCCACGCTCGAAGAGGTGGCCGCACGCGCCGGCGTCGGGCGGGGCACGGTCTCCCGGGTGATCAACGGCTCGCCGCGGGTCAGCGACGCGACCCGGGCGGCGGTGGAGGCCGCGGTCGCGGAGCTCGGGTACGTCCCGAACACGGCGGCCCGCGCGCTCGCGGCCAACCGTACGGACGCGATCGCGCTGGTCGTCCCCGAGCCGGAGACCCGCTTCTTCGCGGAGCCCTACTTCTCGGACATGCTGAAGGGTGTCGCGGCGGAACTGTCCGACACTGAGATGCAGTTGCTGCTGATCTTCGCGGGCAGCGACCGGGAGCGCCGCCGGCTGGCCCAGTATCTGGCCGCACACCGCGTCGACGGCGTCCTGCTGGTCTCCGTGCACGCCGACGACCCGCTGCCCGACCTGCTGTCCCAGCTGGAGATCCCGGCGGTGATCAGCGGCCCGCGCTCGGCGCTGGAGACGCTGCCGTCGGTGGACTCGGACAACTACGGCGGCGCCCGCCAGGCCGTCGAACACCTGCTGTCCCGCGGCCGCCACCGCATCGCCCACATCACCGGCCGCCTCGACGTCTACGGCGCCCAGCGCCGCGTCGACGGCTACCGCGACGCCCTCAGGGACGCGGGGCAGACCGTGGACGAGGCCCTGATCGAGCCGGGCGACTTCACCGAGGAGGGCGGCACCCGGGCGATGGCGGCGCTGCTGTCCCGCTGCCCCGACCTCGACGCGGTCTTCGCCGCCTCCGACGTCACGGCGGCCGGCGCCCGCCAGGCCCTGCGCGAGGCGGGCCGCCGCATCCCCGACGACGTCGCCCTCGTCGGCTACGACGACTCCGCGATAGCCCGCCACATGGAGCCGCCCCTCACCAGCGTCCGCCAGCCCATCGCGGAGATGGGCCGCCACATGATCAACCTCCTCCTGACCGAAATCGCAGACCGCCGCCCCACGGCATCCCGCGAGCTGGACCGCCGGCAGGTGGTCCTGGTGACGGAGTTGGTGGAGCGGGCTTCGTCGTAGGGGGAGCAGGCGGCGTAGGGGCTGTAGGCGGCGTAGAGGGCCTCACCAGCACTGCGGTGGCCGCCGGGTCGGCCCGCCAGCCACACGAGCATCAGCAGGTTGAACCCCAGGACGGCCCGGGTCGGCGGCCACCATCGCGGGAACGACCGTTTCCGGAGGCCGGCTCGGAGGCGGGGCCTCCTCTCACCTCTCACGCCTTCAGCGACAGCCGCCAGACCGTCTCCCCGTCGTGTTGCTCCTCCGTCGGGGACAGGCCCGCCGCTCTCGCCACTGATGCCGATGCGGTGTGGGTGGGGTGGATGTGGGCGGTGATCGTGCGGACGTAGTGGCGGATCAGCCAGGTGACCAGGGCGCGGGCGGCTTCGGCGGCGTAGCCGTGGCCCTGCCAGGGGGTGCCGACGATCCAGGCGATCTCGGCCTCGCGGCTTCCGGTGACCGTGGCCTGGACGGTGCCGATGAGGCGGTCCTCGGCGCGGTGGCGCAGCACCCAGTTGTGCCAGGAGACGGTCGGATGCGGGGAACCGGCCGCGAGGCGTTCGTAGCGCTCCCGCAGTTCCTCGGGCGTGAGGGGCGCGCCGCCGATGAACGTGTGCAGCGCCGGGTCCCCGAGGACGACGGCCATCTCCTCGGCGTGGGCCACGCTGAGGGGCAGGAGGTCCAGGCGGGGGGTGTGGATCGCACCGGTGGGCGCGGGAGCGGGCTCGGTCACCGTCGGGAGTCTAGGCGCCGGTCCGGCCCCTGGCGTACGACGGACGCGCCGGTGCGTCTCAAGTCGCCTCCCGCGTCAGGCACTTGAAGGCGGGTCGGAGCACCGCGGCGATCCGGTCGGCGGGGGTGTCGCGGAGGGCGGGCAGGGCGAGGAGCTGGTGGCCGATGGTGATGCCGACCAGCGCGGTGACGACCAGCGCGGCGCGCAGCTCGGCGTCGTCGGAGTGGGGCAGCGCGGCGGCGAGGGAGTCGATCTGCCCGCCCAGTGCCCGGCGCGCGTGCTCCGCCGCGTCCGGATCGGTGAGCATCGAGCGCAGGGTGGCCAGGGTGCCGTCGGGCAGCCCGCCGAGCTTGATGTCCAGCGAGGTGAGGAGCTGGTCGACGAGCGCGTCGGGGTCGCCGCCCCCGGGCGGTGGTGCGGTGGTCTGGACGGCCTCGGTGAACAGCTGCCGTTTCGTGCCGAAGTGCTGCATGACCAGCGCCGGGTCCACGCCCGCCGCCGCGGCCACGGCCCGGACGGTGGTCCGCTGGAAGCCGCGCTCGGCGAACAGGGCACGGGCGCTGTCCAGGATGCGCGCCCGGGTGGCCCGACGGCGTTCGACCCGGGTCGGGGCGGTCGGGGCGGGGTCCGGATGGTCGGTCATCGGCTCACTCTACAAGCGTTGACCGAAGTGCGAGGGCAGCACTACGCTCACTCACTCAACAAGTGTTGAGCGAGTGGGGTGACCGAGATGCTGAACCCTCGTGAGGTACTGGCGCGCTACCACCGGGCCATGCGGGACAAGTCGGCCGACGAGCTGGCGGAGCTGTACGCGCGGGACGCGGTGCACGAGTTCCCGTTCACCGCTCCCGGCTTCCCGCCGCGCTACACCAGCCGGGAGGAGATCCGCGTGGGGTACCGGGCCGCGTGGGGCGCGAGTCCCGTGCGGGTGGTGGAGATCAGGGACGTGGTCGTCCACGAGACCCGGGACCCGGAGGTGATCGTCGCCGAGCAGACCGTGGTCGCGGCGGTGCCGGGCGGGGCGGACGGCTTCACCGTGCCGGGGCTGCTGGTCCTGCGGGTGCGGGACGGGCTGCTGGTCCATGTCCGCGACTACATGGACGGGTTCGGGGTGAGCAACGCCCGCAACGCGATCAGCCGGTGACCTCTTGCGAGGCCACCGGCTGATCAACCAGGGTGAGTGACGGGACTCGAACCCGCGGCATCCTGGACCACAACCAGGTGCTCTACCAGCTGAGCTACACCCACCATGACCGGCGTGGGACTTTGTGGTGTTCCCTACCGGCCGAGAAAAAGTGTACAGGGTCCGAAGGGGTGCTCGCGCACGGCTTTTACGGCGCCCCTCCAGAGCCCTTCCGGAGGACCCTTGCCCGCCTACTGAGCAGGCAGTACGTGCTTGGCCGCGATCGTCCGCGCGGTGTCCGAGTCGGGTCCGGGCTGCGGTACGAAGATGGCCTCGCGGTAGTAGCGCAGCTCCGCGATGGACTCGCGGATGTCGGCGAGGGCGCGGTGGTTGCCGTTCTTCTCGGGGCTGTTGAAGTACGCCCGCGGGTACCAGCGCCGGGCCAGCTCCTTCACCGACGACACGTCGACGATGCGGTAGTGGAGGTAGCTCTCCAGCTCCGTCATGTCCCGGGCGAGGAAGCCGCGGTCCGTGCCCACCGAGTTGCCGCACAGGGGGGCCTTGCCGGGTTCCTTCACATGCTCCCGGATGTAGGCGAGCACCTGCTCCTCGGCCTCGGGCAGCGTGGTGCCGCCGGCCAGCTCGTCGAGCAGTCCGGACGCGGTGTGCATCTGACGCACCACCTCCGGCATCGTCTCCAGCGCCCGGGCCGGCGGGCGGATGACGATGTCCACTCCTTCGCCGAGGATGTTCAGCTCGGAGTCGGTGACGAGGGCGGCTACCTCGATGAGAGCGTCGTCGGACAGCGAGAGGCCGGTCATCTCGCAGTCGATCCACACCATGCGATCGTTCATGCGAACACCCTAAAGCTGGCGTCGCGGTTTGGGAGGACCGGTGGTGCAGCCAGTCTCCCCACCGGCACCACGGCACGGCTGAACGCCGGACGGGCTGAGATGCCCGACCGGCGTCATCAAGCAGCCGCGCCGCTACGACCCGCTGCGCTGCCCCGGCAGGCTCGCCGACAGCTGCGCCCCGGAACCGACCGCGCTCGCCGCCGCCGTACGGCGGGTCTGGAGCGGGACCGGACCGGCCTCCGGGTGGAGGAGCGGCGGCGGCCCGGAGGGGGCCCCGCTGCCGTCGGCCTCGGCCGGCTTGTCGCTCTGCGGCCGGCGCGCGCGGTACGCGGCCCGGTACGCGGCGGGCGACGAGCCCAGCTGGCGGCGGAAGTGCCCGCGCAGCGCGACCGGCGAACGGAAGCCGCAGCGGCCCGCGACCTCGTCCACCGAGTAGTCCGATGTCTCCAGCAGACGCTGTGCCTGCAGCACCCGCTGCGTGATCAGCCACTGGAGCGGGGCCGACCCGGTCAGCGAGCGGAAGCGGCGGTCGAACGTACGACGGCTCATGTACGCCCTGGCCGCGAGCGTCTCCACGTCGAACTGTTCGTGGAGGTGCTCCAGCGCCCAGGCGACGACCTCGGCGAGCGGGTCGGCGCCGATCTCCTCAGGTAAAGACCTGTCGAGATAGCGCTCCTGCCCGCCCGACCGGCGCGGGGGCACGACCAGACGCCGGGCCAGCGCGCCGGCCGCCTCGTTGCCGTGGTCCGTCCGCACGATGTGGAGACAGAGGTCGATGCCCGCCGCCGTACCGGCGGAGGTCAGCACGTCTCCGTCGTCGACGAAGAGTTCTCTCGGATCCACGTGGACCGACGGATAGCGCTTGGCCAGCGTCGGTGCGTACATCCAGTGTGTGGTCGCGGGGCGGCCGTCCAGCAGGCCCGCCGCGGCGAGGACGAAGGCACCCGTGCACAGCCCGACGATGCGGGCGCCTTCCTCGTGCGCGCGACGCAGGGCGTCGAGCGCTTCCTCGGGCGGTGGCGAGGTGATCGATCGCCAGGCCGGCACGACGACCGTGCCCGCCCGTGAGATCGCCTCCAGGCCATGTGGCGCGGTGAGTTCCAGGCCCCCTGTGGTCCGCAGTGGGCCTTCCTCGCCGCCGCACACCAGCAAGCGGTAGCGCGGCACGCCGGCGTCCTGGCGGTCGATCCCGAACACCGACAGCGGTATGGAACTCTCGAAGATGGGGCCGCCGCTGAACAGCAGCACCGCGACGATCTCCTTGCGGCGTCGCCCGGCAAGCTTCCGGGCCGCGGCTTCCGGCGCGGCAGCGGAGTCGTGGCTCATACTGCTAAGCCCCCCTCGGTGGTCGCGGCTCCTCGGTTGTGTCGCTCCTGCACGTTTCCCCTCGGTCCTGCACGAGTCCCCCGCCGTAAGACGTCAAGATCGAATCTACTGTGTCCCGTGGTGCCGGGGTGACCAGTTCGGCAACCGGCACATTGTCGACATGGCAACTTGGCGTGAAGCATTCGATCACGAAGCGTTGCACTCAGGGGCCGTGCAGGGAAGTGCGCCTCGTCGCAGTGGCCAATCCACGTAGGGTGCGAGGGGGCCCCGGGACCCTTTCCGTGCAGGTCGAACGGGGGGTGGGGGGTGTCACCGGCAACCTATGTGCAGGGCCGAGAAGTTGGCTGAAAAGATACGGGTCCGTGCGCGGAAACCGGTCAAGCGACCGGTGAGTTTCCCCCGGTGTGACGACCGCCTCGATGAGACCCCGTTCCGGTTCTGTGACGACGGCCACGATGGGGTGCGTGTTCCTCCGCGAGCAAGCGCGCCGCGCCGCGCTCGGACTGGCGCAGCAGCACCCGGCAGACGGCCGTGACGGCGGCGAGACCGAGGGCGGTGCCGGCGGCGCCGGCGAGCGAGGAGCCGTACCAGACGAGGACCACCGGGACGAGGACGCAGCTGAAGGCCGCCCAGCGGACCACGTCCGTGGCGGAGTCGGCGGAATCGGAGGGCGGTCGGTGTCCGGACATGGCGTGCTCCCTGGGGGTGACTCGCGGGGTTCAACGCCTGTTCGACGGGTCGGTCACTGCGTGCAGGGCCCTTCGGGGGGCGTACGCGGGGCGGCGGTTCCTTGAATCCTGTGCAAACCGCCTGTACAGCGCAGCAACCATTGCGTTACGGGCGCACCCTCGTGCATGCTCCCTGGAACCCCTTACCGACCGTGAGCGGGATCTGGGCGAAGGAGGCGTGCCGCCGTACCCTTGGGGGTATGGGGTTGGGAAGATGATTCCCGGACACAGCTCCGCCGCACACGGTCGTCCCTCCCACTAAGGATCACAACGCCGAGACAGCCATGGCCGGTCACGAATTCTTCGAACCTGCGGACCGCAAGCGGCCCGTCGCCGATCCCACGGCGGCCGAGCCCCAGGCGGCGGAAGAGCCACGCCGTTCCTGCGACCCGGCTTTCAAGCACGGCGTCGTGGTCGGCTTCGACGGCTCCACGTCCAGCGAGCGCGCCCTCGCGTACGCCATCGGCATGGCCCACCGCTCCGGCTCGGGCCTGATCATCGTCCATGTCGCCAACCGGCTGCCCACGACCGTGTGGGCGGGCTGCGAGCCGCCGGTCTTCGTGGACGTCCCCGACCACCGCACCGAGGTGCTCGGTCTCGAGCTGGCCTGTGCCGACTATCTGGCCGAGGTGCCCTGGATCCTCGTCGAGCGCGGCGGCGACATCTGCCACGAGCTCGAAGAGGTCGGGCGGGAGTACGAGGCGGACGCGATCGTCGTCGGCTCCACCCACGGCATCGTGGGGCGCATCTTCGGCTCCGTCGCGGGGCGGCTCGCCAAGCGTGCCAAGCGTCCCGTCGTTGTGATTCCGTAACTCCGCGTTCTCCCAGGTGAGATGCGAACCGGGAACACCCCGCCCCCTTTGTGCAGCGCCCAAATCTACTGGCGCGTAGAGGTGTTTGTGCCCTTGTGAAGGGCATATATCGCACACCGCACAACTGCACAGCATGAAGGGAGCCCGCCGTGGACAATGACGTCTCCGCGGGAGCAACCACCACCATCGTCGGCCGACTCGCCCTCGGGATCACCCTCCTGGCGTTCGGGCTCGGCCACACCGACGTGATCGACGGTGTGTCAGCCGCTGACGCCGTGTCAATCGCCCACTACGTGGGCGGCATCGCCCTCTTCGTCGCCGGGCTCATGGCCTTCCGTGACCGCGACACCGCCAACGGGACCGCGTTCGCGGCGCTGGGTGCGCTGTGGTTCACGTGGGCCGTCTCGGACGCCGGCTCCGCCAACGCGGCCGGACTGTTCTTCCTGCTCTTCGCCCTCGTGGCGCTGTCTCTCACGCTCGCGGGCGGGGACCAACTGGGGCAGGGGACCTACGGGTTGCTCTTCGTGTCCCTCGTGCTGATGGCCATCGCGGCCTTCGCCGACAACGACGGACTCGCCAAGGTGGGCGGCTGGTTCGCGGTCGCGGCGGGGGCGGTGGCCTGGTATGCGGCCACTGCGGCGTTGGCTCACTGGCCGACGTCGCTTCGTGGGCGTGCTGCCGGACGTGGCGTGACGGCCACCGGGTAGCTGCGCAGGCCGGGGGGTTGGGCGGCTCCCCGGTGTTGAGAACGGACCCCCCGTGAGTGGTGGCATCACGTGGGGGTCCGTTCCTGTTTCGTTGGCCTCTGCGGGTGTGTGGGGGTTGCTCGCGCAGTTCCCCGCGCCCCTGAAGACAAAAGCCTCTACTCGACCGTTACCGACTTCGCCAGGTTCCTCGGCTTGTCGATGTCCCTGCCCAGGCCCAAAGCCGTGTGGTACGCCAGGAGTTGCAGCGGGATGCCCATCAGGATCGGGTCGAGTTCGTCCTCGTTCTTCGGGACGACGATCGTGTGGTCGGCCTTCTCCTGGGGCTGGTGGGCGACCGCGAGGATCTTGCCGCTGCGGGCCTTGATCTCCTCCATCGCGGCGCGGTTCTTCTCCAGCAGGTCGTCGTCGGGGACGATCGCGACCGTGGGGAGGGCGGGCTCGATCAGGGCCAGCGGGCCGTGCTTGAGCTCGGAGGCCGGGTAGGCCTCGGCGTGGATGTAGGAGACCTCCTTGAGCTTCAGGGAGGCCTCGCGGGCCACCGGGTAGCCCCGGACGCGGCCGATGAAGAGCATCGAGCGGGCGTCGGTGTACTGCTCGGCCAGCTTCTTGATCTCCTCCTCACGGTCGAGGATCTCGGCGATCTGGGCGGGCAGCCTGCGCAGGCCCTCGATGATGCGCTTGCCGTCGCGGACCGAGAGGTCGCGGGTGCGGCCCAGGTGCAGGGCGAGCAGCGCGAAGGCCACCGTCGTGTTGGTGAAGCACTTCGTCGAGACGACGCAGACCTCGGGGCCCGCGTGGACGTAGATGCCGCCGTCCGCCTCGCGGGCGATCGCCGAGCCGACCACGTTGACCACGCCGAGGACGCGGGCGCCCTTGCGCTTGAGCTCCTGGACGGCCGCGAGGACGTCGTACGTCTCGCCCGACTGGGAGACCGCGATGTAGAGCGTGTCGGGGTCCACGACGGCGTTGCGGTAGCGGAACTCGGAGGCCGGCTCGGCGTCCGCGGGGATGCGGGCCAGCTCCTCGATCATCTGGGCGCCGATCTGGCCCGCGTGGTACGAGGTGCCGCAGCCGAGGATCTTCACGCGGCGGATCTGCCGGGCCTCGCGGGCGTCGAGGTTGAGGCCGCCGAGGTGGACCGTGGAGAAGCGGTCGTCGATGCGGCCGCGCAGGACGCGGTCGACCGCCTCGGCCTGCTCGAAGATCTCCTTGTGCATGTACGTGTCGTGGCCGCCCATGTCGTAGGAGGCGGCCTCCCACTCGACCGTGGTGGGCTCGGACGTCGTCCGGGTGCCTTCCGTGGTGTACGTGCGGAAGTCGTCGGCCTTGAGGGTGGCCATCTCGCCGTCGTCCAGCGTCACTATCTGCCGCGTGTGGGCGACCAGGGCGGCGATGTCCGAGGCGACGAACATCTCCTTCTCGCCGATGCCGAGGACCACGGGGGAGCCGTTGCGGGCGACGACGATGCGGTCCGGGAAGTCGGCGTGCAGCACGGCGATGCCGTACGTGCCCTCGATCACGCGCAGGGTCTCGCGGACCTTGTCCTCCAGCTTCTCCTGCTGCGAGCGGGCGATGAGGTGGACGAGGACCTCGGTGTCGGTCTCGGAGAGGAACTCGACGCCGTCGGCCTCCAGCTTGCGGCGCAGGTCGGAGGCGTTGTCGATGATGCCGTTGTGGACGACGGCGACCTTGCCCTCGGCGTCGAGATGCGGGTGGGCGTTCACGTCGGAGGGGGCGCCATGGGTGGCCCAGCGGGTGTGGGCGATGCCGGTCGTGCCCTTGAAGCGGGCCGGGACCTTGGCCTCCAGGTCGCGGACGCGGCCCTTGGCCTTGACCGTTCTGAGCCCTGCCGTCTTCGGCGCGGTGATGGCGATGCCCGCCGAGTCGTAGCCCCGGTACTCCAGGCGCTGCAGGCCCTCCAGGAGCAGCGGCGCCACGTCACGTTTGCCGATGTAGCCGACGATTCCGCACATATGTATACGTATTCCTATCCGTAGACGATCCGGCGCAGCTGGCGGAGCGTGAGTTCCGGCGGGGCCACCGCCCGGTATTTCAGGTCCGCCTCGATCCGGTCGAAGATCTCCGCGTTCACCAGGCCCTGGGCCTGGAGCTCGCGGTGGCGGCGACGGACGTACACCTCGGTCGTCTCGTCGAAGTAGGCGAGCACGTCCTGGATCACCCGCAGCGCCTCGCCCCGCTGGAGGGGTGTGGTGCGGGTCAGGTGATCAACAAGGTCGTCGTGCACTCGGTAGATCCTGAGGTATCGAAGGCCGCCTCGCAAGAATCCTGCCCGATATCGGGCAGAGAGTCTGTAGAAACTCTTAGGAGAACATTGAATCTCTTATGAGGCCGTGTTCGTGACTTGGCCACCCGGCGTCTTGCGTCTCGTTGCCTGAGGGGACGAGTTTCGGTCGTCATGGACATTCCTCGCATGGGCGTACCCGAGCAGCTCGCCGACCGCATGAGCATGGCCGAGCAGCACGAGTACCTGCGCGCCAGATTCTCCCGGCGCACGATGATCAGGGGCGGCGCGGTCACGCTGGGCGCCGTCACGGGCGGCGCCTTCGTGCCCGGCGCCACCGCCCAGGCCACGCCGATGGCCGCCCCGCGCACCGAGACCGTCGACGGGGCCCTGGTCGCCCCGTTCGGCCGCCACCTCGCCTACGGCAGCGACCCGCGCACCGAGATGACCGTCTCGTGGCAGGTCCCCGTCGCCGTCAAGAAGCCCTTCATCCGCATCGGCGCCCACCCCTGGGACCTCTCCCGCAAGATCGACGCCGAAGTCCGCACCCTCTACACCCCGGCGGGCGTCGGGACGAGCGCCGATCACACCCAGTACTACGTCCACGCCAAGCTGACCCACCTCAAGCCCGGCAAGACGTACTACTACGGCGTCGGCCACAAGGGCTTCGACCCGGCCGCCCCGCACCTCGTCGGCACCCTCGGCACCTTCACCACCGCCCCCGCCCACAAGGCGCCCTTCACCTTCACCGCCTTCGGCGACCAGGGCGTCAGCTACCACGGCCTCGCCAACGACGCCCTGATCCTCGGCCAGAACCCGTCCTTCCACCTGCATGCCGGCGACATCGCCTACGCCGACCCGGCCGGGCAGGGCAAGTCCGCCGACACCGGTTTCGACTCACGGGTGTGGGACCAGTTCCTCGCGCAGACCGAGTCGGTCGCCAAGTCGGTGCCGTGGATGGTGAGTTACGGCAACCACGACATGGAGGCCTGGTACTCGCCCAACGGATACGGCGGCGAGGAGGCCCGCTTCACGCTCCCCGACAACGGGCCCGACAAGAAGCACCTCCCGGGCGTCTACTCCTTCGTCCACGGCAACACCGCGATCATCTCGCTCGACCCGAACGACGTGTCGTACGAGATCCCCGCCAACCTCGGCATCTCCGGCGGGACGCAGACCAAGTGGTTCGAGGGGCAGCTGAAGAAGTTCCGGGCCCGGCACGACATCGACTTCATCGTCGTCTTCTTCCACCACTGCGCCTACTGCACCTCCACCGCGCACGCATCCGAGGGCGGCGTCCGGCAGGAGTGGGTGCCGCTGTTCGAGAAGTACACGGTGGACCTGGTCATCAACGGCCACAACCACCAGTACGAGCGGACCGACGTCATCAAGGGCAACAAGGTTGCCAAGAAGCTCCCGATCGGCGAGACGGCGTACCCCGAGACCGAGGGTGTGGTGTACGTGACCGCCGGTGCGGCGGGCCGCAGCCTGTACGCGTTCACCGCGCCGGACTCCTACGAGGGGCACCAGAACGAGGTCGAGTCCGTCGCCTCCTTCATCAACACCAAGGACGGCAAGGTCAACGAGACCGTCGCCTGGTCCCGGGTGCGGTACCTCGACTACTCGTTCCTGCGGGTGGACGTGGAACCGGCGCCGCGCGGGCACTGGGCCAAGCTCAAGGTGTCGGGCATCGCCGAGACCGGGGACCGGATCGACCACTTCACGGTGGCGCGGAAGGCCAAGTAGCCCTCTGGCAGGGCCCGTCACATGCGTTTGAGGATCGCCTGCTTGGCCATCGCGAACTCCTCGTCCGTCAGCACACCCGTGCGGCGCAGCTCGCCGAGCTCGCGCAGACGGCGCAGGAGGGCGTCATGGCCGTCCTCGACGGGTGCGGCGACCGGGAGGGAAGGCGTTTCCGGTCGTACGTCCAGGGTCTTGCGTACGTCGACGGCGGCCGTCCGGGCCGGGTGGGGGAGCCTGGCCTGGACGGCCGCCGCGATGAGGGCCATCAGCGGGTCCTTCTTGAAGCCCCACAGCTCCACGGAGTGGGGGTCGTACTTCGCCGGGGCCTTGGTGGGCGCGTGGTGCACCGTGAAGCGGAGGTGGCCGTTGTCCAGGCCGGCCGCGGGGAGCCACTCCACGGCGGCGAGGTCGGTGAGGGGAAGCGTGCGGATGCCGGCGGCGGCCTTGGCGTCCTCCGTCTTCCAGTTCCATTCCAGGCGGACGCGCTCGCCGTCGAAGGTCGCGGTGCCGTCGCCCGCGGAGACCGACAGCGGGACGGCCGGGCCGGGCAGGAGGAACTCCGTGACCGGGGTCGCCGGGACCTGGTCGAGGAGGAGGGCGTCGCGGACCTCGTCCACGAAGTACTCGGCGACGCCGTAGCGGTCCGACTCGACGATGAGCTGATAGGGGTCGTTGGGTTCGGTGAGGCGGCCGCCGGTGGCGTGCAGCAGCGGGTCGGCGCCGTCGCGCAGCCGTAGCCTGAGCCGCCCCGCCCTGCGGCCCTGCTCGAAGGAGATCCCCGCCAACGCGCCCAGGGGGACGACGAGTTCACCCAGGGTCTTGCGGAGCAGGCTGACGTTCTTGTCGCGTCCCGGGGTCAGGCGCAGGGCGTCGCCGTCGAAGGCCCAGGTGCCGTCCTTCTGGATGATTTCCGCCATGGGGCAAGTCTGGCACCGGGGCCGCCGGTGCCGTGGGGGCCCGTCGCGTCGTGCACTTCCGCAACCGGCCGGTCACCCGGCAGAGTGGTCTGCACCAATCCTTGGTTGATGGAGAACGTTGCCGGAGAAGGTTGATGGAGAAGGGGGCGCAGGTGAGACGGCACCACAGAACGACTCCCCGTACGACCCGAGTTCTGGGCGCGCTGCTGCTCGTGGCGGTGGGCTCGCTCACCGTGGGCGCGGCGCCGCCGCCCGCCGGGGCCACACCGCTCGACCAGGTGATTCCGGCGCCCTCGAAGGTGACGCCGGGCGGATCGCCGTACCGGATCACGGCGAAGACCCGGATCGGGGTGGACGACTCGCGGGAGGTGCGCCGGATCGGGGAGTACCTCGCGGGGGTGCTGAGGCCGTCCACCGGTTATCGGCTGCCGGTGGCCGCGGGGCGCCGGGCAGGAATCCAACTCCGCCTGACCAAAGAGGAGTTCGGTGCCGAGGGGTACCGGCTCGTCAGCGGGGCCAAGGGCGTCACCATCACCGCCGCCCGGCCCGCCGGGCTCTTCCACGGTGTGCAGACCCTGCGGCAGCTGCTGCCGGCGAAGGTCGAGAAGAGGTCCGTGCAGTCCGGTCCCTGGCTCGTCGCGGGCGGGTCGATCACCGACAGCCCGCGCTACGGCTGGCGCGGTGCGATGCTCGACGTCTCCCGGCACTTCTTCACCGTGGACCAAGTCAAGCGGTACATCGACCAGTTGGCGCTCTACAAGGTCAACAAGCTGCATCTGCATCTCAGCGACGACCAGGGCTGGCGCATCGCGATCGACTCCTGGCCGCGGCTGTCGGCGTACGGCGGCTCGACGCAGGTCGGCGGCGGCCCCGGTGGCTTCTACAGCAAGGCCGACTACAAGGAGATCGTCCGGTACGCGTCCTCGCGCTATCTGGAGGTCGTCCCCGAGATCGACATGCCCGGCCACACCAACGCCGCGCTCGCCTCGTACGCCGAGCTGAACTGCGACGGGGTCGCGCCGCCGCTCTACACCGGCACCGAGGTCGGCTTCAGTTCGCTGTGCGTCGGCAAGGACCTCACGTACGACTTCGTCGACGACGTGATCCGGGAGCTCGCCGCGCTCACGCCCGGCCGCTCTCTGCACATCGGTGGCGACGAGGCCCACTCGACCAGCCATGAGGACTACGTCAAGTTCATGGACCGGGTGCAGCCCATCGTCGCCAGGTACGGCAAGACGGTGGTGGGTTGGCATCAGCTGACCGGCGCGAACCCCTCGCGGGGGGCGGTGGCGCAGTACTGGGGGCTGGACGACACCAGCGCGGAGGAGAAGGCGCAGGTGGCGAAGGCCGCGCAGAACGGTACGGGTGTTGTTCTGTCGCCGGCCGACCGGGTGTACCTCGACATGAAGTACACGGCGGATACGCCGCTGGGGCAGGACTGGGCGGGGTTGGTGGAGGTGAAGCGGGCCTACGACTGGGATCCGGGGGACTATCTGCCGGGGGTGCCGGGTGCGGCTGTGCGAGGAGTGGAGGCTCCGTTGTGGACGGAGACGATCGTGACGTCCGCCGACATCGAGTACATGGCGTTTCCAAGGCTGGCGGGGGTGGCCGAGTTGGGGTGGTCGCCGGCTGCCACGCATGACTGGGAGCGGTACAGGGTGCGGCTGGCTGCGCAGGGTGCCAGGTGGGAGGCGTTGGGGATCAACTACTACCGGTCGCCGCAGGTTCCTTGGTAGTTCTTCGGCTGCGGGTGCGTGGGGGCTGGTCGCGCAGTTCCCCGCGCCCCTAGGGCGACTGTGCTGACGGGCGCCTACGAGGGACCGTACCCCGGAGGCGCCCGTCTGTCTGGGTCAGAACCCGGCGATCGGGTTCTTCAGGTTGCCCACCAGCTGGAGTGCGCCCGCCGGGTCCGCCAGGTCCACCATCTGCTTGTTGTTGCGCAGTTGGAGGCGGTTGAGGCAGGACAGGGCGAACTCCGGGGCGAACATGTCGTACTGGCGGAACTTGTCGGCGAGTTCGGGCACCGAGGCCTGGTACTCGCGGGTGATCTCCGCGACCGTCCGCCAGAAGTCGTCCTCCTCCAGGATCCCTTCGGAGGCGAGGTTCGCGGCGAGGAAGCGGAAGAAGCAGTCGAAGACGTCCGTGAAGACCGACAGCAGCTTCGTGTCCTCCGGGACGTCCACGCGGAGGCGTTCGACCGCCGGCGGGAGCACCGCGTCGGCGTCCATGACCGCGATCTCCTCGGCGATGTCCTTGTAGATCGCGCGCTCGACGGCGCCGTCCTTCAGGACGAGGATCACGTTCTCGCCGTGCGGCATGTAGACCAGGTCGTAGGCGTAGAAGCTGTGGAGGAGCGGGGTGAAGTACGCGGTCAGGTAGCGGCGCAGCCACTCGGTCGGGGTCAGGCCCGACTGCTCGATGAGGGCCCCGGCGAATGACCTGCCCTCGTGGTCCACGTGGACCAAGGAGGCCATCGTCGCGAGCGACTCCCCGTCCTGGAGGGAGGTCACCGGGCTCTCGCGCCACAGGGCGGCCAGCATCTTGCGGTACGGCGAGTAGCGGTCCGTCGCCGCCTCGTACTCCAGGTGGCGGTAGCCGACGGCCGCGCGCTCGCGGATGATCGACAGGCCCGTGGACTTCAACACGGGGTCGTTGTCGATGAGTTGGGCGAGCCAGTCGTTGATGGCCGGGGTCGCCTCCATGTACGCCGCCGAGAGGCCGCGCATGAAGCCCATGTTGATGACGGACAGGGCCGTCTTCACGTAGTGCTTCTCGGGGCTGGTCGTGTTGAAGAAGGTCCGGATGGACTGCTGGGCGAGGTATTCGTCGTCGCCCTCGCCCAGGCAGACGAGGTGGCGGCGGGCGACCTCGGCGGCGAAGGTGACCGAGAGCTTGTTCCACCACTGCCAGGGGTGCACCGGGATGAGGAGGTAGTCGGCCGGGTCGAGCTGCTGGGCGCGCAGGGTGGCGTGGAAGCGGTCGACCGTTTCGGCGCCCAGCTCCTCGCGGACAAAGGTCTCGTACTCGATCCCGACACCCGCCGTGAAGGCCGCGCGGGAGCGGTGGGCGGCCAGCCACACCAGGCGGACCGGGCTCGCCGTCTCCGGGGCGTACGACAGGTACTCGTGGATGCCGAAGCCGAGCCGCCCGTTGTTGGCGACGAAGCAGGGGTGGCCCTCGGTCATGCCGGTCTCGATGGCCTGGAAACCGCCGCGTGCCAGCTCGGCGACCGGGATGCGGGGCTTGGTGAGCTTGTAGCAGGTGCCGGAGAGGGTGGAGGAGATCTCCTCCAGGTAGACCGGCAGGATCTCGTCGCTCAGGCCCAGGGAGCTCTTCAGTTCGATGAAGAAGTCCAGCGCGGCGAGGGGGAGGTCGACGCCGTCCCGGTGACGGGAGATCGAGTCGGCGTCGACCTGCCAGTGGTCGAGGGCGCGGCGCGTGGCGGTGAACCCGTACCGGGTCAGACCGTCGTCGCTGCGGACCTCGAAGCGGCCGTCGGCGGTGGCCTGCGGCGTGATGAGCCGCTCGTGCGCGAACTCGGCGAGCGCCTTGCGGACGAGGAGGCGGTTGGCCTGCTCCCAGCGCTCGGGGGAGAGGTGGGCGACGGAGTCGGCGAGGCTCATGCGGACACCGCCTTCGTGAACTGCTCGCGCGTGCAGAAGCTGAGCAGCGCCCTCTTCTCCGGCTTCTGGATCTCCCGCTCGGGCACGAACCCGACGGCTTCGTTGAGGGCGTGGACGGCCTTGTTGGAGACGTCCGGCTCGACGACGACCCGCTCGACGGCCGGGTCCTCGAAGAGGTGGGCCATCACGGCGGTGATGACGGCCCGGGTGAAGCCGTGCACGGGCCGGTCGGTAGCAGGGGTGAGGAAGTGCATGCCGACGTCACCCGGCAACGGCTCGTACAGGCCCACCAGTTCACGATGGGCGGGGTCGTACTTCTCCATCAGGAAGACGGGGACGCCGTACGCGTCGAGACCGAGCAGCGCGTGGTGGTGCTCGTCGGCGGCTATCTCCATGTACGCGCGCTCGACGTCCTCCAGTTTCGCGTCCTGCATCATCCAGAACGCGGCCTTGGGGTGGGTGACCCAGCCGTGCAGCAGCTCGGCGTCCTCGATCGGGTCGAGCGGGCGGAAGGTGAAGGTGTGGGGGGTGGTCATACGGCGAACTCCTGGAACGCGATCGTCTTCTCGACCGGGTAGTACTCGGTGCCGAGCAGCTCACGGATGATGTAGCTGTTGCGGTACGCACCCATGCCCAGGTCGGGCGAGGTGATGCTGTGGGTGTGCACGCCGGCGTTCTGGAGGAAGACGCCGCGGCCGGTGGTGTCGATCGAGTAGTTGCGGGCGACGTCGAAGTTGCCCTGGGTGTCGTAGCGCAGCCGGTCCTTGACGGGGGTCAGGAACTCGGGCTCGGTGTACTTGTACCCGGTGGCGAGGACGAGGCCCTGGGTCTGGAGGTCGTAGTCCTTCTCCTGCTCCTCCTGGCGGAAGGAGAGGGTGTACGTGCCGTTCTCGTACGTCGCGCCGTTCAGGGCGGAGTTGGTGAGCAGCCGGGTGGGGACCGGTCCGCCGAGGTTCTTCTGGTAGAGCAGGTCGAAGATCTCGTTGATGAGATCGCCGTCGATGCCCTTGAACAGGCCCTTCTGCTGGGCGGTGAGCCGGTAGCGGGTGGCCTCGGGCAGCGCGCGGTAGTAGTCGATGTACTCCGGGGAGGTCATCTCCAGCGTGAGCTTGGTGTATTCGAGGGGGAAGAAGCGGGGCGACCGCGTCACCCAGTTCAGCCGGTAGCCGTGGACGTCGATCTCGCTGAGGAGGTCGTGGTAGATCTCGGCGGCGGACTGACCGGAGCCGACGATCGTGATCGACTCCTTCTGCTGCAACTCCGCCTTGTTCTGCATGTACTGCGAGTTGTGGAAGAAGTCGCCGCCGAGGCCGCGCACGGCGTCCGGGTAGTGCGGGGAGGTGCCGGTGCCGAGGACGAGATGGCGGGCGCGGAAGACCTCACCCGCGGTCGTCGTGACGACGTACACGCCGTCCTCGTACGTCACTTCGGCGACCGTCGTGCCGAAGCGCACGCTGCTCAGTTTGTTCGCGGCCCAGCGGCAGTAGTCGTCGTACTCGACACGCAGCGGGTAGAAGTTCTCCCGGATGTAGAACGAGTACAGCCGGCCCTTCTCCTTCAGGTAGTTGAGGAAGGAGTACGGCGAGGTCGGGTCGGCCAGCGTGACCAGGTCCGACATGAACGGCGTCTGGAGGTGGGCGCCGTCGAGGAACATGCCCGCGTGCCACTCGAAGTCGGGCTTCGACTCCAGGAACACACCGTCGAGTTCGGCGATGGGCTCGGTCAGGCAGGCCAGGCCGAGGTTGAACGGGCCGAGCCCGATGCCCACGACATCGTGTATCTCGGCGGGGGCCGTGGTCGGGTTTTCAGGACGCGCGGTCAAGGGACTCTCCCAGGTACTGCTCGGCGTGGCCGGCGATCAGATCGAGTACGGCGGTGATGTCTTCGGTCGTCGTCTCGGGGTTGAGCAGGGTGAACTTCAGGTAGTGGCGACCGCCGACCTTGGTGCCCGCGACCACCGCGTCGCCGGAGGCGAACAGGGCCTTGCGGGCGTAGAGGTTGGCGCGGTCGATCTCGGAGGGGTCGGTCACGGCGGCCGGGATGTAGCGGAAGACGAGGGTGGAGAGCGTCGGCTCGACCACGACGTCGTAGCGCGGGTCGGCGGCGAGGATCTTCCAGCCCTGGACGGCCAGGTCGCACACCTCGTCGAAGAGCTGCCCGATGCCGTCGGCGCCCATGGTCCGCAGCGTCACCCAGAGCTTGAGGGCGTCGAACCGGCGGGTGGTCTGCAGGGACTTGTCCACCTGGTTGGGGATGCGCTCCTGCACCATGCGCTTGGGGTTGAGGTACTCGGCGTGGTAGGTCGCGTGCCGCAGGGTGGCGGCGTCACGGACCAGTACGGCGGACGAACTCACGGGCTGGAAGAAGGACTTGTGGTAGTCGACGGTGACCGAGTCGGCGCGCTCGATGCCGTTGATCCGGCCGCGGTACTTCACCGACGCGAGCAGTCCGCAGCCGTAGGCGGCGTCGACGTGCAGCCAAGTCCCGTACTGCGCGCACAGTCCGGCGATCTCGGGCAGCGGGTCGATGGACCCGAAGTCGGTGGTGCCGGCGGTGGCGACGACGGCCATCGGGACGAGCCCGGCGGCCTTGCAGCGCTCCAGCTCATGGGCGAGCGCGACGGTCTGCATCCGCTTGTCGCGGTCGACGGGGATGCTGACCACGGAGTCGGGGGACAGGCCGAGGAGTTTGGCGGACTTCTTGACGCTGAAGTGGCTGACCTCGGAGGCGAAGACGCGCAGTTTGGCCGTGCTGTCCGTCTTGGCTTCTTCCCGGGCGAGGAGGAGGGCCTGGAGGTTGGACTGGGTGCCGCCGGAGGTGAACACGCCGTCGGCGGCCGGGCCGAGGCCGATCCGGGCGGTCGTCCAGTCGATGAGCTTGCGCTCGATGAGGGTGCCGCCGGCCGACTGGTCCCAGGTGTCCAGGGAGGAGTTGACCGCGGAGAGGATCGCCTCGCCGAGCACCGCCGGGATGACCACCGGGCAGTTGAGGTGGGCGAGATAGCGGGGGTGGTGGAAGTAGACCGCGTCGCGGAGGTAGACGTCCTCCAGTTCGTCGAGCACGGCGCCGGTGTCGAGGAGCGGCTTGTCGAGGTCGATCGCGTCGATGGCCGGGGCGAGGTCGTCGACGCTGACGCCGGTGAACGGACGGTCGGTGGCGGCGAGTTTGGCTGCCACCCGCTCGATACCTTCGGTCACGGAGCGGCGGTACTGCTCCGCGGTCGTGTCGTTGAGCAGGTGCGAGCGCATGGTGGGGGTCCTCCGGTGGGGAGCAGTAGTCCGCGTTACTTAGGTTAGCCTAACCTAAGTTGCTCGATCGCGGGGATGGGTGTGCGGCGGCTGGGGGTGGGTCGGGCAGGCTGCTCGGCGGGCTACTCGGCGGCGCGGAGCTGTTCCTCGGTCATCCCCTGCCGCCAGTAGCCGACGAAGGTGACGCTGCGGCGGTCGATGCCGCGTTCACCGACGAAGTGCCGGCGCAACTGCTTCACGCAGCCCGACTCGCCCGCGATCCAGGCGTACGGCCGCTCGGCGGGCGGGAGTTGGGCATCGCGGAGGGCGCCGAGGGCCATGGGGGAGCCCTCGGTTCCCTCGTGATCCCGCACGAACCAGGTGATCTCGGCGTCGGCCTCGGTCACCAGGTCCTGGATGTCGGCGGCGTGCTGCACCTCCAGCCAGACCCGGGCGGGAACGCCGGCCGGCAGGGACTCCAGGATCGCGGAGACGGCGGGTACGGCCGTCTCGTCGCCCCAGATGAGCACGAGGTCGCTGCCGTCGGCCGGCCGGAACCGGATGGCGCGGTTGTCGGCGACGGCGGGACCCAGGAGCAGGACCCGGTCCCCGGCCGCCGCCCGCGCGGCCCAGCGGGAGGCGGGGCCGGCGGGGGTGTCGGCGCCGGGGTCGACACCGTGCAGGACGAAGTCGATGTCGATCTCGTCGGGGTCCCGGCGCAGGGCGCGGAGCGTGTACGACCGCATGACCGCCCGTACGTCGTCCGGGAGTTCACGCCAGGCCTGCCACCAGCCGTCACCGAGCTCGATCGGAACGACCGGCTCGGTCCGCCCCTCGGCGGGGATGAACAGCGACAGCGACTGGTCGCACCCGTGGGAGTGGAACTCCCGCAGTTCCTCGCCGCCGAAGGTGACCCGGACGAGGGAGGGTCCGAGGCGCCGCGTTCTCACGACTCGGAGAGAGAAGAAGCGAAAGGGTGCGGCGACGGCGGTGGTCATGGGGTGCGCTCCTGAGGTGGCAGGGGGCAGGGCTTGTGCTTTGAGGGGCGCGGGGCTGTATCGATGTGCGGCTCCGCCGCGTGGGTGCGACCAGCCACGACGGGGCCCGCGGTTCACCCCCACATCAAGCCCCGTTTTTCAGCTGACCTTCTTCGCCTTCTCAAGAGCCTCGGCGAGGGTCTCGAGCAGCGGCGTGCACTTGTCGTACGACAGGATCGGCTCCGGCGACCGGGCGATGACCTGCCCGGCCTTCACCGCAGGCAGCTTCTTCCAGGTGGCCTCCGTGATGTCGGCCGGCTGGATCGTCGACGACCGGTCGTCCATCATGATGATGTCGGCCTTGTACTTGTCGACGTTCTCCCAGCTCAGCGACTCGTACCAGCCGCCACCCTGCTTCTTGGCGCTCTCCGGCGGCTCGACGAAGTTCACGCCGAGGGCCTTGAAGTACTCGAGGTCGATGGAGAGGTTGGTGCCGGAGACGTAGAAGATGTCCTGGCTCGCGGAACCGGCCAGCACCTTGATGTCGGGCTTCGCCTTCGCGGCGGCGCGCAGCCGGGTCGCGGCGGCTTCGAACTTCTTCTTGGCGTCGGTGACCTTCGCGGCCGTCATGTCGGCGCCGAGGGACTCGGCCAGCTCCCACATGCGCTGCAGCGGCGCGGTGAGCTGGCGGTCGTAGACGGAGATGCCGACGCTCGGGGCGAGCTTGGCGATCTTGTCCTTGGAGGCGGCCGGGACGTACCAGAGGGTGCCGGCGTCGTCGAACATCGTGGTGATGAGGACGTCCGGGGCGAGGGCGGCGTACTTCTCGACGTTGAACTGGTCCCAGACGTTGCCGAGGATCTCCACCTTGGAGATGTCCATGTCGCCGGCCTGGACGTCGGCCTTGCCGTCGGCGGTCTTGGTGGGACCGAAGACGCCCTTGACGGAGATGCCGTAGTCGTAGAGGGCGGCGGCGACGCCGGTGAAGGCGACGATGTTCGCGGGGATCTTGTCGAGCTTCACCTCGGTGCCGCGGTCGTCCTTGAAGGTCTCCTTGCCAGAGCCACCGCTTTTCGCGTCGTCGTCACCGCAGGCCGCGAGCACGGCACCGAGACCGAGGGCGCCGCCCGCGGCGAGGATGCCGCGGCGGGTGAGGTGGGTGGCTCTGGCGTTGGACATGTGTGTGGCTGCTTTCGAACGGGGCGAAGCGCCCGCCGGACAAGTTCAAAGGAAGGTTAGCCTAACCTCAGATCTTGTCCAGAGGGCGGGGGGCTTCGGTTCGAAGCTGTGCGCCACCTATGAGGTGCTCGGGCTCAGCTGATGAGCCCCAATTCCCTGGCAATCAGCATCCGTTGGACTTCGCTCGTCCCCTCCCCGATCTCCAGGATCTTGGAGTCGCGCCACATGCGGGCCACCGGGTACTCGTTCATGAAGCCGTAGCCGCCGTGGATCTGGGTGGCGTCGCGGGCGTTGTCCACCGCGATCGTCGACGAGTAGAGCTTGGCGAGGGCCGCTTCCTTCTTGAAGGGTTCGCCGGCCACCAGCCTCGACGCCGCGTCCCGCCACGCCAGCCTCGCGGTGTGCGCCTTCATCTCCATGTCCGCGATCTTGAACTGGATGGCCTGGTTCGCGCCGATCGGCTTGCCGAAGGCGTGGCGTTCCTTGGCGTACTTCACCGACTCGTCCACGCAGCCTTGCGCCAGGCCCGTGGACAGCGCCGCGATCGCGATGCGGCCCTCGTCCAGGATGCGCAGGAACTGGGCGTAGCCGCGGCCCTCCTCGCCCAGCAGGTTCGCCGCCGGGACACGGACGTCGGCGAACGACAACTCCCGCGTGTCCGACGCGTTCCAGCCCACCTTCGAGTACGGGGCCGCGACCGTGAAGCCCGGGGTGCCGGAGGGGACGATGATCGACGAGATCAGCGGCCTGCCGTCCGGTTTGCGGCCGGTCACCGCCGTCACCGTCACCAGGCCCGTGATGTCCGTGCCGGAGTTGGTGATGAAGCACTTCGTGCCGTTGATCACCCATTCGTTCGTCGACTCGTCCAGGCGGGCCGTCGTGCGCGTCGCGCCCGCGTCGCTGCCGCCGTCCGGTTCGGTCAGGCCGAACGCGCCCAGGATCTCGCCCGAGCACAGACGCGGGAGCCACTCCTGCTTCTGGGCCTCCGTGCCGTACAGGTGCAGCGGCATCGCCCCCAGGGAGACCCCCGCCTCCAGGGTGATCGCCACCGACGAGTCGACGCGCGCCAGTTCCTCCAGCGCCACGCCCAGCGCCATGTAGTCGCCGCCCATACCGCCGTACTCCTCGGGGAACGGCAGGCCGAACAGGCCCATGCGGCCCATCTCACGGACGATCTCGTAGGGGAACTCGTGGTGTTCGTAGTAGTCGGCGATCTTGGGGGCTACTACCTCGTGCGCGAACTCCTCCACCGTGCGGCGGAGTTCTTCGAGTTCGGGGGAGAGTCGGTGGTCCATCGCGGGTCACTGCTCCTTGTGGGACAGGGCACGTACGGTGCGGGACGGGCTGGGTCGGCCCAGTCGGGCGGCCATCCACTCGCTCGTGGCGACGAGACGGCCGAGGTCGACCCCGGTGTCGATGCCGAGGCCCTGCAGCATCCACACGAGGTCTTCGGTGGCGAGGTTGCCGGTGGCCGACTTGGCGAACGGGCAGCCGCCGAGGCCGCCCGCGGAGGCGTCGACCGTGGTGACGCCGTGCAGCAGCGCCACGTAGGTGTTGGCGAGGGCCTGGCCGTACGTGTCGTGGAAGTGCACGCCCAGCTTTTCCGTGGGGACCCCGGCCTCGTTCAGGGCGGTCAGCAGCGCCCGTACGTGGCCCGCCGTCGCCACGCCGATCGTGTCGCCCAGGCTCAGTTCGTCGCAGCCCATGTCGAGCAGCGCCTGGCAGACCTGCACGACCTGCGGCACCGGGACCGGGCCCTCCCACGGGTCGCCGAAGCACATGGAGAGGTAGCCGCGGACGTGCACGCCCGCGTCCTTCGCGCGGGCCACCGTCGGCTCGAACATGGCCAGCGCCTCGTCCAGCGTGCGGTTGAGGTTGGCCTTCGCGAACGACTCGCTGGCGCTGGCGAAGACCGCCACCCGGGTCGCTCCCAGCGCCAGGGCGCGCTCCAGGCCGCGTTCGTTCGGCACCAGGACCGGGAGGTCCGCCTTCACGTCGGCCAGCCGCGGGAACAGCTGCTCCGCGTCCGCCAGTTGGGGCACCCACTTGGGGTGGACGAAGCTCGTCGCCTCGATCGTCGTCAGGCCCGCGTCGGCCAGGCGGTGGATGAACTCCGCCTTGACGTCGGTCGGGACGGTCGCCTTCTCGTTCTGCAGGCCGTCGCGCGCGCCGACCTCATGGATGCGGACCCGCGACGGCAGGCCTTCCTGCGGTACGACCATGGGGAGTGTCATGTCGCGTCCTCCACGGGGGTGATGACGGCCAGCACCTGGTCCATCGCGACCGTCGTGCCCGGCTTGACGTCCAGTTCGGCGACCGTGCCCGCGTGCGGGGCGGAGACGACGTGCTCCATCTTCATCGCCTCCACCACCAACAGGCTCTGCCCGGCCGCCACTTCGTCCCCCACGGCGACCTTCACTACCGTCACCGTCCCCGGCATCGGCGCGGTGAGCGAGTCGGCGCCCGCGTGGGCCGCGCCGGACAGGGACGCCGCCACCGGGTCGTGGTCCCGGACGTGCCACGCGTCGCCGTCGCGGCCCAGCCAGTCGGCCGCGCGGTGGAAGGTGTGCCGGACGCCGTCCAGCAGGACGCTCACCCGGTCGTCCGTGACGGTCGCCGCGCCGCGCGGGACGTACTCCACCGGGTCCTGCACCCGGAGGTGGAAGGCGACCGGCTTCGGCGTGCCGCCCAGCCGCCAGCCGCTCGGCACGGAGAAGGGGTCGGTCCAGCCGCCGTCCGCGGCACGCGGCTTCAGGGCCTCCAGGCGGACGGCGGCAGCGGCCTCGTAGACCTCCTCCGGTACGTCGGTGGCGACCAGGCCGTCCACCTCGCGCTCCACCAGGCCCGTGTCCAGCTCGCCCGCCACCACGGCGGGATGGGCCAGGAGGCGGCGCAGGAAGCCCGCGTTGGTCTGCACGCCCAGCGTGACCGTGTCCGCGAGAGCGGCGCGGAGCTTGCGCAGGGCCGTCGCGCGGTCGGGGCCGTACGCGATCACCTTGGACAGCATCGGGTCGTACAGGCTGCCGACCTCGGAGCCCTCCAGGAGGCCGGAGTCGGTGCGGACGCCGTCGCCCTGCGGCTCGTGCAGCCGCAGCACCGTGCCGCCGGAGGGGAGGAAGCCGCGGGCCGGGTCCTCGGCGCACAGGCGCGCCTCGACAGCGTGTCCCGTCAGCCGTACGTCGTCCTGGCCGAAGGCGAGCCGCTCGCCCGCCGCGACCCGCAGCTGCCACTCCACCAGGTCCAGGCCGGTGATGAGCTCGGTGACCGGGTGCTCCACCTGGAGGCGGGTGTTCATCTCCATGAAGTAGTACGAGGACGGGTCGCCGCCCGGGACGATGAACTCGACCGTGCCCGCGCCCCGGTAGCCGCAGGAGCGGGCCGCCTGGACCGCCGCCTCGCCCATCGCCGCGCGCGTGGCCTCGTCCAGGAGGACCGACGGGGCCTCCTCGATGATCTTCTGGTGGCGGCGCTGGAGGGAGCACTCGCGCTCGCCCAGGTGGACGACGTTGCCGTGACCGTCCGCCAGCACCTGGATCTCGATGTGCCGGGGGCGGTCGATCCACCGCTCCACCAGGAGCGTGTCGTCGCCGAAGGAGGCGCGGGCCTCGCGGCGGGCGGCGGCGATCTCGTCGTCCAGCAGGTCCAGATCCCGGACCAGGCGCATGCCCTTGCCGCCGCCGCCGGCGCTCGGCTTCAGCAGCACCGGTGCGCCCAAGGCGCGGGCGGCGTCGGCCAGTTCCGGGTCCCGGCCGCCCGGCACCACCGGCACCCCCGCCGCGGCCACCGTCTCCTTGGCGCGGATCTTGTCGCCCATCAGGGCGATGGCGTCCGCGGGCGGCCCAATGAAGACCAGCCCGGCGTCGGCGCACGCGCGCGCGAACCCGGCGTTCTCGGCGAGGAAGCCGTAGCCGGGGTGGACGGCCTGGGCGCCGGCCGACGCGGCGGCCGCCAGCAGCCGCTCCACCGACAGATAGCTCTCGGCGGCCGGTGCCGGGCCCAGTCGTACCGCCGTGTCGGCCTCCCGGACGTGCCGGGCGTCCGCGTCGGCGTCGGAGAAGACGGCCACCGAGCGCACGCCCAGGGAGCGCAGGGTCCGGATGACGCGGACGGCGATCTCGCCCCGGTTGGCCACAAGTACCGTGTCGAACATCCTCGTAAAACCCCTCATCACATCCGGAAGACGCCGAACTGGGGGTCACCCAGCGGGGCGTTCGCACAGGCGGTCAGGGCCAGGCCCAGCACCTGGCGGGTCTCCAGGGGGTCGATGACCCCGTCGTCCCACAGGCGGGCCGTCGCGTAGTAGGCGTTCCCCTGGCGGTCGTACTGCGCCCGGATCGGGTCCTTGAAGGCCTCCTCGGCCTCCGCGGGCCAGTCCTCGCCCCGGGCCTCCAGCTGGTCCCGCTTGACGGTCGCGAGGACCGAGGCGGCCTGCTCGCCACCCATGACGGAGATCTTGGCGTTGGGCCACATCCACAGGAAGCGGGGGGAGTAGGCCCGGCCGCACATGGAGTAGTTGCCCGCGCCGTACGAGCCGCCGACCACGACCGTCAGCTTCGGCACGCGCGTGCAGGCGACGGCGGTGACCATCTTGGCGCCGTGCTTGGCGATGCCGCCGGCCTCGTACGAACGCCCCACCATGAACCCGGAGATGTTCTGCAGGAACACCAGCGGGATGCCGCGCTGGTCGCACAGCTCGATGAAGTGGGCGCCCTTCTGGGCGGACTCGGAGAACAGGATGCCGTTGTTGGCGACGATGCCGACCGGGTGGCCGTGGATGCGGGCGAAGCCGGTGACCAGGGTCTGCCCGAACCCGGACTTGAACTCCGCGAAGCGGGAGCCGTCGACCACGCGCGCGATGACCTCGCGGACGTCGTAGGGGGTGCGGGAGTCGACCGGGACGGCGCCGTAGAGGCCGTACGGGTCGACCTTCGGCTCGACGGCCGGCTCGACGGACCACGGGAGCGACCCGCGCGCGGGGAGCGTGGCGACGATGTCGCGCACGATCCTCAGGGCGTGGGCGTCGTCCTCGGCGAGGTGGTCGGTGACACCGGAGACGCGGGAGTGGACCTCGCCGCCGCCCAGCTCCTCGGCGGTGACGACCTCGCCGGTCGCCGCCTTCACCAGGGGCGGGCCGCCCAGGAAGATCGTGCCCTGGTTGCGGACGATCACGGCCTCGTCGCTCATCGCGGGGACATAGGCGCCACCGGCCGTGCAGGAGCCGAGGACGGCGGCGATCTGCGGGATGCCGGCGCCGGACATCCGGGCCTGGTTGTAGAAGATCCGCCCGAAGTGCTCGCGGTCCGGGAAGACCTCGTCCTGCATGGGCAGGAAGGCCCCGCCGGAGTCCACGAGGTAGAGACAGGGGAGGCGGTTCTCCAGGGCGACTTCCTGGGCGCGCAGGTGCTTCTTCACCGTCATCGGGTAGTACGTGCCGCCCTTGACGGTCGCGTCATTGGCGACGATCACGCACTCGCGCCCGCTGACCCGGCCGATCCCGGCGATCACACCGGCGGCCGGGGCCTGGCCGTCGTAGAGCCCGTCGGCGGCGAGGGGGGCCAGCTCCAGGAACGGCGAACCCGGGTCGAGCAGCGTGTCCACCCGGTCGCGCGGCAGCAGCTTGCCGCGCGCGGTGTGCCGGGCGCGCGCCTTCTCGCCCCCGCCCAGCCGGGCGGCGGCCAGCTTGCCGCGCAGCTCCCCGACGAGTGCGAGGTGCGCTTCCTCGTTGGCCCGCCAGGCCTCCGACGCGGGGTCTGCCGCGCTGTGAAGCTCCGGTGCCTCGTGCATCCTGCGGTCCCCTCACCCAGTGGTCGACTGTTAATGAGCGTTAACCATTTCCTTCAGGTTAACGACCGCTAACCTCCCTGTCTAGAATTGCTCGCATGGCCACCAGAACCGACGCCCCCACCCGCCGTGAGCAGATCCTCAAGGAGGCCGCTCGACTCTTCGCCGAGCGCGGCTTCCACGGCGTCGGCGTGGACGAGATAGGCGCCGCCGTCGGCATCAGCGGCCCCGGCCTCTACCGGCACTTCGCGGGCAAGGACGCGATGCTCGCGGAGCTGCTGGTGGGGATCAGCGAGCAGCTGCTGCGGGGCGCGAAGCGGCGGCTGGCCGAAGCGGACGGCTCCTCGGCGGCGGACGTCCTCGACTCCCTCATCGAGGGCCACATCGACTTCGCCCTGGACGACCGGCCCCTGATCACCTTGCACGACCGAGAGCTGGACCGCCTCCGCGACAGCGACCGCAAGCTGGTGCGGCAGCTCCAGCGGCAGTACGTCGAGCTGTGGGTGGGGGTCGTCCGCGAGCTGTACCCGGGGCTGACGGAACCCGCCGCCCGGTCCGCCGTGCACTCGGTCTTCGGCCTCCTGAACTCGACCCCGCACCTGGGCCGCCCCGGCTCCCTGCCGGGCCGCGCGGTCACGGCGGAGTTGCTGCACCGCATGGCCCGGGGGGCGTTCGGGGCGGCGGGGGAGTGACGAGCGTTACGGAGGGGTTCCCCCGTACGCCCTGGACGGTCCTCCCTACCGGCCGGTACCTTTGTCATCTGAGCAAGCGCTTAGACAAGCGACCCTGAGCCAGGTGGAGGTGGCGGACGTGCGCCGTACGGTGTTCAACGAGGATCACGAGGCGTTCCGGGAGACCCTCCGGGCCTTCATCGAGGCCGAGGTCGTCCCCGTCTACGACGAGTGGTTCGCGGCCGGTCAGGCGCCGCGCGACTTCTACTACAAGCTCGCCGAGCTGGGCCTGTTCGGCATCAACGTGCCGGAGGAGTTCGGCGGCGCCGGCATCGACTCGTACAAGTTCGAGGCCGTGATGTACGAGGAGACCGCCCGCGCGGGCGTCCACTTCGGCGGCTCCGGGGTGCACGTCCTGCTCGCCCTGCCGTACATCAAGATGCTCGCCACCGACGAGCAGAAGAAGCGCTTCCTGCCCAAGTTCGTCTCCGCCGAGGAGATGTGGGCGCTGGCGATGACCGAGCCGGGCACCGGTTCCGACCTCGCGGGCATGAAGACCACCGCCAAGCTGAGCGAGGACGGCACGCACTACGTCCTCAACGGCTCGAAGACCTTCATCACCGGTGGCGTCCACGCCGACCGTGTGATCGTCTGCGCCCGCACCGCCGCGCCCACCGCCGAGGACCGCCGCCACGGCATCTCCCTCTTCGCCGTGGACACCAAGTCCGAGGGCTACTCCATCGGCCGCAAGCTGGACAAGCTCGGCCTGCGCACCTCCGACACCGCCGAACTCGCGTTCGTCGACGTGAAGGTGCCGGTCGAGGACCTGCTCGGCGAGGAGAACAAGGGCTTCTACTACCTCGGCCACAACCTGGCGTCCGAGCGCTGGGGCATCGCCTTCGGCGCCTACGCCCAGGCCAAGGCCGCCGTCCGGTTCGCCCAGCAGTACGTCACGGACCGCACGGTCTTCGGCAAGCCCGTCGCCTCCTTCCAGAACACCAAGTTCGAGCTGGCCGCCTGCAAGGCCGAGGTGGACGCCGCCGAGGCGGTCGCCGACCGCGCGCTCGAGGCCCTCGACGCCGGCGAGCTGACCCCGGCCGAGGCCGCCTCCGCGAAGCTGTTCTGCACCGAGGTCGCGCACCGCGTCATCGACCGCTGCCTCCAGCTGCACGGCGGCTACGGCTTCATGAACGAGTACCCGATCGCCCGCCTGTACGCGGACAACCGCGTCAACCGCATCTACGGCGGCACCAGCGAGATCATGAAGACGATCATCGCGAAGGACATGGGTCTGTAAGGTCCCCGCAATCGCTGACCAGTAGAAATGACTGCATGAGTCAGGCACTACAGGGTCTCCTCGATCTGCTCGACCTCGAGCAGATCGAGGAGAACATCTTCCGCGGCCAGTCCCGGCCCGCCATCGTCCCGCGCGTCTTCGGCGGTCAGGTCGCGGCCCAGGCGCTCGTCGCCGCCGGGCGCACGGTCCCCGAGGACCGTCTCGCCCACTCCCTGCACGCGTACTTCCTGCGGGCGGGGGACCCGGGCGCGCCGATCGTCTACACGGTCGAGCGGATGAACGACGGCCGCTCCTTCACCGCCCGCCGGGTCGTCGCCGTCCAGCACGGCCAGCCGATCTTCGCCCTGTCGGCGTCCTTCCAGAAGCACGAGGAAGGCTTCGACCACCAGGCCCCGATGCCGCCCGCCCCCGACCCCGCCACGCTCCCCACCTCGCAGGAGCGGCTGCGCGGCTACGACCACATCGCGCCGGACGTCATCGAGAAGTTCCTGGAGGCCCGCGAGGCGATCGACCTGCGGTACGTCGACGAGCCGCCGTACGGGAAGTTCGGCGAGCCGCGCGAGCCGCACTCGCAGGTCTGGTTCCGCACCAACGGCAAGCTCGCCGACGACCCGCTCCTGCACGTAGTCCTCGCCACCTACGTCTCCGACATGACCCTCCTCGACTCCATCCTGCTCGCGCACGGCCGCGGCGGCTGGGCGACCGGGGACGTCGTCGGCGCCTCCCTCGACCACGCGATGTGGTTCCACCGGCCCTTCCGCGCCGACGAATGGCTCCTGTACGACCAGGAGTCGCCGTCCGCGCACGGCGGCCGCGGGCTCGGCCAGGCGCGCATCTACACGCAGGACGGGCAGCTCGCCATCTCGGTCATCCAGGAAGGCGTGGTCCGGGCTCCTCGGCAACACTGAGGGGCATGACGGAAGCGGAAGCAGCGGAACAGGGCGGCGGCGAGAGTACCTTCACGGTGATCGTGGCCGCCGTCGCCAACCTCGGCATCGCCCTCGCCAAGGCGGTCGCCGGTGTCATCAGCGGCTCCAGCGCGATGCTCTCCGAGGCCGCGCACTCGGTCGCCGACACCGTCACCGAGGTGCTGCTGCTCACCGCCCTGAAGCGCAGCGAGAAGCCCGCCGACGAGGACCATCCGCTCGGCTACGGCCCCGAGCGGTACATCTGGGCCCTGCTCGCCGCCGTCGCCACCTTCGTCGGCGGCGCGGTGTTCTCCCTCTACGACGGCATCCACACCCTCGTCGAGGGCGAGGAACTCGGCGACCCGCTGATCTCGTACGTCGTCCTCGGCGTCGCCTTCCTCCTGGAGGGCTACTCGCTGCGGACGGGACTGAAGCAGGCGCGCCGGGAGGCGGCCCGCTTCCAGGCGCCGTTCAGGCTCTACCTCCGGCACACCCCCGACACCGCCGTGAAGGCCGTCGTCCTGGAGGACTCGGCCGCGCTGATCGGCCTCGTGCTCGCCGCGGGCGGGCTGCTCGGCGGCCAGCTCACCGGTTCGGGCGTGTGGGACGGGGTCGCCTCGCTGCTCATCGGGCTGTTGCTGCTGGGCGTGGCCTGGGTGCTGGGGCGGTCCAACGCCGAGCTGCTGATCGGCCGCCCGCTGCCGAAGCCCATGCGGCAGCGGATCCGGGCCGAGCTGCTGGCGGTGGAGCACATCGAGGCCGTACTGGAGCTGACGACCCTGGTCCAGGGGCCGCGGGAGGCGCTGGTCGCCGCCAAGGTCGACTTCCGGGACGTGTCGACGGCGGCGCAGATCGAGTGGGCCTGCGAACAGGCCGAGCTGCGGCTGCGGGCCGCGTTCCCCGGCGTGACCAGGGTGTACCTGGACCCGACGCCGGGGCACGCGCAGCAGCGGACGGAGGGGCTGAACCCCTGGCCGTGAGCCGCGCAGGGCTTATCTGAGCCCCGCCTCCGCCAGCAGATACGCCGTCATCGGGTCGTAGTGGCGCGGGCTGACGACGTGGTCGTCGAGGGGAACGGTCACCTGGACGGTGCCTTCGGCCTCGCCGAGGAAGAGGGCCGGGTCGTTGCAGTCGGCGTACCCGACGGAGTCCACGCCGTGCTGGCCCGCGTAGCCCGCCCAGCCGTGGTCGGCGACGACGAGGTCGGGCAGCGGACGCCCCTCGCGCTCCAGGCCGGTCAGGATGGCCTTCATCGGCTCGCCGGAGTGGGTGTGCCACAGCGTGGCGCCGTGCTCCAGCATCGCCACGTCCGCGAACTGCATGACGTACCCCTCCTCCGTCTGGAGTCCCTCCGGGATGACGACGATCTCGCAGCCGGCGGCCCGCAGCGCGGCGGCCGTGGAGTGGTGGACCTCCAGGAGCCCGCCCGGGTGACCGGTCGCGAACAGCACCCGCTGCTGCCCTTCGGCGGCCTTCCGCAGCCGCGCCGCCATGCGCTCGAGGCCGTCGACCGTCAGCTCGGGGTCGATGGTGTCCTGGCCGTACCGGTACTCCGGGTCGTCGTTCACACCGACCCGCTCCGCCATCACCGCGAGCACGTCCTGCTCGTCGCTCCAGCGGTCACCGAGCTCCAGGCCGAGCCAGTAGTGGCGGTTGCCGTTCGCGAGCTGGCGGTAGTGCGAGAGGTTGTTCTCTCGGGGCGTCGCGACGTCGCCCGCGATGCGGGTCCGTACGAGGTGGTCGACGAGCTCGGCGCGGCTGGGAGTCCCGGGTATCGGCATGGGGTCCATTGTGAGGCAGGCGACCGTACGCGTGCGGGGTGTCCCGGCCGCTGGGACACGGGTCACTCACGCAGGGCGAACCACAACTCCATGCGTACGTCGGGGTCGTCGAGGTCGGCGTCGAGCAGCGCCGCGCACTTGGCGACCCGCTGCCGCACGGTGTTGCGGTGCACGGCGAGCGCCACCGCCGTCCGGTCCCAACTGCCGTGCAGGGACAGCCAGGTGCGCAGGGTGTCCACGAGGGCGGGGGAGTCCGCGAGCGGCGCGAGGAGCGTACGCGCATGGGCCTCGGCCTCGTCGGCCGGCACGAGAGCGGCGAGCCCGGGCCGCCCGCCGTGCCGGACGAGGGCGCTACGGGTGGCGCGGGCCCGGGCGAGGGCACGGGCGGCCTGGGTGTCGGCGAGCGGCCAGTCGCAGGGCTCCACGGCGGCGCTGACACCGAGGGTCCAGCCGGGGTACGGGGCCGCCGGCTCCCGCTCGGCGGGCAGCAGGACACGTACGACGTCCGCGGCGAGGTCGACGAGGGGCGAACCCAGGGCAGCGCCGAGCGCGGAGGCCGCTACGGCGTCGGGGGCGGAGGAGGGGGCGTGGGCCGGGGTGGCGGAGGAGGGGGCGTGGGCTGCTGTGCCGGTGGCCGTGGCTCGCGCCCGTGTGTCCGGGGCGGTGTCGGCCGCGGCTCCTGCCCGTGCGGTCGGGGTGGTGGCCCTGGTTTCTGCGCGTGCGGCCGAGGCGGCGTCGGCCGTGCCTCGCGCCCGTGTGTCCGGGGCGGTGTCGGCCGCGGCTCCTGCCCGTGCGGTCGGGGTGGTGGCCCTGGATCCTGCTCGTGCGGCCGGGGGCGCGTCGGCCGCGGTTCCCGCCTGTGCGTCCGGGATCGCGTGCACCACCACCCACCGCCCCGTCCCCAGCAGCCCCGCCACCTCCTCCGGCCGCCCGCCCAGCAGCAGCCGTACCAGCGCCGAGGAGCGGGCCGCCCCCGAGCCGCTCTGGTGTTCGCCGGTGAGCAGCGAGAGCAGGACGGCGGCGACGGAGGCGATGGTGTGGTCACCGGGGTCACGGGCCGGAGCGGCCACCCCGAGCACGAAGCCCTGCCCGGCACCGAGGGCGTAGGCGGCGAGATGAACGCCGGCGGCGGTGTGGGTGGCGGAGGTGGGGGTGCCGGGGCCGGAGGGACGGACGACCCGGGCGAGGTCGGCGAGCTCGGCGAGCGGGTCCCCGGTGGTGTCCCGGACGGCACGCCCCGCCGCCGCGATCTCCGTCCCCTCCGGTCCGAACAGCACCGCCCGGCCCCCCACCCGCTGGGCCAGCTGCCGCAGGACCGACGGCACCGGGTCCGGGCGGGACGCGGCCGCGGCGAGGCTCTGCTGGGCCTCCGTCACGCGGCGGAGTTCGGCGAGGCGGGCCTGGGCCATCAGCTGCCAGACCGCGCGGGCCACACCCGAGAAGGTGGTCTGCGGCGGGACCTCGATCAGGGGGAGTTCGTATGCCTCACAGGCCGCCACCAGCGCGCGCGGGACCGTGTCGTGCACCGGCGCCACGCCGAAGCCCAGCGCCGCGCCGCCCGCCGCCACGATCCGCGCGACGTAGTCGTCGAAGTACTCCCCCAGTCTCGACTTCGCTCGACCGGGGGGACCCCCATCCGACCCCGCCGCCTCCGGCACGTGCACGCCCGCCGTCAGCAGCAGCTCGCCGCCCAGCAGATACGGGTACGGGTCGGCCATCTCCGAGGTGTGCGCCCAGTGGATGACGGTGCCGGGGTCCTCGGGGCCCGCGATCTGCCGCAGCGCGAGGTCCTCGCGGGCCAGCAGTGCGGCCAGCGGGACCGGTGGGGTGGGTGGGACGGCCGGGTCCGGCATGGTGTGCGTTTCCTTCACTCCGAACGGCCTCAATGGATGAAACGTACACTTCGCAGCCGCTTTCCGGCCACCTAATGTCAGTCCCGACCGGCAGCCGCGGGTACGGGCGGATGTCCCCGCGAGCCCCTGCCGTCGTCCCCACCCCCCTCTGCACGACACGCCACCGGGATGCTCGCGAAGGAGGCCCCACCATGGCCATCGACTACACAGTCATCGTCGTCTATCTGCTCGGCATGCTGGCCATGGGCTGGTGGGGCATGCGCCGCGCCAAGTCCAAGAGCGAGTTCCTCGTCGCCGGACGCCGGCTCGGACCCGCGATGTACTCCGGCACCATGGCCGCGATCGTCCTCGGCGGTGCCTCCACCATCGGCGGCGTCGGCCTCGGCTACCAGTACGGCCTCTCCGGCGCCTGGATGGTGTTCACCATCGGCCTCGGCCTGCTGGCCCTCTCCGTCTTCTTCTCGGCCCGCATCGCGCGCCTGAAGGTCTACACCGTCTCCGAGATGCTGGACCTCCGCTACGGCGGCCGGGCCGGAGTCATCTCCGGCGTGGTGATGTGGGCGTACACCCTCATGCTCGCGGTCACCTCGACCATCGCCTACGCCACGATCTTCGACGTCCTCTTCGACATGAACCGGACCGTCGCGATCGTCCTCGGCGGCTCGATCGTCGTCGCGTACTCGACGCTCGGCGGCATGTGGTCGATCACCCTCACCGACATGGTCCAGTTCGTGGTGAAGACGGTCGGCGTGCTGCTCCTGCTGCTCCCGATCGCCGTCGTCAAGGCGGGCGGCTTCAGCGAGATGAAGGACCAGCTGCCCACCTCGTACTTCGACCCGCTGGGCATCGGCGGCGAGACGATCTTCACGTACGTCCTGATCTATACGTTCGGCATGCTCATCGGCCAGGACATCTGGCAGCGCGTCTTCACCGCCCGCAGCGACCGGACGGCCAAGTGGGGCGGCACGGTCGCGGGCACCTACTGTCTCGCGTACGCCCTCGCCGGCGCCGTCATCGGCACGGCGGCCAAGGTCCTCTACCCCCAGCTCGGCAGCGCCGACGACGCCTTCGCCACCATCGTCAAGGACGAACTCCCGGTCGGCGTCAGAGGCTTGGTGCTGGCCGCCGCGCTCGCCGCCGTGATGTCGACGTCCTCCGGCGCGCTGATCGCCTGCGCGACCGTGGCCAACAACGACATCTGGTCGCGCCTGCGGGGCAAGGTCACCGGCGGCGAGCGCGACGAGGTGGCGGGCAACCGCGCCTTCATCCTCATCATGGGCGTCGGTGTCATCGGCACGGCCATCGCGCTCAACAACGTCGTCGAGGCGCTGACGGTGGCGTACAACCTGCTCGTCGGCGGTCTCCTCGTCCCGATCCTCGGCGGCCTGCTGTGGAAGCGCGGCACCGTCCACGGCGCGCTCGCCTCCGTGATCGTCGGCGGCCTCGCGGTCATCGGCCTGATGGCGGGCTACGGCATCCTCGCCAACGAGCCCGTCTACTACGGCCTGCTGCTCTCCCTCGCCGCCTACGTGGCGGTGTCCCTGGCGACCCCCGCCACCGACGAAGCCGTCCTCACCGCCTGGCGCGAGCGGCTGGCCGGCCGGGGCGCCCCCGAACCTGTGTCCGAACCGGTCCCGGCTCCCCAGTAGAGTCGAGAACGCATTCCGTATATTCCGCACATACGCGATGAAGCGTAGGGAAGAAGGCAATACCCCATGAGCAGCAACGAGACGCCCCGCGGCCCCGTCGACTCCTCCCGCATCCCGCGGTACGCCGGCCCCGCGACCTTCGCCCGGCTGCCCCGACTCGACGAGGTCGGCCGCGCCGACGTCGCCGTCGTGGGCGTGCCGTTCGACTCGGGCGTCTCGTACCGGCCGGGCGCCCGCTTCGGCGGCAACGCGATCCGCGAGGCGTCCCGGCTGCTGCGCCCCTACAACCCGGCGCAGGACGCGTCCCCGTTCGCCCTCGCGCAGGTCGCGGACGGCGGGGACATCGCCGTGAACCCGTTCAACATCAACGAGGCCGTCGAGACGATCGAGGCGGCGGCGGACGAGTTGTTGGGGACGGGCGCCCGGCTGATGACCCTCGGCGGCGACCACACCATCGCCCTCCCCCTCCTCCGCTCGGTCGCCAAGAAGCACGGCCCGGTCGCCCTGCTCCACTTCGACGCCCACCTCGACACCTGGGACACCTACTTCGGCGCCGAGTACACGCACGGCACGCCGTTCCGGCGGGCGGTGGAGGAGGGCATCCTCGACACGTCGGCGTTGTCCCACGTGGGTACGCGCGGCCCCCTGTACGGCAAGCAGGACCTCACCGACGACGAGAAGCTGGGCTTCGGCATCGTCACGTCGGCGGACGTCTACCGCCGTGGCGCCGACGAGGTCGCCGACCAGCTGCGCCAGCGCATCGGCGACCGCCCCCTCTACATCTCCATCGACATCGACTGCCTGGACCCGGCCCACGCCCCCGGCACCGGCACGCCCGAGGCGGGCGGCATGACGTCCAGGGAGCTCCTGGAGATCCTGCGCGGCCTGGCCTCCTGCAACCTGGTCTCGGCCGACGTCGTCGAGGTGGCCCCCGCGTACGATCACGCGGAGATCACGTCGGTGGCCGCGTCCCACACGGCGTACGAACTCACCACGATCATGTCCCGTCAGATCGCCCAGGAGAAGGCAGCGAAGTGACCCACGACCACGACCTGGTGCTCCGCCCCACGGAGGCCCAGACCGCCGCCGCCCTGAACCCGCCCGCCGGCCGGAACGGCGGGGACCTGGTCGTGGAGACGCTGGCCGCGCTCGGCACGACGACGGTCTTCGGCCTGCCGGGCCAGCACGCGCTCGGCATGTTCGACGCGCTGCGGCGCAGCGATCTGCGCTACGTGGGCCTGCGGGTGGAGAACAACGCGGGGTTCGCGGCGGACGCGTACGGCCGGATCACCGGCGAGGCGGCCCCGCTGCTGCTGTCGACGGGCCCCGGCGCGCTGACGTCGCTCGCGGCGCTCCAGGAGGCGGCGGCGGCCTCGGCCCCGGTCCTCGCGATCAGCAGCCAGATCCCTTCCGCGGGGCTGGGCGGCGGCCGCCACGGCTACCTCCACGAACTCCCGGACCAGTCCGCCTCCTTCCGGGGCGTGGTGAAGTCGGTCCACACCGTGCGCACCCAGTCCCAGATCCCGTCCGCGATCGAGGCGGCCTGGAAGTCGGCCCTGACGGCCCCGCACGGCCCGGTGTGGGTGGAGATCCCGCAGGACGTGCTGCTGGCCGAGACGTCGATCCCCGTGGTGACGGGCGGCGACGCGTTCCCCGAGGAACTGCCGCCGCGCGTCGAACTGACGGCGGTGGCGGCGGACCTGCTGTCCCGCGCCGAGCGCCCGGCGATCATCGCGGGCGGGGGAGTCGTGCGAGCGGACGCGTCCGGGAAACTGCGGCAGCTGGCCGAGGTGTTGCAGGCGCCCGTCGTCACGACCCCCGGCGGCAAGGGGGCGTTCCCCTGGAAGCACCCCCTGTCCTTGCAGTCCTGGATCGAGGACCGCCACACCACGGACTTCCTGGAGGACGCGGATGTCCTCCTGGTGGTGGGCTCGGGGCTGGGTGAACTCTCCTCGAACTACCACACGTTCAAGCCGCGCGGCCGGGTGATCCAGATCGAGGCGGACCTCGGCAAACTGGAGTCCAACCACCCGGCGCTGGGCATCCACGCGGACGCGCGCCTCGCGTTGCAGGCGCTGCTGGAGACGGTGTCGCCGAGGGAGGACGCGCAGGCGCCGGAGCGGGTCCGGGAGGTGCTGGCGCGCGTCGCGGAGCGCATCGACGCGCAGGAACTCAACCTGGAACAGGAGCTGTTGGCGTCCGTCCGCCGGGCCCTGCCCGCCACCTCCCCGTCCTTCTGGGACATGACGATCCTCGCGTACTGGGCCTGGTCGGCGTTCGACGCGAAGGGCCCCAACCTCCTGCACTCGGCCCAGGGCGCCGGCGGCCTGGGCTACGGCTTCCCGGCGGCGCTGGGAGCGGCTGTGGCCGACCCCTCGCACCCGGTCCTGGCCGTCTCGGGAGACGGCGGCGCCCTGTACTCCATCGCCGAACTGGCGACGGCCCGCCAGTACGACCTGAACGTCACCTGGCTGATCGTCGACGACGGCGGCTACGGCATCCTGCGCGAGTACATGACCGACGCCTTCGGCCAGGCCACGGCGACGGAGCTGTCCCGCCCCGACTACGTGGCACTGGCCGAGTCCTTCGGCGTCCCAGGGGTGCGTACGACCCCTGAGACGCTGTCGGACGACCTGTCGAAGGCACTCGGCACACCGGGTCCCTCGGTGGTCGTCCTCCCGGCGGTGCTGCGGATGTTCGCACCCACGCACCTGTAGCCGGGCGGCGCTCCTACCAGATCGCCTCGACCCACTCCGGGTGGTCGATGAACGGGTTGCGGTTGTGCTGGTAGGTGTCGTAGATGACCTGGTTGCGGCGCTCCTCGAAGGCGCTCGGCGGGTCCGCCTCGTTCCAGGCCTTCAGGACGGAGAGCTTGCCCATGTAGGGGTTGGAGCCGTTGCCGACCTTCTCGTTGGGCTCCAGGTTCGCGAAGCCGTCGTCACCCTCGTAGCGCACGGCCATGTAGAGGATCATGCGGGCCACGTCGCCCCGGTCCGCGGCGCGCGGCGCGAAGGAGTCGGAGTCGACGGTGGAGCCGCCGCCGTTGGTGACGGCGCTGCCGCCGTTGTCGAAGTCCAGGTTGCCGCGGGTGCTGTTGACCGTGACGTCACAGGCGCGCAGGTGGTGCAGGTCGGTGCCGGGGCCGACCACCTCGCCGAAGTCGCCGTGGGACTTGGCCCAGGTGTGCTCACGGTTCCAGTCGCCGACGTCACCGCCGTTGAGGGACTTGCTGCGCGAGACGCCGCTGTACAGGAGCAGGACGTTGCTGGTGTTGTTCGGGTCCTGGTCGGTGGTCTTGAGCGCGTCCCAGACCGCGGAGTACGAGATCTTCGAGACGTTGGCGCTGATGATCGTGTGCAGGGACGACTTCAGGCTCGTGCCCGTCTTGCCGATCGCGTTCTTGTAGTACGTCGAGTCGTACGCGGTGGTCGTGGCGGCGGCCGGGGTCGCGGTGAGCGCCGGGGCGCAGAGGCCGGCCATGACGGCGGCCGTTGCCAGTGCCACCGACTTCCAGCGTCGTATGCGTGTCGCCAGCATGAGGAGGGTCCCATCTACGCGGGTTGAATGGAGGCGGCAAGCGAGAGAGTGACATGGACATGCGGCTCTGTAAATGGAATCCGCGTGTCCATTGGGTGACCGAGAACGGCAAATCGGGCCTTGTCTACGCGAGTTGACGTGACGAAACGGCCCCCGGCCGGGTGGCCGGGGGTCGTTGAGGCCGTACGTCGGTCGTGCGTCAGGCCGTGCGTCAGATCTTCAGCCGACGTCCGAGGGGTCCAGGCGGTAGATCGAGGACGACGAGCTGTCCTCGGTCGCCTTCACCGCCGTGCCGTTCTTCTGCACCCAGCTGGTGATCTCCTGGTTGAGGCCGCTGTTGCCGCCCATGCCGCCACCGCCGAGCTGGATGTAGTGCAACTCGCCCTTCTTCACCAGCTCCTTGAGCTTGGCCAGGGTCATCGCCTGGTCGGAGCCGGTGAAGCCCCACATGGAGATGACGGGCTTGTGGGTGCTCAGGATCAGCTGTCCGGCGCTCTGCGAGGTGGAGACCGCGAGCAGCCACTTGGCGCCGTCCTGGTGCTTCTCCAGGTACGCGATCAGCTCGCTGTCGACGCTGCCGCCGCCCATGGGGCCGCCACCGCTGCCACCGCCACTGCCGCCACCGAAGCCGCCGCCGGGAGCGCCGCCCGTGTCCCCGCCCGTGTCCCCGCCCGGCGACTCCCCGTTCGCGCCGCCCGGTGCGCCACCGCCCTGCGGAAGCTCACCGCCGCCGCCACCGGGCTGCATCTGGCCACCGCCGGGCTGACCGCTGCCCTCCAGGGCGCCCTGCCGCATGCCACCGGGGCCGCCTCCGTTGCCGCCCCGGCCGCCACCGGGGCCGCCCATGCCGTTCCCGGTCGACGGGCCCGCCGTGGGATTGGTGCCTCCCATGCCGCCCGTCGTGGAGTCGAGGGCCGGCGAGGCGGCGTACGCCGTCGGGCCGGCGAGGCCCGCCACGACCGCCGCGGCCACGGACACGGCCAGCAGCCGGGCCCGGGTCCCGGAACCCGCCGTACGGAAGACGGACAGACCCACGATCGCGAGCACCATGACCACGCCGACGACCGGCCACAGCCAGGTGTTCCAGCCGGTGGCCCGGCGCAGCAGCACGATCGCCCAGACGCCGGTGACCGCGAGACCCGCGGGCAGCACCCACGACCAGCGGGCGTCGCCGTCGCGGAAGGCGCGCCACAGCATCACACCGCCGCCACCGGTGAGCGCCGCGATGCCCGGGGCGAGCGCGGTCGTGTAGTACGGGTGCATGGTGCCCTCGGCCAGCGCGAAGGTCAGGTAGTGCAGCACCAGCCAGCCGCCCCACAGCATGAGCGCGGCCCGCGTCGGGTCGGTGCGCGGGGCCCGGCCGCGCAGCACCAGACCGGCGACGAGCGCGAGGAAGGCGAAGGGGATCAGCCAGGAGATCTGGCCGCCGAGGACGTCGTTGAACATCCGCCCGATGCCCGCGGTCCCGGCGAAGGTGCCACCCCCGCCGCCTCCTCCGCCCCCGCCGTTGCCCTCGCCGCCGAGGACCCGGCCCAGGCCGTTGTAGCCCATGATCAGGTCCCAGGCGGAGCCGTCGGTCGAACCGCCGATGTACGGCCGCTCGTCGGCCGGGACCAGCGAGACGGCCGTGGCCCACCAGAAGCTGGCGACGGCCAGCGCGACGGCGGCCAGGGCCAGGCTGACGGCCTTCTTCCGCCAGCCGAGCTGCGAGGCGTACACGTACACGGCGAAGACGGCGGGCAGGGCGATGTAGCCCTGGAGCATCTTGGTGTTGAAGGCGAGCCCGAACAGGACCGCGGAGCCGATGAGCGGCAGCAGCCGGTCGGTGCGCACGGCGCGCAGGGCGAGGGCCGCGCCGCCGACCATCAGCAGCACCAGGACGGTGTCGGGGTTGTTGTCGCGGTTGATCGCGACCGTGATCGGGGTGAGCGCGAGGACCAGCGCGGCGATCGCGGCGGCCGCGTGCCCGAAGGCCCGCTTCACGGAGCTGTGCAGGATCCAGATCGTGCCGAGCGCGGCGGCGATCTCGGGCGCCATCATCTGCCAGGTGCCGAAGCCGAGGACGCGGCACGACAGGCCCATGATCATCAGGGCGAACGGCGGCTTGTCGACGGTGATGAAGTTGCCCGCGTCGAGCGAGCCGAAGAACCACGCCTTCCAGCTCTGCGTACCGCTGTAGACCGCCGCGCTGTAGAAGCTGTTCAGGCTGCTGCCGGACAGGTTCCAGGCGTACAGGAAGCCCGCGAGGACCAGGATCGCGAGCAGCGCGGGCAGTGACCAGCGGGGTGCCTTGTCCGGGGGTGCCGCCGGTGGGGCGGGCGGCGGCCAGTCGGGAGACACGGCCGGGGGCTCGGGGTGGGGGTGTGGATCGGTGGCAGATGTCACCCGGGCATGGTGCGGAGCCGGGGTGAGCGCGGGCTGTGCCGTGGCTGGCCCCTGCCTGTGAATTTCCTAGTGTGCTGCGTCACTTTCGAACACGCATGCAACCTTTCACTCCCGTCCGTGAGTCAAGAGGGCATGACTCACGGCATATCCAGACGCGCCAGATGGGTGGCGGGGGGCGCGCTCGTCGCGTGTGTGGCAGCCACCGCCCCCGCCACCGCCGCCACGGCCCCCACCGTCAGCTGTACGTCGTCCAAGGCGGGCCTCGCCGACAAGCTGAAGCGGGACATCACCTCGGCCCTCGCCAACCGCAAGGGCACCATCGCCGTCGGCCTCTACGACCGCAGCACCAAGACGACCTGCACGCTGCGCGCGTCGTCGGCCTACGACTCCGCGAGCGTCGTCAAGGTCACCGTCCTCGCCACGCTGCTGTGGGACGCGAAGCTGCACAACCGCTACCTCACCGACCGCGAGACCACCCTCGCCAAGGCCATGATCACCAAGTCGGACAACAGCGCCACCAGCACCCTGTGGAAGCAGCTGGGCCTGACGAAGATCAAGGGCTTCCTGAGCGCGGCCGGCATGACCCAGACCAAGCCCGGCGCCGACGGCTACTGGGGTCTGACCCAGATCACGGTCACCGACGAGCAGAAGCTGCTCAAGCTGATCACCGCGTCGAACACCGTCCTGAGCGACAACTCCCGCACGTACATCCGCAAGTTGATGAGCCAGGTCATCTCCTCGCAGCGCTGGGGCACCCCGTACGGCGCCCCCTCCGACGTCACCGTGCACGTCAAGAACGGCTGGCTGCAGCGCTCCACGCACGGCTGGCGCGTCCACAGCGTCGGCACCTTCAAGGGCGGCGGCCACGACTACATGATCACGGTGCTCACGCACGACAACAGCACCATGAACTACGGCATCACGACCATCCAGGGCGTCGCCAAGGTCATCCACAAGGACCTCGCCGCGAGCTGACCGCACGCGGAGGCCCGCGGGTTACCCTGAGCGTGGTGGTTCCGGCCGCCTCCGGGTCCGCGGGCAGGGCTGCAAGCCCATCGGTGCACGGCCAGGCGATCGACCACCGGTCTTTCCTGCCCGACGTCGCGGACCCGCGGGCGTGAGGAAGGACTCCGGTGTCCGATCACTCCCGTTCCCTGCCCGACCGCCCGAACCTGCGGTATCTGAAGACCGAGGCCAAACGCCGGTTGCGCTCCGGGGAGTTCACCACCCTGCACGAGGCGCAGCTGACCGTCGCCCGGGAGCACGGCGCACCGAGCTGGGCGGCGCTCAAGCGGCTCGTCGAGGACCGCGCCGTCCCACCGCGGCGGCACGCGAGCCGGCAACTGCGCTGGATCGCCGCCCGGTTCGCGGACGCCGACGCGCCCGCCGAGGAGGAGCTGCGCGAGCACGTCCACGAGCGGCTCCTCGAAGCGATGCCGCCCGAGGAACTGCTGCCGAGGCTCATGAAGCTCGCGCCGCGGCTGCACGGCCCCGGCACCAGCGCCCTCTCTCTCGTCGAGGACACCCCCACCCACGCCCTGGCCCGGCTCGACTCCGCCGGCCTGGCGGCGGTCGCGCAGCTGCAGGTGGTCGTCGAACCCACTCCGCCGCACCGGCTGGTGGGGTTCCGCGTCCACCCCGCCGCCGCGATCGACGACCCGCGGCTGACCGCACCGGGCACCCGTACCGAGGGGCACATCCCCCCGGTGGCCGTGGAGGTGGCGGAGGAGGTCTTCGCCGAGTTCGGCCTGCCGGGACTGGCGCTGGCGTCCGCCGGTCCGCGGGACACCGCCTGGGCCCTCGCGCGCGGCTGGGCCGCCCTCGAGGATCCGAGCGAACCGCTGACGACCCGGCACCGCTTCCCCGCCGGGTGCGTCACCACGCTGGTGACGGCCACCGCGGTCCTGCGCCTGGTCGCCGACGGCCGCGTCGGCCTGGACGACCCCGCCGACCGGCACCTGCACACCGTCCGCCTCGCCGACCCCGCCGTCACCGTCCGGGAACTGCTCAGCCACACCGGCGGCGTGGACACCCCGCCCGCATGGCTCGCCGACCGGGTGCCGGACCCGACGGCCCTGTTCGGCCGCGTCATCCCCTGCGGCGGGCCGCGCGGCCGGTACGCGGACAGCGACGCGGGTTACTTCGCGCTCGGCCTGCTCGTCGAGAACCTCACCGGATCACCCTTCCCGCAGGCCGCCACGGACCTCGTGCTGCGCCCCCTGGGCATGGCCGACTCCTGCTTCCCGGACCACTGGCCCGCCCGGGCCGACGCGGACACGGTCACCGGGTACGCCGCCTTCGAGGACGGCACGCTCATCCCACGGCACCGGGTCAGCACCATGCCCGCCGCGGGCGGCCTGTGGACGACGGCGCCCGACCTGGTGCGCTTCGGCCTGAGCTGGTCCACCCTCCTGCCCGGCGAGCTCGCGCGCCAGGCCCTCACCCCGCAGGCCGCCCTCCCCGGCACCGGTCACACGGGCCTGGGCTGGGAGCTGGACCGGACCGCGGACACCGCGGGCCACACGGGCCACCTCCCCGGCGCCTCCGCCGCCCTCGCCGTCCGCCTCCGCGACGGACGCGTCCACGCCACCCTGACCAACCGCAGCACCCCCCTCGAACCGATCAACGGCCGCCTCCTGCGCGCGCTGCCCTGACGCCCGCTCACGCCGTCCAGCGGATCTGCACACCTGCCGGACTCCCGCCCGTCACCCACCCGTCCTACGGTGGCGCCCATGCGCCTGAGAACCGTACTCGCGACCACCACCGCGGCCCTGGCGGCGGCCACCTGTCTGAGCGCCGCCGGGCCCGCCGCGGCCGGGGCCGACGCCCCGCAGAGCCGCGCCTGTTCGCCGTCCGTGTCCCTCGACAGCTTCTCCGACGTGCTGGACAAGACGACGTTCGACGGCACCTTCGTCGGCAACTTCTCCGCGCTCGCCGTGGACGAGGACGGCTCGCTCGCCGCCCTGGAGGACCGCTCCTCCCTCTTCCGGCTGGACGCGAAGACGCTCCAGCCCGAGTCCGTCGTCCCGCTCGCCGACGAGAAGGGTGCCGCGCTCGACAGCGAGGGCCTGGTCGTCGACCGGGACGGCACCCGTCTCATCTCCTCCGAGACCGAGCCGTCCGTACGCCGCTACAGCACCGACGGGCACATCCTCGACCGCCTCCCCGTCCCGCCGTCCCTGCTCGTCGCCCCCGCCGGACGCGCCACCGCCAACCAGACCTTCGAAGGCCTGACCCTCCTGCCCGGCGGCCGCACCCTGCTGGCCTCCATGGAGTACGCGATCGCCGGCGACTCGGCCGGCATCGTCCGCTTCCAGACCTGGCGGCGGACGAAGGGCGGACACTTCGGGCTCGCCGCCCAGTACGCCTACCGCACCGACGCCGGCCTCGGCGTCCCCGAGGTCCAGGCCCTCCCCGACGGCCGCCTCCTCGTCCTGGAGCGCGGTTTCACCTCCGGCGTCGGCAACACCGTCCGCCTCTACCTGGCCGACCCGCGCCACGCCACGGACACCAGCGGGGTGGAGCACCTCACCGACCTCACCGGCACCACCGGCCAGGACGGCGTACGGCTGATCAAGAAGACCCTCCTCGCCGACCTCGTGAACTGCCCGTCGCTGGGAGCGACCGCGAAGCAGCCGCAGCCCAACCCGCTCCTGGACAACATCGAGGGAATGGCGGTCACGGGGTACTCGAAGGGCCGGCTGAAGGTGCTGCTGGTCAGCGACGACAACCAGAACGCCGTCCAGACGACCCGGTTCTACCGCCTGCGGGTACGGATCTGAGCCCTCCCCTCCAGGACCCGTCCCGGCTTTGTTGCGGAGGGATGAAATCCGGTTCCTCCGGTGTTGGTGCCTTCCGGAAGATCAGGTCGCAGACCGACGACGGAACCTACGGAGGGCACCCGCGTGACAGCGCAACGGGGATGGGCACGGCGGCTGGCCGGATACGCTTGGCGGTATCCGAAGGACGTCGTCCTGGCCCTCGGGTCCAGTCTCGCCGGCATGGCGGTCATGGCGCTCGTCCCGCTGATCACGAAGGTGATCATCGACGACGTCATCGGCGACCACAGCCGGGACATGGCCCCCTGGGCCGGGCTGCTCATCGCCTCCGCCGTCCTCGTGTACGTCCTCACCTACATCCGCCGCTACTACGGCGGCCGTCTCGCCCTCGACGTCCAGCACGACCTGCGGACCGAGATGTACGGCACGATCACGCGGCTCGACGGGCGGCGGCAGGACGAGCTGTCCACCGGCCAGGTCGTGGGGCGGGCCACCAGCGACCTCCAGCTGATCCAGGGCCTGCTCTTCATGCTGCCGATGACCATCGGCAACTTCGCCCTGTTCCTGATCTCCCTGGTCGTCATGGCCTGGCTGTCCGTCCCGCTCACCCTGGTCGCCCTCGCGGTCGCGCCCGCCCTCGCGTGGATCGCCAAGCGCTCCCGCAGCAAGCTGCACCCCGCCACCTGGTACGCGCAGGCCCAGGCCGCCGCCGTCGCCGGGGTGGTCGACGGCGCCGTGGGCGGCGTGCGCGTGGTGAAGGGGTTCGGGCAGGAGGACCAGGAGACCGGGAAGCTCCGGGAGGTCGGGCGGCGGCTCTTCGCGGGGCGGCTGCGGACCATCCGGTTCAACTCCAAGTACACCCCCGCGCTCCAGGCCGTCCCGGCCCTCGGCCAGGTCGCCATGCTGGCCCTCGGCGGCTGGCTGGCCGTGCGCGGGCACATCACCCTCGGCACCTTCGTCGCCTTCTCGACCTACCTCGCCCAGCTCGTCGGCCCGGTCCGCATGCTCGCCATGGTGCTCACCGTCGCCCAGCAGGCCCGCGCAGGCACCGAGCGGGTCCTGGAGCTGATCGACACCGAGCCGGGCATGAAGGACGGCTCCAAGGAGCTGCCCGCCGACGCTCCGGCCACTGTCGAGTTCGACGACGTCTCCTTCGGCTACGAGGACGGGCGCAACGTCCTCGACGGGCTCTCCTTCGAGATCCGGCCCGGTGAGACCCTCGCCGTCGTCGGCTCCTCCGGCTCCGGCAAGTCCACCGTCTCCCTCCTCCTGCCGCGCTTCTACGACGTCACGCACGGCGCCGTCCTCGTCGGCGGCCACGACGTCCGCGAGCTGACCCTCGACTCGCTGCGGGCCGCCATCGGGCTCGTCCCCGAGGACTCCTTCCTCTTCTCGGACACCGTCCGCAACAACATCGCGTACGGCCGCCCCGACGCCACCGACGAGCAGATCGAGACCGCCGCCCGCGCCGCCCAGGCCGACCGGTTCATCGGCGAGCTGCCCGAGGGCTACGACACCAAGGTCGGCGAGCACGGCCTCACCCTCTCCGGCGGCCAGCGCCAGCGCATCGCGCTCGCCCGCGCGATCCTCACCGACCCCCGCCTCCTCGTCCTCGACGACGCCACCTCCGCCGTGGACGCCCGCGTCGAGCACGAGATCCACGAGGCGCTCAAGCAGGTCATGGAGGGCCGGACGACGCTGCTCATCGCGCACCGGCGCTCCACCCTCAACCTCGCCGACCGCATCGCCGTCCTCGACGAGGGCCGGCTCGCCGACATCGGCACCCACGCCGAACTGGAGGAACGCTCCGCCCTCTACCGGCGCCTGCTCACCGACCCCGACGAACTCGGCGGCGTCTCGCCCGGCCACGCCCAGCGTCTCGCCCCGGCCGAGGACACCTCCGTACGCGACGAACTGGACGCCGAGTTCGACGCCGAGCGCGGCGTGACCCCGCGGCTGTGGACCGGCGACCGCGAACGGAAGGACCTCGCGCTCGCCGGCACCCCGGCCACCCCCGAGCTGCTCGCCCAGGTGGAGGCGCTGCCGCCGGCGACCGACACCCCGGACATCGACGAGGCGCGGGCGGTCATGCCGGAGGAGTCGTACGGCCTGCGCAGGCTGCTGCGCGGGTTCGGCGCCCCGCTCCTCGTCAGCCTCGGGCTCGTCGCCGTCGACGCCGGCATGGGACTGCTGCTGCCGATCCTGATCCGGCACGGCATCGACAGCGGCGTCAGCGAGATGGCCCTCGGCGCGGTGTGGGCGGCCTCGCTGCTCGGGCTGCTCACCGTCGGCGTGCAGTGGGCGGCGCAGGTCGGTGAGACGCGGATGACCGGGCGGACCGGCGAGCGGGTGCTGTACGCGCTGCGGCTGAAGATCTTCGCGCAGCTCCAGCGGCTCGGACTCGACTACTACGAGCGTGAGTTGACCGGCCGGATCATGACCAGGATGACGACCGACGTCGACGCCCTGTCCACCTTCCTCCAGACCGGCCTGGTCACCGCGTTCGTCTCCGTCGTCACCTTCTTCGGCATCATGGTCGCCCTGCTCGTCCTCGACGTGCAGCTGGCCCTGGTCGTCTTCGTGACGCTGCCGCCGCTGATCGTCGCCACGTACTTCTTCCGCAAGGCGAGCGTGAAGGCGTACGAACTCGCCCGTGAGCGCGTGTCGGTGGTCAACGCCGACCTCCAGGAGTCCGTCGCCGGGCTCAGGATCGTGCAGGCCTTCCGGCGCGAGCGGGACGGCGGGGCGCGGTTCACCGAGCGCAGCGACAGCTACCGTCAGGCGCGCATCCGGGGGCAGTGGCTGATCTCGGTCTACTTCCCGTTCGTGCAGCTGCTGTCCTCGGTCGCCGCCGCGGCCGTCCTCGTCGCGGGCGCCGGACGGATCGACGACGCGACCCTCACCACCGGCGCACTGGTCGCCTATCTCCTCTACATCGACCTGTTCTTCGCGCCCGTGCAGCAGCTCTCCCAGGTCTTCGACGGCTACCAGCAGGCCACCGTCTCCCTCGGCCGCATCCAGGAACTGCTCCAGGAGCCGACCTCGACGAGGACGGCCGACGAGCCGCTGGAAGTCCTCTCCCTGCGCGGCGACATCGCCTTCGAGGACGTCCACTTCGCCTACGGGGACGACGACGAGGCGCTCAGCGGCATCGACCTGCGCATCCCCGCCGGGCAGACCGTCGCGTTCGTCGGCGAGACCGGCGCGGGCAAGTCGACCGTGGTGAAGCTGGTGGCGCGGTTCTACGACCCGACCGGCGGCCGGGTCACCGTCGACGGCACGGATCTGCGGGACCTCGACCTCACCTCGTACCGGCACCGGCTCGGTGTCGTCCCGCAGGAGGCGTACCTCTTCCCGGGCACGATCCGCGACGCCATCGCCTACGGCCGCCCCGACGCCACCGACGCCGAAGTGGAGGCGGCGGCCCGCGCGGTCGGCGCGCACGAGATGATCGCCACCCTCGACGGCGGCTACCTCCACGAGGTCGCCGAGCGCGGCCGCAACCTCTCGGCCGGCCAGCGCCAGCTGATCGCGCTGGCCCGCGCGGAACTCGTCGACCCCGACATCCTGCTCCTCGACGAGGCGACGGCCGCCCTGGACCTGGCCACCGAGGCCCAGGTCAACCAGGCCACCGACCGCCTCGCGGGTCGGCGCACGACCCTGGTCGTCGCCCACCGCCTGACGACCGCGGCGCGCGCGGACCGGGTGATCGTGATGGACGACGGACGGGTCGCCGAGGACGGGACGCACGCGGAGTTGCTGGCGTCGGGCGGGCGGTACGCCGAGTTGTGGCGGACCTTCGTGGGGGAGGACGCCCCGGTGGTCGCGTGATGGCCTGATCCCGTGACGGCCGTGCAACCATCCGACATACGTCGTGCGTCCGTACACCAGTACGCTCATCGCCGGGGTACGGGAGGGACCACTGTGGACCGAGGGACTGGTGCGATACGGCGGCGTGCCGCGGTCGTGCTCGCCGCGCTGACCGCTTCCGGGCTGCTCGCGATCGCGGTGCCGGGTCAGGCGCAGGCCGCCTCGTCGGACTCCTGCGAGGGCCGGAAGATCCGCACGTTCACCTTCTCCACCGGCTACGTCCGCCTCTACAAGGACGGTGGCTGGCTCTGCGCCATGACGTTCCCGAAGCACACCGGCGGCGGCAAGCGCGTCATGATGGTCAGCCTTCAGGCGCGCGGCTTCAGGGCCGTCGTCGACAAGGACGAGTACACCCACCACGCCGGGCCGGTGAAGACGTACGCCGGCACCCGCAAGGTGTGGATCAAGGGCCAGGTGGGCCGGGGGACGTACGAGTCCGGCAGCTGGCAGCGGTACTGAGGGACCCGGCTCCGGCGCGCGGGACGCACCGGAGCCGGAGGCGCCGCTACGGACGCAGCGTGGGCTCGCGCTCCACGTCCCGCACGTCCAGCTTCCTGTCGTACGACGCGAGCGGCTTCGCCTCGGCGACCGTCGCGGCCGGCAGGCCCGCCCAGTCGAGGATGCGGGCCGTCGCGAAGGCCTTCTGGTCGGCGACCAGACCGGCGACGTTCGCGCCGTGGTTCATGCCGGGGGCCGTGAAGACGTAGGAGTCCTTCGCGCCCTTGTCGACCCGGAACCGCTCGCCGCCCCACGGGTCGTTCTGGCCGTAGACGTAGAGCATGTGCCGGGCGTGGTGCCGGATCCAGGTGTCGACGTCCCGCATCGCGTACGGCTGGAACTTCGTCGGGATGGCGCGCGGGACGAAGTTGCGCGGCGGCTGGTAGCCGTAGCGGATGTACTTCTTCTCGATGTACGGGAAGTGGATCGTGGGGGCGCCGAGCTGGGTGGCCGCCTGGTAGTAGTACGGCGTGTAGGGCTCCAGGCCCTGGTCGGTGTAGAACGAGAACCCGGAGATCGTGTCGATCGAGTTCCAGATCTGGTCGTCGGTCGCGGTCTTCGCGTCCGGCGGGATCAGCTCGTCGTCAGCGCAGTCGGCCAGCAGGCTGTACTGCCAGAAGCCCCACACGTAGTCGAGGACGACCGCCTCGTACGCCTTGTCGAGGCTGCCGATGGTGGTGAAGGTGAAGCCCTCCGCCTCCGCGTAGGCCGAGTACTTCTTCTCCAGGGACTCCCGGCGCACCAGCGCCTCCCGCTGCACCGCGTTCAGCCGGTCGCGGCACTCCTTGGTGCCGACGGAGGCGAAGAAGCGGTCGTAGGCCGAGTCCTCGTCGTTGACGACGTCGTTGGGGGCGACGTACGCCACCACGCCGTCCATGTCCTTGGGGTAGAAGCGCTCGTAGTAGGTGGCGGTCATGCCGCCCTTCGAGCCGCCGGTGGCGATCCAGTTCTTCGTGTAGATCGGCTTCAGGGCCTTGAAGATGCGGTGCTGGTCGCTGGCCGCCTGCCAGATGTCCAGCTTGCTCCAGTCGGCCGGGTCGGGCCGGGACGGCGTGAAGAAGCGGTACTCCATGGAGACCTGGTTGCCGTCCACGATCTGGGTCGGCTCGCGGCGGCTCGGGTTCGTGGAGACGTTGTAGCCGCCGGTGTAGAAGACCGTCGGGCGGGAGACGTCCTTGTGCAGCACGGTGATCCGCTGCTGGAACGTGCCCTTGGACGGGTGCCGGTGGTCCACCGGCTGCGTGTAGTTCAGGACGAAGTAGCGGTAGCCGGTGTAGGGCTTCTCCTCGATCAGGCTCATGCCCGGTATGGACAGCAGCTGTTCCTTGATGTCGGTGCCGGCGGCCGGGGTCTCCGGCACGGCGGCGGTGGCCGCCCCTGCCGTGCTCAACGTGCCTATCAGCACCGTGAGCGCCAGCAGCCATCTGAGCGCCTTGCGCATACATGCTCCCCTGTGAGACAGATGTGCGAGCGGAAGCTATCGGAGCAACTCACGTGCGCACCAGGGGAGATCGGGAAAAGTTGGCGTCCGGCCGCTCAGACCGGGCGGGCGCAGCCGACCGGTTCCTCGCCGCCGAGCTGGACGTACAGCGCCGTCGACAGCGGGCACCGGCTCCGTTTCGCGACCGCCTTCGTGACCTTGAACTCCGGCTTCTTCTCGCCCTTTCCGTCGCACGCGGTCTCGCGGACCTGTCCGTCGCCGGAGCTGTAGACGCAGTCGCCGACGATGGTGCGCGGTCCGCCCCCGCCGCCCGGGTCGCCGGGGTGCGGGGCGGAGAGGTTGCGCATGCAGGCGTAGCCCTGCGGGACCGCCCCGTCGCCGTCCTCGTCGGAGGACGAGGCCTGTTCGCTGATGTGCAGCACGAAGTCGGTGGTGCCGGGGCACAGCGGGCCGTCGGCGGCGGTGCCGTCGAAGCGCGCCACGACCCGCGCCGCCGCCCGCTCACTGGTGCAGGGCACCTCGGTGAAGCTGGTGGTGCCGAAGGAACTGCACTCGTCGACGTCGAGGAACACCGTGCCGTACCCCGAGGGCCGGGTCGGTGTCACCTCGTTGCTGATCCGCCCGTCGCTCTCGGTGCCGCTGTCCGGCGTGCCCTGGCAGGCGGTCAGCAGGGCCGCGAGCAGCACGGCGAGCAGGGCGCACACCGCCCCCGACGACCATCTCTCGCGCATCGCATCCCCCCGGACACCCCCGACCAGCGTGACCCGCCGTGGCGGGAACACGCCAGCCGTGCGGGGTGCTTTGCGCCCTTTGGCGGGCGTGCGCCCGGTGCGTGGCGTACGCCCGCTACGCCGGATACGAGAGCCCGTGGCCGATCGGATAGAGCACCTCTGCCGGATCGTCGGCCTTCTGCACCGGCACCGGCAGCTTCCCGCGCGGCGCCACCGCACCCGCGATCACCCGCGCGGCGGCCCGCAGTTCGACGTCGGTCCAGGAGTACGCCGCCACCCAGGCCGCCACGCCGGGCAGCTGGGCCACGTCGTACGGATTGCGGATCGCGATCGCGACGACCGGTTTCCCCGTCGCCAGCAACTGCTCGACCAGCGTCTTCTGCGCGGCGTTCAGGTTGTACGTCCCCACGACGACCGTGTCCGCGTCCTGCGCCGCCGCGACCGCCTTGGCGACGGTGGCGGCGGAGGGTGATGTGCCCGTCGACAGGGCCGTGGCCGTGAAGCCGAGTTCGGTGAACGCGGTCGCGAGGACCCCGGTCGGCGGGCCGGTGGTGCCGGACGGGGAGGCCGGATCGGCGCCGCACACCAGGAGCTTGCGTGGGGACAGGGGCAGCAGGCCGCCCTGGTTGACCAGCAGGGTCGTCGTCCGCTCGGCGATCCGGTCGGCCGCCGCGAGGTGGGCGGGGGCGCCGACCGTACGGCTGACGCCGGCCTGGCTGACGTACGGCTTCTGGAACAGCCCCAGCTTCGCCTTCAGCCGCAGCACCCGCAGGATCGACTCGTCGAGCCGCGCCTCGGTCAGCTCACCGCCCCGCACGGCCTCCAGCACCGCGTTCCAGGCGACGTCCAGGTTCGGCGGGTTGAGGAGCTGGTCCACCCCGGCCTTCAGGGCGAGCACGGGGACGCGGTCGTCGCCGTACTTCGTGCGGACGCCCTCCATGCCGAGGGAGTCGGTGACGATCACCCCCTCGTAGCCGAGTTCCTCGCGCAGGATGCCGTGCAGGATCGGGCGGGACAGGGTCGCCGGGTCGCCGGAGTCGTCGAGGGCCGGGACCATGAGGTGCGCGGTCATGATCGAGTCGATGCCGGCGGCGATCGCGGCCCGGAACGGCGGGGCGTCCAGCCTGTCCCACTGCTCGCGGGTGTGGGTGATGACCGGGAAGCCGTAGTGGCTGTCGACGGCCGTGTCGCCGTGCCCGGGGAAGTGCTTGGCGGTGGCGGCGACCTGACGGCCGTGCTGGTACCCGGCGACCTCGGCGGCGACGAGGTCGGCCACCGCGTGCGGGTCGGCGCCGAAGGAGCGGACGCCGATGACCGGGTTGGCGGGGTTGACGTTGACGTCGGCGACGGGGGAGTAGTTCTGCCGGATGCCGAGGGCCCGCAGTTCCCGCCCCGCGATCCGGCCGAGGGTGCGGGCGTCCTTGCGTGAGCCGCCCGCGCCGATCGCCATCGCGCCCGGGAAGAGCGTGGCGGGCTCGCCGACCCGGCAGACGATGCCGTGCTCCTGGTCGGTGGAGATCAGGACGGGCAGACCGCGCGGCCGGCTGAGGGACGCCTGCTGGATGCCGTTGGAGAGGTCGGCGATCTGGTGCGGGTCATGGGTGTTGTGCGCCCAGGTGAAGTAGATGATGCCGCCCACGCGGTACTTCGCGATCAGCTCGGCGGCACTGCGGACGCCGATCTCCTTGAGGTTGGCGTCGATGTCGGCCTGGTCGGGGGCGGTGGCGGAGTGGCCGTAGACCCGCATCACGAAGAGCTGGCCGACCTTCTCCTCGAGGGTCATACGGGAGATGAGGGAACGGAGCTTCTTGTCGTCGAGGCCGGCGGCCCGGGCTTCGGTGCCGAACGCCAGGGCCGCGGTGACGCCCGCGCCGGCGGCGAGGACGGTACGTCTGGAGGGCAACGTGCGCTCCTTCCGGAGGTGATCCGCTGAAGGAAACTTCCGTGGAGACAGAGGTATCCGGGAAGTTTCTGCCAGTCAAGGGAGTGCGCGCACCGTACGTCATGGAGGGGCCGCCATCGGCGCTGTTGGAGGGGGGCGCGCCGATGGCGGCGTGCTGCCGGCCGCAGTACGGAGGAGAGGGTTGGTCAGCGTTCGCAGCCAGCAGCGAGGCCGACACCGCACCGCGGTGACTCTCCGACAGCTCGCGGGTTGGACGAGCGGAGAGGGGGCCGGGTTCCCGGGTGGGGCGCGAATTCCGGAAGTCGGGGGGTGAGGGACGGACGGGACGGATGGGCTGGGCGGGCGGTGGTCCGTTCACTGGGGTGGCCGGGTGGCCGGGTTGGTTCAGCGGGGTGGGGTGGCTGAAGGCTTGGGCCAGTGGTTCTGCAGGGTGCGTACGGTCTCCGTGATCGACGGGCGGCCCGCCGCGCCCGCGCGCCAGAGCGCGTACAGCCGGCGTACGGGGGTGGGGTCGAGGTCGACCTCGACGACGCCGGCCGGCAGCGGGCCGCGGCCCAGACGGGGGATGAGGCAGATGCCGAGTCCGGCGGCGACGAGCGCGACGAGAGTGGGGTTCTCGTCCGCCTGGTGGATGATCTCCGGCTCGTGCCCGGCGCCCCGCAGGGTGCGCACCAGCCAGTCGTGGCAGACCCGGCCCGGCGGCTGGCACACCCACCGCTCCCCGCCGAGGTCCTCGCGCCGCACCTTCCCCCGCCCGGCGAAAGCGTGTCCCTCGGGCACCAGCAGCGTGCACCGGTCCTCGCCGATCACCGCCTGCTCCACCCCGGGCGGCACCGGCAGCGGCGAGATGTCCCAGTCGTGCACGACGGCCACGTCCAGCGCACCTCGCGCCACCAGCCCCACCGACAGATGGGGGTCGATCTCGGAGAGCCGGACGTCAAGGGCGGGGTGCCGCTGCGCGAGGTCGGCGAGCACACCCGGCAGCAGCCCGCGCGCCGCCGACGCGAACGCGGCCACCGTCAGCCGCCCCGCAGGCGTGTGGCGCCGCTGCTCGATCCCGGTCTCGGCACGCTCGACGATGGCGAGCAACTCCTCGGCGGTGTCGACGAGTTGCAGCGCCTCAGCGGTGAGCCGCACCCCGCGTCCCTCCCGCTCCAGAAGCACGGTCCTGGTCTCCCGCTCCAGCTTGGCGATCTGCTGGGACACGGCGGAGGGGGTGTAGCCGAGCGCGGCGGCGGCCGCGCCGACGGTGCCGTGGACGGAGACGGCGTGCAGGGCGCGGAGGCGTTGCAGATCGAGCATCGCGGGCTCCCATTCCTTAGCGTCGCTTCATCCAACCATGCAGCAATCATCGCTGGTGCTACACGGTTGCCGCGGGTGATCCTCGACGCATGCGTCCCGCCCACATCGCCCTCGCCGTCCTCGTCGCCGCCGTCTGGGGCGTGAACTTCACCGTCATCGAGATCGGCCTCGACCACTTCCCGCCGCTGCTCTTCTCCGCCCTGCGCTTCCTGGCGGCGGCCCTGCCCGCGGTGTTCTTCGTGGGCCGGCCGAAGGTGGCGTGGAAGTGGATCGTGGCCGTGGGCCTGGTCCTGGGGGTCGCCAAATTCGGCCTGTTGTTCATAGCGATGGACGCGGGCATGCCGGCCGGCCTGTCTTCGCTGGTGCTCCAGATCCAGGCGGTGTTCACGGCGGTGATCGCGTTCGCGGCTCTGGGTGAACGCCCTTCCGGAGTGAGGGTGTTGGGCATGGCGGTGGCTCTGGCGGGCATCGGCGTCGCGGCCGTCGACGAGGGCACGTCCGGCCCCCTCGGCGCCTTCGCCCTGTGCGTGGCGGCGGCGGCCTGCTGGGGCGCCTCCAACGTCCTCACCCGCAAGGCGGCACCCCCGGACGCGCTCAACTTCATGGTCTGGGTGAGCACGGTCCCGGTCCTCCCCCTCCTCGCCCTGTCCCTCCTGACCGAGGGCCCCACCCGGGACTACGACGCGCTGCGCGCCCTCGACTGGCAGGGCGCCGGCACGGTCGTCTACGTCGCCTGGGTCACGACGGTCTTCGGCTTCGGCGCCTGGGGCTGGCTCCTCCACCGCCACCCGGCCTCCACGGTCGCCCCCTTCTCCCTCCTGGTCCCGGTCTTCGGCATGTCGTCGGCCGCGCTGTTCCTGGGGGAGAGCGTGACCGCTCTGCGCTGGTGCGCGGCGGCGCTGCTGGTGGGCGGGGTGGGTCTGGCATCGGTGACGGCGCGACGGGGCGCGGCTGGCGCGGCACCGGGGGTTGGGACTGATGCGGCGCCGGAGGCCGGGGCTCGCGGAAGGGCTGGGTCGGGGGTGGGGTCTCGCGGAGGGGCTGGGTCGGGGGCGGGGCCTCGCGGAGGGGCTGGGGCGGGGACGGGGCCTGCGGCGAGTCCGGTGCCCTGCCCTGGGGCTGATGCGGTCGCGGGTCCTGCGGCTGATCCGGCGTCGTGTCCTGCGGCCGACGTGGTGGCCGGTCCTCGGGGTCGGTCCAGCGGCTGATCCTGCGGGTGATCCGGTTGCTCACCCGTGTGCCATCCGGGGGCGCGACCCGCGGTCGATCTCGCGGCCCTGCCACCGGGGGCGGTCCGTGGTCGGTGTCTGAGCCCTGCCTGCGGTGCTCCCCGCGGCCGGTGTCCGAGCTCTGCCTGCGATGCTCCCCGGGGTCGATGTCCCAGCCCTGCTCGCGGTGCTCCCCGCGGTCGATCTCGCGGTCCTGCCACCGGGGGCGGTTCGCGGGCGGTGTCCCAGTCTTACCTGCGGTGCTCCCCGGGGCCGGTGTCCGAGCCCTGCCTGCGGTGTTCCCCGCGGTCGATCTCGCGGTCCTGCCGCCCGGGGCGCCCAGGGGTCGATGCCCAGCCTTACCTGCGGCGCCCCCCCGGTCGATGTCGCGGCCCTGCCTGCGGCGCTCCCCGCGGTCGCTCTCCAGCCCCTTACCTGCGGCGCTTCCCGCGGTCGATGTCGCGGCCCTGCCCGCGGCGCGCCCCGCGGTCCACCCCCTGGACGTCCCGGCGGGGCAGGTGGTTCGCGTCCGATCATGGAGGTATGCCCGCAGTCGCCATCCCCGGTTCCAAGTCCATCACCGCCCGCGCGCTGTTCCTGGCGGCCGCGGCCGACGGTGTCACGACGCTCGTACGGCCCCTCCGTTCCGACGACACGGAGGGGTTCGCCGAGGGGCTGAGCCGGCTGGGGTACCGCGTCGGGCGGGCGCCGGACAGCTGGCGGGTCGACGGCCGGCCCGAGGGGCCCGCCGTGGCGGAGGCCGACGTCTACTGCCGGGACGGTGCGACGACCGCGCGGTTCCTGCCGACGCTGGTCGCCGCCGGCCACGGCACCTACCGCTTCGACGCCTCCGCCCAGATGCGCCGCCGCCCCCTGCTGCCGCTCTCGCGGGCCCTGCGTGACCTGGGTGTGGACCTGCGCCACGAGGAGGCCGAGGGCCACCACCCGCTGACCGTCCGGGCGTCCGGCGTCGAGGGCGGCGAGGTGGTGCTGGACGCCGGTCAGTCGTCCCAGTACCTGACGGCACTGCTGCTGCTGGGCCCGCTGACCCGGCGCGGGCTGCGGATCCGCGTGACCGACCTGGTCTCCGTGCCGTACGTGGAGATCACGATCGCGATGATGCGGGCGTTCGGCGTCGAGGTCGCCCGGGAGGGCAACGTCTTCGTCGTTCCGCCGGGCGGCTACCGCGCCACCACCTACGCCATCGAACCTGACGCCTCCACCTCCAGCTACTTCTTCGCCGCGGCGGCCGTCACGCCCGGCGCCGAGGTCACCGTCCCCGGCCTCGGGACGGGCGCCCTCCAGGGGGACCTGGGTTTCGTGGACGTCCTGCGCCGGATGGGCGCCGGCGTGTCGGTGACGCCGGAGGGCACGACCGTCCGCGGCACCGGCGAACTGCGCGGCCTCACCGTCAACATGCGGGACATCTCCGACACCATGCCGACCCTCGCGGCCATCGCCCCCTTCGCCGACGGCCCGGTCCGGATCGAGGACGTGGCGAACACCCGGGTCAAGGAGTGCGACCGCCTGGAAGCCTGCGCGGAGAACCTGCGGCGACTGGGCGCGGACGTGGCGGTCGGCCCGGACTGGATCGAGATCCGGCCGGGCACCGCCGGCGCGGGCGCCCAGATCAAGTCGTACGGCGACCACCGCATCGTGATGTCCTTCGCGGTCACCGGCCTGCGGGTGCCCGGTATTTCGTTCGACGACCCCGGATGCGTGCGGAAGACTTTCCCCGGCTTCCACGAGGCGTTCGCCGCACTGCGAAGGGACATCGGGCAGTGAGCTTCAAGCTGGAGGGGCCGCCCCTGGAGGGCGAGCTGGTGCGCCTGGAACCGCTGGAGCACCGGCACGCGCCCGGTCTCGCCGCGGCGGCCGAGGAGGACCGCGACACCTTCGAGTTCACCTGGGTGCCGCGCGCCCACGAGGTCGCCGGGTACATCGACGCCCAGCTCGGCCGGGCCGCGGACGGCAAGCTCGCCCCGTACGCCCAGATCTCGACGGCGACCGGGCGGGTCGTCGGCACCACCTCCTACTGGGAGCCCCGCAGTTGGCGGTCGCCGGACCGCCTCGACGCCATCGAGATCGGCTTCAGCTGGCTGGCGAGGTCCGCGCAGGGCACCGGCGTCAACGCCGAGTCCAAGTACCTCCTGTTCCGGCACGCCTTCGAGGAGTGGGGCGTCTCCCGCGTCGACCTCAAGACCGACGCCCGCAACGCCCGCTCCCACGCCGCGATCGCGAGCGTCGGCGCCCGCTTCGAGGGCGTCCTGCGCAACTGGTCGCGCTCCTGGGCGCCGGGCGAGGACGGTCGGTTGCGCGACTCCGCGATCTTCTCCGTCACGGCGGAGGAATGGCCGCGGATCCGGCCGACGCTGGAAGCGCGGGTGGCACGCTTCGTGGCCCGCCGGGTGAGCTGAGCCGGGCCGGTCATACACCGGTCAACTCCTCCGCCGCCCGCCGCCCGCCGCCCGCCGCCCGTCGCCCGTCGCCCGTCGCCCGTCGCCCGTCGCCCGCCGTCCGCCCCCCACTACGCCCGGCCCGCCACGCGCCGGGCAAGCCGAGCCGGACCGGTCACCGGCCGGTCAACTCCTGCGCTGCCCGCCGCAGTTCCTCCCGTACCGCAGCCAGTACCGGGTCGTCCTCCGACCCCGTCCGCACCGCCGCGAACACGTTCCGGGACGGCGGCTCGCCCTCGGTCCGCAGCACCGCGAGGCGCCGGCCGGCGTACAACGGCCGTACCAGGCGCGGGATCAGCGCCACACCCGCCCCCGCCTCGACGAGCGCCGCCACCGCCGCCCAGTCGTTCACGGCGTGCCGGATGTCCGGCGTGAAGCCGGCCGTCGCGCACACCGAACGCGCCACCGCCCCCACACAGCTGCGCGGATGCCCCACGATCCAGGCGTCGGCGGCCAGTTCGCGCAAGGGGACGTCCCCGTCCCGCCCCGCCAGCCGGTGGCCTTCCGGCACCACCAGGTCCATGACGTCGGTGAGCAGGTCGATGCGGCTGTAACGGCGGTCGGTGTGCGGCGGCCCCGCGGCGAAGTCCACCGCCACCGCGAGGTCCACCTGCCCGCCGTCCAGCGCGGTGAACAGATCCGGCGGCTCGGACTCGACGACGTCGACCCGGACGTGCGGCAGCCGCGCGCCCAGCGCCCGCAGGGCCCCCGGCAGCAGCCCCAGGATGCCGCTGGAGAAGCAGCCGACCGTCACCGAGCCGCGCCCGCCCTCCCCGTACGCCGCCAAGTCGGCGCGGGCCCGCTCCAGTTGGGCGGCGATCAGATCGGCGTGCGCCAGCAGGACCCGGGCCTGGCCGGTGAGCCGTACGCCCCGGCCGTCCCGTTCGGTGAGGGGCGCGCCGACCTCCCGGGCCAGCGCGGCGATCTGCTGGGAGACCGCGGACGGGGTGAGGTGGAGGGCCTCGGCGGTACGGGCGAGACTGCCCCGGCGCTGGAGTTCCCGCAGGACGGTCAGGCGGCGCAGATCGACGGTGAAGGTCTCGCTTACCTGTTCCATCGAGAAAGATTAACTGGACCGGGGGAGTGGGGATCGGAAACGATCAGGGTCATGACCGCCTACCTCATCCTCCACGGCTGGCAGAACCACCGTCCGGCCGACCACTGGCAGCACTGGCTCGCCGACCGCCTCACCGAGCTCGGCCACCAGGTCACCTACCCGCAGCTGCCCGACCCGGACGACCCGTCGCTGGAGGTGTGGCTGGGCGAGCTGGCCCGGTACCTGGCGGAGCGGCCGGATGTCGTGGTGGCCCACAGCGCGTCGGCCGTGCTGTGGCTGCACGCGGTGGCGCGGGGGATGCCCGGGGTCGGGGACGTGGAGCGGGTGCTGCTGGTGGGGCCGCCGGCCGCCTCGGTGCTGGCCCGGTATCCCGAGGTCGCCGAATTCACCGCGCCGCCCCTGGACTTCACCCTTCCGGGGCCGACGCTGCTGGTGGCGGGCGACGACGACCCGTACTGCCCGGGCGGCGCCCAGTCCGCCTACGGCGATCCGCTGGGCATCCCCACCCGACTCCTCCCCGGCGCCGCCCACCTGGACCTGGACGCGGGGTACGGTTCCTGGCCGTCGGTGCTGGAGTGGTGCCTGGACCCGGAGGCCGAGTTCAGGGTCCGGTAGGCGCGGTGGCCGGGAGCCGAGTTCAGGGTCCGGTAGGCGCGGTGGCCGGGAGCTGAGTTCAGGGTCCGGTAGGCGCGCTGTCCGGGAGCCGAGTTCAGGGTCCGGTAGGCGCGGTCGCCGGGGGCTCCCCGGGGGCGGTGGCACCGGCCGTGCGCAGTTCCGGTGTGGTGACACCGACCGCCGTCACCGCCGCCAGGCACATCAGCCCGCCGGCGATCAGCGCGGTCGCCCCGGAGCTCCAGCCCGCGACCAGGCCGCCGCGCAGGTTGCCGAGGTGCGGGCCCGCCTGGCCGACGATCGTCTCGGCCGCCGTGACCCGGCCCAGCAGGGCGTCGGGGGTGCGGGTCTGGACGATGGTCGTACGGGAGAGGACGGCGAGGGCGTCCGCCGCACCCGCCAGCGTGAGCAGGGCGAGGCCCCACCAGGCGCTGGTCGTCAGTCCGAAGAGGAAGAGGCCGGCGCCCCAGCCGGCGGACGCGCACAGCATCACCGGGCCGGGGCGGGCCAGCCGGGTCACCGGGCCGGAGAAGGCGGTCGCGGCGACTCCGCCGACGGCCAGCGCGGACAGGAACAGGCCGAGGGTGCGCGGGTCGCCGCCGAAGCGTTCCTCGTTGACCAGCGGGAAGAGGCTGGTCGGCATGGACAGGACGGTGGCTGCCAGGTCGGTGATCAGGGCGCCGCGCACCACCCGGTGGCCGACCAGGAAGCGCAGGCCGTCCAGCACCCCGTGGATGCCGGGGCGGGACTTGGTGCCCTCGGGCGGCAGCGCGGGCAGGCCGTAGGCGCCGTAGAAGGACAGGGCGAAGCTCAGGGCGTCCAGGAGGTAGCAGACGCCGATGCCCCACCAGCCGAGGACGACACCGGCGACGGCCGGGCCGACCAGCATCATCGCCTGGCCGGTGACCTGCTGGAGGGCGAGACCGGCGGCCACCTGGTCCTTGGGCAGCAGCCGCGGCACGAACACCCCGGCCGCGGGGGCGCCGAGCGCGGCGAACGACGTCTGGACCGCGACCAGGACGAGGACGACGGCCACCGGCGCGTGCCCGGCGAAGCCCTGCACGGCCAGCAGCACCGAGCACACCGCCGAGCCGACGGTGCCGGTGAGATACAGCCGGCGGCGGTCGACGCGGTCCGCCCAGGCGCCCGCGAAGAGGCTGACGCCGACCATCGGCACCGCCTGCGCGACACCGACCGCGCCGCTCCAGAAGGCGCTGTGGGTCATGTCCCAGACCTGGTACAGGACGGTGACCATGGTCATGAAGCTGCCGAGCGTGGACACCGTGCGTCCGAACAGCAGCCGCCGGAAGACGGGGGAGGTGCGCAGGGGCCGTACGTCGAGCAGCGCGTCGGACAGGCTCATGAGAGCGGGAGCGAGGGCGGGGTGGGCTGATGCACCCCGGGACGCTAACCGGTGACGGCCGCCCGGGCCACCGAATTAGTCACGCGCTGTCGTTCAGGAGGCGGCTCAGATGCTCACGCCCCCGGCCGAGCAGTCCCGGAAGCGGCGCGGCCCCCTCGTACCAGCGCTTCTCGTACTCCCAGCACAGCCAGCCGTCCCAGCCGTGCCGGGAGAGGATCTCGACGGACTCGGCGATCGGCAGGACGCCGGCGCCGAGCCGCAGCGGGGTGGTGTCCTCGGCCGAGGCGATGTCCTTGACCTGGACGTATCCGAGATACGGGGAAAGCGCCGCGTAGGTCTCGCTCGGCTGCTCGCCGCCGAGCCAGGTGTGCATGACGTCCCACAGCGAGCCGACGTTGCGGTGGCCGACCAGGCCCAGGACGCGGATCGCGTCGGCGCCGGTGCGGTGCGAGTCGTGCGTCTCCAGCAGAATCCGTACGCCGAGGTCGGCGGCGTACTCCGCGGCCGTGCCGAGCCGCCGGGCGGCCGTGGCGTCGGCCTCCGTGGGGGACTGCCCCTGGGCCGCGCCGGGGAAGACGCGGATGTACGGGGCACCCAGGTCGCGGGCGAGGTCGAGGAGCGCGCGGATCTCCCCGATCACGGGCGCGTCGTCCCCGGGCGCGGCCACCCGCGTGTACCCGGCCACGCTCAGGATCTCCACCCCGGCGGCCTTGAACTCGCTCACGACATCGGCCCGTTGCTCCGCCCCGATCCCGGGATGCACCGGCTCCTCGGGATGCGCGCGCAGCTCGACGCCGTGATACCCGTGCGCGGTGGCCAGCCGCAGCACCTCGGGGACGGGGAGACCGGGGACACCGAGAGTGGAGAACGCGAGTTTCATGGTTTTGGACTTTACGCGTCACTCCCGTGTGCCGTGCAGGTCCAGGCGCCAGTCCTGGCCGACCAGATCCTTGCCGAAGGACCGGTGCGGCTTCTCGGCGAGCAGTACGAAGCCGTGCCGCTGGTAGATGTGGCGGGCGGAGCTGAGGATGTCGTTGGTCCACAGCACCAGGTCCCGGTAGCCGACCTCGCGGGCGAAGTCGATGACGGCCGTGACCAGCCGGTCCCCGATGCCGAGGCCGCGGGCGTCGGGCTCGACCAGCAGCAGCCGCAGGCGGGCCGTGGCGGGCGCTTCGTCGCGCACGCACATCACGCACCCCACCGGCCGCCCGTCCAGCTCGGCGATCCACACCCGCTCCAGATGCGGATCGTGATCCTCCGCGAAGTCGGCGACGATCCTCGCCACCAGCCCCTCGTAGTCGGCGTTCCAGCCGTACTCCGCCGTGTAGAGCGCTGCGTTGCGCTGCACGATCCAGCCCAGGTCACCGGGTCCGGGCTCGCGCAGCAGCACGTCCTCACGGCGGGGCGGCCGCCCCTCGGAGAGCAGCTCGCGGACGGTCCGCATGGCCTCCGCGAGCCGCGGCCGCTCGGCGGCGGGCACGGTGGCGAGGAGCGCGCCCACCGATTCGTCCGCCCGCTCGGCGAGCAGCGCGGCGGTCTCCCGCCCCCGGACGGTGAGCGTGACGCGCCGCCGCCGCGGATCCCGCCGCGAGGCCGTCCGCTCGATCAGCCCGTCCTCCTCGAACTTGTTGAGAATTCGGCTCAAATAGCCCGCGTCCAGCGAGAGTTCGGTCCGCAGGTCGGCCGCGTCGGTACGCGGGGAGTGCGCGAGTTCGTACAGGACCCGGGACTCGGTGAGGGTGAACGGGGCGTAGAGCTGGCGGCTGTAGTCGAGGGCACCGATGACGTTGGTGTAGAAGCGGTTGAAGGCGCGGATGTCCTGGACGGTCATGACGGGCGACCCCCGGGTGGCGAGGCGGACAGGGTGGCGCGGATAGTTGACTCAGTCAGAGATAACCGTACGACCGCCCCGCCCGACCGTCCATATCCCACCCGCGCCGACTCAGCCCGACGTCCCTTCAGTCCTGCCTCGGCTCAGTCCCGCCTCGGCTCAGTCCCACCAGAACCGCCACTGCGTCAGGCCGATCAGCGCGCCCGCGTACTCGGGGAAGGGGGTCGGCGGGTCGTCCACGATGTTGTCGGCGGTGGACAGCACATGCTCCAGCGCGAGCCGCTCCGCGCTCGCCCGGTCGAGGGGCGGCCGGGCGACGGAGACATGGACGTCACCGCCATAGGCACCCACGACACGCGCCGGGGGGAGGGGGTGCCGGAGCTGTTCGGTTTCGCGGCGGCCGCCATCACCCCCGGCACCCCGACCTTCACCATCCCGGAATCCCGCCCTTCGCCCCACTGAAAGAAACGCTTGCGTTTCGCTAAGAGTCTCCGTAGCCTATCTGTACGAAACAGTTTCGTATTGATGCGGTCGGGCGTGGGCTCGGCCCGGCAAGTAGGTGGGCCCGATGACAGCGTCCCCGGTGCTGCTGGCCGTGGCCCTCTCCCTCATCTCGGCGGTCTGCTACGCCACGGCCGCCGTCGTCCAGGAACGGACGGCGGCGGCCACGCCGGGCATGCGCGGCGCACTGGCCCGCGGCGCCTGGTGGGGGTCCGTGGCCCTCAACGCGGGCGGCGCGCTGCTCCACGTGGTCGCCCTGCGCTACGGCCCGCTGACCCTGGTCCAGCCGCTCGGCGCGCTGAGCCTGGTGCTCGCGGTGCCGCTGGGCTCGCTGGCCACGGGCCGCCGCACCTCCGGCACCCAGTGGCGGGGCGTCGCCTTCACCCTCGTAGGCCTGAGCACGCTGCTCCTGGTCACGGCGACGGGCGGGGCGCCGCACGACACGCTGGGCATCACCGAAGTCATGGCCGTCGCGCTCTTCGCGGCGGGCGCGGTGGCGGTACTGGTGAGCGTGGGCACGGGAGGCCTGGCGTTCGCCGCGGCGTCGGGCATCGCCTCCGGCGTCGGCTCCACGCTGTCGCAGAAGCTGGCGGTGGGCCCGTCGGTGTCCTGGGACACGGCTCTGGTGGGGCTCCTGACGGTGGGCTTCGCGGTCGGCGGCCTGCTGCTCTCCCAGCAGGCGTACCGCAGCGGCCTCGGCGGCCCGCTCGCCCTCCTCACCCTGGTCAACCCGGTCACCGCGTCCGCCATCGGCATCGCCCTCCTCGGGGAGGGCTTCCAGTACGGCGGCACGGGCACGCTCCTCGCGCTGGCAGGGGCAGTGGCGGCGGTGTACGGCGTGACGCTGCTGAGCCGCGCCCAGGAGACGTCGAGCACTTCGAGCACTTCGAGCACTTCGAGCACGTCGACTACTTCGACTCCTTCGAGCACTCCCAGTGCTTCGGGCGCCCCGCGCACCTCCCACACCCCCCACACCCCGAACCGGACGGTTCCGGTCGTGGTGGTGGCCCCCCGCCCGTCCCTCACCCCCGCAACCGTAGAACTGACCGGCCCCGCCCGGTCGTTGTGAAAGGCAGACCCCGAACATGACGATCCTGCAGCTGCGCCCCCGTACCGCCGTCATCCGCCCCGCCGGCCTGGTCGACGTACCGGCGGTGGTACGGCTGATCACCCCGCCGTCGCCCGCGCTCCGCTCGGGGGAGTGCCTGGCCGGCGACTGGGACCAGGCACAGCGCGCCATGCGCCTGCTGCTGGCTCACCACGCGCTGGAGGAGGGCCAGGTGTGGGTGGCCGAGCGCGCGGACGGTGACCTGCTCGCGGCCGCCGTCTGGATGCCGCCGGACGCCGGTGCCGAGCCTCCGCACGCCCGTCTGGGCACTCTGTTCGCCCGCGAACTCGCCGTACGCCCGCCCGAGAGCCCGCTCCTCCCGGCGGCCCTGAAGAAGGCCGGCCCCGCCGAACCGCACTGGACGGTCGTCACCGTCTGCGCCCAGGACGACACGGAGGCCTGGGAACCGGCCCTGGTCGCCGATCTCCTCGCCCCCGGCCTCGCCGAGGTGGACGCGCAGGACGCCACGGCGGTGGCCCTCACCCTCGCGGCCCGCCACACCGACCAGCTGCGCTCCCTGGGCTTCCGCCACCCCCGGCACGTCCCGCTGACGCCGGGCCTCGGCGTCTGGCTGACGACGCGCTACCCGGAGCAGCGCCTGGCGGCCTGACCCGACACGACGACCTCGACGCCGGCGGCCCCATGCATCGCGAGCAGCAACTGCCGTACCTCGTCCGACAGTTCCCCACGGCACTCGGCCACGACGAACCCGAGGGAGCCACGGGCCACCTCCACGGTGCCGGTGACGCCCTCAGCCCGTCCGGCGTTCGAGGCCAAGGCCCGTTCAGGGCCGAAGCGGGGTCCGGGGGCGGCAGCTCCCCGGAGTTACGGCGTGCGGAGTTACGGCGCGCGGAGTTACGGCGCGCGGAGTGACGGCCCGTTGACGCCGGTCACCCCGCTACCCACGGCGCACTCAAGCCCGCGGCCCCCCAGTGGACCCCCGCACCATCAACTCCCCCCGCACCACGGCGATCCCCCCGGGCGGCGGCTCCTCCCGCCCCATCGCGATCCGCCCCGCCCGGGCCCCCGCCTCCGCGAGCGGCAACCGCACCGTCGTCAACGCCGGCACCGCGTCGATGCTGAACGGCAGATCGTCGAACCCGGCGACCGACACGTCGTCCGGAATCCGCAGCCCCGAGTCCCGTAGCGCCGCGCACGCCCCCAGCGCGACGGAGTCGTTCGCCGCCACCACGGCGGTGAGGGACGGGTCCCGCCGCAGCAGTTCCAGCGTCGCCTCGTACCCGGCACGCCGGTCGTACGGCCCGTGCACGGTCCACCGCGGGTCCTCCTCGATCCCCGCGTCGGCGAGCGCGGCCCGGTGCCCCTCCAGCCGGTGCCGGGTGGTCGTCCGCTCCTCCGGGCCGGCGATGTAGCCGAGCCGCCGGTGACCGAGCCCGATCAGATGCTCGGTGAGCTCCCGCCCGCCCCCACGGTTGTCGAAGGTCAGCGCGATGGCCGAGGTGTCCGGCACCGCGGGCCGCCCGCACAGCACCACCCGCGTCCCCGCCTCGCCCAGCTTCCGCAGCTTCGCGGCCACGGCCGCCGCGTGCGGCGCGTCCTCGACGGCGCCGCCGGTCAGCACGACGGCCGCCGCGCGCTGCCGCTGCAGCAGCGTCAGATAGGTCAGCTCGCGCTCCGGGGAGCCGCCGGTGTTGCAGGTGACGGCCAGCCGCTCACCGCCGGCGCGGCCGCCCGGGCCGCCGATCTCCGACTGGATCGCGCTCGCCATGATCCCGAAGAAGGGGTCGGCGATGTCGTTGACGAGAATCCCGACCAGGTCGGACGTGGCCGCGGCCAGCGCGCTCGCCGGTCCGTTCAGCACGTAGTCCAGCTCGTCCACGGCCCGCAGCACCCGCTCGCGGGTGGAAGCGGCCACGGGATAGTTCCCGTTCAGCACGCGCGACACCGTCGCGGGCGAGACCTGTGCGCGCGCCGCCACGTCCGCCAGGGTCACCGTCATCTCGTCGTCCTCCGGTCGCGCATCTCAGTCGTACCTCGTTGTACACGCACAGGCGCAAGGCATTGGTTTCGTACGGGCCCCGCCGGCCCGCAGGCCACGCAGCCCCGCAGGCCACGCAGCCTCGCCGGCCGCACGGCCCCGCAGGCCACGCAGCCCCCCAGACCTTAAGGCCCCCGACCCCCGTTGTTCGCCCCCTCGAACAACTCAACCCCGTCACGGTCTTGTCCAGACCGCTGGTCAGAGGCTAGCTTCTTCCTAGATAGAAAGCGCTTGCTGTATCGCTCACCAGTCGAGGCGTACGCGGCGCGCACAACCGCGTACGGAATGCGCAGGGACGCTGCGTACGACGCCTACGAAGGGATCGACGTGACACGCAAGACGGTGCGTATCGCCATGAACGGCGTCACCGGACGCATGGGCTACCGCCAGCACCTGGTCCGCTCCATCCTGGCCCTCCGCGAGCAGGGCGGCCTCGACCTCGGCGACGGCACCGTGCTGTGGCCCGAGCCGATCCTGGTCGGCCGCCGCGAGCACGCGCTGAAGGCGCTCGCCGAGAAGCACGGTCTGGAGCACTGGGCGACGGACGTGGACGCGGTCCTCGCCGACCCGACCGTCGACATCTACTTCGACGCCCAGGTCACCTCCGCGCGCGAGGAGTCGATCAAGAAGGCGATCGCCGCCGGCAAGCACATCTACACCGAGAAGCCCACCGCCACCGGCCTGGAGGGTGCCCTGGAGCTGGCCCGCCTCGCGAACGCGGCCGGCATCAAGCACGGCGTCGTCCAGGACAAGCTCTTCCTCCCCGGCCTGCTCAAGCTGAAGCGCCTCATCGACGGCGGCTTCTTCGGCCGGATCCTCTCCATCCGCGGCGAGTTCGGCTACTGGGTCTTCGAGGGTGACTGGCAGCAGGCCCAGCGCCCGAGCTGGAACTACCGCGCCGAGGACGGCGGCGGCATCGTCGTCGACATGTTCCCGCACTGGGAGTACGTCCTCCACGAGCTGTTCGGCCGCGTGAAGTCCGTCCAGGCCCTCACCGCCACCCACATCCCGCAGCGCTGGGACGAGAACGACAAGCCCTACGACGCCACCGCCGACGACGCCGCGTACGGCATCTTCGAGCTCGACGGCGGCGCCATCGCCCAGATCAACTCCTCCTGGGCCGTCCGCGTCAACCGCGACGAGCTCGTCGAGTTCCAGGTCGACGGCACCGAGGGCTCCGCGGTCGCGGGCCTGCGCAACTGCCGCGCCCAGCACCGCAGCGCCACCCCCAAGCCGGTCTGGAACCCGGACATCCCCGCCACCGAGGTCTTCCGTGACCAGTGGCAGGAGGTCCCGGACAACGCCGAGTTCGACAACGGCTTCAAGGCGCAGTGGGAGCTGTTCCTCAAGCACGTCTACGCCGATGCCCCCTACCACTGGGACCTCCTCGCCGGCGCCCGCGGCGTCCAGCTCGCCGAGCTGGGCCTGAAGTCCTCGGCGGAGGGCCGCCGTCTCGACGTACCGGAGATTTCGCTGTGACGATCCAACTCCCCGACGGCCAGGGCGGTGTGCGGGCGTACGAGCCCCGCAGCGAACCCCTCGCCGTCACCACGGGTTCCCCCTTCACCTCCCGTACGGTCTTCTCGGCGGCGCACGTGGTGGCCGACCCGTTCGCGGACGTGTCGCCCGACTCCCCGGCCGCCGTCGACTGGGACGCCACCCTCGCCTTCCGCCGCCACCTGTGGTCCCACGGCCTCGGTGTGGCGGAGGCGATGGACACCGCCCAGCGCGGCATGGGCCTGGACTGGGCGGGCGCGGCGGAGCTGATCCGCCGCAGCGCCGCCGAGGCCAAGGCGGTCGGCGGCCTGATCGCCTGCGGCGTCGGCACCGACCAGCTCACCGGCCCGGCGACCCTGGCCGAGGTCCGGGCGGCCTACGAGGAGCAGCTCGCCCTCGTCGAGGAGTCCGGCGCGCAGGCCATCCTGATGGCCTCGCGCGCGCTGGCCGCGGCGGCCTCCGGCCCCGAGGACTACCTTGAGGTCTACGGCCACCTGCTCCGCCAGGCGTCCGAGCCGGTGATCCTGCACTGGCTGGGCCCGATGTTCGACCCGGCCCTCGAGGGCTACTGGGGTTCGTCCGACCTGGACGCGGCCACGGACACCTTCCTGGAGGTCATCGCCGCGCACCCCGACAAGGTCGACGGCATCAAGGTCTCCCTCCTGGAGGCCCGGCGCGAGATCGACATCCGCCGCCGCCTCCCGCAGGGCGTGCGCTGCTACACCGGCGACGACTTCAACTACCCCGAGCTGATCGCGGGCGACGAGAAGGGCTTCAGCCACGCCCTGCTCGGCATCTTCGACCCGCTGGGCCCGCTGGCGGCGGAGGCGGTACGGGTCCTCGACACAGGTGACGCGGAGGGCTTCAGGGCGCTGCTGGACCCCACGGTCGCACTGTCCCGCCACCTCTTCCAGACCCCCACCCGCTTCTACAAGACGGGCGTGGTGTTCCTGGCGTGGCTGGCCGGCCACCAGAGCCACTTCACGATGGTCGGCGGCCTCCAGTCGGCCCGCTCCCTCCCGCACTTCGCCCGCGCCTACGAACTGGCGGACGGCCTGGGCCTGTTCCCGGACCCGAAGCTGGCGGAGGAGCGCATGAAGACCCTGCTGAGCCTGTACGGGGTGAACCAGTGACCGGTGACCTCTCCCGCTTCTCCATCAACCAGATGACGGTCAAGCAGCTGTCGCTGCCGGAACTGGCGGACGCCTGCGCCGAGTTGGGCATCACCCAGGTGGGCCTGTGGCGGGAGCCGGTCCAGTCGTACGGTGTCGAGGCGACCGCCAAACTGGTCCGCGACGCGGGTCTGACGGTCACGACGCTGTGCCGGGGCGGCTTCTTCACGGCGCTCGACGCGGACGAGCGCGCCGCGGCCCTGGCGGACAACCGCCGCGCGATCGACGAGGCGGCGACGCTCGGCACCGACACGCTGGTGCTGGTCTCGGGCGGCCTGCCCGCAGGCTCGAAGGACCTGCACGGCGCCCGCGAACGGATCGCCGACGCCCTCGCCGAGCTGGGCCCCTACGCCGAGCGGCACGGCGTGCGCCTGGCCATCGAGCCGCTGCACCCGATGTACGCGTCGGACCGCTGCGTGGTGTCGACCCTGACCCAGGCCCTGGACCTCGCCGAACGCTTCCCGGCCCACCAGGTCGGCGTCACGGTCGACACCTACCACCTCTGGTGGGACGACAACGCCCCCGCCCAGATCGCCCGCGCGGGCGCCACGGGCCGCATCCACACCTTCCAGCTCGCCGACTGGACGACCCCGTTGCCCGAGGGCGTCCTCACCGGCCGCGGCCAGATCGGCGACGGCGCGATCGACATGCGCGAGTGGCAGGGCTATGTCGAGGCGGCCGGCTACACCGGCGCCATCGAGGTGGAGCTGTTCAACGACACGCTGTGGGCGCGGGACGGGCGGGAGGTACTGGCGGAGACGGCCCGACGGTTCGTGGAGAACACCGACTGAGGGCCTGCCGAGCAGGGGCGGGCGGGGAGGATCCGCCTCCTTCGCCGCCCGCCCCGAGGCCGCCGGCCTCAGCGATGCACGCTGGGGGCGGGTGGTTCCCGGCCGGTGCCACCGGAGGCACGGTCCTGGTCCGAGTCCCTGACCGTGATCAGGACGTCGGTGAGCTGCGCGAGCCGCTCCCGCCCCGGACGGACCCGGGCCAGCACGGCGTTCGACGTCAGATGCAGCAGGTTCACGACGAGGATCGCCGGTGCGATGACGGCGACGGCCTCCGGCAGGGCGGGCTCCAGGAGCAGGGCGAGAATGATCGCCGTGATGCCGTTCTGCTGGCTCAGACACAGCGAGGTGCGGTCGCGGGCCGGGAAGCCCAGAGTGACCACGGCACCGACCACACCCTGCGCCACGAACGTGGCGACTCCCAGCACCACGCCGGCCGAGAAGTCGGCGCCCTCGGCCAGCAGCATCCCCAGCAGGAACGTGGCCACCCACAGCGCCGCGTTGGTCGCCCGGCTCAGCCACCGCCCCAGCGGAGGCCGGAAGAACAACGCCGACACCGCCAGCCCCAGCATCAGGAACTGCCAGGTCGCCACCGCCAGCAGCGCCACCAGCGCGGTGATCTGCACCGCCGCCCGCCGTGACCCGACCGGCTCGTCCCGCCGTGCCCGCGGCTGCCGTACGACGAGCCACACCCCGGCCGCCAGCACCAGCAGCACCGCGTTCCCGGCCAGCGTCTGCGCGTACGACGTGGCACCGGAAGACAGGCTCCCGGCGTCGGGCAGCACCATCGAGCCCAGGATCACCACGAGCACCGTCGTCACCGGATCGTCGAACGACGCCCACGCCGCCAGCAGCGACTTCGCGCGCGGCGACATGTCACGCGACTCCAGCATCGCCGACACCGAGAGGGGATCGATCTGAGCCATCGCCACCGCGAGCACCAGATACTCCGGCTTCCCCCGGAACGCCAGCCACAACACCCCTGCGATGAAGGCCGCTTTGACGACCACACCGAAGGTGATGGCGACGACGATCCGGTACACGTCCCCCCGGCTCCCGGGCCGCCCGACGCCGCCGGCGCTGCCGTAGAGGCCGATGGCGAGCAGTCCGGCGGTGAGGTGGCCGTAGAGGCCGACCTCGGCCTGCGTCTCCATGGTCCAGAAGTGGCCGGTCAGCAGGCCCGCGCCCGCGATGAGGAGCGGGAGGACGAGGGTGAGCAGCAGGGCGTGACGGCCACCGGCCCGGTGCCCCGCGGCCTTCCCGTCGGGTGCCGAGGGAGCCTTCTCCTCAGCCATCCGCCAGCTCTCGCCCGAGCCGCCCGACCCGCTGGTCCGCTTCGGCCACCCGGGACTGGTCGAGGGTGACGCCCACGAGGTACCGCTGGCCCGGCAGGGCGTGGTAGTACACGGCGCCCTGTTCGACGTCGAGGACGATCTGGAGGACCTCGCCCTCCAGGACGGCGTTCAGCGACGCGTTCATCCGGCGGGCCACGCCGGGCAGCAGCAGGCCCATGCGGCCGTACTTGTCGCGGCGCCGCTGCGGGGTCGTCGCGACGAAGTACCGCCGAAGCGCCGGGTGGCGGAACATGTCCGCGCTGTACACGTCCCCGGCGTAGTAGGCGATGTAGTGGAGCCCGTCCAGATCCAGTGCCGTCCGCAGCGGATCGATCACCGGCCCGGGAGTGGGGTGGCTGGCGTTCACGACAGCGCCGTCCTCCGGGGCGGGATCGTCGGAACGGGACCAGGACGTGGGCCGCGCGGTCGTTTCCGACTTCAGGCTCAGATAGGAACCGAAATCCAGCGGACTGTAATTGACCACGGTCCGGAGGTCGTTGACGCAGTCGGCGACGAGTTCGTCGAGTTCGCCGATCCGGTCTGCCGCGGTAGTGGCGCCGTAAAGGTGGAGTCCGGGTTCCACGAGGTAATAGAAAATGGCGCCCGACGGGACGCGGAGCACGGTTCGGATGAGGGCGCCCGTGCGTAATTCGGCGAAATCCGGCTCCAGTTCCTCAAGAAGGTAGTAAAGGCGCCGCCCCGCCTGTTCGTGGAAGCGGGAGAGCAGCGGGACGCCCTCGTCGTCCGTGTCGCCGGACACGTCGGCGTCCAGGACCACCTTGGCCAGGTCGCCGTCGTAGAGGACCAGGTGGGCCAGGCCGTCGGTGCTGAGCAACTGTCCGAGACGCACGGCGAGTTCGGCCATCTGGGGGTTCTCACCGTCGGGGTATCGGTATCGCCCGTGAGCCTCGGCCGTCACGCCCGAGGGATCAGACACTCTGCACCTCCAGATCGGCTCCGGTCCTGCGGTACGGCTTGGCCAGCAGGGTCATGGCGAGGGGGTGGCCCTCCGGGAAGTATTCGTCGACGCGGCGGCTGAGGATCGGTGCGAGTTCCTGGTGGGCCTCCGGCCGGGACGACAGGAGGTTGGCCATCGCCGTCAGGGTGACCGGGTGCCGGGCTCCCCACGCGGAGGGCTGCAGGCACCCCTGGTAGATGTCCTCGTCCTCGGTGGCCCGCTCGACGCTGGTCCCTTCCCCCAACACGGTCAGACAGTTGTTCTGGTTCATCCGCGCGACCAGTGTGAAGCGATGGGCGCGGCCGAAGCTCTCCTTGAGCTGGTGCACCGCCTTGCGCGCGTGCTCGGCGGCCTCCTCGGCGGTCTCCTCGCGGCCGAGGAGATACAGGGCCAGATTGTTGTGGCAGATGCCGGTGAAGGGGTGACTGTCGCCGAACGCCCGGACGTACCGGTCGAGTTCCTCCCGGATGTACTCCGCGGCCTCGGTGGTCCGGCCCTTCGTGGTCAGCCCCTCCGCGTGCAGTCCGATGGCGACCGCCATGTGGCAGGACATCGTGCTCGGGTGGTCGTCGCCCCACAGCTCACGGAATCCGACGTGCGCGTTCTGGAGCAGTGGCTGGCCGTGCTGCACCCGGCCCTGCCGGATCATCGTCAGCCCCAGGCTCGCGACCACGTTCAGGGTGTGGGGGGAGTGTTCCCCCGCGATGACGTGCAGCTGGTTGCGCGCCTCCACCAGGTACTGCTCCGACGCGTCCAGCTGACCCGCCTCCCGGTAGAAGGTGCCGAGGTCGCCGTAGGCGACCCAGGTCCAGGGATCGTCCGGGGGCATCACCTGGCAGCGCTGGTCGTACGTCGACTGCTGCTGGCGCACGGCCGCCTCGGCGCCCTCCATGAAGTACTTGGACCAGGCGAGGTTGTGCGAGGCGGACAGGGTCGCGTTGTGCGGGCTGCCGATGAGCCGGTTCAGCCCCGAGAACGTCCGGCTGTCCTCCTCGAAGGCGTCCCGGAACTCGCCCTCGGCCCGCAGGTCCGCCGCGTACCCCCGGCTCGCCAGCAGGGTGTACAGGTCGGGGCCCTGGCCGCGGACCTGCTGGCGGCGCTGGGTGTGGACCGCGTGCCGGCTCAGCCGGAGCGAGTCGCGGTACCGGCCGAGCATCCGGTAGGCCGCGGCCACCTGCGACTCCATGCGCAGCACCATGGTGTCGTCGGGGCCCCGGGCGGTCCGCCACTGGTCGAGGACCAGTTCGCCCAGTTCCCGGGCCGCGGTCCAGCGGCCGGACATCCAGCGGTGGTAGACCTGGCTGACCAGCCAGCCGTGCACCTTCGGGTTGTCGCTCTCCGGTGCCTTGGAGGGCAGGACGTGCCGGTCGAGCTCGGCGAAGATCTCGCGGAACTCCGGTTTGTGCCGGTCCATGTCCTCGGGGACCATGTCGGCCAGTACCGTCAGGGCCTGGTTGCGTGCCTGCTCGTGCTCCTCGTCGGACATCCAGCCGCGCACCAGGTCCTGCACGATCCGGTGCACCTTCAGCGTGCGCGAGCGGTAGTCGAGCACGCCGAGCACGTGGTCGTCGATGCGCTTGACGCGGCTCTGCAGCTCGAGGGTGTCGGTCAGCCCCGGTTCCAGGCCCCGCACCACCGAGAGCATCCACTTCGACAGGATGACGTTCAGGCCCACGCCGTCGGGTGAGAGGAACGAACACAGCTGCAGGATGCGACCCGCCGCCGGTGAGCTCGCCAGCAGGGCGTCGTAGGCCTGGCGGTGGATGCGCGCGAAGGCGTGGTACTCGGAGTCGGGTTCCTCGTCGGGGCGCGGCAGGCCGCCGTCGTCGAGCCGCGCGATGTAGGCGTCGACGGACTGCGGGAAGCGCCGCAGATCGGCCGCCGCGGTCTGCTCGACCAGGGCCAGATGCCCGGTCCGTTCGGCCAGCCGGGCCAGCTCCTCGTCGCTCGCGCCGGGCAGCTTCCGGCTGAGCAGGGCCAGGCTCTCCTCGGGGGTGAAGACGTCCACCAGGTGCGAGGTGAAGCGGTCCGACCAGCGGGAGTTGGTGGAGGTGAGCAGCACATGCCCGGTGCCACCGCCCGGGATGAAGGGTTCGACGGTCGCCTCGCTCGCGGCGCCGTCGAAGACGAGCAGCCACCGGGACGCGTGGCGGCGCTGCCGCAGGTCGTCCAGTACGGCCTCCGGGTCCTCGCCCGTCCGCGCGCCGCCGGAGCGGCGGTTCAGGGCCCGGGCCAGCGCGGTGAAGGACTCCCGGATCAGATCGGGGCCGGCGGCGGGAATCCACCAGACCAGGTCGTACTGGGAGGCGAAGCGGTGCGCGTACTCCAGGGCGATCTGCCGTTTGCCGACGCCCTTCATGCCGTACAGCACCTGGGGTGCCGAATAGGCGGCGGCCCCGGACTCGAACTGCGCGCGCAGCGCGGTGAGTTGATCGCCGCGTCCGACGAATCCGGCGTTGGGCATGGGCAGGTTCCACACCGCCGGGCTGAGCCCGGGGAAGCGCGGCCCCGCCACCGGAGCCGGCTGGGGTTCCTCCCCGGGGCGCAGACCGAACTGGGTCAGCAGGGTGCGCCGGGCCGACTCCTCGCTGGGCACGGCCAGGTCGGGCGTGCCCGGCCAGTCGAGGTACGTCGCCAGCCGGGCGGTCCCCAGACGCAGCCGGACGACCTGCTGCTCGCGGGGCCGACTGCCCAGCAGGGCTTCGCTGTTGAGGCGTCTGACCGTCTCCTCGGCCGGGGTTCCGGTCAGGTGCGGGGAGAGCAGGGCCAGGACGTAGTCCGGGTCGGGCAGCGCCTCCGCGGGGTCGCCGTGGTTCGGATGCGCCACCACCTCGAAGCCGGCCGGGCGCAGCTGCTCGGTGATCCAGTCGGCCCACAGCCGGTCGTTCGGTGCGTGGACGATGCTGAGGGTCTGCGGCTCGGTGACCTGCGCGGTCTTGTGCCGCAGGGAGTCGAGCAGCCGGTGGTAGCGGAGCAGGTCGGCGGGTGCGACCCGGCTGAACTCGGTGACGTCGCCGTCGGTGATCCGGGCGACGGCCTTCACGTACTCGGCGAGCAGGGAGTGGGACTGCCGGGGGTCCTCCTCCATCACGGCGAGCTCTTCGCCGTAGGCGTAGAACGCCCGGTACGGCACCTGCACCTGGCCCCAGTAGACGGCGAGCGCGGACTCGTCGGCGAGGTCGAGGTAGGGGTCGAGCGCCTGGCGGGCCTCCGCCAGGCAGCTCTCCAGCCTGATCTTCTCCGAGGTGTCGATGCGCATCGGCAGGACGTGGAGCCGGATGGGCCGGGGCGAGCGCTTGAGGCGCTGGGCGATCTGATGGGCGCCCTGGATGGCCTGCCGGTTCATGGCCAGGGTGATGACGACGGTGTCCGGCAGCATGAGGGTGCAGATGCCCGCGCCGTCGGAGAAGCCGGTACGGCTGTCGATGAGGATGTAGTCGTAGGGACTCTCGTGCAGCATCCGGGCCCGCAGCGCCTCCAGGAACTCCCTGCCGTCGTCGCTGGCCTGGAACTTGCCCCAGTCGAACTCGTGCAGCCGGTTGGCGTAGTCGTCGTCCATGCGGCCGGGGCCGATGTAGTGCAGCTCACCGCCCTTGGGGAAACGGTGGTCGAGTCTGACCCGGTAGCGGTCGAAGTTGGTGTGCTCGGCGTGCAGGGCCCGCAGGTCCTCCGGGATGTCGGTGCCGGTGGTGGCGGCGTCGGCGAACGCGGAGAACATGTCGAGCACTCCGGAGCCGTGACTCAGATCGGACACCGGGAGGTAGGCGCCGTAATAGAGATGGAGTCCGGGCGCCTCCAGGTCCCAGTCCACGACGAGGACCGACTTTCCCTGACTCGCCATGATCCAGGCGGTGTTCGCCAGGGCCATGGTGCGCCCCGCCCCGCCTTTGAACGAATAGAACGAAATGATCTTTGCCGGTCGGCCGGTCGTCCCCATCCCCCGCCCCACGTGCTCATCCCCCGCCCAGCGACTCGCCAGGTGTTCTGCCCAGTAAGGGGGGCCACGGCCCCGCTCCTCGTTTCAACCAGCCGACCCGTTCACGCTGCCTGCGGATACGGCGCTCGGCGGAACTCTCCACGGACACGGCACCGGCGGGCACCGGTGGCGGTCCCGTGTCTCCCGCACCGGCTCCCCAGTCGGCCATCACGGCCGCCACGGCGAGCGTGAGCGACTCGGGCGACCCCACCTCGTGGTGGGAGGCGCCGAGCAGCCTGGCCGGGGTCAGCGCGAGCGACTCCCGCAGAGAGCCGGCGCTCTGCCGGCTCTCCTCGTCCAGCCGGGGCAGCACCACGACGACCGCGGCGATGTTCGCCTGGGCCCGGGCCAGCCGGACCCACAGCGTGGAGAACGCCGGGTCCCGCGACAGCCAGGGATCGACCAGCAGCATGACGACCGCGGACTCGTCGACACCGGCCAGCACGTCCGGCTCGCCCAGCTCCGGGGTGCGGACGGTCAGTTGCTCGGTCCCGCAGGCCCGCACCGCGCGTCCGGCCACGGACAGGGCGGGTTCGTCGCTGTGCGGGCGAAAGGGACGCCACTCCTCGGGCGTGTCGCCGTACGCCCCGACGGAGTCCCGCAGGCCCTGCATCCGGTCCCGGGTGCCGGTCAACAGGACCAGCACCGCCCGGCGTTCCCGCTCGGGAGGGCGGGGCGCGGGGGTGTCCTCGCGCTGCTGAGGGCCGGTCCGGCTCGGTCCGAAGCGGGACGGCACCTGGCGGCTCTCCGCCTCGGTCATGGCCGGCAGCGGTGCCCGGGCGGCCCGCAGCAGGCGTTCGGCGACCCTGCGGACGAGGTGGCGGTAGCGGCCGCGCCGGTCCGGGGCCTGGAGCAGGCCCATGACACCGGGGCCTTCGTACTCCTCGTCGACGATGTGGCCCGTGTTCGCCACCAGTCGGGGCAGGACAAGGCCCTCGGTGCGCCAGACCACGCCGACGAGACAGTCCGGCTGCTCACCGGTCTGCCGGGTTCGGCGGTCCAGGCGCTCGCGGAAGACCGACCACTCCCGGGCGCACTGGGCATCGGTGAGGTAGTCGGCCGAGTAGAGCACCAGCATCGAACGACAGGACAGGACCGCGGGATCGGGGCCCGGAGCGGGCTCGGCGTGCTTCAGCCGGCCCTCGTGCGCGGGGCTGCGGCCCAACACGCTGTAGATCTCGTTCTGGACATCGATGTGAAACCGTTCGACCGGTCCTCTGTCACCGGCCGAACTGGCATAGCTGGTGTAGAACAAAGGCCCCACTGCAACCCCCCAAGGGCCTGCCTCCCGAACAACCCCGGCTTGGTCCTTGCCCCATAGCCCCACATCGACATCGGCGTGCGCAGCGACTTCGGCATGCTTGTGCGGCAACGTCAATTGAGCTCTAGCATAGGAGTTTTTGCCCTCGCCGAGCCCCGGAAAACTCGACATCAGGTCTCCTCTCGCTCAACAGAGAGTGAAGCGTTCGTCATTCGCGCTGGTCGGCGCCCCTGCGCGCGCCCCTTTTCCGGAAAACCTGTCAATATCCTTTCACTCTTGTCTGGATGTGGCGGATGAGCAGGGAGAGGTCCCTGCAATACACCGAGGGGTTGGCGAAGCCCCGCCCGCGACCGTGGCGGTGAGCACGGAGTCCGGCGCCGCAGACGGTCACCAGGGGACACTCGCGGCACGTGCGGCACAGTGCTGCCACGCCGTGCTCCGGCGCCCCGGGAAGGGACAGCACGGCATCGAAGGAGTGGCTGAATATTGTTCCTCCGGTCTGTGCGGCACCGTCCGCGACGGCGTTCAGCGACCCCGCCCAGGTGATCGACCCGTCCGACTCGACGACCACAGCGGCGGCGGGCAGGGTTCCGATCACCTCGCTGCTGCTGCCGGCACCGTACTGGCACTGGGCCATGATCGATTCGAAGAGCCGGACCCGTGTCGGACGCCCGGTGGCCCACCAGTGGTCGAAGGCGGCGCACAGCCACCGTCCGTGCGCGCCGCTGCCGGCGCCCGGCGCCGGATGGTCCCAAGTCCCGTAGGGCAGAAGGAAATCGATGGCCGGCGGGGCATGGCCGGCGAGGGCGTCGAAGACGTCGGCCGCGTCTCCCGCTGCCGGGTCCACCACGCACAGCAGCCCGGCGAACAGGTGCCGGTAGCGCGGAGCGGTCAGCCGGGCGAGTCCGGCGGTCACCCGTGCATGGCTGCCCCGGTGCCGACCGCCCGCCGGGCCGCGCCGGTGCCGGTCATGGCTGCGTTCGTCGCCGTCCAGGCTGACGCCGACCCTGATGCCGTGGTGCAGCAATGTCTCCAGGGCCGGGTCGTCGAGCAGGACTCCGTTGGTCTGCAGGACGATCTCGGCCTCGGCTCCCGCCGCGGCGACGACCCGCCGGGCGGCAGCGCTGAACCGGGCGATCACGTCCCGGCCGGCAAGCAGCGGCTCACCGCCGTGCAACGCCACCTGAACGTGGGAGGGCCGATGTTGACGCACATGCTCCGCGATCCGCTCCAGAAGGCGTTCGCGTACCGCCTCGGGCATGGTCCGCGGGCGATCCCGCCATCCGGTGTCCTGTAATTCGTAGACGTAGCAGTAATCACACGCCAGATTGCAGCGGCTGTGCAGTTTGACGACGAATTGGTCGAACGCCTTCAGTCGTGTCCGCCCTTCGGGCGTCACCGAAACAATAGGCTTTGGCCAAGGAATTGCGGGTGGAGAAGTGTCGTTCCACGTAGGTCCCTGATACCTGCCACCCGGCTCGCCGAATGCCGTACTGTCACCCCATGGCCGAACGGGTGGGCATACGACGCCCCCGACAGATTCCCCGTACCGCGACAGCTCTTCCACCCTGACCCCCCGATCAACTCCAGGGGGCCGGTGCGTCTTCGGGCCGCGACCATCGGCGGCATGGCTCTCGCAGACGTCCCCCACCCAACGTACGCAGAACCGCTGACCACGGGCGAGGTCTCAACTGGCCAACATCAGGGGGCCTTTGGGGTGGCCTGGGATGTCACGGGGCACAGGGGAGTGGAGGGGGCAGCCCATGTCGAACTTCTTCATCACCAGTTTCGCGCAGGCCGAGAACGAAAACTATGTGTGGCGATTCCACGGCGATCTGACGCGCGCGGTCCGGGACCGCAGCGGGCACGAGGTCGTCACGGAGATATGCCGTGGCGGACGTGGGTCGGCGAACAGCGACCTCGTCGCCCGGACCGGCGTCCTGGTCGCGCTCTGCTCACCGTCGTACTACGCCGATCCCGGCTGCCGCCAGGACCTGGCGCTCTTCCAGCACCGGCTGGGATTCGTGCCGGCGCAGCGGGGCCCGGCCCCGGCCGCGACCCCGGTGCTCGTGCGCTGGCTCCCGGCCGAGCCCCCGGCCGGTCTGCCCCGGGCGCCGGTGCTCACCGACCCCCACGACGTCTACGCCCGCAAAGGGCTCTTCAGCGTCATCGACGACCTGGGCTGGAACTCCGCCGAATACGCCACGGCTCTCCAGGAACTCGCGGAACGGGTGTGCACCGGATACAAGAACCGGCCACCGGACCTGCCCGCGGCCGACCGCACGGCACCGTCGACGGCGTTCGCCGCGGCCCACACCGTCCCCGGCCCCCGGAGCCCGAGCCCCTCGGCACCGCCGCCCGCACCCGGTCCCCGCGTCTTCATCTCCTACGCCCACGCCGACGACCAACCCGGCCACGCGGAGGACATCCTCACCCTGGCCGGCCTGCTGAAGCGGCGGGGCATCGACGCCCGCACGGACCACGCGGCCGCCGAGGAACCGCAGATCTGGCGGCTGTGGATGCAGGAGGAACTCGACGCGGCCGACTACATCCTCACCGTGGCCTCCCCCGAGTACCGGGTCCGGGCCGAACAACGGCGGAGGGGAGGGGTCGGCCTCGGCGTGACCTGGGAGGGCAGTTACGTCCTGGACGAGGTGTACGAGCATCCGCAGACGTGGGTCAAGCGCGTCATCCGGGTCATCCTGCCCCCCTACGGCAGAGACGACCTGCCCGTCTTCCCGGGCTCCGCCTCCGCCACGTACTACCGCATCGACCCCGCCCCGGCGGCGGCTCCGGCCCACGGTCAACTGGACGACCTGGTCCGCTACCTGAAACGCGGCCCCCGGCCGGCGCCCTGAAAAAAATTCTGCCGGCCGTACAACCCTCCCCCCACCTGCCGAGTCGTACGTGGCATCAGGACTTCTGGGGAGGGGATCTGGGGGGATCGCGGGGGTTCTGATCTGGAGGGGGAAAGGCCGAGGGGGCCTGGTCGACGGACCAGGCTCCCTCGAAGCTTCCGGCACGAGTTCAGAAGAACACCCCGCACCGCAGCAGCACATTCGCGTACGGCCGTGCCTCCCCCGTCCGCACCACCAGCCGCGCCCTCGCCGACAGCTCCTTGAGCCGTTCGTGGGAGACGAACTCCAGCTCGGTGAGGGACCCGCCCAGCAGCTCCGCCGCCGCCGGATTCGCGTCACGCACCTCCGCAGCAGCCGTGGCCCCCTCCACCACCAGCTCCGCCAGCAGCCCCTCCAGCACCTCGGCGAAGGACGGCACCCCCGCCCGGAAGGCGAGGTCCACCACCCGGGGCCCGTCGGGTATCGGCATGCCGGCGTCGCACACCAGCACCCCGTCGCCGTGCCCCAACTCGGCCAGCGCGCCGGACAGATGACGGTTGAGGATGCCCGCCTTCTTCACAGGGCGTCGACCTCCTCGGCGGTGGGGAAGGACACCTGCGCGCCCTCCTTCGTCACCGCCGCCGCCCCGACCCGGGCCGCGTACGCCGCCGCCTCCTCCAGGGACGCCCCCGTGCTCAGCCGGTAGGCCAGCGCCGCCGTGAACGCGTCGCCCGCGCCGGTCGTGTCCACCGCGTCGACCTTGACCGACGCCACCCGCGAGATCCCGTCCCTGGACGCCACCAGCGCGCCCTCCGCGCCCAGGGTCACCACCACCGACCTCGGGCCCTTCGCCAGCAGGACGCGCGCCCAGTCCTCCGGGTCGTCCCCGATCGCCGAGTCGCCCAGGATGACCTTCGCCTCGTGCTCGTTGACGATCAGCGGGTCGCAGGCCGCCAGCAGCACGGCGGGCAGCGGGCGCGGCGGGGACGGGTTCAGCACGAAACGGCTGTCCGGCGCGAGGCTCGCCGCCACCGCCACGACCGTCTCCAACGGGATCTCCAGCTGCGCCGACACCACCCGGGCGGCGTGGAAGAGGCTCCCCGCGGCCCGTACGTCCTCCGGCGTGAGCCGGCCGTTCGCACCCGGTGACACCACGATGCTGTTGTCGCCCGACGGGTCGACCGTGATCAGCGCGACCCCCGTCGGCGCCCCGCCGACCAGCACGCCCACGCTGTCGACGCCGGCCGAGCGCAGCGAGTCCAGCAGCAGCCGGCCGTGCCCGTCGTCGCCGACCCGGGCCAGCAGGGCCGTGCGCGCGCCCAGCCGGGCGGCCGCGACGGCCTGGTTCGCGCCCTTGCCGCCCGGGTGGACGGCCAGGTCGGAGCCGAGCACGGTCTCCCCGGCCGCGGGCCGGCGCTCGACACCGATCACCAGGTCGGCGTTGGCCGACCCTACGACCAACAGGTCGTAGTCGTACATGGAGTTGCTCCCCTATGAGATGACGTGAGCCGGCGGGTGCTCGTGAGAGCACCCGCCGGCCGTTGGTCTCAGCCCGCGAAGTCGGCCACGTTCTCCTTCGTGACCACCTTCACCGGCACCATCACCGACTTCTCGACCTTGTCGCCCTCGGCCGCCTTCACGGCGTTCTGCACGGCGATCCTGCCCAGTTCCGCAGGCTGTTGTGCCACCGACGCGTACAGCGTGCCTGCCTTGACGGCGTTCAGGCCGTCCTCGGTTCCGTCGAAGCCGATGACCTGGACGGATTTTCCGGCCTTGGAGCCGAGCGCCTTGATCGCGCCGAGCGCCATCTCGTCGTTCTCGGCGAAGACACCGTCGATGTCCGGGTTGGCCTGGAGCAGGTTGGTCATGACGTCCAGGCCCTTGGTGCGGTCCCAGTCGGCGGGCTGCTTGGCGACCACCTCGATGCCCGGGTAGGCCTTCAGCCCTTCGGTGAAGCCGGCGCCGCGCTCCCGGCTGGCGGAGGTGCCGGCCTGGCCCTGAAGGACGACGATCCTGCCCTTGCCGCCCAGCTTCTCGGCGAGGTCCTTGGCGGCGAGCTTGCCGCCCGCCACGTTGTCGGAGGCGACGAGGGCGGCGGTGTCCGCGTTGTTGACGGCCCGGTCGACGGCGACCAGCGGGATGCCCGCCTTGTTGACGCCCTTCGCCGCCGGGGTCACCGCGTCGGAGTCGACGGCGTTGACGATGATCGTGCCGAGGCCCTCGCTGGTGAAGTTCTGCAGCTGGTTGGCCTGCTGCGAGGCGTCGTTCTGCGCGTCGGTGACGGTCAGGTCCACGCCCAGCTTCTTCGCCTCGGCCTGGGCTCCGGCGCGGATCTGCACGAAGAACGGGTTGTTGAGGGTCGACAGCGACAGGCCGATCTTCTGGCTCTTCGCCTCCGAGGTGCCGCTGTGGAGGAGGGAGGTGGCGCCGACGATCGCCGCCGCGACCACGGCCGCGAGCACATAAGTCGCCGCCTGCTTGCCCTTGTTGCCGCCCGTTCCGGCGGCGACCGGGGTCGCGCCCGCCTTGCGGCGGACCGTGTCGAGCAGCACCGCAAGTGCGATGACGACACCGATGACGACCTGCTGCCAGAACGCCGACACGGACAGCAGGTTCAGGCCGTTGCGCAGCACCGCGAGGATCAGTGCGCCGATGAGCGTGCCCGACGCCTTGCCCGTGCCGCCCGCCAGCGAGGCGCCGCCGATGACGACCGCCGCGATCGCGTCGAGCTCGTAGCCCTGCGCGGCCTGCGGCTGCGCGGAGGAGAGCCGGGCGGCCAGCACGATGCCGGCCGCGGCGGCGAACAGCCCCGAGAACGCGTAGATCGCGAGCTTCTGCCTCTTCACCCGCAGACCGGAGAGGCGGGCCGCCTCCTCGTTGCCGCCGATCGCGTACATCGAACGCCCGATGTACGTCCGCCCGAGCACGAACGCCGTGATCAGGCCCATGCCGACCATCACCAGCACGGGCACCGGCAGCCAGCCGCCGAGCGTGTCACCGAGGTGCGAGACCGAGGACGGGAAGGCGATCGGGGAGCCCTGCGAGATCACCAGCGACAGACCGCGCGCCACCGACAGCAGGGCGAGCGTCGCGATGAACGGCGGCAGTTTGCCGTAGGAGATCAGGAAGCCGTTGACCAGACCGCACGCTATGCCGGTCGCGATCGCGAGCAGCACGGCCAGGACGACCGGCATGCCCTGCGACGTGGCGCTCCAGGCGAGGACGGTGGCGGAGAGGGCGGCGACCGAGCCGACCGACAGGTCGATGCCCGCCGAGACGATCACGAAGGTCACGCCGAAGGCGAGGATGGCGGTCACGGCCGCCTGGACGCCGACGTTCAGGAGGTTGTCGGTGGTCAGGAAGTCGCCGGACAGCGCCGACATCGCGATGACGAGGACGATCAGCGCGGTCAGCGCGCCGTTGTCGAGGAGCAGCCGGCGCAGCCCTGAGGCGCCCGTCGTGCTCTTGAGCGTGTCAGTGGCCACGGGGGGCCCCCTTCTCAAGCGTGGTGGGGTTGCTGACGGCGAGCGCCATCACGGCGTCCTGGGTGGCTTCCGCGGCCGGGAGTTCACCGGCGATCCGGCCCTGGGCCATGACCAGGACCCGGTCGCTCATACCGAGGACCTCGGGCAGATCGCTGGAGATCATCAGCACGGCCGCGCCCTGGGCGGTCAGCTCGTTGATCAGCTGGTAGATCTCGACCTTCGCGCCGACGTCGATGCCGCGGGTCGGCTCGTCGAGGATCAGCACCTTGGTGTCGGCGAGCAGCCACTTGCCGATGACGACCTTCTGCTGGTTGCCGCCGGACAACGTCCGTACGTGCTGGCCGAGTCCGGCCATCCGCACGCCCAGCTGCCCGGCGATCCGGGCGGCGGCCTCCCGCTGCCCCTTGAGGTCGACGAGTCCCGCGCGGGTGGCCGAACGCAGCGTCACCAGACCGAGGTTCTCCTCGACGGACGCGTCCAGGACGAGGCCCTGGCCCTTGCGGTCCTCGGGGATCAGCCCGATGCCCGCCGCCATGGCCGCGTTGACGTCGTGCCGCCGCAGGGCGGCTCCGGCGACCTTCACCGCGCCCTTGTCGTAGGGGTCGGCGCCGAACACCGCGCGCACGACCTCCGTACGCCCGGCGCCGACCAGCCCCGCGATGCCGACGACCTCGCCGGCGTGCACCTCGAAGGACACGTCGTGGAAGACACCGTCCCGGGTGAGCCCCTCGACGGTCAGCAACACGGCGCCCTTCTCGGGCTGTTCGCGCGGGTACTGCTGCTCGATGGACCGCCCGACCATGAGCCGTACGAGCTCGTCCTCGGGCGTGGAGGCGGGGACCTGGCCGACGGACCTGCCGTCCCGGATGACGGTGACCCGGTCGCCCAGGGCCGCGATCTCCTCCAGGTGATGCGTGATGAAGACGATCCCGACGCCGTCCTCGCGCAGCTTGCGCACGATCGCGAAGAGCTTCTCGACCTCCTCGGAGGTGAGCACGGCGGTCGGCTCGTCCATGATCAGCACGCGCGCGTCGAGACTGAGCGCCTTGGCGATCTCGACCATCTGCAGGCGGGCGATGCCGAGTTCACGCACCCGCGCGCGGGGCGAGACGTCGACACCCACGCGCGCGAGCAGGACCTCGGCGTCGGCCTCCATGCGCTTCCGGTCGATCATGCCGAGGCGGCGCGGCTGGCGGCCCAGGAAGATGTTCTCGGCGACCGTCAGGTCGGGGACGAGGTTGAACTCCTGGTAGATCGTGGCGATCCCGAGGCGCTCGGAGTCCTGGGCGCCATGGATGCGCACCTCCTCGCCGCCGGCCAGGATGCGGCCCTCGTCGGGCGTGTAGGCGCCGGAGAGCATCTTGATGAGGGTGCTCTTGCCCGCGCCGTTCTCACCGAGGAGGACGTGCACCTCGCCGCGGCGCAGGTCGAAGTCGACGCCGTCCAGCGCGACCACGCCCGGGAAGGTCTTCCGAATGCCTTCGATGCGCAGCAACTCGTCCGGGTTGCTCACGACTGGCTCCTGTTCTGTACGGGGGCCGGCTCGGGGGAGGCCGGCTGCTCGCCGCACGAGCGGCGTACGACGAGACGGGCGGGGAGGGTGACGGACTGCGGGGGCCGTCCCTCGATGCGGTCGACCAGGGCCCGCACGGCGGCCCGGCCCAGCTCGCCCGTCGGCTGGGCGACCGCGGTGATCGGCGGATCGGTGTGCACGAACCACGGGATGTCGTCGAACGCGGCGAGCGCGATGTCCCGCGGCACCCGCAGCCCGCTCGCGCGGATGGCGTCCAGCGCGCCGAGAGCCATCAGGTTGTCCGCGGCGAACACGACCTCGGGCGGCTCGGGCAGGTCGAGGAAGCCCTCGGTGACCCGCCGCCCGCTCTCGGCCTGGAAGTCGCCCTGCCCGATGTAGGCGTCAGGGAGTTCGAGGCCGTACGCGGCCAGGGCCTCCCTGAAGGCCTCCACGCGCTCGCGGCCGGTGGTGGTCGCCGCGGGGCCCGCGATGATCGCGAGCCGCCGGTGGCCGAGGGCGTGCAGATGCGCGACGAGGTCACGCACCGCACCCCGGCCGTCGGACCGCACCACCGGTACGTCCACGCCCGGGATCCACCGGTCCACGAAGACCATCGGCGTCCCCGCGCGCGCGGCGTCCAGCATCAGCGGGGAGCCGCCGTCGGTGGGGGAGACCAGGAGGCCGTCGATGCGGCGGTCCAGCAGGGTGCGTACGTGGTGGTCCTGGAGGTCGGGCCGCTCGTCGGCGTTGCCGATGATGACGCTGTAGCCGAGCGCGCGGGCCTCCTCCTCGACGGAGCGGGCCAGTTCGGTGAAGTACGGGTTGAGCACGTCGCTGATGACCAGGCCGAGGGTGCGGGTCTGGTCGGTGCGCAGCGAACGGGCGACGGCGTTCGGGCGGTAGCCCAGTGCCGCCACGGCGGCCAGCACGCGGGTGCGTGCGTCGGCGCTGACCGACGGGTGGTCGTTCAGGACGCGCGACACCGTGGCGACGGACACTCCCGCCTCGGCGGCCACGTCCTTGATGCTCGCCATCGCCGCTCCACCTCCTCGTGGATCGATCGTGTGCAGCCGTGCAACCGGTTCATGGAATCGATTACATCGGCGTGTACGGAGGATTGGAATCGATTACACGGGGGTTAATCAAGCCCTCGGCCGACCTCTGAGACCGGATCGTGATGAAGGGCCGCTCAGGAGAGCGGCAGCCGCATGAGCGCCAGGTCCAGCCACCGCCCGAACTTGATGCCGACCTCGCGGACCGTCCCCGCGTGCTCGAAGCCGTACCGCTCGTGCAGCCGGATCGACGCGGTGTTCCCGGCCTCGATCCCGGCGATCATCACGTGGTGCCCCGCGGCGCGGGCCGCCTCGATGACGGTGGCCAGCAGGGCGGAACCGATGCCCAGACCGTGGCGCCCCTCGCGGACGTAGACCGAGTTCTCCACGGTGTGGCGGTAGCCCTCCTTCTCGCGCCAGGGCCCGTAGGTCGCGAACCCCACCACCTCCCCGCCGGCCTCGGCGACGAACGCGGAGCCGCGCTCCAGATGGGCGGCCAGCCAGTCCGCCCCCTCCGCGGCCGTCAGCGTCCGGTCCGTCCACAGGGCGGTGGAGTGCGCGATCGCGTGATTGCGGATGTCCCGGACGGCCTCGGCGTCCCCGGGGAGCGCCGGACGGACGCTCACCCCCGTGGCGGCCTTCTCGTATATTGGATTCATGTCCAACATAGTAGATCCGCTGGTCCGCCAGATCGCCGCACGCGTGCGTGCCGAGCGCGAACGCCGCCGCTGGACCCTGGCCCAGCTCGCCGAGGCCTCCGGCGTCTCCCAGGCGATGATCAGCCGGATCGAACGGGAGGAGAGCAGCCCCACCGCGGTCGTCCTCGGCAAGCTGTCGGCCGCGTTCCGGCTCAGCGTGTCCTCGCTGCTGGCGGCGGAGGGCGAGACCGCGACCGAGCCCGGTGCGGAGCGGGTGCGGCGGCAGACCGACGCGGCGGAGTGGCGCGACCCGGAGACCGGCTACCGGCGCCGCCAGATCACCACCCCCCGCTTCCCCGCCGAGATCGCCGAGATCCGCCTGCCCGCCGGGGCCCGAGTCCCGTACCCCGCGGCGGCGTTCGCGTTCATCCGGCAGCTGGTGTGGGTCCTCGACGGCCAACTGACCTTCCACGAGGGCGACCTGGTGCACGAACTGCACGCGGGCGACACCATCGAACTCGGCGAACCGGCTCCGCGCACCTTCGTCAACACCACTGACACGGACTGCCGTTACGTCGTCGTCCTGACCCGGAACCAGCAGCCGTGACACGGCCGACACGACCCGCGCGGCGCCGCGCAACGAGGCCGGCCGGCGACATCGCCGGCCCGGGGCGGCCGGAGCCCGGCCGTCGGGGCCGTACCGTCCTCCTCGCCGTCGTCGCCGGCACCGCGATCGCCAACAACTACGCGATCCAGCCCGCGCTCACCGACGTCGCCGCCGAACTCCACGTCCCGCTGCCGGTGATCGGCCTCGTCCCCACCGCCGCCCTCCTCGGCTGCATGACCGGCTTCGTGCTGCTGCTCCCGCTGGCCGACCGCGTGGCGCCGAACCGCCTGCTGTCCGCCCAGCTCACCGCCCTCGCCGCCGCCCTCACCCTGGCCGCCACCGCCCCCGGCGCGGGCGTCGTCCTCGCCGCCTACCTCCTCGTCGGCGCCACGGCCGGCGTCGCCGCGCAGGCCGGCACCGTCGCGGGCCGCCTCGCCCCGCACGGGCGTCGCGCGCGGGCCGTGGCCGGCGTCGCCGCCGGGATGTCGGCCGGCATCCTGCTCAGCCGCCTCGTGGGCGGAGCCCTCGCGGACGCCCTCGGCTGGCGGACGATGCTGCTGGTCTGCGCCGCCGCCGTACTGCTGTGCGCGACCGCCGCCGGGAAGCTGCTGCCCGGGGAACGGCCGCCCGCGCGCGGCACGTACCCGGCCGCCGTCCGCGCACTGCCCCGTCTGCTGCGCCGGCACCCCGGCCTGCGCCGGGCGGTGGCCGCGGGCGGCCTGTGGTACCTGGCCTTCAACCTGATCTGGGTCGCCCTCGCCCTGGCCCTCGGCCGGCCGCCGTACTCCCTCGCCCCCACCGCCATCGGCCTTTACAGCCTGGCGGGCCTCCTCGGCTTCGCCGCCCTGCCCGTCACCGGCCGCCTGACCGACCGCCACAGCTCCCGTACGGTGATCACGGCCTCGCTGGCCACCGCTGCGACCGGCGCCACCCTGCTCGCCACCGGCCTCGGAACCCCCCTGGTGACCGCCGTGGGCCTGGCCCTCTTCGACGCGGGCGCGTTCGCCGCCCAGGCGGCCAACCAGAGCCGGGTCATGGCCCTCGACCCCGAGCGCGGCGGCAGCCTGAGCAGCGTGTACCTGGTGCTGTACTTCGCGGTGGGAGCGGTCGGTACGACGATCGCGGCGCCGTTGCTCGAAGCCGTCGGCTGGACCGGCACCGCGCTCACGGCGCTCGCCGCGCTGACGGCCGCCACCGGCGTCGTACGCACCGGCGACGGACGGGGGCGGGGCGCCGTCAGGGAGAGCCCGCTCCGCTGAACGGCCGACGGGGCGCCGTCAAGAAGGGCCCGCTCCGCTGAACTGCGTGCGGGACGCCGTCGGGAAGGGCCCGCTCCGCTGAACTGCGTGCGGGACGCCGTCGGGAAGAGCCCGCCCCGCTGACCGGCGGGCGGGACGCCGTCGGGAAGGGCCCGCCCCGCTGAACGGCGGGCGGGACGCCATCAAGAAGGGCCCGCCCCGCTGACCGGCGGGCGGGGCGCTGTCAGGAAGAGCCCGCTCCGCTGAACGGCCGACGGGGCGCCGTCAAGAAGGGCCCGCTGCGCTGACCGGCGCTCCCCAGGCGCGGGCGACGCGCTCCGCCACGGTGTACGCCTCGACCGCGTGCCGCTCCTCGCCGAGGAACCGGTACAGGTCCCCGAGGGCCCGCGCGAGCGGACGCGTGGCGTAGGCCCCGCCGGCCGTCCCGGCGAACTGCTCCCGCAGAGGCAGCAGATGGCCGATCAGCATGCGGGCGGTGTCCCGGTCGCCCAGCAGGACCGCGAGTTGGCTGCGGTAGTCGAGCTCCACGCCGTAGAGATGGTCCGTCACCGGCCGCGCCGGGAACGCGACGGCCCGCGCCTCCGCGAGCCGCCCCAGCCGGGCCAGGACGAGCGCGAGGGCCACGGCGACGGGCGCGCCCACCGCCGCGTGCACCGCACGGACATCGGCCTCGATGTCCGCCTCCCGGCCCTGCGTGAGCCGGATCGTCCACAGGCCCAGCGTGCGCGGACCCGTGGCGTGCTGCGTGCCGACCCGCTGGAAGAGCCCCTCGGCCTCGGCGTACCGGGCCTCCGCCTCCTCGTACCGGCCGGTGACCGTGGCCAGCATGGCGGAGGTGGCGACGTTGATGCCCTGCGCCCAGCGCATCCGGTAGCGGTGGGCGAGTTCCAGTCCGGCGGCGGTGTGCCGGCGTACCGCGTCCGGGTCGTTGCGGGTCGCGGCCGTCAGACCGTCGAGGTGTTCGCAGACCCAGCGGTGGGCGGGCAGGTCGTGGACCCGGGCCAGCTCGCGCAGTTCGGCGACGAGCGGGGTGCGGGCCGTGCCCTGTGTCTCGTGCGGCAGCACCCGCGCGGACGCCATCAACGCCGAGGCCAGCAGCCGGGGTTCGCCGTCGGCGCGGGCCAGCGCCAGCTGGCTGCGCGCCGCGTCGAGGGCCCGTGCCGCGTCCTCGCCCGCCACCGCGTCGGCCAGGACCTGGAGCACACGCGCGCGGGTCGGGCCGTCCAGCGCGGGGTCACGGGCCAGCCGCTCCAGATGGGCCAGGTCGGTCCGGTCCAGGAAGCCCTCCAGGCGGCTGCGCCAGGGCGAGGGCTCGGTCCAGCCGCCGTAGACCGCCGCGGCGAGGTCGTCCCGGCCCGCCCGTACGGCCAGGTCGACCGCCCGCCCCCGGGTGCGCCGGGCGGCGTCGGTGGCACCGGCCCGCACCTGCGCGCCCAGCAGCCGCACCAGCAGCGTCACGGTGCCGTCCGGATCGTCCTCGGGATCGGCGGTCGCCCCGGTGTGCGCCTCCAGCGCCTGCTCGATCAGTCCTACGGCCACGTCGTGGGCGTACCGCCGCTCGGCCCGCTCGGCGGCCCGCAGCGCGTAGTCGACGGCCAGGTGAGCGTTGGCCGTACGGCCGGAACGGGCGTAGTGGTGGGCCAGCGCGGCGAGGTCGTCGGGGCGGTGGCGGCGCAGTTCGACGGCGATCCGGTCGTGCAGGCGGGCCCGCCGGGTGCCGGACAGGTCCGTGTAGACGGTGTCGCGGACCAGCGCGTGCACGAACCGCACCCGCCCCGGCCCCGGCTCGGTCAGCAGGTCCGCGGCGACGGCCGCGTCGAGCCCCGCCAGCACGGTCTCCTCGTCCGCCTCGGCCGCGTCCGCGAGCAGCGCGACGCCGGACTCCAGCCCCGCCACCGCCGCCAGCCGCACGGCCGCGTGCGCTTCGGCGGGCAGCAGGGCGAGCCGCCTGCGCAGCACGTCCCGCACTCCTTGCGGCACTTCCGATACGGCGACCAGGGCGCCCTCGCCGGCCAGCAGACGCGCGCTCTCCCACACGTAGAACGGGTTGCCGCCGGTGCGCTCGGCGAGCGCTGTCACCGTGGCCGTGTCCACGGGCCCGCCGCGCACGGCGGTGACCACGGTGGCGATGTCCTCGTGGGACAGGCCGCCGAGGGTGATCCGGTGCGGGAACCGGAGCGCGAGGTGGGCCAGGCTCTTGGCCAGGTGCCCGTTCACCTCGGCCGGCCGGTAGCAGGCGACGGTGAGCAGCGGCACTCCGGTGACCGCGGCGGCCGCCTCGAGCAGGGCGAGGGTCGGTCCGTCGGCGCGGTGCAGGTCCTCCAGGACGACGGCGATCGGCCGCCCGGCCGCCGCGTCCCGCAGCCACCCGGCGAAGGCCCGGTACAGCCGAAAGCGCCCCGCGGTGGCCTCGTCACGGGTGGTGGGGGCGCGGCCGGCGGGGGAGGGGAAGTCGGCGGGGGGTGGGATCGGGGTGCCGGGGGCGGTGGTGGTGGTGTTCGGGGCCGTGCGCGCTATGGCGTTGGGTGCGGTGGTGGTGTTCGGGGCCGTGTGTGCCGTGGCGTTCGGTGCGGTGGTCGAGGCGTTCGGGTCCGTGCGCGTCATGGCGTCGGGCGGGCTGGTGGTGGCGCGCGGGGCCATGCGGGCCATGGCGTCGGGCGCGGTGGTGGTGGCGTCCGCGTTGGTGCGGCCCATGGCGTCCGGCGCGGTGGTGGTGGCGTTCGGGGACGTGTGTGCCGTCGTGTCGGGCGCGGCAGGCGTGCCGTCGGACTCGCGGAGCAGGGCCGCCAGTTCCCCCGGCCGCGTCGGAGGTGCCGTCCGGGCGAGTGCGCCGAGCGCCTCGGTCCAGGCCCAGGCCGGCGGGGCGCCCTCGTCCTCCGGGCAGCGGCCGACGACCACCGTCCAGCCTCTGCCGCGCAGGCGGTCGGTCAGCCGGGCGAGCAGGGCGGACTTGCCCGCCCCCGCCTCGCCGGTGACCAGCACCATGCCGCCCGCGTGCCGGGCCGCCTGCGCGGCGTCGTCCAGGGCCCGCAGTTCCTCGTCCCGGCCGACGAAGAGGTCGTGACCGCCGCGCGGCGGGGCGGGGTGAGCGGTCGCGGGGGGCGGTGGTGCGGCGGGTTCGGGCGGGGTGGTCGGGCTGGGCAAGGTGGCCGAGGTGGGCGTTGGTGGGGTCAGGCCGGGCAGGGCCGTACCCGGCGGGGACAGGGCCGGTACGGAGGGGAGGCCGGGCAGGGCCGCCCCCGCCGGTGACGGGCCTGGTACGCGCGCTGTCTGCCGCGGTGCCGGTACCGCCGCCCGCAGGACGTCCAGCCTCTGGGCGAGGACGGCGTGTTCCAGTTCGGCCAGGGCCGGTGAGGGGTCGCAGCCGAGTTCGTCGCGCAGCACCGCGCGGGCCCGGCGCAGCGCGGCGAGCGCGTCGGCGCGCCGGCCGCCCGCCCAGTGGGCGAGCGCCAGCAGCCGCCAGCCCTCCTCGCGCAGCGGCCGGTCGCGGACCATGGCCTCGGCGGCGAGGGTGGCCTCGGCGGTGTGCCCGGTGCGCAGACCGGCGGTGACGGCGAGTTCATGGGCCTCCGCGCACAGCGCGTTCAGGCGGGCCGCCTCGGGCACCGCCCAGGTCTCGTCCGCGTGCTCCAGGAACGGGGGCCCCTGCCACCAGCGCAGGGCCTCGGCCAGCAACTCCCGGGCCTGCGCCGCGGGTGCGCGCCGGGCCCGGCTCACCCAGGACTCGAAGCGCCAGGCGTCCACGGTGTCCTCGGGCAGCCGCACGGCGTATCCGGGAGCGGCGGAGACCAGCACGGAGGCGGGCGTACGGGGCGGCCGCCCGGGTTCGAGCACGCGGCGCAGGTTCGACACGTACGACTGGAGGGACACGGTCGCCTTGGCCGGGGGCGTCCCGCGCCACAGCTCGTCCACCATGCGGTCGACGGACGTCACCCGGCCGTGGGCGGCGACGAGGAGAGCGAGGACGGCCCGCTGCCGCGGGGGCCCCAACTCCACCGGCGCACCCGCGACATCGGCACCCAGGGGACCCAGGACTCTGATGGACAGCACGCCGCCGAAGGTAGCCGAGCCCCGCGCCCGCACCGTCAACAGGTGCTAAACGCGCTGGTCGGGCGGGAGATCGGCGGCGGCGTCGAGGTCTCCAAGCGGACTCCATGTCACCGCCAAGGAGGCGCCGCGAGCGTGGTCACCGTCTGTATCCGAACGTCGAAGGACACTTGCGTGACCGCCAAATCCACACCGACCGGTCTGCCCGCCGGCGACCGCCCCCACACCCACGAGATGGTCGTGGTGCACCGCGTGTTCCGCCGGGAGTCGGCGCTGCTGCCGCGCCTGGTGCGTGCCGTGCCGGACGGGGCGTCGGCGCGGGCCGGTGAGGTCGCGGCGTATCTGGACGACTACGTGATGGGGCTGCACCATCACCACTCGCTGGAGGACGAGCTGATCTGGCCCCTGCTGCGGGCGCGGGCCGCCGGGCAGGAGGACCTGGTGGCCCGGATGGAGGACCAGCACGGCCACATAGACCGCACCTTGGCAGCGGTCGCCGAGTGGGCGCCGCAGTGGCGGGGCTCGGCCGACAGCGTCGCCGGGCAGGAGCTCGCCCTGGCGCTGGAAGGGCACCGTCTCGCCCTCCTCGACCATCTGGACGACGAGGAGAAGCTGGTCCTTCCGCTGGTCGCGGAGCATCTGACCGTCGCCGAGTGGGACGAGGTGGGCCGCCGCGGCCTGGAGACACTGCCGAAGAACAAGGTCATGTTGGCCCTCGGCGCGATCCTGGAGGACGCCACGGAGGACGAGCGGGCCTACTTCCTGGGCCGGGCACCGCTGCTGGGACGGCTGCTGTGGCGGTGGGTGGGGCGGCGCCAGTACGCCGCGTTCTGCCAGGCCATGCGGGGCCCGCTGGCCGGGGGGACGGGCCGGTGACCCTCCTCGACTCCGCCCCCGTGCACGCCCTGGACGCCTACCGCACCTGCGAGTTCGTCACCCTGGGCCGGGACGGGACCCCGCTCGCCTGGCCGACGGCGGTGTGGCGCCGTGAGGACGGGACGCTGGTGCTGACCACGTCGCTCGCCTTCGCGCAGAAGGCGCTGAACATCCGCCGGGACGGCCGCGTCGCGCTGCTGTTCTCCGATCCCACCGGCAGCGGTCTCACCGAAGCCCCGGAGATCTTCGTCGGCGGCACCGCCGAGTGCCCCGACGACATCAGGACGGGCCCGCAGGGCCTCGACGACTACTGGCGGATGCTCTTCGAGCGGCAGCCGCACAGCCGGTCGTATCTCTCGCGCCCGATGCGGCGGCTGATGGACTGGTACTACCTGCGGCTCGTCATCACCGTCACCCCGGAGCAGCTGATCGTGCGCTCAGCCGGGGCGCCCCCCTTCCTGAAGGTGTCCGCCGGGCCGGACGGCTCGCCGCTGCCCGGCGCGGAGCAGCTTGCCCGCCATGCCACGGCGGTTCTCGCCGCCCGCGACGCCTCCGGGGCGCCCGCGCTGGCCCGCACCAGGACCGCGCCCACGGTGGGCGGCTTCGCGGTGAGTCCGCCGGCCGACCACGCGATGGAGCCCGGCCCCGCCTCGCTGCTGGTGCACCGGCACGACGAGAAGCTCAACCGGATGCGGAACGCGCTGGTCCGTGGCGAGTTGAGGCAGACCGACGACGGCTGGCTGCTCGTACCCGGGAAGGTGCTGGAGCCCATGGGTTCGGGACGGCCGAGCGACGCGCTGCGGGTCCTGCGCCGCACCCAGCGGGCGACCGACCGCTATCTGCACCGCCGTGGTCTGCCCCGGCCCCCGGTGGCGTGGGACCGGTTCCGCGCGCTCGCCGAGTCCGCCCGCCGGCACGGCACCCTCGACGAGGAAAGACTGCGCACCACACTGCGCTCCCCGCACCACTGACCCCCGCCTGTGGACAACCCCTGCCGCTGTCACACCCCACCGGTACCGTCGGATCATGGCTCAACAGGCGGGGAACGCGACGGGCGAGCGGCGACTCGCCGTCCTCGAAGGCGTGCTGGAGCGCATCACGTACGCCAACGAGGAGAACGGCTACACCGTCGCGCGCGTGGACACCGGCCGGGGCGGCGGCGACCTCCTCACGGTCGTCGGCGCGCTGCTCGGCGCCCAGGTCGGCGAGTCCCTGCGCATGGAGGGCCGTTGGGGGTCCCACCCGCAGTACGGCAAGCAGTTCACCGTGGAGAACTACACGACCGTCCTGCCCGCCACCGTGCAGGGCATCCGCCGCTATCTCGGCTCCGGGCTGGTGAAGGGCATCGGCCCGGTCTTCGCCGACCGCATCACCCAGCACTTCGGCCTGGACACCCTGCGGATCATCGAGGAGGAGCCCAAGCGGCTCATCGAGGTCCCCGGCCTCGGCCCGAAGCGGACCAGGAAGATCGCCGACGCCTGGGAGGAGCAGAAGGCGATCAAGGAGGTCATGCTCTTCCTCCAGACCGTCGAGGTGTCCACGTCGATCGCGGTCCGGATCTACAAGAAGTACGGCGACGCCTCCATCTCCGTCGTCAAGAACCAGCCCTACCGGCTCGCCGCCGACGTCTGGGGCATCGGCTTCCTCACCGCCGACAAGATCGCCCAGTCCGTCGGCATCCCGCACGACAGCCCGGAGCGCGTGAAGGCAGGCCTTCAGTACGCGTTGTCGCAGGCCACCGACCAGGGCAACTGCTACCTCCCCGAGGAGCGGCTGATCGCCGACGCGGTGAAGCTGCTCCAGGTCGACACCGGCCTGGTCATCGAGTGCCTCGCCGAACTCGCCGTGCCCGCGGAAGAAGGCGAGGACCCGGGAGTGGTGAGGGAGAAGGTCCCCGGGGAGCACGGCGAACCCGTCACCGCCGTCTATCTGGTCCCCTTCCACCGCGCCGAACTCTCCCTCGCCGCCCAGCTGCTGCGCCTCCTGCGCACCGACGAGGACCGGATGCCGGGCTTCCGGGACGTGACCTGGGACAAGGCGCTGACCTGGCTGAAGGGCCGTACGGGAGCCGAGCTGGCGCCCGAGCAGGAGGCCGCCGTGAAGCTGGCGCTGACCGAGAAGGTCGCCGTCCTGACCGGCGGACCCGGCTGCGGCAAGTCCTTCACGGTCCGCTCGATCGTGGAGCTGGCCCGCGCCAAGAAGGCCAGGGTGGTGCTTGCGGCCCCGACCGGCCGCGCCGCCAAGCGCCTCGCCGAGCTCACCGGCGCCGAGGCCTCCACCGTCCACCGCCTGCTGGAGCTGAAGCCGGGCGGTGACGCGGCCTACGACAAGGACCGCCCGCTCCAGGCCGACCTGGTGGTGGTCGACGAGGCCTCCATGCTGGACCTGCTGCTCGCCAACAAGCTGGTGAAGGCGGTGCCGCCGGGGGCGCATCTGCTGTTCGTGGGGGACGTGGACCAGCTGCCGTCCGTCGGCGCCGGCGAGGTGCTCCGGGACCTGCTCGCCGACGGCAGCCCCATCCCGGCGGTCCGCCTCACGCGCGTGTTCCGGCAGGCGCAGCAGTCCGGCGTGGTGACCAACGCGCACCGGATCAACGCCGGGCAGCATCCCGTCACCGACGGCATGAAGGACTTCTTCCTCTTCGTCGAGGACGACACCGAGGAGGCCGGGCGGCTCACGGTGGACGTGGCGGCCCGTCGGATTCCGGCCAAGTTCGGGCTCGACCCGCGCCGGGACGTCCAGGTGCTCGCGCCCATGCACCGCGGGCCCGCCGGCGCGGGCAACCTCAACGGCCTGTTGCAGCAGGCCATCACGCCCGGCCGGCCCGACGTGCCGGAGAAGCGGTTCGGCGGCCGGGTCTTCCGGGTCGGCGACAAGGTCACCCAGATTCGCAACAATTACGAGAAGGGCAAGAACGGTGTCTTCAACGGCACCGTGGGCGTTGTCACCTCGCTCGACCCGGTCGACCAGCGCCTGACGGTGCTGACCGACGAGGACGAGGAGGTGCCGTACGAGTTCGACGAACTGGACGAGCTGGCCCACGCGTACGCGGTGACCATTCACCGCTCGCAGGGCAGTGAATATCCGGCCGTGGTGATCCCGGTCACCACCGGCGCCTGGATGATGCTCCAGCGGAACCTGCTGTACACGGCGGTCACCCGGGCCAAGAAGCTGGTCGTCCTGGTCGGTTCGCGCAAGGCGATAGGCCAGGCGGTGCGCACGGTCTCGGCGGGTCGGCGGTGCACGGCTCTGGACTTCAGGCTCTCCCCGAAAAATGATCGATCAAATGAGTCACCTAGGTCACAGAGCCCTTCCGGAACCGGGTAGGGGAGGGCAGGATGGGCAAGTTGGCGGCACTGAGTGCCGCCAATAGGCCCAATGGTCGACCCCCAGTGCACTCTCCTGCGCCGAATGGGGGATGGTAGAGACAGTCAGGGCAACCTCGAAGATGAGGCACAACGTCGGGTGAGGGAAGACGTGAGCGACAACTCTGTAGTACTGCGGTACGGCGATGGCGAGTACACCTACCCGGTGATCGACAGCACCGTCGGCGACAAGGGCTTCGACATCGGCAAGCTCCGCGCCCAGACCGGTCTGGTGACGCTGGACAGCGGCTACGGCAACACGGCCGCGTACAAATCGGCGATCACCTACCTCGACGGCGAGGCGGGCATCCTCCGCTACCGCGGCTACCCGATCGAGCAGCTGGCCGAGCGCTCCACCTTCCTGGAGGTGGCCTACCTGTTGATCAACGGCGAGCTGCCGACCGTCGACGAGCTCTCCGCGTTCAAGAACGAGATCACGCAGCACACCCTGCTGCACGAGGACGTCAAGAACTTCTACCGCGGCTTCCCGCGCGACGCCCACCCGATGGCCATGCTGTCGTCGGTCGTCTCCGCGCTGTCGACGTTCTACCAGGACAGCCACAACCCGTTCGACGAGAAGCAGCGCAACCTCTCGACGATCCGGCTGCTCGCCAAGCTTCCGACGATCGCGGCGTACGCGTACAAGAAGTCGATCGGTCACCCGTTCGTCTACCCGCGCAACGACCTGGGCTACGTCGAGAACTTCCTGCGGATGACCTTCTCGGTGCCGGCCCAGGAGTACGACCTCGACCCGGTCGTCGTCGCCGCGCTCGACAAGCTGCTGATCCTGCACGCCGACCACGAGCAGAACTGTTCGACCTCCACGGTCCGCCTCGTCGGCTCCTCCCAGGCGAACATGTTCGCGTCCATCTCGGCCGGCATCAACGCGCTGTGGGGCCCGCTGCACGGCGGCGCCAACCAGTCCGTGCTGGAGATGCTGGAGGGCATCCAGGCCTCCGGCGGTGACGTCGACTCCTTCATCCGCAAGGTGAAGAACAAGGAGGACGGCGTCCGGCTGATGGGCTTCGGCCACCGGGTCTACAAGAACTTCGACCCGCGCGCGAAGATCATCAAGGCAGCGGCGCACGACGTCCTCTCGGCTCTCGGCAAGTCCGACGAGCTGCTGGACATCGCGCTGAAGCTGGAGGAGCACGCGCTCTCCGACGACTACTTCGTCTCGCGCAGCCTCTACCCGAACGTCGACTTCTACACGGGCCTCATCTACCGCGCGATGGGCTTCCCGACCGAGATGTTCACGGTCCTCTTCGCCCTCGGCCGCCTCCCGGGCTGGATCGCCCAGTGGCACGAGATGATCAAGGAGCCCGGCTCCCGCATCGGCCGCCCGCGCCAGATCTACACGGGCGTGGTCGAGCGCGACTTCGTACCGGTCGAGGAGCGCTGACCGTTGCGCTGAGCCGCAGCACTACTGGGCCCCGCATGCCGATGCCGGCTGCGGGGCCTCGTCGTATGCAGGGAAAGTGAACGGTGCAAAGAAGAAGGCGCCCTGGCGGCGGTCCCCCCACGGGCCGACGTCCAGGGCGCCTTCCCATGTCCCGGTGCGGATTCCCCCCACGGGATCCGGCCGGGCGTCTGTGAGAAAACAGCGCCTGAATCGCTGTGTTGAGCAGAACGAGCAGAACTCGTCGTACTCCTACTGTGTACCGCTGTGTGCGATCTGCCGGGACAGCGCACGGTCGGGAGGGCCGCTCAAAGCTTCCCGTCGTGCCTGTCCCGGCAACGCATCTCTGAGGAAGTCCCCCAAGACATCCCCAGATGCCAGGAAGCGCCCCCCAAGACGCGGCCTGACATCGCCAACTTAGACCTTCGAACCCCTTCGATGGTTACGTTCACATCACTGTGATCTGCGTCTCTTGCATTTGTCCGTTTGGTGCGCAAGGGGTCGAATCGTCGATCGGGTCCCAAGCGTAAGGATGATGCGCGAGCCTTGTGAAGAGCTTATGTGAGCCTCGCGCCGGACTCCAGAGGGTCCCGCCTAACGGAATGACCGCAATCGCAGGCTGTTCGTCACGACGAACACCGAGGAGAACGCCATCGCGGCGCCCGCGATCATCGGGTTCAGCAGTCCCGCGGCGGCCAGCGGCAGCGCCGCCACGTTGTAGCCGAACGCCCACACCAGGTTCCCCTTGATCGTGGCCAGCGTCCGCCGCGACAGCCGGATGGCGTCCGCGGCCACCCGCAGATCCCCGCGCACCAGCGTCAGATCCCCCGCCTCGATCGCCGCGTCCGTGCCGGTCCCCATCGCGAGCCCCAGGTCGGCCGCGGCGAGCGCGGCGGCGTCGTTGACCCCGTCGCCGACCATGGCGACGACCCGTCCCTCGCCCTGCAACCGCCGTACGGCGTCGACCTTGTCCTCGGGCAGCACCTCGGCCACGACCCGCGTGATCCCGACCCGCTCGGCCACGGCCTGGGCGACCGTCCGGTTGTCCCCGGTCAGCAGCACCGGCGTGAGCCCGAGCGCCCGCAGCTCCCGTACCGCCTCGGCGCTGGTCTCCTTCACCGCGTCCGCGACGGCCACGACACCGCGCGCCACCCCGTCCCAGCCGACCACGACGGCCGTACGACCGCCCCTCTCGGCCTCGTCCTTGGCGCGGGCCACCTCCTCCGGCAACGTCTCGAAGAGGCGCCCCACGGCCACGTCATGGCCCTCCACGCGCCCGCGCACACCCCGCCCGGGGACGTTCACGAACCCCTCGACCGCCGGTAGCGGCCCCACCCGCTCCTCGGCCCCGGCGGCGACCGCCCGGGCGACGGGATGCTCGGAGGCGTGCTCCACGGCGCCCGCGAGCCGCAGCACCCGCTTCTCGTCGGTGCCCCGGACGGCGTACACCTCCTGGAGGGTCATCCGGCCGGTGGTGACCGTTCCCGTCTTGTCGAGGACGACGGTGTCGACGCGGCGCGTGTGCTCCAGCACCTCGGGGCCCTTGATGAGGATGCCGAGCTGGGCGCCGCGGCCCGTGCCGACCATCAGGGCGGTCGGGGTGGCCAGGCCCAGCGCGCACGGGCAGGCGATGATCAGGACGGCGACGGCCGCGGTGAACGCGGCGGCCAGGTCACCGGTCGCGCCGAGCCATCCGCCGAAGGTGGCGACGGCGATCGCGATGACCGCCGGCACGAAGACGGCCGAGATCCGGTCGGCGAGCCGCTGCACCTCGGCCTTGCCGTTCTGCGCCTCCTCGACCAGCTTCGCCATCCGCGCGAGCTGCGTGTCCGCGCCCACGCGCGTGGCCTCGACGACGAGACGCCCGCCGGCGTTCACGGTCGCGCCCGCGACCGCGTCCCCGACCGTCACGTCCACCGGCACCGACTCGCCGGTCAGCATGGCCGCGTCCACGGCGGAGGCGCCCTCGACGACGGTGCCGTCGGTGGCGATCTTCTCGCCGGGGCGGACGACGAAACGGTCCCCGACCTCGAGGCGGTCGACCGGGACGCGGATCTCGCGGCCGTCCCGCAGGACCGTCACGTCCTTCGCGCCCAGCTCCATCAGGGCCCGCAGGGCCGCGCCCGCCCGGCGCTTGGAGCGGGCCTCCAGGTAACGGCCGAGCAGAAGGAACGTCGTGACGCCCGCGGCCACTTCGAGGTAGATCGTGGCGGCGCTGTCCGTCCGGGAGACGGTGAACGTGAACGCGTCCTTCATGCCCGCCATGCCCGCGTCCCCGAAGAACAGCGCCCACAGCGACCAGCCGTACGCGGCCAGCGTGCCCAGCGAGACGAGGGTGTCCATGGTGGCCGCGCCGTGCCGCAGGTTGGTCCAGGCGGCCCGGTGGAAGGGCAGCCCGCCCCAGACGACGACGGGGGAGGCGAGGGTGAGGGCCAGCCACTGCCAGTCGTCGAACTGGAGGGCCGGGATCATCGACAGCAGGACGACGGGCACGGCGAGGAACGCGGAGACGACGAGCCGCTGCCGCAGCGACGCCGGCTCCGGGTCCTCGTGCGGAGCGGGCTCGGCCGCCGGGGGCGCGGGCTCCTCGGCCGTGTACCCCGTCTTCACCACCGTCGCGATGAGATCCGCGACCTCGACCCCCTCGGCGTAGGTGACCTTCGCCTTCTCCGTCGCGTAGTTGACGGTGGCGGTCACGCCGTCCATCCGATTGAGCTTCTTCTCCACGCGGGCGGCGCAGGAGGCGCAGGTCATGCCGCCGATGAGGAGTTCGACCTCGCCGGGCGGAGCTATCGGGGCGGTGGTGCCGGACATGGCGGGTACTCCGGGAGGTGGCGGTCAGGCCTTGCCGACGAGCTCGAAGCCGGCCTCGTCGACCGCCGCGCGCACGGCTTCGTCGTCGAGTTCGGCGGCGGAGACGACGGTGACCTCGCCGGTGGAGGCGACGGCCTTCACGGAGCTGACGCCGGGGAGCTCGGAGATCTCGCCGGAGACCGAGCCCTCGCAGTGGCCGCAGCTCATGCCGCTCACCTTGTAGACGGTGGTGACCTGGGTGTCGCTCTGGGCGGTCATCTCGTTCTCCTCTTCGAGGCGTGTGGGTGCTACGGGACCCGCGGTGGCGTCCACGTACCCCACACTATACCCCTAGGGGGTATTTCTCCAAGAAGGTCTCGCCCCGGCCGGTGCCCGCACCCAGGGCGGCCCGAACGGTGATTTACCGGACTTCATGGTAGATACCGATCATGTCGCAGGCCGGGACGCTCATCCTGATCATGTCCATCGCGGTGCTGGCACCCCTGCTGGCCTACGGGATCAGCCGCCGGCTGCCAGTGCCGCTCGTCATCTTCGAGATCCTGCTGGGCATCCTGGCCGGCCCGGACGTCCTGGGCTGGGCGGGCGACGGGCCGGTCATCGACACCCTGTCCGACCTCGGACTGGCGATGCTGATCTTCCTCGCCGGGTACGAGATCGAGTTCGACAAGGTCCGCGGCGCCACCCTGAAACGCTCGCTGTGGGCCTGGCTGACCGCGCTCGTCGTGGGCCTGGTGCTCGCCTCCACCCTCACCGGACTGTCCAAGGGCGTCTACATCGGTACCGCCCTGACCAGCACCGCCCTCGGCACGGTCCTGCCGGTGCTGCGGGACGCGGGTGACCTGCACACCCGGTTCGGCTCGGTGATGGCGACGTTCGGCGCGGTCGGCGAGTTCGGGCCGATCATCGCCATCGCGCTGCTGCTGAGCGGCCGTTCGCCGGGCCGGTCGACGGCCGTGCTGGCAGCGTTCGCGCTGCTGACGGCCGCCGCGGTGTGGTGGGCGATGCGCCCGCGCCCGCACTGGTTCCCCCGGGTCATCGCCAGAACCCTGCACAGCAGCGGCCAGTTCGCCGTACGCCTCGTCGTACTGCTCCTCGCGGTGATGCTCGGCATCTCCGAGGCGCTCGGCCTCGACACCCTGCTCGGCGCGTTCGCCGCCGGGATGCTCACCCGGCTGCTGCTGCACGGGGCGGCACCCGAGAGCGCGGGGCCGGTCCTGGAGAAGGTCGAGGCGATGGGGTTCGGCTTCCTGGTGCCGGTGTTCTACGTCGTCACCGGCATGGAGTTCGACCTGGACGCGCTGCTGTCCGGCGGCCGGGCGCTGCTGCTCCTGCCGGTCTTCCTGCTGCTGTTCCTGCTGGTCCGCGGCATGCCGGTGTACGCGCTGGCCCCGCCGGATCTCGTACGACGGGACCGGCGCGCCCTGACCCTGTTCGCGTCCACCGCGCTGCCGCTGGTCGTCGCCATCACCACGATCGGGGTCGACGACGGGGTCCTGGAGACGGAGGAGGCGGCGGCGCTGGTCGGTGCCGCGATGCTGTCGGTGCTGCTGTTCCCGCTGGCGGGACTGCGGCTGCGCGGCGAGAAGCGGGTGATCGAGGAGCCGCTCGGGGGTTCGGAGTCGTGGTGAGACCGGTCAGGATGGGGGCCGGATCTTCACGGCGATGGGAGCGCACATGCGGGCAGTGGTGTTCGAGCGGTACGGCGAGCCGGCCGAGGTGCGGGAGGTGCCCGACCCGGAACCGGCCCCCCACGGCGTCGTCGTCCGCGTGGCGGCCACCGGTCTGTGCCGCAGCGACTGGCACGGCTGGCAGGGCCACGACCCCGACATCACGCTCCCGCACGTGCCCGGCCATGAACTCGCCGGCGTCGTCGAGACGGTCGGCGACCGGGTCACCGGCTGGCGCCCCGGCGACCGCGTCACCGTCCCCTTCGTGTGCGCCTGCGGAAGCTGCGCCGCCTGCGCGGCCGGCGACCACCAGATCTGCGAGCGGCAGACCCAGCCCGGCTTCACCCACTGGGGTTCCTTCGCGCAGTACGTGGCGCTGGACCACGCCGACGTGAACCTGGTGGCCGTCCCGGAGGACCTCTCCTTCGCCACCGCCGCCTCCCTCGGCTGCCGGTTCGCCACCGCGTTCCGGGCGGTGGTGCAGCAGGGGCGGGTCGCGGCGGGGGAGTGGGTCGCGGTGCACGGCTGCGGCGGGGTGGGCCTGTCGGCGGTGATGATCGCGGCGGCTTCCGGCGCGCGGGTGGTCGCGGTGGACGTGTCGCCCCAAGCGCTGGAGCTGGCGGGGAAGTTCGGGGCGGTGGAGGGCGTGAACGCCGCGGTGACCGCGGACACCGCGGCGGCGGTACGCGAACTGACCGGCGGCGGCGCCCACCTGTCGCTGGACGCGCTGGGCTCGCCGGTCACCTGCGCGGCCTCCGTCAACTCCCTGCGCCGCCGCGGCCGGCATCTCCAGGTCGGCCTGCTGCCCTCGGCGGACGGCACCACCCCGGTCCCGATGGCCCGCGCGATCGCCCTGGAACTGGAGATCCTGGGCAGCCACGGCATGGCCGCGCACACCTATCCGGGGATGCTGGAGCTGGTGCGGGCGGGGGTGCTGCGGCCGGATCTCCTGGTGACGTCCACGATCGACCTGGCCGCGGCACCGGCCGCGCTGGCGTCGATGGGCACGGCACCCGGCGCCGGGGTGACGGTCATCGAGCCGTGGAGTTGAGAACGAGTGAGGGACCGGTCGTTCAAGGTGCCGCGGTGTCGAGGGACGCCCACTCCTTCTCCAACACGCCCATGATCACCCAGTCCACCCACCGCCCGTCCCGCAGATCGGCTTCCCGCCGGACGCCCTCCCGCACGAACCCGGCCTTCTCGTAGGCGCGCAGGGCCCGGGCGTTGTGGCCGTAGACCTCCAACTGGACGCGATGCAGACCGAGTTCCGTGAAGCCGTACCCGACGATCAGCCGGGTCGCCTCGGTGCCGAGGCCGCGGTCACGGCCCCGGGGCCCGAGCAGCGTGCGGAACGTACAGCCGCGCGCCGGCTCGTCCCACTCGTACAGCACCACCTCGCCGACGAGTTCGCCGTTGGCGCGGTCGGTGACGGCGAGATCGAGACGGTCGGGCTGGGCGGAGCGTGAGCCGTACCAGGGCAACCGTGTTTCCGCGCAGGCCGCTCAGTCCTCTCGTCTGCCGCGGTTACCGGGCCGGGCGGCGACCCACGCCCGCACGGTGTCCGCGTACCAGAAGGGCTTGCCGCCCTCCACATGGTCGGGTGGCGGCAGCAGCCCGTGCTTGCGGTACGACCGCACGGTGTCCGGCTGCACCTTGATGTGCGCCGCGATCTCCTTGTACGACCAGAGCCTTCGGTCGGTCATGAGGTGCACCTCCCTGCGCGCGCCGCGGCGGCGGCCGGGAACGGCCGTCGGGGGTACCGGGCGCTGCGCTGGCGTCACAAAGCCTGTGCCCCGTGAACGACAGAGAGTGAGGGCGGGTCAGGCCCTGTGCACGGCGTGTGACGCAAGACCCGCGTAGACGCGACATGTGTGACACACAAGGAGCGTTCGTGACACGAGTGCAGCAAAGGCGCACGCGGGCGCGTGGGCGCGGCGCGTTGACAGGCCGCGCGGGAGGGCCCCACAGGTGGAGCCGGACCCGCTGCGCCGGGCCCGGCTCCACCAGCTCCCCCGGGAGCCACAGACTGCATTCAGCCAACTCCGGGGGTCTTGGAAAAATCCGCACTCGGCGTCGATCAGCGGGCGTCGAGCACCAGACTCGTCGCCTCGCCGCTGATCCGGTCACCACCGGGCACACCGCCCGCCCCGCCTCGCGCGAGCGTGAACTCCCGCGGCGTGCACCCGGTCATCGCCTTGAACTCGCCGCTGAGATGGGCCTGGTCGTAGAACCCGCACAGCGCGGCGGTCTCCGCCTGCGCCCGCCCCGCGGCCAGCAGCCGCCGCGCCCGCTGCAACCGCAGCACCCGCGCCGCGGCCTTGGGCCCCAGCCCGATCTGCTCCCGGAACCGGCTCTCCAGCTGCCGCACGCTCCAGCCGACGTCCTCGGCGAGCCGCGGCACGGGGATCGCCCCGCCCGTCCGTACCAGCTCCGTCCACGCCCGCACCACCCGAGCAGACGCAGCCGTACCGCTCTCCGCCCACCGCGCCAACACATCGTCCAGCAGCCCGAACCGGGCCTCCCAGGAGGGCAAGGCGCCGAGTGCGGCGGCGAGTTCACCGACCCTGCCCGGCAGCACATGCGGCAACTCATCAGGATCGACAGTCCGGTTGACGAGCTCGTACTGCGGCGTCCCGAACAGCGAGAAGGCGGCCCAGGGAACGAGCAGCACCTCGATCCCGGAAAGCCGCCCGTCGTGCTCGCCGATGGCGGGAGTGGTCGTGGGCCCGCAGTACACGGACACCAACGTGTCCGGCGCCCGTCCCTCCCGCGTGATCGTCACCGCCTCCCCGAACCCCAACAGCAGGGTGGCCGCCCCGATAGGCGCCTCCAGTCGCCGCCGAGGCCGATCAAGCGCCAGCCGGACCCCGCGATACGAGATGACCCCGGGTCGGAGTCGGGCATGAGGCAGCGAGAGGGCGACTTCCCAGGCCCCCCAGGGTCCGTGTCCCGACCGAACACTTGTCACAGAGCCATCGTGCAACGCCCCCAGGGGCGCGGGGAACTGCGCGACAAGCCACGACGAACCCGCACCCGCCGTCTCACAGCTCCCGGCACCCCATCGGGCGCCCGTCAAGCCCCGCAGCTCCTCAAAAACGCCCGAGTCCGCTGAGCAATGGCCAACGGCTTGTCCGGGTCGCACGGATACATGTCCTGCTCCACGATCGCGAACAGATCCACGTCCAAGGCCTGCGCAGCCTCCAGCACCGGCCCCAACGCCGGCACCCCGGAAGGCGGTTCACACATCACACCCTGCGCGACGGCCGGCCCGAACGGCGTCCCCTTGGCCCGCACATCGGCGAGGATCTCGGGGTCGACCTGCTTCAGATGCAGGTACCCGATCCGGGACCCGTACGTCTCGATGAGCTTCACGCTGTCGCCACCGCAGTACGCATAGTGCCCCGTGTCGAGGCACAGCGACACCAGCGACGAGTCCGTCCCGTCGAGGAAGCGGACGACGTTCTCCTCGCTGTCGATGTGCGTGTCGGCGTGCGGGTGGACGACGATCTGCAGCCCGTACTCCTCCCGCACCCGCTGGCCGAGCCGCTCGGTCAGGGAGGTCAGGTTCCGCCACTGCTCGGGCGTCAGCGTGTCCGGCTCCAGCACCTCACCGGTCTTGTCGTCCCGCCAGAAGGACGGGATGACGACGAGGTGCCTGGCGCCCATGGCCTGCGCCAGCACCGCGTTGTCGGCGACGTGCGCCCAGGTCTTCTCCCAGACGGACTCGCCGTGGTGCAGCCCGGTGAAGACCGTGCCGGCCGACACCTTCAGCCCGCGCCGGCCCACCTCCTCGGTGAGCACCGCGGGATCGGTCGGCAGATACCCGTAAGGGCCAAGCTCGATCCACTCGTAGCCGGAGTCGGCGACCTCGTCGAGGAAGCGCTGCCAGGGGACCTGCTGAGGGTCGTCGGGGAACCACACACCCCAGGAGTCGGGAGCCGACCCGATCCGGATGCGGGACAGTGAGGAAGAGGGTGACAACGACGTCATGCCGGTCAGCTTCCGCGTGAGCAGCAAGCGCTGTCAAGGGCTGGTCCGAATGTCTGGACAAAACATTGACAGGGCTCCTCGTCGGGGGCTACAAAGCCGTGGAGAGCCGATACGAAGTCCGGGGCGAGACGTGAGGGTCCGACCGGCATGAAGGGAACTCGATGGCGTACGACCTGATCACCATGGGGCGGATCGGAGTGGACCTCTATCCGCTGCAGACGGGCGTCCCGCTGCCGCAGGTGTCGTCCTTCGGCAAGTTCCTCGGCGGCTCGGCGACGAACGTCGCGGTCGCCGCGGCCCGTCTGGGACGGCGGACCGCGGTGATCACCCGGACCGGCGACGACCCCTTCGGCACCTACCTCCACGAGGCCCTGAGGGGCTTCCGCGTGGACGACCGCTGGGTCACCCCGGTCCCGGGCCTGCCGACCCCGGTCACGTTCTGCGAGATCTTCCCGCCGGACGACTTCCCGCTGTACTTCTACCGGCAGCCCAAGGCACCCGACCTGGAGATCGACGCCCACGAGCTCGACCTCGACGCCATCCGCGAGGCCCGCGTCTTCTGGGTCACCGGCACCGGTCTGAGCGAGGAGCCCAGCCGTACGGCGACGCTCGCGGCCCTCGCCCACCGGGCCAAGGCGGGGACGACGGTCTTCGACCTGGACTGGCGGCCGATGTTCTGGAAGGACCCGGACGCGGCCCGCCCCTTCTACGCCGAGGCCCTCAAGCACACCACCGTCGCCGTCGGGAACCTCGACGAGGTCGAGGTCGCCACGGGCGTGCGCGAGCCCCGCGCCGCCGCCGAGGCGCTCCTCGACGCCGGCGTCGAGCTCGCCGTCGTCAAGCAGGGCCCCAAGGGCGTGCTCGCGGTCGACCGGAACGGCACCTCCGCCGAGGTCCCGCCGCTCCCGGTGGACGTCCTCAACGGGCTCGGCGCCGGTGACGCCTTCGGCGGCTCCCTGTGCCACGGCCTCCTCGAAGGCTGGGACCTGGAGAAGATCATGCGGCACGCCAACGCGGCCGGCGCGATCGTCGCCTCCCGCCTGGAGTGCAGCTCCGCCATGCCGACACCGGCCGAGATCGAGGCGGCGATCACCGCGGGAGCCGTACGGCCGAGCAGCGCGGCGGCGGCCACCCCGACCACCACGACCACCGCGGAGGCCGCCACCTCGACCACCGCGGAGGCCGCCGCCCCGACCACCGCGGAGGCCGCCCGGTGAGCACCGTCGACATCGCCGAACTCGTCCGTCTGCGCACCCGCCACCCCGAGGCGATCGCCGAGGCCGCCGCCCGGCGCGCGAGGCGTCCGCTGCTCGGCGACACCGACCGGCTCATGATCGTCGCCGCCGATCACCCCGCCCGGGGCGCACTGGGCGTCGGCGGCAATCCGAAGGCCATGGCCAACCGCGCCGACCTGCTGGAACGCCTCTGCCTCGCGCTCTCCCGCCCCGGCGTCGACGGCGTCCTCGCGACCGCCGACATCCTCGACGACCTGCTGCTGCTCGGCGCCCTCGACGGCAAGGTCGTCATGGGCTCGATGAACCGCGGCGGCCTCCAGGGCGCCCGCTTCGAACTCGACGACCGCTTCACCGGCCACCGCGCCGAGGACATCGAGCGGCTCGGCTTCGACGCGGGCAAACTGCTCCTGCGCATCGACTACGACGACCCCGGCTCCCTCACCACCATGGAGTCCACCGCGCGGGCCATCGACGACATGGCGGCACGCCGACTGCCCGTCTTCGTCGAGCCGTTCATCAGCTTCCGCACGGCCGAGGGCAAGGTGCGGAACGACCTCTCCGCCGAGGCCGTCACCAGGTCCATCGCCATCGCCTCGGGCCTGGGCGGCAGTTCGGCCTACACCTGGCTGAAGGTGCCGGTCACCGAGAACCCCGATGACATGGCCGAGGTCATGGCCACCTCCACGCTGCCCGCCGTGCTCCTTGGCGGCGAGGTCGGCGAGGACCAGGACGGGGCGTACGAGAAGTGGCGGGGTGCCCTTCAACTCCCCACCGTGCGCGGCCTCGTGGTCGGACGCTCACTGCTCTACCCGGCGGACGGGGACGTCGCCGCCGCCGTCGACACCGCCGTAGGACTCCTGTGAGGGCCGCATGAGTAACGATCTTCACATCCCCAAGGGTTCCTCCACCAGCGCCCTGTACACAGTGGACATCGATCCGAAGCGGGCCGGCTGGACGTACTGCAGTCTGCGGATCGTCGCGCTGGAGCCGGGTGGCACGCACACCTTCACCACCGGTGACAGCGAGTGGATCGTGCTTCCGCTGGAAGGCGGATGTACCGTGCAAACGGAAGAAAAAGAGTTCCAACTCCTGGGCAGGGAAAGCGTGTTCGCGTCGGTCTCCGACTTCGCGTACGTGCCCCGTGACGCCCGGGCAACGATCGCCTCCGGCGCGGGAGGCCGCTTCGCCCTGGCAGGAGCGAAGTGCGAGCGACGACTCCCCGCCCGCTACGGCCCCGCGCCGGAGGTCCCCACCGAGGAACGCGGCAGCGGCAACCGGCTGCGCCACGTCCGCAACTTCGCCTCCGCCGACGCCTTCGACTGCGACAAGCTGATCGCCGTCGAGGTCATCACCCCCGGCGGCAACTGGTCCTCGTACCCGCCGCACAAGCACGACGAGCACCGGCCGGGTGAGGAAGCGGAGTTGGAGGAGATCTACTACTTCGAGATCGACGGCCCGAACGGTTTCGGCTATCAGCGCGTATCCCCTTCCCGTGAGGGCGGATCGGACGTCCTCGCGGAGGTCCGCTCCGGTGACGCCGTCCTCGTCCCCGACGGATGGCACGGCCCGTCGATCGCCCAGCCCGAGCACGCCATGTACTACCTGAACGTCATGGCGGGCCCGGGTGAGACGCGGGAGTGGCGGATCTGCTTCCACCCGGACCACACGGAGGGTTACCGATGACTCCGACCACGACCCGGCTGACCGTCGCCCAGGCGCTCGTCCGCTTCCTCGCCGCCCAGTACACCGAACGCGACGGCATCCGGCAGCGGCTGATCTCCGCGACCTGGGGCATCTTCGGCCACGGCAACGTGGCCGGGCTCGGCCAGGCGCTCGTCGAGTACGGCGACGAGATGCCCTTCCACCAAGGCCGCAACGAGCAGTCCATGGTGCACGCGGCCGTCGGCTACGCCCGCCAGTCCAACCGCCTGTCCACGCACGCCGTCACGACCTCCATCGGCCCCGGCGCCACCAACCTGGTCACCGGCGCCGCCCTCGCCACGATCAACCACCTGCCGGTCCTGCTGCTGCCCGGCGACATCTTCGCCACCCGCCCCGCCGACCCGGTCCTCCAGCAGCTGGAGGTCCCCTACGCGGGCGACCTCAGCGTCAACGACTGCCTGCGCCCGGTGTCGAGGTACTTCGACCGCGTCACCCGCCCCGAGGCCCTGATCCTGGCCGCCCTCCAGGCGATGCGGGTCCTCACCGACCCGGTGGAGACGGGCGCGGTCACCCTCGCCCTCCCGCAGGACGTCCAGGCCGAGGCGTACGACTGGCCCGAGGAGTTCTTCGCCGAGCGCACCTGGGTCGTACGACGTCCGGGCGCCGACCCGACCGAACTCGCCGAGGCCATCACGGCGATCAGGTCGGCCCGCAGGCCGCTGGTCATCGCCGGCGGCGGCGTCCACCACAGCCGCGCCGAGGAGGCCCTCGCCGAGTTCGCCGAGGCCACCGGCGTCCCCGTCGCCTCCACCCAGGCCGGCAAGGGCTCGCTGCGCTGGGACCACCCCCAGGACGTCGGCGCGGTCGGCCACACCGGCACCGCCACCGCCAACGAACTCGCCCGCCAGGCCGACCTGGTGATCGGCGTCGGCACCCGCTACACCGACTTCACCACCGCCTCCGGGACGCTCTTCGAGACGCCCGGCGTCCGCTTCCTCAACCTCAACATCGCGCCCTTCGACGGCCACAAGCTCTCCGGCCGGCCGCTGGTCGCGGACGCCCGCAGCGGCCTCGCGGAGCTCACCGAGGCCCTCGGGATGCACGGCCACCGGGTCGCCGACGCGTACGTCACCGAGTACACCGAGGACAAGCAGCGCTGGGAGCACCGCGTCGACGCCTGCTACGAGGCCGACGAGATAGACGTGCGCCCCACCCAGCCCCAGGTCCTCGGCGCCCTGGACGCCCTCGTCGACGAGAGCGACATCATCATCAACGCGGCCGGCTCGCTCCCCGGCGACCTGCACAAACTGTGGCGGGCCCGGTCCCGGGACCAGTACCACCTGGAGTACGGCTACTCCTGCATGGGGTACGAGATCCCGGCCGCGATCGGCGTGAAGATGGCCGCCCCCGACCGCAACGTCTGGGCGCTCGTCGGCGACGGCACCTACCTGATGATGCCGACCGAGATCGTCACCGCCGTCCAGGAGGGCGTCGCGATCAAGATGCTGCTCGTGCAGAACCACGGGTACGCCTCGATCGGCGGCCTGTCCGAGTCGGTGGGCGGCGAGCGGTTCGGCACCGCGTACCGGTACCAGTCGGACGACGGAACCTACACCGGGGCGCCGCTCCCGGTGGACCTGGCCGCCAACGCGGCCAGCCTGGGGATGCGCGTGCTGCGCGCGAAGACCGTGGGTGACCTGCGCGAGGCTCTCGCCCAGGCACGCGCGGCGGACACTCCCACTTGTGTCTACGTCGAGACCGAAACGGCAGACACAGTGTCGGGCGCGCCTCCGGCGCAAGCCTGGTGGGATGTACCTGTGGCCGAGACCGCGACCCGACCGTCCGCGGTGAAGGCACGAGAGCTGTACGACCGGCACGTCTCTACCCGACGCCGCCATCTGTGAAGGAGCAACTGGGCATGACGAAGATCGTCAACCACTGGATCGGCGGCAAGACCGTCGAAGGCGCGTCGGGCAACTACGGGCCGGTCACCGACCCGGCGACCGGCGCGGTCACCACGAAGGTCGCGTTCGCGTCGGTCGACGAGGTCGACGCCGCGGTCCAGGCCGCCAAGGACGCGTATCTGTCCTGGGGCCAGTCCTCGCTGGCCAAGCGCACGGAGATCCTCTTCAAGTTCCGTGCGCTGCTGGACGCCAACCGCGACGCGATCGCCGAGCTGATCACCGCCGAGCACGGCAAGGTGCACTCCGACGCGCTCGGTGAGGTGGCCCGCGGCCTGGAGATCGTGGACCTGGCCTGCGGCATCAACGTGCAGCTGAAGGGCGAGCTGTCGACGCAGGTCGCCAGCCGCGTCGACGTGGCCGCGATCCGCCAGCCGCTCGGCGTCGTCGCCGGCATCACGCCGTTCAACTTCCCGGCGATGGTCCCGATGTGGATGTTCCCGATCGCCATCGCGACCGGCAACACCTTCGTGCTGAAGCCGTCGGAGAAGGACCCGTCGGCGTCGATCAAGATCGCCGAGCTGCTGGCCGAGGCCGGTCTGCCCGACGGCGTCTTCAACGTCGTCCACGGCGACAAGGTGGCCGTCGACCGCCTCCTGGAGCACCCGGACGTCAAGGCCGTCTCCTTCGTCGGCTCGACCCCGATCGCCCGCTACATCCACACCACGGCCTCGGCGAACGGCAAGCGCGTCCAGGCCCTGGGCGGCGCTAAGAACCACATGCTGGTCCTCCCGGACGCCGACCTCGACGCGGCGGCGGACGCGGCCGTGAGCGCCGCCTACGGCTCCGCGGGCGAGCGCTGCATGGCGATCTCCGCGGTCGTGGCGGTCGGCTCGATCGGTGACGCGCTGGTCGACAAGATCCGCGAGCGCGCCGAGAAGATCAAGATCGGCCCCGGCAACGACCCGACCTCCGAGATGGGCCCGCTCATCACCAAGGTCCACCGCGACAAGGTGGCCTCCTACGTCACCGGCGCCGCGGCCGAGGGCTGCGAGGTCGTCCTCGACGGCACCGGCTACACGGTCGAGGGCTACGAGGACGGCCACTGGATCGGCATCTCGCTCCTCGACAAGGTGCCGACCACGGCGAAGGCCTACCAGGACGAGATCTTCGGCCCGGTCCTGACCGTGCTGCGCGTCGACACGTACGACGAGGGCATCGCCCTCATCAACGCCTCGCCGTTCGGCAACGGCACCGCGATCTTCACCCGGGACGGCGGCGCCGCCCGCCGCTTCCAGCTGGAGGTCGAGGCCGGCATGGTCGGCGTGAACGTCCCGATCCCGGTCCCCGTGGGCTACCACAGCTTCGGCGGCTGGAAGGACTCGCTCTTCGGCGACCACCACATCTACGGCAACGACGGCACCCACTTCTACACCCGCGGCAAGGTCATCACGACCCGCTGGCCGGACCCGGCCGACGGCCCCTCGGGCGTGGACCTGGGCTTCCCGCGCAACCACTGAGTGACGTCGGAGCCCGGGCACCTCATCGGGTGCCCGGGCTCGGTCATGCCTACGACTGCTGACTGTCCTTGAGCATCTGGGTCATGTCGGCGGTCTGCGCGGCCGGCGGGGCCTTGATCGCGGCCGTGGTACCGAACCCCTTGAAGTCCATGGTGACCTTGATCCTGCCCATGACCTGCTTCAGCCGGACCGGCAGATCCTTCTCGCCCAGCCAGACGTCCATGGTGACGGAGCTGACGCTGCCGGTCATGTCGTTCAGCAGCGTGCCCTCTTTGTTGGCGTTCTGGAGCACGCCCATGCGCGAGGCGTCGATCACGGCCCGGTAATGGGTCGCCTTCTGGCCGTTCACGCTCTCCGTGCCCAGGTCCTCGACGTCCTTCGCGTACTTGAGGCTCTTCAGGGACTGCGTCGGGTTGGAGCCTCCGCCGTTGCTCAACGACGCCATCCCGCTCTCGCCGACCAGGGCGGAGGCGTCGACGGACATCCACTCCTTGCCCTTGAGCGGCCCGGAGACCTGCGGGTCGACGTCGTAGTAGTAGACGCCGTCGACGAACAGGGCGCGGATCGTCGGGTCGTCCTGCACCGTCTGCATCTGCGAGGCGGCGGTGTCCATCTCGACGTCGTACGCCAGCCCGTCGCCCCACGAGTAGGTGCCGTCCATGGCGATCGGCGTGCCGGTGCCCAGGTCGGTCGTCATCTTCACCTCGGCCGAACCGAGCTTCTCGGTCCGGTCGGTGGCGCGGCTGAGCGCCGCCATGATCGCGTCGGTCTTGTCGACGGCGTCGGCCGCCTGTCTGACGGAGTCCGCGCCGCATGCCGACGTGGCCACCAGCGCCGCCGCCGTGAACCCCACCCAGGCAGCCGTGTGCTTCACCTTCATCTGTCCCCACCCCGCTGTGAAATCTGTGCGTCCACTGTGACGGGTGATGCTAGCGGGAGCCACTGACTTGTTCGGATTCCGGACACCCTGACGTTTTTTTGACGCCCGAGCTGCGAATGTCGTACGGCTGCAAGATGCGGAATTACCTGACTCGAATTGACGTAAAGACGAGTCACGGTGGCTTCGATCTACGGATTCCGTAGGCAAACACCTATTGACGTGCTGGTTTCGTCGGGGTTCGATGCAGCGCAATCCACTGCACCCGCCGACGTCGATGGGAACCGCCGTATGACCGACACGCTCCGCCCTGTCGACACCGCCGCCCTCCCCGAGGCGCCGGAGGCCGGCACCCGGAAGCTCAAGCGTTCCATCGGGGTCGTCGGCGGCACCCTCCTCACGCTCTCCTGCGTGACACCCGCCTCCACGCTCTTCGTGGTCGTCCCCGACCTCTTCGGCTCCCTCGGCACCGCGACCGCCCTCACGATCGCGATCGGCTCCCTCCTCTGTATCGCCGTGGCGTTCTGCTACTCCGAGCTCGGCACCCTCATCCCGAGCGCGGGCGGCGAGTACGCGATGGTCTCGACGATGGCGGGCCGCCTCGCGGGCTGGCTCGTCTTCGTGCTGTCCCTCCTGGTCGTGATGATCGTCCCGCCGGTGATCGCGATGGGCACCGCGGACTACCTGGCCCCTGTGATCCACCTGGACCCGTCCCTCGCGGGCGCCGGCGTGATGCTCCTGGCCACCCTCGCCGGCCTCCTCGACCTGCGCGCCAACGCCTGGATCACCGGCGTCTTCCTGGTCCTGGAGGTCATCGCGGCGGCGGTCGTCGCGGTGCTGGGCTTCGCCCACGCCGAGCGCGGCGCCGGCAGCCTGGTGTCGATGCAGGTGGCCGGGTCGCACGGCGGCACGGACACGGTGACGGCCATGCTGGTCGTCTCCGGCCTGGCGATCGCCCTGTTCGTCACCCAGGGCTTCTCGACGGCCGTCTACCTCTCCGAGGAACTGGAGAACCCGCGCCGCAACGTCGCCCGTACGGTGCTGGCCACCCTCGCCATCTCCTCGGTGATCATCCTGGTGCCGGTGGTCGCGATCACCCTGGGCGCGAGCGACCTGTCGGAGCTGACCGGCGGCGACATCAGCGCCATGGTCACGGCCTGGTCCAACTCGGCGGTCGGCACCTTCGTCAGCCTCTGCGTGGCCCTCGCGATCATCAACGCGGGCATCGTCATGGTCATCCAGAACTCCCGCGTCCTGTTCGCCTCGGCCCGCGACAAGGCCTGGCCGCAGCCGGTCAATGACGTCTTCTCCAGGCTCGGCCGCTTCGGCTCCCCCTGGGTCGCCACCCTCGCCGTCGGCATCCCCGGCGCCGCCCTGTGCTTCGTCAACCTGGACACCCTGTACGGCGTGACCGGCGTCTCGGTGACCGGCATGTACCTCCTGGTCGCGGTGGCCGCCCTCCTGGCCCGCAGGGGCGCCCACCGGCACACCCCGGCCTGGCGGATGCCCCTGTGGCCCGCGATGCCGGTCCTGCTGATCGGAGTGCTGGCCTACATCCTCAGCGAGCAGGAGACGCAGTACCTGCTGTGGACGGGCGGCATCACGGCGGCGGCCACGCTCTACTGGGCCCTGTACCTCCGCCCGCGTCGGGACACCCGCTGGCTGGTGGAGATCCCCGAGGACGAACGCGCCTAGGACGGGCCCGGGCCGTCCGTCGCCGCCATCAGCGCCCGCAGCCTCTCCACGTACAGCCGCATGTTCTTGTGGGCGACGTCCGTGTCCGGGTACCGGCAGGCGAACCACACCCCGTCGGGCAGCCGGTTCAGCCACACGCACACCTGGTCCCCGTACGACACCCGGATCAGTCCGTACGCCGACAGCGCGTCCCACCGCTCGGCCCCCGGCAGGGCTCGCGCGTCGGTGAACGACACGATGGAGTACAGGTCCGGCGAGGTGGGCCGGAAGTCGGTGCCCAGCAGGCGCAGCACCCGGGCGAGCGGCATCCGGGACAGCGGCCGGGCGGCCTGCAACTGCGCGCGGACGGCGGGCAGCGCGCTGCGGAAGTCCGCGGGCACCGGCACCTCGATCGGTGCCCCGCCGACGTACCAGCCCACCGAGTCGGACCACTGGGACTTCACCCGGGTGTGGAAGGGCACCACCGTCCGGTAGACGGAGGCACCCCCGAGCTCCCCGGCGATCAGCGCGGTGGCCGCCAGCACCCCGACCAGGCTGCCGCCGTACGGCCGGCAGTACGCCTCGAAGGCGGCCGCCTCCCCGGGGCCCACGAGCATCTCGCACATCATCTTCTGCTCGGGCAGCGGACCACCCGGCTCCACCCCCAGGTCCAGGGGGAACGTCGGCAGCGTCCCGTCGCACCGCCGGATGAACTCCCGCCAGCGCCCCACGGTCTCGTGGTCCTCGTCGATCCGGTCGGCGTCGGCCCGCTCGATCCGGCAGAAGTCGATGTAGCTGCTGACCGGCGCCTCGTCGGTCATGCCACGGCCCGCGTACAGCTCGTGGATCTCCGAGGGGATCCGATAGATCGAGTACGCGTCGACGTTGCTGTGGTCGAACGCCATGTACACGCTTGTCGAGTCGTCCCGGACGACCGCCGCGTACATCAGGTTCGGCCAGCGCAGCGCGTCCGCGGTGACGTCGAAGCGGTCCTGGAGGTGCCGGACCAGAGCGGTCGCGTCCGTGAACTCCCCGGCGTCCTCCCGGTGCAGGGACACGTCCCGGGCGTCCAGCGTGAACCGCCGCAGCGCATCCCCGTCCGGCCGGAACCCGCTGCGCAGCGTCTCGTGCCGCAGCGTCCACGCGCGCAGGGCCGCCTCCAGGGCGCCGAGGTCGACCGGCCCGGGGATGTCGAAGGCGGCACCGAGCCAGGTCGGGACGAAGAGGCCGTCCTCGCGGACCGTGCGGGCGGTCCTGATGTGCGACTCCTGGATGTACGCCGGTGGCCGGGTGTCCTCCGGCAGCCCCCGCGCCGCGGCCACGGTCGCCGGACTGAGCGTCCACTCGACGAGCCGTCCGGGCCGGATGTCGCAGCGCTGGATGTCGGTGATACGCACGAGGGCGTCTCCATTCGCAAAGGGGCGGACCCTCAAGCGAAGACCGCGTCCGCCGCGGACACGCTCGGTTTCCCGGCTTTTCAATGCATCGGGTGGCACCTCGAACACTGTTCCTCGTACTTCGAGCGCGGTATGCGCGAGGACACGTGTACACCCCTGGGAGGTCGGAGGGTTCGGTCTGTGGTCGACAACTCCCCGACAGGTTCAGCCCGTACCGTTGAAGCATGGATCTTCGACTGCGAGGGCTGCTGCGGCGGCCCCGGCGACTGCTGGCCGCCGGGGCCGCCGTCGTCGTGCTCGCGGGGGCCGGTACCTGGACGGCGGTCGCCGACGACGACCCGTCCCCGGTGCGCGCCACCGACCAGGTCATGGCGGTGAACGGCGTCCGCATAGACACCTCGTACTTCGTCTCGAGGGGCTCCGGGCGCCGCCCGGCCGTCCTGCTGGGCCACGGCTTCGGCGGCTCCAAGGCCGACGTGCGCCAACAGGCCGAGGACCTCGCCCGGGACGGCTACGCGGTCCTCACCTGGTCGGCGAGAGGCTTCGGCCGGTCGACCGGCAAGATCGGGCTGAACGACCCCGAGGGCGAGGTCGCCGACGTCTCGAAGCTCATCGACTGGCTGGCGCGGCAGCCCCAGGTCCAGCTCGACAAGAAGGGCGACCCGCGCGTGGGCATGGCGGGCGCCTCCTACGGCGGAGCCATCGCCCTGCTGACCGCGGGCCACGACGCCCGCGTCGACGCCATCGCCCCCGCGATCACCTACTGGAACCTCTCGGACGCCCTGTTCCCGAACGGCGTGTTCAAGAAGCTCTGGGCCGGCGTCTTCGTGAACACGGGCGGCGGCTGCGCCCGGTTCGAACCGCAGATCTGCGCGATGTACGACCGGGTCGCGGAGTCCGGCACCCCGGACGCCGCCGCCGAGAAGATGCTCACCGAACGCTCCCCCTCCGCGGTCGGCGACAGGATCAAGGTCCCCACCCTGCTCCTCCAGGGCCAGACCGACTCCCTCTTCACCCTCGACCAGGCCGACGCCGCCGCGAAGGCGATCAAGGCCAACGGCGCCCCCGTCGACGTCGACTGGATCGCGGGCGGCCACGACGGCGGCGACATGGAGGGCAGCCGCGTCCAGGCCCGCACGGAGTCGTGGTTCGACCGCTACCTCAAGAAGGACTCCGGCGTCGACACCGGCCCCGCCTTCCGCGTGACCCGCACCGGAGGCGTCGACTCCACCGACGGCGCCGCCCAGCTCAGGGGCGCGAGCTCCGACACCTACCCCGGCCTGCACAGCGGCGACCGCACGTTCGCCCTCACCGGCCGCGAGGAACAGCGGGTCACCAACCCGGCCGGCGCCAACCCGCCCGGCGTCTCCGCCCTCCCCGGCCTCGGCAGCGCGGGCGGCCTCGCCCAGCTCTCCTCCCTCGGCGTCGGCGTCTCCCTGGACTTCCCGGGCCAGTACGCCCGGTTCGACTCCGCGCCGGTCACCGACGACCTCCGCATCACCGGCGCCCCGACGGCCACCGTCCACGTGACCTCCACGTCCGACGACGCGGTGCTCTTCGCCAAGCTGTACGACGTCGGCCCCGACGGCACCCGGCAAGTACTGCCCTCCCAGCTGGTGACGCCCCTGCGCGTCGAGGGCGCCAAGTCCGGCAAGGACGTCACCGTCACCCTCCCGGCGATCGACCACAAGATCGAGAACGGCCACCGGCTCCGCCTGGTCCTCGCCTCCACGGACCTCGGCTACGCCTCCCCGGCGGCCCCGGCGACGTACACGGTCTCCCTGAAGGGCGACCTGACGGTCCCGACCGCCCCCGGGGTGCGGACCGCCGCGGCCCCGCTGCCCTCGTGGGTCTGGTGGCTCCCGCTCGCGGGCGCGCTCCTCGCCCTCACCCTCCTCCTCACGGCCCGCCGCCGCACCGCGATGCCCGCCCCGGACCCGGAGCTGGCCGAAGTCCCGCTCCAGATCACGGACTTGAGCAAGAAGTACCCGGGCAGCGACCGCTACAGCGTCCGCGACCTCTCCTTCCGCGTGGAGAAGGGCCAGGTCCTGGGCCTCCTCGGCCCGAACGGCGCCGGCAAGACCACGTCCCTGCGCATGCTGATGGGCCTGATCAAGCCGGACGGCGGCGAGATCCGCGTCTTCGGCCACGCCATCCGCCCGGGGGCCCCGGTCCTCTCCCGGGTCGGCGCCTTCGTCGAGGGCGCGGGCTTCCTGCCGCACCTGTCCGGCCGGGAGAACCTGGAGCTGTACTGGGCGGCGACCGGCCGCCCACCCGGGGACGCCCACCTGGACGAGGCGCTGGAGATCGCCGGCCTCGGCGACGCGCTGGCCCGCGCGGTCCGCACCTACTCCCAGGGCATGCGCCAGCGCCTGGCCATCGCCCAGGCCATGCTCGGCCTCCCGGACCTCCTGATCCTCGACGAACCGACCAACGGCCTCGACCCGCCACAGATCCGCGAGATGCGCGAGGTGATGATCCGCTACGCGGCCGCCGGCCGCACGGTCATAGTCTCCAGCCACCTCCTGGCAGAGGTCGAACAGACCTGCACCCACCTGGTGGTGATGGACCGAGGACAGCTGGTCCAGGCGGGCCCGGTGGCGGAGATCATCGGCGCTGGCGACACGTTGCTGGTGGGCCTGGCGGCAGACATCACGGACCCCCTGCTGGAAAAGGTGGAGGCGCTACCCCAGATCGCTTCGGCAACGAGAACAGAGGGTGGCCTCTTGGTACGCCTCGGATCGACGCCGCCAAGGGGCGCGGGACTGTATCGATCTGCGGCTCCGCCGCGGGGTGCGACCAGCCCCGACGAACCCGCAGCCGAACAACAACCCGCCGCCGCCCTCCTCGTGGACCTGGTCCGCCTAGAGGTACCGGTCGTCTCACTGGGCCCCCATCGCCGCCTGGAGGACGCCTTCCTCACCCTGATCGGAGGCTCAGCATGACCACGCTCACCGAAACCGCCTCCGGCTACCAGCCCCGCCGCACCCTCCCCCTCCGCGTAGAGCTGGTCCGCCAGCTCAAACGCCGCCGCACGATGGTGATGTTCGGCATCCTCGCCGCCCTCCCCTTCGTGCTGCTGATCGCGTTCGCGATCGGGGGCGAGCCCGGCGGCCGCAACAACACCGTCTCCCTGATGGACACGGCGACCGCGTCCGGCGCCAACTTCGCCGCCGTCAACCTGTTCGTGTCCGCGGGCTTCCTGCTGGTCATCCCGGTCGCCCTGTTCTGCGGCGACACGGTCGCGTCGGAGGCCGGCTGGTCCTCCCTGCGCTATCTGCTGGCCGCCCCTGTGCCGAGGGCCCGCCTCCTGTGGTCCAAGCTGGTGGTCGGCCTCGGCCTGAGCCTGGCCGCGATGATCCTGCTGCCGGTCGTGGCGCTGGCCGTGGGCACGGCCGCGTACGGCTGGGGTTCGCTGGAGATCCCGACGGGCGGTGCCCTGTCACCGGGCACCGCGGCCGGACGGCTCGTGATCGTCGTCGCGTTCATCTTCGTGTCCCAACTCGTCACCGCCGGGCTCGCGTTCTGGCTCTCCACCCGCACCGACGCCCCGCTCGGCGCGGTCGGCGGCGCGGTGGGCCTGACGATCGTCGGCAACGTCCTGGACGCGGTGACCGCCCTCGGCGACTGGCGCGACTTCCTGCCCGCGCACTGGCAATTCGCGTGGGCGGACGCCGTCCAGCCCAGCATGGAGTGGTCCGGCATGATCCAGGGCGCCGCGGTCTCGGTAACGTACGCCCTCGTGCTGTTCGCGCTGGCCTTCCGCGGTTTCGCCCGCAAGGACGTGGTCTCCTAGGTCAACGGAAGATCGCATACCGGTCTCAACGGCCCTGCACCGTGCCCTCTTCGAGACCCTTCCGCAACGCTCCGTGACGCACGTTCCGGCCCCCTGGCCCGTCACAGTCACAGAAGTCGACGTCAACGGACCAAGGGGGCACGGAAGATGGAGCGGTATCGAATACGGCGCCTGCGCACGGCGTTGCTCGCGGTGACCGCGGCGGGCGGCCTGCTGCTGACCGGCTGCAGCGGGACGGACGACGGTGGCGGCGACAAAGCGTCGGACAGCTCGGGCAGGGGATACGCCCCCGCACCCGAGGGCGAGCAACAGAGCAGCCCGGACGACTCCCGCGAGGTCGCTCCGTCACCCGACTACCTCTCCACCTTCGCCCTCGACGTCGACACCGCCTCCTACGGCTACGCCCGCCGCACCCTCGCCGACGGCCGGCTGCCCGACCCGTCGACGGTCCGGCCGGAGGAGTTCGTCAACAGCTTCCGCCAGGACTACGACCGCCCCGACGGCAACGGCTTCACGGTCACCGTGGACGGCGCCCGCACCACCGAGGACGACTGGTCCCTGGTCCGCGTGGGCCTTGCCACCCGCGGCGCCGAGGACGCCGGCGACCGCCCGCCCGCCGCGCTCACCTTCGTCATCGACATCTCGGGCTCGATGGGCGAACCGGGCCGCCTGGACCTGGCCAAGGACTCCCTCGACACGATGACGGACCAGCTCCGCGACGACGACTCCGTCGCGATCGTCACCTTCAGCGACGAGGCCGAGCGGGTCCTGCCGATGACCCGTCTCGACGGCCGCCGCGGCGAGGTCCACGACGCGATCGACAGCCTGGAGCCCACCGACTCCACCAACCTCGGCGCGGGCGTCGAGACCGGCTACGAGACCGCCGAGGACGGCCTGCGCGAGGACGCCACCAACCGGGTCGTCCTCATCTCCGACGCCCTCGCCAACACCGGCGACACCGACTCCGAGAGCATCCTCGAACGCATCGCGAGCGAGCGCCGCGAGCACGGCATCACCCTCTTCGGCGTCGGCGTCGGCAGCGACTACGGCGACGAGCTGATGGAGGAGCTCGCCGACAAGGGCGACGGCCACACCGCCTACGTCTCCGACGACGAGGACGCCCGCAAGGTCTTCGTCGAGCAACTCCCGCAGAACATCGACCTGACCGCCCGCGACGCCAAGGCCCAGGTCGCCTTCGACCCCGAGACGGTCCGGGAGTTCCGCCTGGTCGGCTACGACGACCGCAAGGTCGCCGACGACGACTTCCGCGACGACCGCGTCGACGGCGGCGAGGTCGGCCCCGGCCACACCGTCACCGCCCTGTACGCCGTCCGCACCAAGGAGGGCGCCGACGGCCACCTCGCCACGGCGAGCGTCCGCTGGCTCGACCCCGAGACCCGCGATCCCCACGAGGAGTCCGGCCAGTTGGAGACCGATGCGCTGGACACCTCGGTCCACCGCGCGAGCTCCCGCTTCCAAGTCACCACCCTGGCCGCCTACTTCGCCGACACCCTCCGCTCCACCGACGGCAACCGCACCTCCCTGCCGGGCTGCCCCTCCCTGTCCGAACTGAGCGACGAGGCGCGGGACTTGGCACGGACCACGGAGGACGAGGACGTGTCACAACTGGCCGACGCGATCGGCGAGGCCCAGCGCCTCCACGACTGACTCGCACATCAGTCCAGGTGCTGCCGGCCCCATTGACCTTTCCTTACGCGTGAGTAAGTTGACGTCCCAGTCAGCGCCGACCGGGGAGCCGTCATGGGCGTACGCAAGGATCTGAAGCGGGCGAAACAGCGCACCGACCTGGCGAACCGCACCGAGGTCGAGATCGTCAGGGACGACCGGGGGGTGGTCCGCGAGGCCCGCGCCGCCCCCCTCGCGCCGCCCGCCCCGGCCGGCAGCACCGCCGACATCCCCTTCGCCAACGCGGCCGAGGCACCCGGCGCCGTGGTCCTGCGCCGCAAGCGGGGCGACACCTGGCAGCCCGTCACGGCCGCCGCGTTCGCCCACGAAGTCACCGCGGTGGCGAAGGGGTTGATCGCGGCGGGCCTCGAACCGGGCGGCCGGGTCGCGGTGATGTCCCGCACCCGCTACGAGTGGACGGTCCTGGACTTCGCGATCTGGGCCGCGGGCGGCCAGAGCGTCCCGATCTACGCCACCTCCTCGGCGGAACAGGTGGAGTGGATCGTCCGCGACTCGGGCGCCCGCCATGTCATCACCGAGACCGCGGAGAACGCCGACACGGTGGCGACGGGCACCGCCCGCCACCAAGAACCGCCGCACATCTGGCAGTTGGAGCCCCACGGTCTGGCCCCCATCGCGGAACTCGGCCGCGACCTCCCCGACGAGGAGGTCACCAAGCGCCGCACGAGCCTGACCCCCGACACCGTGGCGACCATCTGCTACACCTCCGGCACCACCGGAAAACCCAAGGGCTGCGTCCTCACCCACGCCAACCTGTACGCCGAGGCCGCCAACACCGTCGAGCTGCTGCACCCCATCTTCAAGGAGGTCACCCGCCAGGTCGCCTCGACGCTCCTCTTCCTCCCGCTGGCCCACATCCTCGGCCGCACCCTCCAGATCGCCTGCCTGATGGCCCGTATCGAGATCGGCCACTGCCCGAGCATCAAGCCCGACGAACTCCGGCCCGCCCTCAAGGAGTTCCGCCCCACCTTCCTGGTCGGCGTCCCGTACCTCTTCGAGAAGATCCACGACACCGGCCGCGCCACCGCCGAGAAGATGGGCCGTGCCGCCTCCTTCGACCGCGCCGACCGCATCGCCGTCCGCTTCGGCGAGCGCTACCTGGAGAAGTTCCTCGGCCGCGGCAAGGGCCCGGGCCCCGGCCTCTACGCCGCCTGGGCCCTGTACGACCTGCTGGTCTACCGCCGGGTCCGCAAGGAACTCGGCGGCCGCATGCGCTACGCCATCAGCGGCGGCTCGCCACTCGACCGCGATCTCAACCTGTTCTTCTACGCCGCCGGGATCATCGTCTACGAGGGCTACGGCCTGACCGAGACGAGCGCGGCCGCCACGATCGTCCCGCCCCTGCGCCCCCGCCCGGGCACGGTCGGCGTCCCGGTCCCCGGCACCGCGGTACGCATCGCCGACGACGGCGAGGTGCTGATCAAGGGCGGCATCGTCTTCGGCGCGTACTGGAACAACCCGGCCGCGACCGACGCCGTGCTCCAGGACGACTGGTTCGCCACCGGCGACCTCGGCTCACTCGACGCGGACGGCTACCTCACCATCACCGGCCGCAAGAAGGACATCCTCGTCACCTCCGGCGGCAAGAACGTCTCCCCGGCCGTCCTGGAGGACCGGCTGCGCAGCCGCTCACCAGTCGGCCAGTGCCTCGTCGTCGGCGACAACCGCCCCTTCGTCGCCGCACTGGTCACCCTCGACCCCGAGGCGGTCGCCCACTGGCTGGCCGTCCGCAGACGCCCCGCCGACACCCCGCTGTCCGAACTCGTCCGCGACCCCGCGCTGCGCGCGGCCGTCCAGAAGGCCGTGGACCACGCCAACGAGGCCGTCTCGCGCGCCGAGTCGATCCGAGCCTTCACCCTGGTCGAGGGCGAGTTCACCGAGGACAACGGCCTGCTCACGCCGTCCCTGAAGGTCAAGCGGCACGCGGTCCTCGCGGCGTACGCCGAGGAGATCGAGGCGCTCTACCGCAAGCAGCGGTAGCCCCCGCACAGCCGAACGGCGGGCCACCGGAGGAACCGGTGACCCGCCGTGGCGGGAGATCCGAGGATCAGCCGTTGTGCTGGCCGTTGCCGGAGAGGGCCGAGATGTCGTCCAGGATGTGCGACAGCGGCTCGTCGCCCTTGGCCTGGGTGGAGTTCTCGACACACTGCTGGTTCTGCGGCGCCGACAGGATCGGCACGTCCTGCAGGACACCGACGGCGACAACGCCGAGGAGACCCTGGGCGTTCAGCTTCGCCGGCAGGCCGACACAAGGCTTGTTCAGCGAACCCTGAACCAGCGAGAGCTGCGGGCTCATGTCGCCGAAGGTCGCCGAGTTGCCGAACTCCTGCGAGGCGCCGTTGCCGCTGGCGGACGTGGTGCCGTCGTCACCGATGGCCATGGCGGGGGAGCCGGCGCCGACAACGGTGGCGGCGATAGCCGCGGTTGCCCACAGCTTCTTCATGTTCATTCCCTTCGAGAAGCGGACTCCGGTGAGGAGCTGCGTGATCGTCAACGGCCGCACCCCGGCCGGGGTTGCGCTCTTTGCCCCGATTGGCCCAGCGCGTGTCCGGGTCGCCCGGGCGCCCCCGTCGCGCACTCATGTGCAGGCGAACCGGCTGCCCCGCACCGGGGCGTAACCCATCAGGCTGGGCGGGTCCTTGGGCTTGGGATCGGCGTCGGCCTTCAGCAGCGGCCGGTCGGCGCGCAGCTTGGCGAACATCGCGTCCGCCCGCTTGCGGTCCCAGGCCAGCGTCGAGCCGATGCCCGGCTTGGTCGGGTTGAACCCGGCGATCGGCACGGTCGTGAACTCCAGGGCCCGCGCGGGCACCTTGTCCAGGGCTGCCGCCAGCTCCACCAGCTCGCCCGCGGCGAATCCCTGCTCGACCTTCCCGGACCCGAGCAGCGTGTCCACCACCCGCGCCATGCCCACCGGGTCGGTCAGCGCCTTCTTGGCCTTCAGCCCGCGCAGGGCGTTCACCAGGAACCGCTGCTGGCGCTGGATGCGCCCGAGGTCGGCACTGCGGTCGACGTGCCGGGAGCGCACGTACTGCAACGCGGGCCCGCCCTTCAGACGGTGTTTACCGGGCTTGAGGTGCAGCTTCGTCGCCGAGTCCTTCAGCGTCCGCGCGGTGCACACCTCCACCCCGCCGACCTTGTTCACGGAGTCGATGAAACGCCGGAAGTCCACCTGGACGAACCGGTCGATCCGCACCCCGGTCATCGACTCGACCGTGTTCACGGTGAGCGCGGGACCGCCCTCGGCGTACGCGCCGTTGATCTTCGAGGGGTGCGAGGCGTGCTCCTTTCCGCTGTCGGAGTCGCGGTACGGCGGGATGTCCGCGTAGGAGTCACGCGGCATGCTCACCACGCTGACCCGGTCCCGGCGCGCGGAGACGTGCACCAGCATCAGGACGTCGGTGCAGTTGCAGGCGATGCCGCCGGCGTGGAACTTGCGCTTCTCGGCGGCGGTGATGGTGTCCCGGCTGTCCGTGCCCATCAGCACGATGTTGAGGGGGCGGGGGGCCTGCCGCTCGGGGAAGGCGGTACTGCCGAGCAGGGTCGAGCCGGCAGCGAGGACGAGTACGGGGATGGCCAGGGAAGAAAGGGTTCTCTTCGTCGTCACGCGACGCACGCTAAAACAGCGGGCCGCCGGGAAACCGGCGGCCCGCTGACGGGGGCTCAGATTGCAGCCCCAAGGCTCAGAGAACGGAGCCCCTGAGGACGGCTCAGTGGTTGTCCTTGCCGTTGCCCGCCAGGACGGAGATGTCGTCCAGGATGTGCGACAGCGGCTCGTCGCCCTTGGCCTGCGTGGAGTTCTCGACACACTGCTGGTTCTGCGGGGCCGACAGGATCGGCACGTCCTGCAGAACGCCGACGGCGCCGAGGCCGATGAGACCCTGGAGGTTCGCCTTGGCCGGCAGGCCGATGCAGGGCTTGTTGAACGAGCCCTGGATGAGGGCCATCTGCGGGCTCATGTTGCCGTACGTGGCCGAGTTGCCGAACGACTGGTGCGCACCGTTGCCACTGGCGGAGGTGGTGCCGTCGTTCCCGATGGCCATGGCGGGGGAGGCGACACCGACGACGGAAGCGGCGACCGCGGCGGAAGCCAGAACCTTCTTGATCACTTGCTAGTCCCTTCTGAAGAAACCCCGTCCACCGGAGCGCACTGGTCAACTGGCCGGGACCCGCTTGGTTCCTGGCATTCACTCCGATGGCCCACAAAGGAAGCGGGCGAACCCGATATCGGGGCGGGCGGACCTTTCCGTGAATTCGCTGTGCGTACGCGGCCCGATCGGGTGAAGCGTCGAAACCATTCCCCGTCCAGGGGGTTGATGCGGAGGCAGGAGCATGCGTCGTGGTGATGCACGCCAGGAAAGGAAACCCAAATGCTGAAGAAGGCAATGGCCGCTGCGGCGGTCGCCGCCTCCGTCGTCGGTGCGGCCTCCCCGGCCATGGCCATCGGGAACGACGGCACCACCTCGGCCAGCGGCAACGAGGCCCACTCGAAGTTCGGCAACTCGATCACCAAGGGCAACATGAGCCCGCAGGCCACGCTGGTGCAGGGCACCGCCAACAAGCTCTGCCTCGGGGTGCCGGTGAAGGCCAACGCCCAGGCCATCCTCGGTATCATCGCCGCCGTCGGTGTGGCCCAGGACGTGCCGATCCTGTCGGCCCCGCAGAACCAGCAGTGCGCCGACAACTCCACCCAGGCCAAGGGTGACGAGCCGGTGTCGCACATCCTGGACGACATCTCCGTCCTGGCGGGCAACGGCACGGGCAACCACTGATCCCTCCGCTCGACAGAGCACGGATCTGAAGGCTCGGGCCGCCCGAATTCCCCGCGGGCTGCCCGGGCCTTTTTCCGCCACTCAGGCGAACCGTTTCTCCTCATATGGGGGGCCGGTGTCAATTCTGTGAAGGCGTTCGAGTGAATTACTAGGCGCCACACGTTCCGTAGTTTCCCTGGATGTCTATCCCTCGTTTACAGCCTGCAGGTCACGTCATTGGGGCATGACCGCAGAGAAGGGATAGCTCATGAAGAAGACCGCTGCTGTCGTCGCGGGCGCGATCATGGCTCTGGGTATGGCCGCTCCCGCATTCGCCGACGCGGGCGCCGAGGGTGCCGCCATCGGTTCGCCGGGCGTTCTGTCGGGCAACGTGGTCCAGGTCCCGATCCACGTGCCGATCAACGTGTGCGGCAACTCGATCGACATCATCGGCCTGCTGAACCCGGCGTTCGGCAACGTCTGCATCAACAAGTGACGTCGTAACGCATCGGCCGCTCCGGCTATGTGACAGCCGGCCTTGGACTGCTTCCTTGCCTTCCAAGGCCGGCTTTTCCCACTTCTTCAAGCAGGAAGACAACGAGATTGCGACAGACCCTGAGTAGGGGAATGGTCGCGGCGGCCGCCGCGACAAGCATTCTGTCCCTGTGCGGCAGCAGCCCCGCCCACGCCGACTCGGACGCGAGCGGGGCGACCAAGGGTTCACCCGGAGTCCTGTCCGGCAACAACGTCCAGGTCCCGGTCGACGCACCGGTGAACGCCTGCGGCAACTCGGTCGACGCCGTCGCCCTGTTGAACCCCGCGTTCGGCAACTCCTGTGCCAACGGCTCGGGTTCGCCCAGAGGCGGGTCGTACGGGGAGCCGTACGGCGACGACTCCGGCTACGGTTCCGGGCACCACAGGACCGGCTCCGGTTCCTCGACGCACGGCCGCGCCGAGGGCTCGCCCGGCGTGGGCTCCGGCAACCACGCCGGTGCGCCGGTCGACGTGCCGGTGAACGCGTGCGGGAACACCGCGGACGTCATCAGCGGGCTCAACCCCGCGTTCGGCGACGACTGCGGCAGCGGTGGCTACGGCGACGAGCACACGGCCCCGCCGTACGGCGGGGAGGACACGCCCACGCCGACGCCGACCCTGCCCGGCTACGGTGACACGCCCACGCCCACGCCTACGCCGACACCGACTGGCCCCCCCGGCCCCCCTGGCCACCCGACGCCGACTCCGACGCCGACCCAGCCCGGCCACGGTGACCATCCGTCGCCCACGCCGACGCCGACGTCCCCCGGCACCGGTGGCCAGCCCTCGTCCCCCGGGCACCAGGGACCGCCACCCCAGCTCCCCGACACCGGCAGCAGCAGCGAGGCCCTGCTCGCCGCGTCCGGTGCCAGCGCCGCCCTGATCGCGGCCGGGGCCGTCCTGTACCGCCGGGGCAGGAACGCGTCCCACCGCTGACGCGCCGGGTGCCGGACCCCGCGTCCGGCACCCGCGCCCCCCTCACCGCTGCCCCGTCACCGCCGCGCAGTCGCCGGTGCCCCGCGTCGGCCCGGTGCCGGGATCCGGGGCGGGCCCGTCCGCAGCCGGCGCCGTACCCCTCGTACGAGTGCGGCGGCCGTGTAGGTCGCGCCGTACACGAAGCGCATGGCCGGGCCGAAGGCGGAGGCCGTGGTCAGGCCGGCCAGGAACAGGCCCGGGTGGGAAGGGGACTCGAAGTCCCGGGTGACCTCCGGCGAGCCGTCGGCGGCCGTGGCCAGAGCGGTGCGCAGGTCGGCGGGGAGAAGGGTGAGGCGGTCCGTGGTCGCCTTGAAACCCGTGGCGGCGATGACGTGCTCGGTCTCCAGGGTGTGCGAGGAGCCCGTGCCGTCCGTCAGGTCCAGGCGCAGTCCGCCCGGCACCGCCCGCGCCGCCGCCACCTCGTGGCCCAGCCGCACCTCCACCGCCGGTTCGAACCGGTCCCGTACCCACCACGCGCCCGCAGGGCCCAGCGCCGTCGCCGCCACCCGCGCCCGGGTCGGCTCCGGGAGGCTGCGGAAGAGGCCGGGGCGCTCGGCGTAGAACCAGTTCCGCCAGCCGCAGCCCAGGCCGCTGAGCGGGGAGCGGGCCGACCGCCACCACGGGCGCTCCCACGGCGGGGGCACGTCGTTCCAGCGCAGCTCACCGGCGCGGGCCAGCACCCGTACCCGCGTGCCCTGTTCGGCGAGGAGTGCCGCCGTCTCCAGTGCCGCCTGACCGCCGCCGACCACGGTGACGTCCCGTCCGCGGAAGCGGCCGAGGTCGCTGTGGTGGCTGCTGTGCGTCACGAGGGAGGCGTCCAGGCCGGTGAGGGAGGCGGGGATCTCGACGAACGGCATGACGCCGACCGCGAGGGCGACCGTACGGGCGGCCACCACCTCCCCGTCGTCCGTCACCGCCTCGAAGCCGCCCGCGCAGCGGACCACCCGGGTCACCGTCCGCTCGTCCACCTCGGGGACGGCGGTGCGGGCGAACCACAGGCCGTACCCGGCGAACACCTCCACCGGGATCGGCTCGCCGTGCCGGACCGCCAGGCCCTGCTCGGCGCAGTAGACGTCGAGGCGCCTGCGGCGCTCGGGGTCGGAGAGATGGGACGCCCACGGCTCCGACTTCAGGAACATCCCGCGGGGCATGTGGTCGCGCCAGGACGCCATGGGCCGCCCGAAGACACCCACCCGCAGTCCGGCGGCCGCGGCGTGGGACGCGATCGACAGGCCGTACGGCCCCGCGCCCACCACCAGCAGGTCGTACATCAGCGGCTGCTCGCTTTCTCGTCGTCCGTCAGGTCGGTCAGGTCCGGCGCGGAGCCCTGACGCACCACCCGCGCGCCCGCCCGTTCGCCGGGCGGCGCACACAGCCCGCGCAACCGCTGGAGGACCCGCCGGGACACGTGCCGGGCCCACCATCCCCACATCGCCAGCCCCGGCCCCCGGTCGTCCGCGGCGTACCAGGCCGGCTCCCGGCCGTCGGGCGCCCGGCGCAGGGCGGTCAGCGGGGCGTAGTTCTCCACGACGAACTCCCGCCCGGCCCGCGGCACCCCGTCCGGCAGCGGACGGTGTGTCAGGTCCAGGTGCAGGGCGCGTACGACGTCCAGCTCGGCGGTGTCGCAGAACAGCCGGAACTGGGCGCCCGGGCGGGGGTTGAAGTCGAGGAGGTGCGGGTGGCCGTCGGGGCCGCGGCGGAAGTCGAGGTCGAAGATGCCGCGGTAGCCCAGTTCGGCGGTGAGGCGTTGGGCGAGCTCCTGCACGACCGGGTCCGGCGTCCAGCGGCCCACCGCCGTCAACCCGGCGCCGCGCGGCCAGGACTGCAGCTTGACGCCGGCCCCGCCGCCGCGGACGGTGCCCGAGCGGTCGGCGTACCCGTGGCAGAAGCGGTCGCCGTCGGGCTCCGGCGGCAGGAACGCCTGGAGCAGCAGCCGGCTGCCCGCCTCCGCGGAGCGCCGGTACAGCTCGCCCGCCTCGTGCGCGGAACGCAGCAGGACCGTGCTGCGCAGGCTGCTGCCGGCCGGCAGCAGCCAGGGGCGGCTCCACTTCGCCACCACCGGCAGCCCGAGGTGCCAGGCGGCGGCAGCGGCGTCGGCGGGGCTGTCCGGGATCAGCGTGAGCGGGTGCGGCACGTCCACGGACGCGCACAGCGCGGCCAGTTCCGCCTTGTCGGCGACCCGTTCGGCCAGCGGACCCGGCGTCGCGGGCAGCAGATAGGAGGGCGCCAGCTCCGCCCGCAGCCGGCTGACCGCGACCGCGCTCGCGTCGTCCATCGGGATCAGCACCGCGGGGCGCGCGATCCGGGCGGCGATCCGGCGCAGGGCGACGGCGATGTCGGCGGCGGACGCGCCCGGTGGCGGCGGGGGATGCATCTGCCGTGCAAAACGGGATCGGGACACCGGACTTCCGGTGGAATCCGCGATCACATGCACCTCCACTCCGGCCCGGCCGAGCGAGCGCACGGCTCCCAGCGTTCCGTGGTGAAAGGGATTCCGGTCGATCCGCAGCAGAACGGCGGGGACGCGGGTGTCGAACAGCGACACGGATTCAATTCCTTCGGTCGTTTCACCCGTGCGGGCGAGCGGGCCACCCGAAAGCCGTAAGCACGGTGGCGTCGTTCATATTCATATGACTGAGTGTCAGGTAACGCGTTTCACCTGTCCCCAGAGCGCGAGAGTGAGAAAGGAGCAGGCATGGACTCACAGCAGCGAAGGGCCCGGACCGGTCGGCTGGCGTTCATCGCGGTGGCGACCGCCGCGTCCGCCGCCCTGGCCGTGGGGCCCGGATTCGCCGCGGGGGTGGAGGCCGCCGATCCGCCCGCTCCCACGCCCGCCGTGCCCGCGGTCCCGGCGGAACCGTCCCCGGCCGCCGACCCCGTGAGCGAACCCGCCGCCAAGCCGGCCACCGAGGTGCCCGCCTTCGGCGCCTACCTCGACTACGGCCCGCGCGGAGTGGCCCGGATGGCCGAGCTCAGCCGCTGGCTGGGCGGCACCGAGCTGCGCGTCGGCCACACCTATCTGCCCGGCGACCGCTGGAGCAACATCGAGGGCGCCCCCGGCTTCCTCGACGTGTGGGCGGACTGGCGCAACGAGAAGAACGACCGCATGTTCGTCCTCAACGTCCCCATGCTGGAGCGCAACGAGGGCCACGTCTCCGACACCGAGGTGCGGCTGCTGCTGCGCCGGGGCGCGGCGGGGCAGTTCGACCATCACTTCCGCCGCCTCGCCGAGCGGCTGGTCGAGCTGAACGTGCCGGACACGGTGATCGTGCTCGGCTGGGAGATGAACGGCATCACGTACACCCATCGCTGCGGGCCGGACCCGGAGGCCTGGAAGAAGTACTGGAACAGGATCGTCACCACCATGCGTTCGGTGCCGGGCCAGAAATTCCGCTTCGATTTCACGCCCAGCCGGGGCCGGGACGCGATTGCCTGGACGCAGTGTTATCCGGGCGACGACACGGTCGACATCATCGGCATGGACTCGTACGACCAGCCGGAAGGACTCTCGTTCGACCAGCAGGTGAAAGAGCCCTACGGACTTCAGGAGCACGTGGAATTCGCCAAATCCCACGGCAAGGCAATTTCCTATCCTGAATGGGGACTCTTCCGCAACGGTGACAACGCCGAATACATGCGGCGCATGCTCGCGTGGATGGACGAGCACAAGCCGCTGTACAACACGCTGACCGACTACTGCCCGCACGGCGTCTGGCAGTGCGAGGACAACCCGAAGGCGTCCGACGTCTACCGCTCGATCCTCTTCGGCCGCACTCCCGAGGACCCGACGACGGAACCCACGCCGGTCGACCCGACGCCCGAGCCGACCCCGGACCCGACTCCCGACCCCACCCCGACCACCCCGCCCAACTGTTCGCCGATGGACTTGGGCGAATGGGTGGAGTACTGGATCGGCGGGAAGCTGTGCATGCGCTTCGACTGGTGGTCGCGCAGCCGGTGACGGAAGGCACTCCAGGTGGCGGCGGGTCGTTCACGATCCGCCGCCACCGCCGCGTTCCCGCCACCGGCGCAGCACCTCCTTGCCGTGCCGGCGGGCCGCGGCGTCGCCCAGCGCGGCCGCCAGCAGCGGGGCGGTGTGCCGGCGGGCCAGCAGCAGCCGCTGGTTGGCGACCGGTTCGGGCTTCCAGTGGTGTTTGTACGGCTCGTTGCCGCGCAGCAGGCTCAGCGTGCCGTGGGCATGCCCGGTGCACGCGTCCAGCAGCATCACCGCCACGTCCGCCTTGCGCTCCCTGAGGCACGGATGGGCGCCGTACAGATAGCCGCCCGTCAGTCGCCGCGACAGCAGGGTCAGGTCGACGGCCACCACGTCGTCGTCCAGCCGGAACTCGGTGACGACCGCGTCCCCTTGCGCCACCATCGGCCCGACCGAGCGCACCAGATGGTCACGGAACCGGGGCCGCAGGTGCTCGCTCGTCACCTTCCGCCCCTGCCACTGGAGCTGGTGCAGTTCCAGCAGCCGGCGCAGCGCCTTGTCGACCTCGTCCGGCTCGACGACGTGCCGTTCGACGCCGAGCGAGGTCAGCTTGCGCAGCTTGGCGCGCACCCGCTGCTGGGCCTTCGCGGACGGCAGCCGGGCGACGAGTTCGTCCATGGGGACGGCGGGCAGCTCCAGGCACAGCGAGTCGCCGACCCGGCGCCGGGGACCCGGCCAGTGGTCGTAGAGCCGCTCGGCCGCGCCGCCCGGGCGCACCTCGCGCAGGTCGACCAGCGCGGTGCGGGCCGCCGCCGCGAGCCCGCCGGCCAGCGCGGCCACCGCCTCCTCGCCCCGCTCGTCGTCCAGCAGGACGTCCCCGTAGTCGGAGATCGCCCCGCCCAGCGGCACGAGCGACGGCACCGGGCGGTGGACGCGCATCAGGGGCGCGGCGGCCACCAGGTCGTCGTGGTCGCGTACGACGAGGACGCGCAGCCGGCCGCGACGGCCGTAGGAGAGCCACCAGGAGTGCAGCCAGGCGTGGCTCTGGAACGGGGTCGCGGCGGAGCAGCGGCGGTACAGGCGGGTCCAGTCGGGGGCGAGGGCGGCGAAGACGGTGTCGTCGGTGACGAGGTCCGTCGTGTACGTCACAGCTGGCCGTGGGCGTCGGCGGCGACGGCCGGGCCGGGCACCGAGGCCGGGCGGCCCGGCTCCTCGGTGGTGCGGCGCGGCCGGACCAGCAGTACCAGGCCGCCCAGCAGCCCGCCGGCGCTTGCCCCGACCAGTCCGGTCAGTGCGGGGGAGGCCGAGGAGGGCTCGGTGGGCTTGGTGGCGCGGGCGAACTGCTGGAGCTCGACGTTGGTGGCCGACTCGGTGTTGTCGGCGTGCCGGGTCAGGGCGCGGGCCACCGCGTTGGCCATGTCGGCGGCGAGGTCCGGGCGGGCGGAGGTCGCCGTGATCGCCACCATCGGCGCGTCCGGCGAGGTCGCCGTCTGCACACTGGACTTCAGCGTCTTCACGGGCACGCCCGCCCACACCTGCGCGTCCCCGAGCACCGCCAGCTGGGTGGCGACCCGGCCGTAGGCCTGCGCGAAGCCGAGCGCGGAGGCCGAGTCGGACTTCTCGGTGGGGACGGCGATGACATAGCTGGTCGCCGTGTAGGCGGGCGTCTTGGCGAGGCCGTACACGCCGCCGAGCAGGCCGCCCGCGACGGCGCCGGCCGCGAGCAGGGACCAGGCGGGGAGCGTCTTGGCGCGGGTGAGGACCGCCGGGCGGCGCGGTCCGGTGGGGTTCTCGGTCATGAGGAACTGACTCCCTGGGGTGACGGGGACGAGGAGGATGCGGCCGCGTAGACGTCCATCAGCTGGGCGGCGCTGCGGGTGATGCAGTAGTGGTGGGCGGCTTCGGGGGCGGTGCGCGGGCGCGGGCCCTCGGCGCGGGCCGTGACGAGAGCGCGGGCGAACTCCTCGGTGCCGCCCCGGACCTGGCGGGCGAGGGCGGCCGCCTCGGCGGGCAGGTCCTCGATCGCCGGGCAGGAGCTGTAGAGCACCGGCAGCCCGGACGCCAGCGCCTCGACGACCGCGAGGCCGAACGCCTCCTCCGGCGACGGCGAGGCGAGGACGTCCATCGCCCAGGTGAGGGACGGCAGGTCGGGGCCGGGGGTGCCGTCGGGGACGTAGGGCCGTTCGCCGGTGAACAGGACCCGGTCGGCGACGCCGGCCTCGTGGGCGGTGCGCCGCAGGACGCTCTCCTCCGGGCCGCCGCCGACCAGCAGCAGCCAGCAGTTGTCCGGCAGTCGGGCGAGGGCGTGGATGAGGGTGCCGAACCGCTTGCCCGCGGTCAGGCGTCCGATGCCGCCGATGACGTACGCCTCCTCGGGCAGGCCCAGGCGGCGGCGGGTGTGGAGGCGCTGGAGGGGGTCGAAGCGGAAGCGGGTCAGGTCGATGCCGTTGGGGACGACCTCGATGCGGGGGGCGGGCACGCCCCAGTTCCGCAGGCGCTGGGCGACCGTGGGGGAGACGGCGACGGTGGCGCGGCCGAGGCGCTCGCTGGCCAGGTAGAGACCGCGGACGCCGGCGGTGAGGCGGCGGCCCTCCATCTGGGAGTCGCCCAGGGAGTGTTCGGTGGCGACGACCGCGCGGACCCCGGCGAGCCGGGCGGCGAGCCGGCCGTAGACGCAGGCCCGGTACAGGTGGGTGTGGACGAGGTCGTAGCCGCCGGAACGGATCAGCCGCACCAGCCGGGGCAGCGCGGCCAGGTCACGGTTGCCGGCCATGCCGAGGTGCGTCACCCGCACCCCGTCGGCGACCAGGCCGTCGGCGACCGCGCCCGGGTTGGTGAGCGTCACGACGTCGCAGTCGACCGGCAGGTGCCGCAGCAGCAGCCGCAGTTGCTGCTCGGCGCCGCCGATGCCGAGGCCGGTGATGACGTGGAGTGCCTTCACCTCAGATCCCCTCGACGGGGCGGCGCCGCAGTCGGTGCAGCCGGTGCTTGAGGAAGAGGCGTACGGCGGTGTCGTTCTGCCCGATGTGGACGCGGGGGAGGGCCAGGCGGCTGTCGACGGGGCCGGGGTCGATGGCGCAGGCGTACGCGTATCCGGCCTCGGAGACGGCGTCGACGGCCCGCTGGTCGATCGTGCCGTACGGGTAGCAGAAGCCGTCGACGGGGGCGCCGGTCAGTTCCTCCAGGGCGGCCCGGCTCTCCACCACCTCCGCCTTGAGACGCAGGTCGTCGACCGCGGTCAGGTCGACGTGGGTGAGGCCGTGCGAGCCGATCTCGATGCCGGCCCGCGCCACCTCGCGGATGCCGTCGGCGGTGAGCAGCGGCTTGCGCGGGCCCAGCGGGTCCCAGGCGTTGTCGCCGCCGAGCCGGCCGGGCAGCACGAAGACGGTGGCGCCGAAGCCGTGCCGCTTCAGGGCGGGCAGGGCGGCGGTGACGAAGTCGGCGTACCCGTCGTCGAAGGTGAGCGCGACCAGGCCGGTGCGGTCGGGCGCCGCCAGCAGGTCGGCCACGGAGACGCCCCGCAGGCCGCGCCGGGCGAGCCAGGTCAGCTGAAGGTCGAGACGGTCCGGGGTGACCGTGATGCGGTACGGGTCGTCGGAGCAGTCGCCGACCGAGTGGTACATCGCGATCCAGGGAGCGGTGCGGGCTCCGGCGGGAGCGGCGGGATCAACGGGTGCGGCCATGTGCGAGCCTCCGCGTGAGGGTGCGTACGGATCGGAGTGCGGGTACGACGCCCTGGGCGTCCAGCGCCCAGGCGAGGAGAAGGAACACGGCGACCGCGGTCGTGCCGGCCACGGCGAGCCCGGGCACGGCCGCCGGCACCTGTTCGGCGACGAACGTCCCGGCCACGGTCGCGATCACCGCGGCCCGTACCGGCTTGCTCAGCTCGCCCAGCACCCGCCGGACCGGGATCGGCACACTGCGCGGCCCCATCCCGGCGAGCAGCACCACAGCCGTCACGGTGATGCCGGAGGCGTTGGCCGCGGCGATGCCCAGCACGCCCCACGGCCCCACCGTCCAGGCGCCGATCCAGGAGGTGGCGACGATGCCGGTGGCCATCGCGGCGACCGGGTACCAGCTGGGGCGGGCCGCGGAGAAGTACGAGCGCACGAGCACGCCGGTCAGGGTCTGACCGAGCAGCCCGAGGGCGTACACCCGCATGACGTCCGCGGTCGCGGCGGTGTCCCGGGCGGTGAACGCCCCGCGCTGGAAGAGGAGTTCGACGATCTGCGGGGCGCAGGCGATGACCACGGACGCGCCGAGCAGCAGCATGCAGGTGGCCAGCGCCAGATCCCGCTCCACCCGGTTGCGGGCCCGCTCGACGTCACCGTCGGCCAGCGCCCGCGCGACCACCGGGAAGGTGACCGTGCACAGCATCATCGACAGCGTCATCGGGATCTGGGCGACCTTCTGCGCGTAGTTCAGGTGCGAGATGGCCCCGGCGTCGAGCGTGGAGGCGAGGAACCGTTCGATGAGGGTCTGCGACTGCCGGCACAGCGCGAAGAGCAGGACGGTGGCGACGAGCGCCCCGGTGACGGCAGGCTCGGCGGACTCGGCCGACGGCTCCTCGACGGCGGGCGCCTTGCGCCGCAACTCCCGGATGAACGACGGCAGTTGTACGACGACCATCAGTGCGCCGCCGACGGCCACCCCAACCGCCGCCGACCGCACGCCCCACTGCCCGCCCAGGACGAACATCGCCGTGATGATGCCGGTGTTGTACGCCACGTAGATCGCGGCCGGCGCGAGGAACCTGCGGTGCGCGCGCAGGGCCGCGCTGCAGTACCCGGCGAGACCGAAGCCGAGCACGCAGACCGCGGTGAGGCGGGTGCAGTCGACGGCGAGCGCCGGGTCGGGCAGGCCGGGCGCGAGGGCCTCGACCACATAGGGGGCGGCGCCGGCGATGAGCGCGGACACGGCGACGAAGGCGAGGCAGAGCCGGGGCAGCGTACTGCCGACCAGGGCCCGCACGGGGTCGCCGACAGCGCCCTGGGCCCGCCGGGCCAGCGCCAGGCTGAACGCCGGGACCAGCGCGAAGGCCAGGCCGTCCTCGATGAGCAGGGTGGACGCGAACTCCGGGATGGTCCACGCGACGAGGAAGGCGTCCGTCTCGCTCCCGGCCCCGAACAGCCGCGCCAACGCCTGATCGCGGGCGAGGCCGAGCACGGCACCGGCGGCGGTGAGGACGGCGGTGATGAGGGTGGCCTTGGCGAGGAAGCGACGGGAGGCGGGGGCGACGTCGGTGACGTCGGCGGCCGGTACGGCGGCGCGGGCGGCCGGGAGGGCCGGGGTGCTGTCGGGACCGGGAACGGCCTGGGCGCGGGCTCGGGCACCGGCCTTCGCGCCGCCCTCGCCGCCCGTGTCGTCCTTCGCGTCCTGGGTGTCCTCGTCGCCCCTGGGCAGCCGGGAAGGCGTCACGGTCATCGCGCGGCGGCCTCCTCGGCGCGGGCGGGCACCGTCGGCGGCACCGGCAGGGGCTCCCGCGGGCCGGCCCCGGCCAGCCCCCACCACGCGGCCAGCCCGAAGCACACGGCCGTCAGCACGGTCGAGGGCCCGCCGATGTCGGCGTACACGAAGTCGGTCAACTGCCAGACCAGCAGCCCGCAGGCGACGAGCCCGCAGTCGAGCCCGGCGCCGACCCCGGCGCGACGCGCCCGCGCCAGCCCCCGCAGCCCGCACACCAGCAGCGCCAGCCAGCCACCCGCCAGCGCGAGCAGCCCGATCAGGCCCTGTTCGGCGAGGATCAGGAGGTACATGTTGTGCGGGGACAGCAGCGGCTGCCTGCGGAAGGCCGCCCCCGCGCCCTCCGTGTCGCTGCCCGCGGACAGCGCGAGCGAGGCGTGGGCGTCCCGGTGTTCGGGGAAGCCCTTCAACCCGACGCCGGTCAGCGGCCGTTCGCGCCACATGTCGACGGCCGCCGCCCACATCGTGTACCGGTCGGTGACGGACTGGTCGGGTGCGTCGGTGACCTGCGTGATGCTGTTGACGCGTTCCTGGAGCATCGCCGAGCCGACGCCGAAGCCGCCCACGAGGATCACCCCGAGCGCGGCGACCACGGCCCCCGCCTTCAGCGCCCGCCGCATCCCGGCCAGCACCAGCTGCGCCGAGCAGGTGACCACGGTCGCGATCCACGCCCCGCGGCTGAACGACAGGGCCAGCGGCACCAGCAGCACCAGCGCACAGCACGCGGCGACCGCCCGCTGCCGTACGGCGGTCGTGCCCAGCGCCAGCCCCACCGCGCAGATCAGCCCGAAGCAGACGACGGTCGCCATCCCCATCACGTCCTGCGCCCCGAAGGTGCCGACGGCGCGGATCTCCTGGCCCTGGTACGAGGCACCGGTCCCGGTCAGGAACTGGTGCACGCCGATCGCCCCCTGCCACAGCGCCAGCCCGACGAAGGACCAGGCGAGGACGCGGAAGTCACCGCGGTGCCGGACGAGGAGCAGGACGGCGGCGGGGACGAGGACGAAGATCTGGAGGTAGCGGCCCATGCCGGTGATCCCGGCACCCGGACTCGCGGCGCCGGTCGCGGCGATCGCCAGCCCGAGCACCGGCAGGCCCAGGATCACGGCGGCGGTACGGGACAGGGGGCGCCGCCGGTCCCGTACCAGCCGGATCCCGCAGTACAGCACCATCAGCGCGGAGACCGCGTCGGCCGGGCCCGCGCCGCCCTCGCCGCCCGGCCCGATCGGCAGTCCCAGCAGGGCGATCACGGCGATGGCCGGAAGCACCGGCAGCATCCGAGGCGGCCTCATCTCAGCTCCCCGTCGGGCGGACGAGTGCGGCGGCGGTGCGGGCGAGGATGCAGATGTCCTGCCACAGCGACCAGTTGTCGATGTACGCGTTGTCGAAGCGGGCCCGGTCCTCGATGGAGGTGTCGCCGCGCAGTCCGTGGATCTGGGCGAGCCCGGTGATGCCGGTGCGCATCCGGTGGCGGGCCGCGTAGCCGGGATACATCTGGCTGAACTTGCCGACGAAGTAAGGGCGTTCGGGGCGCGGTCCGACCAGGCTCATGTCGCCCCACAAGACGTTCCACAGCTGGAGCAGCTCGTCGAGGGAGGTGCGTCGCAGGAAGCGGCAGAACCACGACATCCGGCGTTCGTCGGCCACGCTCCAGCGGGTCGCCGACTCGTGCTCGTCGACGGGGCGGTGGGTGCGGAACTTCAGCAGTGTGAAGGGGCGCCCGTCCTTGCCGATGCGCTCCTGCCGGAAGACCACGCCGGGCCCGTCGGTGAGCCGCAGCACCACCGCGCACACCAGCAGCAACGGGCTGACCAGGAGCAACAGGGTCCCGGCGACCACCACGTCGAGGAGCCGCTTGCCGACGCTGCCGGGCCGCCGTCCGCCCATGTCGAGACGCCGGCAGGCGTATCCGGCGAGCTGGTCGCGGGAGGCGTACGAGGGGGAGTCCGCGTCGACCTCCCACACCGCGCAGCCCGACTCGGCGAGCGCCCGCAGCAGGGGCCCATGCTGGGTCCGTACCGAGGGGTGCACGACCAGGACGTCCCGGACGCCGTTCTGGATGAGCGCCCGCTCGACCTCCTCGCCGGTGGTCAGCACGGGCAGGCCGTCGCTGCCGTCGGGCTGCTCGGCCACCACACCCACCGGCCGCACTCCGCAGCGCGGGTGGCGCAGCAGCCCGGCGGCCACGCGCTGCGCGGTCGCGGCGGGGCCGACGACGAGGGCCGCGCGCGGCCGGTCGCGCAGGGCCGTGCGGCGCCGCCAGTGCACGGTGCCGCGGGTCGCGCAGGCCGCTGCCGTCTGGAGCAGGAAACCGGCGGCGAGGGTGGTGAAGGACAGGGCGTACTGCGGGGTGTGGGCGGCGATCAGGGCGCCGAGCGCCAGCCAGGCGACCGCGACCCGGCCGCACACGGCGGGCAGTTCGTCGAGGACGCCCGGCACCGCGTACGGCGTCTGCGGGCGCAGCAGCATCGACGCGGCGACGAGCAGGGCCGCGAGCAGCGGCTGGTGCGCGGTGCCGGTGAGGGCGAGGGTGCCCAGCAGGGCGGCGGCCAGGTCCGCGGCGAGCAGCGGCACGGGAGAGGCGGGCCGGGGCTGCGGGCGGCGGTGCGGGAACCGGAAACCGCCGGTGACGCCGCGCGACGCGAGGACCGCGACGGGCGAGAACCCGGGGTCGTGCGGCTGCCCGCCGGGCGAGGGGAGCGTGCTTTCCGCGGTCACGAGTGGATCGACTCCCTGTACTCGGAGGGCATGACGCGACCTGTCGTACCGAGCAGTTCGCGGTACAGGTCCGCCACCGCCCCGGTGGTGTGCCGCACGTCGTGCGTGGACAGGACGTGCCGGCGGCCCTGATGGCCGAGCGACTCGCACAGCAGCGGGTCGAGCAGCAGCTCGGCGACGGCCCCGGCCAGCGGCGCGGGCTGCTCGGGCGGGACGAGACAGTGCGGTACGAGACCCGGCGGCAGGCTCTCCCGGGCGCCGTCCACCTCGGTCAGCACCACCGGCCGCCCGCACGCCATCGCCTCCAGCGGGGCGAGCGCCATGCCCTCCCAGCGCGAGGGCAGGACGACCAGATCGGCGGCCTGGTACCAGGGGGCGGCGTCGGCGACGGCGCCGGCGAAGAGCACCGACTCCGGTGCCATGGCCCGCAGTCGGTCCCGGTCGGGCCCGTCGCCGACGAGCGCGAGCCGGGCCCGCGGCACCCGGTCCAGCACCGCCTCCCACGCCCGCAGCAGCACGTCCTGCCCCTTCTGCCGGCACAGCCGCCCCACACACACGACGAGCGGGGCGGCGGGATCGACATCGGGCAGGAGGGCGGCGCGTACGGTGCCCACGGCGGCCGGGTGGAAGCGGGCGGGGTCGATCCCGTTGGGGACGACGCTCCAGGGGGCGGCGATCCCGGCGCGTACGCCGGTCGCGCGCTCCGCCTCGCTCACACACAACACCCGGGAGGCCCAACGCGCCCCCCAACGCTCCCACTTCAGGGCGAGCGCCGCGGTGGTCCCGCCGACCGCCTCGAACGACCATGCGTGCGGCTGGAACACGGTCGGGATCCGCCCGCGCACCGCGAGCCGGCCGGCGAGACCGGCCTTCGCGCTGTGCGCGTGCACCAGTTCGGGCCGTACCTCTTCGACCACCCGTGCGAGGCGCCGTACCTCACCCGGCAGCGACGGCCCCGGGGACCGTGTCGCGGCCCAGTGCCGTACGTCGGCGCCCAGCGCCCGCAGCCCCTGCGCGAAGTCCCCGTCCGGACAGGCCACCGAGACCTGGAGACCGGCCGTGAGCTGGGCCCTCACCAGGTCCGTCACGACCCGGGCGACCCCGCCGTCCACGGGCTGCGTAAGGTGCAGGACCCGTGGCCGAGGGTCGGTTGCTGACTGGTGCATTGCGCGGTTTCCTCGCTCACGGATGGCACTCGGGACGGGCGGGAACGCGCCTCAACTGCGGGCGTCGACGGCGACGAAGAGCGCGCCGGCCCACGCCGCGTCCCGCTGGGAAACGAGCCGGAAGGCCAGCTGGTCACCACCGGGCCGCAGAGCCGTCCCGAGATCGAACACATCGGAGTCGTAACCGAGGGTGTTCGCGTACGACGGGACGCGCGTCGCCGGCCGCTCGCCGGGCTCGCTGATCGTCGAATTCAGCACGTCGGCAACGGGGTTGGCGGAGTCGGCCAGCACGACGGGGGCCCGGCGGTCGGCCGAGAGGGTGAGGCTGTCGCCCGTTCGGCCGCGGTCACCGTCGTAGGCGACGAGTCCCACCCGGCCGGACGCACCCTCGGGGAAGCGCAGACCGCTCGGCGCGAGGTCCTGACCGGACGTCAGCGTGTCGAAGCCGTCCCAGAGGGCCAGATGCCGCAGCGGCTCCGCCGCTTTCTCGTACGCCACCACCAGCGTCCAGCCGCCCCACGCGCCGGCCCTCGACTTCCCCATGGCCACGTTGAGCTGCGCCACCGTGTAGAGCCCCGAACCGCTCTCCCGCACCAGCTTCGTGACGTCCGCCGAGGCCTGGTAGGCGTCCGCGCCCTGGGCCACCCGGTGGCCGACCAGGGTGTCGGCGAGGACCTCCTTGTACTGGCCGCCGGGCTCGGCGATCAGCACCCGCCCGTTGTCCGCGGGCGGCTTCTGCTCGCCGACGCGCAGGTTGCCGCCCCAGTACAGGCGCGCGTACGTGGCCCGGGCGCCCTCGGGCAGACGGACCTCGGCGCGGGAGGAGTTGTAGGTGTTCGGGTCGGTGTCGACGTCGACGTAGAACATGTCGAGGTCGCCGTTGACCGCCGTGCCGCCCTCCCGGACCGCCGGGCACGAGGGCTGGGCCGCGGTCGCCCGGCAGCTGATGGCGGCGTTGGCCGCGCGGACGATCCCGCCGTGCTGGAGCGCCCGGTACCGCTCGGTGAACGGCAGGCGTGCGGCCTCCGGGGAGGGCGGGGCCGCCGCGAGGGCGCCGCCCGGTGCCCAGACGGAGACGAGGACGAGGGCTCCCACCGTCGCTCGGCGCAGCAGCGGACGCAGGGATTGGCGCATGACCGGGGTGGCCCTTCCGGGAGGTTGCGGGGCACGGGTGGCACGCCCGGGTCGTGGTGCCAGGGCGTCAGATGAGTGCGATTTGCTGGCTATAAGGGTGCGTCGGGAGGTCCGCAACTCTAGCCGCTATGCGTATTAATCCGGAGAAACCAGACAAGTGTGTCGGAATGGTGAAGTCGGGCCGATCTGGAGATCACCCCATTGGCGGCACAACCCCCGCGCGCGCCACGCGTTGACACAGCGCCGGGCATCCGCCCGGGTGTTTGTGTCAACCCAAGGAGCACCTCTCCATGTCGCGTATCGCGAAGGGCCTGGTCCTTACCTCCGCTGCTGTCGCGGCCGTCGCCGGCGGTGCCGGCATCGCCGCCGCCGACGCCGGCGCGCAGGGCGCGGCCGCCCACTCCCCGGGCGTCCTGTCGGGCAACGTCGTCCAGGTTCCGGTCCACGTTCCGGTCAACGTCTGCGGTAACACCGTGAACATCATCGGTCTGCTGAACCCCGCCTTCGGCAACGAGTGCGTCAACGACTGACGTCCGCTCGGACCCCTTCGCCGGCCGTCCTCCTGTGGTTCCCCCTCAGGAGGGCGGCCGGTTTTTCGTTGCCCCAAATGGGGGGTCGGCGGACCGACATGGCGAGCGGGGCTTGACAGGGCGTCTCACCAGGGACGACACGCGACCCGGACGGTCACCCCCCGCGTTCCCTCGGTTGCAGGGTGTGGCGAGCGCTTTCACGGTGGGCTCAAGATCCGCCCCCACCGAAAGGGAATCTCCATGCGTGCTCTGCCCGCACTGCGTCTCGCCTCCACCGCCGTCACCGCCGCCCTGCTGTTCGCGATCACCGCGCCCGCCGCGGTGGCGGCCGACCACGAGTCGAAGCGCGAGCGCGTCGAATCGGCGGCCAAGGCACCCCTCCCCGGCGCGGACGCGCTCCTCGCCCAGGTCCAGACCCTCGGCAACCTCGGGTCCCTGCTCGCCCCGGTCACCGATCTGCTCAACACCGTGCTCAAGGCCGACGACGGCCAGGTCTCGCCCGAGCAGGCCACCCAGCTCCTGGACGCGGTGAAGGCGGCCATCGCCAAGATCACCGCGGCGGCACCGGTCCCGGTCCCGGAGACCCCGGTGACGCCGACGACCCCGACGGCCACCACGGCCCCCACCACCCCGCCGGCCACCGCCACGCCGACCACCCCGGCCGTGACCGCCCCGGTCACCGGGCTGCTCCCGCTGCCCGTGACCAAGAGCGGCGACGACTCCAAGGCGCCGTCCGCAGACGCCGTCGGCGACGCGCTCGCCGCCCTGCAGCAGGCGGTCAGCGACCTGCTCGCGGCGGCCACCGGCGGCGACCCCACCAAGGTGATCCCGGCCGCGACCGCGGTCGTGAGCAAGCTGCTCAACGCCGTCCTCGCGCTCCTGCTGGCCGGCGGCCTCCCGCTGCCGTTGCCAGTACCGCTCCCGGTGGACACCGGTGCCGCGACCGGCGCGGTCGGCGGCGCGACCGACACGGTGGGCGGAGTGACCGGCGGGCTGCCGGTGCCGCTGCCCGTCTCCTGAGCCATCCCGGCATTGTTCTCGCAGCCGTGGTGCCGGCCGAACGGCCGGCACCACGGCTGTTTTGTCTTCCTATTGTTTTCTCTTGATTCTGTCGGCTTGCAGAAAATTTCTGCGTACGGGGTTTCCGGGCCGGTGAGGAATCGTTAGGCACGGCGTCAGAATTCTCGCGGGCGGCTTCGGTCGCCGAAGAAAGGAACACGATGAAGTCCCTGAAGGCTGCCGCTGTAGTTGCCGGTTCCGTGGCCCTCGCCGGCGCCGGTGCGCCCGCGTTCGCCTACAGCGCCGCCGACGTCACGCCCACCAGCCTCACCGGTGCCGTGAACCAGCTCACCAGCGGTCGGCTCGCCCCCGCCGACGTGATGCCGCTCCAGCACCAGTCGAACGCGCTCGACACCGAGAACAAGGACTCCGTGCTCAACACCGTCAAGGGCGCGACCGGCACGCTGAACTCCAGCGGGCTCCTCGGCGGTCTGCCGCTGGGCGGCTGAAGCATTCCGCGCCTGCCGCACAGGGCCGATTCCGTACGACGCGGAATCGGCCCTTTGTTTTCGAAATGTGTTCCGCGGTGTGTTTTTCACCGCCTGTTCGAGAAGGCGTCCCTCGATCGTGTGGACCGTGTGCGGGATGTCGCCCGGTCGAGTGAGAACGGACGGGAACCCATTCGGACCCGTCGATATGGTCGCGCGGTGACCTCAACCTCAAGCGAAACCCGCCCCTTCAACGCCGCCGACCTCGGCACGCTCGTCGTCATGGCCTGGAGCGGCGAGGCCCCCGACGGCGACATGCCCTACCTCCTCGCCTACACCCTCGGGGACGCCGCGGCCGGACCGGAGGCCGCCACGGCCGCCGTCGAAGCGCTGCTGGAGAACAACGACCTGCCCGTCGGCGGCGACCTCGTCGACGGCAACGCCCGGCCGACCCTGCCGGTCAGCCTGCTCGTCGAGTCCGGCACGGCGGTCGTCAACATGCCCGGCTTCAACGCGCAGTGCACCCCGCCGCCGGAGTGGCTGGAGGCCGTCGCCGAACGCGGCTTCGCCTACTTCGTGTTCACCACCCGCCCCTGGCCCGAGGCCGAGCCGGGCAAGCCCGTCGAGCCGGAGGCGCTGGCCGCGTTCGCCGGCGCGGACGAGACGCTGAACGCCGCGGCGCACATCGTGCTGCCGGCGCGGAGCCTGCGGGGCTGAGAAGGGCTAGGCGGCGCGGGGGCCGGGGCCGGTGCCGGTGCCGGGGGGCGGGGGCCGAGGGGATACGGGGCCCGGGGCCGAGGCGGTGCGGAGGCCGAGGGCCGAGGGGCCCGGGCGGTGCGGAGGCCGGGGGCCGAGGGGCCCAGGCGGTGCGGAGGCCGAGGGGCCGGGGCGGTGCGACCTGCCTCGGCCCCTTGGGGTGTCGCCCCCGTCCACCGGTGGGCTTTGCGGACGAGCCGACATTCCGCCCTGTCGATATTCAGCCTATGGAGCCGTCGTACTACTGCGGCAGGCGGGGGAATCTTGCGCTGGTGACCGGTCCAGGATCGTTACGCGGTACGGACGTTGAGACCACTGAACCCTGAAAGGGACCGTGCCTGAGATGAAGCCGACCACCCGCCGAACCCTTGCCGCCGTCATCACGGGCGTCGCTGCCGCGGTGGGCGCCGCCGCGACCCCCGCCGCAGCGGTGGACACGGTCCCCGTCCCGGTGCCGCTGGACGGCGTCGAGAGGTCCCTCAACGTGGAGCTGCCCAAGCTCGGCGGCGAGATCCCGCTGCCGATGCCCGGCGCCCCCGAGGGCCCGCAGTACGTCGAGGGACGGCTCCTGCCCGAGCGGGTCCTCCCGCAGCTGCCGGTCTCCGGCGGGCTGCCCGGCCTCGGTGTGCACGCGCCCCTGCCGCACATCCTCGGCGACGACTTCGACCACGTCGCCGTCGGCGCCCCCGCCTCCGACCTGCGCACGCTGGCCCCCGGCCTGTCCGTCGACGCCCCGCTGACCGCGCCGAACGCCGACAACTTCGGCCTCCCCGAGCCGAAGCTGCCCGAGGTGGGCGTGCTCACCCCGGTCCTGCAGACCGTGCCGGCCGCGAACCTGGTCGCGGGACCGGGCCTCTAGCCGCGACCTGCGGCTGCGTTGGGGGGGCGTGAGCCTCCGGGCGCGCCCGCCCCGAGAGCCCCTAGGGCTCAGGGGCTGTGCCCGCCTCGGGAGCCCGTACGGCTCCGTCCGGACCACCGGACGGTGACCGTGCGGGCTCCTTCTCGGTTACCGCTACGGATCGACCGAACCGGGAGGAGCACAGGATGGTCGTCAGTGTCGGTGGAGTGACGGGCCGGGTAGCGGGCGGAGTGGCGGGTGCCGTGGCCGGTGCCGTGGCGGTGGGGGCGGAGCCCGTGGGGGACGGCCAGGCCAGATCCGGCCGGGTGCCGGATGTCGTACGGGGTGGTCGACGGGACGTCCTGCGCGGGCTGTTCACGGCGGCCGGGGCGCTGGCGCTCGCGCCGCTCGTCGCCGCCTCCCGGCCGCCGCGCGGCGCCGACGACCCCGGTGAGGTCGCCTTCGACGAGACCTACCGCGGCCGCCACATCCGCGGCATCAAGACCACCGCGGGCCGCGCCTCCGAGGCCGATCAGTGGCATGTCACCGTCGACGGCCGCCAACTGGAGCTGATGCGCCGTGCCGACGGCACCTGGCTGAGCATGGTCGACCACTACCGGTCGTACGAGACCCCTCTCGAAGCGGCCCGCGCCGCCGTCGACGAGCTGGGGCCGGGCCAGCAACTGCGCGAGACCCCCATGGGCCATCCGGGAACCATGAGCGAGACGGATGACATGGACGGTGTGGGCGATATGGGTGGCATGGGTTTCATGGGGGGACGCCATGGCGTACGTCCGTAAGGACGCGAGCACGCTCACGAGCGCGGAGAAGCGGCGCTTCGTGAAGGCGATGCTGGAGATCAAACGGCGCGGCGAGTACGACGAGTTCGTACGGATGCACATCGACTTCTACGTCACCGACGGCGAGGGCGGCCTGCGTACGGCCCACATGGCGCCGTCGTTCCTGCCCTGGCACCGCCGGTTCCTGCTGGACCTGGAGCGGGCGCTGCGCCGGGTCGACGCGTCGGTGACGGTGCCGTACTGGGACTGGACCAAGGACCGGAAGGCCGGTGCCGGGCCCTGGACCACGGACCTGCTCGGCGGCACCGGGCGGCGTTCGGACCGGCAGGTGACGACCGGGCCGTTCGCCTACGCGACGGGCAACTGGACCATCAAGGAGGGCGTCACGGACGGGGAGTTCCTCACCCGGGACCTCGGCCGTGCCCGCGACCCGATCGAGCTGCCGACCAAGGCCGAGCTGGAGTCGGCGCTGGCCGACCCGGTCTACGACGTCTCGCCGTGGGACTCGACGGCGGCGAAGGGGTTCCGCAACCGGCTGGAGGGGTGGGGGAGCGGACGGGGTTCCGCCGCCTGGCGCAATCACAACCGGGTGCACCGGTGGGTCGGCGGTGTCATGGTCGGCGGCGCGTCCGTCAACGACCCGGTGTTCTGGATGCACCACGCCTTCGTCGACCTGCAGTGGTCCCGCTGGCAGCGGCGGCACCCCGGTGCCCGCTATCTGCCCGCGAAGCCGGCGGAGCCGGGCAGTGCGCAGTACCGGCGGATCGTGGCGCGGCACGAGAAGCTGCCGCCGTGGGACGTGACGCCGGACTCGCTGGAGGACGTCGGCAGGATCTACCGGTACGCGTGACGTCTTCTCGGCGCGGAGATCTGTAGAGGATTCATAGGGGTTCAGCAGGGCTTCGCAGGACATGGGAAGAGCCCCGGCGCTCGGAGTGCCGGGGCTCTTCGGTACGGACGGGACGTCAGTCGCCGTAGCCGTAGCCGCCGCTCTTGTCGTCGTGACCGTCGCTGATGTTGGCGCAGGTGTTGCCGAACGCCGGGTTCAGCAGGCCGATCAGGTTGGCGGTGTTGCCGCACACGTTGACCGGCACGTGGATCGGGACCTGGACGAGGTTGCCCGACAGGACGCCCGGCGAGCCGACGGCCTCACCGTGGGCGCCCGCGTCCGCCATGGCCAGACCGGCGCCGCCGAGCGCCATGGCACCGGCGCCGAGGGCGACTCCGGCAGCCTTCGCGATGCGAGACATCACGTTCTCCTTTTGGATCGATGACCGCGCGGCAGCAGGACGCGCCACCGCACTGCCGGTTCAACGCCGCCGCTCACCACTGGTAACGGCGATCATGTGCGGATCACCCTTTTTGAACAGGGCGGCCGGGGGGGCGGAAAATCGCTTAGCCGGGGTACGGGCCCTCCACTAGCCTCCGGGCATGGCTACCGACCGACTCATCCGACTGTTCACCGACGAGAACCGGGTGCGGGTCTTCGCCGCGGTCGCACTGGGGGCCGGCACTCCGGACGAGGCCGCCCAGGCGTCCGGGGTGCCCGTGAAGGAAACGGCCCTGGCGTTGCTGAAGCTGCGTGAGCAGGGGGTGGTGACGGCGGTGGACGGCGACGGGGCAGGAGGCGGAGCCGGGTCCCGGCTGGTGGTCGCCTACGACCTGTTCCGCCAGTACGCGCGCGCGGACCGGGAACAGGCGACGCAGGCCGCCGAGAACCCGGGGTCGGGAGACGAGAACACCGACCAGCTCCTGCGGACCTTCGTACGCGACGGCCGCCTCGTGCGGCTGCCCGCGCAATGGACCCGCAAGAAGCTGGTCCTGAAGTACATCGCCGAGCAGACCTTCGAACCGGACGTTGAATACCCGGAACGAACCGTCAACGAGAAGCTGCGCGGCTGGTGCGAGGACGGCGACACCGACCATGTGACGCTCCGGCGCTACCTGGTGGACTTGCAGCATCTGCGACGGAGCGCGGGGGTTTACCGGCGGGTGGCCTGAACATCGCGCAGCGGGAAAAGGGTGTATCCGGCAGTGGCCTGGGCCACGCGGGTCGGCTGAAGCCGCACGCGCGGGGTACGCGCCTGAACATGCTTGCTCTGATCGCCTACCGTTCGTACCACGGCGCAACGACGGTGTGGGCCTTCGTGGTTGCCATCCTCATTGTGCTGGTGGCCGGCTGGTACGTCCGACGCCGTCGGTAGGCCGGACACCGGCATTCGACAGGGCGCCCCGCAGAAACCCGTGACAGCCACATGGCCCCGGAGTCCTGCCTTGATCGCCAGGGGAGGGTCTGAACAGCAAAATCGCCCTCCCGAGGGAGGGCGGAGCATGGGCGCCCCCGGCAGGACTCGAACCTGCGGCCAAGCGCTTAGAAGGCGCCTGCTCTATCCACTGAGCTACGGGGGCCGGTGTGGTGGCCTCGTGTCTGGTGCCCGGGTGTGGGCTGATCCGTGACGTTGCCGGGGACAAGGATAGGGCTCCCGGATCCTTGTCCCTGTTGCTTCGCCTCCGTGGCTCAATGTGGAGGTTCGGTGAAGCGGTCCTGATAATCGCAGGCAGGTACGAATCGTGCATCGCTTTTGGCGTCTCGCGCCACGGGTGTTGTGTACTCGTTATGCCTGGACTATGCCGTTGTCCCGGTCACCCCTTCCGTCCCTTGTGTCCTGTCGGCGCGCAGACATGCTCATATGCTTCAGAAATCCCCTAAAATTGGGCATTCTTCGCATGTGGTGACCTTGGACGTACGGCCTCAGCTGCTCGACGCACTCTCCGCCCTGCGCGACCGTGTCGCCGCCGCACGCTTCCCGCTGCCCCTCCCAGGGGCTCCACGCGCGCGTGCCAACCGCGACGAACTGCTCGCCCAGCTCGACGACTACTTGGTGCCCCGGTTGAGGCAACCCGAAGCTCCTCTGCTGGCCGTGGTGGGAGGTTCGACCGGCGCCGGGAAGTCGACCCTCGTCAACTCCCTTGTGGGGCGGCGGGTCAGCGAGGCCGGTGTGCTGCGCCCCACGACCCGCACCCCGGTACTCGTGTGCCATCCGGAGGACCATCACTGGTTCAGCGGCATGCGGGTCCTGCCCGACCTCACGCGCGTGTGGGTGCCCCAGCAGGACAGCGGCGACGACCTCTTGCTGCCCGGCGAGGACCCCACGCGCGTGCTGCGCGTCGAGACCGCCGACACCCTCCCGCCCGGCCTCGCCCTCCTCGACGCCCCCGACGTCGACTCCCTCGTCGCCGACAACCGCACCCTGGCCGCCGAACTCATCTGCGCGGCCGACATCTGGGTCATGGTGACCACCGCCGCACGGTACGCCGACGCCGTCCCCTGGCATCTGCTGCGCACCGCCAAGGAGTACAACGCCAGCCTGGTGACCGTCCTCGACCGGGTGCCCCACCAGGTCGTCTCCGAGGTGTCGCGCCAGTACGCCGCGCTGCTCACCAAGGCGGGACTCGGCGACGTACCCCGGTTCACCGTGCCCGAGCTGCCCGAGTCGGCCTGGGGCGGCGGACTGCTCCCCGCCACCGCCGTCGCGCCGCTCAGGACCTGGCTCGTGCACCAGGCCCAGGACCCCGCCTCCCGGCAGCGCGCCCTCGCGCGCACCGCGCACGGCGTCCTCGACTCCCTCAAATCCCGCATGCCCGAACTGGCCGGCGCCGCCGCCGCCCAGTACGCCGCCGCGCTGCGGCTCACCGCCGCCGTCGACGGGGCGTACGACAGCGAGCACGCGCGCGTGCGGGGGCGGTTGCAGGCGGGGGCCGTGCTGGCCGGGGACGCGTTGAAGCGGTGGCGGGCCTTTCCGCTCGACTGCACCGCCGCGGAACTTCTCGACGCGCTCGTGGAGAGCCTCGCCGCGCTGCTGCTGTGCGCCGTCACCGCCGCCGACGAACGCGTCGACGAGGCCTGGCGGCGCGAACCCGCGGCGGGCGCCCCGGAACTCACCGGCCGTGACCCGGCACTGGAGACCCCCGAGCACCGGATCGGGCTCGCCGTACGGCGCTGGCGCCGCGAGCTCGAGGAGTACGCGGAGGAAGAGGTGCGTGACCTGGAGCGGAGTGTCGCGCCCGACCCCGAGGTGATCGCCGCTCTCGTCGCCACCGCGCTGCTCGGCGGCCGTCGCGCGCGGACCGCCGGTGAGGGCCTCGCCGAGCGCCTCGGCGCCCACGGCGCGCTGCGGTTGCGCGACCGGGGCGGACGGCTGCTCAGCGAGCACCTGGACCGGGTCGTGCACGCCGAGCGCGAGCGCCGTCTCGCGCCGCTCGACGCGCTCGAGGTCCACCCCGAACCCCAGGCCGAACTCATCGCCGCCCTGTCCGTACTGCAGAAGGAGAGGTGACCGGTGACCGCCGTCACTGACCAGGACCACGCCGATCACACCGAGCACACCGGTAACGCCGATCGCGTCGATCGTGCGGACCATGCCGCTCACCCTGCTGATCACGTGGAGGGGGCCGTTTCCGGGGATGGGAGTCAGGGCGGGGGCGAAGCGCCGGTGGAGGGCGGTGCCCTGGACGCCGTGGACGCCGTGGATGTCGTAGAGCTCGTGGAGGCGGAAGACGTCGTGGACGCTGTGCAGCCCGAGGAAGCCGCCAAGGACGACTCGTGCGGTCGTACGGACTCCTCCGGGGCCTGGGACGACGGGCTGATCGCGCGGCGGGTGAACGAGAGCGCCGGGGGTGCGCCGGCCGCCGTCGTGGAGGCGCGGGGGGCCGGGGCGCCGGTGGCCGCTCCCTTGGCGTACGACGGGGCGCTGCGGTCGCGGCTGGACGCCCTGCGGGAGCTCGTGGGGCTCTCCCGTACCCGGCTCGACAGCCGGACGCTCTCCGAGGCGGGCCGGGTGCTCGACGAGGCGGCCGCGCGGCGCAGGCTGTCCGGGCAGCACACCGTCGTCGCCATCGCGGGCGCGACCGGCAGCGGCAAGTCGCAGCTGTTCAACGCGCTGGCCGGGGTCACGATCTCGGAGACGGGCGTACGGCGGCCGACCACCGCCGCGCCCATCGCGTGCAGCTGGAGCGACGGGTCGGCCTCGCTCATCGAGCGGCTCGGCATCCCGCCGCGGCTTCGGCGGCGGCCTCTGCAGAGCGCCGAGACGGAGGCGCAGTTGCGCGGGCTGGTCCTGGTCGACCTGCCCGATCACGACTCGGCGGCCGTGCAGCACCGTGAGCAGGTCGACCGGGTGCTGGCGCTGGTCGATGCCGTCATCTGGGTCGTCGATCCCGAGAAGTACGCGGACGCGGTGCTGCACGAGCGCTATCTGCGGCCCATGGCGGGTCACGCGGAGGTGATGTTCGTCGTCCTCAACCAGATCGACCGGCTGCCCGGCGAGGCCACCGAGCAGGTCCTCGACGACCTGCGGCGGCTCCTCGACGAGGACGGGATCGCGCTGGGGGAGTACGGCGAGCCGGGCGCGACCGTGCTCGCGCTGTCCGCGCTCACCGGCGACGGCGTGGGGGAACTGCGGGAGGCGCTCGGGCAGTTCGTGGCCGAACGGGGCGCTCCCGCACGGCGGATCTCCGCCGACGTGGACGCCGCCGCGTGGCGGCTGCGGCCCGTGTACGCGACCGGGCGGCGGACCGGGCTGAGCGAGGAGGCGCGGGACGAGTTCGCCGTACGGCTCGCCGACGCCGTCGGCGCGACGGCGGCGGGCGAGGCGGCCGAGCGGGCCTGGCTGCGCAACGCCAACCGCGCGTGCGGGACGCCGTGGCTGCGGCTGTGGCGGTGGTACCAGGACCGGCTCGAACCGGTCACCGGGCGGCTTCCGTTGCGCGCGCATCCCGAGGAGGAGGCGACCGCGCGGCAGCGCGTCGAGCAGGCGGTGCGGACCGTCGCCGACCGGGCCTCCGCAGGGCTGCCCGCGCCGTGGGCGCAAGCGGTGCGGGAGGCGGCCGTACGGGGCTCGCAGGGGCTGCCCGAGGCGCTGGACGAGCTGGCGGCGCGGGCCGGACTGCCGCCGGGGCGGCCGCCGCGGCCGGGGTGGTGGCCGGCGGCCGTGCTCGCGCAGGCGTCCATGACGCTGCTTCAGATCGTGGGCGGGCTGTGGCTGGTCGGGCAGATCGTCGGGTTCATGGCGCCGAACCTCGGAGTGCCGGTGCTGCTGATGGTGGCCGGGATCATCGGCGGTCCGCTGGTGGAGTGGAGCTGCCGGATCGCGGCGCGGGGGCCGGCGCGGCGGTACGGCATGGAGGCGGAGCGGCGGCTCCGGGAGGCGGCGGCCGGGTGCGGGCGGGCGCGGGTGCTGGATCCGGTGGCGGCGGAGCTGTTGCGGTACCGGGAGGTTCGGGAGCAGTACGGGAGGGTTTTGGGGGTGGAGGCCGGGGTGCGGTGAGCCGGGTGGGCCCGGTTCCCGCGGGTGGGGCACTCGTTCGGGTGGTGGGGTTTTCCACAGGTGGGTGGTGGTCCACAGCGGTCAGCGGGCTCGGACCGGCGGAGGCAGTCTGGCTCCACGGCGATCGCGGCGGACGCGGTCGACGGGACGGGGGACGGACACGGCAGCCGTACGGGACGGGCCCGTAGGCGTGTCCGCCACCGCGATCCGCCCGGTACGGAGGGCCGGCCGGGCGAGGGAGGGGTTCGGGATGAACGAGACGATCGTGTGCGTGGTCGGCAACGTGGCGACGCAGCCGGTGTACCGGGAGCTGGCGGCCGGGCCGTCGGCGAGGTTCCGGCTGGCGGTGACCCAGCGCTACTGGGACCGTGAGAAGAGCGCGTGGACGGACGGGCACACCAACTTCTTCACCGTGTGGGCCAATCGGCAGCTCGCCACGAACGCGGCGGCCTCGCTGAACGTGGGCGATCCGGTGGTGGTCCAGGGCCGGCTGAAGGTCCGGTCGGACGTGCGCGAGGGGCAGAACTGGACCTCGGCCGACATCGACGCGGTGGCCATCGGGCACGATCTGGCGCGCGGGACGGCCATGTTCCGGCGCGGGCAGAAACCGGAGGCGGGTGCGGCGGACACGAGCGCCGGCCAGCCGGAGCCGAACTGGGAGACACCCGGCCGTGACGGTGACAGTGACAGCGCCGGTCAACGGGAGCCGGAACCGGTCGCGGTGACGTGACCTCAGCCCACCGCGGTCGGTGGCGACTTGTGAGCCGGAACCCGTGCCGGTGACGTGACCTCAGTCGACGGCGGTGGGCGGAGACGTGGCGTACCGAAGTGCGGCTTATCGGCGAATGCTCCCTGAAGCAGCCCGGTGGATTTGTCGATAAGCCCCGCTCGCAGGTGATCTTGGCGATAACGATTCCGAGTCGGATCGGCCGTGCGACCGCATCACCGGGAACCGTGGTGCGGCACTTCCTTAGGATGCCGAACGTGGCTCTCGGGGCTTCTGATTCTGCTGGTGGGACCCTTCCCCCCACGTCAACGGGTCCTGCCTGAAGGGGAATTCTGTGTTTTCTTCGCTCTCTGCGCCCAGCACGCGGCGGTCGGCACGCGGACGAGGGGTGGCCCGGTTCGTCGCCGGGACGCTGATGTCCGGGCTTGTCGCGGCCGGTGTGCTGGCCGGTGCCGGGACGGCCGCCGCCGATGCCGGCACGGCGCAGATCCAGGGCGGGGCGACCGCGACCATAGGCGGCCTGAAGACGTACGGCACGGCCGTCATACACGACGACTCCGGGGACATGGAGGTCTCGGCGGGCCTGTTCGAGATGTCCGTCGAAGGCGGCGGCATGCTCCAGACGTACTGCGTCGACCTCTACAACCCGACCCAGCGGGACGCCAAGTACCACGAGACGCCCTGGAGCGGCACGTCGCTGGGCACCAACCAGGACGCCGGCAAGATCCGTTGGATCCTGCAGAACTCCTATCCGCAGGTGAACGACCTCGCGGCGCTCGCCGCGAAGGCGGGCATCGGCAGCGGCCTCACTGAGCAGGACGCGGCGGCCGGCACGCAGGTGGCCATCTGGCGCTACTCGGACGGCGCCGACGTCGACGCCGCCGATCCGCAGGCCGAGAAGCTCGCCGACTACCTCCATGACAACGCCCGCGCGCTGGCGGAGCCCTCGGCCTCGCTGACGCTCTCGCCGGCCGCGGTCTCCGGCCGCTCTGGCGGGCTCCTCGGGCCGGTCACGGTGCACACCGACGCGGACAGCGTGACGGTGACGCCTCCGGCGGACGCGGTCACCAGCGGGGTGCGGATCGTCGGCAAGAACGGCATGGACCTCACGTCCGCGAAGAACGGCAGCCAGATCTTCTTCCAGATCCCCGAGGACGCGGCGGCCGGGTCGGCCGAGGTGGCCGTGCAGGCCTCCACGACCGTGCCGGTGGGCCGTGCCTTCACCTCCGAGAGCAGGAGCCAGACGCAGATCCTGGCAGGCTCCAGCGAGTCGACGGTGTCCGCGACGGCGAGTGCGACCTGGGCCGACAAGGGCGCGATACCGGCCCTCTCCGCGGCGGAGCACTGCGCCGGGGGCGGCGTCGACATCACCGCGGCCAACGAGGGCGACCAGCCGTTCACCTTCGAGCTGCTCGGCCTGGAGCACACCGTCCCGGCGGGCGCGTCACAGACGGTGACCATCCCGCTCCAGGAGGACCAGGCGTACGACTTCACGATCACCGGCCCCGCTGGCCTGGACAAGCGCTTCACCGGCGTCCTCGACTGCCAGACCCAGGGCAACGAGACGGGTGACACCACCCAGACCCTCAGCGAGCCGAGCCCGCTCACGGTGGGCGGCACCTCGGCCGGCACCAACCTCGCCGAGACCGGCGCGTCCAGCGTGACGCCGGTGATCACGGGCGTGGCGGTGGCGCTGGTGGTGATCGGCGGGGCGGCGCTGGTGCTGGTGCAGCGGCGGCGGACGCAGGACTGAGCGGGGTCGGGGGGCCAGGAGAAACCCCAGGTCACAGCCCCCCGACCAAACGGGTTACCACCCGAGGGTGGACCTCAGGCAAGATGGGGTGTATCTGCCCACTGCCAGATTTCAAGCTGCCGGACGGTTTCTCTTGGCTGAGTACATCTACACCATGCGCAAGACGCGCAAGGCAATCGGCGACAAGGTCATCCTTGACGACGTATCGCTGAACTTCCTGCCCGGCGCGAAGATCGGTGTGGTCGGCCCGAACGGTGCCGGTAAGTCGACCATTCTGAAGATCATGGCGGGGCTGGAGCAGCCCTCGAACGGTGACGCGTTCCTGTCGCCGGGGTACACCGTCGGCATCCTGCTGCAGGAGCCGCCGCTCAGCGAGGACAAGACCGTCCTGGAGAACGTCCAGGAGGGTGTCGCCGAGGTCAAGGGCAAGCTCGACCGGTTCAACGAGATCGCCGAGCTCATGGCCACCGACTACAGCGACGCGCTGCTGGACGAGATGGGCAAGCTGCAGGAGGAGCTCGACCACGCCAACGCGTGGGACCTCGACGCGCAGCTGGAGCAGGCCATGGACGCGCTGGGCTGCCCGCCCGGCGACTGGCCCGTCACCAACCTCTCCGGTGGTGAGCGGAGGCGTGTGGCGCTGTGCAAGCTGCTGCTGGAGGCCCCCGACCTGCTGCTCCTCGACGAGCCCACCAACCACCTCGACGCCGAGTCGGTGAACTGGCTGGAGCAGCACCTCGCCAAGTACGAGGGCACCATCGTCGCCGTCACCCACGACCGGTACTTCCTGGACAACGTCGCGGGCTGGATCTGCGAGGTCGACCGCGGCCGGCTGCACGGCTACGAGGGCAACTACTCCAAGTACCTCGAGACCAAGCAGACCCGTCTCAAGGTCGAGGGCCAGAAGGACGCCAAGCGGGCGAAGAGGCTCAAGGAAGAGCTCGAGTGGGTGCGGTCGAACGCCAAGGGGCGTCAGGCCAAGTCCAAGGCGCGTCTCGCGCGGTACGAGGAGATGGCCGCCGAGGCCGACAAGATGCGGAAGCTGGACTTCGAGGAGATCCAGATCCCGCCGGGTCCGCGTCTGGGCAGCATCGTCGTCGAGGTCAACAACCTCAGCAAGGGCTTCGGCGACAAGCTCCTCATCGACGACCTGAGCTTCAGCCTGCCGAGGAACGGCATCGTCGGTGTCATCGGCCCCAACGGCGCCGGCAAGACCACCCTCTTCAAGATGATCCAGGGCATCGAGACCCCGGACTCCGGTTCGATCAAGGTCGGCGAGACGGTCAAGATCTCGTACGTCGACCAGAGCCGCGAGAACATCGACCCGAAGAAGACCCTGTGGGCCGTCGTCAGCGACGAGCTGGACTACATCAACGTGGGCCAGGTCGAGATGCCGTCGCGGGCGTACGTGTCCGCCTTCGGCTTCAAGGGGCCGGACCAGCAGAAGCCCGCCGGCGTGCTCTCCGGTGGTGAGCGCAACCGCCTCAACCTCGCGCTCACCCTCAAGCAGGGCGGCAACCTGCTGCTCCTCGACGAGCCGACCAACGACCTCGACGTCGAGACCCTCGGCTCGCTGGAGAACGCGCTGCTGGAGTTCCCGGGCGCGGCCGTGGTCGTCTCCCACGACCGGTGGTTCCTGGACCGGGTGGCCACGCACATCCTCGCCTACGAGGGTGACTCCAAGTGGTTCTGGTTCGAGGGCAACTTCGAGTCGTACGAGAAGAACAAGATCGAGCGGCTCGGCCCGGACGCCGCGCGTCCGCACCGTGCCACCTACAAGAAGCTGACCCGGGGCTGATCGATCTTGCGGCACCTCTACCACTGCCCGCTGCGCTGGGCGGACATGGACGCGTACGGCCACGTCAACAACGTGGTCTTCCTCCGCTACCTGGAGGAAGCCCGTATCGACTTCCTGTTCCGCCCGGAGAAGGACTTCAAGCAGGGGTCCGTGGTGGCGCGCCACGAGATCGACTACAAGCGGCAGCTCGTCCACCGGCACACGCCCGTGGACATCGAGCTGTGGGTCACGGAGATAAGGGCGGCGTCCTTCACCATCGCCTACGAGGTGAAGGACGACGACCTGGTGTACGTGCGGGCCTCGACGGTCATCGTGCCGTTCGACTTCGAGGCCCAGCGGCCGCGCCGTATCACCTCCGAGGAGCGGGAGTTCCTGGAGGGGTACCGGGACGACGACGAGGAGGAGGCCGTCGCCGCATGACGGTGCTCCACCTGGCCGACGAGGGGGAGGCGGCGGATCTCGCGGCCTTCCTCTCCAGGCTGCTGCATTACGACCGCGGCGCCGCCGTGCGGCTCCAGGCCGCGGGGACCGCGCTCGCCGTCTTCGGGCGGCCGCCGTCCTTCGAGGTGCTGGCGATCCGCGCGGTGCGGCTGGCGAAGCCGTACGAGGACGGGCTCGACGTCACGCTCGATGTGACCGTGTCGGCGGGGGAGTTGCTGGAGTCCGTCGACGAGCACGCTGCCACGGCCGGGGTGCCGGCGGCGGTGACCGGGCCGCCGTGGGCGGGGGTGCTGCCGCCGCGCGGGGGGTGGCAGGTGGTCGCCGGGCTGCCCGCGCCGGCCGCCCTGCGGGGCATGGTGAGCGCCGGGGTCGCCGAATTCCGTTCCCGTACGCAGGAGTTGGCGCCCGAGAGCCGTACCCGTGCCGAACTCGACCGGATCGGGCGGGAGATCTGGTCCCGGACCGTCGGGGAGACGGAGTTGCCGGTGCGGGCCGTGCATGCCGCGCAGTCGCTCGGATTCCTGCGCGGTGACAGGGAGTTGGCGCTGCTGTCCTGCGGGGCGTGGCTGCGGCTGCGTACGCCGTACGGGTCGATCGCCGTGCGACGGGCGGGACTTGGGGCGTTGGGCGTCAGCGTGCGCTGAGGGTCACTGGCGGCCGGGGCGGCCGGTGGGGGCCGCTGAGGGCCGTTGTGTGCGGTCAGTCGTGGTCGCTGTCGTCCGGCCAGATGCCGATGTGGTCCGGCTCCAGTTCCAGGGCCACGCGGTCGCGCATGCCCAGGGCCTCGGTGTACTCGGCGGGGAGTTGGAGGCGGCCGGCCCGGTCGAGCATCGCGTACTCGCGGGCCACGACCGTCTCGTGGCCGGTCGTCGCGTCGACCTCGCTGCGGCGCAGGACCTCCGTGGAGGTGCGGCCGTCCCTGATGGCGACCGTGCGGCGGACCTCGTCGGCCACCGTCTGGTCATGGGTGACGATCACGATGGTCGTGCCGAGCTGTTCGTTCGCGGTGCGGAACGCGGCGAAGATCTGTTCCGCGGTCTGGGAGTCGAGTTCGCCGGTGGGTTCGTCGGCGAGGAGGACCGCGGGGGCGTTGGCGAGGGCGACGGCTATCGCGACGCGTTGCTGCTGGCCGCCGGACATCTGGTGCGGGTGGCGGTCGCGGCAGTCCGCGATGTCCAGCAACTCCAGGAGTTCCAGGGCCCGTTCGGATTTCGCCTTGCGGGTGGTGCGGGTGCGGGTGGCGCCGGAGAGCTGCATCGGGAGGGTGATGTTCTGGGCCGCGGTGAGGTAGGGGAGCAGGTTGCGGGAGGTCTGCTGCCAGACGAAGCCGACGGTTTTGCGGCGGTAGGCGAGGCGGTCCTTCGCGGTCATGGTGAGGAGGTCGTGGCCGGCGACGCGGGCCGCGCCCGCGGTGGGGGTGTCCAGGCCGGCGAGGATGTTCATGAGAGTGGACTTGCCGCTGCCGGACGCGCCTACCAGGGCCATGAGTTCGCCCTCGCGGACCAGGAGGTCGAGGCCTTGCAGGGCTTGGACCTCTATGCCGTCCGTGGTGAAGATGCGGACGAGGCGGTCGCAGGTGATGAGGGCGTCGTGGCCGTAGGTGGGGGTGTTGCGGGCCGCGGTGGCCTTGGTGGTCAGGTCGGCGAGGGTGGGGTTGGTGGTCACTGGGGTCTCCTCGGGGCGCCGGCCGGGGTGGGGGCTGGGCGGGGGTGGGTTTCGCTGGTCCGCGTCGGCGGGGTGCCGCTCTCTTTGGGCCGGGTGCCGCCCCAGCGGCACGACTGCCCGCAGCTACGCGCTCCGCGGGAGGAGCCGGGTGGTGTCGTTGTCCGGCTGCGGCGCCGTCGGGGCTGGTCGCGCAGTTCCCCGCGCCCCTTGAGGGCGTTGCCGGACCGTACGTCAGCAGTCATCGGGCGTCACCCGCTCGCAACTCCGTCACCGACCCCCGTCTCCCCGACCACCACGCCTGTACCCCCGCCACTCCCACCGTCACCAGCACCACCAGGGCCGCCGGGAGGGCCAGGGACGTGGGGGACGTGCGGAGTTCCGCTGCTCCCGGGGTGGCCGGGGAGGTCGACAGGGCGATGGTGGTGAGGTCGATGCCCGGGGACAGGAGGTGGATCGTTGCCCAGCCTGTCAGGATGCCGCCCGCTGCTGCCAGGAGTGCCTGGGGCAGGGACTCCAGGATCAGGAGGCGGCGGGCCTGGGAGCGGGTGAGGCCCATCGTGCGGAGGCGGGCGAGGAGGGCCGTGCGTTCCGGGGCCGCGCGGAGGAGGGAGAGGAGGAGTGCCAGGACGGCGTAACCGGCGCCGGCTGCCACCGCTGCCGTGTAGATGTCCTCGGCGCCCGACTGGAGGGGGGAGTTGACGTACCGCGCCCGTTCCTCGGAGCGGGTCTGGACGTGGCCCGCGGTGCCCGTCGTCCTGCGCAGGTCCGCGCCGGACAGCCCCGCTCCCGTCAGCAGCACCGTGGTCGGGCGCGCCGAAACGCCGCTCAGGGCCGACCTGTCCACCACCAGGAACTCCGAGCCGTTCACCGCCGGCGTCCGCTCCCGTACGAGCGCGATGCGGACGGTGATCGTCGTCGTGCCGTCCTCCAGGAGAACGGGGAAGGGGCGGGTGCCGTAGGCCTTCGCGACGGAGGGGGAGGCCAGGGCGGGGAGGAGTCCGTTGCCTCGGGTGCTGGTCAACTCGCCCTCCGGGTACGGGCCCAGGCCCGTCCTCGCCGCCAACTCCGCGTATCCGTCCGGGTCCACGCCGACCAGCGGTACCGACACGCTGCCGTCCGTCGGCTTCGCCTGGTACGCGATGCTCGCCTCGGTCAGGGCGGTCACGCCGGGCGCGTGGCGGAGCCGGTCCGCGAGGCCCGGCGGCAGCGGTCCGTCCGCGTCGACGCGGGCGTCCGCGCCCACCGCCAGCAGCGCCGCCTGGTCGCGGGCCTCGGACACGCCCGTCAGGACCGAGCCGCCGAAGGCCGCCGTGGTCAGGGCGGTCAGCAGGGCCAGCAGGGGCAGGACCGCGGAGGCGGAGGTACGGCCCGCGCGGGCCAGGGAGAGGTGGGCGACCGCCCCGCGCAGGCGGCCGGCGGGGCGGGCCAGGCCGCGCAGCGGGAACGGGTAGAGGCGGACCAGGGCCAGGGCCGCGATCACGCCCGTCAACGCCGGTGCCACGTAGGCCAGTTCATCGCCGGACGAGCCGCGTCGGCGCAGGGTCTCCACCGCCGCCACGGCCAGCACCAGCAGCGTCAGCTCCGCCACCGTACGGCGCCGGGACGGCCGTAGCGTCGCCACGTCCTCGCGGCCGGTGTGCACCCGGACGACCCGGTGCGCCACCGCCGCGCGCAGCGGGAGCGCGGCGCAGGCCACGGCCGTGACGGCGGCGGCCGCGGCGACGGCGTACGTCGCTCTGCCCTCGGGGATCGCCAGTACGGCCGCCGTCAGACCGAGGGCGCCGGCCGGGACGGCGACCGTGGCCGTCTCGGCGAGGAGGCGTCCGGCGAGGCTGCGCAGGGACGCGCCGCGGGCCCGCAGCAGCGCGAGTTCGCTGCGGCGGCGGTCGGCGGCGAGGCCCCCCGACATGAGCAGGACGACCGCGGCGACCGTACCGGCGCCGACCGCGGCCACCGCGACCAGCGGGGAGACGCCCTCGCGGAGCCGGGAGTAGGCGGTCAGGACCTCGCTCAGATCGGTGTCCGTGTCCATGAGGCCGCCGGTGACCGAGCGGGCCTGCTGGAGGGCCGGGCCGGACTCCAGGGAGGCGACGGCGGTCTTGAGGCGCTCCACGTCGTAGGCGTGCAGGGAGCCCATCGCGGGCGCCAACTGCCAGTAGCGCCACGGGTTTCCGGGGGTGCCCAGCATCGCGGGCGCCGACTCGGGGGCGAGCAGCAGGGCGCCGAGCCAGAACTTGTCGGCGTCCGAGCTCGGACCCGGCATCCGGATCAGGGCGGGCTTGCGGAGGAGCGGTTGACCGGACCAGAAGGCGCCGGACGGGGCGCGCGGGGTGACGATGCCGGTGACCCGGACGGCCAGCGGCCCGCGCGACTCGCCGGGTACGTGGATGACCGAACCGACCTTGATGTGCAGGGACTTGGCGGTGGCGGCGCTGACCGCGGCCTCCACCTCCGGTGTCGTCGCGTCGGCCGCGGCGGCGGGTCCGCGCGGCAGCCGGCCCTCGACCGAGCGGACGTGGTCGGCGAGGCCCTGCTGGGCGACCAGGGCGACCTGCGCGGGTGTTCCGGTCGGCCGCGGGATCCAGGGGTCGGGCACCTCCATGTTGGTGGAGGTGCGCACGCCGTACGTCGACTGGTGGCGGTCGGCGACGAGCGGCTTCTCGACCGTGGCCAGGATCTTCTCGTACTCCTCGGCCAGGGTGGCGGGGCGCAGGTCCTGGGCGGACAGGAGGCCGTACTCGGGCTGGGCGTACAGCTGGATCGAGGTGCGGTCGGCGCCGGCCCGCTCGACGGCCCGGTGCAGGCCTTCGTCGGCGTACCGGTCCAGGGCTCGGGGCAGGGCGGCGGCGAGGCAGGCGGTCAGCGCCACCAGCAGGGCCAGGGCGAGGGCCGTGCCGGGGGCGGTGCGCAGCCGGGTGCGGACCCAAGGGGCCACGGTCGACGTCACCGCACCGCCCCCCGTCGCCCGACCGCCCCAGCGCACATCACCGCACCAGGCCCCTGTCGCCCAGCCACCCCAGCTGACGTCATCGCACCAGCTCTCCTTCGCGCGCCCGTCCCAGCAGACGTCACCGCACCAGGCCCCCGTCGCCCAAGCACCCCAGCCGATGTCACCGCACCCAGCCCCCCTCGCACGACCGTCACGGACGCCATGTCACTCGCCCCCCTGTTCCCGCAGGGACACCAGTGGGTTCGCCCGGCGCAGTGCGAGGACGGCGGTGACGGTCAGTGGTGTCACCGCGACCGCCGTCAGCAGCAGGGCCACCTGTCCCACCGGCAGTTCCACCAGCACCTCCGGTACGGGGCGGGTCGCGTCGGAGGTCAGGAGGGTCAGCGGGATCACCGCCCGGGCCAGGACCGTCCCCAGCGCGGCGCCCACCAGCAGCGCCAGCGTCACCAGGACGCCCTGCTCGACGGCGATGGTGCGGGCCAGCCGGCGGCGTGGGGCGCCCAGGGCGCGCAGCACCGCGAACTCGGAGTCCCGCTCCCGCAGCGAGCCCGCCGCGCTGACCGCGAAGCCGAGCGCGGCCAGCGCCGCCGCCACCCCGGCCGCCGCGGTGAACGCCGCCTCCGGTCCCGCTCCGAACGGGTCGTCGCGCAGCTCCTCGGCGATCTCGTCGCGGACGACGACCTGCGCGGGGTCCAGGTCCGGGCGGGCCCGCAGCGCCGCGGCGACCGAGGGCGGCCGGTCCGTCTCCAGCCACCACTCCGTCGGCGTGACACTCTCGCCGTACTTGGCCTCCAGCACCCGGTTCACGGACCGCAGATCGACCAGCAGCGCCCCGCCGGTCTCGCTTCCCGTCGTGGGCAGCGCCCGGACGGCGGCGACGATCCGCACCGGCAGCGACCGGCCGCCGAACGTCACGTCCATGCGCTGCCCGGTGCGGGCGCCCGCCGAGTCGAGGAAGCGGTCGGTGGCGACGGCGGTGATCTGCGGTGCCGCGGGCTGCTCGGCCTGGAGGCGGACGGTCAGCGAGGCCAGGGTCCAGGTGTCCTCGCGCGGGACGTAACCGGTGCCGTACGCCACGGCCGATCCGCTCACGCGGGGCGGGTCGGGTGTGTTGCTGCGGTCCGGGGTCTCCGAGGTGTTGTCGGTGAGGGTGCGGGCCGTCCAGGCGGTGGGCAACCCGACCCGCTTTTCAGCACCTTGGGCCGTCACAGCGGTCAACGCGTCCAGTGAGAAACGCTGTTGCTCCGCCCGCCCGCGCGGCACCGGCAGCACCAGCTGGACGTCGGTCAGCAGCAACTTCCCCGGCGGTACCGCCAGTTCCAGCGGGTGGGGGCGGCCGTCGGCCGCGAGGGACCCGGCCGGCAGCCGGTACGGGGTGCCGTAGCGGTCCTCCAGGGTGACCGTCACGTCGGCGCTCGTGTCCGGTGCCGAGCCGCGCAGGGTCGCCGTCAGGCGGAGGCGGGCGCTGCCCGCGGGGACGGCCGCCCCCGCCGACGCCCCCTTCGGGCCGAGCCCGGTCAGCAGGGGCCGTACCGGCTCGGAGGACAGATCCCGGCGCAGCAGCATGGAGTCCGCGGCGTGCGCGGTGTCCAGGGCCAGCACGGTCGCCGAACGGCCGCCGGACAGGGGCAGTTCGCCACGGACCGCCGGCGCGGCCTCGCGTACGTGGGGGACGGCGGCGTAGGCGTCGGTGCGGCCGAGGTCGTCCTCGCCGTTGGCCAGCACCCGCACCGGCACGCCCGCGCGGAAGTCGGCCTGGTCGTCCTGCGAGCGGCCGAAGGAGGCGCCCTGCCCGATCGCCAGCACGCCCAGCGCCACGGCGAGCACCAGCAGCAGCACCGGACCCGCGCCGCGCATCGGACGCCGCCCGATCTGCCAGCCCGCGAGAGCCGCGGCGAGGCCCCGACCGGCGGCGGCCCGGCGTTCGGCGAGCCGGGCCAGCGGGGGCAGCAGCCGCAGGGTGAGGACCGTACCGGCGAGCAGCGCGAGGGCGGGGGCGGCGACCAGCAGCGGGTCGACGCCCAGGGTGCCGGAGCTGTCGTCGGTCACCGCGCCCGTGGTCTGGCGGCCCAGCTGCCAGTACGCCACCCCGGCCACCACCAGCAGCCCCACGTCCGCGCCCGAGCGCAGCGCGCCGGGCAGCGCGCGGGCCCGGCCGGTCGCGAAGGACGACGTCAGCGCGGGCAGCGTCACCGCCAGCGCACAGCCCAGCGCCACACCCGCCGCCACCAGCCACACCCCGAACGACCCGGCCGCCGGCACGTCCAGCTCGAGGCCGATCCGGGACAGCGCGCCCTGCCCGGCCAGCAGCCGGGTCAGCGGCCCCGCCAGCAGCGGCGCGCACGCCACCGCGGGCACCGCGAGCAGCAGCGCCTCCAGCGCGGCGAGCCCCGCGACCCGTGGCCGGGAGGCGCCGCGCGCCCTGAGCAGCCGGGTCTCGCCCGTGCGTTCGGCGCTCAGCAGCCGGGCCACCAGCAGCAGCGCACAGCCCGCGAGGAGCGCGAGCTGGAGCGCGACGATCAGCAGGGTGGAGCGGGAGACCAGCAGCGAGCGGTCGACGCCGTCGAGGACGGCCGGCAGATCGGTGTGCGCGGCCGTGGTGCCGCTGAGCGCGGCCGCGCCGCGCAGCGCAGCGCTGCCGTCGCGGGCCGCGTCGCGCAGGGCGCCGATCCGGCCGGTCGTCAGGGTCGAGAAGTCGGCGGTCGCGAGCCACGCCGAGGGCCCGGCGCTGACCTTGCCGCCGGTCAGGGTCTCGGGGGCGGCGAGCAGCGGGCCGTACGTGGTGAAGTCGAGCTTGTTGACGCCGCGGCCGTGGAGATCGTCCAGGAGCTGCCAGTACGGGGCGTCCGCGCGGGCGGGGCGGTAGAGGCCGACGACGTCGACCGTCACCTTCGGGCCGCCGAGGCGGTCGACGAGGGTGAGGCGGGCGCCCGGCCTCAGCTTCAGCAGCCGGGCGGCGCTCCGCGGCAGCGCCACCTCACCGGCGGCGGCCGGCGCGTGGCCGTCCGTGATCCGCACCTGGGAGGTGTCCAGGGCCGCGAAGTGGGTGAGATCCGGGTCCCCGGACCGCTCGGCGGGCGGCTGGAGCGAGCGGGGCAGCGCGTACGGGCCCGACTTCAGCAGCGTCCGCACGGTGACCGGCAGCCCCTCGAAGGTCTTCCGGGCGCCTTCGCGTACGGCGGTGTCGGCGGCGGCACGGGACGCGGCCGGGACGTCCGCCTTGACGACCAGGGCGGTGTCCGCGGCGTTGCGGGAGTCCGCGAGCGAGTGGCGCAGGGCGGCGTCGCCGATCGCGCCCGAGTACGCGGTGAGCGTCGCCAGGACCGCCGTCGTCAGCAGGACGGTCAGCAGCGCGGCGGCGAGCAGCGGACGATGCGCCCGCGCCCGCTGAAGGACGAACCTCGCGAACCCCCCGTACCACGCCACCCCGTCACCCGACCCCCGTCGTGACCGTCAACCCCCGCCACGGTCCGTCGCGTTGTCCAGACCTCCGGGCGATGCTGGCGATGCTGTCAGAGGGAAGCGGGGGCGGGTAAGCGGTTGTGCCCCGGACTTGACCGGATCGTGATCGGAATTCGGCGTCGTACGACCGGAATCCGGGACTCAGTGCACGGGCGCCGGGATCAGCCCTCGGTGTTCACCATCGAGGCCGCCGCGTACGTCAGGTAGTTCCACAGCGTGTGCTCGTGCTCCTCGGACAGGCCGAGCTCGTCCACCGCCACCCGCATGTGCTTCAGCCACGCGTCGTGCGCCGCCCGGTCCACCTGGAACGGGGCGTGCCGCATCCGCAGCCGGGGGTGGCCGCGGTTCTCGCTGTACGTCGTCGGACCGCCCCAGTACTGGATGAGGAACAGCGCCAGCCGCTCCTCGGCCGGGCCCAGGTCCTCCTCGGGATACATGGGCTTCAGGAGCGGGTCGTCGGCCACACCCTCGTAGAAACGTCGGACGAGGCGGCGGAAGGTCTCCTCCCCGCCGACCTGCTCGTAGAAGGTCTCCGTCTGAAGCGTGCCGCGCCGAATCTCGTTCACCCGTCCATCGTCTCAGACGGAGGGAACCAGGACTTGGGGCTTAGGACCTTCCGCAGGACAGTGGAGGTATGGGTGCGCACGCTCTCCACAAAGACCTGGAAGACCTGGCCGCCGAGGCGCGGGCCGAGCTCGTGGACCGGATCGACGCGAGCGGGGCCTGGGCGGACGACCCGGTGTGGCGGGAGACCTTCGCGGCCGTACCGCGGCATCTGTTCGTGCCGTACTACTACGTGGGCGTCGTGGGCGGCTACGAGCGCCGCTGGGGCGAGAGCCCCGACGCCCGCGCCCGGGAACGCTGGGTGCGCGGCGCCTACGCCGACGCCCCGCTGGCCACCCGGCTGCGCGACGGCGAGCTGGTCTCCTCCAGCAGCCAGCCGTCCCTCATGGCGATGATGCTGGCGGCCCTGGAGGTCGAGGACGGCGACCAGGTCCTGGAGATCGGCGCCGGTACGGGATACAACGCGGCGCTGCTCGCCCACCGGCTCGGCGACGACGACCTCGTCACCACCGTCGACCTGGAGCCGGAGATCACCGAGGCGGCCCGGCAGCATCTGGCCGCCGCAGGACATCACCCGGTCGTCGTCACCGGCGACGGCGCCCGCGGGGTGCCCGAGCGCGCCCCCTTCGACCGGATCATCGCGACCTGCGCCCTGACCTCGATCCCGCCGGCCTGGCTCGCCCAGTGCAACCCCGGCGCCCGCGTCCTGGCCCCGCTGGCCACCGGCCTGATCGTGCTGACCGTCCGGGACGCGGGGTACGCCGAGGGCCGCTTCCTGCACACGCCGGCCTACTTCGTGCCGCTGCGCGGCGAGGGGCGGCCGGAGCCGGAGCCCGCCTCGCTGGGCGGGGTGCCGCGCCGGGCACGGGAGGACGAGCTGTTCCGCTTCCTGCTGGACCTCACCCGGGGCAGCCTCACGCCGCAGGAGGCGTATCAGCTCTGGGAGCGGGAGGGGCGGCCGCCGCGTCGGCGGTACGGCCTGACGGTGAGCGGCGGGAACGAGTGGGCGTGGCTGGACGAACCGGAGGGGCCGTACGCGTGGCCCCTCCGCCTGCCCTGAGGTGTCGTCCTATCCGCGGCGGACCGTGATCGTCGTCCAGGCGCCCACGTGCACCCGGTCGCCGTCCTGGAGCGGCACCGGGACGAAGGGCTGGATGGGCTCCTCCGCGCCGTTGACCGTCGTACCGTTCGTCGAGTTCTGGTCGACGACCGCCCAGGAGCCGTCGGGCTGCTGCACCAGCACCGCGTGCTGGTGCGAGACGCCCGGGTCCTCCGGCGGCACCGACAGGTCGATGTCCGGGGTGTCGCCGGTGGAGTGCCGGCGGCGGCCGATGGTGACCTGGTTGCCGGTGAGCGTGCGCTGCTGCTCGGGCGAGTACGCGGGCAGGTTGAGCCCCGCCGCCTCGGGCCCCGAACGCTGCATCATCGCCATGAAGTACTCGCGGTCCGGGCCGATGGTCGCCGTCCAGGTCGCCGGTCCCGCGGGCCGCTGCTGGAAGCCGGGGCCGGGCGGGGCCTGCGTGGAGCCGGGCTGCGGGTAGCCGTAGCCGCCGGGACCGCCCTGGCCACCGGGCCCGCCGGGGGCGGAGGAGGACGGCGGGGAAATCACCCAGTCGTCCTCGCCGCCGCCGAAGGACGGGCCGCCGGGCTGCTGCCGGTTGGTCTCCTGCGGAAAGGCGGGCGGGGCGGGCGGGCCGGACGGCGAGAACGCCGACGGGGCGCCGGGACCACCCGGTCCCGCGGGCGGCGTGGGACCGGGTGGGGGCGGGACCGGACGGGAAGGGTCGTTGCCGAAGGGGGAGGGACCGCCGCCGGGGCCGGGCGGGGCCTGCGTGGAGCCGGGCTGCGGGTAGCCGTAGCCACCGGGACCGCCCTGGCCACCGGGACCGCCGAAGCCGCCGGGTCCGTTCGGCCCGCCGGGGCCACCGGGACCGCCCTGGGTTCCGAAGCCACCGGGTCCGTTCGGCCCGCCGGGGCCACCCGGGCCGCCCTGCGTGCCGTAACCGCCGGGACGGTTGGGTCCACCGGGACCACCGGGTCCACCGGGTCCATTGGGGCTGCCGAAGCCACCAGGGCCGTCCGGACCGCCGGGACCGCCGAACGCGCCGGGGCCACCCGGACCGCCACCGCCGGGGCCGCCAGGTCCGCCCTGCGCACCGAAGCCGCCGGGACCGTTCGGTCCGCCCGGTCCGCCCGGTCCGTCCTGGCCCTGGCGCTCGCTGCCGAACGGCGGGATCGGCTCGGCGGGGCGGTTCATCTGCGACGGGCGGGAGCCCTGGTACTCGTAGGAGTCACCGCCGCCGTACGACGCACCCGGCGGCGGGCCCTGGAAGCGGACGCCCGGGCCGGGGGCCGGCGGGCGCGGGGCGGCCGGGGTGTACGAGGTCGCCGTGTTCGTCAGGAAGTTCCACCGGCACTCCTCGCAGAACGGCGCGCCGCCCTCACGGGGCGTGCGGCACTGCGGGCAGAGCTCCGGCTCGGGGTCCGGTACGGCGGACAGATGGGAGCGTCCGGGCTGGCCGCCGGCGCCCGGCGGGGGCGGCGGGAAGCCGTAGCCGCCGCCGGGGGGCGGCGGGGGAGGGGGCGGAGGCACGGCACCGGCCATGCGGTGACCGCAGACCTCGCACCAGTCGTCGGAACCCGACTGGTGTCCGTTCGGGCAGGTCGGCATGTCGGCGCTTCCCCCTCTCACGTAAGGAGACTTCTCGGTCGCTTCTGTCTGCTTGTTCTTTACTTCTTTACACGAACAGTCTTTGTGGACCGGGTCTCGAGAGTCATCTCGTCGGCCTCCTCGACCTTCGCCTTCAACCGCACAGTACCTGTCGCGGCATCGACCACGTCCACCACCTTCGCAAGCAGTTTCGCAGTATCGGCGTTGCCGGAAGCGCTTGCGAGCTGAACGGCCCGGCCCAGTTTGGCCGTTGCTCCATCCATATCTCCCGCTTTGCGAAGATCGAGACCTTGTTGGATGGCTTGCGCCAGTTCGGCCTGGCCGGTGTAGTGCGCGACCTGGGGGTTGATCGACGTCGAGGCGACCATGTCGTCGGTCCACACCGCCCGTACCAGCCCCTGGGCGCCCAAGTTCTGCGCGGTGCCGTCGGGTTGGGGGATCACGAGGGAGACGCGGGCGGCCAGCATCTCCTGGCCGATGTTCGCGACCGGGACCTCCACGCAGACGTGGTAGTCACGGGACTCGTCCCCCCAGGAGCCGGTGGGGTAGTCCCCGGCACGCGGGCCGGCCTCGGTGCGCCGGTCGGTCAACTCCTCGACGGTGGGCGCGACCTGCTTGACGAACTTGATGGTGGTGCCGACCGGCGTCCACACCCGCAGCGAGACGTCCGCGACCTCCTTGCCCATCGCCGTCTCCATCATCTGCGTGAAGTCGGCGGCCAGTCCGGCCGGGTCGGCGACGATGTCGGCGGTGCCGAGCAGCGCCGAGGCGATACCTGTGACTTCACTCACTTCCCAGTCGGTGCCCACGCCCCGTGCGTCACAGGTGAAGCGCCCGGCACAGGAGTCGAGGGCCGCCTTGAGGTCCTCGGGTGACTCGTGTTCGTTGCGGCCGTCGGTGAGCAGGATGCCGTGCCGGATGGTGACGTCCGCCGAGGACAGCAGCCGGTCGGCGAGTCGCAGCCAGGTGCCGATGGCGGTGCCGCCGCCCGCGCTGAGCTTGCGCAGCGCCTGCTTGGCCTGGTCGCGGGTGGTGGCGTCGGCGACCGCGAGCCGCCCGCCGCCCGGATACACCTCCTTGGCCACGTGCGTGCCGCCGATCACCGCGAAGTGCACCCCGTCGCGCAGGGTGTCGACGGCCGCGGCCGTGGCGTCACGCGCGTTGCGCATCTTGGTCGGCGGGTAGTCCATCGACCCCGAGCAGTCGACCATGATCGCCACAGCCGCGTCCGGACCCTGGCCCTGCGGATAGAGATGGGGCGCCGTGACCGCGCTGCCGATGGTGCCGCCGCCGGTCGCGGAGACCGTGACGATCGCGTTGACCTCGCGGCCGCCCTCCGGCAGGTACTCGTTCTGGTACACGTCCACCGAGAACTGCGGCACGTTGGACTTCGAGAAATTGGCCATGCCTGATCGAATCCCCCTTGAGAACCCCACGGTTGCAGGGCATACGACTGTGTGCGGACCGGTCCCCTCCGGTCCGGCGAGGCATCCCCGTACGAATCGGCCTCAGGCCGATCCTGCCCCCTGAGACGGGGCGGGGAACGGCACGAGGGCCACTGTTACGTTGTCGTGGCCGCCGCCGTCCAGCGCGTGACCGACCAGGACCTGGGCGCCGTGCAGGGGGCGGACGGCGGCATCCAGCGGCACGGCCTCGGCCATCTCCTGAGCGGCCTCCGCGTAGTTCCACAGTCCGTCGGTGCACACCACCACTACACCCGGCCGGTCCGGCTTGAAGGAAGCGGTGTGCGGCTCCAGTTCGTAGGCGTCCGCGCCGAGCCAGCCGGTGATCGCGTGGGCGCGCTCGTCGGCGTACGCCTCCGCCTCGTTCATCAGGCCCGCCGCGACCATCTGCGCGGCCCACGAGTCGTCCTCGGTGAGGCGGGCCGGCAGCGCGCTGCGGTCCACCGGCACCCAGTAGGCGCGGCTGTCGCCGACCCAGCCGACGACCAGCAGCCCGGACGTCACCACGGCGCCGACGATGGTGCACGCCGGGGCGTTCTGGTGCGGGGCGTGCTCGCGGGCCGTCTGCGGCTCGGCGGCCAGGGCGTTGACCGCGCGGGAGGCGGCGACGATCGCTTCATGCATCGCCTGCTGCGGGTGGGTGCCGCGCGGCAGGGCGGCCAGCAGCGACTCGCTCGCCGCCCGGGACGCGGCGAGGGAGGCGTCGTCGGGGCGGGTCGCCGAGGAGACGCCGTCGCAGACGATCGCCACGGAGGCGGGCGAGCCGTCGGGCAGGGCGGCGGTGCCGACCGCGAACGCGTCCTCGTTGCGGTGGTGGCGCAGACCGCGGTCGCTGACGGCCGCCATCGGGCCGCACTCCTGCTCCATGTGGTCGCGCTCGCGCGGCTGGGCGTGCCCGCAGTTCTCGCAGTAGCCGTCATGGTCGACGCGGCCCGCGCGGCAGGCCACGCACACCTTGACGCCCTCCGCCGGGGTCGGCGTCTCGGCGGCCACCCGCGGGTCCGGCGCCTGGAGCGGGTACTCGTCGGGCTCCGGGGGCCGGTCGAAGCGCACCCCGGAGGCCGGCGAGACGGGCGAGCCGCTCGGCGGCGGGGGCGGCGGGGTCAGGCCGTGGTCGCCGGGGGCGGTGGCCGCGGGGTCGTGGGCGATCCCTGGGGTGGTGGCCGCGGGGTCGTGGGTGACCGGCCAGGGGTCGCCCTCGGGCGGCGACACCGGCGCCGAGCCGTTCACGGCGAGCGTCGGGTGGTCGCCGGGAGGTGCCGGTACGGCGGACAGGTCGTATCCGCACGCACCGCAGAAGCGGTCACCCGACTCGAGCGGCTCCGCGCAGCTCGGGCAGTTCGTCAGGGCGGCCTGCTGGGGCATCTGCGACATCAACTACACCCACGTCCGGGGGCGGTAACGGTTGGCACGTTCCACCAGGTCGATCCTCTCCTCGCCGCCCCGCGCGAGCCGGGCCAGCGTGCGGTACGAACGCTCCAGTCCGAAGCGGAGTCCCCGCTCGTCCAGCTCGCTGCCGAGCAGCACCCGGCGGGCGGCCGGGTCGGCGCCCTGGCCACCGGAGAGTACCCAGTCCAGCGCGCAGCCGAGGACTTCGGCCGACAACTGCTCCCGGCGCGCCGGATCCAGTCCGTACGCGTCCAGCGCCTCGACCTGCCCGGCGGCGGCGGTCAGGTCGTCGAGGAACGGTACGTCACCGGCGGCGGCCGTGCGTTGACGCAGCCGCGCCCGTACGGCGGCCACCCGGGCCGCGGTGTAGTGGATGGACGACTCCGGAACCGACTCCAGGGTCCGTACGGCACTGGCGCGGTCGCCGGCGGCGAGCTGGACCCGCGCGAGCCCGAAGGCGGCGCTGACGTAGCTGGGGTCGGTCGCCCAGACCAGGCGGTAGTACTCGGCGGCGTTGTCGAGCTGGCCCAGCACCTCCGCGCACAGGCCGAGCGCCAGCTTCGGCGCGGGCTCGCCCGGGAAGGCGTCGTAGATGGCGTCGAAGGCGAGCGCGGCGGCTTCGTGATCGCCGGTGACGAGGGCGGCGATCCCGCGGTACCAGACCACCCGCCAGTCGTCGGGCCGCTCGTCCTCCACGCGCGTCAACGCCTCCAGCGCGGTGTGCGCGTCGCCGTTCTCCAGCCACGCCCGGATCTGCCGCAGCCGCGTCTCGACGGACGGCGCGGGCGCGGCGGCGAGCGCGCCCAGCAGCTCCGCGGCGGCGGTCGCCATGAGCCCGGCGAGGAAGCCGGCGTTGGGGTCGGCGGGGTCGACCCGCGGCACGGGGAGGGCCAGCGCGGCGGCGGGCGTCGCGACGGGCTTGACCAGCGCCGCGGCACCCCCGGGCACCGGGACGGCCATGGCGCCCGCGGGCAGCGGGACGGCCGCGCCGACCGCGGTCACGGGGGCCGCGGGCAGAGCGACCCGGGCGGACCGGCGCGGAACGGCCACCCGAGCCCCCAGCCGCGAGACCTCCCCGTCCAGCTTCGGGAACAACTCCGTGTCCGGCACCCGCAGTTCGGGCCCGAACAGCGTCGACAGCGCGGGCCGCGCCCGGCCCGTCTGGAGCGACACGACCTCCCGCAGCACGCCCGTCAGCTGCTCCGCCATCTCCTGCGCGGAGGCGAAGCGGCGGGCCGGGTCGGGGTCGGTGGCGCGGACCAGGAGGCGGTAGAAGGACTCGTACTGGCGGAAGACCTCGATGTTGTCCGGGTCGGGCAGGGAGTCCACGAAGACGTTTGTGTAGCCCTGGAAGTCGAAGGTGAGGACGGCGAGCGTGCGGGCGACCGTGTAGAGGTCGGACGCCACCGACGGGCCGACCTCGGCGACCTCCGGCGCCTGGTAGCCGACCGTGCCGTAGATGGCCGACTCGTCGTCGTCCATCCTGCGGACCGCGCCCATGTCGATGAGCTTGAGCTGGTCCTCGGTCTGGATGGCGTTGTCGACCTTGAAGTCGCAGTACAGCAGGTTGCGGCTGTGGAGGTGGCCGAGCGCCTCCAGGGCCTCGATGCCGTACGCGCAGGCCTGTTCCACCGGGAGCGGGTCGCGCTTGCCGGCCGGGGTGCGGCGGTCGTTGGCGATCTCCTTGAGGGACTTGCCGCCGACGTACTCCATGACGATGTAGCCGTCCAGCGAGCCGGTGCGCTGGTCGAGGTGCTCGACGAAGTTGTAGATCCGCACGATGTTGGCGTGCTCGATCTCCGCGAGGAAGCGCCGCTCGGAGATCGCCGCCGCCATCGCGTCCTGGTCGCCGGTGTCGAGGAGGCCCTTGAGGACCACCCAGCGGTCGGAGACCGCGCGGTCGACGGCGAGGTAGACCCAGCCGAGGCCGCCGTGCGCGAGGCAGCCCACGACCTCGTACTGGCCGTGCACGATGTCGCCCGACGTCAGCTTCGGAACGAACGAGTAGGGGTTGCCGCACTTGGTGCAGAAGCCCTCCGTCCGCCCCGGGCGGTCGCCGCGCGAACGGCCCACCGGTGCCCCGCAGTCCGAGCGGGAGCAGAACCGCTTGCGCTCGGGGACCTCGGGGTTCTCCAGCACCATCGCGCGCGGGTCGGGACGCGGCACGTCCGGCACCTGCACCAGGCCGGCGCCGAGCCGGCCGCGGGTGCTCGACCCGGTGCTGGAACCCGAACTGCGCACCGACACCGAGCGGCCCGTCGTACGGCCCGACAGGGAGCGGGAGAGGCGGCCCGACACCGAGCGCCGGGACTTCGACGACTGGGACGTGCTGCGCGAGGTGCTGCGGCTGCTGCCGGAGCGCGCACTGCCGCTGCCGGAACCGCGCGAGCCCTTGCCGCCGCCGGTGATCCCGGTCGGCGGGGAACCCACCATCCCGCTCGCCGACACCACGGGAGCGAGTCCGCAGGTGTCGCAGTACAGCTCACCGCCGCCGACATCCTCGTACGTCCCGTCGCAGTCCGGCCGCTGACAGGTCTGCTGTGCCGCCTGGCTCATGCCCGGTCCTCCCCCCTACGGTCCTCTGGCCCGCTCTGCTCCGGCACCCGCGGGGCGCGCAGCAGTTCGGCGGCCGCGTGCTGGTAGCGCAGCACGGCCTGTTCGGCGACGCGCAGATCGCAGGGCGCGCTCCACAGCATGCGGCGCGCCGCGTCGTAGCGCTCGATCAGGAACGGGTCCTCGGCGAGGCCGTGCCGGGCGACCTTCGCCTTGTACGCGTCGAGGCGGCCGCGCAGCTCCGCGCGGACCGCCAGTGGCTGGGTGACCGCGGTCAACGACTCGCGGGCGCGCAGCAGTTCGTCCTCCGCCTTCTGCTCCAGCGACTCCAGGAGCGGGGACAGGCGGTGCCACTGGGCGTGTCTGCGGTACTCGGCGGCCGTCGCCAGCTGCTCCTGCAGCACGGTCGGCGGACCGCTGACGACCGGCACCTCCGTGGCCGCGATCTTCGCCAGCACCTCGCCGCGCGCGGTACGGGCCTCGGCGAGCGTGCGGTCCGCGCGGGAGAGCACGTCACGGAGCCTGATCAGCCGCTGCTCCGCGTCCTGGCGCACCGTCAGCACCGCGTCGATCTCGCGGCGCACGTCCTCCAGGGCGCGTGCCTCACGGTCGTACACCGTCGTGTCCGGACGGCCGCCGCCCGGGGCCGAACTGCCCGGGGTGGGGTTCCAGTAGGCGAGCGGGTCGGAGACCACCTGCTCGCGCAGGTGCGTCAGCGTGCGCGTGATGCGCTCCAGGTCGTCGCCCGCCGGGTGCTCGCCCGGACGCACGCCCACCGAGTGCGCGAGCTTGCGGGTGCGCTGGAGTTCGGCGGCCAGTAAATCTATCCGCGCGGGCAGCGCCGACCACACCGCGTCGGCGGCGACGACCATGTCGAGCGAGGCCGCGTACAGCTCGTTCATCCGGTCGACCAGCGCGGCGAGGCTGAACCGCTCGCTGAGCTTGCCCGAACCGCCGTGCAGGGTCGGTGCGTTGGCCGTCGCCGTGGCCGTGGCGCTGCCCGCGACCGTCACCGACTCGCCGCGCAGCAGCTCCGTCAGCTCCACCAGGTCCTCACGGCTGGACCAGCGGCGCCGCGACCTGATCTCCCGGGCGCTGCGCAACGCGTCCGTGTACGCGTCGAAGTACGCCCACAGCAGCGTGATCGACGCCTCCGCGGACGCCCAGCACTCCTTGGTGACACCCGTGAGCTCGGCGCCCTCCAGGAGCCTGCGGCCGGAGTGGTCCTGCAGGGCGAGGAGCGAGGTCTCGATCGCCTCGTACTCCGCGCCGAGCCGCGCCAGCGCACGGTCCACCTCGTCCCGGTCCATCACCGGCCCGGGGGGTCCCGTGACGCCCATCGATCACCTCTCGCTGCTGGTCTGGTTGTCGGGGGTGCAGTGCTTGCTGTTCGGGGTGCCTGTGCGGGTCCGTTCAGCTCGTGCGGAGGTACTCCGCCGGTGTCGGCGGCTTCGACTTCGCGGAGTCCTTGTCCAGTGTCGCCGACAGCCACTTGTCGTACGACGCCTGCCAGCCGTTCGCGGTGTCCTTGCGGTAGTCCGCCAGGATCTGGTTGACCCGGCGTACCAGATCGTCGGCCTTCAGGTTCATCGCCACGCCGTAGTACTCGGTCGTGAACGGCTCGCCCTTCAGCTGGACCGTCGGGTCCTGGGCCGCCTGGCTCGCGGCGAGGGCGCCGTCCGTCACCACGGCGTCCACCTCGCCGAGTTGGAGGCGGACGAGGCAGTCGAGCTGGTTGGGGACCGGCTCGACGATCTTCGCCGTCGCCGGGAGCCTGCCCGCCTTCTGGTCGTCCGTGAGCGTGGTGTTCGCCGTCGAACCCTCCGCCGTGCAGATCCTCTTGCCGGCGAGCGTGCCGTCGTACCCCTTGACCGTCGAGGACTTGGGGGCGAGGACCTGCTGGCCGGTCTTGAAGTACGGGGCGGAGAACGCGACCTGGCCCAGGCGCTTGCAGTTGATGGTCATCGTGCGCACCACCATGTCGACCCGGCCCTCCTGGAGCGCCGGGATGCGCTGGTTGGTGGGGATCGCCTTGAACAGCACCGCGTTCGGGTCGCCGAGGATCTCCGCGGCGATCCGGTGCACCAGGTCGATGTCGAAGCCCTCCAGCTCACCGCTGGTGCCGGCGTTCGGGTTGCGGTAGCCCCAGCGGTAGCTGTTCTGGTCCACGCCGACGATCAGCTTGCGCTTGTCGCCCACCCGGGCCTTGATCTTCTTGATGGTGTCGCCGTCCGCGCCCGACGGGGACAGCGTCTGCTTCTCCGGCGCCTTCGCGATCTGCGGATCCTGGCAGGGGTCGTCCTCGGCCCGCGCCTGGCTGCCGTGGGCCACACCGGTGCCGCCGGTGCCGGTGCCGTCGGCGCCCTTCGACTGCGTCAGCGGCAGCAGCAGCACGAACGCGAGCGCGAGGGCGCAGACCACCGCCATCGCGGCCACACCGCCCCAGCCCTTCAGACCGGCCCGCAGACGTCGTACGTTCATCGTCACGCCCCCTTTCACCGGTACTCCGACAGCCTGCGGCCGATGCCGAGGACCGCGCCGGCCGCGCCCAGGACGGCGAGCACCGCCGCGCCCACGGTCAGGCCCGTCATCGCGTCCAGGCCGTCGCCGGCCGCCTGCTTGAACTCGGTCTCCTCGTGCGCGATCGCCGTGGCGAGATTGTCGTCGACGCTGTCGAAGCACTCGCCCGTCGCGTTCTCGGGACCGATGACCCGGTTCAGCGCCGCCTCGTAGTTGCCGTTGTCGTCCTCGTCGCGGGCCGCTCTGTGGCGGTTCTGCCACTCCGTCATGTTGCCCTGGGCCGCGGTGACCGGCTTCTCGCCGGTGCTGTCGTCGGCGAGCTTCGCCGCTTCGGCCAGGCCCGCGCCGAGGGTCTTCATGTCCTTCTGGAAGTCGCTGTCGTACGCGTCCAGCGTCTGCTCCACGCCGTTCGCGTCCTTCACCGTGACCGTCTCGGCGCCGCGGGCGACCAGGGTGAGGTTCTCGTTGCCGCGCGCCTTCAGGGAGGCGATGCGGGCGTCGTGCAGAACGTTGAGGGAGCGGACGCCGTGGTCGTAGGAGTCGTTCAGGCCGGCGCGGGCGACGGTGTGGCCGACGACCAGCCACAGCAGGACGACGGTGGCGGTGGCGGTCGCCGCCACCAGGCCGTGGTTCAGGACCCGGTTGGTGCGCCGGTAGTTGCGGTGCTGGGCCCAGGCGAGCGCGGCGAGGACCAGGACGCCGAGGGCTATCGCCGCCCACGGGTAGGGCGTCGCGTCGTCGTAGTCGGCGCGCAGGCGTTCGTTCTCGCTCGTGTACAGGTCCTCCGCCGCCGGGAGCATGTCGTTCTGCATCTTCTCGTTGGCGTAGCGCAGGTACGCGCCGCCGACCGGGAAGCCCTGGCGGTTGTAGGTGCGGGCGCGCTCCACGAGGCCCTTGTACTCCGGCAGGAGGCGGTTGAGCTTCGTGACCGTGGCCGCGGCCGGGGAGTCGGGGTCCGAGTTCGCGGCGGCCTTGACGAGGCCGGCGGCCGCCTTGTCGATGTCCTTCTCGTAGCGGTCGCGGGAGGTCGCCGTCTCCTGGCCGCCGGCGAGGAAGCCGCTGGAGGCGGCCGTGTTGGCGTCGGCGAGGCTGCGGTAGATGTCGGCGGCGGCGCTGCTGAGCGGCTGGCTCTTGTTGAGGACGTCGTCGGCGGCGGCCGCGCGGTCGGCCGTCTGCCAGGCGGTGACGGCGCCGAACGCGAGGACCAGGGCGGCGAGGAAGGCGCCGATGATGCGGAGCCGGCCGGGTTCGGTGGTGGCCGCGTGGCGCAGGCGGTCGACGCCCTCGGCGAACGCGGTGCGGCGGGGTTCCTGGGCGGTGGGGGCGGTGGCCGGGGTGGGGGTGCCGTTGCCCTGCGCCTGGGGTCCTGGTTGCGGTGGTACGGCCGGCATCGTGGGCATGCCGAGGCTCGGTGGTGGTGCCGCGCTGCTTTTCGGCGGGTGTGTCACTGTTGACCTCCCCCATGGTCATCTGTCGCCGCAAGTATCGCTGCCGGGACCGACAATGCGCACCGGCCTTCACTGGATCTTGATCGGATCGCAGCGTGTGTGCCGGAATCCCGGCACCGCACAGCGCCCCGCACCACCCCCTGCCCAATCACACGTCGGGGGAATCTGTTCGGTTCCCGGTTCGGGCGTTCGGTGGGGGTTCGCGTGGTGCGGTTCGGTTGGGGGTGGGGCGGGGCCGCGCCGGGGGGTGTCCGTCCTCGGAACGGCGCGGAATCGGGCGTTCAGATAAGGCGCCCGTGTTGACGCGCCAACCGCTGCGGGCGGACACCCCCCGACACGTCCCCTTCCCGCCGTCGCGCACCAACGGTCCGTGGTGCGTCCGTCAGGACTCGTAGTGCTCCCTCGTTCGCGTCTGGGCCGTCACCGGTGCCCCTACGTCGTCCAAGCCCAGGAGTGCCGCTCCCAGGACCGGGCTTGCCGTGACCACTTGGGGTACGGCCTTGGGGGCGTGTGTGGTGAGCAAGTTGCGTATTGCCGTGTCCAGTTGGGGGTGGCGTGCAGCCAGAACGCCGCCGCCCAGGAGGACCGGGGTCTCCTCCGTCAGGAGGTCCAGGCGGGTCAGGGCCACCGTGGCCATCGCCACCACCTCTTCGGCCAGGCGGTCCACCAGGGCGCGGGCCGTGGGGTCTCCGTCGGCTGCTGTGGTGAAGAGGACCGGGGTGAGTTCGTGGCGTCGGGCGGGGTGGATGTCCTCTCGGTGCAGGGCTTCTATCAGGGCGTACATGGACGGGAGGCCGAAGTGGGCGGGCAGGGTGCGGGCCAGGGCGGTGGCGTCGCCGCGGCCGTCCTCCGCCCTTGCCGCGTGCCACATGGCCTCCTCCGCGAGGCCCCAACCGCCGCCCCAGTCGCCGGAGATGCGGCCCAGTGCCGGGAAGCGGGCGGTGCGGCCGTCGGGGCGCATGCCGACGCAGTTGATGCCGGCGCCGCAGACCACGGCCACGCCGCGGGGTTCGGCGGCGCCGGCGCGGAGGATGGCGAAGGTGTCGTTGCGGACCGTGACGGTGGTGCCCCAGGCGCGGGCCCGTAGGGCTTCGGCCAGTTGCTCTTCCTCGAAAGGGAAGTCCGCGTTCGCCAGGCACGCCGAGATGTGGTGCGCGGTGGTGACTCCGGCCGTGGTGAAGGCTTCGGCCACCGCTTCGGCCACGGTGTCCAGTGCCGCCTCGACGCCCGTCGTGTGGGGGCGGAAGCCGCCTCCTCGCGCCGTGGCCAGGACCGTTCCGTCGGCGGCCAGGACAGCGACGTCCGTCTTGCTGTTGCCCGCGTCTATGGCGAGGACACGTGCGGTCATGCCCACGCGAGATGCTCCCGGTTGTGTGCGATCAGGCGGTCGGTGAGGTGGTCGGCGTACTCGTACTGGCCGATCAGGGGGTGCGAGAGCAGCGCCTTGAAGACGCGGTTCCGGCCGCCGTGCAGGGCCGCTTCCAGGGCGAGGTCCTCGTAGGCCGTGACGTTGGCGATCAGGCCCGCGTAGAGGGGGTCCAGGGGTGCGACGGGGAGGGGGGTGGGGCCCTTCTGGCCCACCGCCGCCTGCACTTCGATCACCGCGTCGTCGGGGAGGAAGGGGAGCGTGCCGTTGTTGCGGGTGTTCACCACCTGGTACGGGCTTCCCGCGCCGGTGAGCAGGGCCGCGGCCAGGTCCACCGCCGCCTCCGAGTAGTACGCGCCGCCGCGCTTGGACAGGAGCTCCGGCTTCTCGTCCAGGGCGGGGTCGGCGTAGAGCGACAGCAACTGGGCCTCCATCGCGGCGACTTCGGCCGCCCGGGAGGGCTTGGTGCGTAGTTCTCGTACGACCTCGTCATGGGCGTAGAAGTAGCGGAGGTAGTAGGAGGGGATCGCGCCGAGGCGGGTGAGGAGGGGGCGGGGGAGGTGGAGGTCCGCCGCTATCGCCTCGCCGTGGTGTGTCAGGAGGCCGGGGAGGACGTTCCGGCCCTCGGGGCCGCCCAGGCGTACGGCTGTCTCCCAGGTGAGGTGGTTGAGGCCCACGTGGTCCAGGTGGACCTCGGAGGGGGCCACGTCGAGCAGGGCCGCGAACTTGCGCTGGAAGCCGATCGCCACGTTGCACAGGCCCACCGCCTTGTGGCCCGCCTGGAGGAGGGCCCGGGTGACGATGCCGACCGGGTTGGTGAAGTCGATCAGCCAGGCGTCGGGGTTGGCGCGGCGGACCCGCTCCGCGATGTCCAGGACGACGGGGACCGTGCGCAGGGCTTTGGCCAGACCGCCGGCTCCTGTTGTCTCCTGGCCCACGCAGCCGCATTCCAGGGGCCAGGTCTCGTCCTGTTCGCGGGCCGCCTGGCCACCCACGCGGAGCTGGAGCAGGACCGCGTCGGCGCCGTCCACGGCCGCGTCCAGGTCGGAGGTGGTGGTGATACGGCCGTCGTGGTGCTGCTTCGCGAAGATGCGGCGGGCCAGGCCGCCCACCAGGTCGAGGCGTTCGGCCGACGGGTCGACCAGGACCAGGTCCTCGATGGGCAGGGTGTCCCGCAAGCGGGCGAAGCCGTCGATGAGTTCGGGGGTGTAGGTCGAACCGCCGCCTACCACGGTGAGTTTCATTGCGGGATCAACCCTTCACTCCGGTGAGTGTCACGCCCTCGACGAACGCCTTCTGCGCGAAGAAGAACACGAGGATCACGGGGGCCATGACCAGCACGGTCGCGGCCATGGTCAGGTTCCAGTCGGTGTGGTGCATGCCCTTGAAGGACTCCAGGCCGTAGCTGAGGGTCCAGGCGTTCTGGTTCTCCGAGGCGTAGATCTGGGGGCCGAAGTAGTCGTTCCAGGCGTAGAAGAACTGGAACAGGGCCACCGCGGCGATGCCCGGCTTGGCCATCGGGATGACGACGCGGAGGAGGGTGCGCAGGTCGCCGCAGCCGTCGACCTTCGCCGCGTCCACGTACTCGTTCGGGATCGTCATCAGGAACTGGCGGAGCAGGAAGATCGAGAACGCGTCGCCGAACGCCATCGGGATGATCAGCGGCCACAGCGTGCCGGAGAGGTCCAGCTGCTTCGCCCAGAACAGGTACATCGGGATGATGACGACCTGCGGCGGCAGCATCATCATCGAGATCACCAGCATCAGGGACAGATTGCGGCCCCGGAAGCGGAACTTGGCGAGCGCGTACGCCACGGGCAGCGAGGAGACGACGGTGAGTGCCGTGCCCGCGCCCGCGTACAGGAGCGTGTTGCGCCACCAGGTCAGGAAGCCCGGGGTGTCGAAGACCCTGCGGTAGTTGCCCCACGCCCAGGTGTGCGGGATCAGGTCCCGGCTGAGGGCCTGGGTGTCGCTCATGAGGGAGGTCAGGAACACGAACACGAAGGGCAGGGTGAAGAAGAGGGCGGCGGCGAGGCCGAGGGAGTGGACGGCGATCCATTCCAGGAGTGCCTTGCGGCGGGCCGCTCGTTCGGCGGGGGAGGCGGGCGCCTTCACCTGCGTGGGCCTGTCCAGTACTTGGGTCATCGGTCAGTCACCTGCCTGGATCAGGCCGCCCCGGCGCCGCATCAGGAACGCGGTGAACACCATCGACAGGGCGAAGAGGACGAGGGCGACGACACACGCGGAGCCGTAGTCGAAGCGCTGGAAGCCGAGGTTGTAGACGAGTTGGGGGAGGGTGAGCGTGGACTTGTCCGGGTAGCCGGGCTCGAACTGGGTGCCGGCGCCCTGGATCACGCCCGAGGCGACCTTCCCGGCGATCAGGGGCTGGGTGTAGTACTGCATCGTCTGGATCACGCCGGTGACGACCGCGAACATCACGATCGGCGAGATGTTCGGCAGCGTGACGTAGCGGAACCGCTGCCAGGCCGACGCGCCGTCCAACTCGGCCGCCTCGTACTGCTCCTGGGGTACGTCGAGCAGCGCGGCCATGAAGATGACCATCAGGTCGCCGATGCCCCACAGGGCGAGCAGGGTGAGGGCCGGCTTGGACCAGGTGGGGTCGTTGAACCAGCCGGGTGCCGGGATGCCGACCTTCTCCAGGACCGAGTTGACCGGGCCCGTACCGGGGTTGAGCAGGAAGGCGAAGGCCATGGTCGCCGCCACCGGCGGGGCGAGGTAGGGCAGGTAGAAGAGGGTGCGGAAGACCCCCGTGCCCGTCTTGATCTTCGTGATCAGCAGGCCGATCCCGAGGCCGAACACGACCCGGAGACTGACCATCACCACGACCAGCCACAGGGTGTTGCGCAGGGCCGGCCAGAAGAACGGGTAGTGCTCGAAGACGTAGGTCCAGTTCTGGGTGCCGCTCCACGTCGGCGGCCTGAAGCCGTCGTAGTGCATGAACGAGAAGTAGACCGTCGAGATCAGCGGGTACGCGAAGAAGACCGCGAAGCCGATCAGCCAGGGGGACATGAAGGCGAGGGTGCGCAGCGCCGACCTGCGGCGCTTCGACGCCAGGATGAGCGTGGCCATCACTTCGCCTGCGCGATGTCCGTGTCGATCTGCTTCGCCGCGTCCGCGAGGCCCTTGTGGAGGTCGGTGACCTTGCCGCTCTCGTAGGCGTAGCCGAGTTCCTGGATCGTGGTGAGGTAGACGCCGCCGTTGACCGAGGACGGGGCGGTCGTCGACTGCGGGTTCGCCGCGATGTCGAGGAAGGTCTTGAAGCGCGGGTCGTACTTCAGCTTCGGGGACTTCAGGGCGGCGAGCGTGGAGGGCACGTTGTGGATCGCGTTGGAGAAGTTCACCACCGCGTCGGTGTCCGTGGTGATGTACTTGACCAGCTCCCAGGCCGCGTTCTGCTTCTTGCTGGTGGCGGCGATGCCGGCGATCGTGCCGGTGATGTAGCCCTTGCCGTACTGGTCGGCCTGGTCGTCGGGGACGGGCAGCGGGGCGACGCCGATGTCGAAGCCGGGCTTGGCGTCCAGGGCCATGCCGAGCCGCCATTCGCCGTCGAGCTGCATGGCGACCTGACCGGTGTGGAAGGGGTGCTTGGGACCCCATTCGTCGCCGAGCTTGGCGCGGTACGTCTCCAGCTTGCGGTAGCCGCCGAGGGCGTCGACCAGCTTCTTCTGGACGGTGAAGGCGGCGGCGACGGCCGGGTCCTTCGCGATCGTCGACTTGCCGTCCTTGTCGAAGTACGTGGGGGAGAACTGGCCCAGGTAGTGCTCGGTCGTGGTCTCCCAGCCGTGGTAGTTCGGCATGAAGCCGAGCTGCTTGAAGCTGTCGCCCTGCGGGACGGTCAGCTTCTTGGCGTCGGCCTCGAATTCGGACCAGGTCTTCGGCGGGGCGCTGATGCCCGCCTTCTCGAAGGCCGTCTTGTTGTAGTAGAGGCCGTAGGCGTCGCCGAGGAGCGGGACCGAGCAGCGGTCGCCGTCGAACTGGGTGTACTCGTTCATCGCCGCCGGGAACGTCGTGGCCGGGTCGATCTTCGCCTTCTCGAAGAAGGGGTTGAGGTCGACCAGGGCGCCGGAGGAGCAGAACTTGCCGACGGCGTTGGTGGTGAAGGACGAGATCACGTCGGGCGCCTTGGAACCGCCCGCGCGCAGCGCCTGGTTGATCTTGTCGTCGGTCATGTTGCCGACGACGTTGACGTGGATGTTGGGGTGCGCCTTCTCGAATCCGGCGACCAGGGTCTTCACGGCCGTCACCTCGGAGTCCGCGCTCCAGGCGTGCCAGAAGTTGATGGTCGTCTCCTTGGAGGCGTCGTCGTCGGCGCCTGAGTTCGACTGGCCGGTACAGGCCGTGGTCAGGAGAGCGACAGAGGAAAGCAGGGCAAAAGCCGTTGTTCGGGCACGGTTGGGCATGGCGAAGTCTCCCTGGGGCGAGCAAAGGGGATGAGGGAAAGGCTCAGCGCGAGGTGTCGAAGACCTCGTCGCGGGTGGCTGCCAGCGCGCTCTCCAGCGCGCCGCGCAGCACGGGCTGTTCGAGTACGTCGCCGACGACGAGGTGGGGGCGGGCCGCGGCCAGCTCCGCCAGTTCGGACTGGACGAGCGCGCGCAGCGGCTCGCCGCCGGCGGTGAGGCAGGCGCCGCTCAGGACGACGAGTTCCGGGTCGAGGACGGAGACGAGCGAGGCCAGGCCGGTGGCGAGGCGGGTCGCGTACGTCTCCAGCAGCTGCTGGTGGGCGGGGTCTTCGGAATGTGCGGCGCGGGCGACGAGGGCGGCGGCGACCTCGGCGTATGGGCCGCTCGGGATGTCGTCGATGCCGAGTTCGCGGGCGAGCCGGGGGACGGCCTGGGAGCCGGCCAGCTCCTGGTAGCCGCCGCTGTTGGCCTTGGTGACCTGCCGTACCAGCGGGGTGCCCGGCACCGGCAGGAAGCCGACCTCGCCCGCGCCGCCGGTCCAGCCGCGGTGCAGCCGGCCGCCGAGGACGAGGGCCGCGCCGAGGCCGCCCTCGTTCCACAGCAGGACGAAGTCGTCGTGGCCGCGGGCCGCGCCGAGCCGCTGTTCGGCGACGGCGACGAGGTTGACGTCGTTCTCGTACTCCACCGGCATCGGCAGCGCGGCGGCGAGTTCACCGAGGAGGGCCGGGGTGTGCCAGCCCGGGAGGTGGGAGGCGTAGCGCAGTCGGCCGGTGCCCGGGTCGAAGGCGCCGGGGGTGCCGATGACGAGCCGGTGGACGTCGGCGCGGACCAGTGCGGCCGCCTTCAGGGCGCCGTCGAGGGCGTCGGTGACCTGCTGGACGACCGGGGTGCCGGTCCTTCTGCCCGGGGTGGGCAGTTCGTACGAGCCGATCGTGCGGCCGGTGATGTCGGCGACGGCGGCGAGGATGCGTTCGGGGGTGACGTCGAGGCCGGCGGCGTACCCGGCGGCCGGATTCACCTCGTACAACTGGGCGTTGGGGCCGGGACGTCCCTCGGTGGTGCCGCCGGCGAGCACCAGGCCCGCCGCTTCGAGGCGGGCCAGGAGCTGGGAGGCGGTCGGCTTGGACAGGCCGGTGAGCTTGCCGATGCGGGTGCGGGACAGCTGCCCGTGCTCCAGAAGGAGGTCGAGGGCGGCACGGTCGTTCATGGCGCGGAGTGTGCGCGGGGTGCCGGCCATGTGTGCCCCTCTCCCGGGAGTGTTCCGCAGCAGACTCTACGGACCGTGACTGTTAGGAAAGTTTCCTGTTGGATGCAGGGAACATAGGTCTGGACCGTGAGGGAGTCAAGGGGGTGAAGGAAACCGTCCTCGCGGGAAACGGAGTCGTTACCTGCGAATCCGGTACCGGGGGCGCAACGAGTTCATCACGATCACGCCTTTTCGCAGGTAGGGACGTGCTTCTTCACAGCTTTCCGGCTTTTCATCGATCGGCTGCGAACGTGGGTTCGGGGCGCGGTGGGGGTGGGGCGTGAGGAATGCGGTGCGACGTGCCGTGCCGGTGGTGGTGCTGGCGTGCGCGGTGGCGGGCGGTGTGTCCGGGTGCCGGGTCGGCGGGGACGACACGAAGGCGGCGACGCGGGTGACCCGGCCGACGCCGGCGCCGGCTTGCACGGGGGCGATCCGGTGGGGGCGGGTGAGTGAGGAACGGACCCTCATCGCGGTGTCCCGGGTCGTCACGGTCCGCAAGGACGCCGGGGAGGTGCGGCTGTCGCCGATCCGGGTGCGGGAACTGGTGCCGCGGGTCGAGACGAGCGGGGCCGGACCGTCGGTCGAGCGGATCTTCGCGTCCCTCGACAAGCGCCTCGGAGACGCCTTCGAGGTGGCCCGGCCCGGCCGGTCGTCCGCGACCGTGGAACGCCCCGACGTCGCCGATTTCCTGGGAAACTCGGGCCGTTTCGTGTCCGCCTGGGGCGTGCGGGCCGTCGAGGCGACCTTCACGGCGGACTGCGGCACCGCGACGCCGGTGTACGGCAGCGTCAGCACCTGGTACGGCAGCAGCGGCGCCTCGCTGCAGTGCGGCGTGGACCCCGCCGAGCACGGCAACGAGGAGCGGTGGGTGACCGAGGCGTACGCCCTGGCCTGCGGAAACATCTCATGAAGCTGCTCCTGGCGTGCTGGCGGGCGACCGTGGCCGTCCAGTCGCCGCTGATGGCCGTCCAGTTGACGACCGGGCTCGTCGACGCCGGGTTCCCTGGAGCAACCTGGGGCGACAACTGGCGACCGCGGTGCTCACCTGGGGCACGCTCAGTCTGCTCTGGGCGGCGCTGGTGTGGGCGTGGCTCCGGCACCGGTCGCGGACGGCCGGACTCGCGTTCTCCGCGCACGTCCTGGACGACCGGCAGACGCACCTGCTGCGCCCGGCGGACGTCTCCGACGGCTGGCAGCAGCGCATACGCGACCGGCTGGCCTCCTCCGACCGGGCCTTCCTCATCGCCGGCGAGGGTCAGGAGGAGGTGCGCTTCCTGTGGCGCCCGGGCCGCCGCGCGGACCACTCGGTGCACGGCTCCCTGTCCTTCGGCGCGGCCGCCGCAACGGTCCGCGTCGACCTCCGCGAGGGCGAGCACCACCTCGGCGCGGCCGGCCTGCGCAAGGGCACGTCGTACGTCGCGATGTGCCAGGTGGCGCGGGCGCTGGAGCTGAGGGGGACGGCCGCGGGATGACGGAAGGGCGGCGCCCGGGATCACGCCGGGTGCCGCCCTCCTCGTACGGCTGCTACTTCGGCACGCTCGGCGGGGCCAGCGGGGTGGCCGCCTCGGCCTGGGGGGACGAGGTGTTGGAGTAGACCGAGGGGGCCGCCACGGCCGCCGTCGGGTCGGGGGCCGGCTCGGGGTCCGCCGCCACGGCCGGGCCGCCGACGATGTCGATGTCCGCCGCGTCGAAGGCGTGCTTGAGGCGCCAGCGCAGTTCGCGTTCCACCGTCAGGGCCTTGCCCGGCATCGTCTTCGCGGAGACCCGCACGACCATCGAGTCGAGCAGGACGCTGTCCAGGCCCAGGACCTCGATCGGGCCCCACAGGAGCTCGTTCCAGGGCTCCTCCTTGCTCATCCGCTCGGCGACCCCGTCGATCGTCGCCTTCACCTTGTCCAGGTCCTCGGACGCGCGGAGGGTGACGTCGACGCCGGCCGTGGCCCAGCCCTGGGAGAGGTTGCCGATGCGCTTGACCTCGCCGTTGCGGACGTACCAGATCTCGCCGTTGTCGCCGCGCAGCTTCGTCACGCGCAGGCCGACCTCGATGACCTCTCCGGCGGCCACGCCCGCGTCGATGGTGTCGCCGACGCCGTACTGGTCCTCCAGGATCATGAAGACGCCGGAGAGGAAGTCCGTGACCAGGTTGCGGGCGCCGAAACCGATGGCGACGCCCGCGACACCGGCGGAGGCCAGCAGCGGGGCGAGATTGATCGCGAAGGTGGAGAGGATCATCAGCGCGGCCGTGCCCATGATCAGGAAGCTGGCCACCGAACGCAGCACCGAGCCGATCGCCTGCGAGCGCTGACGGCGGCGCTCGACGTTCACCAGCAGACCGCCGAGGCTCGTGCCGTCGACCGCCTGGACCGTGCGGTTCATGCGGTCTATCAGCTTGGTGATCGCCCGCCGCACCACCACTCTCAGCACCGCCGCTATCACCAGGATCAGCAGCACGCGCAGACCGATCGCCAGCCAGGTCGACCAGTTCTGCTCGACCCAGCTCGCTGCGTTCGTCGCGCTCTCCTGGGCGTCCTGGAGCGAGGGGACGGTCGCGGCCCCGCTCTCCGACGGAGAGGGCGACGGGGTCGCGGTCGCGGCCAGTAGGACGGCGGGCAAGGACACGGCAGGTACCTCCAGGTGCAGCGTCCGACGCCCGGCGGATGGTCAAGGTCACGGAAAGGTCACCGGGCGGCAGACCCACCACACTAACGGTGCATCGTGTGGGGATCGTTGCAATGTTCGAGGGAGAGACCGTGCTCACCTGGGGATGAAGAAAGCAGTGGTCGCAGGTGTGGTCGAAAACACTCCCAGCCCGTTACCGGGAGATGGTGGCGCTTCCACCAGGCATGAGGGGAGACTGACTACAGATCGTCCCGGCGCGAGCCACGCGCCGCCGACGCCCAAGGAGGCATCCGTGCCGCATGTCCTGGTCCTCAACGCGTCGTACGAGCCACTGGGCGTCGTACCGCTCCGCCGCGCGCTCATCCTCGTGCTCGAAAACAAGGCCGTGTGCCTCGAGGAGTCCGGCGCCTTCATGCACAGCGCAACCGTCACAGTCCCCGCACCAAGCGTGGTCCGGCTCAAGCGATTCGTCCGGGTTCCCTATCGGGGGCCCGTTCCTCTTACCCGTCGTGCGCTCTTCGCGCGGGACGGAGGCCGGTGCATGTACTGCGGTGGCGTCGCAACCAGCGTCGACCACGTCATCCCGCGCAGCCGCGGGGGCAAGCACGTCTGGGACAACGTGGTGGCCTCGTGCCGCCGCTGCAACCACGTGAAGGCCGACCGACACCTGTTCGAGATCGGCTGGCGGCTGCGCCACAAACCCGCTCCGCCCACCGGCCTGGCCTGGCGCATCATCGGCACCGGGCACAGGGACCCGCGCTGGCTGCCGTACCTGCAGCCGTACGGCGCGGACGACGCCCTGGCCCGGATCGACGGCATCTCCGCCTGACGACGATCCGGGCCTTCGTGTTGTCCCGTGGGTGTGCTGTCCCGGGGGTCCCCCGTGCCCCCGGGACAACAGTCGTGTGCGCCTACGAGGCGGTGATCACGCCCGTCTCACGTGTACCGCAGCTCCGCCGGACGCAGTGAGCGGCGCAGCAGCGGCAGCGAGGTCGCGGCGGCCAGCAGGCTCGCCGCGTACACGGCCACCGGGACGAACAGCGCCATGTACGGCACCTCCGGCGCCCCGTGCTCGGAGGCGGACGAGGCGTACCAGATCCCGATCGTCATCCCGCCGAGCCCGGCCACCACGGTGGCGGGGGCCAGCGGGATCGCGGTCTCCAGCAGGGTGGCCTTCGCCAGCACCGAGTACGGCACTCCGCTCGCGGTCTGCGCGGCCAGGCCCCGGCGCCGGCTGGCGACGGACTCGGCGGTGCCGACGGCGAGCGCGGTGAGCACCAGGGCGAGGGCGACGAGAACGGCGAGGCCCGTGAGGTTCAGACCGTTCTCGTAGAAGCCGATCCCCTCCGCGTAGTGGCTCCCCCGCTCGTGCAGGACCGACAGCATCACCTGCCGTACCCCCAGGAACCCCGAGCCGACGACCGTCACCAGCAGCACCGCGGCATGGGTACGGGCCGCCGCCCACGGGTCGTCGCGCAGCCGTTCCGCCGCGATCAGCACCGCCGGGCTCTTGGCGCGGGCGGCCAGGCCCTCGCCGAGTTGCCGGGCCGAGGCGCCGGTCAGCCACACGGCCACCGCCCCGACCAGCAGACACATCGCGAAGATCGTGACCGGGCCCAGCGTGAACGGGAGCGGGTTGCCGAAGACAGGCGCGGCCGCCACATACACCGCGAGGAGCACGAGCAGCGCGGTCGCCGCCCGGAACAGCCGTCCCGGACCCCGGGCCGGCCGCACCCGCCGTACCCAGCCCAGTGGCGAGGCGATCAGCCGGCGCAGCGCCAGCGCGCTCACCGCCGCGCCCAGCACCGGCACCCCGAGCGCCACCACCGCGATGCCCGCCCAGGCCGCCGGGTCGGGGTGCCGCCAGATCCGGAGCAGGGCCGGCACGCAGAACACCGTGGTCACCGCCGCCGCCAGCAGACAGGCCAGCCCCGACTCCAGCGCGGCGATCCGCCGCGTCTGCGCGGGGGTGGCCCCCGCGAGCCGCAGCGCGGCCAGCCGCCGGTCGCGGTGCACGGCGCCGATGCGGGCGCACTGGCCCACGAACCCGAGCACCGGTATGAACAGCAGCAGCAGTGCGGCGATCACGCCGACCCGGGTACCGGGCTGGTCGAGCAGCCCGCCGCCGACCGGCACGGTGAGCTGCCCCTCCAGCGGCACGAGGGCGGCGATCACCAGCCCCAGGCCGGTCGCCAGTGCCGCCCCGACGGCGATGAGCAGGACCCGCCACCCCTCCCGGCGGTCCGAGCCCCGGGTGAGCAGCCAGGCGAGGCGCAGATCGGCGCTCAGTCGCGTCCATGTGGTCACGCCGACACCTCCTGCGCAACCACCGTGCCGTCGCTCAGCCGTACCTCGCGGTCCGCGTACGCCGCCACCTGGGCGTCATGGGTGATCAGCAGGACCGCGGTGCCCGCCTCGCGGGCCGTGTGCACCAGGGCCGTCATCACCTGCTCGCCCGCCAGCGAGTCCAGCGCCCCTGTCGGCTCGTCCGCGAAGACCACCTTCGGGCCGGTGACCAGGGCCCGGGCCAGCGCGGTCCGCTGGGCCTGGCCACCGCTCATCTCGCCCGGCCGCAACGCCTCCTGCCCCAGCACGCCGAACCGCTCCAGCCACTCCCGGGCCCGGGCCTGGGCGTCCTTGCGGGCCGCGCCCGCCAGCATCAGCGGCAGGGCCACGTTGTCGAGCGCCGTCAGCTCGGGGATGAGCTGCCCGAACTGGAACACCACCCCGAACTCCGTGCGCCGCAGCTCGCTCAGCCGCTTCTCCGGCAGGGTGTGGAGCCGCTCCCCGGCGTAGCTCACCGTGCCCTCGTCCGGGCGGACGATGCCCGCGAGACAGTGCAGCAGCGTCGACTTCCCGCTGCCGCTGGCGCCGGTGACGGCCAGGATCTCGCCGGCCCGCAGGTCGAGCGAGGCGCCGCGCAGGGCCTCGGTCGGGCCGTGCGCCTTCACGAGGTCACGCGCCGCCAGGAGCGGCACTGTGGTGCTCATGCTGTGTCGACCTCCGCGGTCAGAGTGGTCAGCCGGGCCGCCGTCGTGGTCATCCAACGGAGGTCGGCGTCAAGGTGGTTGAGGGCGTAGTCCGCCGAGAGGACGGTCGCGAGATCGGCGTCCTTGGCGGTCTTGACCTGGGTGAGCTCCCGCATCCGGCCCATGTGGGCGGCGCGTTGGGCGCGCAGATAGGCGTCCGGGTCGCCGTCGGAGAGGATCGAGACGACGACCTTGGCGAAGATCTCGTTGGTGACGAAGGGCGCCGGCGGGGCGATCTCCGCGGCCCACCGGGCGAGTTCCCGCTCCCCGTCGGCCGTCGCACGGTACGTCGTACGCTCCGGGCCGCCGTCGGACTCGGTGGCGTCGACCTCGGCGAGACCGTCGCGGACCAGGCGCTGCAGGGTCGTGTAGACCTGCCCGTAGGCCAGTGGACGGGCCTGCGGGAAACGTTCGTCGTGGCGCCGCTTCAGGTCGTAGCCATGGCTCGACCCCGAGGCGAGCAGCCCCAGCAGGATGTGGCGGGTGCTCATGGCGATCATTATGCACTCGATACATGTACTGAGTGAATAGTGAAGACGGGCGAGGTGAAGTGATCTTGCGGGGCTCCTCGGAACGGACAGAATGTGACGAGAGCCGCGTTGTTCGCCTCCGCACGTCTGTCGTCGCTTCCGCTGGGTAGGGCTGCGGTATCCGCACGTCGTACAGGACACTCCCCACAAGGAGGCCCCCGTGGCCGCACCGGCACACCCCCTCTCCAAACCCGAGGCGTTCCTCGGCGCGCACGACTGCGTCTTCAGCGCCGAGGGCGCCTGCGCCGAGACCCCGCTGACCAGCGAACCGCCCCTGCCCGACGCCGAGCCCCTGACCAGCGAGCCGCCGCTGGCCGACGCCGCCCCGTTGACCAGCGAGTCCTATGCCGATGCGGAGCTGTAGATGACCGCTGCCGAGCCCCCGTCCGAGGACCTCTCCCGGCTTGCCGGGCTGCACGGCGTCGCCACCTCCTACAGTCCCGCCCCCGACCGCACCGTCGCCGCCTCGGCCGCCGCCGTCACCCGCACCCTCACCGCCCTCGGCGTCGACACCGCCGACCCCGCGGCGGCGCTGGCCGCCCGCGAACGCGAGCTGCGCGCCCGGCTGCTGCCGCCGACGGTCGTGTGCTGGAGCGGCACCCCGTCCGCCGCCCTCGACGCCCTCCCCGACGGCACCCGGCTGCGCATCACCACCGAGCAGGGCGAGACCCGCTCCGCCGTCGACCAACTCCCGCCCGGAGTCCACCGGTTGACCGCCACCGCGCCGGACGGCCGGGTCGCCGAGGCCCATCTGGTCGTCGCCCCCGCCCGGCTCCCCACCCCCACCGGACGCTCCTACGGACTGCTCGTCCAGCTCTACTCCCTGCTCTCCCGCCGCTCCTGGGGCATGGGCGACCTCGGCGACCTCGGCGAACTCACCGCCTGGGCCGGACGCGCGCTCGGCGCCGGATTCGTGCAGGTCAACCCGTTGCACGCGGCCGTTCCCGGCGCCCCCACCGACCCCTCGCCCTACCGTCCCTCCTCCCGCCGCTTCCCCGACCCGGTGCATCTGCGCGTCGAGGACATCGACGAGTACCCGTACGTCCCCGACCGCGACCGCGTCCGCGCGCTGACGGAACGGGCCGCGCACCTGCGGGAAGCGGTGCTGGAGAAAGGGGCGTTGATCGACCGGGACGCGGTGTGGGAGCTCAAGCGCGAGGCGCTCGAACTCGTCCACGAAGTCCCCCTCGGCCCCGGCCGGCGCGCCGCCTACGCCGACTTCCTCGCCCAGGAGGGCGAGGCCCTCGAGGATCACGCCACCTGGTGCGCGCTCGCGGAGGTGCACGGCTCGGACTGGAGCCGCTGGCCGGCCGCGCTGCGCGACCCCCGGTCCCGGGAAACCGCCCGCGCCCGCGCCGAGTTGATGGACCGCGTCGACTTCTGGTCCTGGCTCGCCTGGCTCACCGACGCCCAGCTCGCCGCCGCCCAGCGTGCCGCCCGCGACGCCGGGATGGGCGTCGGTGTCGTCCACGACCTCGCCGTCGGCGTGCACCCGCAGGGCGCCGACACCTGGGCGCAGCAGGAGTACTTCGCCGCCGGGATGTCGGTCGGCGCGCCGCCGGACGCCTTCAACGCGCGCGGCCAGGACTGGGGGCTGCCGCCCTGGCGCCCCGACCGCCTCGCCGAGTCCGGCTACGCGCCCTACCGCCGTCTGCTGCGCGCCCTGTTCCGCTATGCCGGCGCGTTGCGCATCGACCACGTGATGGGCCTGTTCCGGCTGTGGTGGGTCCCGCAGGGACTGCCGCCGACCGAGGGCACCTACGTCCGCTACGACGCCGAGGCCATGCTCGCGATCCTGGTGCTGGAGGCCTCACGGGCCGGGGCGATGGTCATCGGCGAGGACCTGGGGACCGTGGAGCCCGGGGTGCGCGAGACGCTGCGTGAGCGAGGGGTGCTCGGCACGTCGGTGCTCTGGTTCGAGCGGGACTGGGAGGGCGACGGCCGGCCCCTGCCACCGGAACGCTGGCGCGCGGACTGCCTGGCCACCGCCACCACCCACGACCTGCCGTCCACCGCCGCCCGGCTCACCGGTGAACACGTCGAACTCCGGCACCGGCTGGGGCTGCTGACGCGCGGGCTGGCCGAGGAACGGGCCGAGGCCGCCGCCGACACCGGGGAGTGGCTGGAGGTGCTGGCACGGCTGGGGCTGCTGCACGCTGCGGGAGGCGGGCGCGGGACCTCCACCGAGGAGGCCGAGGTGCAGGCCGTGCACCGGTTCCTGCTGCGCACGCCCGCTCGGCTGGTCGGCGTCTGGCTGCCGGACGCGGTCGGGGACCGGCGGCCGCAGAACCTGCCGGGCACCTGGGACCAGTACCCGAACTGGCGGCTGCCGATCGCGGACGCGGAAGGGAGGGCGGTGACGCTGGAGGAGCTGGCGGGGGAGCCCCGGCTGTACGCGTTGGTGGAGGTGCTGCGGGAGAAGGGGAGCGGGGGCTGAGACCGGGGCGTGGCCGCCTCATACGCACCCCCGGGCGCGCGGGCTCAACCGGCGTTAGATACTTTGGCACCGTGGACAAGAAGAACGCCCTGCGCGCCGGTGCCCTGGCTGCCGGTACGACGCTGATGATGCTGCTCATGACGTCTCCCGCGCTCGCGCTCACCCGGGACGACGGTGACGACCCCGGGTCCGGCCTGAGCGTCATCGAGACGCTGGGGCTCTTCGTCGCGGCCCCGCTCGTGATCTTCGGGGTCATCGCGGGCCTGGTGCTGGTCCTGGACAAGTCGCACGCGGACCACCGGGTGAGCTCGCCCAAGAGCAAGGCGAAGGCCAAGGCCAACGCCTGACCCGGTGAGGGACTGAGGGGCCGAGGGTACGGCTCCACAGGTCACCGCAGGTTTCACGAGGGCGCCGGCCCTGTCCCGCGTACGCGCATCCGCCGTACGGGGTCAGGCCGGCGCCCTCGGTGTGTTCCCGGGGCCGTGTTCCCGGGCCCGTCTCCCCGGGCTTCCCGGCCCGTCTTCTCAGGGGCTCGGCGCCGTGAGGTACCGCTGCACCGTCGGCCCCAGCCACGCCACGATCTCCTCGGGGTGCAGCGCCACCGCCGGCGGGATCCGCAGCACGTACCGGGTGAGCGCCAGCCCGAGCAGCTGCGACGCCGTGAGCGCGGCCCGCACCGGGATCTGCTCCGGATCGGGGCACACCTGCCGGGCCACCGGCAGCAACTGGTCCCGGAAGATGCCCTGCATGCGCTCGGCCCCGGCCTGATTCGTGGCGCCGACCCGGAGCAGGGCGGTGAGCACCTCGTCGCCCTCCCACATGTCGAGGAAGTGCCGCACCAGGACCGCGCCGACGTCCTGCGGGGACAGTCCGCCGATGTCCGGCAGCTGCAGGTCCACGGCGACGGCCGCCGCGAACAGGCCCTCCTTGTTGCCGTAGTAGCGCATCACCATCGACGGATCGATGTTCGCGTCCTTGGCGATGGCGCGGATGGTGGCCCGCTCGTACCCGTCGGTGGCGAACCGCTCCCGGGCCGCGACGAGGATCGCGTCACGGGTCGCGTCGGAGCGGCGGGGGCGGGAGCGGGAGGTGGAGGTCGTGGTGCCGGTCATGCCCACGAGCGTAGGCCAACATTCGTTTGCCAACAACCGTTGGTCGATTTTGCCAACAGCTGTTGACTTCGCGCCGCGCCCGGTCCTACTCTCGTCAACAAGCGTTGGCAAACAAACGTTGGCCTACGAGTGTTGGCATATAGGAGGCCCCTCATGAACGGCACCGGCACCGGAACAGGCACCGACATCGGCACCGACAGCACCACGCACCCCGTGATCGTCGTCGGCTCCGGCCCCACCGGCCTGCTCCTCGCCGGTGACCTCGCCGCCGCCGGCGTCCCGGTCACCCTCGTCGAGAAGCGCCCGCACCGGATCAGCAACCTCTCCCGGGCCTTCGGCGTCCACGCCCGCACCCTGGAGCAGCTCGACGCCCGCGGCCTCGCCGACGACCTGCTGGCCACCGGCGACACCATCACCGGCCTGCGTCTCTTCCGCCGGCTGTCGCTCGACCTCGGGACCCTGGAGTCCCGCTTCCCGTTCCTGCTCATCACCCCGCAGTACGAGGTCGAGCGGCTGCTGGAGCGGCGGGCGCGGGAGGCCGGGGTGGAGTTCCGGTACGAGAGCGAGGTCGTCGGGCTGCGGCAGGACGACGCCGGGGTCGACCTCGACGTACGCGGCCCCGACGGGGTGACCGTCACGCTCCGCGCGGAGTACGTCGTCGGCACCGACGGCCACCACAGCGCCGTGCGCCGCGCGATCGGCGTGGACTTCCCCGGCGTCGCCGTCATCAAGTCCCTCTTCCTCGCCGACGTCCGGCTCGCCGAGAAGCCCGAGGATGTCCTCACGGTCAACGGTGCGGACGACGCCTTCGCGATGATCGCCTCCTTCGGTGACGGCTGGTACCGGGTGATGGGCTGGAACCGCCGCCACGAGGTCCCCGACGACGCCCCGCTCGACCTGGACGAGATCAAGGAGGTCACGCGCCGTGCGCTGGGCACCGACTACGGCATGCACGACGCCCGCTGGCTCTCCCGGTTCCACAGCGACGAGCGCCAGGCGCCGCGGTACCGGGTCGGCCGGGTCTTCCTCGCCGGGGACGCCGCGCACGTCCACTCCCCGGCCGGCGGCCAGGGCATGAACACCGGTCTCCAGGACGCGGCCAACCTCGGCTGGAAGCTGGCCGCGGCCGTCCAGGGCCGGGCCCCCGAGGGGCTCCTCGACACCTACGAGGCCGAGCGGCACCCGGTGGGCAAGGCGGTGCTGCGCAGTAGCGGCGGCCTGGTCCGGCTGGCCCGCGCGCAGAACCCGGCGGTGCGTGTGCTGCGGGGTCTGGTGTCGGCGTTCGTCAACGTGGCCCGGCCGGTGCAGCGCAAGGCCCTGGGCCAGGTCTCCGGCATCGGCTACCGCTACCCCGCCCCCCGGGGCGCCCACCGCCTCACCGGCACCCGCGTCCCCGACGTCGCCCTGACCGGCGGCCGCCTCTACGAGGCCCTGCGCGGCGGCCGGTTCGTACTGATCACCCCGGAGGCGTACGACGACCAAGGCGCCCGCAAGGACCGGCTGACGGTGGCCCACTGGACGAGCGACCGCCGCATGACCGTGCTGGTACGCCCCGACGGATACGTGGCCTGGGCGGCGGACTCGGCGAACCCGGCGCAGATCGAGGCGGCCCTCATCGCCCACCTCGGTGACTGACCGGCCCTAACGGCCTGTCTCCTCCGTACCAGCCAGCAACTCACGCAACAGGTCGGCCAGTTGGTCGGCCTGTTCGGCGTTCAGGGCGGACAGGGCCGTCGTCTCGGCGGCCAGGCCGGCGCCGACCGCCTCGTCGACGGTGGTCAACCCCTTCTCCGTCAGGGTCACTTGGAGGCCGCGGCGGTCGTGGGGGTCGGGGGAGCGGCGGATCAGGCCCGCGCGTTCCAGCTTGTCGAGGCGGCCGGTCATGCCGCCGGTGGTGAGCATCAGCGTGCCGGAGAGCTGGCGCGGGGAGAGGGTGTAGGGCTCGCCGGACCGGCGCAGGGTGGCCAGGACGTCGAACTCGCCGCGAGCGATCCCATAGGGGGCGTACGCCCGTTCCATGCGGTCGCCCATGGCGCGGGAGAGGCGGAAGATCCGTCCGAAGACCTCCATCGCCTTGGTGTCCAGGTCGGGCCGTACGGCCGCCCACTGGTCGACGATCGCGTCGACGGGGTCCTTGCGCGATGCACTCATGCGGAGAGTATCCGCCCCGTTCCGGTCGCCCGCAAGAAAGTGGGTTGACAGTAAGTAGCTTAGCGCTAAGCTAATTACTACCAAGTGATCCTTCGGAAGGGGTGTCGTCGTGAACCGCGCCGCGACCGTCCTGCTCACCGCCCTCGCCCCCGTCTCCTGGGGCACCACCTACGCCGTCACCACGGAGTTCCTCCCGGCCGACCGCCCCCTGTTCACCGGCCTCATGCGGGCCCTGCCCGCCGGTCTGGTCCTGCTCGCCCTCGCCCGGGTGCTGCCGCGCGGCATCTGGTGGGGGAAGGTCGCGGTGCTCGGCGCGCTGAACATCGGCGCCTTCTTCCCGCTGCTGTTCCTGTCGGCGTACCGGCTGCCCGGCGGGATGGCGGCGGTCGTCGGGTCGGTCGGGCCGCTGTTCGTGGTGGGGCTCTCGGCGGTGCTGCTGGGGCAGCGGCCCACGGCCCGGAGCGTGCTGACCGGGGTCGTGGCGGCGTTCGGCGTCAGTCTCGTCGTCCTGAAGGCGGCCGGGGCCCTCGACGCCGTCGGCGTTCTGGCGGCGCTCGCCTCCGCCGCCTCCATGTCCACCGGCACCGTGCTGACCAAGCGCTGGGGCCGCCCCGACGGCGTCGGCCCGCTCGCCCTCACCGCCTGGCAGCTGACCGCGGGCGGGCTGCTCATCGCGCCGCTCGCCTTCCTGGCCGAGGGCGCCCCGCCGGCGCTGGACGGGCCGGCGATCGGCGGCTACCTCTACCTCGCGCTCGCCAACACGGCCGTCGCCTACTGGCTGTGGTTCCGCGGCATCGGCCGCCTCACCGCCACCCAGGTCACCTTCCTCGGCCCGCTCTCCCCGCTGACCGCGGCGGTCGTCGGCTGGGCGGCGCTCGGACAGGCGCTGACGCCGGTCCAGCTGGCGGGCATGGCGCTGGCGTTCGGGGCGACGGTGGCCGGCCAGCTCCGGCAGCGGACCCCGGCGGACGCCCCGATCCGATCGTTCAGTTTCCCTGAAAAGAACGCTCGGAAAGATTCGATGGACGTGACAGGTCCGGCGCTGCGACGGTAGATCAACCGAGATCACCGAGCAGGGGAAGGACCCACGTGACCGACGTCCTCGAAAGGACCCCCACCCGTACCACCCCGACCCCGAGGGCCGCGCGGACCGCCGCCCTCGGGGTCGCTTGCGCCGCCCTCGCGACCGTCGTCTGGTCGGGCAGCTTCGTCACCTCCCGTGCGCTGCACGACAGCGTGCCGCCCGTTCAGCAGGCCTTCTGGCGCTGGGTCGTCGCGCTCGTGGCGGTCGCCCCGTTCGGGGCGCGGCAGGCCTGGCGGCAGCGGGCGGCGATCCGTCGGCACCTCGGCTTCGTCGTCCTCGCCTCGTTCCTCGGCGTCACCGTCTACAACACCTTGGTGAACCAGGCCGGGGTGACCACCCCCGCCGCCACCATGGGCATGATCATGGCCGCGTCGCCGGTGCTGATGGCGGTGTTCGAGCGGGCGTCGGGCGTACGGCTGGGGCGACGCAGGGGCGCCGGGCTGCTCGTGGCCTGCGCGGGGGTGCTGCTGCTGATGGGCGGAGGCGCGGGGTTCGCGGCCGGGGACCTGTGGATGATCGGCGCGGCTTGCTGCTTCGCCGGGTACAGCGCGCTGCTGCGGCGCCGCCCCGCCGAACTCGGGGGTGCGGCCTTCCTCTTCACCACGTTCCTCGTCGGCGCCGGGCTGCTGCTGCCCGCGCAGGGCGTGAGTCTGGCGGTCCAGGGAGGCTTCACCCCGACGACCGCGACGGTGCTGCCGCTGTTGTACGTCGGGGTGGCCTCCTCGGCCGTCGCCTTCTTCGCCTGGAACAAGGCGATCGCCCTGGTCGGCGCGGCCCGTGCCGGGATCGTCTACTACCTTCAGCCGGTGTGCGTGGCCCTGCTGTCCTGGGCGGTGCTCGAGGAGACGGTCGGGCCGGTGCAGGTGCTGTGCATGGCGCTGATCCTCGGCGGGGTGATGTGGGGGGCCGTCTCGTAGCTTGCGTAGGTTGCCCCCATGGTCGAGTGGGACATCCGGAAACTGCGCATCCTGCGGACCCTGCGGGAGCAGGGCACCGTGACCGCGACGGCCGAGGCGCTGCGGATGACGCCGTCGGCGGTGTCGCAGCAGCTGACCAATCTGGCGAAGCAGGTGGGAGTGCCGCTCCTGGAGGCGCAGGGGCGGCGGGTGCGGCTCACGGACGCGGCGCTGCTCGTGCTGCGGCATGCCGAGGCGGTGTTCGAGCAACTGGAGCGCGCGGACGCGGAGTTGGCGGCGCATCTGCGGGGCGAGGTGGGGGAGGTGCGGGTCGGCGCCTTCTCGACCGCGGTGCCCGCGCTGGTCGTACCAGCCGTGCGGGCGCTGCGGGATTCGGCTCCCGGGGTGAGCGTGCGGGTGCGGGAGGCGGAGGCGGGGGAGGCGTACGAGCTGCTGGCCGCCGGGGAGGTCGACCTCGCGCTGTCGCTGGCCGCGCAGGCGCCGGTGGTGGGGGACGGGCGGTTCACGCGGGTGGAGCTGCTGGCGGACCCGCTGGATGTGGCACTGCCGCGGGGGCACGAGCTGGCGGGTGTGGCGGGGCTGCGGTTGGCCGACCTGGCCGGGGAGCCGTGGATCTTCGGGGGGAGCGGGCCGTGGTCGGACATCACCCGCGGGGCGTGCGAGGCGGCCGGGTTCACGCCTCGGCAGGGGCACTCGGCGGCGGGGTGGACGGCGATCCTGGCGATGGTGGAGGCGGGCATGGGGGTGGCGCTGGTGCCGCGGATGGCCGCGGTGGGGAGGGGTGGGGTGGTGATGCGGGAGCTGGGGGCGGACCGGCCGGTGCGGCATGTGGTGGCGGCGGTGCGGAGGGGTAGTGAGGCGGGGGTCGTGGTGGGGCGGGTGCTGGCGGCGTTGGAGGGGGTTGCTGCGGGAGTGGGGTGAGGGTGCGGCGGGGTGGGGGCTGAGGGCGGGGCGTTTTCGCTTGCCCGCGCCGGCGGGGTGCCGCTGCGCCCACCCGTGCCGCCCCAGCGGCACGACTGCCCGCAGCTGAGTAGGTCCACATGAGCGACCAAGGGGCGCGGGGAACTGCGCGACCAGCCCCCACCGGCCCGCACCCGCAATACGACCCGGCGCCCCGCCCCTGGCGCCCTACGACAAGGGGGGCGCCCGGAACCACTCCGAGCGCCCCCCGTCCACGTACCGCCTACTACTCCGCGGCCGCCGCGTCCGCCGCCTGGGCCTTGAGAGCCCGCTCCACGCCCGAGCGGGATTCCGAGACCAGGCGGCGCAGGGCCGCGTTCGGTTCGGCCGAGGTCAGCCAGGCGTCCGTCTTGGCCAGGGTCTCCTCGGAGACCTGGATCGACGGGTAGAGGCCGACCGCGATCTGCTGGGCGATCTCGTGGGAGCGGGTGTCCCAGATGCCCTTGACCACCTCGAAGTACTTGTCGGTGTACGGGGCGAGCAGCTCGCGCTGGCCGGTCTGGACGAAGCCGCCGATCACCGCTTCCTGGACCGCGTTCGGGAGCTTGTCGGACTCCACGACCTGCGCCCAGGCCTCCGCCTTCGCCTCCGCCGTCGGACGGGCCGCGCGGGCGGTCGCCGCGTGGCGCTCGCCGGCCGCGGTCTTGTCCCGCTCGTACTCGCCGGCGATCTCGGCCTCGTCGAAGCGGCCGACCGCCGCGAGGCGCTCCACGAACGCCCAGCGCAGCTCGGTGTCGACGGCCAGGCCCTCGATCGTCTGCGAACCGTCCAGCAGGGCCTCCAGGAGGTCCAGCTGCTCCGGCGTACGGGCCGTCGCCGCGAACGCGCGCGCCCACGCCAGCTGGTGGTCGCTGCCCGCGGTCGCCGACCGCAGGTGCGCCAGCGTGGCGTCGGTCCAGCGGGTCAGCAGCGCCTCGCGGGCCGCCGGGTCGGCGTACAGCTCGATCGCGAGCTTCACCTGGCGGTGCAGGGACTGCACGACACCGATGTCCGACTCCTTGCCGATGCCGGACAGGACCAGGGAGAGGTAGTCGCGGGTCGCGAGTTCCGCGTCGCGCGTCATGTCCCAGGCCGACGCCCAGCACAGGGCGCGGGGGAGGGAGGACTCGAAGTCGCCCAGGTGCTCCGTCACGAACGCCAGGCTCTGCTCGTCCAGGCGGACCTTGGCGTACGACAGGTCGTCGTCGTTCAGCAGCACGACCGCCGGGCGGCGCTTGCCGACCAGCTCCGGCACGGCCGTCAGCTCGCCGTCGACGTCCAGTTCGACGCGCTCGTCGCGGACCAGCTTGCCGCTGTCCTCGTCCAGCTCGTACAGGCCGACCGCGATCCGGTGCGGGCGCAGCGTCGGCTCGCCCTTCGCGCCCGCCGGGAGGGCCGGGGCCTCCTGGCGGATGGCGAAGGACGTGATGACGCCGTGCTCGTCCGTCTCGATCTCGGGGCGCAGGATGTTGATGCCGGCCGTCTGGAGCCACTTCTGCGACCAGGTGCCCAGGTCGCGGCCGGAGGTCTCCTCCAGCGCGCCCAGCAGGTCCGACAGCCGCGTGTTGCCGAACGCGTGCCGCTTGAAGTACGCCTGCACGCCCGCGAAGAACTCGTCCATGCCGACGTACGCCACGAGCTGCTTCAGCACGCTCGCGCCCTTGGCGTAGGTGATGCCGTCGAAGTTGACCAGGACGTCGTCCAGGTCACGGATCTCCGCCATGATCGGGTGCGTGGAGGGCAGCTGGTCCTGCCGGTACGCCCACGTCTTCATCGAGTTCGCGAACGTCGTCCAGGAGTGCGGCCAGCGGCTGTCCGGCGCGTACGCCTGACAGGCGATCGACGTGTACGTGGCGAACGACTCGTTCAGCCACAGGTCGTTCCACCACTCCATGGTGACCAGGTCGCCGAACCACATGTGGGCCAGCTCATGGAGGATCGTCTCGGCACGGACCTCGTACGCGGCGTCCGTGACCTTCGAGCGGAACACGTACTGGTCGCGGATGGTGACCGCGCCCGCGTTCTCCATCGCGCCCGCGTTGAACTCCGGCACGAACAGCTGGTCGTACTTCTTGAAGGGGTACGCGTAGTCGAACTTCTCCTGGAACCAGTCGAAGCCCTGCCGCGTCACCTCGAAGATCGCGTCCGAGTCGAGGAACTCGGCGAGCGAGGGACGGCAGTAGATGCCGAGCGGGACGGACTGGCCGTCCTTCTCGTAGACGCTGTGGACCGAGTGGTACGGGCCGACGATCAGCGCCGTGATGTACGACGAGATGCGCGGGGTCGGCTCGAAGACCCAGACGTCGTCCTTCGGCTCCGGCGTCGGGGAGTTGGAGATGACCGTCCAGCCGGTCGGCGCCTTCACGGTGAACTGGAAGGTGGCCTTCAGGTCCGGCTGCTCGAAGGAGGCGAAGACGCGGCGGGCGTCCGGCACCTCGAACTGGGTGTACAGGTACGCCTGCTGGTCGACCGGGTCGACGAAACGGTGCAGGCCCTCACCCGTGTTGGTGTAGGCGCAGTCCGCCGCCACGCGCAGGACGTTGCGGCCCTGGAGCAGGCCGGGGAGCGCGATGCGGGAGTCCTTGAAGACCTCCGCCGGGTCGAGCGCGTCGCCGTTCAGGGTGACCTCGTGGACCTCCGGGGCCACCAGGTCGATGAAGGACTCGGCCCCGCTCTCGGCCACGTCGAAGCGCACCGTGGTCACGGACCTGTAGGTACCGCCCTCTTGCGCGCCGGAGAGGTCGAGATCGATCTCGTAGGACTCGACGGTGAGCAGCTGGGCTCGCTGCTGAGCCTCTTCGCGAGTCAGGTTTGTGCCAGGCACGCGGTCATCTCCTCGTTATGGGTAGGTTCGGCGGTTCCGCCATCCTTCCATGGGAGCCGGACGAAACGCGATGTCCGGAACCCGCCGGTGACCGGGGAGGACACCCGGGAGGCTGGAGCACATGGCACACACGACCACCTACACCGCACGCCCCGTTCCCCCGACCGCTCTGAAAGAGCTCCGCTCCACCGACGACTCGGGGCGCGAGATGGTTCCCGTGACCGACGACGAGGGCGGCGCGCCCCTGAGGTGCTGTCTGCGGCGCAGTGCGCCGGGGGAGCGGATCGCCCTGGTGTCGTACGCCCCGCTGCGGCGCTGGGCCGCACAGACGGGCGCCGAGCCGGGGGCCTACGACGAGCAGGGGCCCGTCTTCATCCACGCCGAGGAATGTCAGGGGCCCGAGGGCGACGGATACCCGTTCGACAACGCCCACCGGACCGTCCGCCGCTACTCCGCCGACGGGCACATCCTCGGCGGCGAGCTGGTCGCCACCCTCGACGACGACGCCTTCCGGAACGCGTTCGACGACCCGGCCGTGGCGCTCGTCCACGTCCGGGCCGTCGAGTACGGCTGCTTCCTCTACGAGGTCAGAAGGGGGTAGGCGTCAGCCCTTCAGCTCCGCCGCCACCAGCTCCGCGATCTGCACCGCGTTCAGGGCCGCGCCCTTGCGGAGGTTGTCGCCCGAGACGAACAGGGCGAGGCCGTTGTCGACGGTCTCGTCGCTGCGGATGCGGCCGACGTAGGAGACGTCCTTGCCGGCGGCCTGGAGCGGTGTGGGGATGTCGGAGAGCGCGACACCGGGGGCGCCGGCGAGCAGCTCGGTCGCGCGCTCCGGGCTGATCGGACGGGCGAAGCGGGCGTTGAGCTGGAGCGAGTGGCCGGAGAAGACCGGGACGCGCACGCAGGTGCCGGACACCTTCAGCTCGGGGAGCTCCAGGATCTTGCGGGACTCGTTGCGGAGCTTCTGCTCCTCGTCCGTCTCGTTGAGGCCGTCGTCGACGAGGTTGCCGGCGAAGGGCAGCACGTTGAAGGCGATCGGACGCTTGTAGACCTGCGGGTCGGGGAAGTCGATCGCCTCGCCGTCGTGGGTCAGCTTGTCGGCGTCGGTGACGACCTTCTGGACCTGGCCGTGCAGCTCCGCCACGCCCGCGAGGCCGGAACCGGAGACCGCCTGGTACGTGGTGGCGACCAGCGCCGTCAGGCCCGCCTCGGCGTCCAGCACCTTCAGGACCGGCATCGCGGCCATGGTGGTGCAGTTCGGGTTGGCGATGATGCCCTTGGGACGGTCCGCGATGGCGTGCGGGTTCACCTCGGAGACGACGAGGGGCACCTCGGGGTCCTTGCGCCAGGCCGAGGAGTTGTCGATCACGACCGCGCCCTGCGCGGCGACCTTCTCGGCCAGCGCCTTCGAGGTCGCGCCGCCCGCCGAGAACAGCACGATGTCCAGGCCCGTGTAGTCCGCCGTCGCCGCGTCCTCCACCGTCACGCCGTCCAGGACCGTCCCCGCCGAGCGGGCCGAGGCGAACAGACGCAGCTCGGTGACCGGGAACTCCCGCTCCACGAGGATCCTGCGCATGACCGTGCCGACCTGGCCGGTGGCTCCGACGATTCCTACCTTCACGACGACTCCTTCTACGTGGCGGGTGCGTGGCCTGGACGTTTCCATCATGCGTCTCTTACCGGCCGGTGTGTCCAATCCTTTGCCCGAGGGATGGGACGGCATGCCGGTCAGGGCCGCAGTTCCAGCGTCCACTCGCCGAGGCACCGGACGTGGAGGATCGCGTTCGATATGCGGTACGGACCGGAAGAAGCGGTGAGTTTCCGGTGCGGGAAGAGGTTTTCGTCCAGTTCGAAGACATGGATCATGGCCGTTCCGACGACCACCAGCTCGGCCTCGGGCCCGGTGTGACGTACGACTCCATACCAGCCGCCCGGCGTCCGCGCGCCGAGCACGGGCGCGGCACTGAGCGGGGCCGGCTCCAGCCGCCACTTCGTGTCCTCGGCCGCCCGGACCGTGATGAAGCAGGTGCCGCCGGGGTCGACCCACACCGGCCCGAGGGTGGGGCGCCGGCGGCCGAGCGTGTCGGCGATGGTCGTGGACTTGCCGTAGGGGTGGTTCAGGGACCAGGCGCTGAGGTGCTCGTCGTTGCCGCGGGAGGTCCGCTGCACCGTCATCAGGGTGGGTGGCCCCTGATAGCGCAGGACGGTGCTGCCCCGGCCCTCGGTCGGGCCGGTGAGCAGCGGCGCCTGGTCCTCGGGCAGCAGCCGCAGCGTCCAGTCGCCCCCGCACTTGACCCGCACGGCCTGCTCGGCCCGGCCGTCGGCGAACAGCACGGCCGTGCCCCGGGTGCCGTGCTGGCGGCCGGTGAGCCACTCGGTCTCGTCGCCGTACTCGTCGACGCGCTGCACTTCGAGGCTGTAGTCGGCCTTCGCGCCGGGGAAGTCGTACCGGACCAGGGCGGGACGGCCGGGGCGCGGGTTGACGAGGGTGACCGTCCGGTCGCCGCGGCCCTCGTACGCGCCGGTCTTCTGCCCGGCCGAGGGATCGCGGACGGGCAGCGGCTCGGCGGTGAGCTCCCAGCTGCCGTCGCCGTGCTCGATGACGAGCAGCAGCGGGCCGTCGGGGACCGGGACGGTCTGCTTGAGCTTCCCCGTCTCGTTGCACAGCATCTCGTGCTCGTCGAGGTCGTCGAAGTGCTCGGCCTCGTGGCAGTTCAGCACGAACCACTCACCGCGGTCGGCGCCGCCGTCGAAGCGGACCTTCACATCGGCCATGGTGCCGGTGTAGGCGACGACGTCGGGGCCGCGTCCGGCGAGTGTCCGGGTGCCGAGCGGCCGGGCCGCCGACAGCGGCAGCACGCTGATCGTCCAGTCGCCGTCGTAGTTGACCTTCATCCGCAGCGGGCGGTCGCGCGGGGGCTGCACCAGGGCGCGGCCGTGGAAGTCGCGCAGGGTGGTGTTGAAGACGGTGTCCTCGTCCTTGTTGCGCCGGTTCAGCGTCTCGACGAGCAGCCACTCGTCGCCCCGGACCCGCGCCTCCACGATCACCGGCCCGGGCGGCAGCGGGACGTCGACGGAGACGACGCCGTTGCCGCGGCCGCTCTGGGTGTGCGGCCGGAAGTCGGCGCCGAGGGGGGTGGGAGCGGCTACGGGGGTGTACGGGGACGGCGGTACGGCATCGGCGATCGGCGCTGCGGCCGTCTTGGCGACCGCGGCCTGCATCACAGGCACCGGAGCGGTCGCCACCGGTTCCTCCGCCACCACGATCCCGAAGTCCGTCGCCAGCCCCGCCAGCCCCGACTCCCACCCCTGCCCGACCGCCCGGAACTTCCACTCCCCGTTGCGCCGGTAGAACTCCCCGAGCACGAACGCCCTCTCACCGGCGGCGTCCGTCACGTCGTAGTGCGCGACGATCGTGCCGTCCCCCGCGACGGTCTGGAGCGCGAGGCCCGGCACCGCCCCGAACGTGCCGCCGTCGCAGGACGCGGCGACCAGCACCCGCTGCACCGCCGGCTCCACCCGGGGCAGGTCCAGCTCCAGCCACTCGGCGAGCTGGTCCACGCCGTCCCCGGTGCCGAGGTGCCGTACCGCGCCCGACGGATGCGCGGGCTGGTTGTGGAAGACGAGGTCGGCGTCCCCGCGGACCTTGCCCGTCGCGTCCAGCAGCAGCGCCGAGACGTCCACGACGGGCGTCCCCGGCACCTTGCGGCGGCAGACGGCAACCCTCAGAGGACCGGTGGGGACAGGGGTGTTGGCCCCCTTCACGATGTGGGTCATGGGGCACATGGTGGCAGTGAAGATCATGTGAAGAAAGAATTCCGGGAATCGGGCCGAACGTTTCCGCCCGCACCGGCGTCATAGAGGAAACGCGGCGAGGAGAGGGGGAGCCGTGCTGCGCAGAAAGGCCCGCCGCGGCCAGGGGGAGGGTGTCCATGACGGGCCGGACGACCCCCTCGACGCGGCCCAGGAACGTCGGGTGCGAGCCGTGCTCGCGCTCGGCGGCGTACCGCAGGCGGACCTGCCGGACGGGGTGCAGCAGGTCCGCCTGCGGTTGCTGGAGCGCGCGGCCAAGGGGTACGAGGCGCCGCGTGACGTCTCCGCGTGGGCGGCCGTCGTCGCCTCCAACCTCGCCATGGACTGGCACCGCGCCAAACGCCGGCAGGAGCGCATCGGCGAACGCCTCGCCTCCCTGCGCCAGTTGGAGCATCCCTCCGGCGAGGACACCAGCGTGCTCTCGCTCGCCGTCGCCCAGGGGCTGGACGAACTCCCCGACGCCCAGCGCCAGGTCCTCGTCCTGCGGTTCTACGCCGACCTGCCGGTCCGGGACATCGCCCAGGAACTCGGCGTCCCCGAGGGCACGGTCAAAAGCAGGCTGCACACGGCGGTCCGCGCGCTGCGCGCCCGTCTGCACGAGGACGAGGTGGTGTGACATGACCGCCGAACACCGGGATGCCGACGCGCTGATGGCCGCGCTCACCGGCGCACCCCTGCCCGACGACGCGGACGCAGACTTCCGCGCCGAACACCGGGCGGCCACCGATGACATCGCCCTGCTGCGCGAGCAACTCGGCCTCATCGGGGACACGTTGGCGAAGGAACCGGCCCCGGCTCCGCGACCGGCCCCCGTACGCCGTCCCTCACGCGTCCGCCACTGGGCTCCCCGCCTCGCCTTCGGCACCCTCGTGGTCGCCGCCGCGGCCTCCGTGGTCACCGGGCTCGGCTGGCTGATCGCGACGGGCGGCGGCGACAGCGCGGACGCCGGCAGCGCCACCTCCCAGAAGTCCCAGCTGGACACCGATGCCGCCCGCTTCGGCAGCCCGCACTACCTGGCCTGCACCCGGCTGGTCGTCGAGGGGAAGGTCGCCTCGGTCGAACGCCTCACGGACCAGGTGCAGTTGCGGATCACGGTGGACGTGGTCCGCTACTACAAGCAGGACATGAAGGGCCCCGAGCAGCTGACGTACGTCGTCGACGACACCTTCACCGACGGCCTGCACAAGGGCGACCCGGTGCTGTTCGGGGTGCTCCAGGGCGACGCCGTGCCCGACCACTGGGTGGTCGGCGCGAAGGAGGTCGCCCGCGAACGGGCCTGGGTCCAGGCGTCGTTGCCGGAGTCGCGCGGCCTGCCCTGTGCATGAGAAAGGGCGGGCGCCCCAACGGGACGCCCGCCCTGATCACCGTAGGAACGACTACGGCGTGACCTTCTCGATCTTCACGCTGCCGATGCCCGCGACCGTGCCGCGCGCGTTCACCAGCTGGACCTGGCCGAAGAACTCACGGCCCTCCGGAGCGGCCGCGGCGGCGGTGACGCTCGCGGCGACGTTCGTCGAGGCACCCGTGCCCAGCTTCACCGCGGCCGAGTCGTCGACCGTGACGGCGCCGAGCGCGGCGGAGAAGAACACGTCCTGGTAGTCGTACGCCGTGGTCCCGGCCGGGACCGAGTAGCCGACGACCTCGATGGTGTACGTCCCGGCGGCCGGGGAGGCGATCGAGACGGCCTCCTCCGAGTCGCCGTCGGCGGACTGGCCGACCTGCGTGCCCGCCGCGTCGTAGACCGTCAGGTCCAGGTCCGCGGAGGCGTCGGAGACGTTGCCGATGGCCACGTCGAGCGACTTGGCGCCCTCGGGCACCTCGACCGTGGTGGTCTGGGTGGCACCCTCGGCGATGGACGGACGGGCCGACTTGGCCGAGCCGAGCGGGCCGCCGACCAGCTTGCCGTCGAGGGCGGCGAAGTTGTTCGTCACCTTCCACGAGGCGGCGACCGGCGTGCCGACCTTGGCCTCGGGGACGGTCACGGTCTCCGGGTCGAAGGCCGCGCCGAGGACGGCGACGTCCAGCTTGTACGGGTTGTCGAGCAGCGGCGACGTACGGCGCGACTCGACCTCGATCTCCCAGACGCCGGCCTGCGGGTCCGCGTACGCCCGCGCGTCGGGCTTGCAGCCGTTGCCGTCGAGGTAGTTGTTGTAGCAGTACGGGGTGCCGGTGTTGTCGACCGGAGTGCCGTACGGGTGGATCGCGATGAACCGGGTCTGGCTCTTGCCCTTCAGCCCGCCGATCGCGACCTCGAGGGACTTGGCGCCCTCGGGGACGGTCACGAAGTAGGACTGTGAGCTGTTGCGCTGGACGGTGCTGGACGCCGAGTAGGTGTACTTCACCGGCGTCGAGACCACGACCGTGTTCAGGATCTGCTTGTCGACGCCCTCGGTGAACGGGTCGTCGACGTTCAGGATCACGCTCTTGATGCCGGCGGACGGCGCCTTGGCGACGATCTTCACGGTGACCGGCTTGTTCAGCTCCAGCTTGACCACCGAGGGGCCGGCGATGGAGAAGGTGCCGGAGGCGTTGTTCTCCAGGCTCAGCCGGTGCCAGATCGGCTTGGCGTCGCCGGTCGTACGGGTGATCGTGACGTCGTACGACTTCTTGACGCCGGCCTTCAGGCCGCCCTCACGGTCGTAGATGCCGGTGCCGAAGCCCGGCGTCTTCAGGAACTGGTCGATCGCGGTGTCGACCGGCGCCTTGACGGTGTACTCGTCGGCACTCGCGCCGTCCCGGATCGCGTCCCAGGCGTCGACGATGTCGATGCGGCCCGCGCCCTCCTCGTACGCCTGCACACCCTTGATGTGGTGGGCGGTCGAGGTCAGTGCCGTGCGCAGGGTCGCCGGGGTGAGGGCGATGTGCTTCTGCTTGGCGGCGGACAGCAGCAGCGCCGAGGCGCCCGCGGCCTGCGGGGAGGCCATCGAGGTGCCCTGGAGCATCGAGTAGCCGGCCGGCAGCGTGTAGCCCGACTCGGCGACCGGGGAGCCCGGCAGCCAGGTCTGGGTGGTGTTGATCGAGGCACCCGGGGCGACGAGCGTCGGGGTGAAGCCGCCGTCCTCACGCGGGCCGCGCGAGGAGAAGGGCAGCAGCGCGTACGGCTTCGTCACGGCGGAGCCGTAGTTGGACGCCCAGGTCTCCTTGGAGATGGCGGCGCCGACCGAGATCACCTTGTCGGCGAGGCCCGGGTCACCGATGGTGTTGGCACCGGGGCCGGAGTTGCCCGCGGAGATCACGAGCTGCACACCGTAGGTGTCGATGAGGCGCGTGTAGAGCTCGGCGCGCGCGTTGTTGCCGTCGTTCAGCGCCGGCAGGCCGCCGATCGACATGTTGACGATGTCGACACCGCGCTTGGTGACGAGGTCGATCATGCCCTCGGTGAGCGCGATGTTGGTGCAGCCGCCGGTCCAGGTGCAGGCACGGGAGGAGACGATCTTCGCGCCCGGGGCCGCGCCGTTCATCTTGCCGCCGAACAGGCCGTTGGCGGAGGTGATGCCGGCGACGTGGGTGCCGTGCTCGGACTCGATGACGCCGATGTTGACGTAGTCGGACTTGTCACCGGCGGCGTTGAAGACGACGTCCTTGCGGATCTCGACGACGAACGGCTGGCGCTCGACGACGTCCGTGGACGGGTCGTCGGTACCGAAGTAGCCGATCTGGAAGCCGTCCTTGTACGGCTTCATCGCCGTGTCGTCGGAGAAGTCGTGGTTGTTGTTCAGGTCGACCCGGACCGTGCCGGCGGCGGCGTCGTAGAGCACGCCCCAGACGTCGGTGGTGTCGCCGTCGCGGTTGGCGTCGCCCTTGGCGTCACCGCCGGTGGTGGCCGCCTCGCGGAACAGGTTGAACTGGTAGGAGCCCGCCGGGGCCTGCCAGGTGGCGCCCGCGATGGTGAAGGTCGGGCCGCTGACCGGGTTGTTCATCCGCCGCCAGGTGGCGTCCTGGTCGTTGACCGGGTCGGTCGCCGTCACCCAGTCGACGATCTTGCGCTCGCCCGTGGTGGTCTTCTGGAGCGCCGGGTGACCGAGGTCGACACCGGAGTCCAGGATGCCGATGGTGACGCCGCGGCCGTCCGCCTTCGGGTGGTCCTGCACGAACTCGACGGCGCCCGTCTCGAAGGACGGGTTGTACGGGTTCACGGCCGGGGTCTTCTTGTCCGGCGCCGGGTACGTCTTGGTCGTCGCGGCTGAGGCGGCGCCCTTGGCGGTGTCGGCGGCCGGCGTCGGGTCGTCGAGCGCGATCTCCTGGCGCAGGTCGATGCCGTGCACGGAGGAGAGCTTGGCGGCGGCCGCGATGGCGGAGTCCGCCTTGGCGGTCGGCACGGTGGCGCGGACGTAACCGAGCTTGTCGTAGGTCTTGCCCACGAGGCCGCCCTTGACCGCGTCCAGCTCCGCGGCGACCTGCTCGGTCTTGCCGGGGGCGGTGGCGACCATCAGCGTGACGTTCTTGTCGCCGGCGGCCTTGGCCTCGGCGAGGAGCTCCGCGTCGTCCGAACCGAGCTTCTCGGCGGCGGACTTGACGCCCGGGTCGGCCGCGGCGGAGGTGTCGGAGTCGGCCGAGAAGGCCATGGGTATGGGCCCGGCCGCGGAGAGCGCGGCCACCAGACCGGCGGCCACGGCTATGCGCACCACGCGTCTCGCGCTGCCCGACATCGGATCGCGCTGGGGGGTGTGGGTCATCGGCATCCCTTGTAGGTAAAGGAACGTGCGGATGCGGCCGGGCCGATCGGTCCTGACCGCGAAGGTCCGGAAATGCGACCCGGACGATCGCACAGCTTTACGCATGGGAAGGATGTTTAGGGAGAGTTGACCGAATCGATATGGGCGGATGGGGAAAACCCGCGATCCCCTTTAGGGAGATGGGTGAGAAAAGGGGCGAACCGCCCGCCGTTGTCCAGCGTTTTCTCAGGCTTCTCTGGTACGCGCGTAATGCCGCGACGCCTTCGCCCGGTTCCCGCACGCCGCCATCGAGCACCAGCGGCGCGTCCCGTTCCGTGAGGTGTCGAAGAAGTGCAGGATGCACGCCTCGTGGGCGCAGCCTCGGATGCGGTCGGGGGCGGTGGCGAGGAGCTGAAGGTAGTTGCGGGCGGCGAGCCAGGCGGGCCCCCACGCGGGGTCGCGGAATTCCGGGGCCTCGCCGGGTCCTTCGGCGGTGAGGGTGGCCCGGATGCGGCCGTGATCGAGTACGGCGTCCAGGGGTGCCGTCTCGCCCCCGTCGACGGCCTTCCGCAGCGCGTCCCGCGCCTGGAGGGTGTGCCGCAGGGTCGGCGCGTCGGCCGCGAACCGTCCGTCGAGCGCGTTGGCCGCCAGCCATACGGCGAGCCCGTCGCCGTCCCGGAGCAGGTCCTGGACGGCGCCTTCCCGCATCCACCGCGTGTTGAGCAGGTCGAGGGCGAGGGGCTCGCCGGTGAGGGGGCGCGGGTCGGCTGACATGTGGGGGCTCCTTCGCTGCTAACCGCTCAAGAGTACGTGAGGGGTTGCGGCGACCGCATCTAACCTTTAACTTACTTTATAGAGGTTAGCCATGAGGGCGGCCGTCTTCCCTGGGGAGAGTCATGACCTTGCGCACCGGCCACGTCGGCCTGAACGTCACCGACCTCGACCGCTCGCTCGCCTTCTACCGGGACGTCCTGGGCTTCACGCTGATCGGCGAGGGCAAGGAGGAGGGCCGCCGGTACGCGTTCCTGGGCGACGGCTCGGCCCTCGTCCTCACGCTCTGGCAGCAGGCGGCCGACGGCTTCGCGGGCGACCGCGCCGGCCTGCACCACCTCGCCTTCGAGGCGGACTCGATCGAGCGGGTGCGGGAGTACGAGGCGGCCCTGCGGTCGTATGACGTGGACTTCGCCTACGAGGGGGTCGTCGCCCACCGCGAGGGCGCGGCGTCCGGCGGCATCTTCTTCCATGACCCGGACGGGACCCGGCTGGAGATCTCGGTGCCGAGCGGCGCCGAGGGCGCGCCGGCGCCGGTGGAGTCGGCTCCGACCTGCGGGTTCTTCTAGACATGGGCACGTATCACGCGGGTTCGCGGGCCGTGCAGGACCGGGTGGGGGTGCGGGAGCGGGCGGACCATGTGGGCGCCTCGATCGGCGGGGGCATCAAGCCGGTCGCCGCCGCGTTCCTCGGCTTGCAGCCGTTGCTGGTCGTGGGTGCCGCGGACCCGTCGACGGGCGAGGTCTGGGCGTCCGCGCTGCACGGACCGCCGGGATTCGTACGGGCGACCGGCCCCCACCGGATGTCGGTGACAGGAGGGGTGGCAGCCGCGGACCCGCTCGCCCCGGCCCTCACCACCGACGGCACCCTGGTGGGCACGATCGCCCTCGACCCCCGCACCCGCCGCCGGATGCGCCTCAACGGCCGGCTGCGGCCCACGGAGCGGGGTTTCGTGGTGACGGCGGAACAGGTCTTCGCCAACTGCCCGAAGTATCTGCAGAAGAGGGAGTCGTACGAGGTGGTGCCCGACCGGACGGGGGACGAAGCCCGGCACGGTTCCGAACTCACTCCTTCCCAGGCGGAGTTCATCATCGCGTCCGACACCTTCTTCCTGGCGACCGTCCACCCGGGCGGCGCCGACGCCAGCCACCGAGGCGGCAACCCCGGCTTCGTGCACGTCGCCTCACCGCGCGAGCTCGGCTGGCGGGACTACCCGGGCAACTCGATGTTCCTCTCCCTGGGGAACCTCGACGCCGACCCCAGGGCGGGCCTGCTGTTCCTGGACTGGACGAGCGGCACGACCCTCCAGCTCACCGGCGAGGCCCGGACGGAGTTCACGGGCACCGAACGCCGGGTCCGCTTCACCGTCACGCAGGCCGTCGAACGGCCCTCGGCGATCCCGCTGCGCTGGTCGGCCCCCGAATACTCACCGGCCAATCCGGACCCGGCGGGCTAACTTCCCTGTATGCGCAAGAAGTTGAGGGTGGCGGCCTACGCCATATGCGTCCGTGACGACCAGATCCTCCTCGCCCGCTGGATCGACGACGACGGCAAGCCGGAGTGGACCCTGCCGGGCGGCGGGACGGAGCACGGGGAGGATCCGTACGACACGGTGCTGCGGGAGGTGGAGGAGGAGACCGGGTATCTGGTCGAGATCACCGGCCTGCTCGGTGTGAACTCCTTCCGCCACCCCATCCCCCGCGGCCTCGGCCAGGACATCGACCAGCACCAGGTACGGCTCGTCTACGAGGCCCGCGTCACCGGCGGCGAGCTCCGCCACGAGATCGGCGGCTCCACGGACATGGCGGCCTGGCACCCCCTGACGGAGGTACCCGCCCTGAACCGGGTCGGCCTGGTGGACGCGGGGCTCGCGCTGTGGCGGGAGCGGCCGGTGACGGGACGGCTGTAGACCCCTCCAGTACCCCGCGAGATGAACACGGGACGGCTGTAGACCCCTCCAGTACCCCGCGAGATGAACAGGGCGTGACCATCACCCCGTCCACAGGCGAGCCCTCGTAGACGGCCAGGGTCCCCCAAGATCCACGTACGGTGATCGGTGTCGGTCGTTGCCGTCTCGTTCACGTACAGGTCATTCCCGGTGCCAACGATCCAGAGCGAGCGGGGAATTCGCGGCAGCGAGCGACCCGCGACCACTGCCGACGCGTTCGCACTCGGGGAGATCGCGCCATGTCGCGCATACGCTCTGTCGCCACCTCCGCCCTGGCGGTCAACCGCCGTACCGTCCTCGCCGCCACCGGCGCCGCAGCCGTCTCCGCCGGCGTCGGTTACGCCCTGCGGCCCACCGACAGCCAGGCCGCCACCACCACGCCCGATGCCGGCACCCCGGCGGAGGCGCCGGTCGCCCAGTCCCGGCGGGCCCCGGCGGCCGCCCCCCTCGCGCCCTACACCCGCGGCACCACGCTCGCCACCGTCGCCGCCCCGCGCACCTCCTCCGGCTTCCGCCGCCTCGGTGACGGCCCCGGCTGGGCGCGGGTCGTGCGCGGCGACCTCGCCGCCGCGAAGTCCGGCCGGGCCGGCCGCCGTACCGCGCTGGCCGCGTTCGTGCAGCTCACCGACATGCACATCATCGACGCCCAGCACCCGATGCGCCTGGAGTACCTGCGCTCGACCGACGTGCACGCCTGGCGCCCCCAGGAGGCGCTGACCGTGCACGGCGCGATCGCCCTCGTGGAGCGGATCAACGCCCTGCGGGGCGCCCCCGTCACCGGCGCCCCGCTGCACTTCGCGATGACCACCGGCGACAACACCGACAACAACGCCAAGACCGAGCTGGAGTGGTTCCTGACGGTGATGAGCGGCGGCCGGATCAGCCCCAACTCCGGTGACCCGCGGCACTACGAGGGCGTCATGAACAGCGGCATCGCGCAGTACTGGCAGCCCGACGCCACCGTCCGCGACGCCGACAAGCAGCGCGGCTTCCCGCACCTCGCCGGCTTCCTCGCCGCCGCGATCCGCGAGCTCAACAGCCCGGGTCTGAACCTGCCCTGGTACTCCACGGTCGGCAACCACGACGCCATGCCGCTCGGCTGCTACGGCTCCCACGCCGACCCCTGGCTCACCGAGTACGCGATGGGCGGCAAGAAGCTCATGAGCCTGCCGGCCGCCGAGGCGAAGAAGCTCCAGGACGCCATCAAGACGGCCAAGGACCCCAAGGGCGCCGGCTTCCGCGAGCTGCTCAAGGCGCACGCCCGTGACATGCGCTCGGTCACGCCGGACGAGGCGCGGGCGCCGTACACGCCGACCGAGTACCTCAAGGCCCACCTCGACCCGGCCCACCGCGGCCTCGGCCCCGTGGGCCACGGCTACTCCACCGCCAACCTCGACGCGGGCACCCAGTACTACTCCTTCCGCATCGCCGACGACGTCATCGGCATCAGCCTCGACACCACCGACGCCGGCGGCCACTACGAAGGGTCCGTGGGGACCGCCCAGCTGAAGTGGCTGGAGAAGACCCTGAAGGACAACAAGGACTCGTACGCGATCGTCTTCAGCCACCACACCAGCAAGTCGATGGACAACACCCGCCCCGACCCGGCCCGCCCCGGCGAGCGCCGCCACAGCGGTGCCGAGGTCGTGTCCCTGCTGTCCCGGCAGCGCAATGTGCTGGCGTGGGTGAACGGCCACATCCACCGCAACGACATCACCGCGCACAGCGGCTCCGGCGGCGGCCACGGCTTCTGGGAGATCTCCACCGCCTCCCACGTCGACTATCCCCAACTCGCCCGCGTCATCGAGCTGGTGGACAACAAGGACGGCACGCTCTCCCTGTTCACCACCTGCGTCGAGTCCTCCGCGCCGCACCGCACCGACTTCGCCGACCTCTCCCAGACCGGCCTCGCGGCGCTGTACCGCGAGCTGTCCTTCAACGCCCCGGGCGCCGGCACCACGCTGGGCGGCGCGGCGCGGGACCGCAACACGGAGCTGGTGCTGAAGAAGGGCTGAAACCCGCTCAACCGCAGCACCCCTCTCAACCACGGATGATTCACCCGTGTCTCCTTCCCCGACCAGCAGCAGAAGGCCGGAAGGGGAAGAGCATGAGGACCGTACGGACGACTCTCGTGGCGGTGACGGCGGTGGTGCTGTCGGCGGCACTGGCGGCACCCGCGTTCGCCGCCCCGAGAGGCCGCGGCGACCACGCGGCGACCCGCGAGGCGATCGAGGCCGCGGTGAAGGACGGTGTGCCCGGCGTGACGGTCACGGCGGGCAACTGGTCGGCGACCGCCGGCGTCGGCAACCTGCGCACCGGCGCGCCCCGTTCGGTCGACGACCGCTACCGCATCGGCAGCATCACCAAGACCTTCGTGTCGACGGTGCTGCTCCAGCTGGAGGCCGAGGGTCGGCTGTCGCTGGACGACACGGTGGACACGTGGCTGCCGGGCGTGGTGCGGGGGAACGGCCACGACGGCAGCAAGATCACCCTCCGGCAACTCCTCAACCACACCAGCGGCATCTACAACTACACCGAGGACAAGGCGTTCGTCCGGACGTACTTCACGGCGGACGGCTTCTTCGAGCACCGCTACGACACCAGGTCGCCGCGGGACCTGGTGGCGATCGCCATGACCCACGAGCCGGAGTTCACACCGGGCGCGAAGTGGCAGTACTCCAACACCAACTACATTCTCGCGGGCATGGTGATCGAGAAGGTGACGGGAGCGCCGTACGGCGAAGAGATCCGGCGGCGGATCATCGCGCCCCTCGGTCTGCACGCCACCTCCGTCCCCGGCACCCGCGCCACCGTCCCGCAGCCCAGCAGCCGCGCCTACTCCAAGCTCGCGGAGACGACGACGGGACCGACGTACGACGTCACGAAGCTCAACCCGTCCCTCGCGGGCTCCGCGGGCGAGATGATCTCCGACTCCAAGGACCTCAACCGCTTCTACGCGGCCTTGCTGAAGGGGCGGCTGCTGCCGCCGGAGCAGCTGAAGGAGATGAAGACGACCGTGCCGACCGGCGGACCCGGCCAGTACGGTCTGGGCATCGCGGGTGTCCCCCTCAGCTGCGGCCTGCGCGTCTGGGGTCACGACGGCGGCATCCACGGGTCCCAGACAGTGGCGCTGACCAGCGGCGACGGCCGGCATTCCGTCGCCTTCAACTTCAACGGCGACTGGTCGGGGGACGCGGTCGCGGTGGCCGAGGCGGAGTTCTGCGGAGAGTAGCTGCGCCGACCCGGATACGAAGCACTGCGTTCATCCGGGCGTAACGTCCGTACCGCCTCATATCGGCTAACCCGCAGTTCACGGGGATGGCTCGATCTGAGTGCAAGGCGGGTGGTCGTGTGCGTACGGGACACGGACTGCGAGTGTTGTCGGTCTACGAGGGGTTCTTCTCCGGCGGTGCCCGGATCGTGCACACCGATGTGGTGCTGGGCCTGGTGGAGGGCGGCCAGCAGCACCAGGTGCTCAGTGTGCACGCGGAGGTGTACCGGGAGGCCACCCGCCAGCGGATGCAGGACGACGCGTGCCATCGCGCGCTGACCTCCGCGGGCGTGGGGGTCAGCGCACTCGACCGCAGGCAGGGCGATCCGGCCGCCTTCACCGGGCCGGACCTGGCCGAAACGGCGAGGGCGATGGCGGCGGCCGACGTCATCCTGTCCCTCAAGGAACAGCCGCTGGCCCTGCTGAACCAGTCCGGCCTGCCGCGCCGCCCGGTCGTGGTCTGCCTGCACCGCTCGGACCCGCAGAACCAGGGCGAGGCGCTGGACGCGCTGAAGGCGGCCATCGCCGACGGCACGGTCGCGGCCGCCGTCTGCTGCGCGGAGTCGACCAGAGCGGCGTACCAGGCGGCGGGCATCCCCGCCGAGCTCCTGCACGTCATCCCCAATGGCGTCGACCTGCTCCGCTTCCGCCCGGACGCGGCCCGCCGCCGGGCGCTCCGCGAGGACCTGCGCATCCCGGCGTCGGCCCCCGTGGTCGTGTTCGCCGCCCGCTACGACGCGATGAAGAACGTCCCGCTGTTCCTGCGGGCGGCGAAGGAGTGGCTGGACCGGGAGCCGGCCGGGCACGTCCTGATGTGCGGGGCGGGCATGACACCGGCCAACGCGGACCTGGTGGCGGAGCTGGACTCGCTGGACCGTGCCCGTCTGCATCTGCTGGGCGTGCGCCGGGACATGGAGACGGTGTACGCGGCCTCGGACGTGGTCGCCCTGACCTCCGCGTGGGGCGAGGCGGCCCCGCTCTGCCTCATCGAGGGCATGATGTGCGGCGCGGTACCGGTGACGACGGACGTCGGCGACAGCGCGGCGATCGTGGCGAGCCACGGCTTCGTGACCCCGCCGGACCCGACGGCGATCGCCGCGGCCTGGACGGAGGCGGTGGCCGCACGCCCGGATCTGGCGGGCGCCCTCGCGGCGAGCCGCGAACGCTTCAGCCGTACGAGGATGATCGCGTCGTACGCGGCCCTGCTGGACGGCATCCACACGGCCGCGACCCCCCGCCGGAGCCTCCCGGAGCCGCTGTGAGCGGGGCCGGCGAAGCCGGACGCGGCGGCGTTCCGGTCGTGACGCTTGTCAGTGGGCTCCGCTTGGATGGGGGCATGTCCGTTCACGCCCTGATCAGCCGCCTGCCCGCGATACCGGTCCTCCGCGACCGCTCCCGGGCCCTGGCCGTGCTCGACGCCGTCCTGTCTCCCGACTGGGAGGACCGGTACTTCTCCTACGCCGCCCGCTGGTCGCCCACCGAGGAGATGGCGTCGATGCGGGACGGCAGCGGCAACGAGTACGCGATCGTGTTCTCGCCGGCCGGCGCCTACGCCCGCGGCTTCGACCACGAGTCGCCGATGAGCCCCTACGCGAGGGAGGACCACGAGCCCTGGCCCGGCCTCTTCGACGGGCTCCCCGAGGTGTTCCGGCCGTATGTCACCGAGCCGTCCTTCACCGACGAGAACGGGACCCCGCTGGCCACGGTGTGCTTCTGGCGGGAGGCGGCCGACACCGCCTGGCGCGCGGGCGCGGTCGAGGCGGCCGAGGAGGACGACGGCAGCGCCGAGTGGCTCTTCGAAGTGCTGCTCGACGGACGGCCCGAGGGATACCGGGAGTTCGCCGAGGAGTACTACGAGACCGAGGTGGACCTCGACGCCGTACGCCATGTCTGGGAGCTGCGTCCGCTGACCCAGGCCGTGGTCTCCCGGCTGAACCCGGCCCTGTCCCTGGGCGACCTGGAAAAGGAGCTGTCCCTGATCGGTTACCCGGCGTCCTGATCCGCGCGCACGAGGAGGGGCCGCCCGGTCCCCTCCGCCCGGCGGCCCCTCCTCTCCCCTCCTGGTCCTGCCCCGGTCCGTCACTACCGGGGCAGCACCACGACATACGCGGCCGGATCGCGGTCGCCGGACGCCATCAGGGCCGTACGGACCACGGCCGCCTGCTGTTCCATCGACTCGCGGAGCTTCTTCGGGGTGATGTGGACGACCGTGATGCCGAGGCGCTCCAGGTGCTCGCGCTTGCGGGCGTACTCCGACCACAGCGCATCTTCGTCCTGGCGCGGGGCACGGGTGTCCAGTTCGACGGCGACCGCCTGCTCGGGCCAGTACGCGTCCAGGCCGCCGAGGTGCGGGCCGCCGGGCAGGCGCAGGTCGACGTTCCACACCGGGTCCGGCAGGCCGTGTTCGCGGACCATGCGGTAGAGGCGGTCCTCCGCGATCGCCCGGCCCTCGGCGAGCAGGGAGTCCACCGCGTCCACCACGTGCGGGCGGGACAGCAGCTTCGCCGCGTTCAACTCCCGTACCACCGCCGCCGGTTCGCAGTGACCGCCGCGGACGGCCTCGGTGAGCAGCCGGCGTACCGCGCCCGCGTCCGTCAGTTCCGACACCGCGTCCGCCAGCGCCCGCGGCACCGGCGCCACCGGGACGCCCGTCACCTGCTGCGGGGTGGGCAGGGACGCCGTACGGACGATCCGCGCGCTGCCCGTCGAGCGCAGCCGGCGCAGCCTCGGCACCAGCACGTCGATCTTGTCGACGGACATCAGCGGCGGCGAGGACGTGAACCCGTGCAGGGTCAGGGCCGCGAGGCCGGTCAGCATGGCCTCCGTGTACGTCGGGGCGTGCGCCTCCTCCGCGCCGGGCTGCGCCGGGACCCCCGCCGGGCGCTCCTTCGCCGCGTACATCAGGACCGCGTGCAGCCGCTCCTCGCTGGTCGGCGGGCCGGGGTGGAGCAGGATCACGCCCGGGAGGATCTGCTGCCAGGGGCCGCCGGGGCGGCACTGCTCGTTCACGTCGGCCGGCGAGACGCCGTGCGTGCGCAGCTGCGCCGTCGTCATCACCCGGCGGTGCACCTCCGAGAGGTGGCGGACCGGGCGGGGGGAGAGCGGGGGGACCGGGGTGTTGTGGTTCATGCAGCGGGGATTCCCGCCGCCGGACCGGCCTCTAACCGCTGTTACGTGCCTGTCGATAAATGCGGACAACACGGTACTAAAGGACGGGTGTTCGGATGCCGAGTAGGCGGCGAAAACCCCTGGTCCGAACGGGGTGGACCAGGGGTTACGGCCGTTATTGACTGAACTTCGTAACGGCTACCTACCGCCCAAGCTCAGGGCAGAGCTCGGGCGTCGAAGAGCGGATGGTCAGCCCGCCTTCGCGTCGCACGCCTGCCCCCGCAGCGCCCGCGCCAGGTCGTCCCGCGCCTCCAGGACCAGCCGGCGCAGCGCCGGCGGCGCGTCCTCGTGGGCCGCCAGCCACGCGTCCGTCGCGTCGAGCGTGCCGGGGGAGTCCTGGAGCGAGGGGAACAGGCCCCGCACCACGTCCATCCCGATCTGGATCGACCGGTCCGCCCACACCCGCTCGATCGCCGCGAAGTACTTCTCCGCGTACGGCGCCAGCAACTCCCGCTGCGAGGCCTGGTTCCAGCCCCCGATCGTCGCCTCCACCAGCGCGTTCGACAGCGCGTCCGACTCCACCACCTGCGCCCACGCCTGCGCCTTCACCGCCGCCGACGGCCGCGAGGCCAGGCAGCGGACCTGGTGGCGCTTGCCGGACGCGGTGTCGTCGCGGGCCAGCTCGGCCGCCAGCACCTCCTCGTCCGCGATCCCGTGCGCGGCCAGCGGACCGAGGAACGCCCAGCGCAGCTCCTGGTCCACCGTCAGGCCGTCGATCTTCGCCGACCCCTCCAGCAGGCCCTGGAGCAACTGCAGATCGGCCTCGCCGGACGCCGCGGACGCGAAGAACCGCGCCCACGCCAGCTGGTGCTCGCTGCCCGGCTCGGCCAGCCGCAGCTCCTTCAGCGCCCCCTCGGCGAGCAGCCGCTCGCCCGTCGCACGCCACTCCGGCGCCACGTAGTGGACCAGCGACGAGTGCGCCCACGCGTGGAGCATCTGGAGCACGCCGATGTCCGACTCGCGGCCCGCGAAGCGCAGCACCAGGTCCACGAAGTCGCGGGCCGGCAGCAGCGCGTCCCGCGTCATGTTCCACAGCGCGGACCAGCACAGGGCGCGGGCGAGCGGGTCCGTCAGATCGCCCAGGTGCGCCTTCAGCGTCTCCAGCGAGCCCGTGTCGAACCGCGTCTTGCAGTACGTCAGGTCGTCGTCGTTGACCAGCACCAGCTCCGGCGCCTCGGCGCCCACCAGCTCCGGCACGACCGTACGCGGCCCGTCGACGTCCACCTCCACGCGCGCGTACCGCTCGACGGCGCCGTCGGCGCCCTTGCGGTACAGGCCCACCGCGATCCGGTGCGGGCGCAGTTCGGGGTGCGACTCGGCGGCCTCCTGCAACACCGCCAGCTCGGTGATCCGGCCCTCGGAGCTCAACAGCACCTGCGGGGTGAGGGAGTTGACGCCGGCCGTCTGGAGCCAGGACCGCGACCAGGCCGCCATGTCCCGGCCGCTGGTCTCCTCGAGCACCGACAGCAGGTCGCCGAGGCGCGTGTTGCCGTACGCGTGCCGCTTGAAGTAGCGCCGCGCGCCTTCGAGGAACGCGTCCTGCCCGACGTACGCCACCAGCTGCTTGAGCACCGAGGCGCCCTTGGCGTAGGTGATGCCGTCGAAGTTGAGCTTGGCGTCCTGGAGGTCGCGGATGTCGGCGGTGATGGGGTGCGTGGAGGGCAGCTGGTCCGCGCGGTACGCCCACGCCTTGCGGCGGTTGGCGAAGGTGATCCAGGCGTCCTTGAAGCGGGTCGCGCCGACGTTGGCGAAGGTGCCCATGAAGTCCGCGAAGGACTCCTTCAGCCACAGGTCGTCCCACCACACCATGGTGACCAGGTCGCCGAACCACATGTGCGCCATCTCGTGCAGGACGACGTTGGCCCGGCCCTCGTAGGACGCCTGGGTCACCTTGCCGCGGAAGATGAACTCCTCGCGGAAGGTGACCAGTCCCGGGTTCTCCATCGCGCCGAGGTTGTACTCGGGCACGAACGCCTGGTCGTACTTCCCGAACGGGTACGGGTAGTCGAAGTGGTCGTGGAAGAAGTCCAGACCCTGCTTGGTGACGAGGAAGACGTCGTCGGAGTCGAAGTGCGGGGCGAGGCCCTTGCGGCACATCGCGCCGAGCGGGATCTGAAGCGTGCTGCCGTCGGCGAGGGTGCGGGAGTAGGAGTCGGTCACGTAGTGGTACGGACCGGCCACCACACAGGTGATGTACGTCGAGATGGGCTTCGTCTCCGCGAACCGCCACACGCCGTCCGCGCGCTCCCCGACGCCGTTGCTCCACACCGTCCACTCCTCGGGCGCCCGCACCTCGAAGCGGAACGGGGCCTTGAGGTCGGGCTGCTCGAAGTTCGCGAAGACGCGGCGGGAGTCGGCCGGCTCGTACTGCGTGTAGAGGTAGACCTCGCCGTCCTCGGGGTCGACGAAGCGGTGCAGGCCCTCGCCGGTGCGGGAGTAGGCGCACTGGGCGTCCACCACCAGCTCGTTCTCGGCGGCGAGGTCCTCCAGCGTGATACGGGAGCCATCGAAGACCTCGCCCGGGTCGAGATCACGGCCGTTGAGGGAGACGGAGGTCACACTCGGCGCGATCAGATCGGCGAAGCTGCCGGCACCCGGCTCGGCGCAGCGGAAGCGGATCGTGGTGACGGACCGGAAGGTGCGCGGGGACTCGTCGCCGTCCTCCACGGCCGAGCGCACGTCGAGGGACACGTCGTACCCGTCGACGGACAGCAGGGCGGCCCGCTCCCGGGCCTCGTCGCGGGACAGATTCTCACCGGGCACGGGCGGTACTCCCTGAAGTCGACAGCGGACGGTGTTCGGTATGTGGACAGCACCGATCCTGCCATGTGCCCCTGACGGGCGGGAGCAGGGAATGGCATGAGGACGGACGACGTTCTCGTCTTGAATCGAACACTTTCCTGAGGAGACGCATGTCCGAGACCGCGAGCACGTCCGCGAAGACCCCTGTCGACTTCTGGTTCGACCCGCTGTGCCCCTGGGCGTGGATGACCTCGCGGTGGGTGCTGGAGGTGGAGAAGGTCCGGGACATCGAGGTGCGCTGGCACATCATGAGCCTGGCCGTGCTCAACGAGGACAAGATCGACCAGCTGCCCGAGGAGTACCGGGAGATGCTGGCGACCAAGGCGTGGAAGCCGGTGCGCGTGGTGACCGCGGCCTGGCAGAAGCACGGCGCGGACGTCCTCGGCCCGCTCTACACCGCGCTCGGCACCCGCTTCCACAACAACGGCGAAGGCCCCACGGTGGAGGCCATAGCCGGTGCCCTGGCCGACGCCGGTCTGCCCGCCGACCTCATCGACTACGCCGACCAGGAGGACTTCGAGTTCGACGCCGAGCTGCGCGCCTCCCACAAGGAGGGCATCGAGAAGGTCGGCCAGGAGGTCGGCACCCCCGTCATCGCCGTCCCCGGCCCCGACGGCGAACAGATCGCCTTCTTCGGCCCGGTCGTCACCCCGGCCCCCAAGGGCGACGACGCGGCCCGCCTCTGGGACGGCACCCTGGCCGTCGCCTCGGTCCCCGGCTTCTACGAGATCAAGCGCACCCGGACCAAGGGCCCGGACTTCAGCAACCTGTAGAGGTCACTCCGCGGGCTCGGCGGCCGGGTTCCGGAACTCCTCCGGGAGCCGGCCGCCGTCGCGCTGGTGGTGCGCGGGCTGGTAGAAGCGGCAGCCCGCGGAGGTGCAGCGCCACAGGTCGGTCCTGCCGCGATGCCGCTCCTCGACCACCGTCCACTCCCGGCCCTCGAGCCTGCGGAACTTCCGGTCGTACTTCCTGCAGGTCGGGCAGTACTTCTTCTCGAAGAACATCGGGCCCTCCTCGGTTTCCCCGGACCCGTAGTACAGCGCGTACGCGTCGGACGCGTCCCCGAAATCGCCTGCTCCGCTTCAGCTCCGCGCCCGCGCCCGGGCCGCGTCCACCCGCGTCAGATGGTCGTCGTAGCCCTGCGCGTAGTACGCCGCCCGCCCGGGGTCCGGCTCCACGACCATCGTCGGCCGGGTCCACGCGCCGGTGTCCAGCGTGACCCCGTACCGCTCCGCCGCCGCCAACACCGCGCCCCGCGCGCCCACTTCGCCCTCCACCACCCGCAACGGGCGCCCCAGCACGTCCGCCAGCAGCCGCATCCACGCGGGGCTGCGGGTGCCGCCCCCGCACACGGCGAGCGCACCCGTCAGGCCCGCCGCCTCCAGACAGTGCCGGGCCGCGTAGCCGATGCCCTCACAGGTGGCCCGGACCATGTCGGCCGGGGTCGACTCCAGGGAGACGCCGCTGAGTTCGGCGCGCAGGCGGGGCTCCACGAAGGGGGCGCGTTCGCCGGAGGGCGCGAAGTAGGGGAGGACGTGGACGCCGTGCGCGCCGGGCGGGGTGTCGGCGAGGAGGGTGTCGACCTCGGCATGGGCGATGCGGGTCGTCGCCAGCACCCAGTCCAGGGCGGCCGTGCCGACCATCGCGGGCATCGCGCGCAGCCAGTGGCCGGGGCGGTCGGTGGAGATGTGCAGGCCGGCCGGTTCGCCGGTCAGGTCGAGGGCGGTCGTGGCGACGAGGGCGGCCAGACAGGTGCCGACGATCAGCAGGCCGTCGCCGGGTTCCGTGACACCGGCGCCGAGCGCGCAGGCCGCGAGGTCGTAGGGGCCGTTGGAGAGGCGGGTGCCGGCAGGCAGGCCCTCGCCCCGCGTCCGGCCCGTCGCCACCGGGTCGCTGACCGGGGCGAGCAGGTCCCGGCGGTGGGCCAGGCCGAGGAGTTCCACGACACGGTCGTCGTAGGCGCGGGTCCTCGGGTCCAGGAACGGCATCGACGCGTCCGACACGTCGGTCCTCGCGCGGGGCGCGCCGGTCAGCCGCTGGAACACCATGTCCTTGCAGTAGACGGCGGCCGCCGCCGCGTCCAGGGACTTCGGGTCGTGACGGTCCAGCCAGGCGAGCAGGGGGCCCGGACAGCCGGAGAACATGGCGCTGCCGGTGCGGCGGAAGACGGTCTCGAAGGTGCCGTCCGCGAGCCAGCCGTCGACGAGTTCGGCGGCCCGGCCGTCCATCCAGGAGACGGCGGGCCGGACGGGCCGCCCGTCCCGGTCCAGCAGCCACACCCCGTCCCCCTGGCCGGTGAGCCCGGCCAGCTCCACCGCCTCGCCGCTCACCTCCTCCAGGACGGCGACGACGGCCCCGTACACCTCGTCCATGTCCTGCTCGACCGCCCCGCCCCGCATACCGAGCCGCACCGACCGAGCGGCGACCTTGAGTTCACGCCCCTCCGCGTCGAAGGCGGCGGCTTTCACGGCGGACGTACCGACGTCGATCCCGACGTACATCGCAGCCCCTCTCAGGCGGTTCCCGCCGGGTCGTCGCCGCCCCTCGTCACGCAGACCTCGTAGCGGACCTTGTGTTCGTCCAGGTCGCGCAGCGCGTCCGGCGGTGCCCCGTCGTCGACCAGCAGCAGGTCGAAGCGGGAGAGGGGGGCGACGCGGTGCAGGGCGGCCCGGGTGAGTTTGGTGTGGTCGATCAGCAGGACGTTGCGGGCGGCCGAGTCGAGCATCGCCCGTTTCACCGACACGATGTGCTGCTCCTGGTGGTAGGCGTACCCCCCGTGCACGGCCGACGTGGACGCGAAGCAGACGTCCACCCGCAGCGACTGGATCGCCTCGACGCAGGAGACGCCGAGGAAGGAGGAGTGCAGGGGATCGTAGTCGCCGCCGAGGGCCATGAGGTGGATGCCGCGCTGGTCGGCGAGGAGGTTGAGGGCCTCCAGGAAGTTGGTGACGACCGTGAGCGGGGTGACCTCGCCGAGGCGGAGGCGGCGGGCCATCTCCAGGGTGGTGGTGGAGTCGTCCAGCATGATCGCCATGCCCGGCTCGACCAGGCCGAGCGCGTGCTCGGCTATGGCCGCCTTCTGCGCGCGCATGGCCTTCAGCCGGTACTGCACGTTCGACTCGAAGACCCCGGACGGCTGGGCCGTCACCCCGCCCCTGAACTTCCGTACGATGCCCTGCCGTTCGAGCTCGTCCAGGTCGCGGTGGATGGTCATCAGGCTGACCCCGAAGCGCGCGGCGAGCTCGGCCGCGGTCGCGGAACCGTCCGCGAGGACCTGCTCGGCCATGGCGGCCTGCCGGGCCGCGGGGCCCTGGGGCGCGTTGCGCGTGGAGCTCACGGAGTGATCCTTCGCCCGCCGAAGATGGCCGTCAATCCCTCGCGCAGGTCCACATCACAGGGCACAGTGAGAAGTTCACGGTTCTTGATGTGCGGGAGGCCGGGATGGAGCGGGAGACGTGGCTCGGGATCGACCTCGGGACGCAGAGCGTCCGCGCCCTGCTCGTCACGGCCGACGGCACGGTCCTGGGCAGCGGCTCGGCCCCGCTGCGCGGGAGGCGTGACGGCGTACGCCACGAGCAGGACCCGGGGGAGTGGTGGACGGCGGTGTGCAGGGCGTCCCGGGCGGCGCTGCGCGAGCGGCCCGCCCGGGTCGGCGGGCTCGCGGTGTGCGGGACGTCCGGGACCGTGCTGCTCACGGACGCGGCGGGACGGCCGGTGAGCCCGGCGCTGATGTACGACGACGGGCGGGCGTGGGCGGAGGGGGAGCGGCTGCGCGGGGCGGGCCTCGCCGTGCAGAGCACCTGGGGGCTGCCGAAGGCCCTGTGGCTCCGCCGCGTTCACGGCCCGGGCCGGATCACCCACCAGGCCGACGTGATCACCGCCCACCTCGTCGGCCGGCCCGTCCCCACCGACTCCAGTCACGCCCTGAAGACGGGGTACGACGTGGCGGACGGCCTCTGGCCGCACATCCCGGGCGTACCGGTCCCGCTGCCCGACGTCGTCCGCCCCGGCACCCGGCTCGGCGAGGTCTGCGCGAGTGCCGCCGAGGCCACCGGCATCCCCGCCGGCACGCCCGTCGTCGCCGGCATGACCGACGGCTGCGCCGCCCAGATCGCGTCCGGTGCCCTGCGCGCGGGCTCCTGGAACTCGGTGCTCGGCACCACCCTGGTCCTCAAGGGCGCCTCCCCGACGCCGGTCCACGACCCGACCGGCGTGGTCTACAACCACCGTGCCCCGGACGGGAGCTGGCTGCCCGGTGGCGCCTCCGGCGTGGGCGCGGGCGTCCTGACGGCGGCGTTCGCGGGGGCGGACCCGGCGGCGATGGACGCCCGGGCGGCACGCCACGAACCGGCCGGGGCGATCGCCTACCCCCTGGTCTCCCCGGGCGAACGCTTCCCCTTCCTGGCCCCCGGCGCGACCTCCCTGCTCCTCGGCGAACCCGCGGGCGAGTCCGATCTGTGGGCCGCGCTCCTCCAGGGCGTCGCCTTCACCGAACGGCTCTGCCTGGACTACCTCGACCACCTCGGCGCCCCGCTCGACGGCCCCCTCACCTTCACGGGCGGCGCGGCCCGCAGCCCGTACTGGAACCAGCTCCGCGCCGATGTCCTCGGCCGCGAGGTACGGGTACCGGAACAGACCGAACCGGCCCTGGGGATGGCCGCGTTGGCGGCCCACGGGGTGACCGGCGACCCGCTGCCGGACCTCGCGGAGCGCATGGTGCGCGTGCGCACCGTCGTGGCCCCGCGCCCGGACCGCCGGGGCCGCTTCACCGAGCCGTACGCCCGCCTGGTCGACGAACTCGCGGCCCGGGGCTGGTTGCCGCCCCCGGTCGCGGCGCACGCGCACGTCCGCCTCGGCCTGGATACTGACGACTCATGAGCAGCACGACCCTCCTCCTCGCCCGCCACGGCCAGACCGTCTGGCACGCCGAGAACCGCTACGCCGGCGTCAGCGACATCGCCCTCACCGACGAGGGCCGCGCCCAGGCCGAGGCGCTCGGACGCTGGGCCGCCGCCCACCCCGTGGACGCGATCTGGACGTCCACGGTGTCCCGGGCCATCGCCACCGCCGCCCCCGCCTGCCGCGCCCTCGGCCTCACCTCCCGCCCCGAACCCGCCCTGCGCGAATGCGACTTCGGGGTGGTGGAGGGCCGTACGCTCGCCGAGTTCGCGGCGGAGAACCCGCGGGCGGCGGAGGCGTTCCGCAGCGACCCCGTGGCGCACCCGTTCCCCGGCGCCGAGGACCCGAAGGAGGCGACGGAGCGCGGTGTCGCCGCCCTGCGCCGCATCGCGCGGGCCCATTCCGGCGGGCGCGTCCTCGTCGTGGCCCACAACACCCTGCTCCGGCTGGCCCTGTGCGAGCTGCTGTCCATCCCGCTCGGCGAGTACCGCCGGGTCCTTCCGCGGTTGCGGAACGCGGCGGTCACCGAACTCCGTGTGACCGCCACGGGATCCGCCGCACTTCTCTCCCTCAATGTGCCGTGCGACCTGCACCTTCCGTAGCACCATGGGGACATGACGGAGATCGACACCTCGGTACCCCATTCGGCCCGGATCTGGAACTACTGGCTCGGCGGCAAGGACAACTACCCGGTGGACGAGGAGGCCGGCGACGCCTACACCGCCGTCTTCCCGGGCATCGTCACCATCGCCCGCAGCAGTCGCGCCTTTCTCGGCCGCAGCATCCGGTACCTGGTGCAGGAGGCGGGCGTACGGCAGTTCCTGGACGTCGGCACCGGCCTGCCGACCGTCGACAACACCCATGAGGTGGCCCAGCGGATCGCCCCCGAGGCGAGGATCGTCTACGTCGACAACGACCCGCTCGTCCTGACCCACGCCCGCGCCCTGCTCACCTCCACCCCTCAGGGCGTGACGGCGTACGAGGACCTGAGCCTGTACGAGCCCGAGCGCATCCTGGAGCAGGCGGGCAAGACCCTCGACCTCTCCCGGCCCACCGCCCTGATCCTCAGCGGCATCCTCGGCCATGTCGCCGACTACGACCTGGCCCGGGACCTCGTCGCCCGGCTCCTCGCGGGCCTGCCCTCCGGCAGCCATCTGTGCGTCAACGACGGCTCCCGCGGCACCGACCCGGACTACGAACAGGCCCAGGACGCCTACAACGAGACCGGCGCCGTCCCCTACTTCCTGCGCCCGGTCGAGCAGATCACCGCGTTCTTCGACGGCCTGGAACTGGTGGAGCCGGGCGTCGTCTCCGTCCCCCTGTGGCGCCCGGACGCCGGCACCACGCCGGAGCCGATCGGCCAGCACGGCGGCGTGGGCCGCAAGCCGTAAGCTCCCCCGCACACGGGAAGGCCCCCGCGAGTCACGTCCTCGCGGGGGCCTTCCGTCCTGCCGCCTGCCACGTGAAGGGTGAGAAGACGATCACGAGCAGGACGCATTCATACACCCGTCAGGGCGCGAGCAGCAGCACATCCGCGCGAGACCTGGCGGCCTCGTAACGCCGGGCCACGTCCTGCCAGTTGACGACGGCCCACATGGCGTCGATGAAGTCGACCTTCTGGTTCCTGTACTGGAGGTAGAAGGCGTGCTCCCAGGCGTCGAAGACGAGGATCGGCACCGCGCCCTGGCCGACGTTGCCCTGGTGGTCGTAGACCTGCTCGACGACCAGCCGCCCGCTCACCGGTTCGTACGCGAGCACACCCCAGCCGGACCCCTGCGTGGTCGCCGCGGCCTTGGTGAGCTGCGCCTTGAAACCGGCGTACGACCCGAAGGACTCGGCGATCGCGTCGGCGAGGTCCCCGACCCCGTCGGCGGCGAGGGGCTCGCCGCCGCCCTCCTTCGGGCCGGTCATGTTCTGCCAGTAGACCGAGTGCAGGATGTGCCCGGACAGATGGAAGGCCAGGTTCTTCTCCAGCCCGTTCAGCGCCGCCCACTGCTCCTTGTCCCGTGCCTCCGCGAGCTGCTCCAACGTGTCGTTGGCGCCCTTCACGTACGCCGCGTGGTGCTTGTCGTGGTGCAGCTCGATGATCTCGGGGCTGATCACGGGGGCGAGCGCGGAGTAGTCGTACGGCAGGTCGGGCAGCGTGTAGACGGGCATGACGGGTCCCCTCAGGAGCTTGTTGCAAGTAACTTGCAACAACAAGCTAACAGCAAAAAGCCCCCGTGTGGATCACATGGGGGCTTTCCGGCGCTCGGGTCGGGTCAGTTCGCGGCCCGCCTGCGCTGCCAGGCGTAGCCCGCCGCCGCCAGCGCCGCCGTCATGACGCCGGTCGAGTACAGCTGCACCCGGGTGTCCGCCTCCCGCGCCATCAGCACGAAGATCCCGGCCATCCCGGCCAGCGCCACCCACGTCAGCACCGGGAACGCCCACATCCGCACGGTCAGCCTCTCGGGCGTCTCCCGCTCCAGCCGCCGGCGCAGCCGCAGCTGCGAGACGGCGATGAAGACCCAGACGACCAGGACGACCGCGCCGATCATGTTGAGCAGCCAGGAGAAGACGTCGTCCGGGCGCCAGTAGCTCAGCACCACACACCCGAACCCGAACACCGACGAGGCCAGTACGGCGACCCGCGGCACCCCGCCCGACACCCGGCCCAGCGCCTTCGGGCCTTGTCCGCGCTCCACCAGGGAGTAGGCGATGCGCGAGGAGCCGTAGATGTTGGCGTTCATCGCGGACAGCAGGGCGACCAGGACGACCACGTTCATGAGCTGTCCGGCGCCCGGGATGCCGAGGGAGTCGAGGGCGGCGACGTACGGACCCTTCTCCGTCACGGCCGCGGAGTCCCACGGGACCAGCGTCACGATGACCGCCATCGAGCCGATGTAGAACAGCGCGATGCGCCACATGGCCGTGCGGACCGCGCTCGCCACGCCCTTGACCGGGTTCTCCGACTCCGCCGCCGCGATGGTGACCGTCTCCAGGCCGCCGTACGCGAAGATCGAGGCGAGGACGCCGATGATCAGCCCCTCGCCGCCGTTCGGCAGGAACTTTGTCAGATGACTCGTCCCCGGCGCGTCCGTGCCCGGGAGCACGCCCGCGATCGCCAGCACCCCCAGCACCAGGAACAGGCTGATCGCCCCGACCTTCAGCGCCGCGAACCAGAACTCGAACTCGCCGAAGTTCTTCACGGCGGCCAGGTTCGTCGCGCAGAACACCAACATGAACAGGGCGACCCACGCCCACTCCGGCGTCCCGGGCAGCCAGCCCGTCACGATCTTCGCCGCACCGATGCCCTCCAGGCCCACGGCCGTGCAGAGCAGCACCCAGAACGACCAGCCGGCGGTGAAGCCCGCCCAGGGGCCGATCGCGCGCTCGGCGTGCGCGGAGAAGGAGCCGGACGACGGATACGCGGCCGACATCTCGCCCAGCATCCGCATCACCAGCATCACGAGGAGCCCGGACAGCGTGTAGGCGAGGACGATCGACGGGCCGGCGGCGGCGATGCCCGCCCCGGAGCCCACGAACAGACCCGCGCCGATGACCCCGCCGAGGGCGATCATCGACAGATGGCGCTGCTTGAGGCCGTGGGAGAGGGCGGCGTCGGGCTCGGGCGGGGCCCCGACGGGGGTGGTGCTGGGCATGAGCGCGGTTGGTCCAGTACGTGAGACGGCAAAACGCCCACAGTCTGGGCGGCCTCTCCGCTCAGAAGGAGAGGCCGCCCACTATGCGGACGTCGGCCGTACAGACTGTGACTAGGCGGCCACGCTCGTGTAGTGCGAGGCGTCGCCCTCCACCGAGTAGCTCTCCTTGCCCTCGATGCCGACCGGGATGTCACCGGCGACGGTCACCCGGTGCAGCCGGCGGGCCTGGCGGTCGTAGTTGTCGACGGCGTAGTGCTGGGTGATGCGGTTGTCGAAGAGGACCAGCTGGTTCGGCGACCAGCGGTGGCGCAGGATGTGCTCCGGCTTGACCACGTACGACTGGAGCAGGTCCAGCAGCGTGCGCGACTCCGTCACCGACAGGCCCACGATGCGCTGCGCGAACCCGCCGATGAACAGGCCGCGTTCACCGGTCAGCGGGTGGACGCGGACCACGGGGTGCGCCGTGCGGTACTTGATCGACGTGAACTGGGCGCGCTGGGCGGCCTTCTTCTCGTCGATGTCCTCCGCCGGCACGGCGTAGTCGTAGTCGTTGGTGTGCTCGGCCCACAGTGTGTCCGCCAGCCGGCGCAGCGGCTCCGGCAGACTCCGGTACGCCGCCGCGGAGTTGGTGATCAGGGTCTCGCCGCCGTACGGCGGGAGCGTGATGCTGCGCAGGGTGCTGGCCTGCGGCGGGTTGAGGACGAAGGTGACGTCCGTGTGCCAGTGGCTGGCGCTGCCCTGCTCGCTGTCGACGGGCAGCACGTTCGCCGCGCCCGCGACGGCGGGCACCGTCGGGTGGGCGGTGGTGAGGTCGCCGAAGTGGCGGGCGAAGGCCTGCTGGCCCTCGTCGTCGAGGTGCACGTCGTCGAAGACGAGCGCCTTGTGGACGTTGAGCGCCTCGCGCAGGGCGGCGACGGTCTCGCCGTCCAGCGGCTTGGCGATGTCCACGCCGGAGACCTGGGCGCCGATGTGGGCGGTGACCTTGCGGATGTCGAGCGTCATGACGGTCAGTCCTTTCAGACCAGGGTGGCGGTGTACTGGTTGGCGGGGCGAGGGAGGCCGTAGCGCTCCCGCAGGGTGCGGCGCGGCCCGTACTCCTCGCGGAGCAGGCCACGGGCGCGCAGGATCGGGACGACGTGGTCGACGAAGAGGTCGAGGCCGGAGGGCAGTACGGCCGGCATGATGTTGAAGCCGTCGGCGGCGCCGAGCGTGAACCACCGCTCGATCGCGTCGGCGACCTGCTCGGGCGTCCCGGCGAAGGTGAGATGCCCGCGCCCGCCGCCGAGCCGCCCGATCAGCCGCCGTACGGTGAGCCGCTCGCGCCGGGCCAGTTCGACGACCAGCGTGTACCGGCTCTTGGCGCCCTCGATGGCGTCCTCGGAAGGCAGGTCGGCGGGGAGCTCGGCATCCAACTCCAGGGTTCCGGCAGGCAGCTGGAAGAGACGTTCCAGATTGGCCACCCCGTGCTCGTGCACGATGTGGTCCTCCAGCTCCTGCTCCGCCGCCCGTGCCTCGGCCTCCGTCGAGCCGATGACCGGGACGATGCCGGGCAGCACCTTCAGGTGCTCGGGGTCCCGGCCCGCCCGCACCACACGGGACTTGAGATCGGCGTAGAAGTCCTGCGCGTCCTTCAGGGTCTGCTGGGCGGTGAACACCGCCTCCGCGTACCGGGCCGCGAACGCCTTGCCGTCCTCGCTGGAGCCCGCCTGCACAAGGAGCGGGTAACCCTGCGGCGAACGCGGCACGTTGAGGGCGCCCTCGACACTGAAGTACGTGCCCTGGTGCCGGGGCGGATGGATCTTCGTGTCGTCGCCCCAGACGCCGGACGCCTTGTCGGCCACGATCGCGTCGTCCTCCCAGCTGTCCCAGAGCTTCAGCGCCACGTCCAGGAACTCGGCGGCGCGTGCGTACCGTTCGGCGTGCGCCGGTTCCGCGGCGAGGCCGAAGTTGCGGGCCGCCTCGGCACCGGCGGTCGTGACGATGTTCCAGCCCGCCCGGCCGCCGCTGATGATGTCCAGCGAGGCGAACTTGCGGGCCAGGTTGTAAGGAGAGTTGTAGGACGTCGACGCGGTGGCGATCAGGCCGATGTGCTCGGTCGCCGTCGCCAGCGCCGTGAGCAGCGTCAGCGGCTCCAGGGCGCCCGCGGGCCGCTGCGAGACCGAGCCCCACAACTGCGGGCCGTCGGCGAGGAAGAGCGAGTCGAAGGTGCCGCGCTCGGCGATCCGGGCCAGCCGGACGTAGTGCTCCAGCTCGACATGCGCGTACGGGTCGCTCTCCGGGAGCCGCCAGGAGGCCTCGTGGTGGCCGGTGTTCATGAGGAAGGCGTTGAGATGCAGCTGTCTGGTGGTCATCGGTGGTGCTCCTCCGGGGGGAAACCCAGGTCGGTGGTCATGCGTGGTCCTCCGTCACGACGAGGCCGGGGGTCATGCGTGGGCCTCCGTCACTCCGAGCGCCTTCAGCAGCCGCTCGCGGTACTCGCCCAGCAGCGGATCGCGGTACGACCGCGGATGCGGGCGCTCGATCGCCAGGTCGAGGCCGATCCGCCCCTCCTCCAGCACCAGCACCCGGTCGGCCAGCACGATCGCCTCGTCCACGTCGTGCGTGACCAGCAGCACCGACGGCCGGTGCCGCTCCCACAGCTCCCGCAGCAGGGCGTGCATCTTGATCCGGGTCAGCGCGTCCAGCGCCCCGAACGGCTCGTCGGCGAGCAGCAGTTCGGGCTCCCGGACCAGCGACCGGGCCAGCGCCGCCCGCTGCGCCTCCCCGCCGGACAGCTCGTTCGGCCAGGCCCGTTCCCGCCCCTTGAGCCCCACCTCTTCGAGGGCGGCCCGTCCCTTGTCCGTGCCGTCCGCGCCCTTCGTGCCCAGCAGGACGTTGTCCAGGACCCGGCGCCAGGGCAGCAGCCGCGAGTCCTGGAAGACCACCGATATCCGCTCGGGGGCGGTGAGCTGCCCGCTCCCGGCGACCTCGTGGTCCAGGCCCGCGATCGCCCGCAGCAACGTGCTCTTGCCGGAGCCGCTGTGCCCGAGGAGGGCCACGAACTGCCCGGCCGGGATGTCCAGGTCGACGCCGTCGAGGACCGTACGGCCGTCGAACGAGCGCGTGAGGCCGCGGAGTCGGACTGCGGACCGGGTCAGCTGCTCAGTGTGCGTCGCCACGACAGCACCCTCCGTTCGATGAGGCGGACCGCGCTGTCGGAGACCAGGCCGAAGACGCCGTAGACGACCAGGCCGACGAGGATGACGTCCGACTGGCCGTAGTTCTGGGCCTGGAACATCATGTAGCCGAGTCCGCTGGTGGCGTTGATCTGCTCCAGCACGACCAGGCCGAGCCAGGAACCGGTGACGCCGAGCCGGAGTCCCACGAAGAATCCGGGCAGCGCGCCGGGGATGACGATCTGCCGGATGAACTGGAACCGGTTCAGCCCCTGCACCTCGGCGAGTTCGACGAACCGGCTGTCGATACCGGCCAGCGCGGCATGGGTGTTGAGGTAGATCGGGATGTAGACGACGATCGCGATGATGGCGATCTTGAAGGTCTCGCCGATGCCCAGCCAGAGGATGAACAGCGGGATCAGACCGAGGGTGGGGATCGCCCGGTTGAGGTTCACCGTCCCGTCGATCAGCGCCTCACCGATCCGGCTCAGCCCGGCCGCCAGCGCCAGCGCGATCCCGGCGACCAGGCCGATCGCGAAGCCGGAGGCGGCCCGCTGGAGCGAGGTCAGGATGTCGTCCGGCAGGGTGCCCGCGGTCCACAGCCGGGCGCCCGTCTTCAGCACGGTCCAGGGCGCCGGGATCGCCCCCGGGTCCAGCCGGCCGGCCGCGGAGGCGGCGGCCCACAGGGCGAGCAGCAGCACCGGGCCGATGAGCCGGGTGGCGGGCAGCCGCCGGCCGGGGGAGAGGCCGCGGCGCTTGCGGCGCACCGCAGGCGGGGCCTCGGTGACGGCCGGGGCCGTCGTCGTCAGGGTGGTCATTTCTGATACTCCTCGGATACGGCCTTGGCGGCGATGCCCTCGAAGCGGTGGTCGAAGAGCGAGGACACGTCGAACTTCTTCACGAAGCCGCCCTCCGCCAGCAGATCGGCGGTCTCCTGCTCCCACCGGATCGCCTCGTCCCAACTCGGCGGGAACAGGGGCTTGTTGGCGAGGTCGGAGATCGACTTGGCCTGGGCGGCGGTCAGGTTCTGCGTCTTGACGTAGAACTCCTCGTTCCAGACGTCCGGGTGCTCGTACGCCCACACCGTGCCCTTCGCCCAGTACGGGATGTACGCGGCGACCGCGGCGGCCTTCGCCTCGTCGTTCAGCACCGAGGTCGGCGCCCACAGCAGGTTCAGCAGGTCGACGACGTCGGTGGTGATGACGCGGGCGCCCTTCGCCTCGTACTGCGCGAGGTAGGCCGGGGACTGGGTGTTGCCGAGCGGGGCGATGTCGACCTGGCCGGACTGCAGGGCGGTGAGGAACTGGTTGCTGGTCAGCGGGACCAGTTTCACCTCGTCGTAGGCCAGCCCGGCCTTCTTCAACGCCCGCAGCAGCACGACCCCTTGGGCCTGGCCCTGCGAGAACGCGAGCTTCTTCCCCTTGAAGTCCTCGACCGAGCGGATGTCGCTGCCGGGCTTGGTGGCGAAGACGTAGTTGGGCTTGCGGGTGATGTTGATCGCGACGATCTTCGTGTCCAGGCCCTGGTAATGCGCCTGGATCGGCGGAATACCCGCGTTGTTGGCGAGGTCCAGGGACTTGGCGCGGAAGGCGTTGATGACATCGGGACCGGCGGCGACATTCACCCAGCTCGACACCTTGAAAGGCAGTTCTCCCAACTTGGCGAGCCTGAACTGGAGTTGCTGGGTGCCCTGGAACGAGGAGACCTTGAGGGCGGTGTCGGCGGGGACCTTGTCGGCGAGCGGGGCGGTCGAGGCGCCCTTGTCGCCGGTGGCGGCACTGGACTCGGCGCAGCCGCTCAGCCCGGCGACACCGGCCGCGGCACCGAGGACGGAGGTGAGGAAGAGGCGTCGGTCTATGCCGGACGTACGGGAAAAGGGCATGGGAGGACTCCCTGAATTGGTGCACGAAGAATGCGGAAAACCCGAGAGGGGGAAATTTCATGCGGCAGAAACGAGCGCGTCACACGGGGCAGCGTGTCAGCAACAGAAGGCGAGACAGTGCAGGTGAGGGCTCATGAACACGATGCTCGCGGCCCCGCGGAAGCCCTGTCAACATTCGGAGTTTCTGAATTAATTCCGCTCAGGTGAGAGGGTCAGCGGGTCCCGGTACAGCACGTCCAACGCCACCGTTCCGCCCGCCACCGCGAGCACCGCGTCCGGGAAACTCGTCGGAATCACAGCCCCGGCCCGCGCGGCCCCGACCTCCTCCCGCAGCGCCGTGAGGCAGTCCTCCCGATGGATCGCGCCGACCTCGGTGACGACGACCACGTCCGGATTGAGGACGTCGAGCAGCAGCCCCGCCGCCCGCCCCGTCATCCGCGACCGCTCCACCAGCAGCCGTACCGCCACCGGATCGCCGTCCGCCGCCGCCCGCACGAGATGCATCGGGTTCACCCCGGCGATCACGCCGGCGGCCCGCGCCTTCCGGCACAACGTCCGTTCGCTCAGCTCCGCCTGGAGGCAGCCGGTCCGCCCGCAGTCGCACGGCTCCGCTCCGCCCGGCACCGGCAGATGGGCGATGGCGCCCGCCTGCGAACGCGGCCCGTGATGCACCTCGTCATGGGTGGCGAACGCCGCGTCCACCACATTGCCGACGAACAGATGCAGCACGCTCCGGTTGCCGCGCGCCCGCCCGAAGAGGCGCTCCGCGTTCACCAACGCCCGCGCGTGCCCGTCCACATGGACCGGCAGCCCGGTGTGCGCGCCGAGCAGCTCCCGCACCGGTACGTCACGCCAGCCGAGCAGCGGATGCTCGACGACCGTCCCGGTCTCCCGGTCCACCCAGCCCCCGGCCGCGAAGCCCACGCCGAGCGGCCGGCATCCGGGGTGCGCCGCCAGCAGCGCGCCCAGCCCCTCGGCGGCCCGCGCCAGCACCGGCCCCGGATCGGTGCCGTCCGTGTGCTTGAGCTCCCGCGAGGCCACCACCCGGCCCCGCAGATCCAGCAGCGCGACCGTCGTGTGGGGCACCGCCACATGGACCCCGCCCACGACGAACCGCGAGGAGTCCAGGTCGACCGGCACATGGGGGCGCCCCACACCGCTCGTCCGCCGGGGCGCGGCGGCCTCCTGGATGAGCCCGAGCCGGGTGAACCGGGCACAGTAGTCCGTCACGGACGCCGGGGACAGCCCGGTCAGCCGGGCGATGGTGGAGCGCGCCACCGGTCCGTGCTCCAGCACGGACCGCAGGACGACACTCGCGCTGGTCCGCCGCCGGTCACTGTCGGCGGCGCGGGCCAGGGGAGACGTAAGGGTGGACATGGTGATCACCTCGGGGGGCCGGTCCGACACTGCGCCGTACGCGAGGGGCGAGACCGGAACGGGGCCTCACCCGGGACGGCGACAGGCGGCCGCGCCCACGCGCCGCAGGTCGACATGGCGACGCGACGTGAGGAAGAGGGCCTGGGCAACCATGGCTGGAAGGGTAGGGCGCGCCGACCGGATCCGGCCAGAGTGCGTCGCCCCATTTGGTGGGACCCTACAGACCCCGTTCACACTTGACACGTGAGTGAAACGTCCCGGCCTCAGTGACCGGCATCACGCCGAACCGGGTGTAACCGACACCCTTTGTATGGAGACCACCAACCCGTGACTCCAGCCTTTGTCGAGCGCTGACGGTGATCGACGGGAGGCGCCCGGGATAGCGTCGCGATGTCCTGTCCCCGTCACCCATTTCGCGGAGTCCCCATGAGCACCGCCGTCGCCCCCGTCCGCCCCGGTCAGGTCCTTGCCGACCTGCTCCCGGCCTCCCGCGTCCGCGACATCGCGCTCGTCGTCGGCGGCGCCGCGCTCACCGGTCTCGCCGCCCAGATCTCCGTGCCCGTGCCCGGTTCCCCGGTGCCGGTGACCGGCCAGACCTTCGCCGCCCTCCTCGTCGGCACCACGCTCGGCGCGGGCCGCGGCTTCCTCTCCCTGGCGCTGTACGCGATCGCGGGCGTCGCGGGCATGCCCTGGTTCGCGGGGGCAACCTCCGGGTCGGCCGCCCCGTCCTTCGGCTACATCCTCGGCATGGTCCTCGCCTCCACCGTCGTCGGCGCCCTGGCCCGCCGCGGCGCCGACCGCTCCGTGCTGCGCACGGCCGGCGCGATGCTGCTCGGCGAGGCGGTCATCTACGCCGTCGGCGTCCCCTACCTCGCCGTCGCCACCGGCATGTCCGCCTCCGCGGCCGTCGCGGCCGGCCTCACCCCGTTCCTGCTCGGCGACGCCCTCAAGGCGGCCCTGGCGATGGGCCTGCTGCCGAGCACGTGGAAGCTCATCAAGCGCTGACGTCGACGCCGTAGCCGCCACAGAAGAGGTTCGCCGGGTCGTACGTCGACTTCACCCCGGCGGGCCTCTTCCGCGTCTCCGGGCCGTACAGCCCCGCGCCCCGGTTCCCGGCCCCGAACGCGAAGTTGACCACCCGCTCGAGGGTGCGCGGCGGCGTGCGGGAAGTCCGGATCGCTGTGGATGGTGTGGCTCTCGGCGTACGGCATCTCCCGCAGCGAGTCGGTGGGCACCGGCCCGATCGCCGTCCTGGCCTGTGTACGCCACCCGCACGGAGAGGACGTCGCCGGGTCGACCTGCCGCCCGTCGAACGTGAGCGATCCGCCGTACAGCGTCGACACCGGGACGAGGCCGATCTCCAACTCGGTGACCACGCCCAGGCGGTGGCCGCCACCGAGAAGCGCCCAGTACAACTCGGAGCCGGGGGCACGGTGCACCCGCCCGTCAGCGGTCACCACGTCCAGCAACCGGACATGGTCGGCGGCGTACCCGAACTCCCGCGCCAGGATGCCGAGTCCACCGCCCAGGGTGCAGGAGACGGCGCCGACGCCCGGCGCCGATCCTCCCCCGGACGCGGACGGTACGGGCGACGGGGTCGAACGCGGTCTGGAACCCGATGAGTTCACCGATGAGCGCACTGTGGTCGGTCGTGTGGGTCATGGACCACACGATGGAGGCATGACCTGACACCTGCCGTCAGGTCATGCCTCCGGGTCCGTCCGTGCGGTGCCGTCCGGTCAGACCTCCTGCCGAGCCCGCGGTCGCCGCGTCGACCACCACAGCCCGGCCACACCGGCCGCCATCAGCGCCGTGCCAGCCGCTCCCGCCGGGAGCAGATCCCGTGCGACGCCGGTCTTCGGCAGCTCGTCACCGCCGGGTGCCACCGGCTTGTTGTCGGTACCGAGGAGCAGCGGGGTGGCCGGGGCGTTCGGCGACGGATTCGTCGTACCGAACGGAACCGGGCCCTGCTGCCAGTACGTCTTCTTCCCGTCGCCGGTCTGCACCGGCAGACAGATCTTTCCGGGCTTGTCGAGATCGAACGACGCGTCGACGGCGTACGACTTCGACTTACCGGCCGCGAGATTGTCGATCGGGCAGACGAAACCGCTGTTCGAGCCCTCCGGCAGATCGCTCTTGGCAATCGAGGAGCAGCCTTGAACGCTATTGACCGTGAGGCCGTCGAAACCGACGACCAAAAGCTGGATCTTTCCGCTGTCCTTGGTCCCTTCGTTCTTCACCGTGGCGGTGATGTCGGTCTTCTCGGACTTGTTGTCGACCGAGATCTGTTCGGGCAGCAGCGTGGTCAGCTTCACGCCGTCCGGCGCCTCGTCGACAACCTTTCCCCCCTTGCTGCTTCCGGGCCCCTGGTCATCCGCGCCGGCGGTGCCGGAAAGGATCAGCACGGCCGAGAAAGATGCCGTGACCAGCGATCCCGCGATGGTCGTCATGCGACGAGAACTCATGTTCGTCCCCCTTGGCTGCGCCTGAATTCGCAGTACTTGAAGAGCTACCACAAGATTTCTCCGCACTATGCTGGTACGGCGCGAAGTGTGACCATTGTGTTGAAGTAAGCGTTGACCGGTGCACGGTGGAGGGGGTGCGACGGATTGCCGGGGAATATGGGAAACGCGGGAAGCGCGGGGAACCCGGGGAACACCCGGAGCGGCGGGGCGCCGGGGATCCTCGTGGCGAGCCGATATCGCCTGGTCGAGAGTATCGGTCAGGGGGGAATGGGGCGGGTGTGGCGGGCCGCCGACGAAATGCTCGACCGGCAGGTCGCGGTCAAGGAAATGCGCATCGACGGCCTCGACGCGGAGGACGCCCGCACCCGCCGTGAACGCACCCTGCGCGAGGCCCGCGCGACGGCACGCATCGACCATCCCAACGTCGTGCGGATCTACGACGTCGTGGACGAGGGCGAACGCCTGTGGATCGTCATGGAGTTGGTGGCCGGCCGCTCCCTGGAACGGATGACGGCGGAGGACGGCCCGCTCGGCCCCCGGGAGGCGGCCCGGATCGGCATCGGCCTGGTGACGGCGCTGCGGCAGGTGCACGCACGCGGCGTCCTGCACCGGGACATCAAGCCGGGCAACGTGTTGGTGGAGGCCGGTGGCCACCGCGTGGTCCTCACGGACTTCGGCATCGCGGCCATCCAGGACGCCAAGGCGCTCACCATGGTCGGCATGCTGGTCGGTTCCCCCGACTACATGGCTCCCGAACGCATCGCGGGCCGCCCGCAGGGCCCGCCGTCCGACATCTGGTCGCTGGGCGCGACGCTCTGCGCGGCCTTGGGCGGCCGCTCCCCCTTCTCCCGGGACACGACGCTGGCAACGCTCCACGCGGTGCTGTACGAGGAGCCCGAACTCCCGGCGGAGGCAGGCCCGTTGCGCCCCGTCCTGGCCGCCCTCCTGGACAAGGACCCGGACCTGCGCCCGGGCCTGGACGAGGCAGAACAGGCCCTCACCCCAACGGCGTTCCCCCCACCGACACCGACGGTCCAGGTAGGAGGGGAGCCAGCCGCCCCAGCGCACCCTGAGGCCCCCGAGCCCCTCGCGGCCGAGGACCCCGAGGAACCCGAGGACGAGCCCCCCTCCACCGCAACCCCCCTCCCGGACACACCGACCCCGGTCTTCCCCTGGCCAAGGCCAGAACTCCCCACACCCCCTTTCCTGAACGCCTCCCAACTCCCGGCCCACCAGCCCTCAAGCCCCACCCCACCCACCTCGACCGACGAGCCGGCACCCGCCACAGGCACCCAGCCCCCACAGGACCGACCCACCTCCACCCACGCCGCCGCACCCGCCACCGGCGCCCAGCCCCCGCAGGGGCCACCCGCACCCGACTACGAAAGCCGCACGGGTGGTGCGGGTGGGAACACGATCCGGGCCGAAGGCCCGGCCCCCGCACCCACCCACAACGCCTCCTCAGAGGCCCACGGCGGCATCTCCCTCATCCGCTCAGAAGCCGTCACCGAACAACGCCCCCGCCCCCTCCCACCACCCCCACCCACGAACCCGCAGCGGCGAACCCGCACCCGCCTCCTCACCCTCGCGGCCCTCACCACAGCCGCCGCAGTGATCACCACCCTGATCCTGCTGAACACCGACTCACCCGGCACCAAGGACGAGGCACAAGGCACCCCCACCCCGACGCCTACCCCAACCGCCTCCCCTTCCCCGTCGCCCACAGTCGAAGGCACCTCACGCCCCCGGTCCCTCCCACCCGGCGCCCACCGAGAAGCCGGCGGCTTCGCCTGGGCAACTCCCGAGGGCTGGCGCAGAGATGTGAAGACGGGCGCGGAGGTGCACTACACGTCCCCCGACGGCACCCAGGAACTCGCCGCGCTGTCCTCCCTGGCCCGCGGTGACCTGATGGACACCTGGAAGACCTCGGAGCAGAACGCCCACGAAGGCCAGGACTACCGGAAGATCCGCTTGGAGGACACGGAGTTCCAGGGCCACCCGGCAGTGGTCTGGGAGTACACCTTCACGCTCAAGGGCACCCCCTGGCACGCCCGCCTGCTCGGCTTCAACGCGGACGGCAAGTCGTACCAGGTGAACACGTGGTACCAGCCGCAGACGGAGACGCAGGCGCTCAAGACGTACGAGAAGGTCAAAAACAGCTTCACGGTGCTGTAGCAGCCTCAGCAGCCACAGCACCGTGAAGGACCCAGGACGACGCGTCAACCGACCTTGATCTTGTCCTGCACATCCGGTCCGCCGACGACGTCAGAGGAACGCCCGCCCCGCAGCCGCTCCTTGAGCACGGCGACCCCGAGCACGAACGCCGCGACGAGCAACGACAGCAGCACGGTCGTACGCCCGCTGCTCGACCCCTCCGTGTCGGTCAGCATGTAACCGAGCACGAAGACGATCAGCCCGGCCGTCGCCCAGGTGAGATACGGGTACAGCCACATCTTCACGACCAGCTTCTCCGGCGCCTCGGCCTGGATGATCTTCCGCATCCGCAGCTGCGAGAAGCAGATGACGAGCCAGACGAACAGCGCGACCGCACCGGAGGAGTTGACGAGGAAGAGGAAGATCGTGTCGGGCGAGAGGTAGTTGAAGAAGACGGCCACGAAGCCGAAGATCACGGACGCGAGGATGGCCGTCATCGGCACACCGCGCGAGGTCGTCCGCGCGAACGACTTCGGCGCGTCCCCCCGCTCACCGAGCGAGAACGCCATCCGGGAGGCCGTGTAGAGCCCGGAGTTGAGACAGGACAGCACCGAGGTCAGCACGATGAAGTTCATGATCTGACCGGCGTGCGCGATCCCGAGGGAGTCGAGGGCGGCGACGTAGGAGCCGGACTCCTTGATGGACGGGTCGTCCCACGGCAGCAGCGTCACGACGACGAAGATCGAGCCGAGGTAGAAGACGCCGATCCGCCAGATGATGCTGTTGGTCGACTTGGTGACGGCCCGCTGCGGGTTCTCGGACTCGCCGGCGGCCAGCGTGGCGATCTCGCTGCCCATGAAAGAGAAGACGACGAGCAGGACACCGGTGAGGATGGCGCCGGGTCCGTTGGGCAGGAAGCCGCCGTGGTCGGTGAGGTTGGACAGGCCGGCCTTGTCGGCGTCGACGCCCGGCAGCACACCGAAGACCGCGAGCCCGCCGATGACGATGAACGCCCCGATGGCGACGACCTTGATCCCGGCGAACCAGAACTCGAACTCGCCGTAGGAGCCCACGGAGACGAGGTTCGTGGCGGTCAGCACCACCATCACGATCAGCGCCCACCCCCACTGCGGGACGGCCGGGATCCACCCTTCGAGGATCTTGGCGCCGGCGGTGGCCTCCACCGCGAGCACCACGACCCAGAAGAACCAGTAGAGCCAGCCGATGGAGAAGCCGGCCCAGCGCCCGAGCGCGCGGTCGGCGTGGGCGGAGAACGAACCCGAGGTCGGGTTGGCGGCGGACATCTCGCCGAGCATCCGCATCACCAGCACCACGAGCGTGCCGACGAGGGCGTACGACAGGAGGATGCCGGGTCCTGCGGTGGCGATGCCGGAACTGGAGCCGACGAACAGTCCGGCCCCGATCACACCGCCGATGGCGATCATCGACAGATGTCGGTTCTTGAGTCCGGCCTGGAGACCAGTCATGGGGGAATTCCTTTGCGCCGGGTGAGCGGTCCCCGTACGGGTTGCGTACGGATCGGTCCAGTGAATCGGAGGCAAAGGAATTCTTGAACCTGTGATTCCAGATTGTTACTTGAGGTTTTCTTGAGCTTCTATGGTCAGGCTCACATCCCGCTCATGTTTTTCCTCTCCGACACCCAGGGCGGCTGCCCCGAAACAGCCATGTCACACTCATCCCATGCGCGTGTATCTCGGCTCCGACCATGCGGGCTTCGAACTCAAGAACCACCTCGTCGAGTGGCTCAAGGCCGCCGGCCACGAGGCCGTCGACTGCGGCCCCCACATCTACGACGCCCAGGACGACTACCCGCCGTTCTGCCTCCGCGCCGCGGAGCGCACGGCTGCGGACCCCGACGCCCTCGGCATCGTGATCGGCGGCTCGGGCAACGGCGAGCAGATCGCCGCGAACAAGGTCAAGGGCGTCCGCGCGGCTCTCGCCTGGAGCGAGGAGACGGCGTCCCTCGGCCGCCAGCACAACAACGCCAACGTCGTCGCGGTGGGCGCCCGGATGCACACCCAGGACGAGGCGACGAAGTTCGTCGAGACGTTCCTCGCCACCCCGTTCTCCGGTGACGAGCGCCACATCCGCCGCATCGACATGCTGGCCGACTACGAGACCACCGGCGACCTCCCGCCGATCCCGGCCCACCACCCGCAGCAGTAGAGGTTCGTTTGCCGAGTCCCGCCCGTCGAACCACCGAGACGGGCGGGTCGGTGGGAAGGGATGACGGGACGTGCCGGAAGGGCACACCATTCACCGGCTCGCGCTGGACTACGCCGAGCGGTTCTCCGGCGCGGCCGTACGCGTCAGCAGCCCCCAGGGCAAGTTCTCCGACGCCGCAGCCCTCCTGGACGGCGCCCCGCTCACCCGTACCGAAGCCCATGGCAAGCATCTCTTCCTGGGCTTCCGCGGCACCGGCCCGGACACCGACTGGGTCCACATCCACCTCGGCCTCTTCGGCAAGGTGACCTTCGGCGATGCCCCCGCGCCGCCGCCCACGGACACCGTCCGCCTGCGGCTCGCGAACGCCACGTCCTACGTCGACCTGCGCGGGCCCACGACCTGCGCGCTCATCACGGACGCCGAGAAGGACGCGATACACGCCCGCCTGGGCCCCGACCCGCTCCGCGAGGACGCCGACCCGCAGGCGGCGTACCGGCGCATCTCCCGCAGCCGTACGACCATCGCCGCCCTCCTGATGGACCAGAAGGTCATCGCCGGCGTCGGCAACGTCTACCGCGCCGAGGTCCTCTTCCGGCACGGCGTCGACCCGTACCGGGCGGGGAAGGAGGTCACCGCGCGCGAGTGGGACGCGATCTGGCGGGATCTCGTCGGCCTCATGCGCGAGGGCGTGCGCCACAACCGCATCGACACCGTCCGCCCCGAGCACACCCCGGAGGCGATGGGCCGCCCGCCCCGCGTCGACGACCACGGCGGCGAGGTGTACGTCTACCGCCGGGCGACCCTGCCCTGCCACATCTGCGGCGGCGAGATCCGCACCGCCGACCTCGCCGCCCGCAACCTCTTCTGGTGCCCGGGCTGCCAACGGGCCTGAATCAGGCCTGACTCAGAAACCGTGCGGCAGCCAGGGCGCCACCGGTGACCCGAACCCGACCGCCGCCTCCGTCAGCGCCCCCTGCCGCAGCTCCCGCACCCGCCCCGCCGCCCCCAACGCGGCCAGGCTCACCCCGCCGAGATACGCGGCCCCCAACTCCCGTACGGACAGCGCCAGATCGGCGGCGTCCTCGGTCCGCTCGCAGGACGCGCCCTTCGCGTCCCCGCTGAGCCGCCAACGCCCCGTGTTCCAGGGGCAGAAGTCGTCCTCGACGTCGAACACCACGTCCACCGGCGCCTGATAGGTCCGCGCCTCCAGCGCGGCCCCCACGTCCACCAGCCGCACGTGCAGCGAGTCCCGCAGCCGCGGCTCGCAGCGCCGGATGTCGGAGACCAGCTGCTGCCACACCTCGTCGACCGGCCGCCCCCGCACCTGCACCTTCGACGTCAGGTCGATCCCGAACAGGAACCGCCACAGCGCCGCGTGCCCGGCCGGATCCAGCGCCTGTACGTCCCGCACCACCACGGCCCCCTTGGGCCCGGCGGCGTCCCACTCCGGCTTCACGTGGAAGCGCGCGTACCCGACGGCCTCGCCGTCCCGCTCCGCGACCACGCCCTGCAGCGGCGAGGCACCCTCCCGCTCGCCGGGGGGATCGAGCACCCCGAGCCGCTCCCAGCCGGGAGTGCGCGCCAGCATGCCCGGCCGCTGCGGCACCAGGCGCGCGTACACCGCCTCACAGACGTCCAGGACGTCGGCCGGCTTCGCGTACCGCACGCGTACGTCATCGGTACCGGGCGGCACGGACAGCCGTACCCGGGTCGTGTCGATCTCGGCGTTGACGTGGAACGTCGCCGGCGCGTACCCGAACCGGCCGTAGATCGCCGGTTCGCTCGCGGTCAGGACGGCCAGCGGCCAGCCCCATTCCCGTACGTCGTCCAGCTGACGCCGCATCATCGACGTGAGCACCCCACGCCGACGATGGGTCGCGGCCACACTGACCATGGTCACGCCCGCGGCCGGCACCGAGGCACCGCCCGGCACGGTCAGCCGGAAGCTGAACGCCCCCGCCGTACCGACGCACTCGTCCCCGTCCCAGGCGCCGATGGAGCGGTCGAGTTCGGTGAGCGCGTTCCACAACTCCCGTTCCTCGGCCGCCTCCGGGACCCCGCCGAAGGCCCGGATCAGGTTGTCGTACCACTCGTCCCACTCGTCCTGCCGCAGCACCCGGAGGTCGATCGCCCAGTCAGAAGCCATGGACCATGCCTACCAGGGCATTGCGGGACGAGCCAGGGAATTTCTCCTTGGTGGCCGCAGGGTGGCTTTCCGTGAAGTTCACTGTGAAGTTGAACCTCGGACGGGGGACAAGTGGGACCTCCCGTGCCAAGCAGCTGGTCCGATGGATAGGGTCCCGAACTAATGGCAGCAGGACGAGAGCGGCGCGCGGCAGCCGACACGTTCACGGCCCGGTTGAAGATGCAGTGGCACCGGGCCCGCGTCGGCCTGCGCAGAAGCGCCGTGGACTACTTCCGCGGGGACGGCTCGGACTGGGTCGCACTGGCCGGTCTGCTCCTCACCATCCCGCTGATCGCGGCCACCACCCTGATGAACTCGGTGTGGTGTTCACCGGCCGCGCTGGTCCTCCCGATCGTCGCGGGCGGACTGCTGCTGCGCCCGGCGAGCCTGCTCGGCCTGTACGCGGCGGCGGCGACGGCACTGATCGTGGAGTCGGTGCAGCTCGGCCCGTACACGGAGGGACCGTCGAGAGTCACCCCCGGCATTGTCCTCGTGGTGGCCGCCTGCGGGTTCTTCGGCCTGCTCATCGCCCAGTTCCGCAGCCGGGTCGGCGTGCCCTGGCGGCGCGGCGGCACCATGCTCTTCGACCTGCGCGAACGCATCCGCGTCCAGAGCAAGCTCCCCAAACTCCCGCCCGGCTGGCACCGCGAGATGGCCCTGCGCCCGGCGGGCGGCCAGTCCTTCTCCGGCGACTTCGTGGTCGCGGCCCGCACCAACGGCGGCCGCACGATGGAGGTCGTCCTCACGGACGTGTCCGGCAAGGGCATGGACGCGGGCAGCCGCGCCCTGCTCCTGTCCGGCGCCTTCGGCGGCCTCCTGGGCAGCCTGCCCCCGCACGCGTTCCTGCCCGCCGCCAACGGCTACCTCCTCCGCCAGGACTGGGACGAGGGCTTCGCCACCTCCATCCACCTGGTCCTGGACCTGGACTCCGGCGACTACGAGCTGTACTCCGCGGGCCATCCGCCGGGCCTCCAGCTCAGCGCGGGCAGCGGCCGCTGGGAGGAGAAGGCGGCGGAAGGCCCCCTCCTCGGGGTCTACGACGGCGCCCAGTTCGACCCCGTGAAGGGCACCCTGCGCCCCGGCGACGTCCTGATGCTCTTCACGGACGGTCTGGTGGAGACGTCGGACCGGGACATCGTCGAGGGCATAGACCGCCTGACCGGTGAAGCCGACCGCTATGTGGCCGGCGGCTTCCACGGCGCCGCCTGGCACCTGATCGAGGCAGTGGCGAAGGACGTCAACGACGACCGGGCCCTGCTCCTGATCTGCCGCGAGGGCCCGACGGCGGCGGCCCAGCCGACCCTGCCGTAGCCGCGCCGGGGCGGAGACCCCCCGAGGTGGGGTTTTCCCCCGCCCCGATCCGCCAGCCGCCCTCATCGCCCCGCCGCCCGCCGCTCCGTAGCGTCGAGTGCATGACCTCGGACCGGAAGAAATCCCCCATGTCCACCCCCGGCGACTGGGCCGTGGAACTCCACGGCGTCACCCGTCGCTACGGGCGTGGCCGCACCGCCGTGCACGCCCTCCGCGGTATCGACCTCACCCTCCCGCCGGGCAGTTTCACCGCGGTCATGGGCCCTTCCGGCTCCGGCAAGTCCACGTTCCTGCAGTGCGCGGCCGGCCTCGACCGCCCCACCGCCGGCACGGTCCGCCTCGGCGGCACGGAGATCACCGGCATGAAGGAGAACAAGCTCACCGCCCTGCGCCGCACCCGCCTCGGCTTCGTCTTCCAGGCCTTCAACCTGCTCCCGTCCCTCACGGTCGAGCAGAACGTCGCCCTCCCGACGCGCCTCGCGGGCCACCGCCCCGACCGCCGCCGCACCGCCGAGGTCCTCGCCCAGGTCGGCCTCGCCGACAAGGCCCGCCGCCGCCCCGGCCAGCTCTCCGGCGGCCAGCAGCAGCGCGTCGCCATCGCGCGCGCCCTCGTCACCCGCCCCGACGTGGTCTTCGCCGACGAACCGACCGGCGCCCTGGACACCACCACCGCCGCCGAGATCCTCGCCCTGCTCCGCCAGGCCGTCGACACCGAGCGCGCCACGGTCGTCATGGTCACCCACGACCCCACGGCGGCCTCCTGGGCCGACCGCGTCCTGTTCCTGGAGGACGGCGAACTCACCACTCACCTGGACCGCCCGACCCCGGACCAGATCGCCGCCCGCATGCAGACCCTCGCGGCCCGCCGCGACGACGTGAAGGCAGCGGCCTGATGCGTCCCAACGGCCTGGCCCGCGCGGCCCTCCGCTTCCGCCCCGCCGCGTTCGTGGGCACCTTCGTGGCCCTCGTCATGGCCGCCGCGATCGTGTCGGCCTGCGGCATCCTCCTGGAGACCGGCGTCCGCGCCGAGGTCCCGCCCGGCCGCTACGCGGGCGCCCCCGTCGTGGCCGCCGCCGACCAGCGGGCCCACTACGGCACGGGCGACAGCGCCGACAGCGAGCCGGTCCCCGACCGCGCCCGCCTCGACGCCGGCCTCGTCGCCGAGGCGGCCACCGCCCCCGGCGCCCGCACCGCCGTACCCGACGTCTCCTTCCCGGTCACCGGCCCGCATGGCCCCCTCACCGCCCACAACTGGTCCGCCACCGCCTTCACCGGCGAACGCCTCACCGCGGGCCGTGCCCCGGGTTCCGGCGAGGTGGTCCTGAACAAGGACCACGCGAAGGTCGGCGACCGCGTCACCCTCACCACCCCGGACGGCACCCACCCCTACCGCGTCTCCGGCACGACCACGGGAGTGGCCGGCGTCTGGTTCACCGACACGGAAGCCGTACGCGTGTCGGGGCACCCGGGCCGCATCGACGCCATCGCCGTCCTCCCGAAGCCCGGCGTCGCCACCGGCACTCTGGCGGCCCAGGTGGCCCACGCCCTGGGCGGTCGGGCCGAGATCCACACCGGGGACGACCGCGGCACCGTCGCGGACCCCGCCCTCGGCGAGGCCAAAGAGGTCCTCATCGGCATCGGCGGCTCCTTCGGCGGCATCGCCACGCTCGTCGCCATGTTCACGGCGGCCGGCACCATCGCCCTCGCGGTCGGCCAGCGCGCCCGGGAGTTCGCCCTGCTGCGCGCCATCGGCACCACCCCGCGCCAGATCCGCCGCACCATCGCCACCGAGACCCTCCTCGCCGCCCCGCTCGCGGCCGCCCTCGGCTGTCTGCCGGGCACGGCCCTCGCGGCCTGGTGGCTGGACCAGCTCCGCGACCGGGGCGCGGTCCCGGAGCAGGTCGACCTGGCCGTCTCCTGGATCCCCCTGGTCTCCGCCACCGGCGCCGTCCTCCTCACCGCCCTCCTCTCCGGCTACGTCGCCGCCCACCGCAGCTCCCGCATCAAGCCGGGCCAGGCGCTGAGCGAGGCGAGCGTGGAGCGGCTGCGCGTCGGCTGGATCCGCACCCCGCTCGGCCTCGCCGCGGTCGCCGGCGGGTTCGTCTGCGCGGCCCTGTCCGCCTCCCTCACCGGGGAGGACGCGGCCAACGCGGCGCTCGGCGTCGTCGTGCTCTTCATGCTCGCCGTGGGCCTGCTCGGCCCGCTGGTGGCCCGCGCCTGCGCGGCCCTGTTCGGCCTCCCGCTGCGCGGCGCAAGCGCCTCCGCGGCCCTGGCCGCCGCCAACTCCCGTACCAACGCCCGCCGTCTGGCCTCCGCGATCACCCCGATCGTGCTGGCGATGGCGTTCTCGTCCGTCCTGGTCTTCCTGCACACCAGCGAGGACCACGTCACCGCCCAGCAGCAGCGCGACGGCATCACCGCCGACCACATCGTCACCGCCCCGGACGGCGGCCCGGGCCTCGCTCCCGATGCCGTACGACGGGCCGCGGGCACCCCCGAAGTGACCGCCGCCGTGGGCCTGTTGAAGACCTCCGTGCTGGTCCCCGGCGCGGGCGGCACCCTGGAGGCGGCCACCGCGCAGGGCGTCACCGGCTCCGCCCGCGACCTGGCCGCCGTACAGGATCTGGACGTCAAGGCGGGCCGTCTGTCCCTCGGGCAGGGCGAGATCGCGGTCGACGCGTCCCTCGCCGACACCGCGGACGTCCGGGTCGGCGACCGCCTCCACCTCCGCCTCCCCGACGGCACGAAGGCCGCGCCGCGGGTCGTGGCGACGTACGGCCGCGGCCTGGGCCTCGCCCAAGTCACCCTGAGCCGTGCCGACCTGGCCCGCCACGTCACCTCCGCCTACGACACGGAACTGTGGACCAAGGGCGGCACGGCCGCCGCCCTGAAGGCGCTCGGCACGGTCCAGGACCGCGCCGGCTACACCACCGCCCAGTCCGTGGACCGCGAGCTCAACGCCTGGGCGAACAACCTCATGGCGGCCGTCCTCGGCGGCTTCGCGGCCGTCGCCGCCGTCAACACCCTGGTGATGACGGTCCTCGACCGCCGCCGCGAACTCGGCACGCTCCGCCTCATCGGCTCCACCCGCCGCCAGGTGCTGCGGATGATCCGCTGGGAGGCCCTGCTGGTCGCCCTCGCGGGCATCGCCCTCGGCACCGCGATCGCCCTCGCCACCCTGGTGCCGATGATGAACGGCCTGACGGGACAGGGCCCTTACATCCCGCCCCTGACCTACGGAGCCTTCGCGGGAGGAATCCTCGCACTGGGTCTGACCGCGGTCACCCTCCCGGCCAGGGCGGCGCTGCGCGGGGAGACACTGGACGAGTGACCGAACCACTGACGCTCGCCGAGATCGAGGCCCTCGCCCGCACCGCCCACGAGGGCCAGACCGACAAGGCCGGACGCCCCTACGCCGAACACCTCCAGGCCGTCGCCGAGGGCGTCCGTGCCCGGGGCGGCGACGCCGACCAGATCGCGGCGGCCTGGCTGCACGACGCCGTCGAGGACGACGCCCTCTCCGAACTGTGGCTGACCGAGGCCGCCCTGAGCCAACGCACGAAGGACATCGTGCGCGCGCTCACCAAGCGAGCGGGGGAGCCACCCGAGACATACGCGGCCCGAATCCTGGCCACCCCGGGTGCCGTACTGGTGAAGGAGGCGGACCTGGCCCACAACGCGGACCCGGCCCGCCTGGCGATGCTGGACGCCCCAACCCGCAACCGCCTGACCGAGAAGTACGCAAACATGCGCGAACTTCTAGCTCTCAACTCCGGTCCTGCAACGCCCTAAGGGGCGCGGGGAACTGCGCGACCAGCCACAGCGGAGCCGCAGCCGAACGAGAAAGCAACTACGCCGGCACCTTCTCGCGAAGCTCCCGCTTCTGCCGCTCCCGCGCCACCTCCGCGGCGTCCCTCTTGAACGCCCACTCCATCTTCGGCTCCATCGCGAACCGGAACACCCGCCGCACCGGCGCGGTGCACAGCACCGTGACGACCGCGGCGGCGACCAGGCTCACGAAGATCTCACCAGCCGGCCGGTGCAGCCACGTGTGGTCGAACCAGCCCTGGTAGTCACCGGCCTTCACCAGGAAGCCGTGCAGCAGATAGCCGTAGAGCGTGCCCGCCCCGAGCGCCGTGAACCACATCTTCCGGCGCGGCACCCAGGCGAAGAAGCAGGCGGTCAGCAGCAGCGAGCAGCCGAACATCGCGAGCACCATCACCGGACCGACCCACCACGGGGCGCCCAGGTCCTGGGCGGCGTCCCGGTGGTAGAACCACGCGGTGTTCATGCGGGGCACCGCCCACCAGCCGACGGCCAGCGCGGCCGCGAACACCGGCACGGCCAGGATGCGCATCCGCCAGGTGCGCACCCGGTGGAAGTGCTGGGCCTTCATGCACAGCCCGAGGACGAAGTACGGCAGGAACTGCAGCACCCGCTGGAGGTCCAGGTCGTTGCCGATCGACGGCGCCACGGACGCCAGCATGGCGATGCCGAGGGCGAAGGGGAGCGGCCAGCGGATCATCTTCAGGATCGGGGTGCACATCCGCCAGACGAACAACGCGCACAGGAACCAGGTCAGATACCAGGGGTCGAGCAGGCTGATGTCCTTGCCGGGGTCGTCGCCCGCCGTGCGCTCGAAGAGGACGTACGCCGTCTCGAACAGGATGTACGGCACGGCCACGCCCGTGATCAGCCGCTTGAGCCGGTCGGGGCGCATGTCGAAACTGCGCGAGAAGAAGCCGGAGATGATGATGAACGCCGGCATGTGGAAGGAGTACACGACCGTGTACGCGCCCTCCAGGATGCGGCTGTCGCCCTTGAGCGGCTCCCAGGCGTGGCCGACCGCGACGAGCACGATCGCCAGGTACTTGGCGTTGTCGAAGAACGCGTCACGCTGCTTGCCCTGTGGCTTGGGCCGAGGCTGCTGCTGAGCGAGCGGTGAGCGGGGGCTCGGCACTCCGGGTGCCGACGACTGTGCCGGCGGGAGCGGCACGCGGGGCGAGGCGGCGTGGAACATCTGAGGCACCCTAGCGTTGTCTGTGCGATTTCGTAAAACCGGCCACGTCATTCCTGGTTATCGGCTTCGGGTACCCGATATTTCGGCAAGCCGACGCCATTTTCCACGTGACGGTGAACACAGCGAATGGATAGGCCCAGTCGTCACCGCAAGGGTCGTATTGGTGTGATTCATCCCGACTAAATAGGGCATATGACCAGCAGGCGACTACGGCGGAATGTCCGCTTCCTGCACGGTGGTTGGGGCTGCCGCTCATTTTCGAATTAGCTGCGAACGGGATGTGTGGAGACCGAAACGATACGGTCGAATTCCCTGTGCGATCCGCACGTGAGCGCGCGCTCGAATTGCTGTGCGGAACTTGGGGTGTTGGCCACGGACCCGGACGGCACCGCACAGTTCGGGCACAGGAGTGGTCAACGATGTCTCACCTGCCGCATACAGCGGCTTGGTTGGTGGCACGATGGTTCTGGCGGGGGTGCGCGGGGCTGGCACCCCCGGGCCGGGAGAGCGGACCGACCTAGGGTGTGATCAGTTGTGGCCATTTCGCTGTCAGTGGTGCTGCTGTTGGCGATCATCATGGTGGTGTTGATCCGTGGCGGGTCCCTCAAGGCAGGACCGGCGATCGTGGCCGTGCTGTTCGGCTTCTTCCTCGCCTCGACAGGCATGGCCGACGACATCCAGCGCTTCCTCAACTCGATAGCGGAGACGATCAACTCGATCCAGTTCTGACCCCGTTGGACCACCGGGCTAGGCTGACCAGCCCGGTCACGGGGGCCGGTGACGGACGGGGGGACGTACGGGGATGGCGCTGCGCGACTCGGACCCGGTGGAGGTGGGCGGTTACCGCATCGAGGACCGGCTGGGCAGCGGGGGCATGGGCGTGGTCTATCTCGCCCGCTCCGCCTCCGGCCGCCGCCTCGCGGTCAAGGTGGTGCACGGCCAGTACGCGGACGACGACGAGTTCCGCGCCCGGTTCCGCCGCGAGGTGGACGCCGCCCGCCAGGTCAGCGGCGCCTTCACCGCACCCGTGGTGGACGCGGACGCCGACGCGCCGCGCCCCTGGATGGCCACGCTCTACATACCGGGCGCCGACCTCGGCACCCACATCCGCGTCAACGGCCCGCTGCCGCCCTCCCGCGCACGGGAGTTGGCCGCCGGACTCGCCGAAGCCCTGCGTGACATCCACCGCGCCGGCGTCGTCCACCGGGACCTGAAGCCGGCCAACGTGATGCTCGCCGAGGACGGCCCCCGCGTCATCGACTTCGGCATCTCCCGCGCCACCGGGCTCGGCGCCTCCGACGCGCTCACACAGACCGGCCGCGTGATGGGCACGCCGCCCTTCATGTCCCCGGAGCAGTTCTCCGCCCCGCACGAGGTGGGCCCCGCGGCGGACATCTTCTCCCTCGGCGCGGTGGTCGCCTTCGCCGCCTCCGGCAAGGGTCCCTTCGACAGCCCGAGCCCGTACGAGACGGCGATCCGCGTGGTGGAAGGCACCCCGGAACTCACCGACGTACCGGAGGAGTTGCTCCCCTTCATCCACCTCTGCCTGGAGAAGGAACCCAAGTCCCGCCCCAGCGCGGACGAATTGCTGCGCCTCCTGCGCGACGGCACCCTGCCCGCCTCCGGCCCCCCGACCCTCGTCGACGCCCCGCGCCCCCGCCGGCGCCGCGGCCGTCTCTGGCTGCTCACCGCCCTCGGCACGGCCCTCGTCGCGGCCGTGGCCACCACCACCCTCGCTCTCACCGGTGACGAGGCCGCCGACCCGGGACGGCTCCCCGCCGGCTGGGAGGCCTGGCACCGGCAGGCGAAGGACCCCAGTGTCGACAAGGACCCGATGGGCCCCACCGCCCTCTTCAACCGCTGCGTCGCCTCCGGCACCTCCCTGGTCTGCGCGGGCGACGAGATCATGGCCACCCGCTTCGCCCTCGCCGACGGCGCCAACACCTGGGGCCGGCCCATGGACCCGACCGCCGAGGACTCCGACTTCGGCAGCAGCAGCTCCGGCGCGGGCACGATCATCGGCGCCCACGACGGCCGCGTGTACGTCTACGGCACCGACGACCGGCCCGGCAAAGGCGAGGCGGCGTACGCGACCCGCTACTCGATCCAGGCCCTGGACGCCGAGACCGGCGAGGTCGCCTGGAAGACCGTCACCGCTGACGGCACGGACGGCACCGAGCCGAGCAGCGACCAGGGCGCCTCCGCCGCCGTCCCCGCAGGCGTCGTCACCGTCTACGGCAGGACGGGCAACCAGTACGCCCTCCTCGACGCCGGGACCGGCGAGGTCCGCTGGAAGCGCCCCCTGCCGAACCCCAACCGGTACATGACCCTGCTCCGCGCTGTCGGCGGACAGGCGTACCTGCTCACCGCGAAGTACACGTCCGACGTCATCGAGAACACCAGCGTCAGCCAGCTCGACCCGGCCACCGGAAAGCCCCGCTGGACCGTGAAGCTCAAGGGCGACGCCGACATCGTCGGCCACCGCGACGGGCGCCTGCTCCTCCTCAACACCACCGGCGTCCGCCGCACCCTGACCCTGATCAAGACGTCCACGCACATCGTCACCACGGTGAAGCTCGCCAAGCCCCAGCCCGAGGCCGCGACCCCCACCCTCACGGGCGGCACCCTCTACTTCACGCTCTCCAACGGCGGCGTCCGCGCGGTCGACCCGGACACCGGCCGCCAGCTGTGGGAGGGCAACTCCGGCGTGGAGCTCGCCGGCCCGCCCACGGCCTCCCGCACCCACCTGTACCTGGCGTCCCCCAGCGGCCGCCTCGCCGCCGTCAACCGGACGACCGGCAAGGTCGACGGCACCCTCGATGGCCGAGACGAGGCCGCCGTGGACGGCTCCCCGACCGGCGCCCCCCTCACCTTGGTGGGCGACGCCCTCTACGTCCCGTACGGCCTGCGCTCGGTCTACACGGTCGACGTACGGACCCTCTGACCAGGTACGACGGCCCTGTACGACGAAAGGGCCCGGTTCCCCAGGAACCGGGCCCTCAACATCGAACAGAGCGGGCGACGGGAATCGAACCCGCGTAGCTAGTTTGGAAGACTAGGGCTCTACCATTGAGCTACGCCCGCACGCGACGCGCCGCAGGTCAGGTGACCGCGGCACAGAAGGCATCGTAGCGGGTCGGCCCCCCTCGCCGCACACCCCGGTCCACCTTGCCGCGCGGCCCCGTAAATGCGGCGATCCCATGGCCTGCGGGCATGTACCCTACGTGTCGCACCAGACGGGGTGTGGCGCAGCTTGGTAGCGCGTCCGCTTTGGGAGCGGAAGGCCGTGGGTTCAAATCCCGCCACCCCGACCACCTTTCTTGATCGCCTTTTGGGGCGTGTCGTGGCTGCGGTTACTATGCAAGCTGCATGCCCGTGTGTCTCTCGTCCGACCCCGACGACATCCTCCGGGCGGCGAATCCGCCGGAGCCGTTCTGGCCCCGGCAGAATCCAAGAAGTCAGCCACAAGGAGACCGAACCGTGAAGAGCGCCGTTGAGAACCTGAACCCGACGCGGGTTCGGCTCACTGTCGAGGTGCCCTTCGAGGAGCTCAAGGACAGCCTCGACGCGGCGTACAAGAAGATCAACCAGCAGGTCACGGTGAAGGGCTTCCGCAAGGGCAAGATCCCGGCCCGCGTCATCGACCAGCGGTTCGGCCGCGGTGCGGTCCTGGAGGAGGCGGTCAACGACGCGCTTCCGAAGTTCTACACCGAGGCGGTCAACGAGGCCGACCTGGACGTCCTCGGCCAGCCCGAGGTCGACATCACGGAGCTGAAGGACGGCGACACGCTGAACTTCACCGCCGAGGTCGACATCCGCCCCGCCCTGGAGATCCCGGACTTCTCCGGCATCGAGGTCGAGGTCGACGCCGTCGAGGTCACCGACGAGGACGTCGACAAGTCCGTCGAGCAGCTCCGTGAGCGCTTCGCCTCCACCTCCCCGGTCGAGCGCGCCGCCGAGGACGGCGACGTCGTCACGATCGACCTGGAGGCCAAGGTCGACGGAGAGGTCCTCGAGGACGGCATCGCCAACGGTGTCTCCTACACCATCGGCTCCGGCGAGCTCCTCGACGGCATCGACGACGCCGTGAAGGGCCTGGAGGCCGGGGCCGAGGCCACCTTCACCTCCGAGCTCAAGGGCGGCTCCGCGGCCGGCAAGGAGGCCGAGGTCACCGTCAAGGTCACCCAGGTCGCCGCCCGCGAACTGCCCGAGCTGGACGACGAGTTCGCGCAGCTCGCCTCCGAGTTCGACACCCTGGAGGAGCTGAAGGCCGACAGCCGCAAGCGCCTCGAGAACATGAAGCAGTACGACCAGGCCACCCAGGCCCAGGAGCGCGTCCTGGAGAAGCTCCTGGAGCTCGTCGAGGTGCCCGTCCCCGAGAAGCTCCTCGAGGACGAGATCAACACCCGCAAGCACAACCTGGAGCACCACCAGCTCGGCCAGATGGGCCTCGACCTCGAGAAGTACCTCGAGATCCAGGGCAAGACGGCCGAGGAGTTCGACGCCGAGACCAAGGAAGCCGCGGTCAAGGGCATCAAGACCCAGTTCGTCCTGGACGCCCTGGTCAAGCGCGAGAAGCTGAACGTGAACCAGGAGGAGCTCACCGAGCACCTCATGCGCCGCGCCGCCTCCTCCGGCATGTCCCCCGACCAGTTCGCGCAGGCGGTCGTCGAGGGCGGCCAGGTTCCGCTCCTCGTCGGCGAGGTCGCCCGCGGCAAGGCCCTGGCCGTCGTGGTCGAGGCCGCCACGGTGAAGGACACCAACGGCGAGGTCATCGACCTCGACGACGAGGACGAGGTCGAGGAGGCCGCCGAGGTCGCCGCCGAGGCCACCGAGGCCGACGCCACCGAGGCCGACACCGAGAAGACCGAGGGCTGAGCCCACGGCACCTCGTAGGTCGTAGGACGGGCCCCGGGTCACTCATGACCCGGGGCCCGTTCGCCTTCCCGCCGGGACACCCGCGCGCTACGCCCCCGGCGAACAGCCCGGTATCCGGGATTCCCCGAAGGGACCAGCGCGTTAGGGTCCATGAATACGAGGGGAGTGGAGTCCCCGAGCGGCTCCAAGCCCCGCAGGGAACACGCAGGGAAACGTGAGACGGCCCGGCGCCGTCGTAAGACGAGCAGGTGGATACGTGACGAATCTGATGCCCTCCGCCGCCGGCGAGCCTTCCATCGGTGGTGGCCTCGGCGACCAGGTCTACAACCGGCTGCTCAACGAGCGGATCATCTTCCTCGGCCAGCCGGTCGACGACGACATCGCGAACAAGATCACCGCACAGCTGCTGCTCCTTGCCGCGGACCCGGACAAGGACATCTACCTCTACATCAACAGCCCGGGCGGTTCGATCACGGCCGGCATGGCGATCTACGACACCATGCAGTACATCAAGAACGACGTGGTGACCATCGCCATGGGTCTCGCCGCCTCCATGGGGCAGTTCCTGCTCAGCGCGGGCACCCCCGGCAAGCGCTTCGCGCTGCCGAACGCCGAGATCCTGATCCACCAGCCGTCCGCCGGCCTCGCCGGCTCGGCCTCGGACATCAAGATCCACGCCGAGCGGCTGCTGCACACCAAGAAGCGCATGGCCGAGCTCACCTCGCAGCACACCGGCCAGTCGTTCGAGCAGATCACCCGCGACTCCGACCGCGACCGCTGGTTCGACGCGGAGGAGGCCAAGGAGTACGGCCTCATCGACGAGGTCATCACCACGGCCGCCAACATGCCGGGCGGCGGCGGCACCGGGGCCTGAGCCCCACCGCAGGGCCCGCAGCGGCCCGCAGAGCCCCCAGCCGACCGCCTCAGCTCCTAGGAGACAGACAGTGAACGACTTCCCCGGCAGCGGCCTCTACGCCCGCACCGAGGCCGAGTACACCGGCCCGCGGGCCGAGTCCCGGTACGTGATCCCGCGCTTCGTCGAGCGCACCTCGCAGGGCATTCGTGAGTACGACCCGTACGCGAAGCTCTTCGAGGAGCGCGTGATCTTCCTCGGCGTCCAGATCGACGACGCCTCCGCCAACGACGTCATGGCGCAGCTGCTGTGCCTGGAGTCGATGGACCCCGACCGGGACATCTCGGTCTACATCAACAGCCCGGGCGGCTCCTTCACCGCCCTCACGGCGATCTACGACACGATGCAGTTCGTGAAGCCCGACATCCAGACGGTCTGCATGGGCCAGGCGGCCTCCGCCGCCGCGATCCTGCTGGCCGCGGGTACGCCGGGCAAGCGCATGGCGCTGCCGAACGCCCGCGTCCTGATCCACCAGCCGTACAGCGAGACGGGCCGCGGCCAGGTCTCCGACCTGGAGATCGCCGCCAACGAGATCCTGCGGATGCGCGCGCAGCTGGAGGAGATGCTGGCCAAGCACTCCACCACGCCAATCGAGAAGATCCGCGAGGACATCGAGCGCGACAAGATCCTCACGGCCGAGGAGGCGCTCGCCTACGGTCTGGTCGACCAGATCATCTCCACCCGGAAGATGAACAACTCCGCAGTCCGCTGACGCGGCTGCTGTATCGTCTGCCGCCCCTTGGCATGGTTCGTGTGCTTTGACACGCTGCACGTCAAAGTGAACCCGGCCAAGGGGGGCCCGAACGGGGGGCCAGGCAAGGTACCGTCGGATTAAGGCAGCACCAGGAGCCGCTGGATTCGAAAGCGTCCAGTCGTCTCCCAGGCGAAGGGGAAGCACACCGTGGCACGCATCGGTGACGGCGGCGATCTGCTCAAGTGCTCGTTCTGCGGCAAGAGCCAGAAGCAGGTCAAGAAGCTCATCGCAGGGCCCGGTGTCTACATCTGCGACGAGTGCATCGATCTCTGCAACGAGATCATCGAGGAAGAACTCGCGGAGACCAGCGAGGTGCGCTGGGAAGAACTCCCCAAGCCCCGCGAGATCTACGAGTTCCTCGAGGGCTACGTGGTGGGCCAGGAGGCGGCGAAGAAGGCCCTCTCCGTCGCGGTCTACAACCACTACAAGCGCGTCCAGGCCGGCGAGAACGGCGGCGGCAACGGCCGTGACGACGCGATCGAGTTGGCGAAGTCCAACATCCTGCTGCTCGGCCCCACGGGCTCGGGCAAGACGCTGCTGGCCCAGACACTGGCCCGCATGCTGAACGTCCCCTTCGCGATCGCGGACGCGACGGCGCTCACGGAGGCGGGTTACGTCGGCGAGGACGTCGAGAACATCCTCCTGAAGCTCATCCAGGCGGCGGACTACGACGTCAAGAAGGCCGAGACGGGCATCATCTACATCGATGAGATCGACAAGGTCGCGAGGAAGAGTGAAAACCCCTCCATCACCCGCGACGTGAGCGGCGAGGGCGTCCAGCAGGCCCTCCTGAAGATCCTGGAAGGCACCACGGCCTCGGTTCCCCCGCAGGGCGGCCGCAAGCACCCCCACCAGGAGTTCATCCAGATCGACACGACGAACGTCCTGTTCATCGTGGGCGGTGCCTTCGCGGGCCTGGAGAAGATCATCGAGTCGCGGGCCGGCGCCAAGGGCATCGGCTTCGGCGCGACGATCCGCTCCAAGCGCGAGCTGGAGGCCAAGGACCAGTTCGAGGACGTCATGCCGGAGGACCTGGTGAAGTTCGGGATGATCCCCGAGTTCATCGGCCGCCTCCCGGTCATCACCTCGGTCCACAACCTCGACCGCGAGGCCCTGCTCCAGATCCTGGTGGAGCCCCGCAACGCGCTCGTGAAGCAGTACCAGCGCCTCTTCGAACTCGACGGCGTGGAGCTGGACTTCGAGCGCGAGGCCCTGGAAGCCATCGCCGACCAGGCCATCCTCCGCCAGACCGGCGCGCGCGGCCTGCGCGCCATCATGGAGGAAGTCCTCCAGGGCGTGATGTACGAAATCCCGTCCCGCAAGGACGTGGCCCGCGTCGTCATCACGGCGGACGTGGTCCACTCCAACGTCAACCCGACCCTGATCCCGCGGGATGCGCGGGGCGGACGGGGGTCTGGGGAGGCGAAGACGGCGTAGCCCGTCCCGTACACACACGAAGGCACCCGGCGAGGTTTCGCCGGGTGCCTTCGTCGTACCGGGTGCCGCTTCACGTCTCGGACGTTGACCGGCCCCGATCACGATCGATGTCGCCCTGAACCACGCGAGCGCCGCCTGTCGACCGGCCTGAGGATGCATCCGCTGAAACGACGGCGGGGCGCCCCCGGTCCTTCCAGGGCGCCCCGCGGTGCGGACAAGGCTGCGGTCAGGCCTTGACGCGGACTTCCTTGCGGAGCTTCGCGGTGAGCTCGGCGTCGGCCGCCGGGTCGCTGCTCTTGCCTGCCGCGAGGCTGGCGAACTCCATCGGCATGACGAAGCCGAGCGTGCTGTGGTCGCCCCAGATGCAGATCGTCATCGACATCTCCTTCGGCTCGCCCGCGGCGGCCTCGGAGTTGTCGACCTTCGCCTGCTGGCACTTGAGGACGGCGCCGTCGAGCGAGGCCGGTTCGTACGCCTTCGGCTCGCCGACCAGGGAGACGTCCTCGCCGTCTTCCTTCTTGCTCTCCTGCTTCATGTGGGCGAACATCGCGTCCACGGTCTTCTCGGGGTCGTCGATCGTGCCGTAGACGCCGCCGAAGTTGATCATCTTCTGGCTCAGCGGGTTCGACTCGTCACCGGCGGTGTACCCGGCGCTGACGTCCTTGGGGTCCTGCACGCCCCACTTCTCGGCGTCCTTCATGTCGCTCTCGGTGAAGGTGTCGCTGTCGCTCTCCGACTTCTTGTACTCCGTGAGCACGGTCGCCGGCGTCGTCAGCTTGTGGGGACCGTCATCGGCGATGTCCGACCCGCTGCCGCTGCTGCTTCCCTTGAGCAGCAGCGCCGCCGCCACCGCAATAGCCGCCACCACAGCCACCGCGCCGATGATGATGCCCAGCTTCTTCTTGCCGCCACCCGGCGCCGGGGGCTGCGGGACTCCGTAGGGGGCCTGGCCGTAAGGGGGCTGGCCGTACGGCGGGGTCTGGGGCGGCACGCCCTGCGGGGGCTGCTGCGGGTAGCCGTAGCCCGGCTGGGGTGCGGTCGGCTGCTGAGGGTAGCCATAGCCGGGCTGGGGGGCCTGCGGCGGCTGCTGGCCGTAGGGGCCCGGCTGGCCGTACGGGCCGGGCTGCTGGGGCTGCCCGCCGTACGGGCCCGGCTGGTTGTAGCTCATTACTGGGTTCCCCTCCAGATACTTATGTGTTCCTGACATCCTGGCGCAGGCCCGGCGCGCGCAACGCATCGGGGGGCGCACCGTTACAGAACAAACGCGTTTCGGGACACGCCCGGGACACCCCTAAACTGACCCCGTGACCGAGAACGCTCAGCAGCAGCCAACAGCGCCCCACACCGAACTGCCGACCCAGTACGCGCCGGCCGAGGTAGAGGGAGCGCTGTACGAGCGCTGGGTAGACAAGGGTTACTTCGCCGCCGACGCGAAGAGCGAGAAGCCGCCCTACACCATCGTCATCCCGCCGCCGAACGTCACCGGCAGCCTGCACCTCGGGCACGCCTTCCAGCACACGCTCATGGACGCCCTCACCCGCCGCAAGCGCATGCAGGGCTTCGAGGCGCTGTGGCTGCCCGGCATGGACCACGCCGGCATCGCCACCCAGAACAAGGTCGAGCAGCAGCTTGCCGAGGAGGGCAAGTCCCGCCACGACCTGGGCCGCGAGGAGTTCGTCGAGCGCGTCTGGCAGTGGAAGGAGGAGTACGGCGGCAAGATCCTCGGCCAGATGCGGCGCCTGGGCGACGGCGTGGACTGGGACCGTGAGCGGTTCACCATGGACGAGGGCCTGTCCAAGGCCGTCCTCACCATCTTCAAGAAGCTCTACGACGACGAGCTGATCTACCGCGCCGAGCGCATCATCAACTGGTGTCCCCGGTGTCTGACGGCCATCTCGGACATCGAGGTGGAGTACCAGGAGGACGACGGCGAGCTCGTCTCCATCAAGTACGGGGAGGGCGAGGAGACCCTCGTCGTCGCCACCACGCGCGCGGAGACCATGCTCGGTGACACCGCCGTCGCCGTTCACCCCGACGACGAGCGCTACCAGCACCTCATCGGCAAGCGGATCAAGCTCCCGCTCACCGACCGCTCCATCCCCGTCGTCGCCGACACCCACGTCGACCCCGAGTTCGGCACGGGTGCCGTCAAGGTCACCCCGGCCCACGACCCCAACGACTTCGCGATCGGCCAGCGTCACGGCCTGGAGTCGATCACGGTCATGGACGAGCGCGCCGTCATCACCGCCCACGGCCCCTTCCAGGGCCTCGACCGCTTCGAGGCGCGCTCCGCCATCGTCGCGGCGCTGCGCTCGCAGGGGCGGATCGTCGCCGAGAAGCGGCCGTACGTCCACTCCGTCGGCCACTGCTCGCGCTGCAAGACCACCATCGAGCCGCGCCTGTCCATGCAGTGGTGGGTCAAGGTCGGCCCGCTGGCCAAGGCCGCCGGCGACGCGGTCCGTGACGGACGGGTCAGGATCCACCCGGAGGACATGTCGAAGCGGTACTTCGACTGGGTCGACAACATGCACGACTGGTGCATCTCGCGGCAGTTGTGGTGGGGACACCGGATTCCGGTCTGGTACGGCCCGGACGGCGAGGTCGTCTGCGTCGGTCCGGACGAGGAGCCGCCCACCGGTGAGGGCTGGCGTCAGGACACCGACGTCCTCGACACCTGGTTCTCCTCCGGCCTGTGGCCGTTCTCCACGCTCGGCTGGCCCGAACAGACCGAGGACCTGCGGAAGTTCTACCCGACCGACGTCCTGCTCACCGGCCACGACATCATCTTCTTCTGGGTCGCCCGGATGATGATGTTCGGCCTGTACGCCATGGACGGCGAGGTCCCCTTCAAGACCATCGCGCTGACCGGCCTCGTGCGCGACGAGCGCGGCAAGAAGATGTCGAAGTCCTTCGGCAACGTCGTCGACCCGCTGGACTGGATGGACAAGTACGGCTCCGACGCCGTCCGGTTCACCCTGGCCCGCGGCGCCAACCCCGGCACCGACGTCCCGATCGGCGAGGACTGGGTCCAGGCGTCCCGGAACTTCGCCAACAAGATCTGGAACGCCACGCGCTTCGCGCTGATGAACGGCGCGACGGTCGAGGGCCCGCTTCCCTCGCCCGAGCAGATGTCGGCGACGGACCGCTGGATCCTCTCCCGTCTCAACAAGACGGTCGCCCAAGTGGACGCGTACTACGAGGACTTCCAGTTCGCGAAGCTCTCCGACGCCCTCTTCCACTTCGCCTGGGACGAGGTCTTCGACTGGTACGTGGAGCTGTCCAAGACGACGTTCCAGGCGGGCGGCGAGAGCGCCAAGGTCTCCCAGCGCGTCCTCGGCGAGGTCCTCGACGTCACGCTGAAGCTGCTGCACCCGATCGTCCCGTTCGTCACCGACACCCTCTGGACCACCCTCACGGGCGGCGAGTCGGTCGTCATCGCGGACTGGCCGAAGGACAGCGGCTTCCGCGACGCGGCGGCCGAGCAGGAGATCGAGTCCCTCCAGTCCGTCATCACCGAGGTCCGCCGCTTCCGCGCCGACCAGGGCCTCCAGCCCGGCCAGCGCGTCCCGGCCCGCCTCACGCTCGACGGGACGGCGCTGGCGCCCCACGAGGCCGCCATCCGCCAGCTGCTGCGCCTCCAGCCGGAGGGCGAGAGCTTCTCCGCGACGGCGACCCTCCCGGTCGCGGGCGCCACGGTCGCCCTCGACCTCTCCGGCACGATCGACGTCGCGGCGGAGCGCAAGCGCCTCGCCAAGGACCTCGCCGCGGCGGAGAAGGAGAAGGCCCAGGCCACGGCCAAGCTCGGCAACGAGGCGTTCCTGGCCAAGGCCCCGGACAACGTCGTGGACAAGATCCGCGGCCGCCTCGCGAAGGCGGACGAGGACATCGCAAGGATTCAGTCCCAGCTGGACAAGCTGCCGCCGGCGTAAATGTCAGTACTGAAGGCTTCCGGAACTGTTCGGTTCCGGAGGCCTTCGTGTCCCCAGGGGCGCGGGGAACTGCGCGACCGGCCCACACACACCCGCACCCGCCGAACAAGCCCAGCCCCCCACTCCATAGGCGAGCCGTCACCCCCCGTCCGTAGACTGACCCCGTGAGCGACAGCGACGACCCCTTCGACGAGATCATCTCGGCAGAGACCGACCGCGACCCCGACCTCGCGGTCATCGAGGCCGGCAGCCGCACCCTGCGCACCCAGGGCACCCCGCCCGAGGCACAGGTACCGACCCGCCCCGAGGACCCCGAGCTCGACAAGGCCCTCAGGGACGTCGAGGCGGAGCTCGCCACGCGCTGGGGCGAGACCAAGCTGGAGCCCTCCGTCAGCCGCATCGCCGCGCTGATGGACGTCCTGGGCGAGCCGCAGCGGTCGTACCCCTCGATCCACATCACGGGGACGAACGGCAAGACCTCCACGGCCCGCATGATCGAGGCCCTGCTCGGCGCCTTCGAGCTGCGTACGGGGCGGTACACCAGCCCTCACGTGCAGTCCGTCACCGAGCGCATCAGCCTCGACGGGGCGCCGATCTCCGCCGAGCGCTTCATCGAGACGTACGAGGACATCAAGCCGTACGTCGAGATGGTGGACGCGCAGCAGGAGTACCGGCTGTCGTTCTTCGAGGTGCTGACCGGCATGGCGTACGCCGCCTTCGCGGACGCGCCCGTCGATGTCGCCGTGGTCGAGGTGGGCATGGGCGGCACCTGGGACGCCACCAATGTCATCGACGGTGACGTCGCCGTCGTCACGCCCATCGATCTCGACCACACCGACCGGCTCGGCGAGACGCCTGGCGAGATCGCCAAGGAGAAGGCCGGCATCGTCAAGCAGGACGCGACGGTCATCCTGGCCCAGCAGCCGGTCGACGCCGCTCAGGTGCTGCTCAAGAAGGCGGTCGAGGTCGACGCCACGGTGGCTCGGGAAGGGCTCGAGTTCGGGGTCGTCTCGCGGCAGGTCGCCGTGGGCGGGCAGTTGCTGACGCTGCGCGGGCTCGGCGGCGAGTACGAGGAGGTCTACCTCCCGCTGCACGGCCCCTACCAGGCGCACAACGCCGCCGTCGCGCTCGCCGCCGTCGAGGCGTTCTTCGGCGTCGGCTCACAGCGGCCCGAGGCGCTCGACATCGACACCGTCCGCAAGGCCTTCGCGGCCGTGTCCTCGCCTGGCAGGCTGGAGGTCGTACGGCGGTCTCCGACCGTCGTGCTGGACGCCGCCCACAACCCGGCGGGCGCCCGCGCCACCGCCGAGGCGGTCGGTGAGGCCTTCGACTTCAGCCGGCTGATCGGCGTGGTCGGGGCGAGCGGCGACAAGAACGTACGAGGGCTTCTCGAGGCCTTCGAGCCGATTTTCGCGGAGGTCGTGATCACGCAGAACTCCAGCCACCGCGCCATGGACGCAGACGAGCTGGCCGCGATCGCCGTCGAGGTCTTCGGCGAGGAGCGCGTCCAGGTCGAGCCGCGGCTGCCCGACGCCCTGGAGGCGGCGATCACGCTGGCCGAGGAGGAGGGCGAGTTCGCGGGCGGCGGTGTGCTCGTCACCGGTTCCGTCATCACTGTCGGCGAGGCCCGACTGCTTCTGGGGAGGGGCTGACCACCCGTGCGTACGCTCTGTTCTTCGACCCTGATCGGCGAGTTCCTCGTCATCGGCTTCGCCGCCCTGGTCGCGATGAAGGACGACGACCTGTCCACGTCCACGGTGTGGACGGTCAGCGGGATCGCCATGTTCCTGTGTCTGGTGCTGTGCGGCATGGTGACCCGGCCGGGCGGCATCGCGCTGGGCTGGGTGCTGCAGGTCGCCCTCATCGCCTCCGGGTTCGCCGTGCCGACGATGTTCTTCCTGGGCGCGGTCTTCGCCGCCCTGTGGTGGGCCTCGGTGCACTACGGCCGGAAGATCGACGAGGCGAAGGCCAGATTCGCGGCCCAGGCACAGGCCGAGACCCCCACACCTGACGCTGCGTGACAGAGGGCCGGACACGCCCTGTAACCTCGGTCTTCCCGCACCACGCTTGACACGCTCGATAAGGAGTCCCCTCGTGACGCAGCGCACCCTCGTCCTCCTCAAGCCCGACGCCGTCCGTCGTGGCCTGACCGGCGAGATCATCAGCCGTATCGAGCGCAAGGCCGGCTGGCAGATCACCGCGCTGGAGCTGCGCACGCTGGACCAGGAGACGCTGGAGCAGCACTACGGCGAGCACAAGGGCAAGCCCTTCTACGAGCCGCTGGTGGAGTTCATGGCCTCCGGCCCGGTCGTGGCGCTGATCGTCGAGGGCGAGCGGGTCATCGAGGGCGTGCGCGCGCTGGCCGGTCCGACCGACCCGATCGCCGCCGCCCCCGGTTCGATCCGCGGCGACTTCGGTGTGATCGTCCGTGAGAACCTCATCCACGCCTCCGACTCCGAGGAGTCCGCCGAGCGTGAGGTGAAGATCTTCTTCCCGGGTCGCGCCTGACGGGTGTGCCGTTGGTGAAAGTCCGGGGGGCCGCCTCCGGACTTTCTTGGCATATGCGTGGCGATCGAGGGAACGAGCACCCCCGAACGCCCCTCTCCAGAAGCGAACACCGTCGGCATCTGCTGACAATGGCGGAGACCCTTACGCAGTGTTCGTGCGGGCGCCACTACGATGGAAGCCTTCACGTCACAGCACCCACTTCGCCGACCTGAAAAGCCCTCAAAAGCTCCCAGGAAGGCCAGACGAATCCTGATGGGGAACTCAATGTCGTTCATCGGCCGTGACATGGCTGTCGACCTCGGGACCGCCAACACGCTGGTGTACGTCAGGGGTCGCGGGATCGTACTCAACGAGCCGTCCGTCGTCGCGATCAACACCAACACCGGTGGCATCCTGGCGGTCGGCGCCGAAGCGAAGAAGATGATCGGGCGCACGCCCGGCAACATCGTTGCCGTCCGTCCGCTGAAGGACGGCGTGATCGCCGACTTCGAGATCACCGAGCGGATGCTCCGCTACTTCATCCTGAAGATCCACAAGCGGCGGTATCTGGCTCGTCCGCGGGTCGTCGTCTGTGTGCCCTCGGGCATCACCGGCGTCGAGCGCCGTGCCGTCATCGAGGCGTCGTCCCAGGCCGGCGCCCGCCAGGTGCACATCATCGAGGAGCCCATGGCCGCGGCCATCGGTTCCGGCCTGCCGGTCCACGAGGCCACGGGCAACATGGTGGTGGACATCGGCGGCGGCACGACGGAGGTCGCGGTCATCTCGCTCGGCGGGATCGTCACCGCCCAGTCGATCCGCGTCGCGGGCGACGAACTGGACAACGCGATCATCCAGCACATCAAGAAGGAGTACTCCCTCCTCCTCGGTGAGCGGACGGCCGAGCAGATCAAGATCACGATCGGTTCGGCGTACGACCTCGACGCTGACGAGCACACCGAAATCCGCGGCCGGGACCTCGTCTCCGGGCTGCCCAAGACCGTCGTCATCTCGGCCGCCGAAGTCCGCAAGGCGATCGAGGAACCCGTCAACGCGATCGTGGACGCGGTGAAGACGACCCTCGACAAGTGCCCGCCCGAGCTGTCCGGCGACATCATGGACCGCGGAATCGTTCTGACCGGCGGCGGCGCCCTGCTGCGCGGTCTCGACGAGCGGCTGCGCCGGGAGACCGGCATGCCGATCCACATCGCCGAGGACCCCCTCGACAGCGTGGCGCTCGGCTCCGGCAAGTGCGTGGAGGAGTTCGAGGCGCTCCAGCAGGTGCTGGACGCCCAGCCGCGCAGATGACGTAACAGTGCGATTCCGCCGTACGAGATGATCTCCTCTCGTACGGCGGATCGTTGATATAGAGGCATAAGCTCGCCTCTGCACACCCGCACATACACAGACGCACATTCCTGAACACTGCACATTCCTATTGAGGAAGGCACGGCCGCCGCACGTGAGGGACACACGAGAGAGCCGGCTGCTCCTGGTGCTGCTGATCGCCATCGCGTTCGCACTGATCACGGTGGACATCCGCGGCGGGGAGGACTCACCGGTCGACGGTGCCCGCCAGGCCGCGGCGACGGTCTTCGGCCCGATCGAGGACGGCGTCTCCGCCGCGGTGAACCCGGTCGGCAACGCGATCTCCTCGATCCGCGACTCCGGCGAGCGCCACGACCGGCTCGCCGCGCTGGAGAAGGAGAACGCGGCCCTCAAGGCGAAGCTCGGCAGCGACGACCGCAACGCCAGCCGCCTCAAGCAGCTCAACAAGCTGATGGGCGTCGCGGCCGAGGGCCAGTACGGCATCAAGGGCGCCGAGGTCATCGCCATAGGGGCGGCCCAGGGCTTCTCCTGGACCATCACCATCGACGTCGGTTCGAATGACGGCATCAAGCGCGACATGACCGTCCTCAACGGCGACGGACTGGTCGGGCGTGTGACGACGGTCGGGCCGAACACCGCGACCGTGCTCCTCGCCAACGACCCCGACTTCACCGTCGGCACCCGCATGGAGGCCGGCGACGAGCTCGGCTTCGCCTCCGGGCAGGGCGACCGCCCGCTGCGCGTCGAGCTCCTCAACGGCAAGGCCGAGGTGAAGAAGGGCGACCGTCTGGTCACCTTCGGTTCGCAGGCCGACAAGCCCTTCGTGCCCGGCGTCCCGGTCGGCGTCGTCTCCCGCGTGGACCCCTCCGGCGGCGGCCTGACCCGCACGCTCTACGTGACGCCGTACGTCAGCTTCACCAAGCTCGACGTCGTCGGTGTCGTCGTCGAGGCCCCCAAGAAGGACCCGCGGGACACGGTGCTGCCGAAGAAGCCGAAGCCGACCCCCACCCCGACCGTCACCGTCACGGTCACCCCCTCGGCGAACGCCAATGCCGACGGCCAGTTCGAGCAAGAGCAGTAGGAGCTGATTCCCCGTGCGTGTCAACCGGATCCTGCTCTCCACCTCCCTCGTCGTCGTCGCCCTGGTCCTCCAGGTCAGCGTCCTGTCCAGACTCCACCTCCCGGGCGCCGTCCCGGACGTTCTCCTGCTGACCGTCCTCGGCCTCGCCATGGTCTACGGCCATGTCGGCGGCGCGCTCGTCGGGTTCGGCGCCGGGCTCCTCGCCGACCTCGCGCCGCCCGCGGACCACGCCGCCGGCCGCTACGCGCTGGTGCTGTGCGTCATCGGCTACCTCGCCGGCCTCGCCAAGCCGGAGAACGGCCGCCTGAAGTCGGCCACGGGCCCGATGGTCGTCGTGGTCGTCGCCGCCCTCGGCACGACGCTGCTGTACGCCGGTGTCGGCGCCCTCGTCGGCGACACCGCCGCCCGCCATGTCGGCCTCGGCAGCCTGCTGTTCACGGCCGCGCTGTACGACCTGCTCCTCGCGCCCTTCGTCGTCCCCGGCATCATGGCGCTCGCCCGCCGCGCCGAGAACGACCCGCTCGCGGAGACCAACTCCGCCGCGAAGGCCGCCGACATCTCGTCGGGGTGGCTGTCGTCCGGGACGGGGCTGAAGATCGGCGGCCAGCGGGGCGGACTGGGCTCGCTGAAGACCAAGGCGCGGACGCGCACCGCGCGGGTCGGCCGCATCAAGGGGGTCAAGCGGCTGTGAGGGCGGGTGTGTTGAGGCCGGATCAGATGACTGGTACGGCCTCGGACGAGTTCACTCGAACGGGTTCGCCGGGGCGGAACGGGCATTCACAGGTCAGCCGTTCATCATTCGTACGCGCACACAACTCCGCGCACTGAGAGGGGGCGGCAGCCGCAGTGACCAACATCCCCGAGACCGGTCGGACCCCACGGGTCCAGATCAGGCTCATCGTGATCCAGATCCTCGTCCTGTCCCTCCTCGGCACCCTCGGCGGGCGCCTGTGGTACCTCCAGATCCGCGAGGGCGACGAGTACGCGAAGGAGGCGTCCGGCAACCACGTCCAGCAGGTCGTCGAGCCCGCCGTCCGCGGCTCGATCCTGGACGCGCGCGGCGTGCCGATCGCGGACAACGAGACCCGGCTGGTGGTCTCCGCCTCCCGCACGGACCTGCTGAAGATGAAGGACGACGGCAAGGCCGTCCTCACCAAGCTGGCCAAGGTCCTCGGCATGAAGCCCGAGGAGGTCATGCAGAAGGTCCGCCTGTGCGACGCCGAGACGCCGCAGCCCTGCTGGAACGGCTCGCCGTACCAGCCGATCCCCATCACCGACGAGGCCACCGCCAAGCAGGCCCTGCAGATCCGCGAGCGCGCCGAGGACTTCCCCGGCATCACCGCCGAGCCCGAGGCCGTGCGCCGCTACCCGAGCCCCGGCAAGGCCAACACCGCCCAGGTCCTCGGCTATCTCTCCCCGGTCACCGACGAGGAGATCACCAAGGCCCAGGACACCGACTCGCCCTATCTGCGCTCCGACCAGGTCGGCCGCTCGGGACTCGAGCGGGAGTACGACAAGGAGCTGCGCGGCAAGGCCGGCGTCACCCGGTACGAGGTGGACAACCTCGGCCGCGTCATCGGCCAGGCCGAGGCCGACGAGGCCCAGCCCGGCGCCAACCTCGTCACCAGCATCGACTCCCGGGTCCAGCGCGTCGCGGAGTACGAGCTGAACGACGCGATGAAGGAGGCCCGCAAGGTCTTCGACGACAACACCGGCGAGAACTACAAGGCGGACTCCGGTGCCGTCGTCGTCATGGAGGCCAAGACCGGCCGGATCGTCGCCATGGCCTCCAACCCGACCTACGACCCCAACGCCTGGGTCGGCGGCATCTCCGCCAAGGACTACAGGAAGCTGACGGGCAAGGACTCCAACTACCCGCTGCTCAACCGGGCCATCCAGGGCCAGTCGGCACCGGGCTCCACCTTCAAGGTGATCTCCACGGCCGCCGCCGTCGAGGCCGGCTACGACTTCGACGGCCGCTACCCGTGCACGAGTTCGTACTCGGTGGGCGGCCAGGTCTTCAAGAACTTCGAGTCGGAGAACTTCGGCCCCATCAACCTCGGCCGCGCGCTGGAGGTCTCCTGCGACACCGTCTTCTACGGCCTCGCGCACCGGGAGTGGCAGCGGGACGGCGGCATCAACCCGAAGAAGGGCCAGCCCAAGGACTACTTCTTCAAGGCCGCCCACCAGTTCGGCCTCGGCAAGACCACCGGCATCGACCTGCCCAACGAGGTCTCCGGCCGGGTCCCCGACCGCCAGTGGAAGCAGGCGTACTGGGAGGCCAACAAGGACGCCTGGTGCAAGACGGGCAAGAAGGACGGCACGTACGTCGAGAAGATCTCGTACGAGAACTGCCTCGAGGGCAACAAGATGCGTGCCGGTGACGAGATCAACTACTCCATCGGCCAGGGCGACACCATGGTCACCCCGATCCAGATGGCCACGATCTACGCGGCGATCTCCAACGGCGGCACCCTGTACAACCCGACGGTCGGCAAGGCCGTCGTCAGCGCCGACGGCAAGACCGTCGACGAGATCAAGCCCAAGTCCCACGGCAAGCTGCCCATAAGCAAGACCACGCTGGCCAAGATGGACGACGCCCTCGCGGGCGTGGCCACCCGCGGTACGGCCGCCTGGCGCTTCGCCCAGGTCGGCTGGCCGCAGGACAAGATCCCGATGCACGCCAAGACGGGTACGGCCGAGGTCTACGGCAAGCAGACGACGTCCTGGTTCGCCACGTACACCAAGGACTACTCGATCGTGATGACGATCTCCCAGGGTGGTACGGGCTCCGGCGCCTCGGGTCCGGCGGTGCGCAACATCTACGACGCGCTGTACGGCGTCTCCGACGACGGCACCATCAACAAGAAGAACGCGCTGCTGCCCACCCCGCAGAAGGGCCTGCCGAAGGTCCGCACGGACGGCACCATCAAGTCCCCGAAGGTCGCCAAGGACCCGGCCAAGCAGCAGCGGGTGAGCCAGGAAGGCGCCCCCAAGCCGGAGGAGACCACGCTGGCGGCGACCATCGGGCAGCCGACCAGCGGCAACCGCAACACCCGCAGGCGGCGGCGCCGCAGGGGAAGCCGGAGGATGTGCACATGACCGGCAACAGCTTCTCCGTCTCCGGGTACGGGCCCGAGCGCGCGGGCTGGACGCGGCTGTTCGCCCGTGACTCGCTCGCCCGCCGGCTGGACTGGCCGATACTGTTCGCGGCGCTCGCGCTGTCGGGCATCGGCTCGCTGCTGGTCTTCTCGGCGACCCGCAACCGCACCGAGATCAACCAGGGCGACCAGTACTACTTCCTGATCCGGCACATCATGAACACCGGCATCGGGTTCGCCCTGATGATCGGCACGGTGTGGCTCGGTCACCGGGCGTTGCGAACGGCCGTGCCGATCCTCTACGGCGCCTCGGTGTTCCTGATCCTCCTGGTGCTCACGCCGCTGGGCTCCACGGTCAACGGCGCCCACTCCTGGATCGTGCTCGGCGGCGGTTTCTCTCTCCAGCCCTCGGAGTTCGTGAAGATCACGATCATCCTGGGCATGGCGATGCTGCTGGCGGCGCGGGTCGACGCGGGCGACAAGCCCTACCCGGACCACCGGACCGTGCTCCAGGCCCTCGGCCTGGCCGCCGTGCCGATGCTGATCGTCATGCTGATGCCCGACCTCGGGTCGGTCATGGTCATGGTCATCATCGTGCTGGGCGTGCTGCTCGCCTCCGGCGCCTCCAACCGCTGGGTGTTCGGGCTGCTCGGTACCGGCGCGATCGGCGCGATCGCGGTCTGGCAGCTCGGCGTCCTGGACGACTACCAGATCGCCCGCTTCGCCGCCTTCGCCAACCCCAGCCTCGACCCGGCCGGTGTCGGCTACAACACCAACCAGGCGCGGATCGCGATCGGTTCGGGCGGTCTGACGGGCGCGGGGCTGTTCCACGGCTCGCAGACCACCGGCCAGTTCGTGCCCGAGCAGCAGACGGACTTCGTCTTCACGGTCGCGGGCGAGGAGCTGGGCTTCGTCGGCGCCGGCCTGATCATCGTGCTGCTCGGTGTGGTGCTGTGGCGGGCCTGCCGGATCGCCCGGGAGACGACGGAGCTGTACGGCACGATCGTCGCGGCGGGCATCGTGGCCTGGTTCGCCTTCCAGTCCTTCGAGAACATCGGGATGACGCTGGGCATCATGCCGGTCACCGGCCTGCCGCTGCCGTTCGTGTCCTACGGCGGAACGTCCATGTTCGCGGTCTGGGTGGCGGTCGGGCTGTTGCAGTCGATCAAGGTGCAGCGGCCGATGTCGGCCTAGCGGTGTCAGAAGGAGGGAGCGGGGTGTCCGAGGAGTACGTGGCCGTGTGCCCGGTCGACGAGGAACTGGTCGACCGGCTGCTGGACCTGGCGGAGCTGGACCTGACCGACGGCGGGACGGTGGCGGCCCGGCTGCGTGAGGCCGGCTGGCCGGACTGGTCGGAGGCGGTCGCCGGGCCGGCGTACGAGGAGACGCCCGACGTCCCCGAAGCCACCCACGTCACCCCGCACGGCCACTTCGTCACCGCCGACGGCGACGGGACGCTCCACCTGCCCTTCGCCTACCTCTACACGGTCGACGGCGGCCTGCTCGACGAGGACATCTGGGCGGCCGTCCCCGGCTGGACGAGTCAGGAGGGCGCCTGGCGGCCGGAGTTCGACGCCCACCACGCCACCGTCGTCCAGCGCTTCACCGACCGCCTCGGCCTCCCGCACCACGACATACGTCAGCCCAAGTTCCCCACGCGGTACGTGAGCTGGCGTCTGGAGCACAACGTGGTGATCGTCGGGCAGGGCCCCGAACCGATGTCGTACGACCAGTTCGAGGACGCCCACGTGCTTCTGCTGTCCCGTACGGCGCAGGACGCGCCGTTCCCGGACAGCCAGGCGATGCGGGCGCTGCTCACCTCCTGAGGCCCCGGCGTTTCCCCGGGATTCGGACTCGGCGCCCTCTGCCTTCCCGCCGCGACTCCGTCTAGATTCAGGTCATGGCGGACACAAAGCGCGAGATCGAGCGGAAGTACGAGTCCGACGACAGCGGACTGCCCGACCTCACCGGCGTCGCCGGGGTCGCGGCCGTCATCGACAAGGGTGTCGCCCACCTCGACGCCACCTACTACGACACCCCGGACGAGCGCCTCGCCGCAGCCTCGATCACCCTGCGCCGCCGCGTCGGGGGCGTGGACGCCGGCTGGCACCTGAAGTTCCCGGTGGCGCCCGGCGTGCGGGACGAGGTCCAGGCGCCGCTCTCCGACACCCTGCCCCGTGTCCTCGCAGGTCTGATCCGCTCCCGGGTCCGGGAGGCCGAGCTGCTGCCCGTGGTCCGGCTGCTGTCCGAGCGGGACGTCCGCCATCTCGTCGACGCCGAGGGTGTCCTGCTCGCCGAGGCCAGCGTGGACGGCGTGCGCGCCGAGCGGCTCACCGAGGGCGGCGGCAGCGCCCAGTGGACCGAGATCGAGATCGAGCTCGCCGACGGCGGTGACCCGGTCTTCCTCGACAAGATCGAGAAGCGGCTGCGGAAGACGGGCGTACGGCCGTCGACGTCGGCGTCGAAGCTGGCGCGGGCGCTGGCGGAGACGGGCGGGAAGAAGAAACGGAAGAAGAAGGCCGTCGAGGCGGCCGCCCCGGAGACCGCCGGGGACCATGTCCTCGCCTACCTGCGCGCCCAGCGGGACGCGATCGTCGAGCTCGACCCGGCCGTGCGGCGGGACCTGTACGACTCCGTGCACCGCATGCGGGTCGCCACCCGCCGGATGCGCAGCGCCTTCCGGTCGTACGGCAAGGTCCTGGACCGGACCGTCACCGACCCCATCGGTGCGGAGCTGAAGTGGCTCGCCGGTGAGCTGGGCGTGGACCGCGACCAGGAGGTGCTGACGGAACGGCTGACCGCCCGCCTCGACGAGCTGCCGCGCACCCTGCTCGTGGGCCCCGTCCGCACCCGGTTGCGCACCTGGTCGCACGCCCGCAGCGGCGGGTCGCGGCGCCGTCTGATCGCCGTACTGGACGGGAAGCGGTACCTGGATCTGCTCGTCGCCCTGGACGCGCTGGTGGCCGATCCGCCGGTGCTGAAGGCGGCCGGGGGGAAGCCGGAGAAGGTGCTCGCCAAGGCCGTACGGAAGGATTTCGGGGAGCTGACGGACCTGGTGGAGCAGGCGCTGGAGCTGCCGCCCGGGCCCGGCCGGGACCTCGCGATCCACGAGGCGCGCAAGAAGTGCAAGCGCACGCGGTACTCGGCGGAGGCGGCGGCCGAGGCACTCGGGGAGCCCGCCGTCGATCTCGTACGGTCGATGAAGTCTCTGCAGGGGCTGCTCGGCGATCACCAGGACAGCGTGATGACCCGCGCGGCTCTGCGCGATCTCGCAGGTCAGGCGCATACGGCGGGGGAGAGCACGTTCACCTACGGGGTGCTGTACGGGCACGAGGAGCGGCGGGCCGAGCTGGTCGAGCTGGACCTGCCCGTCACCTGGCCGGTGATCAAGGGCGACCTCGCGGTCTGAGCGGACGGACGGGGCAGGCCCGCGCTCGCGTTACGCTAGATGGTCACCCCTGTCAGTCCACGGAAGTGCGAGATGTCAGCCGAAACCGCCGAGTCGGTGTTCCCGCAGCTCGAAGCTCTGCTCCCGCATGTGCAGAAGCCGATCCAGTACGTCGGCGGCGAGCTCAACTCCACGGTCAAGCCCTGGGAGTCCAGTGACGTCCGCTGGGCGCTCATGTACCCGGACGCCTACGAGGTCGGGCTGCCCAACCAGGGCGTCATGATCCTCTACGAGGTGCTGAACGAACAGGAGGGCGTCCTCGCCGAGCGCACGTACAGCGTGTGGCCGGACCTGGAGGCGCTGATGCGGGAGCACGGCGTCCCGCAGTTCACGGTGGACAGCCACCGCCCGGTGAAGGCCTTCGACGTGTTCGGCCTGTCCTTCTCCACGGAGCTGGGCTACACGAACATGCTGACGGCGCTGGACCTGGCGGGCATCCCACTGGAGTCCAAGGACCGCGGCCTCGACGACCCGATCGTGCTCGCCGGCGGCCACGCGGCCTTCAACCCGGAGCCGATCGCGGACTTCATCGACGCGGCGATCATCGGCGACGGCGAGCAGGCCGTCCTCGACATGACGCGGATCATCCGCGAGTGGAAGGCGGAGGGACAGCCCGGTGGCCGTGAGGAGGTCCTCTTCCGCCTGGCGAAGACGGGTTCCGTCTACATCCCCGCGTTCTACGACGTCGAGTACCTCGCGGACGGCCGGATCGCCCGTGTGGTCCCCAACAAGTCGGGCGTGCCGTGGCGGGTGTCCAAGCACACGGTGATGGACCTCGACGAGTGGCCGTACCCCAAGCAGCCCCTGGTCCCGCTCGCCGAGACCGTCCATGAGCGCATGTCGGTCGAGATCTTCCGCGGCTGCACCCGCGGCTGCCGCTTCTGCCAGGCGGGCATGATCACCCGCCCGGTGCGCGAGCGCTCGATCACGGGCATCGGCGAGATGGTCGAGAAGGGCCTGAAGGCGACGGGCTTCGAGGAGGTGGGCCTGCTCTCCCTGTCCTCCGCGGACCACTCGGAGATCGGCGACATCGCCAAGGGCCTGGCGGACCGGTACGAGGAGGACAAGATCGGTCTGTCCCTCCCGTCCACCCGCGTCGACGCCTTCAACGTGGACCTGGCGAACGAGCTGACGAGGAACGGCCGCCGGTCCGGCCTGACCTTCGCCCCCGAGGGCGGCAGCGAGCGCATGCGCAAGGTCATCAACAAGATGGTGTCCGAGGAGGACCTCATCCGCACGGTCGCGACGGCCTACGGCAACGGCTGGCGCCAGGTGAAGCTGTACTTCATGTGCGGCCTGCCGACGGAGACCGACGAGGACGTCCTCCAGATCGCCGACATGGCCGCGAACGTCATCGCCAAGGGCCGTGAGGTCTCCCGCTCCAACGACATCCGCTGCACGGTCTCGATCGGCGGTTTCGTCCCCAAGCCCCACACCCCGTTCCAGTGGGCCCCGCAGCTCTCGGCGGAGGAGACCGACGCCCGCCTGGAGAAGCTCCGCGACAAGATCCGCGGCGACAAGAAGTACGGCCGCTCGATCGGCTTCCGCTACCACGACGGCAAGCCCGGCATCGTCGAGGGCCTGCTGTCCCGCGGCGACCGCCGCATCGGCGCGGTCATCCGCGCGGTCTACGAGGACGGCGGCCGCTTCGACGGCTGGCGCGAGCACTTCTCCTATGACCGCTGGATGGCGTGCGCCGACAAGGCCCTCGCCCCCTTCGGCGTGGACGTCGACTGGTACACGACCCGCGAGCGCACCTACGAGGAGGTCCTGCCCTGGGACCACCTCGACTCCGGCCTGGACAAGGACTGGCTCTGGGAGGACTGGCAGGACGCCCTCGACGAGACCGAGGTCGACGACTGCCGCTGGACGCCCTGCTTCGACTGCGGTGTCTGCCCGCAGATGGACACCCACATCCAGATCGGCCCGACCGGCAAGAAGCTGCTGCCGCTGACGGTCAAGAACGCGGCGCCTGCGCCTGCTGGGAGTGGTCACTCGCACTGACGTGAGTGGGGGTGACCCCTCGCAGAGTCACCTTGCTCCCGGGACGCTTCCGGACTTCGCCCGCACCGCCAGTTTGGTGCGGGCGAAGTCATGGTTGGCGGCCACCCGTTCGCGGTGCTGCGGCGGGAGCTTTCCGCCGTCCAGGAGCTGCTCGCAGGCCTCCAGGGACTCGCGGTAGGCGCCCATCCAGTACGCCGCCACCGCCAGCTCGTCCAGCGCCCGCCAGTCGTACCAGCCGTGCTCGACGAAGAGGATGTCGTCGGGCGGCGGGAGCTCCGCCGCGCGTCGTGCGAACAGGTAGGCGAGCGGCCAGCGCTCTCCGCGGGTCCGGCACAGGTGGGCGAGTTCGCCGAGGGGTTCCGCTCGGGTGGGCCGGTGTTCGTGGGCGTCCAGGAAGCGGGACATGACCTCGGGCATACGGCGCTTCAGCTCCAGGGCGAGGCGGGCCGCGTAGAGCCGGGAGCAGAACGCCTCCTCGGCGAAGCCCTCGTCCATGGCCGCGCGGCGGTCGTAGGCGGCCAGCGCCTTCGCCGGTTCGTCGGCGTCCCGCCAGCTCTGGGCGAGATAGAAGGCGTACCGGGTGTTGCCGGGTTCCTTGGCGAGGCCGTCCTTCAGGAGCGCCGCGTCCCGCAGGTACTTCGTACGGGAGCTGCCCTGCGACCGGCCTCCGCCGCCCATGATGACCATGCGGACGCCGTCGAGGCCGGCCCGGCTGAACTCCGTGTCGCACTCCAGGTATTCGTGCAGCACACCGACGTACCGCCAGGGGAGGCGGGTCGACACCAGTGTCGGGCGCCAGTGGACGACCGGGCCGTGGCGCACCTGCATGTCGTAGCAGTCGTGGGTGAGCGTCGGCAGCGTGAAGCCGGGGTCGGTCTCCAGGACGTCGTCGGCGTCGATGAACAGCAGATGGCCCGCCCGCTCCCGGGCCCGTTCGATCGCCTCCGTGCGGCTCGCGCCGAAGCCGCGGAAGGGGCTCTCGTACAACGCCCCGGGCAGGTCGGCGAGGGTCTCGCGGACGATGTCCTGGGTGCCGTCGGTCGAGCCGGTGTCCAGGATCACCCAGCTGTCGACGAGAGGCCGTACGGACTCGAGGCAGCGTCGGATCACATGCGCCTCGTCCTTGACGATCATATTGAGGCAGACCGCGTTTGTGTTATTCGCGTTTGTGTTATTCATGGCATCTTCTTTTCTCTGCAGAAAAGGACCGCCCGGTGAAATTATCCAGCGCCGGGGGTGCGTGCAAGCAGCCACCGGTGAAATGACAGGTATAGGTATTCCTATGGTCATCGCCGCGCAGCTTCCCCCGCCTCGCGAAGAATTCCGTCCCGCCGTCGCGGCCGTGTCCGTGCGCGGCCGCGTGCTGCTCTGGGCGGCGCCCTTCGCCCTCACCCTGGGGCTGGGCGGCTTCGGGCTCACCGGCCCGCTGCTCGGCCGTGACGAGCTGGTCACCTGGGACATGGCCGGCCGGGACACCGACCGGATCCTCGCCACGCTGCGCAACGTCGACGCCGTGCACGGCACCTATTACCTGCTGATGCACGGATGGGTGGAGCTCTTCGGGGATTCCGTCCTTTCACTGCGACTTCCGTCCCTGTTCGCGGTGGCCGGAGCGGCGGCCCTGGTGGCACTGCTCGGGAACCGGCTCTTCGGATATCGGGCCGGAATTCTTGCCGGGCTTCTCCTCGCGCTCGTCCCGGCCGTGAGCCGCTACGGCCAGGAAGCCCGCTCCTACGCGCTGGTGATGGCGGCCGTCGCCGGCGCCACGCTCCTGCTGCTGCGCGCCCTGGACCGGCCGCGCGGCCCCTGGCGCTGGGCCGCCTACACGCTCGCGCTGGCGTTCACCGGGCTCCTGCACCTGATCGCGCTCTCCGTCGCGATCGCCCACCTCTGTCTGCTCGCCGCCCACGCGCGCCGGGACCGCGCCCTGTGGTGGCGGGCCGGCCTCGCCCTGACCGCGGTCGTCGCGATGGTCGCCCCGCTCGCCCTGCTCGGCCGCTCCCAGGCCGGACGCCAGCTGTACTGGGTCCCGGCGCCCGACGGCTGGGCACTGCTCTCCCTCCCCGGCGAGGTCTTCGCCTCCGCGCTGTGCGCCGGAGCCCTGATCGCCCTCGCCCTGGCGGCCCGTTCGCAGCGCAGGGCGCCGCTGCTGCTGTGCGGCACCTGGGCGCTGCTGCCCCCGGCCCTGGTCTGGGCCGCCTCCCACGGTGAGGTCTCCTACTTCCGCGGTGTCTACGTCCTGTTCACCCTCCCGGCCTGGGCGCTGCTGGCCGGCTCGGGACTGGCCGCGGCCCGGCGTTCCTGGAAGGCGGGGGCGGTCGTCGTCGTGGCGCTGGCCCTGCTCGTCCTGCCGGACCAGCGCCAGATGCGCCGGCCCTTCGAGCACAACGCCCCGGTGCCCCTCGACTACGCGGCGGCGGCCGAGGTGATCGAGCGGCAGCACCGGCCCGGGGACGCGGTCGTCTACGACCGGTTCGACAGCTGGCAGCTCGACGGTGGTGTGCGGTACTACCTGCCGCGCGCTCTGGAGCTGCGGGACGTCTTCCTGACGCGGACCCCGGCCGGGATCGACGACCTCTACGCGGTCCAGTGCCCCGTGCCGGAGCGGTGCCTCGGGGGCGAGCGCCGGATCTGGCTGGTGACGCAGGGCGCCGAATTCCCCTTGAACGCGATCGATCCGGCGCAGGCGGGGGCCTTGCAGACGCGGTACCGGGTGTCGACGAGCACGCCGGTGACGGGGATGACGGTGAGTCTGCTGGAGCGCGTCGGCGCGGCAGGGGGCGCCCGGCAGTCCTGACATGCCGCCGGACACCCCCTTGCCGTGGTGCTACGGCATGATGATCGTGCCGCCGTTCACTGCGCCGGGTGCAGGCTGCCTGTTGACCAGCGTCCACGCGTTGTTCCCGCAGTTCAGCGTGCGGTCACTGGTGACCACCGCGCAGGTGGTCTCGTAGATGGCTCCCGTCGTGGTGATGACGTCGATCCTCAGGTCCCCCTCGACCTGATTGCCTTGGGAGTGCTGGGCGATGGAGATCCCGCAGGCGTTCTGCGGGTAGTTCGGGTGACCGGTGAGGTCGGTCCACAGGAAGGGACCGGGTGTCGCGGTGGTGAGGTCCCGGATGCCCGCGTAGGTCCTGTTCGGGCCGCCCATGACCGGCGGGGTGAGCGCTGCCCGGAGCTCGAAGTTGTTGCTGTCCTGGCTGGCGTCGATCTCGGTGCACGGGCCGACGGGACCGGTGGCTCCGGTGGCACCCGTGGGTCCGGTCGCCCCGGTTGCTCCCGTCGCGCCCGGCGTGCCGTTCTCGCCCGAAGGGCCGGTGGCACCGGTGGCACCGGTCGCACCCGTGGGTCCGGTCGCCCCGGTGGCTCCCGTCGCACCCGTGGCGCCCTTCGGACCCGTGGCGCCCTTCGGGCCCGTCGCCCCCGTGGCGCCCTTGCACTTGTCCTTGCCGGTGTACGCCTCCGCGCCCACCCGCGCGTGATGGGGTTTGTGCGGTTTGCACTTGTCGCCCGTCCGCGGCGTCGCCGCCGGCCTCTCGGACACCGCCTTCGCGGCCGCCGCGGCCGGGGTGACCAGCCCGCCGGCGATGACCAGGGCGAGGGAGGTCAGCACCCCGGCCTTCTGGAACCTCGCCCGGGCCGGCGGCCCCAGCAGCGAGGGAGTGTGTCGAGGACTCATAGGCATGCTCCTTGGCACAAAGCGGGCCCGGGGGAGTTCCCGGACCTCCGTGCGAGCGTGACCCGATCACCCACGACAGCCGTACTGACGCGCGGCGGACGCGCCGTCAAATAGGTAAAACGGTCTAGCGGACGAGCGCCGTGACGGCATCGCAACCCACGGGGTGCATCCAGGGCGCGGGGCGCGGCGTCTTGTCCGGTATGGAACCGCAGAAGCCGCTGCCCGAGCCCCGACAGCCGGAGGGGTGTCTCGTGACGGCCATCCGCATCCCGGTGCGGATCGTCGTGCTCGTGCTGGTCGTGCCCGTGCGCATGGCGTGGGACGCGCTCGTCGTCGCCGGACGGTTCCTCAACGACACCGTGCTGCGGCCGCTGGGCCGGGCCCTGGAGTGGGTGCTGGAGTGGACGGGGCGCATCCTGTTCGTGTGGCCGCTCCTGGGGCTGTGGCGGTATCTGCTCGTACCGCTCGGCAAGGGGCTCGCGTGGCTCGGGAACGTCCTGGTCGTCGTACCGCTGACCTGGCTGTACCGGTATGTGCTGACCCCTCTCGGGCACGGCTTCGCCTGGACCGCGCGGGCGCTCGCGGCCGGACTGTACGCCGCGGGGGCCTGGCTGGTGCGCTACCTCGTCGTCGTACCCGCCGTCTGGCTGTACCGGTGGGTCCTCACACCCTCCGGACACGGCGTGATGTGGCTGCTGCGGGGGATCGGGCGCGGGATCGCCGCCGTCGGCATCGGCGTGTACACAGTCGTCGCCTGGCTGGTGCGGTATCTCGTCGTCGTGCCCGCCGTGTGGCTGTACGCGTGGGTCCTCACGCCCGTCGGGCATGGAGTGGCGTGGCTGCTGCGGGGGATCGGGCTGGGGTTGTACTGGGTCGCGCGTGTGGTGCTCGTGCTGCCGGTGCTCGCCCTGTGGCGCTGGGTGCTCACGCCGGTCGGGCGGTTCCTCGCCGTGGCCGGGCGGGAGGTGGGGGACGCGCTCGGGCACGCCTGGCGGATCGCCGGGCACGTCTCGCTCGCCGTCGGACGGTTCCTCGCCGCCCTCTTCCGGTGGGTCTTCGTCGAGCCGGTGCGCTGGGCCTACCGCACCCTGCTCACCCCGGTCGGACATGTCGTGCGCGAGGTCGTGCTGCGGCCCGTCGCCGAGGTCGCCCGCGGTGTCGGACGGGCCACGCGGGAGGCGCTCGCCTCGGTACGGGAGACCGCGCGGCAGGCGCGCGCCGACTTCCGGCGCATGCTCCTCGGCGAACCCCGGGAGACGGTCGCCGTGGACCGGCGGGAACCGACCGGGCCCGAGACACGTACTCTTGGTAGGAGTACGACCGCTCTCACGAAGGACTGAACGACACTGGGCAAGCGACAGCCCGAAGGCCCGCCGCCCGCACCCGCGGTGCAGCGCATCCGACTGCGTTACACCAAGCGCGGCCGCCTCCGGTTCACCAGCCACCGTGACTTCCAGCGCGCTTTCGAGCGTGCGCTGCGCCGTGCCGAGGTGCCGATGGCGTACTCGGCGGGGTTCACGCCGCATCCGAAGGTGTCGTACGCCAATGCCGCACCCACCGGCACGGGCAGTGAGGCGGAGTATCTGGAGATCGCCCTCACCGAGGCGCGGGACCCCGAGAAGCTCAGGGTTCTGCTCGACGAGTCGATGCCCCTCGGCCTCGACATCGTCGACGCGGTCGAGGCCCGCACGTCCGGGCTCGCCGACCGGCTCACCGCCTCGGTGTGGGAGCTGCGGCTCGACGGAGTGGAGCCGGCGGAGGCCGAGAAGGCCGTTGTCGCCTTCAACGCCGCCGACGCCGTCGAGGTCCAGCGCAAGACCAAGAACGGCATCCGTTCTTTCGACGCCCGCTCCGCAGTCGTACGGCTTCAGACGCACAGTCCCCAGGCTGATAGGCCGACCGACCAGCCCTGTGCGATACTGCGGCTGGTTGTTCGGCACGTGACGCCTGCCGTACGACCCGACGACGTCCTGTCCGGTCTCCGCGCCGTGGCCGACCTGGCGCCGCCGGTCCCCGCAGCGGTGACCAGGCTGGCGCAGGGGCTGTTCGATGAAGAGACCGGCGAGGTGACCGACCCGCTCGCGCCCGACCGCGAGGCAGCTGAGGCCCCCACAACGGCCGCTGCCGCCGCGAAGGCGCCGGAGTAGGGAAGGTCCCGCGAAAGGACGGACGTCGTAGCGCCGCCCTCGTACTCGGGAGCCACCTGGGTCGGGCAGCGCACCGACCAGAAGACTTTCGCCAGGCCGTACCCAACAGGGTGTACGGAACCGGCGAGACAGGACACAGAGAGCTCCCGTGCGGCGCCCGCGCCCCGGACGGCGGCACCGCGCATCGCGCGAGCCGCGGACGTCACCGGCATCGCCGGACCAGGCGCGGCGCCCGGGAGCCTGACGGGAGAAACGCCCGCATGCTCGAGCCGACCGAACCCACCGAGGGTTCCGAACTCAACACCCCCAGCGACACCCTGCCGCCGCGCCGCCGGCGCCGTGCCGCATCCCGGCCGGCGGGTCCGCCGGTCGCCGGCGCGGCCGAAGCGCCGGACGAGGTGACGCCGGCCATACCGGCCGCCACCGAGACCGCCGCCGAAGAACCGGCGGTGGCCGAGGAGACGGTGACCGAAGAGGCGCCCGCGCCGCGTACGCGCCGTCGTGCCACCCGCCGGGCCTCCGCGCCCGCCGGGGCTCCCGCTGCCGCCGAGAGCGCCGTCGCCGAGACGGTCGTGCCGGTGGCCGAGGAGAGCGCGCCCGCCGCCGTCGAGGCCCAGGCCGCCGAGGCCACCGAGTCCGTCGAGGAGGCCGCACCCGCGCCGCGTACGCGTCGCCGTGCCACCCGCCGGGCCTCCGCGCCCACCGGGTCCCCGGCCGCCGCCGAGACCGCGGCCGCCGAGACCGTCGTACCCGCCGAACCGCAGGCGGAGGTCGAAGCCGAGGCCGAGGTCGTCGAGGAGCCGAAGGCCGAAGAGGCGCCCGCGCCGCGTACGCGTCGGCGTGCCACCCGCCGGGCCTCCGCGCCCGCCGGTGCGCCGGTCGCCGAGGCGGCTCCTGAGGCGGTTTCCGAGCCCGCTGCCACGGCCGTTTCCGAGGCCGTTTCCGAGGCCGAAGCCGACGCCGCCCCCGAGGCCGCCGTCGAGGAAGAGGCCCCCCGTCGGGGTCGTCGGCGTGCCACGCGTCGAGTGGCCGCGCCCGCCGAGGCGCCCGAGACCGTGGAGGCGCCCGTGAGCGCTGACGAAGAGACCAAGCCCGCCGAGGAAGCCGCCGCCGAGGCCCCGGCCGCCGAGGAGGCCGCCCCGCGCCGCGCCACCCGCCGGCGTTCCGTGCGCCGCGCCGCCACCGGGTTCTCCGAGCCCCCGCGGGCCGCCGGTGACGAAGCCGCCGAGGAAGACTCCCCGCGCCGCCCCGCGCGGCCCGCCGTGGCCGTGTTCCAGGCGCCCGTGTTCACCGAGCCGCAGTTCCAGACGCCCGAGCGGGCCGCCGCCGCGGCCGCCGCCGAGGCGGAGGTCGAGGAGCCCGAGGAGCCCGCCGCCGAGGAGCCCCAGGAGGAGCCGGTCGCCACGCGGCGCCGTCGCCGCCGCCGGGGTGAGCCCGCCGAGACCGAGTCGCCGCAGGCCGTCGAGACCGAGGCCGAGGACGAGGCCGAGGAGGCCGACGCCGAGGACGCCGTCGAGGGCGACGCGGAGGACTCCGAGGAGACCGGCTCCCGTCGTCGCCGTCGCCGTGGTGGCCGTCGCCGGCGCCGCGGTGAGTCCGCCGACTCCGAGGCGGAGGGCGAGGAGGGCGACGAGCTCGCTGCCGATCAGGACGACCGGGCCGATCAGGAAGCTGCGGACACCGCCGAGCAGATCGAGGAGGACGCCGAGGACGAGCACGGCGACGAGGGCGGTTCCTCGTCCTCCAGCAGCCGTCGCCGCCGGCGCCGTCGTCGTCGCGCCGGTGACTCCTCCCCCGACATCGAGCCCGGTGACGGCGACCCGGAGCGCACGGTCGTCAAGGTCCGCGAGCCCCGTCCCCCGCGGGAAAGGGGTGCCGAGCCGTCCGACGAGGTGCAGTCCATCAAGGGCTCGACCCGTCTGGAGGCCAAGAAGCAGCGCCGCCGGGAAGGCCGCGAGCAGGGCCGCCGCCGCGTCCCGATCATCACCGAGGCCGAGTTCCTGGCCCGCCGCGAGGCCGTCGAGCGCGTGATGGTCGTCCGGCAGAGCGGTGAGCGCACGCAGATCGGCGTCCTGGAGGACGGCGTGCTCGTCGAGCACTACGTCAACAAGGAGCAGGCCACTTCGTACGTCGGCAACGTGTACCTGGGCAAGGTCCAGAACGTGCTGCCGTCCATGGAGGCCGCGTTCATCGACATCGGCAAGGGGCGCAACGCCGTCCTGTACGCCGGTGAGGTCAACTTCGAGGCGCTGGGCATGGCCAACGGGCCGCGGCGCATCGAGTCCGCCCTGAAGTCCGGCCAGTCGGTGCTCGTCCAGGTGACGAAGGACCCGATCGGTCACAAGGGCGCGCGTCTGACCAGCCAGGTCTCCCTCCCGGGCCGCTACCTCGTGTACGTCCCCGAGGGCTCGATGACCGGCATCAGCCGCAAGCTGCCCGACACCGAGCGGGCCCGGCTGAAGACCATCCTCAAGAAGATCGTCCCCGAGGACGCGGGCGTCATCGTGCGCACCGCCGCCGAGGGCGCTTCCGAGGACGAGCTGCGCCGCGATGTCGAGCGACTGCAGGCGCAGTGGGAGGACATCCAGAAGAAGTCGAAGAACGGCAACGCGCCGACGCTGCTGTACGGCGAGCCGGACATGACGGTCCGGGTCGTCCGCGACATCTTCAACGAGGACTTCACCAAGGTCGTCGTCAGCGGCGACGACGCGTGGGAGACCATCCACGGCTACGTCTCGCACGTCGCGCCCGACCTGGCCGACCGGCTGTCGAAGTGGACCAGTGAGGTCGACGTCTTCGCCACCTACCGGATCGACGAGCAGCTCGCCAAGGCGCTGGACCGCAAGGTCTGGCTGCCCAGCGGCGGTTCGCTGGTGATCGACCGGACCGAGGCGATGGTCGTCGTCGATGTCAACACCGGCAAGTTCACCGGTCAGGGCGGCAACCTCGAGGAGACGGTCACCAGGAACAACCTGGAGGCGGCCGAGGAGATCGTGCGTCAGCTGCGGCTGCGCGACCTCGGCGGCATCATCGTCATCGACTTCATCGACATGGTGCTGGAGTCCAACCGGGACCTGGTGCTGCGCCGCCTCCTGGAGTGCCTGGGCCGGGACCGGACCAAGCACCAGGTCGCCGAGGTGACCTCGCTGGGCCTGGTCCAGATGACCCGCAAGCGGGTCGGCCAGGGTCTGCTGGAGTCGTTCTCCGAGACCTGCGTCCACTGCAACGGCCGCGGTGTCATCGTCCACATGGAGCAGCCGACCTCCGTCGGCGGTGGCGGCAAGCGCAAGAAGCGCGGACGCGGCGGCATCGAGCACGTGCACGAGGCCGCGGTGGCGGCGGAGGCGGCCGAGGCTGTCGACCACGACCACGACGACGAGGTGGAGACCGAGGCCGAGGTCGCCGCCGAACTCGCCGAGCCGGTCGCGCTGCCCGCGCCCTTCGAGCCGGACGAGGAGCTGTACAGCAGCGCCGCCGAGGCGGAGGCCGCGGCCACCCGGGGCCGTTCGCGGCGCCGGGCGAGCCGCCGGGCGTCCGCTCCGGCCGGTGCGCCGCGCCGCGAGAGGGCTGGACGGTCCGAGCGGGCTGAGCAGGCCGAGGAGGTCGAGCAGGCCGAGGAGACCTCGCCGGCCGTCCCGACCGCGCAGGATGTCACCGTCGCGGAGGAGGTCGAGCGTCCGGTGCAGCCGGAGCCGGCCGCCGAGGCGCACGCCGAGCCGGTCGCCGTCGAGGACCCGGTCGTCGAGGAGGCCGCGCCCAAGGGCCGTACCCGTCGCCGTGCCACCCGCAAGGTGTCCGCGCCGGCCGGGTCGCCCGCGGGTGCCGAGGCCGCCGTGGTGACCGTCGCCGAAGCCGCTCCCGCGGTCGAGGCGCCGGTGGAGCAGCCCGAGGCCCAGCCGGAGGTGTCCGCCGAGAGCGCCGCCCCGGCCCGTCCGCGGCGCCGCGCCGTGCGCAAGGCCACCGCGCCGACCGCGTCCGAGGAGGCGGCCGTCGTGGTCGTGCCGACGGCGACGGAGACCGCGGAGGCGTCGGAGACCCCGGACGCGTCGGAGGCTTCGGCCGCCGACACCGAGGACGCCGCGCCCGCCAAGAAGACGGCCCGTAAGACGGCCAAGAAGGCGACGGCGAAGAAGGCCGCCACCAAGAAGACGGCGGCCAAGAAGACCGCGGCGAAGAAGACAGCCGCCAAGAAGACGACCGCCAAGAAGGCGGCCGCGAAGAAGACGGCGGCGGCCGACCAGGGCTGACGCCCCGACAGCCGCGCACATGAAGCCGCCCCCGGGCCTTACGGTCGGGGGCGGCTTCGTGTTTTTTTCGTGTTACGTGGGCAACCCTCACGGAGTTCGGGCCGTCATACAAGTGTCGAAAGTGCGAACAGGTGTTGAATCAGCCCTCCACGTGGTGAATCACCGTTCCGCCAGCATGGTTACGATGTAGACCGAGATCGACGACAAATCCTGACAGTTGGGGTTTCACCCCCTTCTCGGCACAGTCATTGGGGCTTAATACGTGAAGGCACTCGTGCTCTCCGGGGGAGCGGGCACTCGCCTCCGCCCGATCACCCACACTTCCGCCAAACAGCTCGTGCCGGTCGCCAACAAGCCCGTGCTCTTCTACGGCCTGGAGGCGATCGCCGACGCCGGGATCACCGAAGTCGGCATCGTGGTCGGCGACACCGCGGACGAGATCCGTGAAGCGGTCGGCGACGGCTCGCGGTTCGGCATCGAGGTCACCTACATCCCGCAGGACGCCCCGCTCGGGCTGGCCCACGCGGTGCTGATCGCACGGGAGTTCCTCGGCGACGACGACTTCGTCATGTACCTCGGCGACAACTTCATCGTCGGCGGCATCACCGGTCTGGTGGAGGAGTTCCGGGCCGAGCGGCCCGAGGCGCAGATCCTGCTGACCCAGGTGCCCAACCCGACGTCCTTCGGTGTCGCCGAACTCGACGCCCAGGGACGGGTGGTGGGCCTGGAGGAGAAGCCGAAGCAGCCCAAGAGCGACCTCGCGCTCGTCGGCGTCTACCTCTTCACCCCGGCCATACACGAGGCCGTCCGCTCCATCGAGCCGTCCTGGCGCGGCGAGTTGGAGATCACGCACGCCATCCAGTGGCTGATCGACGAGAAGCGCGACGTCCGCTCCACCACGATCTCCGGCTACTGGAAGGACACCGGCAACGTCGCCGACATGCTGGAGGTCAACCGCTCGGTCCTGGAGACGGTCCCGCCGTCCAACGAGGGCACGGTCGACGAGGACAGCGAGATCATCGGCCGGGTCCGCATCGAGGCGGGCGCCCGGGTCAGCGGCAGCCGGATCGTCGGCCCCGCGATCATCGGGGCCGGGACGGTGGTCAGCGACGCGTACATCGGCCCGTTCACCTCGGTGTCCGAGGACTGCCGGATCGAGGACAGCGAAATCGAGTACTCCATCGTGCTGCGCGGCTCGTCCGTGACCGGTGTGCGCCGCGTGGAGGCCTCGCTCATCGGACGTGACGTCGAGGTCACGCCCGCTCCCCGTAACCCGTCGGCCCACCGGCTCGTGCTCGGTGATCACAGCAAGGTGCAGATCTCCTCATGACGACCACCAAGATCCTGGTGACCGGCGGTGCCGGTTTCATCGGCTCGCACTACGTCCGTACGGTGCTCGGCCCCGACGGCCCCGGTGACGTCGAGATCACCGTCCTCGACAAGCTGACGTACGCGGGCAACCCGGCCAACCTCGACGAGGTGCGCGAGCACCCCGGGTTCTCCTTCGTGCAGGGCGACATCTGCGACCCCGAGCTGGTCGGCAAGCTGATGGCCGAGCACGACCAGGTGGTGCACTTCGCCGCCGAGTCGCACGTCGACCGGTCCATCGACGGCGGCGCCGAGTTCGTCCGTACGAACGTCGTCGGCACCCACACCCTCATCGACGCGGCCCACCGCGCGGGCATCGAGACCTTCGTGCACATCTCCACCGACGAGGTCTACGGCTCCATCGACGAGGGCTCCTGGCCGGAGACGCACCCGCTCCAGCCGAACTCGCCGTACTCCTCCGCGAAGGCCTCCAGCGACCTGATCGCGCTGTCGTACCACCGCACCCACGGCCTGGACGTGCGGGTCACCCGCTGCTCCAACAACTACGGGCACCACCACTTCCCCGAGAAGGTCATCCCGCTGTTCGTGACCAACCTCCTCGACGGCAAGAAGGTCCCGCTCTACGGCGACGGCGGCAACGTCCGCGACTGGCTGCACATCGACGACCACGTCCAGGGCATCGAGCTGGTCCGCACCAAGGGCCGGGCCGGCGAGGTCTACAACATCGGCGGCGGCACCGAGCTCTCCAACAAGGAGCTCACCGGGCTGCTCCTGGAGGCCTGCGGCGCGGACTGGGAGACCAGCGTCGAGTACGTCGAGGACCGCAAGGGCCACGACCGCCGCTACTCGGTGGACTGCACGAAGATCCGCGAGGAGCTCGGCTACGAGCCCCGCAAGAGCTTCCGGCAGGGGCTCGCGGAGACCGTGCAGTGGTACAGAGACAACCGCGCCTGGTGGGAGCCGCTGAAGGAGCGGGCCGCGCTGTGACCGACAACCGCATCTGGCTGGTCACCGGCGCGGGCGGCATGCTCGGCCAGGACGTCCTGGCCCGGCTCGCCGAGGCGGGCGAGCAGGCCGTCGCCCTCGACCGCGCCGCCCTCGACCTCACCGACGCCGACGCCGTGCGCAGCACCCTTGAGGCGCACCGGCCCGCGGTCGTCGTCAACTGCGCGGCCTGGACGGCCGTCGACGACGCCGAGAGCCGCGAGGAGGAGGCCCTGCGCATCAACGGCGACGGCCCGGCCCATCTCGCCGCCGCCTGCGCCGCCACCGGCGCCGTCCTCCTGCACGTCTCCACCGACTACGTCTTCGCGGGCGACGCGACGAGTCCGTACGCGGAGGACGCCCCCACCGCCCCGCGCAGCGCCTACGGCCGCACCAAGCTCGCCGGCGAGCGGGCCGTGCTCGGCTTCGAGCGCGGCTATGTGGTGCGCACGGCCTGGCTGTACGGCACGGGCGGGCCCAACTTCGTCCGTACGATGATCAAGCTGGAGGGGCTCAAGGACACCCTGGACGTCGTCGACGACCAGCGCGGCCAGCCCACCTGGAGCGCCGATCTCGCCGGACTGCTGTACGAGCTGGGCCGCGGCGCCCTGGCCGGCACCGCCCCGGCCGGCGTCTACCACGGCACCAGCTCCGGCGAGACGACCTGGTACGGCCTCACCCGCGAGATCTTCCGGCTGCTCGGCGCCGACCCCGACCGGGTCCGCCCCACCACCAGCGAGGCCTTCGTCCGCCCCGCCCCCCGCCCGGCCTACAGCGTCCTCGGTCACGACCGCTTCGCGGCGGCCGGTCTCACGCCCCTGCGGGACTGGCGGGCGGCGCTCGCCGAGGCCTTCCCGGAGATCCACCGGGTCCAGACGAAGGAGGACCCGGCGTGACCGTCAAGGTCAGCGTGGTCGTCGCCGTCCACAACCCCGGCAAGTACGTCGAGGACTGCATCGGCGGTCTGCTGCGGCAGAGCCTGCCCACCGACGAGTTCGAGGTGTTCTTCGTCGACGACGGCTCCACCGACGAGACCCCGGCCCGGCTGGACGCACTCGCGGCGGAGCACCCGCATCTCCACGTCGTCCACCAGGAGGCCTCCGGCTGGTCGGGCAAGCCCCGCAACACCGGCATCGACGCCGCCCGGGGCGAGTACGTCATGTTCGTCGACCACGACGACTGGCTGGGCGACGAGGCCCTGGAGCGGATGTACGACTACGGCACGGCGAACGACGCCGATGTCGTCGTGGGCAAGATGGTGGGCATCGGACGGCCGGTGCCGCAGGAGCTGTTCCGGGTCAACCGGCCGCGGGCCACCGTCGAGAACGCGCCGCTGATCGACAGCCTCACCCCGCACAAGATGTTCCGGCGCGCGTTCCTCGCCGAGCACGGCATCCGCTTCAAGGAGGGGCGTCGGCGCCTGGAGGACCACGTCTTCGTCGCCGAGGCGTACCTGCGGGCCAAGAGCGTCGCCGTCCTCGGCGACTACCCGTGCTACTACCACATCACCCGCGACGACGGCTCCAACGCGGGCTTCCAGCGCTTCGAGCCGGCCGGCTACTTCGGCAACCTCCGCGAGGCGCTGGACGTGGTCGAGGAGCTCACCGAGCCCGGCCCGCTGCGCGACCGGCTGTTCAGCCGCTGGCTGCGCGTCGAGATGGTCGAGCGGCTGCGCGGCAACCGGCTGCTGAAGCTCCCCGAGGACTACGCCGAGGAGCTCTACCGCGAGATCCGCGGGGTGGTCGTCGAGCGCTTCGGGCCCGGCGTCCTCACCCATGTCGCCCCGATGCAGCGGGTCGTCGCGGGCCTCGTCGCCGCCGACCTCTACGACGACATCCGCGAGCTCGCCCACTGGGAGGCCGCGATCCGGCCCACCGGCGAGCTGACCTCCCTGACCTGGGAGAACGGTCGCCTGAACATCGGCTTCGGGGCCGAGTACGAGGCCGGCGGCAGCCCTCTCGTCCTCCGCCGGGAGGACGGGCGTGACGTGCTCGACCTGCCGCTGTCCGAGAAGGCGCGCGAGGCGCTGGACGGGCAGGGCATCACGCTGGACGCCCGCACCGAGGAGAGCGACGTCGACCTGGTGGTCCGCAACCGCGACGACGCCACCCAGTACTACCTGCCGCTGAAGAGCGAGCGGCACGAGGTCGACGCCGAAGCGGAAGGCGCCTTCCGGCAGCGGATCACGGCGACCGCCGTGCTCGACCCCGAGACCGCCGCCGGGGGCTCACCCCTGGCCAAGGGCATCTGGGACTTTTACCTGCGCATCAAGGCCGGCGGCTGGAGCAAGGAGTGCCGGATCGGTGCCGTGCACGGCGAGGGCGTGGAGCCCGGGCGGCTGGCCGCGCTCACCGGTGAGCCGCGCCGGCTCGTGCTGCCGTACTGGACCGACGGGCCGGGGAACCTCTCCCTCGACGTCGACCAGCACACCAACAAGCTGGAGCGCGAGGCCGTGGTGCTGGTGGACCCGGCCGGCGCGGCGGTGGCCGAGGAGGCGACCGTCCGGCTTCCGCTGCCGCTCGCGGTGACCGGCGAGGAGACCGTGCGGCTGCGTTTCGAGCGCAAGAACGTCGGCAAGTTCGCCGCCGACGCCGTGGCGGACGGCCGTACCGTGACCGCGAAGCTGCCGGTCGAGCGGCTCACCGGGGCGCGCTGGGCGGTCCGGATCGGGCTGCCCTCCGCCGACCGGGGCGAGCCGAAGTGGACCCGGCTCCCCGTCGACGTGGTCGTCGCGGCCGACGGCACCGCCGAGGTCATCGACCGGCACATCCCGCCCGCGAAGCCCGCCCCGGCGCCGGCGCCGGAGCCCAGGCGGCCCGCCCCGCCGCGGCCGCTGTGGCGCCGGGTCGCCGGACGCGTCAAGCGGGTCCTGACGAACCGGCCGAAGAAGAGCTGAGGGCGTTGTGACGCGACGTCCGCAGAAGAAGAGCCCGATGATGATGCCTGTGATGACGACCTCCGCGGCGGAAGAGCCGACCGCGGCAGAACAGCCGAGGACCCCGTGATGCGACCTCTTTCGATTTCCGGTTCCTGGGTGCACGAGCCGAAGGTCTTCCCCGACGGCCGGGGCAGCTTCCACGAGTGGTTCAAGGCCCCCCTCTTCACCGAGGCGGCCGGCCACCCGCTGACCCTCGCCCAGGCCAACATGTCCGTCTCCAGCCGGGGCACCCTGCGCGGCATCCACTTCGCGGACGTGCCGCCCGGCCAGGCCAAGTACGTCAAGTGCGTGCGCGGTGCGGTCCTCGACGTGATCGTGGACATCCGGGTCGGCTCGCCCACCTTCGGCCAGTGGGAGATCGTCCGCCTCGACGACCAGGACCACCACGCCGTCTACCTCTCCGAGGGCCTCGGCCACGGCTTCATGGCGCTGACCGACGACGCGACCGTGGTCTACCTGTGCTCCGAGGGCTACGCCCCGGAGCGCGAGCACGGCATCCACCCGCTCGACCCGGCCCTCGGCATCGAGTGGCCCGCCGACCTCGCTGCGCTGCTGTCCGCCAAGGACGAGCAGGCGCCGAGCCTGGCCGAGGCCCGTGAGCAGGGGCTGCTGCCCTCCTACGAGGAGTGCGTGGCGTACCGGGCCGGTCTCGGCGGGTGACGGGGACGGGGCCGGTTTGACCCGTTCGGCAGCGGCCCCGTAACCTTGACCGTCGGCGTGTCCTTGGATATGGGCGCGCCACATCCCCGTAAACCTCATCCTCTCGGGCCTTGCGGCCGGGAGAGGCCGCTCGTTCTGCCGGGCGGCTGGACTGCGGGGGTGCCGTTCCCGAGCGAGAGAGTGAGATCCGCGTGTACGCCATCGTGCGCAGCGGTGGTCGCCAGCACAAGGTTGCTGTCGGCGACATCGTTGAGGTTGACAAGATTTCCACCGCCCAGGTTGGCGACACGGTCGAGCTCTCGACCCTGCTCGTTGTCGACGGCGACGCTGTGACCAGCGACCCGTGGGTGCTGGCCGGCATCAAGGTCCAGGCCGAGGTCGTGGACCACCACAAGGGCCAGAAGATCGACATTCTGCGCTACAAGAACAAGACCGGTTACCGCCGTCGCCAGGGCCACCGCCAGCAGTACACGGCGATCAAGGTCACTGAGATCCCCACGGCTGCGAAGTAAGGGACTGAGGAGAAATGGCACACAAGAAGGGCGCATCGTCCACCCGGAACGGTCGCGACTCCAACGCTCAGCGGCTCGGCGTGAAGCGCTTCGGCGGTCAGGTCGTTTCCGCTGGTGAGATCCTCGTCCGCCAGCGTGGCACGCACTTCCACCCCGGCGCGGGCGTCGGCCGTGGCGGCGACGACACGCTGTTCGCGCTGAACGCCGGTGCGGTGCAGTTCGGTACGCACCGTGGCCGCAAGGTCGTGAACATCGTTCCGGTCGCCTGAACCAGGCACTGATCGGAAGCTTTCGCGAGGCGGACCTCACTTCCCTTCCGGGAAGGCGGGTCCGCCTTTCGCGTGTTACGCAAGTAAGTATTCGTACGTTTCTGGAGGCACCGAACCATGACCACCTTCGTGGACCGCGTCGAACTGCACGTCGCCGCGGGTAACGGAGGTCACGGCTGTGCCTCCGTCCACCGGGAGAAGTTCAAGCCGCTCGGCGGCCCGGACGGCGGCAACGGCGGGCGGGGCGGCGACGTCATCCTGACCGTCGACCAGTCGGTGACGACACTCCTGGAGTACCACCACTCCCCGCACCGCAAGGCCACCAACGGCAAGCCCGGTGAGGGCGGCAACCGCTCCGGCAAGGACGGCCAGGACCTCGTCCTGTTCGTGCCGGACGGCACCGTCGTCCTCGACAAGGCGGGCAACGTCCTCGCCGACCTCGTCGGCCACGGCACCTCGTACGTCGCCGCCCAGGGCGGCCGCGGCGGCCTCGGCAACGCGGCGCTGGCCTCGGCCCGCCGCAAGGCGCCCGGCTTCGCGCTGCTCGGTGAGCCGGGGGACCTGCAGGACGTCGTCCTGGAGCTGAAGACCGTCGCCGACGTGGCGCTGGTCGGCTACCCGAGCGCGGGCAAGTCCTCGCTGATCTCGGTGCTGAGCGCGGCCAAGCCGAAGATCGCCGACTACCCCTTCACCACCCTGGTCCCGAACCTGGGTGTGGTCACCGCCGGCTCGACCGTCTACACCATCGCCGACGTGCCCGGTCTGATCCCGGGCGCCAGCCAGGGCAAGGGCCTGGGCCTGGAGTTCCTGCGGCACGTGGAGCGGTGCAGCGTGCTGGTGCACGTGCTGGACACGGCGACCCTGGAGTCCGACCGCGACCCCGTCTCCGACCTCGACGTCATCGAGGAGGAGTTGCGGCAGTACGGCGCCGGCCTCGACAAGCGGCCCCGCATGGTCGTCCTCAACAAGATCGACGTCCCCGACGGCAAGGACCTCGCCGACATGGTCCGCCCGGACCTGGAGGCCCGCGGCTACCGCGTCTTCGAGGTGTCGGCCGTGGCCCACATGGGGCTCAAGGAGCTGTCGTTCGCGCTGGCCGACGTGGTCGCCAAGGCGCGGGCCGCGAAGCCGAAGGAAGAGGCGACGCGGATCGTCATCCGGCCGAAGGCCGTCGACGACGCGGGCTTCACCGTCACCCGCGAGGAGGACGGGCTGTACCGGGTGCGCGGCGAGAAGCCCGAACGCTGGGTGCGGCAGACCGACTTCAACAACGACGAGGCCGTCGGCTACCTCGCCGACCGGCTCAACCGCCTCGGTGTCGAGGAGGAGTTGATGAAGGCGGGCGCCCGCTCCGGCGACGGCGTCGCCATCGGACCCGAGGACAACGCCGTCGTCTTCGACTGGGAGCCGACCGTCATGGCCGGTGCCGAGATGCTCGGCCGCCGTGGTGAGGACCACCGCCTGGAGGCCCCGCGTCCGGCCGCCCAGCGTCGCCGCGACAGGCAGGCCGAGCGGGACGAGTCGGAGCGGGAGTACGACGACTTCGACCCGTTCGAGAAGTAGCCGTTCGAGAAGTAGCCGTTCGAGAAGTAGCCGTTCGGGGGAGGGTTAACGGCGGGAAAAGCCGTGGCCTACGGCAGGGCAACCAACCGCGGTCCCGGTGTGTCGTACAGGGCAGCACGGAAGAGGATCTTGGGATCTCCCCAGGTGATCCTCTCCGTGGTCAACTGCCCTTGCGGCCATCGGAGTTCGCATGTCCCTGCCCAGTCACCGAACGCGGCGCGCGCTCGTCGTCGCGATCACCCTGATCGCCGCCACGTGCGGCGCGCTCCCCGTCGCCCAGGCCGCCCCGCCGGCAGCGGGCGCACGGCAGGACTTCAACGGCGACGGCTACGAGGACCTGGCCGTCGCCGCGCCCCATGCGACGGTCGGCGGCAAGGCCAAGGCGGGATACGTCGCCGTGCTGTCCGGCTCGGCGAGCGGTCTGCGGACCTCTTCCAAGAAGGTCTACAGCCAGGCCTCCGCGGGCATCCCCGGCACCCCCGAGGCCGGTGACCTCTTCGGCTCCCGGCTGGCCGCGGCCGACCTCGACGGCGACGGGTACACCGACCTGCTCGTCGAGTCCCTCGGCGAGCAGTGGCAGCAGGACGGCGTCGAACACTCCGGCACCCGGACCGTGCTCTGGGGCGGCCCCGCCGGTCTCACCTCCGGCACGGTGCTGCCCGCCGAGGGCACCGGCCGCCTCCAGGCCCCGCTGACCGTCGCCGGTGACTTCGACGGCGACGGCCACCAGGACCTCGCCCGCGACGGCCGTGTCCTCCTCGGCCCCCTCGGCCGCGACGGACGCCCGGCGGCCACCCAGGAGAACGCCCCCTTCACCGACGCCGACCTGCTGATCGTCGCCGTCGCCACCGGGGACACCGACGGTGACGGTACCGACGACCTCGCGATCATCGCCCGGGAGCACGACTGGGACAGCGAGACCGACTACGGCAACTACGTCTACTACGCGCACGGCAGCCGCGAAGGCCTGCGCCCGGGCGCCCAGTTGACGGCCCTCGCCCTGCGCAGGCAGGACGCCATCGCCCTCGGCGACCTCGACGGCGACGGGCGCGCCGACCTGGTCCTGGGCGAGAACAACCTCCGCGTCGTCCGCGCGGGCCGGCAGGGCCTGCCCGACACCGCACCCCGGGTCATCACCCAGGACACCCCGGGGGTGCCCGGCGCCCAGGAGACCGGGGACGACTTCGGCTGGACGGTGTCCATCGGGGACACCGACGGCGACGGGTACGGCGACATCCTCGCCGGCATCCCGGAGGAGGACTTCGGCGGACTGAAGAACGCCGGGACCTTCGCCGTCGTACCCGGCGGGCCGCGCGGGGCGACCGGGGCGGGCGCCAAGGTCCTCAGCCAGAACACCCCGGGCGTGCCCGGCACCGCCGAGAACGGTGACCGCTTCGGCCTGAACGCCACCCTGGTCGACGGCAACGGTGACGGAAAGGCCGAGCCGGTCGTGGCGTCCGTCGCCGAGAACTCCTTCGCCGGCGGCGTCTGGGTCTTCCCCGGCGGCGCCACGGCCAAGGGCTCCTTCACCTTCGGCGCCCGCACCCTCGGCACGGTCGCGAGCGGCGCCCGGCTGGGTGACCAGTTCCCCCGCTGACGGTCGCCGCCGACCGTCTTTCCCATCGATCAACCGGAGCACCATGAGCAAGCGCAGGCTCGCCCTCGCGGCGGCCGTTGCGGTCACCGCTGCCCTCACCGTCCCCGTGGCCGCGCAGGCCGCCGAGGCCGGGCCGGCCGCGAGCAGGCCGCACGACGACTTCAACGGCGACGGGTACGCCGATCTCGCGGTAGCCGCGCCTGCGGCGACCGTGGGCGGCAAGGCCAGGGCCGGGTACGTCGCGGTGCTGTACGGGTCGGAGAACGGACTGACCACCACCGGCCGGAAGGTGTTCACGCAGAACAGCGCGGGGGTGCCGGGCACCGCCGAGGCGGGGGACGGCTTCGGCTCCGCGCTCGGCACCGCCGACCTGGACCGCGACGGCTACGCGGACCTCGTGGTCGGCGTGGGCGGTGAGGACACCTCGGCCGGTGTCGACGCCGGGCTCGTCGAGGTGGTGTGGGGCGGTGCGCACGGGCTCGCGGGCGGTGCGTCCGTGGCGAGCGGGAAGGCGTACGACCGGCTCGGCGCCACGGGCCGGCTGACCGTGGGGGACATCGGCGACGACGGCTCCCCGGACGTGGTGACCGTGGCGAACCAGCACGATCTGCGGGTCCTCCAGGGCCCTTTCACCCACGGCGGTGCGTACGGCGGCGAGGTGCTGGTGCCGGACCGGTTCGACAGCCGCGTCCTGGACCTGGCCACCGGTGACGTCAACGGCGACGGCCGCACCGACGTCGTCGGCGCCGAGAACGACGGCGACGAGTACGACGCCCGCCGGGTCGTGTACTGGCCGGGCGACGGGGCCGGGCTCAGCCCGTACACGGTGGTCCGCGACGTCGACGGCGCCCGCCTCCAGGGCGGCGAGAGCCTCGACGTCGGGGACGTGAACCGGGACGGCTGCGACGACATCGTGGTGGGCCGGGCGATCGACGGCTACGACAGCGACCTCGACACCCCGCTCGCCAAGGGCGGCCGGGTCGCCTGGATCCCGGGCACGGCCGAGGGGCCGGACGGGGCGCACGCGCAGTTCGTCAACCAGGACAGCCCCTCCGTGCCCGGCACCGCCGAGAAGGGCGACCGGTTCGGCACCGACGTGCAGCTCGGGGACGTCGACGGGGACGGCTGGCTGGACGTCCTCACCGGGGTGCCCGGCGAGGACATCGGGTCCGTCGCCGACGCCGGTGCCGTGGTGGTGCTGAGCGGCCGGGCCGACGGGCTGACCGGCGCCGGCTCCCACCAGGTGGTCACGCAGGAGACCGGCAACGTGCCGGGCACCGCCGAGAAGGGCGACGCGTTCGGCACGGCCGTCCACCTCGGGGACGCCAACGGCGACGGGCTGGCCGACGCGGCCGTCGGGGCGCCGGGGGAGAACGCGGACACCGGGTTCGTGTGGACCTTCCGCTCCCGGGCGTCGTACGTCGTCGAGCCCGGCGGGGTGCCGCTGCCGGCGACGATCGTGGCGCCGAACGGCACGACGGCCTTCGGCAACACGCTGCTGGGGACGACGGCGACGGGGGCGCGGCTGGGCAGCGGGTTCGCCTACTGAGCTGGACGAGCCCAGCTGTCCGATCATCTCTCAGATCCGTTGCGGCCACGCGGAGTTCGTGTGCCGCAGCGGATCTCCTGTTGTCTGCCCAGTTGTCATGTGCGTGCATCCCGGCGTTCAGCGGGTGGACCGCCCCGGAGCATGAGCTTCCTGTGTCCATGAGGCCAGTGAGGCAAGGGAGTTCGCTGATGACCGGAGCACTTTCGCCCGACCGCCGCCGCTTTCTGACCGCTGGGGCCGCCGTGCTCGGCGCCGCCGCCTCCGCCCAGCTGTGGCTGCCGACCGCCGCCCGGGCAGCCGAAACCCCCCTGCCCGACGGGGTGTTCAGCCTCGGCGTGACCTCCGGTGACCCGCTGCCCGACGGCATCGTGCTGTGGACGCGGCTCGCCCCGGACCCGCTGAACGGGGGCGGCATGCCCGACCGCGCGGTCCCCGTGGAGTGGGAGCTCGCCGAGGACGACCGCTTCAGAAAGCCCGTCCGCCGCGGCGTCACCCAGGCCCGGCCCGAGTACGGGCACAGCGTTCACGTGGATGTACGGGGTCTGCGCCCGGGACGTGAGTACTGGTACCGCTTCCGCACCAGCGGCCAGCTCTCCCCGGCCGGCCGTACCCGCACCGCCCCGCACCCGCACAGCAAGGGCGGCAGCCTGCGCGTCGCGCTCGCGTCCTGCCAGAACTACCAGCACGGTTACTTCACCCCGTACGCCGACATGCTCGCCCAGGACCCCGACTTCGTGCTCTTCGTCGGCGACTACATCTACGAGTCGACGCCGTCCTCGACGGGCGTACGCCGTCACGAGGGCACCGGTGAGCCGTACAGCCTGGTCCAGTACCGCAACCGCTACGCCCAGTACCGCAGCGATCCCGACCTCGCCGCGATGCACGCGAACGCTCCCTGGGTCGTCACCTTCGACGACCACGAGGTCGACAACGACTTCGCCGGCGAGATCCCGCAGGACCCCGACAAGCAGGCCCACGACGCCTTCGTGGCCCGCCTGACCGCGGCCTACCAGGCGTACTACGAGCACATGCCGGTCCGCGCGACCTCGGTGCCGAACGGTCCGCACATCCAGATGTACCGGCGCCTGGAGTTCGGCCGCCTGGCCCGCCTCAACGTGCTGGACACCCGGCAGTTCCGCAGCGACCAGGTGACGAGCCAGGAGGCCGCGAAGGACCCGTCGCTCACCATGCTCGGCGCCGGGCAGAAGGAGTGGCTGCTCGACGGGCTGCGCGACTCGCCGGCCCGCTGGAACCTCATCGCCTCGCAGATCATGATGGCCGAGACGGACATCCTGCCGGGCGAGGGCAAGCAGTGGTACTACGACGCCTGGGACGGCTACCAGGCCGAACGCAACCGGTTCCTCGCCGAGTTCGAGGACGTCCGCAACCCGGTCGTGCTCAGCGGCGACCGCCATCTGACGATGATCAGCGACCTCAAGAAGGACTTCGCCGACCCGGACTCGGACGTCGTCGGCGCCGAGTTCGTGGGCACCTCCGTCTCCAGCAACGGCGACCAGGACCAGGCCGCCTTCCACGCCCAGTGGGACCCGCTGAGGGCGGACAACCCGCACTGGAAGCTGATCGACGCCCACCGCGGCTACCACCTGTTCGACATCGACCGGCACGGCATCGACGCCCAGGTGAGGGTCGTGGACACGGTCCGGCAGCCGACCGCGACGGCGAGCACGCTGGCCGCGCTGCGGGTGGAGGCGGGCCGGCCGGGCGTCGAGCTCGCCTGACCGGCGGTGAATCCTGTGTGACGGGAGCCTGGGACTCATCTGTGTCCCAGGTCTCTCTCAGCGCAGCCTCAGGAACCCCTCTTACCGTCCCTTGACCATGGAGACGGACTGTACGAGAAGATCCGAGGGTGGCGTCCCGGCACTGGCCCCCGGCACCCGGCTGCTGCACATCGGCCCCCACAAGACCGGCACCACGTCGATCCAGGGTGCGCTGTTCGCCGCCAAGGACCGCCTCGGCGAGCACGGCGTCCTGTGGCCGGCCGCCACCCGGCACCCGATGGAGGCCGTCCTCGCGGCCTGCGCCCGGCCCGGGATGATGGGCGACGCCGGGCCCAGCGAGCGGCAGTGGCTGCACCTGGTGGACCGGGTGAACGGCGCCGGGCGGGCCGTCACCTCGGTCATCAGCAGCGAGTTCTTCGCCGATGCCGCCGACGACGCGACCATCGGGCGGATCGTGGCGCAGCTCGGCGGCGACCGCGTGCACGTCCTGGTCACCCTGCGCCCGCTGGCACGGATCATGCCCTCGCAGTGGCAGCAGTACGTGCAGAACGGGCTGCGCATGGGCTACGAGGAGTGGCTGGAGCACATGCTCCGCAAGGCCCCGTACGACAAGCCCAACCCCAGCTTCTGGCGGCGGCACCGGCATGACCGGCTGGTCGAGCGCTGGGTCCGGGCGGTCGGCGCCGAGCGGGTCACCGTCGTCGTGGTCGACGACCGCGACCGTGACGGGCTGATGCGCACCTTCGAGCAGCTCCTCGGCCTTCCGCGGGGCCTGCTCCAGGAGGTCCCCGACACCGCGAACCGCTCTCTCACTCTCGCCGAGACCGAAATGCTGCGGAATCTTAATAAGGAATTCCGCGGCAATGGACTCCCCGACGAGCTGTATTCCAAGCTGGTGCGGCACGGCGCGGTGATGCATATGAAGAACGCGTGCAGTCCGACCCCGCAGGACGTGAAGATCCGCACCCCGCAGTGGGCCGTCGAGGCCGCCGCGGAGATCGGCGCCGGGATGGCGCGGCGGATCGGCGCGACGGGCGTGCGCGTCCTCGGTGACCCGGCGCTGCTCTCCGCCGTGCCGAAGCCCGGCACCGGCACCCTCGCGGAACCGCGGATCGCTCCCGAGGTGGCCGCTCAGGCCCTGTACGGAGCCTTGGCCGCGGCTGCCGCGGCGCCGATCCGGAACACCACCCCGGCCAAGTCCCGGACCGTGCACCAGACCTCGTCGAAGGAACTCGTGAAGGTGCTGGGACACCGGTGTCTGAAGCGGCTGCGACGCCGCTGAGCGGTACCGTCGTGACACACAGCAATACGTAACTCCTGTGGAGTTACTCACAGCAATTCCAGGGTGCTCACCACAACGGTCTCCTCAATCACCAGGAGTGCAAGGTGAATGACAGGTGGCGCGCACATATGCGGCGGACGGCGCTCACCTTGCACTGCGGTAACCCCAAGTGGGACCATTTCCACGTTCCCTGTCGCCCCGAGGTAGGTCACCTGTGTCCCAGCACATCGCCAAGCCCCGTACCACCGCAGTGATCCTGGCCGGCGGTACCGGTCAGCGCGTGGGTCTCTCGATCCCCAAGCAGCTGCTGAAGATCGCCGGCAAGGCAGTCATCGAGCACACCCTGACCACCTTCGAGAACGCCGACTCGATCGACGACATCATCGTCCTGATGGCGCCGGGCTACGTGCCGGACATAGAGAAGATCGTGGCCAAGGCCGGGTTCACGAAGGTCAAGAAGATCATCGAGGGCGGTTCCACGCGGAACGAGACCACCGAGCGCGCCATCGAGGCGCTCGGCGAGGGCCTGGCCCCCGGCGAGGACCTCAACGTCCTGTTCCACGACGCCGTTCGCCCCCTGCTCTCGCAGCGCGTCATCGACGACTGCGTGGTCGCCCTGCAGCGCTACCAGGCCGTCGACGTCGCCATCCCGTCCGCGGACACCATCATCGTGACCCGCACCCACGGCGAGGACGGCGAGTTCATCACCGAGATCCCGGACCGCTCCCGGCTGCGCCGCGGCCAGACGCCGCAGGCCTTCAAGCTGTCCACGATCAAGCGGGCCTACGAGGTCGCCGCCGGCGACCCCAACTTCCAGGCCACGGACGACTGCTCGGTCGTGCTCAAGTACCTGCCGGACGTGCCGATCCACGTCGTCGCGGGCGACGAGTACAACATGAAGGTCACCCAGCCCGTCGACGTCTTCATCGCCGACAAGCTGTTCCAGCTGGCCTCCACCGCCGCCCCCGAGCAGGTCTCCGAGGAGGCCTACCGCGAGCTGCTGACCGGCAAGACCATGGTCGTCTTCGGCGGTTCGTACGGCATCGGCAAGGACATCGCCGAACTCGCCGAGTCCTACGGTGCGAAGGTCTACGCGCTGGGCCGCTCCACCACCGGCACGCACGTCGAGAACCCCGAGGAGGTCGACGACGCGCTGTCCAAGGCGTACGCCGAGACCGGGCGCATCGACTACGTCGTCAACACCGCCGGCGTGCTGCGCATCGGCAAGCTGGCCGAGACCGACAACGCGACCATCGAGGAAGCGCTCAAGGTCAACTACCTGGCCCCGGTGCAGATCGCCCGTTCGTCGTACAAGTACCTGTCCGAGACCAAGGGCCAGCTGCTCCTCTACACCTCCAGCAGCTACACCCGCGGCCGCGCCGAGTACAGCCTCTACTCCTCCACCAAGGCCGCGATGGTGAACCTCACCCAGGCCCTGTCCGACGAGTGGGCCGGCGACGGCATCCGCGTGAACTGCGTGAACCCGGAGCGCACCGCAACTCCGATGCGCACCAAGGCCTTCGGTCAGGAGCCGGCCGGTTCGCTGCTGTCCTCCGAGGTCGTGGCCCGTACGTCGCTGGACGTGCTGCTGTCCGAGTTGACCGGACATGTCATCGACGTCCGCCAGCAGGACCCGACGGCCGCCGCGGGCAAGGCCTCCGGGTTCGAGCAGGCGCTGGCCTCCGTTCTGGACCGTCAGGACGGCGTGGCATAATCAACTGCAATTAGACATCTGTTATTCAGGCCTCTGTGTCTGCCCGTTATCGGAGCATTCGCAGGGGCCTGAATCAGTACCTCTCGCGAATTCCTCACATTTTCGCCGCACCACAGAACAAAACCGGCACTCCCCCTCCAAGAGCAGGTTCCTCCGTGATAACCAGAGCCATTCGCGTCGCCCGGGTGGGCAGTGCGGCCGAGCTGGCCGCGGCGGCCCTCATGATCCTGGGCTTCCCTGTGCTCATGCTGGCCGCGCTCGTCCCGAGCGTTCCCGCCTTCGCGGCCGCGGCCGCAGTGACGTACCTGGCGGACCACTATCTGCATCGCAAGAGCAGCTATCTGATCAACCGCCTCAGCAAGGTGCGCGCGGGTCTGTCGATCCGCTTCCTGATCCGCCAGCTGCTGCTGATCCTGCTGCTGGCTCGGCTGGATCTCGCGGACGGCATCGTCTTCTACGGGGCGGTCGCCTGCTTCATCGCCTTCTACGGCCTCCAGGCCCCGCACGGCGCGCTGGTCACCCTGATCCGCAACCGCCGCCGGATGCCGGTCGCCACCCGCAACGTCGACCTGGCCGCCCGGATCCGCATCCCGGACGCTCCGCCGCGCGGCCTGCTCAACCGCTCCGCCGAGAAGATGCTGCACCTGGACCTGTTCGCCGTCGTCGGTGTGCTGGTCTCGGCGTTCATGGACGACACCCTCGCCGCGTTCATCGGCATCGGCGCGACGATAGTGCTGGGCACCGGGTACGTCCTCGCGCTCATGCCGTACGTCCGCGGCAGCAAGATCCCGCCGAACGCGGAGAAGGTCCTGGCCGCGGTCGACGACTGGCTGGCCGGCTACCGCCCCGAGACGGTGCTCTACTTCTCCGGCTCCAAGGACTCCGCCTACCAGGTCAACATGTGGCTGGAGACCATGGAGCAGCTGGACTCCAAGCCGCTGATCATCCTGCGCGAGCGGGCGATACTGAACAACCTGGCGCCGACCACGGTCCCCGTCATCTGCGTGCCCGGAGGGGTGCACCTGATGAACATGGACTTGTCGACCGTGCGCGTCGCGCTCTACGCGGCCAACGTCGGCAAGAACATCCACCTGCTGCGCGTGCCGACCATGAAGCACGTCTTCATCGGCCACGGCGACAGCGACAAGCTCGCCAGCGTCAACCCGTTCAGCAAGGTGTACGACGAGGTGTGGACCGCCGGCCGCGCGGGCCGCGACCGCTACGCCATCGCCGACGTCGGTGTCCGCGACGACGACATCGTGGAGGTCGGCCGCCCGCAGCTGGCGCCCATCCAGACCTGGCAGGGCGTGCCCGACGGTCGTATCCCCACCGTGCTGTACGCGCCCACCTGGGAGGGCTGGGACGGCAACCCCGGCAACACCTCCCTGGTGCTCGCCGGCGAGAACATCGTCAAGAAGCTGATCAAGGCCGACCCGCCGGTCCGCATCCTCTACAAGCCGCACCCGTTCACGGGCACGGTCAGCAAGGAGGCGGGCGCCGCCCACGCGCGCATCACCGCGCTGGTGGCGAAGGCCGCCGCCGAGCGCGCCATGGACCCCCGCTTCACCGGGGACGCCGCCGCCCAGGCGCAGGCCAAGGCCGAGCTGGCCCGCATCGAGGCGCGGATCGCCCAGCTGGCCGGCAACGGCGGTGAGAAGGGCGACGAGGCCGAGGCCACCCGTGACGGCCTGGTCGACGTGGCCAAGCACGAGGAGATCGCCCGGCTGCGCGCCGAGTGGAACGACGCCTACTGGCGTTCCTTCGGCACCCACGAGCACCGCGTCATCACCGGCGCCGAGCCGCGGCTGTACGACTGCTTCAACGTCTCCGACGCGATGGTCTCCGACATCTCCTCCGTGGTCTCCGACTTCATCGCGAGCGGCAAGCCGTACGCGGTGACGGACTCCGCGGAGCTGGGCGTGGAGGAGTTCAAGCGGCAGAACACGGCGGTGCGGGCGGCCACCATCCTGTCCAACAGCGCCGCCGAGCTGGGCGAGCTGCTGAGCGCGGTCCGCGACCCCGCGGGCGACCCGCTGGCCGAGGACCGCAAGGAGCTCAAGCAGTACCTGCTGGGCCCGGACGAGCCCACGTCCATCGAGCAGTTCAACACCGCCGTGGCGGACCTGGCCCGCAAGGCCGACACCCGCAACGTCGGCCAGGAGTCACGGGCGGCGGCCGGAGCCGCGGAGGCCGCGACCACGGCCTGATCCATCGCCTGACCCAGTGCTCTGGCCCATTCGGCCCAGGGGCCCGGTTTTCGAGGAGTGATTCTCGAAAACCGGGCCCTTTTGCGTATCTGACGGGGGAACGGTCGTTGTAATCCGTGACCTGCGCCACAAAGAACGCACACAGAGACAACCGCTTGCCGCGTTCAGCCGTCTGACTGATTGTGAATATGAGGATACGGGGGAAATGTGACCCAGCCTGATGTGACCGTGGTCATCGGTGCCTACGAAGCGATGCCCTACCTCGTCGAGTGCCTCGCCTCCGTCGAGGCCCAGACCCTCGACCACGCCCGCATCGAGGTCATCGCGGTCGACGACGGTTCCACGGACGGCACGGGGGAGTGCCTGGAGGCGTTCGCCGCCCGCGTGGACATGCCGGTCACCGTCATCCGCCAGGACAACTCCGGCGGCCCCAGCGGCCCGCGCAACGTCGGCCTGGACAAGGCCGCCGGGCGGTACGTGTTCTTCCTCGATGCCGACGACCGGCTCGGCGCCGAAGCGCTGGAGCGGATGGTCGCGATGGCCGACCGCAACTCCACGGACGTGGTGCTCGGCCGCGTCGAGGGCATCAACCGCAAGCCCCCGCAGTCCATGTGGGGCAGGACGCTGGAGCGCACCGACGTCTGGTCCTCCAACATCAAGTTCACCCTCAGCGCGCAGAAACTCTTCCGCCGCGAGCTGCTGAACCGTCACAGCATGCGCTTCGACGAGTCGCTGTGGACCGGCGAGGACGCCCTGTTCACCATGGAGGCCTATCTGCGGGCCGACGGCGTCTCCCTCATCGACGACTACACCTGCTACTACCTGGTGGGCCGCGACGACGGCAAGCACGTGACGAAGAGCGGGAGTTACACCCTGCGCTTCGACTCCGCACGCGCCCTGATGACCCTCATCGCCGACATGCTGCCGCCGGGCCCGCGCCGCGACATGCTCATGGTCCGCCCGTTCGTCGTCACCCTGCTCCCGCAGTTCGGCCCCAAGTACCTCAAGGACAGCGAGCAGGTACGACGGCACAAGTTCGAGCTGGCCAAGCCGCTGCTGGACGCCTACTGGACCGACGAGGTCGCCCACCGCCTGCGTGTCGAGGAGCGGCTGCGGATGCACGCGGTGGCCGAGCAGCGCCCCGAACTCCTCCTGGAGCTCCTGGAGTTCCGGCGGGCCGGGAAGCAGCCCGAGGCGCTGCTGGAGAAGCGCGGCCGCCGGGTGTACTTCGCCTACCCGCACTTCCGGGACACCGCCGCCGGCATCCCGGAAGCCTTCTACCTGGCCGAGCCCCGCGAGGCCCGCGCCGTCCCGGGCTACCGGGAGGGCGGGCTCGACTCGTTCGTGCGACGGGCGGTGCGCAAGGCCCGCCGGACGCTGCCCTCCCGGTCCCGGGACGTCAGGCCGGCTGCGGCGGCGTGACGTCGGCGGGGTCCTCCGCCGGCCGGGGCGCGGGGATCTCCGCGGCCAGCCGCTCGGCCATCCGCACGCGATGCTCCCGCGCCGCCGAACACAGCGCCTGCACAGCCGCGTTGAAGCGCTCCTGCGAGGACGGCTCGTCCGGCCCCAGCAGATGCCGCTTCAACTCGGCCCGCGCCTCGGCGAGTCGGTCCTTCTCCGGATGCCGTACGGCCTCCAGCAGCCCCGGCACCCCCGCCGCGTCCGGCGTCAGCACGGTCGCCGCCCGCACCGTCGGGAACGCCTCCCGGAAGGCGTCCTCGCCCAGCCCGCTGGTGTTGGCCACCGCATAGGGCTTGCCGCTCGCCAGGAAGTCGCTCACCACGCTCGACACATCGCTGACCAGCAGATCGGCCTGGTTGAAGCAGGCGTACAGCGCGGGCCGGACACCGGTGACGACCTGGTGCTCCCACTCCGGCAGCGAGGCCCAGTACGCCGCCTCCCAGGCCGCCGTGGCCCGCTCCACCGCCCTGGCCCGCCCCCGCGGCGGCGCGGACTGGAGCAGCATCCGCTCCACCGAGTCGGCGCTGGTGCGGAAGTCGGCGGTGGTGAGCCGGTCCAACTCCTCGGTGCACCGCGCCAGTTCACCCCCGGACGCGGGCCGCGGCCCCGACCGCGCCCGGTTGGCGGCCCGGATCAGCTCCCGGATGCGCAGATCGGCCGCTCCCGCCCGGGGATCCACCGACCCGGTCAGCGGATGCGGCTTGTACAGCAGCCGTACGCCCGGATCGGCGAGCAGTGCCCGTACGAGGTTCTCGCCGGCCTCGATGACCGAGGTGTTGCCCGGATTGCCGTCCCAGCCCTCCCAGGTGGGCGCGTACAGGACGGTGGCGTACGTCCCCTTCGGCGGCGGACCCGCGTACGGCCGTACGGCCTCCAGCTGCGGCCGTCCGATCTCCCGCACCTCGCGGTCGTCCACGCCGACCTCGGCCAGCGCGTAGCGCTCCCGCGCCGCCGGGCCGGCCACCCACACCTCGTCGTACGCCTTCGCGTACGGGTTGCACGAGGACAGCTTGTCGCTCTCGCCGTGGTTGACGAACGTGTGCTTGAGGGTGGGGATGCGCAGGACCTGGGAGGTCTTGCCGGAGTTCGACGGGTGGATGAGGACCTGGAGGGTGGAGTGCTCCAGGCGCATCAGGGTGGTGACCTTGGGCAGGCAGATGATCGGCACGTCGGTCGCGGCGATCTTCTGCACCATGAAGCGCTCGCGCAGCACGATGACCGGCCGCCCGTCGAGCTTGGCCAGCGGCTCCAGCCACATGTTCGCCTGGTAGGCCGAGGACGCGCCGCCGGAGAAGTACAGGCCGACGGTGGGCTTGTAGTCGGCCAGCCAGGCGTCGAACCAGTCGAGGACCTGCTGCTCGCCCGCCGGGCGACGGCTCGGCAGCAGCCGCAGCAGCAGCTCGCCCAGACCGAGCAGCCCGAGGACGAGGGACACCGCGAGCCCGCCGGCCGCGGCGGCCGGGTGGTCGGTCGCCGCCGTGGCCGCCAGGCCGAAGGTCGCGGGCAGCCCGAACACCAGCAGCCGGTGTCCGGGGCGGCGCAGCAGCAGCGCGGGCGGGGCGGTCGACAGCCGGAGCGCGGAGGCGTCGATGTTCCGGGTCACCACCGGCAGCGTGCGGGTGCGGCGGACCAGCACGGAGACCGCCTGGATGGCGCAGTGCAGGGCGTAGAAGAGCAGCAGGGCGGCGACGATCGGGCCGTACACGCCCTCCCGGTCCTGCTCGCCCACCCGCAGCAGGCCCGCCACCAGCAGCAGGTCCCGCAGGACGTGCCGGACGGTGATGTCCGCGTGCGACTTGGCGAACACCGTCGCCATGCCCCGCTGCCACCGGTGCAGCACCCCCTCCCCGGCGACCGAGGCGGCCGTCGCGGCGAGCAGCAGCGGTACGTCGGGGAGGAACGCGGCGACGGCCTGGGCGGCGAAGGCGGCGGCCAGCAGGAGCGTGACGAAGACGCGGGGAGCGGCGCGCCGCAACGGCAGGCGCCTGCGCCGCGGGCGGCTCTTCGGGCTGTCGGTGGCGGAACGCTTCAGCGGGCGTCTGCGGCGGAGCAGACGGGGTCGGCGGAGTCTCTTCGTGGGCACGGCGTCACTCCAAGGTCGTCAAGGACGTGCGCCCGGGTTAACGCCCGCCGACCACTGGACGACACGCGCGTGTCCGGGCGCCTTGGAGCGACCGTGGAGTGATAAGACGTCCGGTCCGCTCAGCGACCCGACTGCAGGGCCCGGCGGATCGGGGCGCCGACGACCCGGCGGGCGCGGCGGTAGACCGACGGCGCCGGGATGACCCCGCCCGCCCCTCCCGACCGGGAACCGGCCTTGGCGCGGGCCAGGTCCCGCTTCAACCGCTCGTTGTCCTGCGTCAGGTCGGCGATGGTGCGCTGCATGAACGCCATCCGCGTGGCGAGCGAGCCGAGGTCGGCCTCCAGCCAGGGGCGGACGCCCGCCGGGAAGGACAGCTTCCGCAGCCGCTCCTCGAAGGCGGCACCGCCGTCGCCGTGCGTGAAGGTGTTCTGCAGGCCGTTGCGGTCGAGGAAGCCCATGAACCGCTCGTAGCGCTCGTGGTGACCACTCATCAGCTTGCCGAAGTCCGCCTCCGCGTACAGCCGCGCCGGGTCCAGGTCCGCGGGCACCTTGTCGATGCGCAGGTGCGGGATGTCGAAGTAGCGGCACAGCTCCAGCGTCCGGGAGTCGCCGGAGAGCACGGTCGCGGGCGTACCGGCGAGCAGCGCGGCGATGTTGCCGTGGATGCGGGAGCCGAACGAGTAGTCGAAGCCGCGCAGGTCGTCGATCCAGGTGACCGGGTCGATGTAGACGCGGACCTTGTCCTCGGCGTACATCGGGTGGTCGGGGTGCGTCGGTATCGCCTTGACCTTGGCGTTCGGGTCCGACAGGTCCCGCCAGTGCAGCTGCCGCGCGTCGGACAGGTTCTGGCCGATGAAGCGCAGGTGCGGGTAGGCGGCGTGGGTGCGTTCGATGACCTTGCCGAGGCCCTGCTTCCGGACGGCGCTGTGCGAGCCGTTGATCGCGATCCGGGACTCGGCCGTCAGCTCCGGCGCCCGCTTGTGTACGGCGAGCTCCTTGCCGTACATGAACAGCGACGGGCAGCCGATCACCTCGACGTCCCGGAAGCCCATGTCCTTGAGGTACTGCTCGGTGAACTCGCCGCGCACGCCGATCGAGGCACTGTGGTCCAGCACCGCCGAGACGAAGTCGCGCACCGAGGGCTCGATGGGCTTGAGCCGCGAGGGGTCGTAGTTCAGCCCGGTCTGCGCGCCGACACCGGCCACCACGACGGGGATCTTCAGCCGCCTGATGAGCCGGGTCAGCCGCTTGAGCGCGACCTCGAACGACGGGCGGAAAGCGTTCGCCAGCGGTACGACGAAGGCGTCGTACTCCGCGTTGATCTGGTCCGCCGACGCCACGTCCGTCCTCATGCCGTTCGACACCACTTCGGTGGACGGCGTCTGGAGGATCTTGTGGGCGGCGTCGCTGAAGATCAGATTGCCCGAGTTGGTGGCGATGACGTCCCGCTGGAGGGCTTCCTCCACGCCGACGACGTCGAAGGGACTCTTACCGGACCTTAGGAGAACGCGCTTCACGGCGTTCAACTTAAGTTGACGTGTTCTTTGATTTCTATACGGAACGCCTACAACCTTTTTGCCGTATGCGACGCGTGAGCAAGCAGTTACTTGCTGGTGTGTCCGGGAGCTGAAACGCCGAGGCGGACGGAGGGGCGCTTCGCGTAGATTGCTGCCACGCGCAAGGAAATGGGGACAGTGCAGGTGGCAAGCGTCGCAAGCGCTCGGCGGGCCGTGACCGAGGCCCGCAGGATCGTCGTCAAGGTGGGCTCCTCGTCGCTGACCACCGCGTCGGGAGGGCTGGACGCCGACCGCGTCGACGCGCTCGTCGACGTCCTCGCCAAGAGCCGCAGCGGGGGAGAGAAGGAGGTCGTCCTCGTCTCCTCCGGTGCCATCGCCGCCGGACTCGCCCCCTTGGGCCTGCGCCGCCGCCCCAAGGACCTGGCCCGCCAGCAGGCCGCCGCCAGCGTCGGTCAGGGCCTCCTCGTCGCCCGCTACACCGCCTCCTTCGCCCGCTACGGCGTCCGCGTCGGCCAGGTGCTGCTCACCAGCGACGACATGAGCCGCCGCTCCCACCACCGCAACGCCTCCACCACCCTCGACAAGCTCCTCGCGATGGGCGCGTTCCCGGTTGTCAACGAGAACGACACCGTCGCCACGGACGAGATCCGCTTCGGCGACAACGACCGCCTCGCGGCCCTCGTGGCCCACCTGGTCCGTGCCGACCTGCTGGTGCTCCTGTCCGACGTCGACGGCGTGTACGACGGCGACCCCAGCAAGCCCGGCACCTCGCGGATAGCGGAGGTGCGCGGACCGGCCGACCTCGCGGACGTCGAGATCGGCAGCACCGGCAAGGCCGGAGTCGGCACCGGCGGCATGGTCACCAAGGTCGAGGCCGCCCGGATCGCGGCCGCCGCCGGCATCCCGGTGGTGCTCACCAGCGCCGTGCACGCGGCCGACGCGCTGAGCGGCGCCGACACCGGCACGTACTTCCACCCCACCGGCAAGCGCTCCGCCGACCGGCTGCTGTGGCTCCAGCACGCGTCCACCCCGCAGGGCTCGCTGACCCTCGACGACGGCGCGGTGCGGGCGGTCGTGCAGCGCCGCACGTCGCTGCTGCCGGCCGGGATCGCCGCCGTGGACGGCGAGTTCAACGCCGGGGACCCGGTGGAGCTGCGGGACGCCGAGGGGCGCGCGGTGGCCCGGGGGCTGGTCAACTTCGACGCCAAGGAGATCCCCCAGCTGATCGGCCGCTCGACCCGGGAGCTGGCGCGGGAGCTGGGGCCGGCCTACGAGCGGGAGGTCGTGCACCGGGACGATCTGGTGGTGCTCCAGCCCTGAGGGCGGCGGTGCCGTGAGAGCGGGAGGGCGGCCGTGTCTTGAGGGCAAGAGGGCGGCCGTGCCTTGAGGGCAAGGGTGTGCGGTACACCCGAAAACAGGGGGAACGCCCTGTACGGGAAGCCACCCCCAGGTGGACGTTCCGCAAAAGTGCCACGCGAGCCCTTGCGGCCTGCTCAACTTTGTCTCAGGGACACATTCCGCAGACCACCGTGTCGGTCACTGGGATCACTGGGTAAAGGAGGCCGTCGTGAGACGAGTGCGCCCTGGGGCCGCGCCCCGTGGTGGTGCCGGAGAGGCCTCGTCCCGAGCGGCCGGTGAGGAGCGCCTCTTGACGAGCGTCGCGGCCGGCGACCGCTACGAGGAGCCGGCCGAGCTGCCCCGGCTGTGGCATGTCACGCTCAGCGTCTCCGGCAAGGAGGCCCCGCTGAAGGAGGTGCGGCGCGGACTGGAACAGCTGGCCCACGACCACCCCTTTCTGCTGACCAGCCGCTACGCCAACGACCACGCCGAGATCCGCTACTGGGAGGAGGCCCGCGACCTCCACGACGCCGCCGCCGTCGCCCTGCGCCTGTGGGGCGAGCACCGCCAGACCGCCCAGCTGCCGCCCTGGGAGATCGTCGGCTTGGAGGTCATCGACCGCGAGACCTACCACCAGCGCGTCGCCGAGGGCTACGGCCCGGCACCGGCGACCCCGGTAGGGGTTCACCCCTTTTGACCTGCGTCGCCGCATAGCGACCCATTGGCCCCGTCTCGCGGTGCAAGACGACGGGGCCCTCATCCCCGCACGGCGCACTACCCTTCCCTCATGACCACGCTCTCGCCGTACGACTCGATGTCCCCGGTCACCCAGGCCGCCTACCGTGCCAAGGCCGCCGCCGCCGACCTCGCCCCGCTGCCGCGGGCCGAGAAGGACGACGCGCTGCTCGCCATCGCGGACGCGCTCGAGGTCCGTACGAGCGAGATCGTCGAGGCCAACGCCAAGGACATCGCCAAGGCCCGCGAGGCCGGCACCAGCGAGACCGTCATCGACCGGCTGACCCTCACCCCGGAGCGGGTGCGCGCCATCGCCTCCGACGTGCGGGACGTCGTGGCGCTGCCCGACCCGGTCGGCGAGGTGGTGCGTGGGTCGACGTTGCCGAACGGCATCGACCTGCGCCAGGTCCGCGTCCCGCTCGGCGTCGTCGGCATCATCTACGAGGCCCGGCCCAATGTGACGGTCGACGCCGCCGCCCTCTGCCTGAAGTCCGGCAACGCGGTGCTGCTGCGCGGCTCGGCCTCCGCGTACGAGTCCAACACCGCCCTCGTACGGGTGCTGCGCGACGCCGTGGGCGGGGCGGGGCTGCCCGCCGACGCCGTGCAGCTGGTGCCCGGCGAGAGCCGCGAGAGCGTGCGCGAGCTGATGCGGGCCCGCGGTCTGGTCGACGTGCTCATCCCGCGCGGCGGCGCCTCGCTGATCCGGACCGTCGTCAGCGAGTCGACCGTCCCCGTCATCGAGACCGGCACCGGCAACTGCCACGTCTACGTCGACGCCCACGCCGACCTCGACATGGCCATCGACATCCTGATCAACTCCAAGGCCCAGCGTCCCAGTGTCTGCAACTCCGCCGAGACCCTCCTCGTCCACCAGGACATCGCCCCCGAGTTCCTGCCCCGCGCCCTGGACGCCCTCGCGGAGGCCGGCGTCACGGTCCACGCCGACGACCGGGTCCTGGCGTACGCAAAGGAGTCCAAGGCGACCGTCGTCGAGGCCACCCTGGAGGACTGGGAGACCGAGTACCTCTCCTACGACATCGCCGCCGCCGTCGTCGACTCCCTGGACAAGGCCGTCGAGCACATCCGGCTGTGGACCTCGGGCCACACCGAGGCCATCGTGACGACCTCGCAGCAGGCCGCCCGCCGCTTCACCCAGCTGGTCGACTCCACCACCGTCGCCGTGAACGCCTCCACCCGCTTCACCGACGGCGGCCAGTTCGGCTTCGGCGCCGAGATCGGCATCTCCACGCAGAAGCTGCACGCCCGCGGCCCGATGGGCCTGCCGGAGCTGACCAGCACGAAGTACATCGTCACGGGGGACGGGCACGTACGACGCTGAGGGCGTGCGCGCTCGCGCATATGCGGGCGGCACGCGCGGCGGGCGTACGCCCGTGCGCACGGGAGCCGTCTCACCCAGCGGATGAATTTCCATACCGTCTGCCCAAATTGACCCCCCAGGTCTACTCTGGATCCGTGCCGGAGGACGTGGGGGGTACGCCGTTCCCTGACGGCTGGGAGCCCGACGACGACCACGACCGCGGGGTGTCGGACGAAGAGTTCGCCTCCGTGGTCTTCGACGAGGCCTTCATCCGGGCGGCCGTGGTGCACGAGCCGACCGCTGTCGAACGCCTCCTGGCCGCCGCCCAGGCGAGAGCGGAGGCCTCCGAGGCCGAGGCCCGCCGGGCCCACAGCCGCGGCGAGCGCTACGACGACGGGTACGGCACCGACGGCCGCGCCGGTTTCGGCCATGATCCCGAGCTTGACGACCTGGACGACACGGACATCCTCGAAGGCCGCTACGGCGCCCCGGGCACGTACGGCAAACAGGTCCGCTGGCACCGCCCCGTCGCCTGGATGCTCGCGCTCGTGATGGGCATCGGCATGGTCACGCTCGCCTTCAGCGCGGTCTACCGCGGCGCGTCCTCGAACAACCGCGACCAGGTCCCGCCCCCGCCCGCCACGACCGGCCTCGAACAGGGCCGCACGGCGACCCCCTCCGCCTCCGCCGAATACTCCCAGCCGGCCTTCTCGGCAGACCCGAAGACGCCCTGACAGCCGACCGGGCATCCGCTGACGGTCCTGGTGAGAACCTGTCAGAACTTGTCGTGCGGCGGGGCGTTTACCTGAGCTCCCGGAGACCTACTCTGAAGATATGGGAGGGCCTGGAGAACCACCTGAGGGTGCACCCGAGGGCGGCCCCGGGGGTGGTGAGGACGAGTACCGATCCGTCGTGTTCGACGAGTCGTTCGTTCGTGCTGCCCGGCTCCAGGAGTACTCCGCGCAGGAGCGCATGGCCGACCACGCCCCAGCCGTCCGGCGCCGCCCGCCGATGCGCCGGGGACTGTCCCGGCAGGCCCTCGCGCTCGTCCTGCTGATCGCCCTCGCCTTCGGCACGGCGATCTACATGGGCGTACGGCACCCCTACGACACCCCCGCCGCGGTACGGGACGTCTCGATGCCCCTCCAGACGACCGTCGTCCCGCTCGCCCCCGTGGGCAAGGTGCCGGGTGCGGCCGACCCCGAGTACCTGTACGACCACAGCCCCGCCGCGCACTTCCGCATCGGCGCCGCCGGGATCACGCTGCCCGCCGCGCGCGACACCTCGCACTTCTCCGAGACCCAGGTGATGAGCGCGCTGGACACGGTCAAGGAGTACTTGGTCCGGTCCGCGCTCTACCCGGAGGTGCTCACCGGAGGCCAGACCCGGCCCGTCCGCGTCCTGCTCCCCGCCGACCAGCACCTCCAGTTCGACGAGAGCCTGAGCCATCCGGCCGCGGACGGGCGGCACGCGGTGACCGGGTGGCTGGTTCGCTTCGACGCCAGGAGCGTGAAGCTGGCCGACCCGCAGATCCGGGTCCGCGGGACGCTGGCCGTGAGCGAGACCGAGTCCACGATCCTCGAGGTGACCGCGGACCACACGTACGTGTACGCGCTGCGGCCCGCCGGGGCCGGTGCCAAAGCGGACGCCTCGCTGTTCACCGTCCGGCGGGAGCTGCACTTCCGGTTCGACCGGGAGGATGTACGGCTGCATCAGGCGCAGCTGTCCACGTCGTACGTCCAGGCCGGGCCGTTGTCCTGCGGTGACAACGCGGCGGATGTGCTGAGTCCGCTGCTGGCGGGGCAGGTGGCGAAGGCGGGCGGGCCGGTGGGGACCGATCCGTTCGCCACGGATCGGGCCACGGCGGTTTGCGGGACCTTGGCGGCGGGGGCATTGCCCAAGGGGTGAGGGGCGTTTGCTGCCCAGTCGCCGTAGGGGTTCGGTTGTGTGGCGGCTGCGGGCCGTGGGGGTTGGTCGCGCCCACGCGGCGGAGCCGCAAATCGATACAGCCCCGCGCCCCTCAGGGACGTCAGCCCCGGGGCGTTGATCAGTCCTCGTCTGTTTCCCTGGGGGGCTGGTCCTTCGGGTTGGTGGTCGTGAAGCCGCCGAAGCCTCGGCGGACCCGGCCGCCCAGGTCGCCCGCGCCGCCCGCGATGTCCGTGACCAGCTTCATCAGCGGGTCCTTGGAGCTCTTGACGTTGGTCGCGTAGCTCGCCGCCGACTCGCGGAAGGAGTCGGTGACCGACGTGTCCTTGTCCTCGGTGCGGCGCGGGTAGTGGCCGTCCATCAGGCGCTGGTAGTCGCGGGACTCGGACCACTTCTTCAGCTCGGCCGCGCGGACCGTGGTGAAGGGGTGGCTGCGCGGGAGGACGTTGAGGATCTTCAGGACCGAGTCGCGCAGGTCGCCGCCGGCCTCGTACTCCTCGGCCTGCTTCAGGAAGGCGTCCACGTTCATCTCGTGCAGATGGTGGCCGCCCGCGAGCTTCATCAGGCCGCGCATCGAGGCCTGGAGGTCCTGGCCGACGAGCAGGCCCGCGCGGTCCGCGGACAGCTCCGACTTGCGGAACCACTCGCGCAGCGCGGTCACGATCGCCATGATCGCGAGGTTGCCCAGCGGGATCCAGGCCACCCGCAGCGCGAGGCTCGTCAGGAAGAGCAGGATGGTGCGGTAGACGGCGTGGCCGGACAGGGCGTGCCCCACCTCGTGGCCGACGACGGCCCGCATCTCCTCCTCGTCGAGCAGATCGACGAGGCCGGTCGTCACCACGATGATCGGCTCGTCCAGGCCGATGCACATCGCGTTCGGCTTCGGGTCCTGGCTGACGTACATCGGCGGGACCTTCTCCAGGTCCAGGATGTAACAGGCGTCCCGCAGCATGTCGTTGAGGTACGCGAACTGCTGGTCCGAGACCCGCACCGAGTCGGACAGGAACAGGAGCCTGAGGCTCCGCTCGGGCAGCAGACCGCTGAGCGCCTTGAAGACCGTGTCGAAACCGCTGAGCTTGCGCAGCGCCACCAGGGCGGAGCGGTCGGCGGGGTGTTCGTACGCACGCGAGGAGATCCCGGGGAAGCGCCTGCGCTGCCTGCTCGGGACGTTCTCGTGTCCGTTCTGCTCGTGGCCGTCGTCGGACATGTCTTCCCCCATGTGCGTGAGTGTGGTCCTTTGCGGACCCTTGTGCGGCCCTTTGCGCCCCCCGAAGCAGAGCCCAGCCTAGGCGGAGATACCGTGGACGGGCAGTACAGCGAAGGAGTCCCGTCATGCAGCACAGCCCCGCGTCCGCCTGGCTGACCGAAGCCGCGAACGCAGCCCAGCAGGGAGGGTCGGGGTATCTGCTCCGGGTCGTACTGGTCGTGATGGTGGTGGGCTGTGTGCTGACCGCGTGGTTCCTGCTGCGGGGCTACAAGCAGAAGGACGACTGAGCCGGGCCGGAAGTTCCGTCCGGTGCGCCAACGGCGGAGTCGGCGTGATCGCCGCCGAGCCGCCCGCTTACGATGGGCCGACATCTTTATCCCGCCCACATCGGATAGGTCCAGATGAGCTTCCACAGCACCGCTGCCCAGTTGGTCACCCTCGCCGCCGAGGGCGAGGAGCACGGCGGCAACCACGAGAGCCTGAGCCCCTACCTCACCGGCGGTGGCGCGTTCGTCGTCCTGCTGCTTCTGCTGTGGATCACCACCCGCTTCAACCGCGACCGCTGAGCCGCCGAGGGCCCGGGGGAGACCGGCCCCACGGAACGGGCCGGTAGGGTCTGCACGCATGGGAGAGCAGGACATGCCTACCGGCCCGGGCAACGCCCCGTCGAACCCCGGCAAGCGCCGCCTCGGCGTCATGGGCGGGACGTTCGACCCGATCCACCACGGACACCTCGTGGCGGCCAGTGAGGTCGCCGCGCAGTTCCACCTGGACGAGGTGGTGTTCGTACCGACCGGGCAGCCGTGGCAGAAGAGCCACCGCAGTGTCTCGCCGGCCGAGGACCGCTATCTGATGACGGTCATCGCCACCGCCGAGAACCCGCAGTTCTCGGTGAGCCGCATCGACATCGACCGCGGCGGACCCACGTACACCGTGGACACCCTGCGCGATCTGCGGGTGCTCAACCCCGACACGGACCTCTTCTTCATCACCGGAGCCGACGCCCTCGCCCAGCTCCTCACCTGGCGGGACACGGAGGAACTGTTCTCCCTCGCGCACTTCATCGGCGTGACCCGGCCGGGCCACCACCTGACCGACGCCGGGCTCCCGGAGGGCGGTGTCTCTCTGGTGGAGGTTCCCGCGCTCGCCATCTCCTCCACAGACTGCCGTGCGAGAGTCGCCAAGGGCGACCCGATCTGGTACATGGTGCCGGACGGAGTCGTGCGCTACATCGACAAGCGCGAGCTGTACCGCGGCGAGTGAGCCGAGAGGGGCACCGGTGAACGACCGATACGACGCGGGCCACAGTGGCGACGCCGACGACCAGTACCAGCTCGTCGGCTACGACGAGTACGGCCGGCCCGTCTACCAGCAGGTGCCCCAGCAGCAACCGCACCAGCAGCCGTACGACCCGTACGCGCAGCAGCCGCAGCAGCCGCAGCAGGGTTACGGCTACGACCCGTACGCCGGGCAGTACCCCGCGCAGGGCTACGACCCGTACGACACCGGTCAGCAGAACCCGGTGCCGTCCTACGACCCCTACGGGGGCGCGCAGGGCGGGGCGCCGGCAGCCCCGTACGACCCCTACGGGCAGGCGGCCACCAGCGCGCAGCAGCCCCGGGTCGCCGAACAGACCGCCTACATCCCGCAGCAGGCCGGCCCGGCCGAGACCGAGGAACCGGGCGGCCGCGCCCGGCCCGAGGCGGCCGAACGCGACTACCACACAGGGCAGTTCTCCTTCGTCGAGGAGCCCGACGGTGACTCCGAGGACGTCATCGACTGGCTGAACTTCACCGAGAACCGCACCGAGCGCCGCGAGGAGGCCAAGCGCCGCGCCCGCAGCCGGCTCGTCGCCCTGGTCGTCGTCCTGGCCCTCGTCGCGGTCGGTGGCGTCGGCTATCTCTGGTACGCCGGGAAGCTGCCCGGACTGTCGTCCTCGTCCGGCTCCGGGACCGGCACCGGCACGTCCGCCGCCGCCCAGAACCGTGACGTGATCGTCGTCCACCTCCACAACACCAAGGGCGGCGGCACCTCCACGGCGCTGCTGGTCGACAACACCACCACCAAGCAGGGCACCACCGTCCTGCTGCCCAACTCCCTCGCCCTGACCGACGACGACGGCACCACGACCACGCTCGCCAAGTCCGTCGAGGACGACGGCTCCTCCGGCACCCGCGACGCGATCGACACCGTCCTCGGCACCCAGATCCAGGGCACCTGGCGCCTGGACACCCCCTACCTGCAGAACCTCGTCGACCTCGTCGGCAACATCGACGTCGACACCAACACCGACGTGCCCGACCCGGCCGCCAAGAAGAAGGGCACCGCGCCCCTGGTGAACAAGGGCAAGGACCAGACCCTCAGCGGCAAGACGGCCGTCGCCTACGCCACCTACCGCGCCGCCGGCGAGGCCCAGAACGCCCAGCTGGAGCGGTTCGGGCAGGTCATGCAGGCCGTGCTGCGCAAGCTGTCCTCCGACGCGGGCGCCGCCACGACCACCGTGCAGACGCTGGCGCAGATCCTCGACCCGTCGCTCACCGACAAGGACCTCGGCACCTTCCTCGCCAAGCTCGCCGACCTCGCCAAGGGCGGCGACTACAAGACAGCGCTGCTGCCCGTCCAGGCCGACGGCACCCTCAGCGCCCAGGCCAGCGACAGCGTCGTCAAGGACGTCCTCGGCGGCACCGCCAAGAGCCCCGACAAGGACGCCGCCGTCCGCGTCTCGGTCCAGAACGCCAGCGGTGTGAAGGACAACACGGAGAAGGCCCGCGTGGTCCTCCTCAACGGCGGCTTCACCTTCCTCGAAGGCGGCACCGCCTCCGGCACCCAGGCCACCTCCAAGGTCGTCTACGCCGACGCCGCCGACAAGGAGAACGCCACCGAGGTCGCCAAGACGCTGGGCCTGCCCACCAGCGCCGTCAGCAAGGGCAGGACCACCTCGAACGCGAACGTCTCCGTGGTCCTCGGCCAGAACTACGACCCGTCCTCGTAGCGGCCCCCGTGAAGGCCGGGTCGCGGACGTCCGTGACCCGGCCCGACCTGGTGGTCCCTTAATCACATGGGGTGCGCTCCGCGGTCCGTGAGACCCTTGAGGTCAAGTGACCGCCGACCGAAAGCCGTGTAGTGACCGCCACTGACCGCTCCATCGAGCTCATCCACACCGCCGCCCAGGCGGCCGCCGACAAGCTCGCGCACGACATCATCGCCTACGACGTCAGCGACGTGCTGTCGATCACGGACGCCTTCCTGCTGGCCTCCGCGCCCAACGACCGCCAGGTCAAGTCGATCGTCGACGAGATCGAGGAGCGCCTGCAGAAGGAGCTCGGCGCCAAGCCGGTCCGCCGCGAGGGCGACCGGGACGCCCGCTGGATCCTGCTCGACTACGTCGACATCGTCGTCCACGTCCAGCACAGCGAGGAGCGTGTCTTCTACGCCCTGGAGCGGCTGTGGAAGGACTGCCCCGAACTGGACCTGCCCGAGGACGCCAAGGCCACCCGCGGCAAGGCCGCGGAGCACGCCGAGCTGCAGGCCGCCGAGGAGTCCGCCGACCTCGGTGGTGACTGGCGATGAGCGCCACCGGTGAGGTGACGGACGCGAAGCGGGGCGGCCGCGGCCGCCGCGTCATCCTGTGGCGGCACGGCCAGACCTCCTGGAACGTGGAACGCCGCTTCCAGGGCACCACGGACGTCGCCCTCACCGAGGCCGGTGTCGCCCAGGCCCGCCGCGCCGCCCGGCTGCTCGCGTCCCTGAAGCCCGACGCCATCATCGCCTCGGACCTCCAGCGGGCCGCGAACACGGCCGCCGAGCTCGCCGTGCTCACCGGACTCGACGTCAGCCACGACGAGGGTCTGCGCGAGACGTACGCGGGCGCCTGGCAGGGGCTGACGCACGAGGAGATCATCGCCTCCTACGGCGAGGAGTACGCCGCGTGGAAGCGCGGTGAGCCGGTCCGCCGCGGCGGCGGCGAGCTGGAGACCGAGGTGGCCGACCGCGCCGCCCCCGTGGTGCTCCGGCACGCCGACAAGCTGCCCGACGGGGGCACCCTCGTCGTCGTCAGCCACGGCGGCACCATCCGCACCACCATCGGCCGTCTCCTCGGCCTGGAGGCCCGGAGCTGGGAGAGCCTCGGCGGCCTCTCCAACTGCTGCTGGTCCGTCCTCGGCGAGGGCGCTCGTGGCTGGCGGCTGCTCGAGCACAACGCCGGCACCCTGCCGGAACCGGTGCTCGGGGACGACGACTGAGCGGATTTCACTTTCTGGCAGGTCGCAGGCTAAAGTTCTTCTTGTTCGCCCCGCCGAGCGGGAAGAACAAAGCTTGGGGCTATAGCTCAGTTGGTAGAGCGCCTGCATGGCATGCAGGAGGTCAGGAGTTCAATTCTCCTTAGCTCCACAGATCGACACTCTTGAGTTGTCAAAGATCAGTTGATGAAGATCCCGTCCCTAGTGGGCGGGATTTTTCATTTCCATCAGGCGGGCCGTCCGCCGCGCCGTCTCCTCGTCGTCCGGCGTGTAGACGACGATCCGGCACTCCGGCATCCCGTGGATCGACAACGACACCGACGTCATCCGCAGCTCACCCACCGCCGCATGCCGGAACGTCTTCACACGCCGTCCGGGCTCCGCCACGTCGCCGCTCTCCCACAACCGGGCGAACAGCGGACTCGCCGCGGACAGCTTGCGTATGAAGCCCTCCCAGGCGGGCTCGCCGGCATGCAGGCCGTAGGCCGCGCGCAGGGTCGCGACCATCACCGGCAGCTCCGTCTCCCGGAACATCAGCGGGCAGTCGTCCTCCTCCGCGGTGAACAGCCCCCACAGGGCGTTGGGAAGGCGACCGGAGGGCTGCATCAGCGGCACGTCGAACAGGGTGCGGTAGACGTCGTTGGCGGCCAGGATGTCGAACCGCGAGTTGTACGCCACCGCCGGGCGCGGTTCGAGGGCATCGATGATGCCCTGTACCTCCGGACTCACGCTCTGCGCGGCGGTCTCCGGGACGGCGGAGTACGGCACGTCCGCCAGGTGGTACAGATGCTCCCGCTCCGGCGGATCGAGCCGCAGGGTGCGGGCCACGGCGTCCAGGACCTGCGCGGAGGCGTTGATCGGGCGGCCCTGCTCCAGCCACGTGTACCAGGTCACGCCCACCCCCGAGAGCTGGGCGACCTCCTCACGCCGCAACCCCGGGGTACGGCGCCGTAAGCCCGGTGGCATCCCCACGTCCTGCGGTGTCACCCGGGCCCGCCTGCTGCGCAGGAAGGCGGCCAGCTCAGGTCGGCGGCGCTGTGTCGTCCCCATCGTCACATCCCCCATCGTCGGCGCCCGGCCCGTGCGCTGCCAGGTGCTGTCAGTACCAGCATCGGTGGGCTCTCGGCACCCGTACCGGAGCGGCGGCACGCTCGACGGCATGACGACAACACCCCGTTCCGGACCGGGTACAGCACCCGTCCCCAGCACTGCGATCAGTGAAGCACCCGGCACTGACAACGGGCCCCGCCCGCTGCTCGCCGTCGTGCTCGCCGCCCTGTTCATGGCGCTGCTCGACGTCTTCATCGTGAACGTCGCCGCGCCCACCATCGGTTCCGAACTCCACGCCTCCGGCGCGGAGTTGCAGCTGGTGGTCGCCGGTTACACCATCACGTACTCGGTGCTGCTGATCACCGGGGCCCGGCTCGGCGACCGGTTCGGGCACGGCCGGGTCCACCTCGCCGGGATGGCGCTGTTCACCGCCGCCTCGCTCGCCTGCGGTCTCGCACAGGGCGTCACGGAACTCATCGTCTTCCGGCTGGTCCAGGGCGCCGGCTCGGCGGTGATGATCCCGCAGGTGCTCAGCCTCATCCAGCGGAACTTCGTCGGCGAGGCCAGGGTGAAGGCGCTCGGCGCGTACTCGGCGGTCCTCGCCGTCGGCGCCGCCGCCGGGCAGATCCTCGGCGGAGTCCTGGTCAGCGCCGATCTGCTGGGCACGGGCTGGCGGCCGGTGTTCCTGGTGAACGTGCCCGTCGGCGCCGCCCTCCTGATCATCGGCCGGCGCGTCCTGCCGCGGGAACGCGGGGGCGAGCGGGAACGCGGACGCGGCATGGACCTGCCGGGACTGGTGCTGCTCGGCGCGGCCGTGTCGCTGTTCACGGTGCCGCTGGTGCTCGGGCAGGAGGAGGACTGGCCGTTGTGGTCGTGGCTGTCGCTGGGCGCGGCCGCCGTGCTGTTCGCGGTGTTCTGGCGGTACGAGTCCGGGCTCGCCCGGCGCGGCGGCGACCCGCTGATCGCGCCCCGGGTGCTGCGCCACCCCGGCATGGGCCTCGCCGTGCTGCGGATCCTGGCCGCCATGGCGGTCAACGGGGGCTTCCTGTTCGTGCTCACGCTGCACGTCCAGGGCGGCCTCGGCTACAGCGCCCTGCGCGCCGGACTCACCTTCGCGCCGACCGCGGTCGTCTTCGGGGTGGTCGGACTGACCTGGCGGCGCTGGCCCGCCGCATGGCAGCGCGCCCTGACCCCGACCGGGTTCCTGCTCACCGCGGCGGCCGTGGCCGGGGTCGGCCTGGCGCTCGACGGCGGCGGCGACGGCGGAGCGTGGGTGTACGTGTCGTACGCCGGGGTGGGCGTCGGGCTCGCGCTCGCCTTCAGCCCCACCCTGACCCGGGCGCTGGCCACGGTGCGGCCGGAGGACGCGGCGGACGCCAGCGGGCTGCTCGCCACGGTCACCCAGCTCGGCCAGCTGACCGGTGTCGCCGCGTTCGGCACACTGTTCTTGAACCGGCTTGAGTCACTCGGGGCCTTGGAGGCGTATACCTCTGCGGAGGCGCTGTCGGCGTGCATGTTCGCGCTGGCCGGAACGGCAGCCCTGGGGGCCGTGTCCGGACTGGTACTGAGGCGTCGCTGACCGTATTGGTCCGGCCGTGGCAGAATCAAACGGCCGGAAGGGAGCGCGGCCCGACGGGAGGGAGCAGTGATGCCTGCGAGCATCCTCAAGGAGGTCGGCCACCTCCTTGAAGCAGCGTCGACACGGGACACGGTCACCCGGCTCACCTGCCCTTCCTGCGGTTCCCTGCATGTCGCCCAAGTCCTCGGTGACAACGGTGGAATCTCCTACGTGTGCACGGCCTGCGGCCACAGCTGGAGCTGATCGATGGGTGCACACAGGCGAAAGTGCGATTGGTGCGGCAGCGGGACGCCGATCGTCCGTGACATGGAGCCGCTCAATCCCGACTACCAGTACTGGTGCGAGGAATGCGCGCGGGCGCTGATCATAAAGGGCGACCCGATCGAGACGTACCGCGAACTCGAGGGTGAGCCGATCTACGGTCGACTCCTCGAGGAGCACTGCACACTCAAGCGTTTCTACTCGTTCGTAACGGCTTGACCGGTTCGTCCGGTGGGGGTCGGAAACGATTTGGTGTTCCGCCCCGGGGCCGGTTAATGTTGGCGTCGTCGCCGGGGAGAAACCCCCGGGAGACACCGAGCAAGGGGCTATAGCTCAGTTGGTAGAGCGCCTGCATGGCATGCAGGAGGTCAGGAGTTCAATTCTCCTTAGCTCCACAGAGAGATCCCGCCGGGTCATCGCGACCCGGCGGGATTCTTGCGTTTCCAGGGGCAGTTGTCCTCGTGCTCCACGAACGACGAAGGGGCCGCCCTATCGGGCGGCCCCTTCGTGCTGTCGGCTCAGCGGCCCAGCGCCCGGCGGCCGCGGCCCTGGGAGAGGACCGGGAGGTTGCGGGACTGGCCGTTGTCGCGGGGGGCCGACTCCTCCAGGCGCAGGGCGAGGGCGGGGCAGCGGCGCACCGCGCGCAGGGCCTTCGCCTCGGCGTAGCGGGGGACCTGGGCCTGGGCGACCGTGGGGAAGCCGTCGGCGCCGAGCTCGAAGACCTCGGGGAGGATGTCGGCGCACAGACCGTGGCCGCGGCACAGCGTCCAGTCGACGTAGATCTTCTGACGGCTGGGGCCGTTCTCCTCGGCCTCGCCGCCGCCGGGGATACCCACCGGGGTCTTGCCGCCCTCGAAGAGCGGCAGAACGCCCTCCACGGGCCGTCCGCAGCCGTTTCCGAGGACGTGGGCGGCGAGGTCGTCGGTGAACGCCTTGATGGTCGACTCCAGGAACATCGCGGAGCCGTCCGGGTGCGAGCACGCGCCGCGCCGCTTCACGTTCTTGGCGACCTGCTTGAGCGCCTCCAGGGCGGCCGGGCCGCCGCCGTTGAGGATGTCCTCCATGCCGCGCGCGGCGGCCGGCAGTCCGAGGTAGCAGGGGCCGCACTGGCCCGCGCTCTCCTCGGCCAGCCACTTGGCCACCATCAGGGACTCGCCCAGCGGGCAGGTGTCCTGGCTGATCGGCAGGATCGCGCCCGCGCCGAGCGAACCGCCCACCGCGTCCAGGGAGTTGCGGGAGACGATCGCCTCGTTGACCGTCGCCGCGTCGATCCACTTGCCGTGGTAGCCGCCGGTCAGCACACCCTGCGGGACCGGCGGGGCGCCGGCGAGCTGGAGGACGTAGCGCAGCGGCACGCCCGTGGGGACCTCGATGACCATGGGGCGGGCGACCGCGCCGGAGACCGTGAGCATGACGGTGCCGGGCTCGTCGTACAGGCCGGTGTTGCCGTAGCGCTCGGGGCCGATGCGGGCGGCGATCGCCAGCTGGGCGAAGGTCTCGGCGTTCGACAGCAGGGTCGGGGCGCCGCCGACGCCGTTCTGGGAGGCGCTGACCTTGCGGCCGGGCGGGATCGCCGGGCCGCCGTCGATGGAGCGGATCAGCGAGGCCGCGGCTCCGGTGACCATACGGACGGGATTGCGCTGCACGCGCGCGCGGAGAGCCGATCTGCGGCCGTTGCTCAGCCCGCGTTCGGCGAGCGCGGCCTCCATGGAACGCTGCGTGGACTCCCGGGTGACCCCCACCACGAGCGTGCGGGCACCCAGGGCCTCGGCGGCCAGCAGGGCGCCGTCCAGGATGAGGTGCGGGGCACGGTTGATGAGCACCGTGTCCTTGCGGCACGCCGGTTCGTCCTCGCTGCCGTTGACGACGACGACGGGCCGTACCCCGCGCTTGATGGCCGCCTCGGCGACCGAGCGCAGCTTCTTGTGGAAGGGGAAGCCCGCGCCGCCGCGGCCCTTCAGGTTGATGTTCTCGGCGAGCTTCGCGAGTTGCTCGCCGCCCAGGGGTTCGAGCGGCCCGTGCACCTTCAGGTGCATGGGCAGATCGAGTCTTTCGACAAGGTCGAAGCCCGACGTGAGCTGGGGAAGACCGACCACGCGGACTTCTGGGACGTCGGGCAGGGCCTCGTTCACCTATAGCCTCCGGAAGGCATGTTCCAAGGTTCGCCCGAGCCCGGTGCGCCGAAGTCGTAGGGCTCACCGGGCGGTGGATCAGTGGCGGGACCGCTGTTGTACGTGTCGTTCGAGTAGTACGCGCCGGAAACGGTGTTCGACTCACCGGTGTCGTACACGTCACTCGTGCCGTATCCGGGTGTGTCCGTATTGCGGTAGGTCGGGATGTTGTATCCGGTGTCCTGGAGCGGGTCGTAGGCGGACGGGGGCGCCTCGCCGACCGGGGGCGGGGACGGGATCGGCCAGCTGCCCGAGGTGCTGCCGCCGCTGTCGTAGCGGGGCATGGCCTCCGTGGTCTGAAGATCCAGCGGCAGGTCCATGCGGGCGGTCTGGTCGGCGGCGCCGTAGGACGGCTGCTGCGGGATGCGCGAGGTCGGGGTGACGGCCCGGTAGGCGGCCGCGAAGCCGTTCGCGGGTTCCGGGGCCGGGGCGGGGGCGTCGTAGGGGGGTGCCGTGCGCGGCTGTGCGGCGCGGGCGTTCTCGTAGCCGGGCAGCGCGGAGGTGGAGGCCTCGGCGACCCGGGCCCGGCTCGCGTCCAGCTCCTCGCGGCCCGGCCGCTCCTCGGTGCCCAGGATCGCCTGGATGCGGTCGGCGACCTTGCGCTTGACCGGGCGGGGCGCCGAGCGCAGGGCGAGCGCGGCCATGACGCCGGCCAGGGAGAGGCCGTAGAGGATCACGAAGATCGGCTTCGCCTGGCGACCCGCGTAGAGGCCGTGGATCAGGGCGAAGCACCAGGCCGGGTAGGCCAGCATGTGCATGGCGCGCCAGCGGGCCGCGACCGGTGCCGGGGAGGCGAACTGGTTGCGCAGGGCGCCGGTGATGCCCACGAAGATCATCAGCAGGCCGGCCAGCGAGCCGAGGCCGATCAGGCCTCCGATGCCGGTGACGCCGAGCGAGAACGGGATGAGCGCGCCGATCAGCTGCGTGTGGTCGAGGGCGACCTTCGTGGTGATGTGCAGCAGCAGGAAGGCGATCGAGCCGACGGCGGTCGTGCGGTGCACGGCCTGGCCGATGATCCGCTGTTTGGGGTTGAGGAAGATCCGGTCCTGGGCGACCAGACCCCAGATCACCGAGCAGCTGAGGGAGACGAGGGACAGCACGCCCGCGCCGAAGTTCAGGAAGTCACGGACCGTGTCACCTCCTACCAGCACGAACACGGGTATGAAGAGCAGAGCGACAGCCGTCGCCATGCCGTAGGCCGAGCGGCCGGGCCTGGGAAGCGAGCTGTTACTTCGACGAGGGTTCATGGGGGCAACTCCGAGCAGTTCGGGTAGGCGGTCCCGCTGCCGCACTCTAAGTGGAGCCATACCGATCGGTACGGGATTTGAGTTATTGCGCTGTTACCAAAAGGCCGTGGGGTCGTTGTGTTGTCCCTTTAGGGGGCGTTACGCGAAGTAACTTTTGACGTTTGTTCAGTTCGGTACCCGATGTCCGGGGCCATAGGAGGCATACGTACGTGCGTCGCAGCTTGCTCAATGGCTGCGGTACCCTGACGCCATGCGTGCCGTACGCCTTCTGCTTAGCGAGCCGCGCTGATCAGTCCCGACCGCCGGACGAGCCGGCCGGTCGGAGTCAGCGCGGCGTCCCCTCCTGTGCGAGGGGATTTTTCGTTTCCGGAACGAGACAGCCGCTGGCAGAGACGATCGATGGAGCTTGAGGATCATGAGCGAGACGAACCCCGCCGCTGCCGCCGAGGTGGCCGCGCCGCACCGCTACACGGCCGCCGTCGCGGCCGAGATCGAGGCACGCTGGCAGGACTTCTGGGACGCCGAGGGTACGTACGCCGCACCGAACCCCAAGGGTGACCTGGCGGGCGATCCGGAGCTGGTCGCCAAGCCCAAGAAGTTCATCATGGACATGTTCCCGTACCCCTCCGGTGCGGGCCTGCACGTCGGCCACCCGCTGGGCTACATCGCCACCGACGTCTTCGCCCGCTTCCAGCGGATGACCGGCCACAACGTCCTGCACACCCTGGGCTTCGACGCCTTCGGCCTGCCCGCCGAGCAGTACGCGGTGCAGACCGGCACGCACCCGCGGGTCTCCACCGAGGCCAACATCGAGAACATGAAGACCCAGCTGCGCCGGCTGGGCCTGGGCCACGACAAGCGCCGGTCGTTCGCCACGATCGACCCCGAGTACTACAAGTGGACCCAGTGGATCTTCCTGCAGATCTTCAACTCCTGGTACGACGACGAGGCCAGGAAGGCCCGCCCGATCGCCGAGCTGGTCGCCCAGTTCGAGTCCGGTGAGCGCGCCGTACCGGGGCACACGCGCGCGTGGAACGAGCTGACCGCCGCCGAGCGTGCCGACGTCCTGGGCGAGTTCCGCCTGGCCTACGCCTCCGACGCGCCCGTCAACTGGTGTCCCGGCCTGGGCACCGTGCTGGCCAACGAGGAGGTCACCGCCGACGGCCGTTCCGAGCGCGGCAACTTCCCCGTCTTCAAGGCCAAGCTGCGGCAGTGGAACATGCGGATCACCGCCTACGCCGACCGGCTGCTGGACGACCTGGACGCCCTGGACTGGCCCGAGGCGATCAAGCTGCAGCAGCGCAACTGGATCGGCCGCTCCGAGGGCGCCCGCGTCGACTTCCCGATCGACGGCGAGAAGATCACCGTCTTCACCACCCGCCCCGACACCCTGTTCGGCGCGACCTACATGGTGCTGGCCCCCGAGCACCCGCTGGTCGAGAAGTTCACCCCGGCCGCCTGGCCCGAGGGCACCCGTGACGTGTGGACCGGCGGTCACGCCACCCCGGCCGAGGCCGTCGCCGCGTACCGCGCGCAGGCCGCCTCCAAGTCCGACGTGGAGCGGCAGGCCGAGGCCAAGGACAAGACCGGCGTCTTCATCGGCTCGTACGCCACCAACCCCGTGAACGGCGAGCAGATCCCCGTCTTCATCGCCGACTACGTGCTGATGGGCTACGGCACCGGCGCGATCATGGCCGTCCCGGCGGGTGACCAGCGCGACTTCGAGTTCGCGCGCGCCTTCGAGCTGCCGATCACCTGCATCGTCGAGCCCACCGACGGCCGCGGCACGGACACCTCCACGTGGGAGGACGCCTTCGCCTCGTACGACGCGAAGATCATCAACTCCTCCGGCGAGGGCGTCTCCCTGGACGGCCTGCCGGTCGCCGAGGCCAAGGCGCGCATCACCGAGTGGCTGGAGCGGACCGGCGTCGGCGAGGGCACCGTCAACTTCCGGCTGCGCGACTGGCTGTTCAGCCGGCAGCGCTACTGGGGCGAGCCCTTCCCGATCGTCTACGACGAGGACGGCATCGCGCACTCGCTGCCCGAGTCGATGCTGCCGCTGGAGCTGCCCGAGGTCGAGGACTACTCGCCCCGCACCTTCGACCCGGAGGACGCGGACACCTCCCCGGAGACCCCGCTGTCCCGCAACGAGGACTGGGTCAACGTCACCCTGGACCTGGGCGACGGACCGAAGAAGTACCGCCGCGAGACCAACACCATGCCCAACTGGGCCGGTTCCTGCTGGTACGAGCTGCGCTACCTGGACCCGCACAACGACCAGAAGCTGGTCGACCCCGAGATCGAGCAGTACTGGATGGGCCCGCGCGCGGGTCAGCCGCACGGCGGTGTCGACCTGTACGTGGGTGGCGCCGAGCACGCCGTGCTGCACCTGCTGTACGCGCGCTTCTGGTCCAAGGTGCTGTTCGACCTGGGCCACGTCTCCTCCGCGGAGCCGTTCCACAAGCTGTTCAACCAGGGCATGATCCAGGCCTTCGTCTACCGCGACAGCCGTGGCTTCCCGGTGCCCGCCGAGGAGGTGGAGGAGCGCGACGGCGCCTTCTACCACCAGGGCGAGAAGGTCACCAAGCTGCTGGGCAAGATGGGCAAGTCCCTGAAGAACGCGGTCACGCCCGAGTCCATCTGCGAGGACTACGGCGCCGACACCCTGCGCCTGTACGAGATGGCCATGGGCCCGCTGGACGTCTCCCGGCCGTGGGACACGCGCGCGGTGGTCGGCCAGTTCCGGCTGCTGCAGCGGCTGTGGCGCAACGTCGTCGACGAGACGACCGGTGAGGTGACCGTCGTCGACACCGAGGCCGACGAGGACACCCTGCGGGCGCTGCACAAGGCCATCGACGGCGTACGGCAGGACCTGGAGGGCATGCGGTTCAACACCGCCATCGCCAAGGTCACCGAGCTGAACAACCACCTGACCAAGGCGGGCGGCGCGGTGCCGCGCTCGGTCGCCGAGTCGCTGGTGCTGCTGGTCGCCCCGCTGGCCCCGCACATCGCCGAGGAGCTGTGGCGCAAGCTGGGGCACACCGACTCGGTGGTCCACCGGGACTTCCCGGTCGCCGACCCGGCGTACGTCGTGGACGAGACCGTGACCTGCGTCGTGCAGATCAAGGGCAAGGTCAAGGCCCGTCTGGAGGTCTCGCCGGCCATCTCCGACGAGGAGCTGGAGAAGGTGGCGCTGGCCGACGACAAGGTCGTGGCGGCGCTGGACGGGGCGGGCATTCGCAAGGTGATCGTGCGGGCGCCGAAGCTGGTGAACATCGTTCCGGCGTAAGACCCCTTAAGGGTCGGGTACGGGCAGGTTCGGGGTTCTTCTGGAACTTCGGGCCTGCCCGTCGCGTTTACCGTTGAAGAGAGGCGCGGAGCCTCGCGCCCGGTCGGAGGAGGAGCGCTGTGGAGGCACTGTTGACGGTCGTCGCTCTGCTTTTCGTATTCCTCCTGGTGCTGGGCGCCTACGCCACCGTGAAGGCCGTCGGCGCCGCCAAGCGGGGCGTGGACCGCACGATCACCCAGGCCCGGCGCACCGTCGAGGACCACACCCTGCGCGCCAAGTCCATGGTGCAGCCCGGCCCGGCGGGCCAGGTCGCCCAACTGCGGCTGAAACTGCGCACCTCCATGCGCGCGACCCAGGACGCGCTGCACGCGGGTGTGGCCGAGGACGAGTCCCTCAGGGAGTCCCTCGCCCTGTTCGAGCGGCTGAGCGCGCACGGCCACGAACTGGACGCCGAACTGCGCCGGCTGGAGTCCGAACCGGACCGCGCGACCCTCGCCGAGCGGCTGCCCGCCCTGCGCGAGCGCACCGAGACCATCACCCGGTCCGCGGACTCCCTGCGCTGGGCCGCGCGTGACCGGGCCCGCCGTTTCGCGGACGACGACCTGGACTCGCTGAGCACCCAGATCGACATGGAGGCCGGCGCGCTGCGGCACTGGACCACGAGCGAGCCGTCGGACCCCGCCACCGCGCAGTCCTCGCCGCCCTGGCCCGAGGCCCCCGCTGACGGCTCCAGCTCCCAGCAGACCTGGCCGCAGACCCCCCGGTCCCGTACGGCCGAGGAACCGACACAGGCCGCCGCCATCACTCCACCGACCACCCGCCCCACCTACCCCTGGCAGAAGAAGCCCCGCCCCGAGAGCACGACTTGATCCGGCCACGACCCTCCCGGCCGGGAGGGGTCGGACTGCCGCCCGGGCGCTACGCCAGGTAACCTCCAGCTCATGTCCCGCCATGTCGCGATCGTCACCGATTCAACGGCCTACCTGCCGCCGCGGACGATGGAGCGTCACGGCATCACGGCGGTGCCGCTGACCGTGGTCCTCGGCGACCAGGCACTCGAAGAGGGCACCGAGATCTCGACCCGGTCCCTGGCCCAGGCGCTCCAGAAGCGGCGACCGGTCACCACCTCCCGCCCGAGCCCGCAGCTCTTCGCGGAGACCTATCGCAGGGTGGCCGAGACCGGTGCCACCGGAGTCGTCTCCCTCCACCTCTCCGCCGAACTCTCCGGCACCTACGACGCGGCCGTTCTCGCGGCCCGTGAGGCGCCGGTGCCGGTGCGGGTCGTGGACACCGGGATGATCGCCATGGCCCTCGGCTTCTGCGCGCTCGCGGCGGCCGAGGCCGCGGAGGCGGGGGGGACGGTGGACGAGGCGGTCACGGCGGCGGAGAAGCGGGCCGCGGGTACCTCCGCCTACTTCTACGTCGACACCCTCGACTATCTGCGCCGCGGTGGCCGGATCGGTGCGGCGCAGGCCCTCTTCGGCTCCGCGCTCGCGGTCAAACCCCTGCTTCAGCTGCAGGGCGGCCGCATCGAACCGCTGGAGAAGGTGCGTACGGCGTCGAAGGCGATCGCGCGCCTGGAGGAGATCGTGGCCGACCGGGCCGGGAGCGCCCAGGTCGACATCGCGGTGCACCATCTCGCCGCCCCCGACCGGGCGTCGGCCCTGGCGGACCGGCTGCGGGTGCGGGTGCCCGGGCTGGCGGACCTGCATGTGAGCGAGGTCGGGGCGGTGATCGGGGCGCATACGGGGCCTGGGTTGCTGGGGGCTGTGGTCTCGCCTCGGTGACGGTGGCCCTGCGGGGTCAGCGGGTTGTCGGTGGGCTGGGTTCGGTTGGGCTGCTGGGTTGGGCAGGGGTACTGGGCTGAGTTGGGCCGGGCTGCTGGGTTGGGCTGGGGTGCTGGGCTGGGTTGGGCCGGGTTGGGCTGGGGGCGTCCGTCACCCGTGTGAGTGGTGGAGTTATCCACAACTGGGTGGTTGTCCCCGGGAATTGAGCAAGATCATCGCGGCTGGGTGATGTGCCCGATCCTCGTCGCATGGCACTTCGATCACGTTCACGCACAGCGACTCCCACGAGTGGCCCGGGCCGTGGCCCCGGCTCGGATGTCCGCACCCGCCATCGCCGCGCTCCTGCGACCAGGGGCCGGGCACGGCAGCGGTATGCGTCGGCCGAGGAGCTTCGGCGGCGCGCGGAGGTCATCTTCGCCGAACGGGAGGGGGTGGGGCGGGAGTCGGAGGTGGGGCCACCGGGTGCGGAGCGGGATGCGGGGGTGGGCCGTGATGGGTTGGGCGCTCCGGGGGCGTCGCAGGCCTGGCGGTACGGTCCGTCGGCGTCGGAGTCGGAGTCGCAGGCCTGGGTGGATCCTCCGTCGGGCTCGAGCCCGGGCCCGGGCCCGGGCCCGGGCTCGGTGTCGTCGGGTTCGGATTCGAATTCGGGCTCGGGGGCCGGGGATTGGCGGGGGCGGGTCGGGCTTGCCGTGCGGGAGCGGGTGCCGGTGTGGCTGCAGGCCAGGTGTGGTCTGGAGCGGCGGAGCGTCGTCGCGCTGACCGTGCTGCTCGTGGTCGCCGCCGGTTTCGCCGTGCAGCACTTCTGGAGCGGCCGTACACAGTCGGTGCGGGCGCCGGAGGTCGTGCGGGCCGCGGTGCCTTTCGAGGAGCGGCGCGAGGCGGCAGGGTCCGGTGCCGCGAGCGGTGCGCCGAGCGTGGCCGGTACGGCGACGGCCGAGATCGTGGTGGACGTCAGCGGCAAGGTCCGCGAACCCGGCATTCGCCGGCTCCCGGCGGGGGCGCGGGTCGCCGACGCCCTCCGCGCGGCCGGCGGGGTACGGCCGGGTACGGACACCACCGGACTCAACCGGGCCCGCTTCCTGGTGGACGGTGAACAGGTCGTCGTGGGCGCCCCGGCGGGGGCGGCGGGAGCAGCAGCAGGGGCGGCCGGAGTGGCCGGAGGCGCGGCCGGTTCAGGTGGCTCCGCGCCGGGGGCCGGGCCTGCCGTGCCCTTCTCCCTCAACACGGCGACCGTGGACCAGCTCGACACGCTTCCCGGCGTCGGTCCGGTGCTGGCCCAGCACATCGTCGACTACCGCACTCAGCACGGCGGTTTCCGCTCGGTGGACGAACTGCGCGAGGTCAACGGCATCGGGGAACGCCGCTTCGCCGACCTGCGGAATCTCGTGCGGCCATGAGTGGCCTCCCGGGGCCTTCGACGCCCACGCCGACAACGGACCCTCCGCGTCCTGCCGTGCGCGCCACGGCCCGGCCTCGAATGGGAGCGGCCGACCCGCGGCAGGAAGGGCCGACCGATCTACGACTCGTGCCGCCCGCGCTGGCCGCCTGGCTGACGGCGGCGTCGATGCTGGACGCCGCGCCGGAGTGGGTCACCGGTGTCGCCGTCGGGTGTCTGGTCACGGGGGTCGTGCTCCTGTTGTGGCGCGGACGTGCGGGGCGACGCGTGGCGACCGCCGCGGTGCTGCTGTGTGTCGCCGCGGCGGCAGCCTCCGCCGGGCTGCACGGCGCCGACCTGCGTCGGGGGCCGGTTCCCGGGCTGGTGCGGGAGTACGCCACCGTGACCGCCGAGATCGAGGTCACCGCCGATCCCCGGCTCACCCGACCGCGGGTCAAGGGGGACCACATGGCACCGGCCTCCGTGCTGATCGGCGCGGAGGTGCGGAGGGTCGAGCAGGCCGGCGGGACGACGGTGGCGACGCGGACGCCGGTGCTGGTGATCGTTGACGTGGGGGCGGGGGAGGGGAGCGACCGAGGCGGAGAGGTGGCGGACGGGGCCGGCGGTCGCGGGGAAGGGGCCGACGGTCGGGTGGATGGCCATGGCGGTCGGCTGGACGAGCCGGTCGGTCGGTTGGACGGGCCGGTCGGTCGGCTGGACGAGCCGGTCGGTCGGTTGGACGGGCCGGTCGGTCGGGTGGACGGGCCGGTCGGTCGGGTGGGCGAGGTCGGTGGCGGGGTGGGCAGCGGCGGCTGGGCGGACGAGCCCGGTGATCGGGCGGGACGGGGTGGTCGGGGCGGCGCTGCGGATGCCGGGGCGGGGGCGGGGGCGTGGCTTCGGCTGTTGCCTTCCACTCGGGTGCGGGTGAGTGCGCGGCTGGCCCCGACGATGGTGGAGGGGGACCGGGTCGCCGGGGTGGCGCGGGTCTCGGGTCGGGCGGGGCCGGAGATCGTGGCCGAGCCGTCGGGGGTGCAGCGGTTCGCTGGGCGGCTGCGGGCAGGGCTGCGGGCGGCCACAGAGCCGTTGCCCGGTGACGCCCGGGCGCTGTTGCCGGGGCTGGTCGTCGGGGACACCTCGCGGATCACGCCCGACCTCGACGAGGCGTTCAAGGCCACCGACCTCACCCACACACTCGCCGTCTCCGGGAGCAACCTCACGATCATCCTCGCCCTGCTCATCGGACCACCCGGGCTGGCCCAGCGCGTCGAGCGCAAAGGCCTCGCGCCCCGGCTCGGCATTCCGCTGCGGACGACGGCGGTGCTGGGCGGAGTGCTCACGCTGGCCTTCGTCGTCGTGTGCCGGCCGGACCCGAGCGTGCTGCGGGCCGCGGCCTGCGGAGCGGTCGTCCTGCTCGCCCTGGCGACCGGGCGCCGCAGATCACTGCTCCCGGCGCTGGCGACGGCCGTACTGCTGCTGGTGCTGTACGACCCCTGGCTGTCCCGGAGTTACGGGTTCCTGCTGTCCGTGCTGGCCACCGGAGCCCTGCTGACGATCGGGCCCCGCTGGAGCGCGGCCCTGCAACGGCGGCGGGTGCCACCGCGGTTGGCCGAGGCGCTGGCCGCCGCCGGTGCCGCGCAGGCCCTGTGCGCGCCGGTCGTGGCGGTGCTGTCGGCGCGGGTGAGTCTGGTGGCGGTGCCGTGCAATCTGGTCGCGGAGTTCGCCGTGGCGCCGGCCACGGTGCTGGGTTTCGCGGCGCTGGCGACGGCGCCCGTGGCGTTGCCGGTGGCCAAGGCGCTGGCGTGGTGTGCGAGTTGGCCCGCCGGATGGATCGCGGACGTCGCCCGCGCCGGGGCCGCGCTGCCCGGCTCCGGGGTGGACTGGCCCGGCAGCTGGGGCGGGGCGGCGCTGCTCGCCGTGGTCACGGGGGTGGTCGTCCTGGCCGGGCGGCGGTTGTTGCGGCACCCGTGGTGGTGCGGGGCGTGCGGGGTGCTGCTCGTGCTGGTGGTGGTGCAGCCGCCGCCGCTGACCCGGGTGGTCACGGGATGGCCGCCGCCAGGCTGGCGGTTCGCGGTCTGTGACGTGGGGCAGGGAGACGCGACGGTGCTCGCGGCGGGTGACGGCACCGGGGTGGTGGTCGATGCCGGGCCCGACCCGGCGCTCGTCGACCGGTGCCTGCGCACACTCGGGATCACCAGGATCCCCCTGGTCGTGCTGACCCACTTCCATGCCGACCATGTGGCGGGCCTGCCCGGGGTGTTGCGGGGGCGGGCCGTCGGCGCGATCGAGACGACCGGGTTCGAAGAGCCCGTGGATCAGGTGGAGTTCGTCCGGAGAGAGGCGGCACGGCGGCACATCCCGGTCACGCACGCGGTCGCGGGGGAGGAGCGGCGGACAGGGGCGCTGGCCTGGCAGGTCGTGTGGCCGCCTCCGAGTTCCCCGCCGGGGGTGGCGGGAGGACCTGCGGCGCCGGAACCGGATGGACCGAACGACGCCAGCGTCACGCTGCTCGTGCGGTCGGGCGGGTTGCGGTTCCTGTTGCTCGGCGATCTTGAACCCCCGTCCCAGCAAGCGCTGTTGAGGTCACCGGCGGGCGCGTCGCTGGGCGGTGTGGACGTGCTCAAGGTGGCTCACCACGGCTCGGCCTACCAGGATCCGGAACTCATACGGAGGGTGGCCCCTCGGGTGGCGCTGATCTCCTGCGGGCGGGACAACCCGTACGGCCACCCGGCTCCCGGCACGGTCGCGGCCCTGCGGGCTCAGGGCGCGGTGGTGCTGCGCACGGACGAGGACGGGGCCCTGGCGGTCGCCGGCACGGAGGAGGAGCTGACGGTGGTGGGAGGTTGATGTCCGGGAGGGGGGTGTGGCGGAGACTGGGGGCATGGATTCTGTACAGGTCGACGCCTACCTCCGTCGTCTGGGAACCGGCCGCCCGGCGCGGCCCGCCACGGACGCCCTGCGCGAGCTTCAGCTGCGCCATCTGCGGGCCGTGCCCTTCGAGAACCTGTCGGTGCATCTCGGCGAGGAGATCGTGCTGGAGGAGAAGCGGCTGCTGGACAAGGTCGTGGGGGCGAACAGGGGAGGGTTCTGCTACGAACTCAACGGCGCTTTCGGGGCGTTGCTCGGTGCGCTGGGCTTCGATGTGACGTTGCTCGCGGCCCGGGTGTACGGGGAGGAGGGGCGGCTCGGTATCCCGTACGACCATCTCGCGCTGCGGGTACGGACGGTGGACGGGGGCGACTGGCTGGTCGACGTCGGCTTCGGGGCGAACAGTCACCGGCCGCTGGCGATCGGGGCGCGGGACGAGCAGGACGATCCCGCGGGCACGTTCCGGGTCGTAGAGGCGGCGCCGGACGCGGCGGGGGTACGGGGCGGTGGGGTCGGGGCGGCCGAGGCGGCGGACTTGGACGTCCTCAGGAACGGCGAACGCCAGTACCGCCTGGAGGTCCGGCCCCGGGTGCTGCGTGACTTCGTGGCGGGCGCGTGGTGGCACAGCACGTCGCCGGGGTCGCACTTCACGCAGTCACTGGTGTGTTCGCGGGTCGCGGAGGACGGGGGGAGGATCACGCTCAGCGGCCGGGGCCTCACGGTGACGGCGGCGGACGGGACGCGCGAGGTGCGGGAGCTGAAGACGGACGAGGAGGTGCTGGGGGTGTATCGGGAGAGGTTCGGGATCGGGCTGGAGCGGGTGCCGGAGGTGCGGGACTTCGGCCGGGCCAGGGGGTGAGCGCGGCAGGGAGGGGACGTCGTCCGTGGGGGCTGGTGGTGTCTGAGGGGGCGGTCGTCGGTGGGGTGGGTGGTGTCCGAGGGGGCGGTCGTCGGTGGGGTGGGTGGTGTCTGAGGGGGCGGTCGTCGGTGGGGTGGGTGGTGTCCGAGGGGGCGGTCGTCCGTGGTGCGGTTGGTGTCGGGCGGGTGCCGGAGAATGGGCGTGTGAGTGATGTGAGACATGTGCTGGTGCTGCCCGACCGGGATGCCGCCGAGGAAGTGGTGGAGGCGCTCGGGGAGCGGTTCGGGGTGGCCGAGGAGCCGCAGCTGGTGCGGGACGCGTTGGCCGGAGAGGACGACGCGGAGGACGCGCAGTGGCTGGTCGTCCTGCGGGACGAGGACGGACGGCTCGACCCCGGGGAGCTGGACGAGTTCGTGGGCGCGTGGGACGGGTGGCGGGAGGAGCCGTAAGGCTTGTGGGGTGGGTCGTGGAAGGAGCCGTAAGGCCCGTGGGAGGGCGGCGGGAGGAGCCGTAAGGCCGCCGGGGGTGGGTCGCGGGAGGGCCGTAGGGGCCGCGGGGTCGGGGAGAGTGGGCTCGGCGGCGTTCGTTGTCAGTGGTGCGTGCCATGCTTGTCGCGATGGCCAGGAAGACTGCGAATGACGACCCTCTCGCCCCCGTGACGCTTGCCGTGGGCCAGGAGGACCTTCTGCTCGACCGTGCCGTGCAGGAGGTGGTGGCCGCCGCGCGGGCCGCCGACGCCGACACGGACGTACGGGATCTGACCCCGGACCAGTTGCAGCCCGGCACGCTCGCCGAGCTGACCAGCCCCTCGCTCTTCGCGGAGCGCAAGGTCGTGGTCGTACGCAACGCGCAGGATCTGTCGGCCGACACGATCAAGGACGTGAAGGCGTATCTCGGGTCGCCCGCCGAGGAGATCACCCTCGTGCTGCTGCACGCGGGCGGGGTGAAGGGCAAGGGGTTGCTCGATGCCGCGCGCAAGGCCGGGGCGCGGGAGGTGGCCTGCCCGAAGATGACCAAGCCGGCGGATCGGCTGGCGTTCGTGCGGGGTGAGTTCCGGGCGGCGGGGCGGTCGGCGACGCCGGAGGCGAGTCAGGCGCTGGTCGATGCGATCGGCAGCGATCTGCGGGAGCTGGCGTCGGCCGTGTCGCAGCTGGTGGCCGACGTCGAGGGGACGATCGACGAGGCGGTGGTCGGGCGGTACTACACCGGGCGGGCCGAGGCGTCGAGCTTCACCGTCGCCGACCGTGCGGTCGAGGGGCGGGCCGCGGAGGCGCTGGAGGCGCTGCGGTGGTCGTTGGCGACCGGTGTGGCGCCGGTGATGATCACCAGTGCGCTCGCGCAGGGTGTGCGGGCGATCGGGAAGTTGTCGTCGGCGCGGGGCGGGCGGCCTGCGGATCTCGCGCGGGAGCTGGGGATGCCGCCGTGGAAGATCGACCGGGTGCGGCAGCAGATGCGGGGGTGGACGCCGGACGGGGTCGCGGTTGCGCTGCGGGCGGTGGCTGAGGCGGACGCGGGTGTGAAGGGCGGCGGGGACGATCCCGAGTACGCCCTGGAGAAGGCGGTTGTTGCGATTGCCAGGGCGGCGCGGTCGAGGGGGCGGGGTTAGACAGGCGGCGTTGAGTTTGTCCGGGCGGGTGTTGGGGTCGGCCTCGGGGGTTTCTATCGCCCCCGCCGCCCCTACCCGTCCCATCCTCCAGGGGCTGCCGCCCCTTCGACCCCGCGTCCTGGGGGCTGCCGCCCCCAGACCCCCGCTTCGGCCCTGAACGGGCCTCGTCCTCAAACGCCGGACGGGCCATCTCGGCTCGATGCGGGTCCAGCATTCTCAGTCCGCCGGGCGCTGCACCTCTTCAGCGCCGGCCCGCTGCATCCCACCGGCATGCCCGACAGGCTGAAAATGTGTGGTCGTGAGAGGACAATCGGAGCCATCAGCCGCATATCGCCGAGGTCATGGAGAGGTGGCGGTTGTCATGGCTGAACACCCGCACGCAGCGCTCGTCCGCAAGGGCTACGAGGCTTTCCAGCGCGGAGACATGGACACCCTGCGCGGGCTGATGACCGGGGACTGCACCCACCACGTGCCCGGCTCGCACCCGCTCGCGGGGGACTACAAGGGCCTCGACAACATCATCGAGGGGTACTACGGCCGGCTCTACTCGGAGACGGGCGGGACCTTCCGCGTCGAGTTGCTCAATCTGTTCGTGGACGGCCGCGGGCACACCATCTCCGTGCACCGCTTCACCGCCGACCGGGGCGACAAACACATAGAGGAGAGCGGCGGGATCGTCTTCCGGATCGTCGGAGACAAGATCACCGATCTCGACGAGTGCGTCGAGGACATGGACAAGGTGAACGCGTTCTGGTCGTGACCAGGGCACAGCCGCGGACCCGCATGCCGAAGGCCCCGGCCGCCGCCCTGGGGAAGGGCGGGGTGCCGGGGCCTTCGGTTCACGATGTCGAGCCCGTACCCGCGTGGCGAACGCAGGCCGCGTACAGGCTCTGGGGTGCCGGACGGGAGCGGATGAGAGAGGGCCCGCTCGGGTCCCTCCGGCGTCGAATCAAGTGTCAGCCGTTGAGGCCGGCGACCTTCGAAGCAAGCGCCGACTTCTTGTTGGCGGCCTGGTTCTTGTGGATGACGCCCTTCGAGACGGCCTTGTCGAGCTGACGCGCGGCAGCGCGCTGGTACTCGGTGGCCTTCTCGACGTCACCCGCGGCAGCAGCCTCACGGGCCTTGCGGATCGCGGTCTTCAGGGAGGACTTGACGGCCTTGTTGCGCAGCCGGGCCTTCTCGTTGGTCTTGATCCGCTTGATCTGGGACTTGATGTTCGCCACTGATTGAGCCTTTTCAGGTTCAGGCACGGAACCGCGCGGGATCCGGGCCAGGTGATTTCTTGGGGTGTGCCTCGCGCTGAGAGGGCATGAGACACAGCCACCCAGGCTACCAGGGGCCCGGCCGGCGGCCCAAAACGGTCCCCGGTCGCCCGCCGTGGGACCATGGAGCCTACGTATCGATCCGACCCGAGGCATAAGGCGCCTCAAGAGACAGGACCCTGCGTGCCCGCGACCCCTAACAATGTGCCCGAGCCGAGCCGTACCGACCCGGCTCTGATCCGCAATTTCTGCATCATCGCGCACATCGACCACGGCAAGTCCACCCTCGCCGACCGGATGCTCCAGCTGACCGGTGTGGTCGAGCAGCGGCAGATGCGTGCTCAGTACCTCGACCGTATGGACATCGAGCGTGAGCGTGGCATCACGATCAAGTCCCAGGCGGTGCGTTTGCCGTGGGCTCCGACCCACGACAAGAGCAACACGCACATCCTGAACATGATCGACACCCCCGGGCACGTCGACTTCACCTACGAGGTCTCGCGGTCGCTCGCCGCCTGCGAGGGGACCATCCTCCTCGTCGACGCCGCCCAGGGCATCGAGGCCCAGACCCTCGCCAACCTGTACCTGGCGATGGAGAACGACCTCACGATCATCCCCGTGCTGAACAAGATCGACCTGCCGGCCGCGCAGCCCGAGAAGTTCGCCGAGGAGCTCGCCAACCTCGTCGGCTGCGACCCCGACGACGTGCTCCGGGTCTCCGCCAAGACCGGTGTGGGTGTCGACGTGCTGCTCGACAAGGTCGTCAAGGAGGTCCCCGCGCCCGTCGGTGTCGCCGACGCGCCCGCCCGCGCGATGATCTTCGACTCCGTCTACGACTCCTACCGCGGTGTCGTGACGTACGTCCGTGTCATCGACGGCCAGCTCAACAAGCGCGAGCGCATCAAGATGATGTCGACCGGGGCGACGCACGAGCTTCTGGAGATCGGGACCAACTCGCCGGAGATGCTCGGCGCCGACGGTCTCGGCGTCGGTGAGGTGGGCTACCTCATCACCGGGGTGAAGGACGTCCGCCAGTCCAAGGTCGGTGACACCGTCACCAGCCAGCAGAAGGGGGCCACCGAGGCGCTCGGGGGGTACAAGGACCCCAAGCCGATGGTGTTCTCCGGGCTCTATCCGCTGGACGGCTCCGACTACCCCGAGCTGCGCGAGGCGCTGGACAAGCTCCAGCTCAACGACGCCGCGCTCGTCTACGAGCCGGAGACCTCGGCGGCGCTGGGCTTCGGTTTCCGCGTCGGCTTCCTGGGGCTGCTGCACCTGGACGTGATCCGGGAGCGGCTGGAGCGTGAGTTCGGGCTCGACCTGATCGCCACCGCGCCCAACGTGGTCTACCGGGTTGTGATGGAGGACGGCACCGAGCACACCGTCACCAACCCGAGCGAGTTCCCCGAGGGCAAGATCAACGAGGTGTACGAGCCCGTCGTACGGGCCACCATCCTCGCGCCCTCGGAGTTCATCGGGGCGATCATGGAGCTGTGCCAGACCCGGCGCGGCACCCTGCTCGGCATGGACTACCTGTCCGAGGACCGGGTCGAGATCCGCTACACCCTGCCGCTCGCCGAGATCGTCTTCGACTTCTTCGACCAGCTGAAGTCCAAGACCCGCGGCTACGCGTCCCTCGACTACGAGCCCACCGGCGAGCAGGCCTCCAGCCTCGTCAAGGTCGACATCCTGCTGCACGGCGACAAGGTCGACGCCTTCTCGGCGATCACGCACAAGGACGCGGCGTACGCGTACGGTGTGCGGCTCGTCGCCAAGCTGCGTGAGCTCATCCCGCGGCAGGCCTTCGAGGTGCCCATCCAGGCCGCCATCGGCTCCCGGGTCATCGCCCGCGAGACCATCCGCGCCATCCGCAAGGACGTTCTCGCCAAGTGCTACGGCGGTGACATCTCCCGTAAGCGGAAGCTGCTGGAGAAGCAGAAGGAGGGCAAGAAGCGGATGAAGATGGTGGGCTCTGTGGAGGTTCCGCAGGAGGCCTTCATCGCCGTACTGAGCAGCGACGACGCGGCGGGTTCCGGCAAGGGCAAGAAGTAGCGTCGTTTTCCCGTGAAAATAGGGGCCTGTCACGTGTGAGCGTGACGGGCCCCTACGCGTGCGTAACGTCGCGCTCTGTAGGAAGTGACAGGCCGTCGCCCCTTACGCAGGTGGCGGTCGCGCTCTACTCTGATCTCCACTCGATGGTTACTCGTGAGTTAAACAACACTCGAGCAGCACACCAGCCGCACTCAGCCAGCCGCCGCACTGTCGCGGGCCCCGGAGGATGTCGTGAGCGACACACAGACCCTGATCGAGAACCGACCGCCGAGCGTGGCGACCCTCTTCCTGGAGCGCGTTGCGGCCACGCCGGACGCGGAGGCGTACCGCTACCCCGTGCCACCGGCCTCCGGTGAGGGCCCCGACGACTGGAAGTCGCTGAGCTGGGGAGAGACCGCCGAGCGGGTCTTCGCCATCGCCGCCGGCCTGATCGAGCTCGGGGTGCAGCCCGAGCAGCGCGTCGCGCTGTCCTCCTCGACCCGCGTCGAGTGGATCCTCGCCGACCTCGGCATCCTGTGCGCCGGCGCCGCCACGACCACGGTGTATCCGCAGACCAACGCCGACGAGTCGGCGTTCATCGTCTCCGACTCCGAGAGCCGTGTGCTGTTCGCCGAGAACGCCGAGCAGCTGGCCAAGGCGCAGGAGAAGCGCGCCGAGCTGCCCGAGCTGACCCATGTCGTGGTCATCGACGCAGAGGGCGTGGAGACCGGCGACTGGGTGCTCACCCTCGCCGAGCTGGAGGCCCGTGGAGGGGCCCGGCTGGAGAAGGACCCCGACCTGATCAAGGAGAAGGTCGGCGCGATCACCAAGGACCAGCTGGCCACCCTCATCTACACCTCGGGCACCACCGGCCGCCCCAAGGGCGTACGGCTCCCGCACGACAACTGGGCCTACATGGCCAAGGCGATCGCCGCGACCGGGCTGATCAGTGCCGAGGACGTGCAGTACCTGTGGCTGCCGCTCGCGCACGTGTTCGGCAAGGTCCTCACCTCCGGCCAGATCGAGGTCGGGCACGTCACCGCCGTCGACGGCCGCGTCGACAAGATCATCGAGAATCTGCCGGTCGTGCAGCCGACGTACATGGCGGCCGTCCCGCGCATCTTCGAGAAGGTCTACAACGGGGTCGCCGCGAAGGCCCGGGCGGGCGGCGGCGCCAAGTACAAGATCTTCCAGTGGGCGTCCGAGGTGGCCCGCGAGTACGCCAAGGCCAGCCAGGACAACTTCCGCCGCACCGGCACGGCGAGCGCGCCCTTCGGCCTCTCCGCCAAGCACAGGGTCGCCGACGCGCTGGTCTACTCCAAGATCCGCGAGGCGTTCGGCGGCAGGCTGCGGGCGGCGGTCTCCGGGTCGGCCGCCCTGGCGCCGGAGATCGGCTACTTCTTCGCCGGCGTCGGCATCCACATCCTGGAGGGCTACGGCCTCACGGAGTCCTCGGCCGCGTCCTTCGTGAACCCGGGCGAGGCGTACCGCACCGGCACGGTCGGCAAGCCGCTGCCCGGCACGGAGGTGCGCATCGCCGACGACGGGGAGATCCTGCTGCGCGGTCCCGGCATCATGGAGGGCTACCACGGGCTGCCCGAGAAGACCGCCGAGGTGCTGGAGAGCGACGGCTGGTTCCACACCGGGGACATCGGTGAGCTGTCGCCCGACGGCTACCTGCGGATCACCGACCGCAAGAAGGACCTCATCAAGACGTCGGGCGGCAAGTACATCGCGCCGGCCGAGGTCGAGGGGCAGTTCAAGGCGGTGTGCCCCTACGTCTCCAACATCCTCGTCCACGGGGCCGACCGGAACTTCTGCACGGCGCTCATCGCGCTCGACGAGGCCGCGATTCTCGGCTGGGCCGAGGAGAACGGGCTCGGGGGGAAGCCTTACGCGGAGGTTGTGGCGGCGCCGGAGACCGTTGCCCTGGTCGAGGGGTATGTGAAGCAGCTCAACGAGGGGCTTCAGCGGTGGCAGACCATCAAGAAGTTCCGGTTGCTGCCTCGGGATCTCGATGTGGAGCACGGGGAGATCACGCCGAGTCTGAAGTTGAAGAGGCCGGTTGTGGAGCGGGAGTACAAGCATCTGATTGATGAGATGTACGCCGGTACGCGCGAGGCGTAGGGGGTGGTGGGGGACTCGTTGCGGCTGACGGTCCGTTGTGGCTTGTCGCGCAGTTCCCCGCGCCCCTAAAAAAACCTTAGCCCCGGCCCCTGTTCAGAAGTTGACGCAGCTCTCGGATCTGGTCGCGCAGCGCGCGCAGGTCCGGGGGCTGTTCCGCGTCCAACTGCTTCTCCAGTTCCGCCAGTCTGCTCGCCACCTCCCCGTACTCCGCCTGATCCTGCGCCAGCAGCCGCTCCAGTTGCTGGTTCTTTCTGTGCAGGTCCAGGAACACGCTGACCTTCGCCCTCAGCACCCAGGGGTCGAACGGCTTGGTCAAGTAGTCGGCCGCGCCGGTCGCGTAGCCGCGGAAGGCGTAGCCCGAGTCGTCCTCCGCGCCGGTCAGGAAGATGATCGGGACGTCCTTGGTCTGGTCGAGCCGTTTGATGTTCGCGGCGGTCTCGAAGCCGTCCATGCCCGGCATGCGGACGTCGAGCAGGACGAGGGCGAACTGCCGGCGCAGCAGCGCCTTCATCGCCTCCTCGCCCGAACGTGCCCGGACGAGTGGCTCGTTGAGGGACCCCAGGACGGCTTCCAGGGCGATCAGGTTGTCCTCCATGTCGTCGACCAGGAGGATGCTGGCGCGCTCGTCGGTCGTTGCCTCAGCGCTCATGGTGACTGTGCCTCATTCAGTCGTCGGCGGAACCGGCACTTCTCCTGTCGGGTCCCGTTCCTCTACGGCAGTCGGCGCCTCGGGATCGGTGCCGTCCGCGCCCTCGGGGTCGAGGAGTGCGCACACGACGGTCAGCAGCTGGTCGACGTCCACCGGTTTGGGTACGTAGTCGTTGGCGCCCCGCGCGATCGATTTCTCCCGGTCCCCGGGCATCGCCTTCGCGGTCAGCGCGACGATGGGCAGGCCTGTCCAGCGGGGGGTGCGGCGGATGGCGGCGATGGTCTCGTAGCCGTCCATCTCCGGCATCATGATGTCCATCAGGACGAGTTCGACGTCCGGGTTGCGCTCCAGCGTCTCGATGCCCTCGCGGCCGTTCTCGGCGTAGAGGACGGGCATGCCGACCCGGCCCAGGACATGGGTCAGCGCGAAGACGTTGCGGATGTCGTCGTCGACGATCAGCACCCGGCGCCCGGGGAGCACCTGCCCCGCCCGGCCCGACTTCCACGCCTCCAGCTTGGTCGGCGCGGGCCAGGCGTCGTCCACGTCGTGGGTGGCCGTGAAGGGCTCCGCGGACAGCTGTTCCGGCACCGCGGGCAGGGAGCGGTCCTCGGGGACCGGGCCGGTCGCCGAGTGGCCGGGGCTGACGACGGGGACGTAGAGCGTGAAGGTGGAGCCCTGGCCGGGTTCGCTCTCGGCGACGATACGGCCGCCGAGCAGGCCGGCGATCTCGCGGCTGATGGACAGCCCGAGGCCGGTGCCGCCGTACTTGCGGTTGGTGGTGCCGTCGGCCTGCTGGAACGCCTCGAAGATCACCGGGAGTTTCTCGGCCGCGATCCCGATCCCGGTGTCGGAGACGGCGAAGGCGACCACGTCGTCGCTCTCGCGGATGAACCGGTGTTCGGGGTCCTTGATGCGGTTGACCCGGAGTTCGACCCGGCCGGTCGCGGTGAACTTGATCGCGTTGGACAGCAGGTTGCGCAGGATCTGCTGGAGGCGCTGTTCGTCGGAGTACATCTCGCGCGGCACGTCCTCGCCGACGGACACCTCGAAGGCGAGGCCCCGGTCGAGGGTGAGCGGGCGGAAGGTGGCGTGGACGTAGTCGAGGAGCTTGATCAGCGGGAGCTTCTTCGGGCGGACGTCCATCCGGCCCGCCTCGATCTTCGACAAGTCCAGGATGTCGTTGATGAGTTGCAGGAGGTCGGAGCCGGAGCGGTGGATCGTCGTCGCGAACTGCACTTCCTGGTCGGAGAGATGACCGTCCGGGTTGTCGGAGAGCAGCCTCGCCAGGATGAGCAGGGAGTTGAGCGGGGTGCGCAGTTCGTGGGACATGTTCGCCAGGAACTCCGACTTGTACTGCGAGGACGTGGCCAACAGGGCGGCCTTCTCCTCCAGTTCGGCGTTCGAGCGCTGCAGCTCCGCCTGCTGCTTCTGGAGTTCGTCGGAGCGTTCCTGGAGCTGCATCGCGAGGCGCTGGGACTCGCCGAGCAGCGACTCGGTGCGGGAGTTGGCGATGATGGTGTTGATCGCGACGCCGATGGTGTTCACGAACTGGTCGAAGAACGCCAGGTGCACATCGGAGAAGCGGGAGAACGAGGCGAGTTCGATGACGCCCAGGAGCTTGTCCTCGAAGAGGATCGGGATGATGACGACGCTCGTGGGGGCCGCCTCGCCCAGACCACTGTTGATCTTGATGTAGTCCGGCGGGGCCTCCTCGACGAGGATGCGTTTCTTCTCACGCGCCGCCTGCCGGACCAGGCCGTGCACGGGAAGGCCGCCGGTCTCCACGGTCGCGCCCTGGGCCGAGCCGTAGCCCGCGATGAACGCCAGTCCCTTGGTGGGAACCGTCGTGCGGATGGAGGCGCCGTCCTCGTCCGGGTCGGCCAGGAAGAACGCCCCGTACTGGGCGTTCACCAGCGGCGTCAGCTCGCGCAGGATCAGGTCGGCGACCTCCATCAGGTCGCGGTGGCCCTGCATCAGCGCGGCGAGGCGGGCCAGGTTCGACTCCAGCCAGTCCTTCGCGCGGGTCGTCTCGCGGAGGTTGGCCACCATCAGGTTGATGTTGTCCTTCAGCTCGGCGACCTCGCCCTGGGTCTCCACGGTGATCGAGCGGGACATGTCGCCCTGCGCCACCGCGGAGGCCACCTCGGCGATCGCGCGGACCTGGGTGGTCAGGTTGGAGGCGAGTTCGTTCACGTTGGTCGTCAGGCGCTTCCAGGTGCCGTACACGCCCTCCACCCGGGCCTGGCCGCCGAGTTGGCCCTCGGAGCCGACCTCGCGGGCCACGCGGGTCACTTCGGAGGAGAACGAGGACAGCGTGTCGACCATGGTGTTGATGGCCGTCTTCAGCTCCAGGATCTCGCCGCGCGCGTCCACGTCGATCTTCTTGGAGAGGTCGCCGTTGGCGACGGCCGTGGTCACCTGGGCGATGTTCCGCACCTGTGACGTCAGGTTGTCGGCCATGTAGTTGACGTTGTCGGTCAGGTCCCGCCAGACACCGCTCACGCCCAGCACCTGGGCGCGCCCGCCCAGCCGGCCGTCGGTGCCGACCTCGCGGGCCACGCGGGTCACCTCGTCGGCGAAGGCCCGCAGCTGCTCCACCATCGTGTTGACGGTGTCCTTGAGTTCGAGGATCTCGCCACGGGCGTCGACCGTGATCTTCTTGGAGAGGTCGCCGTTGGCGACGGCGGTGGTCACCTGGGCGATGTTGCGGACCTGTGACGTCAGGTTCAGGGCCATGAAGTTGACGTTGTCGGTGAGGTCCTTCCAGACGCCGGACACGCCTCGCACCTGCGCCTGGCCGCCGAGGTTTCCTTCCGTGCCGACCTCGCGGGCGACGCGGGTGACCTCGTCGGCGAAGGCGGAGAGCTGGTCGACCATGGTGTTGATCGTGGACTTCAGTTCCAGGATCTCGCCCTTGGCCTCGACCGTGATCTTCTTGCCGAGGTCGCCCTGGGCCACCGCGGTGGAGACCAGGGCGATGTTGCGGACCTGCGACGTCAGGTTGTCCGCCATGAAGTTGACGTTGTCGGTGAGGTCCTTCCAGACGCCGCTCACGCCCCGCACCTGGGCGCGTCCGCCGAGGTTTCCTTCGGTGCCGACCTCGCGGGCGACGCGGGTGACCTCGTCGGCGAAGGCGGACAGCTGGTCCACCATCGTGTTGATGGTCGACTTCAGCTCCAGGATCTCGCCCTGCGCGTCGACCGTGATCTTCTGCGAGAGGTCGCCGTTGGCGACGGCGGTGGTGACCTGGGCGATGTTCCGCACCTGGGACGTCAGGTTCGACGCCATGAAGTTGACGTTGTCCGTCAGGTCCTTCCACACGCCGGACACGCCCCGCACCTGGGCCCGCCCGCCCAGCTGGCCCTCGGTGCCGACCTCGCGGGCGACGCGGGTGACCTCGTCGGCGAAGGCGGACAGCTGGTCCACCATCGTGTTCACGGTCAGCTTCAGTTCCAGCAGCTCACCGGTGGCCTCGACGGTGACCGTGCGGGTCAGGTCGCCGCGCGCGACGGCCGTGGTCACCAGGGCGATGTCACGGACCTGCGCGGTCAGCCGGGACGCCATGGTGTTGACCGCCTCGGTCACATCCCGCCAACTGCCCGACAGGCCCGTCACCTTGGCGCGTCCGCCGAGCCGCCCCTCGGTGCCGACCTCGCGGGCCACCCGCGTCACCTCGCCGGTGAACAGGGACAGCTGGTCGACCATCTTGTTCACGGCCCGGCCCAGCCGCCGCAGATCGCCCCGCAACTGCCGGTTGCCGTCGTGCAGATCGACGCGCTGCGTCAGATCACCGCCCGCCACCGCGTCCAGCACCCGGGTCGCGTTGGCGGCCGGGGCGACCAGGGCGTCCAGCAGCTGGTTCACGTCGCTGACCCGGGAGGCCCAGGCACCGGCGCCGGGGCTCGGGGAGAGCCGCTCGTCGAGCCGGCCGTGCCGCACCAGCTCCCGCTTGACCCGCTGGACCTCCGTCGTGAAATGGACGTTCCGGTCCACCAGCTGGTTGAAGATCGCGGACAGCTCGGCCACGACGGGGCCGTGCCCCGTCTCCGGCACCTTGGAGAAGTGCCCGTCCCGCGCGGCCGTCATCGCGGCGAGCAGCGGACGCAGATCCGATGCTCGAATGTGGTCCTGAATGTGTCCGTCTTCGAGCACACGCGTAGCACTGTTCTCACTCATGGCGGCCCACTTCGGTAACTCGGCGCTTATGGGCGCAGCCAGTCTGTCACTCTGTCCGCATCGACCGAGGCGTATTCGTCCGAACTGCTCGGGGAGCTCGACATGGGGGCCATTCCGGCGCAACGGGAGAACGACTCCCGTGCCTCTGATGCGCCTGTGCCCGACCGCGTGCCCTCGTGCGCCCGGGCGCATGCCGTCCTCCCCGGTAGCTCCCAGGCGCCGGGCGCCGCCCGCGCACTGCTGCGCGCCGCGTTCACGGAATGGGCCGAACTCGCCCTGCCCGGCGCGGAACTGCTCACCGAACGCGTCACCGGCGACCTCGCCATCGTCACCAGTGAACTCGTCACCAACGCGGTCGTGCACGCGGGCACCGACGTCGAACTGGACTGCCGTATGGAGGACACGGGCGCGGTCGTCGTGGAGGTCACCGACCACCACCCGTCGCGCGCCCCGCGCGCCGGCGCCCCCGAAGCGCCGGACCCGGCACCGGAGTACGCCCCCGGGACCCCCGAACTCGGCCGGGGCACACCCGAGTACGGGCGCGGTCTGCGTCTCGTCGCCACCCTCGCCGAGTCCTGGGGCGTCACCTACCGCACCGGCTCCAAGACGGTGTGGGCCCGGCTCACCGACGAGGACGACGCGACCGCCGGCGACCTGGACACGTACCCGGGGGAGCACGGCCTGCGGGTCGCCGAGATCCTCGCCCCCGAACCCGCGCGCGCCGAGCGCGACCGGGAGTGGCTCAACCGCGGTGCCCTGTCCTTCCTCGCCGAGGCCTCCGACCTGCTCGCCGGGCAGCTCGACGAGGACCTGGTGGCCGCGCTCGCCGGACAGCTGATCGTGCCGCGGCTCGCCGACTGGTGCGCGGTGTGGCTGGAGGACGAGCTCATGGGCCGCTGGGGCTCCCCGCGCACGACCGAGGCCGACGGCGGGGGCGGCATCGGAGGCTGGGGCGCCGACGGGATCGCCGGACCGGGACCGCGGCTGGCCCGCGTCTGGCACGGCAGCGAGAACCTCATCGAGGACCTGCGCCGGGCCCTGGAGAAGGAGGTGCCGCGGCTGCCGGACCCGCCCCGCTCGGGCCCCGTCCCCTTCCCCTGGCCCGGCGAGGCCCTCGGCCCGCACGGACTGCACGGCGCGGCCCTCGCGTACCGCCTGATCGCCGGCGGCCGTCCGCTCGGCACCCTGGTCATCGGGCGGGCGGGCCTGCTGCGCTTCCCCGACGAGATCACCGGCCTGGTCGAGGACCTCGGCCGCCGCGTCGCCCTCGCCATCAGCGCCGCCCGCCAGTACGCCCGCCAGGCCACCATCAGCGCCGTCCTCCAGCGTGGACTGCTGCCCGGCGCGGTCGCCGAGATCCCCGGCGTGAGCAGCGCCCTCGTCCACGAACCCTGCGACAAGGCGGGCCCCAGCGGCGACTTCTACGACCTGTTCCCCTGCGGCGACGGCCGCTGGTGCTTCGCCATCGGCGACGTCCAGGGGAAGGGACCCGAGGCCGCCGTGGTGATCGGCCTGGCCCGGCCCTGGCTGCGGCTGCTGGCCCGCGAGGGATACGCCGTCGCCGAGGTCCTCGACCGCCTCAACCAGCTCCTCCTCGACGACGCCACCGAGGCCGCGGACGCCGCCGCCCGCGCCTTCGTCGGACCGGTGGGCCCCGCCGGCCCCGCCGACGGCCCGCAGACCCGTTTCCTGTCCCTTCTCTTCGGCCAGCTGCGCCCCTTCGACGGCGGCGTCCAGTGCACCCTCGCCTCCGCCGGCCACCCCCTGCCGCTGCTCCTCGGACCGGACGGCAGGGTCCGCACGGTCGCGCAGCCGCAGACCCTCCTCGGGGTCGTCGAGGACGCCGTGTACTCCAGCGAGATCATCGAGTTGCGCCGGGGCGACACCCTGCTGTGCGTCACCGACGGGGTGACCGAGCGGCGCAGCGGCTCCCGTCAGTTCGACGACGGCGACGGACTCGCCGCGGCCCTCGCCGGCTGCGCGGGCCTGACCGCCCCGCTCATCGCCGAGCGCATCAAACGCCTGGTCCACGAGTTCGGCGTCCGTCCGCCCGACGACGACCTGGCCCTGCTGGTGCTGCAAGCGGAGTAAAGCTGACGGGCCGTCATCACCCGCACGTTCCTTCGAATGGCCCGATTGGCAGTTCTTCACACTTTCCATACATGAGCGGTGGGGGCCGTTTTCATGAGACGAGGGAAGCGTGCTGCACAGAAACTGGAAAGCGCCCGGACTGGGCGGCATCAGTCTGGCGCTGCTGGCGGCGGGAACGCTCGCCGGTTCGGCCGGAACCTCGGTGGCCCTGGCCGCCGGAGCGGGCGACGGCACGGTCACCGTGCGCGTGGTCACGGAGGTCGACGCCGACGGGGCGTACGACAGTGTCCTGGAACCCGGCCTGTCCGGTGTCAAGGTGACCCTGACCGACGACGCCGGCGCGACCCTGACCGCGACGACCGGCGCCGACGGCACCGCCGTGTTCACCCCGGCGTCCACGGCCCTGACCGGCGGCAAGTACCGCATCCAGGTCACCAACCCCGCCCCGGGCACCCTCTCCCCGGCCGTCGCGGGGCTCGGCACCGGCGCCGACGTCATCCGCTCCGGCGTCGGCTTCGTCGATGTCGGCGGCGGCAGGAACGTCACCTACACCACCGGCTTCTGGGAGCCGGACCTGTACTGCCAGGAGAACCCGGCCCTGGTCACCTGCGGCCTGGCCAAGGGCGACGCGACCGGACAGCAGGGCCTGGTCTCCTTCGCCTCGAACTTCGCCGGCTACCAGGACGGCCCGCTCACCCAGCTGACCGACAACACCCAGCAGCAGGCGGTGTTCGGCATCGGCACCGACCGCACGGGCAACGTCTACGCGGGCACCTCGGTCAAACGCCACACGGAGTACGGCCCGGCGGGCCCCGTCAACGCGATCTACCGCTACAACGCCGGCAGCAAGGCGCTGAAGCCGTTCGTCACCCTGCCCGGCACCCTGACCGCGCACGACAGCGGCGACCACTACCTCCACGACGACGCCGTCTACGCCAAGGTCGGACGCGAGGGCCTCGGCGACGTCGACGTCTCCGGCGACGGCAAGACGCTCTACGCCGTCAACCTCAACGACGCCAAGCTCTACGCCGTGCCCATCCAGGGCACCGGCGACGCCGTCACCGCCGGCACCCCGGCGTCGTACGCCATCCCCAAGCCCGCCTCCTGCGTCGGCGACTGGCACCCGTACGGCATCGGCGTGCGCGGCGCCCGGGTCGTGGTCGGCGGGGTGTGCGGCGCCGAGACGACCGTGTCCAGCGATGTGGCCTGGGGCGACCCGTCCAAGCTCAGCGCGCACGTCTACGAGTTCAAGGGCGGGCAGTTCAGCGAGCTGTTCAGCCACGGACTCGACTACGCGCGTGGCTGCGCCTACCGCTTCACCGGCTCCCCGTCCGTGTTCTACCGCTGCGACGACAACACCACCGTCGGCCAGTGGATGAGCGCCGACTGGGAGGCCTGGAACCAGCGGGTCCCGCTCAAGGAGGAGCACGGCTTCGTCTCCGCCCCGCAGCCGATGCTGGCCAACATCGAGATCGCCGACAACGGCGACCTGATCCTCGGCTACCGCGACCGCTTCGCCGACATGCAGGGCAACCGCACCTACTCCTACCGTTCCACGGACACGCAGGTCTCGGCCGTCGCCGCCGGTGACACTCTGCGGGCCTGTCGGTCCGGCACGACGTACACGCTGGAGAACAACGGCGGCTGCGGCGGGCTGACCGGCGCCCTGCCGGGCGACAAGCGCGGTCCCGGCGGCGGTGAGTTCTACACCGACTTCACCACCCTCGCCGACGCCCAGCACGACCAGATCGACGAGGGCGGCCTGGTCCTCCAGCCGTACCGGAACAAGCTGTGGACCACCGCCTACGACCCGTACACCAACCAGGCGTACGAGCAGGGCGTACGGCGCTGGACCGCCGACTCCGGGGCCATCGAGGCCAACCTGAAGCTCAAGTCCACCTGGAGCGACGGCGCCAACCTCTTCGGCAAGGGCAACGGCCTCGCCGACCTGGAGATGATCTGCGACCAGGCACCCGTCCAGATCGGCAACCGGGTCTGGTACGACACCGACGGCGACGGCATCCAGGACCCCTCCGAGCCGCCCGTCGCCGGGGTGAAGGTCACCCTGAAGGACAAGGACGGCAACACACTCACCACGACCACGGACGCCAACGGCGAGTACTACGTCGGCACCGCGGACGGCCTGAAGCCGAACACCGACTACCAGGTCGCCTTCGACTACAGCGGCATCGACACCTCGAAGCTGCCCGGCAAGCCGGCGCTCGACGAGATCAAGTGGACGCTGAAGGGAGCCGGCTCGAACCGGGCGATCGACTCGAACGTCGACGCCGCCGGCAAGACCGCCGTCAAGGTCGGCGACCCCGGCCACGTCAACCACGACGTCGACGCGGGCCTGGTCGGGCCGGTCAACAAGCTCGGCGACTACGTCTGGTACGACACCGACGGTGACGGCATCCAGGACAAGGGCGAGAAGGGCGCCGCGGGCATCACGGTCAAGCTCGTCGACCCGAAGACCGGCAAGGTCATCAGGACGACCACGACCGACGAGAACGGCAAGTACCTGTTCACGAACCTGCCGGACGGCGACTACCGGGTCTGCTTCGTCAAGCCGGACGAGTACGACTGGACCAGGCAGAACGCGGGCAGGGACGGCGACGACTCCGTCGTGGACCCCGCCACCGGCTGCTCCCCGGTCGTCACCCTCGGGCCCGGCAAGCGCGAGAACCTCACCCTCGACGCCGGTCTCGTCAAGGAACTGGGCCTGACGATCGTCAAGACCGACGCCAAGACCCACAAGCCGCTCGCCGGCGCGGTCTTCCAGCTCTGGCGGGACGGCAACGGCCGCCCCGGGCTGCAGCGCGGGGGCCCGGAGAAGGACACGTTCGTCGGCGACTGCGCCACCAGCCGCAAGGGGCGCTGCTACTTCGACGACCTGCCGGCCGGCACGTACTACCTGGTGGAGACGGACGTTCCCGAGGGCTACGTCCTGCCGAAGAAGGCGATCACCGGGCCGTACGCGGTCACGCTGCGGACCGCGTCGTCGAAGGACGGCCTCGTCGTGAAGATCGCCAACAAGCGAGGGGAGCCGTGCAAGGGCAAGTGCTGACACGCCCGCGTGGGTGAACGTCGGGTGGGCCGTGCGCCGGTGTCGACCGGTGGGCGGCCCACCCGGCTGTAGAGACGAGCCATGCGTATCAAGGTGAAGACGCTCCTGGTGACGGGAGCGGTCCTCGCGGCGGCCGGACTCACCGCCACGACCGCCGTGCTCGTCTCCGGCTCCGACGAGGGCCCGCGCCCCGTCTCCGCCGCCGAGGCCCAGCGGATGGCCGTGACCCGCTTCCGCATGTACCGGGCCAGTCCGTCGGCGGTCACCGTGCGGGTCACGACGCCGACGGGTACGACGGTGATCCGCGCGGTCGTCGACCACCGGCGGCATCGGGCGGTCGGCGCGTACGAAGCCGGGGACGAGGCGGCGCGGGGGCTGCTGGCCTGGGACATGTCGGGGGTGGCCGTCGCCCGGGGTGGGGCAGCGGGAGCTGTGCGGTCCGGGGGGTCGGGGGAGTTGGGCGGGGCTGGGGGATCGCGCAGGCCGGGGGAGTTGGGCGGGCCGGCGTCCGGTGGGGAGGTGGGAGCTGTGCGGTCGGGGGAGTCGGGCGGGGCTCGGGGGTTGGGCGGGTCGAGGGGGTCGGGCGGGCCGGCGTCCGGTGGGGAGGCGGGAGTTGTGCGGTCGGGGGAGTCGGGTGGGGCTGGGGGATCGGGCAGGCCGAGGGGGTTGGGCGGGCCGGCGTCCGGTGGGGCAGCGGGAGTTGTGCGGTCGGGGGAGTCGGGCGGGGTGGCGGCCGGCGCGGACGCCTCGGTGTCCGCGGTGCTGGGGTCGGTGCGCGCGGTGCGGGCGGGCGGGTGGACGCGGCGGGGGTTCGTCGGCGGGCCGCTCGACACGGGGCTGCGGCTGGTCCTCGGCCTGGCCGCCGACCGGCCCGACAACGCCCAGCTGCTCGCCCAGTCCGGCCCGTCATGGCTGCGCGGCGACCGGATCGACGGGCGTCCCCTGGACGTCTTCTCCGGCCCCCGGCCCCGCCCCCAGGGCTCGGCGCCGCCCGCCGGCCGCTCCCCGCTGGCGTACTGGATCGACGCCGACGGCGACCTGCGCCGCGTGACCGCGACGCTCGGCACCGGCCGGACGGTCACCGTCGACGTGACGGCGGCCCATGTGACGAAGGGGAGCCTGCCGGAGGGGCCCTGGAAGCCGCGCCGACACTGAGCGGGCCGGGTGACGTCGGCTGCGGTGGGGCAGTGCCCTGAAGGGGCGCGGGGCCGTATCGATATGCGGCTCCGCCGCGTGGGCACGGCCGGCGAGGACGGCGCCGCAGCCGATCGACGGCCCAGCACCGCCCTTCCGGCAAGTGCTCAGCGTCGCGGCACCGCCTGCGCCGACCCCGGCAGCGGGAAGGCCTCCGGGTTCACCCGGCCCGGCAGGCCCACGGCCGGGCGCGGTGGCGCCGTACGGGGGCCCGGCTGGTTCGGCTGGGCGGGGGGTGCCGGGGCGTCCTGGAAGGAGATGCCGGGCGGGGGCCGGAGCGGGTGGGCGCGGCCCAGGGGGCGGCGGCCGGTGCCGGGTTCGGCGGGGAGCGGGGTCTCCGTACGGGTGGCGCGGCCGCAGGGGGTCAGCGTGCTCAGGTTCGCGGGGCTGGTGACCGGCTCCCCGTTATCCGCGAAGCAGTTGCCCGCCGGGGCGCCGGTGGCCAGCACCAGGTCCGTGCCGTTGCCGGTGACCCGGTTGCCGCGGACGGTGTTGTCACGCGCCGGGTAGCCCTGGACGTCGCTCAGCAGGACACCGGCCGCCCGGTTGCCGGAGATCAGGTTGCGCTCGATGACATTGCCCCGGCCGCCCCCCGCCCCGACGCCGATCCCGAAGCCCCCGTCGGCCTGTTCGGGGCTGCGGTCGTCGTTGTTGTCGGTGAGGACGTTGCCGGCGATCACCGCGTCGTGCTGGGGGCCGAGGGCCTCCAGGTCGTTGGAGTTGAGAGTCAGGCCCACCCGGTTGCGGGCGGCCCGGTTGCCCAGCAGATACAGCCCCTCGGACGCGTTCGTCACCTCCAGGCCGACCGCGTTGTGCTCCACGGTGTTGTGCCGGACCACCGTGTCGCAGGGGCGGCACTGGCCGACGTAGATCCCGGAGTCGGCCTGCCCGGAGGCGTAGGAGTGCTCGATGACGCCGGAGCGGGCGTCGAAGGCGTAGATGCCGTACAGGGCGTTGTTGTAGGCGGTCACATAGGACGCCCGGAAGCCCTTCAGCGGCGGGAACGCGACCGTGTCCAGCGGGTCGTAGCCCGCGCCGCCCGCCCCGCCCGCCTGGAGGCGCTCATCGGTCACGCCGGTGAACAGGACCCCGTTGGCGAGGTGGTCACGGACCGTCAGGTTCTCCACGACCGAGCCCGCCCCGGTGACCGTGATCCCGTTGGACCGCTCGAACTCCCCGTCCACCACGACCTTCGAGCGCTCCGTCCCGCGCAGCACCACGCGCGGCTTGGCCACGACGACGCTCTCCCGGTAGACGCCGGGCGAGACCAGCACCAGCCCGCCGGGGCGCACCCGGTCCACCGCCCGCTGGACGGAGCCGGCGTCCTGCGGCACCCGGACCACGGCGGGGCCGGCCGTGCCGCCCGAGCTGCCCGGCGAGCCGCCGCCGGGCGCGCAGGAGACGAGGAGGAGGACAAGCGCGGCCAGCCACGGGACGGGGCGCGGGAAACGGTTCGATCGCACGCCGCAGATGTATCGTCCCGTTCGTGCCCAAGGCAACGAATGCCGGATTCGACACGCTTGACGGTTCCTCAGCGACCGGCCCCGCCCGCCGGACCCTCCTCGCCGTCGCCACCGGCCTCGCGGTGACCGGCTGCACGGCCGACCCCCGGTCCGGCCGCGAGGGCCCCGGCCCCGACGGCGTACGCCAGCCCGGGGTGACCACCGCGCAGCAGAGCGCCGCGCTCGTCCTGTCGTACGACCTCACCGCGCGCCCCCGCCGGCTGCGCACCGTGCTCGGCGCCTGGGCCCGGGCCCTCGCAGCGGACCGCACCCCGTCCCTGACCGCCACCGTCGGGCTCGGCCCCCGCCTCGCCCCGGACGCCCTGCGGGAGCTGCCGCCCTTCCCCGGCGACCGGCTCGACCCCGCCCGCTGCGGCGGCGACCTCCTCGTCCAGCTCTGCGCCGACGACCCGGACGCCCTCACCCGCACGGCGGCCCGGCTCGCCCATCCGGACCTGCGGCCGCGCTGGCGGCAGCCGGGCTTCCTGCCGCCGCACCGGACCGGCTCGGTGCCCCGCAACCTGCTCGGCTTCAAGGACGGCTCGGCGAACCCGACCGCCGAGGAGTGCGAGCGCTGGGTGTGGCACCAGGACGGGGGCACCTTCCTCGTCGTCCGCCGCATCCGGCTGCGCGTCGACGACTTCGCCCGCCTCACCCCGCGGCGGCAGGAGGAGATCATCGGCCGCCGCCGGGCCGACGGCGCCCCGCTGGACGGCGGGCGGGAGGACGACGACGTGGACATCTTCGCCAAGACCCCGCACGGCCGGTACATCACCCCGCTCGGCGCCCACGTCCGCGCCGCCAGCCCCCGCCTCGACGGCGGCGCCCGCATGCTGCGCCGCGGCTACTCCTACGACGACGGCCCCGACGACCGCGGCCTGCTGTTCCTCGCCTTTATGCGGGACCCGGCCCTGTTCGTCCGCGTCCAGCGGCGGATGGCGGCGCAGGACGAGCTGAGCCGGTTCAGCGAGCACCGGGGGTCGGCGGTGGCGTATGTGCCGCCGGCGACGGAGCTGTGGGGGCCGTCACCCGTCCGAGGGTGCGTTCCGTGCCCGGCTTGACGCCCCACACGAACACCGAGTCGTCCTCGGCGAGGGTGTCCCACAGCCGCCGCGCGTCGTCGAGCCGCAGATTGACGCAGCCGTGCGAGCCGCCGCTGTACAGGTCGCCGTTGCTGCCGTGGAAGGCCTGGCCCTCGTCGAAGAACTGGGCGTAGGGCATCGGGGCGTCGTACAGGTCGGAGTAGTGGTCGATCTCCCGCCAGTAGACGGTGTGCCATCCGGTGCGGGTCTCGTAGCCGTCGCGGCCGGAGCGGATCGGCACCGGCGCGAACACCACCCGGCGCCCGCTCTGCACCCACATCAGCTGCCGGTCCAGGTCCACACAGGCGACCCGGTGGTCGCGCACCGGGCAGCGGCCGGCCGCGTTCGGGTCCGGACGGGCCTCCACCACCAGCATGGTCCGGTACGTGGCGAGGCCCGCGTACCCGTCGGCGGGCCGGACGCCGTTGCGGGACTGGAAGGCGCGGATCGCCTCGCAGTCGGCCGCCGACTGCCGCCCGTCCACCCCGAGCCGCAGATGCCGCTCCAGCTCGCGCTGGTAGGGACCGGTGCCGGTGGTGCAGGGCGCGGTGGCGGGGATGGGGGATGCGGTGGCGGGGCTGGGGGACGTGGTGGCGCCGGCGGGGTCGGGGACGGGGGATGCGGTGGCGGGGCCGGCGAGGGCGAGGGTGAGCAGGAGGCCGGCGAGGGTGGTGGAGGTGGCGGTGCGGAGCGGCCTGGACGTGCCCATGACGGTCTCCTGTCTCGATGCGTCCGGACCTCCAGCAATACGGCAGCGGGCCCCGACCGGCGGCCCGGACTGAGCCATCCGGGCCCGTCGCCGACGTACGGGACAATGGGACACATGCCTTCCGCACTCCCCGACGGCGAGCCCGTCCCCGACGACGGCGCACTCCCCGCGCACGCGCTCTCCGGAGCCGCCGAGCGCCCCCTCGGGTTCTATCTGCACGTCCCCTACTGCGCGACCCGCTGCGGGTACTGCGACTTCAACACCTACACCGCGACCGAGCTGCGCGGCACCGGCGGCGTCCTCGCCTCCCGCGACAACTACGCCGACACCCTGACCGACGAGATCAGGCTGGCGCGGAAGGTGCTCGGCGACGACCCGCGGCCCGTCCGGACGGTGTTCGTCGGGGGCGGCACGCCGACGCTGCTGGCCGCGGGTGATCTCGTACGGATGCTCGCCGCGATCCGCGACGAGTTCGGCCTCGCGGCGGACGCCGAGGTCACCACGGAGGCGAACCCGGAGTCGGTGGACCCGTCCTATCTGGCCACCCTGCGCGAGGGCGGCTTCAACCGGATCTCCTTCGGCATGCAGAGCGCGAAGCAGCATGTGCTACGGGTGCTGGACCGCACCCACACGCCGGGGCGCCCGGAGGCATGCGTGGCGGAGGCGCGCGCGGCGGGCTTCGAGCACGTCAACCTGGACCTGATCTACGGCACCCCGGGAGAGTCGGACGACGACTGGCGGGCGTCCCTGGACGCGGCGATCGGCGCCGGCCCCGACCACGTCTCGGCGTACGCGCTGATCGTCGAGGAGGGCACCCAGCTGGCCCGGCGCATCCGCCGCGGCGAGGTGCCGATGACGGACGACGACGTCCACGCGGACCGCTATCTGATCGCGGACGAGGTGATGTCGGCGGCGGGCTTCGACTGGTACGAGGTCTCCAACTGGGCGACCTCCGAGGCCGGGCGGTGCCTCCACAACGAGCTGTACTGGCGTGGCGCCGACTGGTGGGGGGCCGGTCCCGGAGCGCACTCGCATGTGGGCGGGGTGCGCTGGTGGAACGTGAAGCATCCCGGCGCGTACGCGGCGGCACTGGCGGCGGGGAAGTCGCCGGGGGCGGGGCGCGAGGTGCTGTCGGAGGAGGACCGCAGGGTCGAGCGGATTCTGCTGGAGCTGCGGTTGAGGGAGGGCGTGCCGTTGTCGCTGCTGCGGGAGGAGGGGCTGGCGGCTTCTCGGCGGGCGCTTTCTGAGGGGCTGCTTCAGGAAGGGGCGTACGCGGAGGGACGGGCGGTGCTGACGCTTCGTGGGCGGCTGCTGGCGGATGCGGTGGTGCGGGACCTGGTGGACTGAGAGGCCGCCGGGCGGCTGCGGGTGCGTGGGGGCCGGTCGCGCCCACGCGGCGGAGACGCACATTGGCACAGCCCCGCGCCCCTGAGGCGGGTGCAGTGCGGCCTCTCATGCCGTGACGAAGTCGATCAGCTCTTCCACCCGGCCCAGCAGCTCCGGCTCCAGGTCCCTGTAGGAGGTCACCCGCTTCAGGATCGCCTGCCATACCGCGCCCGTGTTCTCCGAGGGCCAGCCCAGGGCCTTGCACACGCCTGTCTTCCAGTCCTGGCCGTGGGGGACCCTGGGCCACGCCTCGATGCCCAGGGACGACGGCTTCACCGCCTCCCAGATGTCGATGTACGGGTGGCCGACGACCAGGGCGTGTTCGCTGGTGACCGATGCCGCGATACGGGACTCCTTGCTGCCCGGCACCAGGTGGTCCACCAGGACGCCCAGCTTCGCGTCCGGGCCCGGCGCGAACTCCGCGACGATCGCGGGGAGGTCGTCCACGCCCTCCAGGTACTCCACCACCACGCCCTCGATGCGCAGGTCGTCGCCCCACACCTTCTCGACCAGTTCGGCGTCGTGCCGGCCCTCGACGTAGATGCGGCCGGCGCGGGCCACCCGGGCGCGGGCGCCGGGGACGGCCACCGAGCCGGAAGCCGTACGGGTGGGACGTACCGGAGCGGGCGACGTCGGGCGGACGAGCGTCACCACCCTGCCCTCCAGCAGGAAGCCCCTCGGCTCCAGCGGGAACACCCGGAGCTTGCCGAAGCGGTCCTCCAGGGTCACCGTGCCCGCCTCGCAGCGGATCACCGCGCCGCAGAAACCGGTGCCCGGCTCCTCCACCACCAGGCCGGGCTCGGCCGGGACCTCCGGGACGGGCTTCGGCTTCTTCCACGGCGGGGTCAGATCGGCGGAGTACTGGCGCATTCGGATGACGATAGGAGAAGCCCGCGGCCGGTCAGGGCGACACGCCGAAGCGGGCCGCCAGGGCGTCGCGCTGTGCCCGTACGAACGCCGCGTCCACCACCGCTCCGTGACCGGGCACGTACAGCGCGTCCTCGCCGCCGAGGTCCAGGAGCCGGTCCAGAGCGGCCGGCCAGTGCGACGGTACGGCGTCCGGGCCCGCCTGCGGCTCGCCGGACTCCTCGACCAGGTCGCCGCAGAACACCACCTCGGGCGAGCCCGGGACGAGGACGGCGAGGTCGTGGGCGGTGTGTCCGGGGCCCACGTTGGCGAGCAGGACCTGCCGGCCGCCGCCGAGGTCGAGGGTCCACTCGCCGGAGACCAGGTGGCGGGGACGGGGGAGGGCGTCGACCGCCTCGTCGGCCAGGTGCTCCGCCAGCCCTTCCCGTACCGCGTCCGTGCGCAGCTCCGCGCGGGCCTGCTGCTGCTCGAGCAGCGTGTCCATGCCCACCGGCCCGAACACCTCCGCGCCCGCGAACGCCGCCGCGCCGAAGACATGGTCGAAGTGGGGGTGCGTCAGCGCGAGATGGGTCACACGGTGCCCGGTGAGCGCCTCCGCCTGCGCCCGTAGCCGCGCCCCCTCCGCGAGACTCGACCCGGCGTCCACCAACAGGGCCGTGTCCTTGCCGACGACCAGCCCCGCCGTGCAGTCCCAGACCGGCAGCCGGCACCGGCCGACCCCGGCCGCCACCCTCTGCCACCCCAGCTCTTCCCAAGTCACCGTCATACCGCGACGCTAGCGGTACAGGCGGTCACACCCGGGCCGACCTTGCCCGGGTGGTACCCCGCCGCCGTACACTGGGCCGCGGGGATCGCTGGCACTCGGACGGACAGAGTGCCAGGCGGGGGCCTGGGGAACGACTTCTGGAGGTGTGCGCGGATGCTGAGTGAACGCAGGCTTCAGGTGCTGCGCGCGATCGTCCAGGACTACGTCGGCACCGAGGAGCCCGTCGGTTCCAAGGCCCTCACCGAGCGGCACAACCTCGGCGTCTCCCCGGCGACCGTGCGCAACGACATGGCCGTACTGGAGGACGAGGGGTTCATCGCCCAGCCGCACACCAGCGCCGGGCGCATTCCCACGGACAAGGGATACCGGCTGTTCGTCGACAAGCTCGCGGGCGTCAAGCCGATGACCGCGCCCGAGCGGCGCGCGATCCAGAACTTCCTCGACGGCGCCGTCGACCTCGACGACGTGGTGGCCCGGACCGTGCGGCTGCTCGCGCAGCTCACCCGGCAGGTGGCGGTGGTGCAGTACCCGTCGCTGACCCGGTCCACCGTGCGCCATGTGGAGCTGCTCTCGCTCGCTCCCGCGCGCGTGATGCTCGTCCTGATCACCGACACGGGCCGGGTCGAGCAGCGCATGATCGACTGCCCGGCGCCCTTCGGGGAGGCCTCGCTGGCCGATCTGCGGGCGCGCCTCAACAGCAAGGTCGCGGGGCGCCGGTTCACCGATGTGCCGCGACTGGTCGAGGACCTGCCCGAGGGCTTCGACGTGGAGGATCGGGGTACGGTCGCGACGGTGCTCTCCACGCTGCTGGAGACACTCGTCGAGGAGAACGAGGAGCGGTTGATGATCGGCGGAACCGCCAATCTCACCCGCTTCGGACATGACTTCCCCCTCACCATCCGGCCCGTCCTGGAGGCGCTGGAGGAGCAGGTCGTCCTTCTCAAGTTGCTTGGCGAGGCAGGGGATTCGGGCATGACCGTACGCATCGGTCACGAGAACGCCTATGAGGGACTCAACTCAACTTCGGTGGTGTCGGTCGGCTACGGTTCGGGCGGCGAGGCAGTAGCCAAGCTCGGCGTGGTCGGACCGACCCGCATGGATTACCCGGGAACGATGGGAGCGGTACGCGCAGTGGCACGGTACGTCGGACAGATCCTGGCGGAGTCGTAAGTGGCCACGGACTACTACGCCGTTCTCGGCGTGCGCCGCGACGCGTCGCAGGATGAGATCAAGAAGGCGTTCCGCCGGCTCGCGCGCGAGCTGCACCCGGACGTCAACCCGGATCCGAAGACCCAGGAGCGGTTCAAGGAGATCAACGCCGCTTACGAGGTGCTGTCGGACCCGCAGAAGAAGCAGGTCTACGACCTCGGTGGCGACCCGCTGTCCCAGGCGGGCGGCGGCGCGGGCGGCTTCGGCGCCGGCGGGTTCGGGAACTTCTCGGACATCATGGACGCGTTCTTCGGTACGGCGTCGCAGCGGGGTCCGCGGTCGCGTACGCGGCGGGGCCAGGACGCGATGATCCGGCTGGAGGTCGAGCTCGACGAGGCGGCCTTCGGCACGACGAAGGACATCCAGGTCGACACCGCGATCGTCTGCTCCACCTGCAACGGTGAGGGTGCGGCGCCGGGGACCTCCGCGCAGACGTGTGACATGTGCCGGGGCCGCGGTGAGGTCTCGCAGGTCACCCGGTCCTTCCTGGGCCAGGTCATGACCTCGCGGCCCTGCCCGCAGTGCCAGGGGTTCGGCACGGTCGTGCCGACGCCGTGCCCCGAGTGCGCCGGCGACGGCCGGGTCCGCTCGCGGCGCACGCTGACCGTGAAGATCCCGGCCGGTGTCGACAACGGCACGCGGATCCAGCTCGCGGGTGAGGGCGAGGTCGGGCCCGGTGGCGGTCCCGCCGGTGACCTGTACGTCGAGATCCATGAGCTGCCGCACGCGATGTTCCAGCGGCGCGGCGACGATCTGCACTGCACGGTGACGATCCCGATGACGGCGGCGGCGCTCGGCACGAAGGTGCCGCTGGAGACGCTGGACGGCCTGGAAGAGGTCGACATCCGCCCGGGCACCCAGTCCGGGCAGTCGATCCCGCTGCACGGCCGGGGCGTCACGCATCTGCGGGGCGGCGGGCGCGGCGACCTCATCGTCCACGTCGAGGTGCAGACCCCGAACAAGCTGGACCCGGAGCAGGAGCGACTGCTGCGCGAGCTGGCCAAGCTGCGGGGCGAGGAGCGGCCTCAGGGTCAGTTCCAGCCGGGGCAGCAGGGGCTGTTCTCGCGGCTGAAGGATGCGTTCAACGGGCGCTGATGTGAGCTGGGCGTGCTGCTGGGGGTCCGGGGGTCGGCCCCCGGGCAGACGCAGTCAGCCGGGGCAGCAGGGGTTGTTCTCGCGGCTGAAGGACGCGTTCAACGGGCGCTGAGACGGGCCGGGCGCCGGTGCCGCCAGGTGACCGGCGCCCTCTCGTGCCAGCGGACTATGCCCGCGGAAGGCCGGATTCGGACTTGTTCGGGGGACGTGACAACATGCGGGCATGTCCTCCGCGCTGACCGATCTCTTCCCTCACCCGATCGTGCAGGCCCCCATGGCGGGCGGGGTCTCCGTCCCGCAACTGGCCGCGGCCGTGTCCGATGCCGGGGGGCTGGGGTTCCTCGCCGCCGGGTACAAGACGGCGGACGGCATGTACCAGGAGATCAAGCAGCTGCGCGGGCTGACCGGGCGGCCCTTCGGCGTCAACCTCTTCATGCCGCAGCCCGAGTACGCCGACCCCGCGGCGGTCGACGTGTACGCGCACCAGCTCGCCGGGGAAGCGGCCTGGTACGAGACCGAGCTCGGCGACCGCGACAGCGGGCGGGACGACGGATACGACGCCAAGCTCGCCGTGCTCCTCGACAACCCCGTCCCCGTCGTCTCCTTCCACTTTGGCGTGCCGAACGGTGAGGTGCTGGAGGCGCTGCGGCGGGCCGGGACCTTCACGCTCGTCACCGCGACCACCCCCGACGAGGCCCTCGCCGTGGAACGGGCCGGGGCCGACGCGGTCATCGCGCAGGGCATCGAGGCCGGCGGGCATCAGGGCACCCACCGGGACGTCCCCGAGGCCGACGGCGCCGGGCTCGGACTGCTCTCACTCGTCGGGCAGATCCGGGAGACCGTCCGGATTCCCGTCGTCGCCGCCGGCGGCCTCATGCGCGGCAGCCAGATCGCCGCCGTCCTCGCCGCCGGCGCCAGTGCCGCCCAGCTCGGCACCGCCTTCCTCGCCACCCCCGAGTCCGGCGCCGCCGACCTCCACAAGCAGGCGCTGACCAACCCCCTCTTCGTGCGGACGGAACTCACCCGGGCCTTCTCCGGCCGGCCGGCCCGCGGGCTCGTCAACCGGTTCATGCGCGAGCACGGCCCGTACGCCCCCGCCGCCTACCCCGAGGTCCACCACCTCACCGCGCCGCTGCGCAAGGCCGCCGCCAAGGCCAAGGACGCGCAGGGCATGGCCCTGTGGGCGGGACAGGGGCACCGGATGGCCCGCCCGCTGCCCGCCGGGCAGCTCGTGGAGGTGCTGGCCGCCGAACTGGCCGACGCCACGACAGCGTTGTCGGTGTTCCACACCCCCGGAGGTGAGCTGCGATGACCGCTCCCGTTTTCGTCGTCGACCACTTCGACGCCGGTGGCGGCGGCCACTACGTCCTCGACGGGCCCGAGGGACGCCACGCCGTCTCCGTGAAACGCCTCCAGCCCGGCGAGGACGTCATCCTCACCGACGGGGCCGGACGCTGGGCCGACTGCGTCGTGCTCGGCACCGAGGGCAAGGACCGGCTGATCGTCAAGATGGACGGCGTCAGCGAGGAGCCCGCCGCGCAGCCGCGCATCACCGTCGTCCAGGCCCTGCCCAAGGGCGACCGGGGCGAACTCGCCGTCGAGACCATGACCGAGGTCGGCGTCGACGCGATCGTGCCCTGGCAGGCGGCCCGTTGCATCACCCAGTGGAAGGGCGAGCGGGGACTGAAGGCGCTCGGCAAGTGGCGGGCCACCGCCCGCGAGGCCGGCAAGCAGTCCCGGCGCGTCCGCTTCCCCGAGGTCGCGGACCTGGCGACGACCAAGCAGGTCGCGGCGCTCCTCGCCGGCGCCGACTTCGCCGCCGTGCTCCACTCCGACTTCGAACGCGGCAGCCGGCCGCTCGCGACCGCCGACCTCCCCGACGAGGGCGAGATCGTGCTCGTCGTCGGACCCGAAGGGGGCGTCGCCAAGGACGAGTTGGCGCTCTTCGAGGAGGCGGGTGCGCAGGCGTACGTGCTGGGCCCTACCGTGTTGCGTACCTCGACCGCCGGGACGGCGGCCGCGGCCCTGCTCCTCGGCCGCACCGGCCGCTGGTCCTGACCGATCCCCCGGGGGAAACACCGTGGAACTCGCCCAAGTACGGCTCCTCGTCACCGACTTCGCCGCCTGCTACCGCTTCTACGCCGAAGTCCTCGGCCTGAAGCCGCAGTCGGGGGCGACCGAGGGACCGTACGAGAAGTTCAGCCCCACCACCGGCTCGGCCGGCATCGCCCTCCAGGACCGGGCCATGATGGCCGGCATCCTGGGCGAACTGGGCGACGAGGCCAGCGGGCACCGGTCGCTGGTGGTGCTGCGGGTCGACGACCTGGACGCCTACTGCGAGCAGATCACGTCCCGAGGCGCGGTACTCCTGCACGGCCCCGCCCCGATGACGGACCGCATGCGCGTCGCCCACCTCAAGGACCCGGAGGGCAACCTGGTGGAACTCCAGGAGTGGCTCCTGCTGCGCGCCTGAAGGTTTCATCGCCTGGGTGTCACTCGATTGTGGGACGAGTGTCCGTATGTGCTCTACCGCGTCGGGCGGGACAGTGGGAAGCTGCCCTCCATGGGGGTATTGAGGAGGATTTGGCGGCACCGGGGCCGGCGTATCGGCGCGGTGGTCGCGTTCGGTGTGGTGGCCGTCGGCGGGGTCGTCGCCTGTGATCCCGCGGGGCTGAGTTCCGCGTCGGTGGCGTACACCACCGATCGGACCGTCACCAAGGAGCTGGAGCGGCAGCACGCGAAGGTGCAGTGGCTCACCTGCCAGGCCTCCTACGGCAACCGCCCCACGCCCACCGCGACCGAGAACGCCGTCGCCGAGGTGCACTGCACCGGCGAGACCAACGACGGCAAGGACATCAAGGTCGACGGGAAGATCACCCGGGTCGTCAACGGGCAGTGCGTGCGCGGGGAGTTGACCGCGAAGATCGACGGGAAGCAGTGGTTCCAGGTGAACGGGCTGGGCAACTGCAATGCCACGCCCGAGCCCGCCGGTGGCAACAACAACCCCGGGGCCACGGTCACCGTCACCGTCACGGAGACCGTGTGGTGCGACAAGTACCCGGACTGCCGCCCGGTGCAAGGAAAATGACCTTAGGGTGATCGGGTGACCCAGCCCGCGACGCCCGCCTATCTCCGATACCCGCACCTGCACGGCGATCTGGTCGCCTTCACCGCCGAGGACGACGTCTGGATCGCGCCCCTCGACGGCGGCCGCGCCTGGCGGGTCAGCAGTGACAACGTACCGGTCTCCACACCCCGCATCTCACCCGACGGCACCACCGTCGCCTGGACCTCGACGCGCGACGGGGCGCCCGAGGTGCACATCGCCCCGGTCGACGGCGGGCCCGCCGAACGGCTGACGCACTGGGGGAGTTGGCGTACCCAGGTGCGCGGCTGGACGCCCGACGGGCAGGTCCTCGCCCTCACCACCCACGGCCAGGCCAGCCTGCGCCGCTCCTGGGCGCACACCGTCCCGCTGGACGGCGGACCGTCCACCGTCCTGCCGTACGGGCCGGTCGGCGCCGTCGCCCAAGGGCCGGCCACCGTCCTGCTGTCGGCGCCCATGGGGCGGGAGGCGGCCTGGTGGAAGCGGTACCGGGGCGGGACCGCGGGGAAGTTGTGGATCGATCGAGCGGGGGACCGGGAGTTCGTACGGCTGCATGAAGAACTCGACGGGAACATCGAGTTCCCGGTGTGGGCGGGGGAGCGGATCGCCTTCCTCTCCGACCACGAAGGGGTCGGGGCTGTCTACTCGTCCCTCGCGGACGGGGCCGATCTGCGCCGGCACACCCCGGTCGACGGCTTCTACGCCCGGCACGCCGCCGGGGACGGCCACCGGGTCGTCTACGCCTGTGCCGGTGAGCTGTGGGTCCTCGACGACCTGGACGGGGCGGAGCCGCGCCGGCTCGACATCCGGCTGGGCGGCTCCCGCGCCGACCTCCAGCCGTACACCCTGAACGCCTCCCGCTGGGTCGAGTCCGCCTTCCCCGACCACACCGCGCGCGGCAGCGCCGTCTGTGTGCGCGGAGCCGTGCACTGGGTCACCCACCGCTCCGGACCGGCCCGCGCGCTCGCCGCCGAGCCCGGGGTGCGGTCCCGGCTGCCGCGGGCCTTCCGCGCCGACGGGGAGGAGTGGGTGGTGTGGGTGACGGACGCCGACGGCGACGACGCCCTGGAGTTCGCGCCCGCCACCGGCCTCGCCCCCGGCGCCACCCCGCGCCGGCTCGCGGCGGGGCAGCTCGGCCGGGTCCTCGACCTGGCCATGGCACCGGACGGCAGCCGGGCCGCCGTCGCCGCGCACGACGGACGCGTCCTCCTCGTCGAACGCGAGACGGGCGAGGTCCGCGAGCTCGACCGCAGCGAGGACGGCGACGCCTCCGGGCTGGTCTTCTCCCCCGACTCGGCCTGGCTCGCCTGGTCCCACCCCGGCCCGCGCCCGCTCAGCCAGCTCCGTCTCGCCAACACCACTGACCTGTCGGTCACCGAGGCGACCCCGCTGCGCTTCCAGGACTACGCCCCCGCCTTCACCCTCGACGGCAAGCACCTGGCGTTCCTCTCCACCCGCTCCTTCGACCCGGTCTACGACGAGTACGTCTTCGACCTGGCCTTCGTAGAGGGCGCCCGCCCGCACCTCATCACCCTCGCCGCCACCACCCCGTCCCCCTTCGGACCGCAGCGGCACGGCCGCCCCTTCGACGCGCCCGACAAGGACGAGACCCCGGACAGCGAGGGCGCCCCGGCCACCCGGATCGACCTCGAAGGCCTCGCCGACCGGATCGTGCCGTTCCCGGTGGAGGCCGCCCGCTACTCCGACCTGCGGGCCGCGAAGGACGGCGTGCTGTGGCTCCGGCACCCGGTGCGCGGAGTGCTGGGCGCCTCCCGGGCCACGCCCGACGCGCCCGACCCCAAGACCGAACTGGAGCGCTTCGACCTCGTCCAGCAGCGCGTCGAGCATCTGGCCGCCGACGCCGAGGACTTCACCGTCAGCGGCGACGGCAAGCGGGTCCTGCTGAGGACCGACGGCCGGCTGAAGGTCGTACCGAGCGACCGCCGCGCCGCGAACGACGACGACAGCGACACCAACATCACCGTCGACCTCACCCGGATCCGGCAGACCATCGACCCGGCGGCCGAGTGGCGGCAGATGTACGACGAGACCGGCCGCATCATGCGCGACCACTTCTGGCGCCCCGACCTCGGCGGCACCGACTGGGACGGTGTCCTCGACCGCTACCGTCCCGTCCTCGACCGCGTCGCCACCCACGACGACCTCGTCGACCTCCTCTGGGAGGTCCAGGGCGAGCTGGGCACCTCGCACGCCTACGTCGTCCCGCGCGGCGGCTACGGCAGCGGCGCCCGGCAGGGCCTCCTCGGCGCCGACATCTCCCGCCACCCGGACGGCAGTTGGCGCATCGACCGCATCCTGCCCTCGGAGACCTCCGACCCCGACGCCCGTTCCCCGCTCGCCGCGCCCGGCGTCGCGGTCCGCGCCGGGGACGCGATCGTGGCGATCGCGGGCCGTCCGGTCGACCCGGTGACGGGCCCGGCACCGCTGCTCGTCGGTACGGCGGGCAAGGCGATCGAACTGACCATCTCCCCGTCGGGCGGCGGCGAGGCACGGCACGCGGTCGTCGTCCCGGTCGCCAACGAGGAGCCGCTGCGCTATCACGCCTGGGTCACCGACCGCCGCGCCTACGTCCACGAACGCTCCGGCGGCCGTCTCGGCTACCTCCACGTCCCCGACATGCAGGCCCCCGGCTGGGCCCAGATCCACCGCGACCTGCGTGTCGAGGTGGCCCGCGAGGGGCTCGTCGTCGACGTCCGCGAGAACCGCGGCGGCCACACCTCCCAGCTGGTGGTGGAGAAGCTGGCCCGCAGGATCGTCGGCTGGGCCAGCCCGCGCGGCATGCGCCCCTACAGCTACCCGCAGGACGCCCCGCGCGGCCCGGTCGTCGCCGTCGCCAACGAGTTCTCCGGTTCGGACGGCGACATCGTCAACGCGGCCGTCAAGGCCCTCGGCATCGGCCCCGTCGTCGGCACCCGCACCTGGGGCGGTGTCGTCGGCATCGACAGCCGCTACCACCTCGTCGACGACACGCTCGTCACCCAGCCCAAGTACGCCTTCTGGCTGGAGGGTTACGGGTGGGGCGTGGAGAACCACGGCGTGGACCCGGACGTCGAGGTCGTCCAGCGCCCGCAGGACCACGGGGCGGGCAGGGACGTCCAACTGGACGAGGCCATAAGGATCGCGCTGGAGGCGCTGGAGACGAATCCGGCGAAGGAGCCTCCGTCGCTTCCCTGACCTGCTCGATACGATGCCCCCGAGACCGTAGGCCGAAAGGGAGACCATGCCAGGGGAGCCGCAGGCCGACTGCCTGTTCTGCAAGATCGTCGAGGGCCAGATCCCGGCCACGATCGTCCGCGAGTCGGACACCACCGTCGCCTTCCGGGACATCAACCCCCAGGCGCCGACGCATGTCCTGGTCATCCCCAAGGCGCACTACGAGAACGCCGCCGCCCTCGCCGTCGCGGAGCCGGCCATCGCCGCCGACGTGCTGCGCGAGGCGCAGACCGTCGCCGACGAGGAGAAGCTGGAGAGCTACCGCATCGTCTTCAACACGGGCGCCGGCGCGGGACAGACCGTCTGGCACGCGCACGCGCACGTCCTCGGCGGCCGCGGCCTCGAATGGCCCCCCGGGTAAGTCACCGTGTCCGTACGTGAATTGGTGGTCCTCGGCACCGCCAGCCAGGTCCCCACCCGGCACCGCAACCACAACGGCTACCTCCTGCGCTGGGACGGCGAGGGCATCCTCTTCGACCCGGGCGAGGGCACCCAGCGCCAGATGCTGCGCGCCGGGGTCGCCGCGCACGACCTCAACCGGATCTGCGTCACGCACTTCCACGGCGACCACTCCCTCGGGCTCGCGGGCGTCATCCAGCGCATCAACCTCGACCGCGTCCCGCACGAGATCACCGCCCACTACCCGAAGTCCGGCCAGCGCTTCTTCGACCGGCTGCGGTACGCGACGGCGTACCGGGAGACGGTCGCGCTCACCCAGGCGCCGGTGAGCGAGGACGGGGCGCTGGGCGGGTCCGCCTCCTACACGCTGGAGGCCCGCAAGCTCTCCCACCCCGTCGAGTCGTACGGCTACCGCCTCGTCGAACCCGACGGCCGCCGCATGCTGCCCGACCGCCTCGCCGCGCACGGCATCAAGGGGCCGGACGTGGGCCGTATCCAGCGCGAGGGCACGGTCGGGGACGTGACCCTGGCGGACGTCAGCGAGGTCCGCCGCGGGCAGCGGTTCGCGTTCGTCATGGACACCCGCCTGTGCGACGGCGTGTACGCGCTCGCCGACGGCTGCGACATGCTCGTCATCGAGTCCACGTTCCTCGACGAGGACACCCACCTCGCGGTCGAACACGGCCACCTCACCGCCGGGCAGGCCGCGACCGTCGCCCGGGACGCCGGCGTACGGCATCTCGTCCTCACCCACTTCAGCCAGCGCTACACCGAGCCCGACGAGTTCGAACGGCAGGCGCGGGCGGCCGGGTTCGAGGGGGAGCTGACGGTGGCGCACGACCTGCTGCGGGTGCCGGTTCCGAAACGGCGGTAAAGCGGCCGTACGATGCTTTGATGCCCCTCCCCAAAGCTGAACTGCACCTGCACATCGAAGGCACGCTGGAGCCCGAGCTGGCGTTTGAGCTGGCCGCGCGCAACGGCGTCCCGCTGCCGTACGCGGACACCGAGGAGCTGCGCAAGGCGTACGACTTCGAGGACCTGCAGTCCTTCCTGAACCTGTACTACGAGCTCATGGCCGTGCTCCGCACCGAGCGGGACTTCGAGGACCTGGCGAACGCCTACCTCGCGCGCGCCGCCGCGCAGGGCGTGCGGCACGCGGAGATCTTCTTCGACCCGCAGGCGCACATCGCGCGCGGTGTGGGCATGGGCACGGTGGTGGAGGGGCTGTGGCGGGCGCTCGGCGAGAGCGAGGCCCGGCACGGCGTCTCCACGCAGCTGATCATGTGCTTCCTGCGGGACGAGTCCGCGGAGAGCGCCCTGGAGACCCTGGAGGCCGCGAAGCCGTACCTCGACCGGATCGTCGGCGTCGGGCTCGACTCCGCCGAGGTCGGGCATCCGCCGGCGAAGTTCCGCGAGGTGTACGAGGCGGCCGCCGCGCTCGGGCTGCGACGGGTCGCCCATGCGGGCGAGGAGGGGCCGCCGGAGTACATCACCGAGGCACTGGACGTGCTCGGGGTGGAGCGGATCGACCACGGGCTGCGGTGCATGGAGGATCCGGCGCTGGTGGAGCGGCTCGTGCGGGACAGGGTTCCGCTGACCCTGTGCCCGTTGTCCAATGTGCGGTTGCGGACCGTTGACGTGCTTGCGGATCACCCACTTCCGGCGATGTTGGACGCGGGGTTGCTGTGCACCGTGAACTCCGACGACCCCGCCTATTTCGGCGGGTACGCCGGGGACAACTTCGATGCGGTGCGCTCCGCGCTGGGGCTGGGGGAGGAGCGGTTGCGGGAGCTTGCCCGGAACTCGTTCACGGCGAGTTTCCTTGAGCATGATGAGGAGCGGAGGGCTCGGTATCTCGCTGAGGTGGAGGCGTATCGGTTCTGAGTTTCGGCTGCGGGCCGGTGGGGGCTTGTCGCGCCCACGCGGCGGAGCCGCAAATCGATACAGCCCCGCGCCCCTGAAAGCAAAAGCCTCTACGCAGCCGTTGCCTTGTCGTAGGACGGCGCCTCCACCGGGATCTCCACCACCGGCAGGGGGCGCCTTCCCTTGCCCATGGCCACCGCCGTCATCGGGGCGGCGATCAGAAGCAGGCCCGCCGCCAGTACCAGGCCCATCGTCCCGAACCCCGCCTGCGCTGACAGCAGGCTTCCCGCCAGCGGGCCCGCCGCCGTCCCCAGGGACGACGCCGAGCCGACCAGGACCGCCCAGCGGCCCCTGGGGTCCAGGGAGGCGGCCAGGCCGATGACGTACGACAGGACGATCGGGTAGAGCGTGTTCCATGCGATCTCGCCGGTCGCGAACGTCGGGAGGTCGGTCGCGGAGGCGCTCAGAGCGATGCAGGCGGCGATCAGGGCCGTGCCCGCGCCGATGGGGAGGGCCCTGCCGAGACGGGGGCCGAGCGCGCTCGCGCCCATGACGCCGAGCAGGCCGGCGCCGAGGGCGATCGCGAAGACCGCGCCGACGGTCGCCTCGGTGAGGTGGGCCTGGTCGAGGCCGATGCGGCCGCTGACGCCCCACAGGGCGTTCTGGGCGAGGGACCAGCACGGCAGGGTGAGAGCGAGGAGCAGTCCGGCGCGCAGGTGCGGGAGGGGGGTCTTCGGCTGCTGCCGGGTGCGGCGGGGGGCCGTGGCGGGGGAGAGGCGGGCGGTCAGGGGCCAGACCGCCGCCGCCGTGAGGGCGATCGCCGCCAGTGGCTGGCCGTGGCCCGGGCCGAGGTGCGGGACCGTCAGATAGACGGCGCCGGCGAGCGCGGAGACGCCGAGCAGGCCGAGCGTCGTGGTGCGGTGGGGGTCGGGCTGGGCGGCGATGCCGGTGGCGGCCACCGCCGTCGCCGTACCCGAACCGAAGCCGCCGATGAGCACGCCCGCGATGACGGCCCCCACGGTGTGGGTGAGCGCGGCGCCGCCGTAGCCGAGGACGGCGAGGACGAGGCCGGCGCGGGCGAGGAGACGGGGGCCGAACCGGTCGACGCGGGAGGCGAGCAGGAAGCCCGCCGAGGCCGAACTCAGCAGCAGCGCGCTGCCGACGGCGCCCGCCTGGGTGGCGGAGAGCGGAAGCCCCGAGTCGAGCCTGCCGACGGTGGTCGGGAGGAGGTACGGGGCGAGGTACCCGGCCGTGAAAAGGGAGACGAGGGGCCAGGGCAGGGTGGAGCGGGGGGCGGACACGGGCGTTCCCAGGGCATGCGAAAGAAGCGGCTCAGAAAAGGGGGTTGGGCGACGACCGTCGACGGACAGGAACGCGCGGGCAATTTGTATCAAGCACGCGGTTCGAGAAGAAGAGTGGGGGGTGTGATGTGGGGCACTTCGTGTTTGGGGTGGGGAAGGGCGGGTAGAAGTGGCGCCCGTGGCCGGTGGTCGGCGCCTTAACGCCAGTGGACCGTCGCGCCGCCCGCCGCCGGTACCGTCGCCTCGATCTTGCCCCTGATCTCCCGCATCACCGCCACGATCCGCCCCTCGTGCTCCGGCGTCAGCCGGGCCACCGGCACCGAGCAGCTGATGGCGTCCTGGGCGGGGGAGTCGTAGCGCAGGGCGAAGCCGAAGCCGACGATGCCGGGGACGCCTTCCTCGCGGTCGACCGAGTAGCCGCGGGCCCGGGTCTCGGCGAGGTCCGCCGTGAGGGCCTCGCGGGTCGTGCGGGTGCGGGACGTGAGCGCCTCGTACGGGCCCTCGGGCAGGTCCGCGTCGGGGTGTTCGGCGAGCAGGGCCTTGCCGAGGGCGCCCGCGTGGGCGGGGAGGCGGCGGCCGACGCGGCTGATCGTGCGCAGGTATTCGTGGGACTCGCGGGTCGCCAGATAGGCCACGTCCCGGCCGTCGAGCCGGCCCAGGTGGATGGTCTCGCCCAGCGCGTCGGACGCCTCGTCGAGATACGGCCGTACGACCCGGACGCGCGGGTCGGAGTCGAGGTAGCTGGTGCCGGTCAGCAGGGCGTGGATGCCGATGCCGTAGAGGGAGCCGGTGATGTCGGTGCGGACCCAGCCGCGCGAGATCAGGGTCTGCAGGAGGGCGTACATCGAGCTGCGGGGGACCTGGAGCTCGTCGGCCAGCTCCTGGAGGCGCGCCGGGCGGTCCCCGCGGGCCGCGAGCAGTTCCAGCAGCTCGACCGTCCGCGCCGCCGACTTCACCTCGCGGACGCCCGCTGTCTCTGACATGTGCCGATCGTAATCCGACGGGGAGGCGTCATTGACGGCTGTTGTCCGCGTATCTAGCCTCCATCTCTATGTGTGGATATCATCTACATAGGGAGATGGAGAGGGGTCGCTCTGTGCGTCTCACGATCGCCGACGTACGGCTGACGCCGATCCTCGTCGCCGACCCGCCGCTGCTCAACACGCAGGGCGTGCACCAGCCCTACACACCCCGGCTGATCGTCGAGGTGGAGACGGCCGACGGGGTGGTGGGGTTCGGCGAGACCTACGGCGACACCAAGTACCTGGAACTGGCGCGGCCGTTCGCGACCAAGCTGATCGGGCGTCAGGTGACCGACCTGAACGGCCTGTTCGCGGTCGCCGACGAGGTGGCCGTGGCCGAGACGCGGGTCTCCGGGCAGGTCGACGTGGGTGGGCTGCGCGGTGTGCAGACCGCCGACAAGCTGCGGCTGTCCGTGGTCTCCGGGTTCGAGGTCGCCTGCCTCGACGCGCTCGGCAAGGCGCTGGGGCTGCCCGTGCACGCGCTGCTCGGAGGCAAGGTGCGGGACGCCGTCGAGTACAGCGCCTACCTGTTCTACAAGTGGGCCGACCATCCGGCGGGCATCGCCGCCGAGAAGGACGACTGGGGGGCCGCCCTCGATCCGGCCGGGGTCGTGGCGCAGGCCCGGCTCTTCAAGGAGCGGTACGGGTTCACGTCGTTCAAGCTCAAGGGCGGGGTGTTCCCGCCGGACGAGGAGATCGCCGCGGTGCGGGCGCTCGCCGAGGCGTTTCCCGGACATCCGCTGCGGCTCGACCCCAACGGTGCCTGGTCCGTGGCCACTTCGCTGCGGGTGGCGGAAGAGCTCGGGGACGTTCTGGAGTATCTGGAGGATCCCGCGCTCGGTACGGACGCCATGGCGGAGGTGGCCGCCGGGACCGGGGTGCCGCTCGCCACGAACATGTGCGTGACGACGTTCGCGGAGATCGCGGAGGCGTTCGGGAAGGGGGCCGTGCAGGTGGTGCTGTCCGATCACCACTACTGGGGCGGCCTGCGGAACACACAGCAACTCGCCGCGATCTGCCGGACCTTCGGGGTGGGGGTGTCCATGCACTCCAACACCCATCTGGGGATCTCGCTGGCCGCGATGACGCACGTGGCGGCCACCGTGCCCGGCCTTCACCACGCGTGCGACTCGCACTACCCGTGGCAGACGGAGGACGTGCTGACCGAGCGGCTGGTGTTCGAGGACGGGAAGGTGGCCGTGTCCGACGCGCCGGGGCTGGGCGTCGAGGTCGACCGGGAGCGGCTGCGGGCGCTGCATCAGCGGTGGGCCGACGACGACGGGGGGCTGCGGGAGCGGGACGACGCGGCCGCCATGCGGGTCGCGGAACCGGGGTGGGTGACGCCGGGGGTGCCGCGCTGGTAGGGCGGGGCCGAAGGGTACGGGCCGGTGTTGACACCCCTGTTGTCAGTGGTGTGGTGCAGACTGGCTGAATCCGTACCACTCGCAGGGAGCGCCCCGTGATCGCGTCCAGCGCATCCGTCGGAAAGGGACCGTCGCACCTCGGAGCGGCCGAGCCGGGTCAGGCCCAGGTCGACCCGCTCGCCGCGCTGCGCACCCCCGACGACCCCCCTTGGGACGTCTATCTCACCGGCACCGTCTTCCTCGACATCATCTTCACCGGCCTCGACTCCGCACCCGTGCGCGGGACCGAGTCCTGGGCGCGCGGGATGGGGTCGAGCCCCGGCGGTGTCGCCAACATGGCCACCGCGCTCGCCCGGCTGGGGCTCAGGACGTCCCTCGCCGCCGCCTTCGGCTCCGACCACTACGGCGAGTACTGCTGGGACGCCCTGGCCCAGGGCGAGGGGATCGACCTCTCGCCGTCGCGCACGGTCGCGGGCTGGCACTCGCCCGTCACCGTCTCCATGGCGTACGAGGGCGAGCGGACGATGGTCTCCCACGGCCACGAACCGCCCCCGGAGGAGCCCGCGCCCGACTGCCCGCCCCGCGCGCGTGCCGCCGTCGCCTCCCTCGTGCCGGGCAAGCGCGCCCCCTGGATCGCGCAGGCCGCGAGCAAGGGCACCCGTGTCTTCGCCGACGTCGGCTGGGACGACACCGGCGCCTGGGACCTGGCGGGCCTCGCCGACCTCGAACACTGCGAGGCCTTCCTGCCCAACGCCGAGGAGGCCATGCGGTACACCCGCACCTCCTGCCCGCGCGAGGCGGCCCACGCCCTCCTCGACCATGTGCCGCTCGCCGTGGTCACCCTCGGCGCGGAGGGCGCCTACGCGGTAGACCGGCGCACCGGGGAGTCCGCCGAGGTGCCCGCCATCGCCGTGGAGGCCCTCGACCCCACCGGCGCCGGTGACGTCTTCGTCGCCGGGTTCGTCACCGGCACGCTGGCGGGCTGGCCCCTCGCCGACCGGCTCGCCTTCGCCGGGCTGACGGCCGCGCTCTCCGTCCAGGAGTTCGGCGGCTCCCTGTCGGCACCGGGCTGGTCGGAGATCGGCGCCTGGTGGCGCAAGGTCCAGTCACTGCCGGGCCAGGACCCCGCGGCCCTGCGGCGGTACGGCTTCCTGGCGGAACTCGTACCGACGGAACAGGCCCGCCCGTGGCCGCTGAGACGAGCGGTACCGACGATCGGGTTCCGGCGGTCGGCGTAAGAGGATCTCAGGCCGAGGCGCGGCCCAGAACATCCGTGACCTGGGTGCGTACCGCCTCCCGTGCCGCTCGGGGCAGGGTGCCGAGCGAGGTGCTGGACAGGGTGTCGAGGGCTCGGTCGGGGTCCCGGTCGTAGGGGATCGCCGCGGTCAGCACGTCGTAGCCGTCCCGTACCGCCACCCGCAGCAGCGGCCTGGACTCGCCGGCGGGTGTCACGGCCGCCGCGATCACCAGCGGGGGCTCGCCGGTCTCCGGGAGCTTGCGGTGGGTGCTGGCCAGCGGAGTGCGCCAGCGCAGGCTCAGCAGGAGGGGGCGCTTCGCCGTGAGTTCGGTGAGGTCGGTCTCGAAGGTGCCCTCCGTGTCCAGGGCCGTGGCGCGGGCGTCCAGCACCAGGGCGGCGGGCAGGAGACAGCGCAGGGTGCTGCCGACGATGTTGCCGCCGACCGTCGCGGTACGGCGTACCGCCCCGGTGCCCACCCGCGAGGCCGCCTGGTGCAGCACCTCCGGCACCCGCTCGTCGACCCGGTGGAGCAGCACCGCCGCCCCCAGCTCCCCGACGCCGAGCACATTGGCCTCCGGCACCTCGCGCAGACTCATCGCCTGCCGGGGGAAGCCGTCCCGCTGCCAGACGGCCCACTGGAGGGTGGCGCCGCCGACGGGTATCGCTCCCTCGGACAGGCACTGGCGTGCCTCGGACACGGACGTGGGCAGACGCAAGAGCACGGCCGACCTGCTTTCCCCGGACTGGCGCGACGAGAACCCGGTGCGCGCGTAGCGGTGTCGGCGCGCATTCTCCCCACGCGCGCGGGGGGCGTATGCAGGGCTCATGGCGGCACTGAGGGCGCCCGTACCCGCGGTCACCGCGGGCGGAAAAGCCCTTCGGCGTTGTCAGTCCCCCGGCGTACCCTGGAAATCGCCAGGCCGCCCATGTGGCGGGCGAGTCGTTTCGAGGAGGACGAGCAAGGCCTACAGAGCCGGCCCATGACTCAGACACCCACAGATCGCACCCCCGCGCAGGGACAGGCGAGAGCACAGTTCACCGTCCCCGCCCAGCACCCCATGGTGACCGTGCTGGGGTCCGGCGACTCCCTGCTGCGCGTGATCGAGAAGGCCTTCCCGGCGGCCGACATCCATGTCCGGGGCAATGAGATCAGCGCGGTCGGCGACGCCGCCGAAGTGGCCATCGTCCAGCGCCTGTTCGACGAGATGATGCTGGTGCTCCGCACCGGACAGCCGATGACGGAGGACGCAGTGGAACGCTCCATCGCGATGCTCAGAGCGAGCGAGAACGGCACCAACGACGGCCAGGAGACCCCGGCCGAGGTGCTCACCCAGAACATCCTCTCCTCGCGCGGCCGGACGATCCGCCCCAAGACCCTGAACCAGAAGCGGTACGTCGACGCGATCGACAAGCACACCATCGTCTTCGGCATCGGCCCCGCCGGTACCGGCAAGACCTATCTGGCCATGGCCAAGGCGGTGCAGGCCCTGCAGTCCAAGCAGGTCAACCGCATCATCCTGACCCGTCCCGCGGTGGAGGCCGGTGAGCGCCTCGGCTTCCTGCCGGGCACGCTCTACGAGAAGATCGACCCCTACCTCCGCCCGCTGTACGACGCGCTGCACGACATGCTCGACCCCGACTCCATCCCGCGCCTGATGGCCGCGGGCACGATCGAGGTCGCCCCGCTGGCATACATGCGCGGACGTACGCTCAACGACGCCTTCATCATCCTCGACGAGGCCCAGAACACCTCCCCCGAGCAGATGAAGATGTTCCTCACCCGCCTCGGCTTCGACTCGAAGATCGTGATCACGGGTGACGTGACCCAGGTCGACCTGCCCAACGGCACCAAGTCGGGTCTGCGTCAGGTCCAGGACATCCTCGAAGGCCTCGACGACGTCCATTTCTCCCGCCTGTCGTCGCAGGACGTCGTACGGCACAAGCTCGTCGGCCGTATCGTCGACGCGTACGAGAAGTACGACAGCACGCACGGCACCGAGAACGGCACGCACAAGGACACCAAGGGCGGCCGGGGCAGGGCCGGGCACAAGGGGAAGTAGACACCGCAGCACCATGTCGATCGACGTCAACAACGAGTCCGGAACCGAGGTCGACGAGCAGGCGATCCTCGACATCGCCCGCTACGCACTCGCGCGGATGCGCATCCACCCGCTCTCCGAGCTCTCGGTGATCGTCGTGGACGCCGACGCCATGGAGCAGCTGCACATCCAGTGGATGGACCTGCCCGGCCCGACCGATGTCATGTCCTTTCCGATGGACGAGCTGCGGCCGCCCGGCAAGGACGACGAGGAGCCCCCGCAGGGGCTGCTCGGCGACATCGTGCTCTGTCCCGAAGTGGCCAAGAAGCAGGGGGAGGACGCGCCCACGCAGCACTCCATGGACGAGGAGCTCCAGCTCCTGACCGTCCATGGCGTGCTGCACCTGCTCGGCTACGACCACGAGGAACCGGACGAGAAGGCCGAGATGTTCGGCCTCCAGGCCGCCATCGTCGATGGCTGGCGCGCGGAGAAGGGGCTGACCGGTCCGTCGCCGGCCCCGACCGTGTCATGAGCCTTCCCCTCGTCTCCGGCGCGATCGCCCTGGTCGTCGTCGCCTGGCTCGCCGCCTGCGCGGAGGCGGGCCTCGCACGCGTCTCCAGCTTCCGTGCCGAGGAGGCCGTCCGCGTCGGCCGGCGCGGCAGCGCCAAACTCGCGCAGGTCGCCGCCGACCCGACCCGCTATCTCAACGTGGCGCTGCTGGTCCGCGTCGCCTGCGAGATGGCCGCGGCGGCGATGGTCACGTACGCCTGCCTGAAGGAGTTCGCCGGCACCACCCAGGCCCTGCTCGTCGCGATCGGCGTCATGGTCCTGGTGTCGTACGTCGCCGTCGGCGTCTCCCCGCGCACCATCGGCCGCCAGCACCCGCTGAACACCGCGACGGCGGCGGCGTACGTCCTGCTGCCGCTCGCGCGGATCATGGGCCCGATCCCGAACCTGCTGATCCTCATCGGCAACGCGCTCACCCCCGGCAAGGGCTTCCGCCGCGGCCCCTTCGCCTCCGAGGCGGAGCTGCGCGCGCTCGTCGACCTCGCCGAGAAGGAGTCGCTGATCGAGGACGACGAGCGCCGCATGGTGCATTCCGTCTTCGAGCTCGGCGACACCCTCGTGCGCGAGGTGATGGTGCCGCGCACCGACCTCGTCGTCATCGAGCGCTACAAGACGATCCGTCAGGCCCTCACCCTCGCCCTGCGCTCCGGTTTCTCCCGCATACCGGTGACCGGGGAGAGCGAGGACGACATCGTCGGCATCGTGTATCTGAAGGACCTGGTCCGCAAGACGCACATCAGCCGGGACGCCGAGTCCGAGCTGGTCTCCACGGCCATGCGGCCCGCCGCGTTCGTGCCCGACACCAAGAACGCCGGCGACCTGCTGCGCGAGATGCAGCGCGACCGCAATCACGTCGCCGTCGTCATCGACGAGTACGGCGGCACCGCCGGCATCGTGACCATCGAGGACATCCTGGAAGAGATCGTCGGCGAGATCACCGACGAGTACGACCGCGAGCTGCCGCCGGTCAAGGAGCTGGGCGACGACCGCTACCGGGTCACCGCCCGCCTCGACATCACCGACCTGGGCGAGCTGTACGGCCTCGACGAGTACGACGACGAGGACGTGGAGACCGTCGGCGGACTCCTCGCGAAGGCGCTGGGGCGCGTGCCCATCGCCGGGGCCTCTGCCGTCGTGGACCTGCCCGACGAGCGGGCGCTGCGGCTGACCGCGGAGGCCGCGGCCGGCCGGCGGAACAAGATCGTGACCGTGCTGGTGGAGCCCGTAGAGGTGCCCAAGGAGGACGAGTGAACCCGCAGGAGCTGCGCACCTTCTGCCTCTCCTTCAACGCGGCCGTGGAGGACTTCCCCTTCTCGCCGGAGATCTCCGTCTTCAAGGTGCTGGGCAAGATGTTCGCCCTGTCCTGGCTGGACAACCGCCCCCTGACGGTCAACCTCAAGTGCGACCCGGAGGACGCGGTCCGGCTGCGCGCCGACCACCCCGGCCTGATCATCCCCGGCTACCACATGAACAAGCGGCACTGGAACACCGTGACGGTCGACGGCGAGCTCCCGGACCGGCTGGTCCGGGAGCTCGTGGAGGACTCGTACGACCTGGTCGTGGCCGGCCTACCGCGCGCCGACCGCCTCCGCCTCGACCGTCCCTGACCGCCGGGTCCGCAGGCCCACCGCGACCAGCGCGGCGGTGGCCAGGACGACCGCCGCGTCGATCGCGACGACCGTGCGGACGCCGGTCAGCAGGTCACCGGCGGTCGTCGCCAGCACGCCGAGCAGCGGGATGCCGACCGTGATGCCGACCTGCTGGGTCGAGGTGACCAGCCCGGTCGCCAGCCCCTGCTCCTCGTCCGGCACGCCCGAGGTGACGGTCAGGCCGTACGAGATGATCGCGCCGAGGTGGAACATGCTGGCCAGCGAGACGGCGGCGACGGCCAGCCAGACCGAGGCGTTGGACTCCCCGAGGCCCAGCAGCGCGGCGATCAGGACGCCCTGGCCGGTGAGCGAGACGACCAGCGTGCGGCGGGCGCCGCCGAGCCGGCCGATGACCCTCGGCGTGTAGACGCCCGCCACCACCGACAGCACGCCCTGCACTCCGAAGACGAGGCCGGTCTCGAACGCCGACAGGTGCAGGACCTCCTGGAGGTACAGGGTGAGCACGAAGACGATCGTCGACATCATCGAGAAGGTGACCAGACCGCCCAGGTTGCCCCACGCCACCGTGCGGCGGCGCAGCATCGGCAGCGACACCAGCGGGGCCGCGCTGCGGGACTCGACGACCGCGAAGGCGGTCAGGAGGGCGAGGCCCGCCACCAGGGTGATGACGACGTCCGTGCGTCCGAAGCCGTGGTCGGCGGCCGTCGACAGGGCGTAGATCAGCGAGAGCAGACCGCCGGTGACGGTGACCGCGCCGGGGATGTCCAGGCGGGGGCGGTCCGGGGTGCGGGACTCCGGCAGCAGGCCGGGCGCCAGCGGCAGGACGAGCAGCGCGAACAGGGTCAGCAGACCCATCGTGGAGCGCCAGCCGAAGGCGTCGGTGAGGACGCCGCCCGCCACCATGCCGACGGTGTAGCCGAGGGACAGCAGGGTGCCGGAGATGCCGAGCGCGCGGTCGCGGGCCGGGCCCTCGGGGAAGGTGGTGGTGAGCAGGGACATGCCGGTCGGCACGATGGCCGCCGCGCCCACCCCTTGCAGCGCGCGTCCGGCGAGGAACGACGCCGGGTCCCAGGCGAACGTCGCCAGGAGCGAGGCCGCGCCGAACAGGGCGAGGCCGGTCAGGAACAGCCTGCGGCGGCCGTACAGGTCGCCGATCCGGCCGAACAGCAGCAGGAAGCCGCCGGACGGCAGCGCGAACGCGGTGACCGCCCACTGGAGCGCGGACTGGCTCATGCCGAGGTCCGCCCCGAGGACGGGCAGGGCGACGTTCAGGACCGAGAAGTCCAGGGCGACCATGAACTGGGCCGCGCACAGGACGAAGAGGACGAGCTTGTCGCGGTGCGAGAGCCGTGGTGCGGGGACGGTGCCGGTCTCGGTGCCGGCGGTGGTTGTGGATGCGGTGTCGATCGCCATGGACACGAGCCTCGCGGCCGTGGAATAGCCGTGGGGAGACGGAAGTTGTCCTGGTGGTGGCACCACCAGGCAACGGCGGCGGTACGAGGGGGACGAGTTCGTGGTGGCGGAGGCTGTCCGGCGGCGGCAGGAGCTGCGGGAGTTTCTGATGAGCCGGCGGGCCCGGGTCTCGCCCGCCGAGGCCGGGTTGCCGGACGGCGGGGCGCGACGCCGGACGCCCGGGCTGCGGCGCGAGGAGGTCGCCGTGCTGGCCGGGGTGGGCGCCTCCTGGTACCAGTGGCTGGAGCAGGGGCGGGACATCTCGGTGTCGCCGCAGGTCGTGGACTCCGTTGCGCGCGTGCTGCGGCTCAGCGGCGCCGAGCGCCGTCATCTGTACGTCCTCGCCGGGCTCAACCCGCCGGTGCCCGAGGTGGAGCCGGGCCGGCGGGACATGTGCGACGGGCTGCGGCGGATGATCGACGCGTGGATGCCGTATCCGGCGCACATCATGGACCTCTACTACAACTGCGTGCTCTACAACGACGCCGCCGCGATGGTCCTCGGGATGCGGCCCGACATCACGCAGAACTGCCTCGTCGACTTCTTCACCGACCCGATGTACCGGTCCCGTTCGAGGAGCTGGGCCGAGAACGCGCGTACGGTCGTGGCCCAGTTCCGGGCGGCGTCGGCCGCGCGGCCCGACGACGAGGGGTTCCGGCAGGTGCTGGCGGACGTGTCGGCGGCGAGCGAGGAGTTCGTCGCGCTCTGGAAGGAGCGGGACATCGAGGACGCCGGGCAGATCCGCAAGGAGCTGGACCATCCGCTGGCCGGGCTGCTGCACGTCGAGGCGAGCGTGCTGAAGATGCCGGTACGGCCGGATCTGTCGATCGTGCTGCACACGCCGATGGACGAGGTGACGGCCGGGAAGCTGGAGTGGCTGGCGTCCCCGGAGGGGCGGCGGGGGGTCATGTATCCGGTGGCGGGACGAGGGTACGTATCCTCGGCTCATGACCGACAGCGCGCTTGATCCCGAGGACCGCAAGATCGTGACCCTGGCCCGTTCCGCGCGGGCACGCAACGGGGTCCCCGAGGGGGCGGCGGTACGGGACGACACCGGACGTACGTATGTCGCGGGGACGGTGGCTCTGGCCTCCCTCCAGCTGAGCGCGCTGCAGACGGCTGTCGCGATGGCGGTGGCCTCCGGGGCGAAGTCGCTGGAGGCGGCGGCGGTGGTGACGGAGGCGGATGCGGCGGCGGCGGCGGATCTCGCCGCGGTGCGGGATCTGGGGGGCGCGGGGACGCCGGTGCTGCTGGCGGGGCCGGACGGAGCGGTGCGCTCCACGGTGACCGTCGACTGACTTCCGGGTCGGCTGAATTTGAACCTTGTCGTCTTCAGTCTCTCGCGCATCAATGGAACCGATAGTTCCGACGGCCCGTCAGATTTTCCCCCGCCACCCCCCACGCGGCGCGTCCCGCACCACGCCCCGCCGACGGGCCGTTCGGGCATCTCCCGTCCATCCCCACATGGCACTTCCCCCGAACGGGGAAGGGAGAGGGAACCCGATGAGAGGCAAACGAACAGCGACCGGTGCGGCACTGGTGACCGGGGCGCTCGCGGTCGCCGGGCTGGTGTGCGCGCCCGCCGCCCTGGCCGTCACCCCCGGCAGCGCGACCATCAACGCCGACTGCGGCGGCTTCGGCAGTGGTGAAGCCGCCGTCACCGCCACCCAGGACGGTACCGCCGCGACCATGACGATCAACTCCTCGGCCATCACCGCACCGATCGCCCTGTCCGAGGACTCGATCACCTCGACCCTCACGCTGGTGAACGCCGCCGGCGGCACCACGTCCTTCACCGCCACCGAGAACCCGGCCATCGCCGCCGGCGATCCCGTGCAGGTCGGCCCGCTCCCGGGTGCCGTGGCCTCGGGTGACAGCCTCGAGGCCTACGGCGGCTCGCTCACGATGACGGTCTTCGGGATCACCATCACCTGCACGGCGACCGCACCGCAGTCGCCGGGTCCGTTCGTGTTCGACTGAGTACGAGCAAATGCCGGAGCTGCCGCAGTAACTGATGGTTCGTCAGATTACTGCGGCAGCTCCATTGACTTCTCACGCAATCCCCACATCAATGCCCCCTGTCGGCGCAGAAGAGCCGCTGCGCCCGCATCCCTCGGAGGGGGCAACCAACCATGAGAAACCGAAGACGCCGACTGGCGTCGCTGCTCGGGGCGGCCGCGCTCGCCGTCACCGCCGGCGGTGCGCTCGCCGGGCCGGCCGAAGCCGCGGGCAACGTCGACTTCGCCACCCACTGCATCCCGCCCGCCGTCGCCGGCATCCCGCCCATCGACGGCACCACGACCGCGCTCATCACGGTCGACAAGGCCGCTCCCAAGGTCGGCGACACCGTCACCGTGACCTACACCGTGGTCAAGCCCGCCGCCAGCAACCCCACCGCCATCAGCCTCCCGGCCGACATCATGACGCCGTCCGGCAAGGTCACCCTCGGCGGGGCGCAGACCGGGGACGTGACCGTCGTCGGGCCCAAGAAGAACGATCCGGTGGCCGGCAACGCGCCCTTCCCGTCGTTCAGCATGACCGGTACCTTCACCGTCACCACCGCCGGAGCCATCACGCTCTCGCCCGGCGACTACAACATCCACACCAGCTACATCCTGGAGCTGGACACCCCCTGCACCGTCATCAGCCCGCCCGCGCCCGTCTCCGAGACGATCACCGCGAGTCCGGCCACCCAGCCCAACACCCGTGCCATCACGCTCGGTTCGGCCTCCGGGAACCCCGGTGACAGCGTCACCGTCAACGGCAGCCACTTCACCCCGGGCGCCACCGTCACCCTCGCCGGACGCTCCGGTTCCAGCCAGACCGCGGACACCGCGACCGTGACGGCGGACACGGCCGGAGCCTTCAGCGGGTCCCTGGTGGTGAACGACAAGACCACCACCGGCGTCGTCGCCTACGAGGGCGCGAGCTGGAGCGACCAGTCCGGTGCCGGGCCCGCCGCCTACACCGTCATCGACAACACACCCGTCCCCGACAACGCCCAGAAGATCAGCACCACGGTGAAGGCGGGCACCCTGTCCATGACCCAGGCCGGGGACACCGTCTCCCTGGGCGCGGTCGACTACGGCAAGGGCGGCGCCTCGGGCGGCGACCTCAACACCGTGAGCGTCAAGGACTTCCGCGGCGGTGTCGCGGGCTGGTCCCTGACCGGCAAGGTCACCGACTTCACCGGTCCCGGCGCCAAGATCGATGCCGGGGCGCTCAGCTGGACCCCCGCCTGCACCACCAAGGCGGGCAGCCCCAGCACCTGCCAGGCCGGTTCGTCCGGCACCGTGGGCGCGGCCGGGGCGACCCTCGCATCCGCCCCCGACGGCACGGTCACCGGCGGTGAGTTCACCGTCGACGCCAAACTCTCCCTGAACGTACCGGCGTTCACGCCTCCGGGCACGTACTCCGGCGTTCTCACCCTCACGCTCAGCTGACCGTACGGGCGTCCGCACCCGCCCGTGTCACCTCGTACAAGTGGGGGTCCGCACCCATGCGCCGTATGTTCCACGCCCTGGTCCTGGGCCTTCTGTTCCTCCTCGTCACCCCCTGCGCGCACGCCGCCGACAACGGCAGCTGGTCCGTGTACCCGCTCGCCTCGAAGGTCGCCGCGCGTCCCTACTTCTATCTCTCCGCCGACCCGGGGCAGACCCTCACCGACAAGGTGGTCGTCGCCAACAAGACCGGGAAGCCGCTGACGTTCCGCCTGTACGCCGCCGACGCCTACAACACCGCCCGCGACGGCGGCTTCGCCGTGCGCACGGTGACGGAGAAGATGCGGGGCGTCGGGGTGTGGGCGCGGCCCGCGAGGACCCGGGTCACCGTTCCCGCGCACGGCAAGGTGACCGTGCCGTTCACGATGAAGGTGCCGGAGGGTGCCGAACCCGGTGACCACCCGGGAGCCATCGTGGCCCTCGACGAACGGATCGACCGGGGCGACGGCTCGGTCGCGCTCGGGGTGCAGCGGGCCGTGGCCGCCCGCGTCTATCTGCGGGTCGGCGGGCCGACCCTCCCCGCGATCTCCGTGGCGGACGTCCGGGTCAGCCACCACCAGCCGCTCGTGCCGGGACTGGGCGACAGCGCGGCGACGGTCTCGTACACCCTGCGCAACACCGGCAATGTCACCCTCGACCCGAAGGTGGAGCTGCGCGCGACGGGCCTGTTCGGCCGTACGCTGCTCGCCCGCGATCTGACGAAGGTCCCCTCCGAGCTGCTGCCCGGGCAGAGCGTCCGGCTGAGCGAGCCGTGGCGGGGCGCGCCCCAGCTGGAGTGGGGCGAGGTGACGCTCACGGCGAGCGCGAAGGACACCCGCGAGTCGGCGGGCGCCTCCTTCCTCGCGCTGCCGTGGCTGATGGCGGTGCTGCTGGCGGCGGCCGTGGCGGTGGGGGCAGTCCTGGTGATCAGAGCGCGTCGGGGCCGCGTTCGCCCGTCCGTACGCGTACGACCGTCTCGACCGGCAGTGCCCACACCTTCCCGTCCCCGATCTTCCCCGTCTGCGCGGCCTTGACGATCGCGTCGATGACCGCGTCGGAGTCGGCGTCCTCCACCACGACCTCGATCCGGACCTTCGGGACCAGGTCGACCTGGTACTCGGCGCCGCGGTACACCTCGGTGTGGCCGCGCTGGCGGCCGTAGCCGCTGGCCTCGCTCACGGTCAGACCGTGGATGCCCAGCTCCTGGAGGGCGGTCTTCACCTCGTCGAGGCGGTAGGGCTTGACGATGGCGGTGATGAGCTTCATGCCTGGCTCTTGACCTTCTGGGCGGAGGGGACGGAGGACGCGCTGACCGGGGCGCCGTGGCCCAGGACGCCGTGATCGTATGCGGTCTCGGCGTGCACCGTAAGGTCCAGGCCGGTGTGCTCCTGCTCCTCGCTCGCCCGGAAGCCGATCGCCTTGTCGAGCAGCTTGCCGATGCCGTACGTCACCAGGAAGGCGTACGCCCCCACGGCGACCACGGCCACCAGCTGCTTGCCGAGCTGGGCAAGGCCGCCGCCGTAGAGCAGACCCTCGGTGCCGCCCGTCATCTCCGCGACGGCGAAGACGCCGATGAGGAGGGTTCCGACGATGCCGCCGACCAGGTGGACGCCGACGACGTCGAGGGAGTCGTCGTAGTTGAGCTTGAACTTCCAGCTCACGGCGTAGGAGCAGAGCACGCCCGCGGCGAGGCCGACCACGAGGGCGCCGAGGAGGGAGACCGAGCCGCAGGACGGGGTGATCGCGACCAGACCCGCGACCGCGCCGGACGCGGCGCCCAGCGTGGTGGGGTGGCCGTCGCGCCTCTGTTCCACGAAGAGCCAGCCGAGCAGGCCCGTGCAGCCGGCGGCGAGGGTGTTGAGGAAGGCCGCGGCCGCCAGTCCATTGGCTCCCAGCGCCGAGCCCGCGTTGAAGCCGAACCAGCCGAACCAGAGGAGACCGGCGCCGAGCACGACCATGGGGAGGTTGTGCGGGCGCATGGCATCTTTCTTGAAGCCCAGACGGGGGCCGAGGACCAGTGCGAGGGCCAGGCCCGAGGCGCCGGAGGTGATCTCGACGGGCAGACCGCCCGCGAAGTCCAGTGCGCCGAGCTTGTCGAGGATCCAGCCACCCGGGCCCCAGACCCAGTGGGTGACGGGAACGTATACGAGCAGCGCCCAGACCGGCACGAACACCAGCCACGCACCGAACTTCGCGCGGTCCGCGATCGCGCCGCTGATCAGGGCCGCCGTGATGATCGCGAAGGTGAGCTGGAAGGTGGCGAAGAGGAGGGTGGGGACCGTGCCCTGGACGCTGTCGGGGCCGAGGCCCTTCATGCCGGCGTGGTCGAGGCCGCCGATGAGGCCCGAGAAGGTGTCGTCGCCGAAGGCGAGGGAGTAGCCGGCGGCCAGCCACACCACCGTCACCAGCGCGATCGAGACGAAGCTCATCATCAGCATGTTGAGGACGCTCTTCGTGCGGACCATGCCGCCGTAGAACAGGGCCAGACCCGGGGTCATCAGCAGGACGAGGGCGGTGGCGGCGAGCAGCCAGGCGGTGTCGCCGGTGTCGATGCCTTGCGCGGCTAGGGTCACGGTCGTCTCCAACGGTGTGGGGGCTCGTCAGAGGTTCACCGGCGTGCGTTTCCGCTTGCGTACGGGTGTGTTTCGCCGAGGTTTCATTGCGTGAGGGTTTCCGAAAGCTCACGTGTGGGGCGGTGATCGGTCTGTTGTGCGGCGGGGGTCTGTGGATCAGGGAGAATGGGCGCCATGAGCGTTCGCAGTCAGTCATCCGAGCCGTCTGAGCCGACCGGGGCTCCCCATCGCGCCGGCTTCGCCTGCTTCGTGGGCCGCCCCAACGCGGGCAAGTCCACCCTCACGAACGCTCTGGTCGGGCAGAAGGTGGCGATCACGGCCAACCAGCCGCAGACGACGCGGCACACCGTGCGCGGGATCGTGCACCGGGAGGACGCCCAGCTGATCCTGGTGGACACCCCGGGGCTGCACAAGCCGCGGACCCTGCTGGGGGAGCGGCTGAACGACATCGTGCGCACGACCTGGGCCGAGGTCGACGTGATCGGCTTCTGCCTGCCGGCGAACGAGAAGATCGGGCCCGGTGACCGCTTCATCGCGAAGGAGCTCGCCGGGATCAAGAAGTCGCCGAAGGTAGCGATCGTCACGAAGACGGACCTCGTCGACTCCAAGGCCCTCGCCGAGCAGCTGATCGCGATCGACCAGCTGGGCAAGGAGCTGGGGATCGAGTGGGCGCAGATCGTGCCGGTGTCGGCGACGGCGAACAAGCAGGTGGACCTGCTGGCCGACCTGCTGGTCCCGCTGCTCCCCGAGGGGCCGGCCCTCTACCCCGAGGGTGACCTCACCGACGAGCCGGAGCAGGTCATGATCGCGGAGCTGATCCGCGAGGCCGCGCTGGAGGGCGTGCGCGACGAGCTGCCGCACTCCATCGCGGTCGTGGTGGAGGAGATGCTCCCCCGCGAGGACCGCCCCGCCGACAAGCCCCTCCTCGACATCCACGCCTTCGTCTACATCGAGCGCCCCAGCCAGAAGGGCATCATCATCGGCCCCAAGGGCAAGCGCCTGAAGGAGGTCGGCATCAAGAGCCGCAAGCAGATCGAGGCACTGCTTGGCACGCCGGTGTTCCTGGACCTCCATGTGAAGGTGGCGAAGGACTGGCAGCGGGATCCTCGGCAGTTGCGGAAGCTGGGGTTCTAGGGGGTTGTCCGCTGGGGGGTGAGGTCCTGCAGGCCCACCACCCGCAGCAGCTCCAGGCGTTCGTACGCCTCTGTTCCCGGGCGGGCTGTGTGGACGACCAGGAGGTGGTGGTGTTCGTGGCTGACCATGACCTCGCAGTCGAGTTCCAGCAGGCCCACCACGGGGTGCACGAAACGCTTCGTGGCCTTGTCGCGCTGGGTCACCTCGTGCTCGTCCCACAGCAGGGCGAACTCGGCGCTCAGGTCGCGGAGTTCGGCCACCAGCGCGGCCGGTTCCGGGTCGTCGGGGCGGGCCGCGGCCACCGCACGCAGGGTGGCGACCTGGGTGCGGGCGTGATCCGCCAGGTCCTCCTCGGGGAAGAGCGTCCGCGCGGCCGGGTCCAGGAAGAACCGCCGGACCAGGTTGCGGTCCCGGCGCGGCCGGGACATCACGTCACCCACCAGCGCCTTCGCCATCGCGTTCTGGGCCAGCACCTCACCGCAGTCGTTCACCACCTGCGCCGGGGTGTCGTGCAGCCGGTCGAGGATGAGCAGCAGGCCGGGGCGGACGTGCGCCGACGCCGTCTCCCGGCGTGGGGGTTCCTCGCCCACCAGGTGGAACAGGTGGTCCTGCTCGACGTCCGTGAGGCGCAGCGCCCGCGCCAGTGCCGTCAGCATCTGGCGGGACGGGCGCGGGCCGCGGGACTGTTCCAGGCGCGTGTAGTAGTCCACGGACATGCCCGCGAGCGACGCCACCTCCTCCCGCCGCAGGCCGGGCGTACGGCGCCTCGCCCCCGGCGTCAGGCCCACGTCCGACGGGGTCAGGCGGGCGCGGCCACGGCGTAGGAAGTCCGCCAGTTCGGGTCGGTTCACCCCTCCAGCCTGCGGCACCGCGCTCTCCTTATCCAGGGACTGCCGGTCCCCCGATCGAGAGGTCTCTCCCGCACGCCACGAACCCGGCCGAGGCTGGTCACCGACGAGAGGAGCACAAAGATGCTGACGTTGGTGACAGGGACGACCGGGCAGGTCGGCCGACGGTTCGTGCCCCGGCTGCTGGCCCAGGCCCGGCCGGGCGAGAGGGTGCGGGTGCTCGTGCGGGACGCCGGCCGCGGGGAACCCTTCGCCGAGCTGGGCGCCGAGGTCGTGGTCGGCGATCTGCGGGACGCCGAGGCGCTCGGCAAGGCGGTCGCCGGCGTGGACGTGGTCGTGAACGTCGCGGCCGCCTTCCGCGGCGTACCGGACGAGGAGTGCCGGGCCGTCAACCACGACGCCGCAGTGCAGCTGGGGCGGGCCGCGCTCGCGGCCGGGGTGGGGCGGTTCGTGCAGGTCAGCACCGGCCTGGTGTACGGCACCGGACGCGGGCGTCCGCTGACCGAGGACGACGAGAGCCGGCCCGGCGGGGGGATGTGGGGCGCCTACCCCGAGTCCAAGGCGCGGGCGGAGCGGGAACTGCTCGCGATGGACGGGCTGGACGTACGCGTCGCCCGCCTCCCCTTCGTGTACGGCGAGGGCGACCCCCATCTCGCCCAGTCCCTGATGTGGGCCAAGCACTGGGCGGCCACCCAGCGCCTGCACATGGGCCACCACGTGGACGTCGCCCAGGGCCTGCTGCGCATCCTGCACGCACCGGGCATCGCGGGCCGGATCTACAACATCGCCGACGACGCCCCCGTCACGGCGGTGGAGCTGCACCAGCTGAACGGCGCCGAGGTCCCGCCGGAGCTGCACGAGCGGACCGACCCCGACCCGTGGCTGGTGCTCATGTCGACGGAACGGATCCGAAGGGAGCTGGGGTACCGGCCGGTGTATCCGTCGGTCTACGCGGCCAGGGACGCCGGAGCGCTGTGACGGGGGCGCTCTAGTCCACGCCCCTTATCCGGTCGACGAACACCGCCCCCGCCAACCCGATCACCGCCGCGACCAGATACAGCACCCGGTAGCCGCCGAGGTGCGTCACGATCGGCGCGGCCACGGCGGGGGCGGCGACCTGGGGGAGGGCGTTGGCGACGTTGATGACGCCGAGGTCCTTGCCGCGGTCCAGGGCCTTCGGCAGGACGTCCGTCATCAGCGCGAAGTCGACCGACATGAACACCCCGAGGGCCAGACCCAGCAGCGCCGCCACCACGATCGCGCCGGTCCAGGTCTGCCAGGCCGCGAGCAGCGCCGTGGCCGCCGCCATCAGCGCCCCGGACCAGCGCACGAACGGTTTGCGGCGGCCCACCCGGTCCGACCACACCCCGCCGACCACCACCGTGCCCAGCAGCGTCACGCTGTTCACCGCGGTGAGGATCAGGACGCCCTGCTCCGGGTCGTCGTGGTGGAGGCGGTCCCGGAGGTAGTAGAGGAGGTAGAGGATCACCAGCGCGTTGCTGAGGTTGATCAGGAACCGGGTCAGCCAGGCCCAGCCGAAGTCCGGGTAGCGGCGGGGGCTCAACCAGAATCCGCGGGCGAAGGAGCGGCCGTGCCACGGCGGACGGTCCGCCGCCGGCAGCCGCAGGTCCGGATACCGGAGCACGTACGGCAGGACGCCCGCCAGCGCGAACACCGCGCACGCCGCATACCCCGCCGCGATCCCGCCCGCCGCCGTCGCCAGCCCCGTACCGGCCACCGCGCCCAGGACCTGCGCCGCCCCCAACCACCCGCCCACCGAACCGCGTTGCAGCCGCGGTACCCGGTCCGGCACGGCCGCCGTCACCGCCGCGAAGGACGCGTTCAGGGTCAGCTGGACCAGGCACCAGCCCAGCGTCATCAGCCACAGCCCGCCCGCGCCCGCGAGCAGGAGCAGGGACAGGAACCCGCCGCCCGCTCCGGCCACGATCCACGGCGTACGGCGGCCCCAGCGCGCCGTCGTCCGGTCCGACAGGGCGCCGAAGAACGGGTTGGCGGCCAGGGACACCACCGCGCCGGCGCCCGTCACCCACGCCAGCAGCGTCTCCTTCGACATGCCGGTACCGGGCGCGAAGTCCTCCGCCTGGCGGGCCAGCAGGATCTGCAGCGGGCCGTACCAGCCCACCCAGATCGCCACGTTGGCGAGCGAGAGGGCCGCCGTCCAGCCCCGGCCGACCCGCTCCACGGGCTCGTCCAGGGCCGTCGTCGTCACCTCTGGGCCCGCAACAGGGACTGGTACCAGGCGTAGGAGTCCTTCTTGGTCCGCTCCTGCGTCGTGAAGTCCACGTGCACCAGGCCGAACCGCTGCGCATAGCCCTCGGCCCACTCGAAGTTGTCCATCAGCGACCACACGAAGTAGCCCCGGACGTCGACGCCCGCCTCCACCGCCCGGTGCAGCGCGCGCACATGGCTGTCGAGGTAGTCGATCCTGGCGCGGTCGTGCAGGCCCTCGTACGAGCAGCCGTTCTCCGTGATGACCACGGGCGGGAGCCGGTCGCCGTAGCGGGTGTGGAAGGTCGTCAGGAGTTCCGTCAGGGCCTCCGGGACCACCGGCCAGCCGAAGTCCGTGACCGGGACGTCCTCGATCTCCTGGACGGAGAAGGGGAGTTCGGCCGGGATCGTCAGCCCGCCGAACTCGATGTCCTCGCCCTGCGGGGCGCCCACCTTGGTCGGCGCGTAGTAGTTGACGCCGTAGAAGTCCAGCGGCTCGGAGATGACCTTGAGGTCTGACGCCACGTCGCCCGGCATCAGGTCGCCCAGCCCGTCCGGGTATTCGCCCAGCAGGATCGGCTCGGCGAACAGCCGGTTGAGCAGCAGGTCGTAGAACGCCGCCGCCTCCAGGTCCGGCTGCTCCTGCGAGGCGGGCCAGGTCGGGCCGTGGGAGTTGGCGATGCCGATGTCCGCGGCGCCGGAGGCGCGCAGGGCCTGGACGCCGAGACCGTGGGCGAGGAGCAGATGGTGGGCGACCGGCAGCGCGTCGAACATCAGCCGCTTGCCGGGGGCGTGGGCGCCCAGCGCATGACCGAACAGGGTGTGTTCGGCGGGCTCGTTGATCGTGATCCACTTCTGCACCCGGTCACCGAGCCGCTCGGCGACGACCGCGACGTACTCCGCGAAACGCGCCGCTGTGTCCCGCTCCAGCCAGTCGAGGCCGACCGGCAGGTCCCAGTGGAACAGGGTCGGGACCGGGCGGACGCCCGCCGCGCAGAGCTCGTCGACCAGCCGGTCGTAGAAGTCCAGGCCGCCGGGGGCGTTCACCCTCGGCCAGGAGACCGAGAAGCGGTACGCGTCCACGCCCAGGTCGGCCAGGAGCGCCACGTCCTCGCGGTAGCGGTGGTAGTGGTCGCAGGCCGTCGCCGCCGTCGAGCCGTCCTTCACCCGGCCCGGCTCGGCGGTGAACGCGTCCCACACGGAGGGCTCGCGCAGCTCCGTCGCGCCCTCGATCTGATGGGCCGAGGTCGAGACGCCCCAGAGGAAGCCGGCCGGAAACTCGGGTATCGCGTTGGTCGCCATGGGCGGGATCATCCTTACCGGCGGTAAGGGAAGTCAACGCCCCAGCGTGAACTGCCCGTTACGCTCCTTCCTTCAGGACCCGCGAGATCAGCTCCCGCTGCTCCTCGGTGAGCCGGGGGTCGGCCGCGTAGACCGTCCTCCCGTCCACCGTGATCTCGTAGCTGAACCCGTCGGGGACCCCGACGGGCGGGATGTGCCGCCCGTCGGAGACCGCCTTCTCGGCCAGGGCTCGCCATTCGGGTGCGTCGGGCCGCCCCGAGGTGTCCACCTCGGCGCTGCGCTCGATGCCCGCGAATCCGCCCGTGCGCCTCACTCGAATACGCATGGGACCGTGTGTAGTACGGATTTACGCCGTGCGCACCCCGACCTGCTCCCACGCCTTCAGCACGGCCTGGAGTTCCTCGCCCTCCTGGTAGCGGGCCTTGGCCGCCGCCACCGTCAGCGTCGCGAAGTCCGTGAACAGCGCGTCCTTCTTCAGCTGCCCGCCGGTCAGCACGTCGTACCAGATCTGCCCCGCCCGCTCCCAGGCGTGGCCGCCGAGGGTGGTGGCGACGATGTAGAACGCGTGGTTGGGGATGCCGGAGTTGATGTGGACGCCGCCGTTGTCGCGGCCGGTGCGGACGTAGTCGTCCATCGTCGCGGGCTGCGGGTCCTTGCCGAGGACGTCGTCGTCGTACGCCGTGCCCGGCTCCTTCATGGAGCGCAGTGCCTTGCCCGTGACGCGCGGGGCGAGCAGGCCCGCGCCGATCAGCCAGTCGGCCTCGGCGGCGGTCTGGCCGAGGGTGTACTGCTTGATGAGGGAGCCGAAGACGTCGGACATCGACTCGTTGAGCGCGCCGGACTGGCCGAAGTAGGTCAGGTTGGCGGTGTACTGCGTGACGCCGTGGGTGAGTTCGTGGCCGATGACGTCGATCGGGATGGTGAAGTCGAGGAAGATCTCGCCGTCCCCGTCGCCGAACACCATCTGCTCGCCGTTCCAGAAGGCGTTGTTGTAGTCCCGGTCGTAGTGGACCGTCGCGTCGAGCGGGAGGCCGCTTCCGTCGATGGAGTCGCGTGCGTAGGCGTTGAGGTACAGCTCGAAGGTGGCGCCGAGGCCCGCGTAGGCGCGGTTGACCGTGGCGTCCTTGCCGGGTTCCGAGCCCTCGGCGCGGACCTTCTTGCCGGGCAGCTCGGTGCGGTGCCTGGCGTCGTAGAGGGTGCGGTGCGGCTTGCCGGCCTCCGCGCCGAGCGGCGCGGCGACGGACGGGGCGCCGATGACCGTGGTCAGACGGCGGTGGGTGCGCTCGAAGGCGTCGCGCTCCAGGGTCTTGCGCGCGGGATCGGCGAGCGCGGGGTCCTCGGCCTGGGCCAGCTTGTCGAGGACGTGCGGCGGTACGACGGTGCAGAAGACGGGCTCGAAGCCCCCGTTGGTCTTCGTCATGCCCGGCACCCTTGCACTGCGTTATTCCGGTGTCACTACCCGCAACCATGATTGGTGAAATATGCGGACAGGGAGCGGCACGCTCCGTGACGAAGTGGTATGACGACGTGGCGTGGCGCACTTTTTGTCCGGTTCCCTGGTTATTCGTCGCCCGGGTCCCGCATGCTGATACAGCGCCCCGCATCCGAACCGGCTCGGCTAGCATGCTTCGCATCATGCGTTTCGGGCTGCTTCTTCTTAGCTGCCGCGGCGAGGGCCTGTAGTCCAGGTCGACTCCCTCCCCGCGGAGCTTGGCGTTGCGTCGTCGGCCGTCCTTCCGGACACCCTGAGGAGCCCGAGTCATCATGGCGAACCGCCAGCAGCCCAGCAGCATGCCGATCCACAAGTACGGCCGGTACGACCAGGTCGACATCCCGGACCGCACGTGGCCGGACAACCGGATCACCGTCGCGCCCCGCTGGCTCTCCACCGACCTGCGTGACGGCAACCAGGCCCTGATCGACCCCATGTCGCCCGAGCGCAAGCGCCGGATGTTCGACCAGCTGGTCAAGATGGGCTACAAGGAGATCGAGGTCGGCTTCCCGGCCTCCGGCCAGACGGACTTCGATTTCGTCCGCTCGATCATCGAGGAGCCGGGCGCGATCCCGGACGACGTCACCATCTCCGTACTGACCCAGGCCCGCGAGGACCTGATCGAGCGGACCGTCGAGTCCCTGAAGGGCGCCAAGCGCGCGACCGTCCACCTGTACAACGCCACGGCCCCCGTCTTCCGCCGGGTCGTCTTCCGCGGCTCCAAGGACGACATCAAGCAGATCGCCGTCGACGGCACGCGCCTGGTCATGGAGTACGCGGAGAAGCTGCTGGGCCCCGAGACCGAGTTCGGCTACCAGTACAGCCCCGAGATCTTCACCGACACCGAGCTGGACTTCGCCCTGGAGGTCTGCGAGGCGGTCATGGACGTCTACCAGCCGGGCCCGGGTCGCGAGATCATCCTCAACCTGCCCGCCACGGTGGAGCGTTCGACCCCGTCCACGCACGCGGACCGCTTCGAGTGGATGAGCCGCAACCTGTCGCGCCGCGAGTACGTCTGCGTCTCCGTCCACCCGCACAACGACCGCGGTACGGCGGTGGCGGCGGCCGAGCTGGCGCTGATGGCCGGCGCCGACCGCGTCGAGGGCTGTCTGTTCGGACAGGGCGAGCGCACCGGCAACGTCGACCTGGTCACCCTGGGCATGAACCTGTTCTCCCAGGGCGTCGACCCGCAGATCGACTTCTCCGACATCGACGAGATCCGTCGCGTGTGGGAGTACTGCAACCAGATGGAGGTCCACCCGCGCCACCCGTACGTGGGCGACCTGGTCTACACGTCCTTCTCCGGCTCCCACCAGGACGCCATCAAGAAGGGCTTCGACGCGATGGAGGCCGACGCGGCCGCCAAGGGTGTCACGGTGGACGACATCGAGTGGGCCGTGCCCTACCTGCCGATCGACCCCAAGGACGTGGGCCGTTCGTACGAGGCCGTCATCCGCGTCAACTCGCAGTCCGGCAAGGGCGGTATCGCGTACGTCCTGAAGAACGACCACAAGCTGGACCTGCCGCGCCGGATGCAGATCGAGTTCTCGAAGATCATCCAGGCCAAGACGGACGCCGAGGGCGGCGAGGTCACCGGGTCCGACATCTGGGCCGTCTTCCAGGACGAGTACCTGCCGAACCCCGAGAACCCGTGGGGTCGGATCCAGGTCAAGAACGGGCAGTCGACCACCGACACGGACGGCGTGGACACGCTGAAGGTGGAGGCCACGGTGGATGGTGTCGACACCGTGCTGACCGGTACCGGCAACGGTCCGATCTCGGCCTTCTTCGACGCGCTGGCCAAGGTCGACATCGACGCCCGGCTGCTGGACTACCAGGAGCACACGATGAGTGAGGGTGCGTCCGCGCAGGCCGCGTCGTACATCGAATGCGCGATCGACGGCAAGGTGCTGTGGGGGATCGGGATCGATGCGAACACGACGCGAGCGTCGCTCAAGGCGGTTGTGTCTGCCGTGAACAGGGCTGCGCGCTAAGAGGGTGCCTCGCGGGGTGGTGTGGCGGGTGCGGCGCCGTTGTGGCTGGTCGCGCAGTTCCCCGCGCCCCTAGGCCATCTTCCCCGCCGGCGTTTCCAGGTCCCCGTCCGCTGTCGTCCAGCGGGCGGGGCCCGTTTGTTTTCGGCCATCTCCTCGTGGAGGTCACGGAAAGGTCTCGTCCAGGGTGCTGACTGGGGGTCTCCGATGTGGCTAACATCACGCCAGCGCGGCGATGTTGCCGTGCGGTTACGCGGAGGTGTGACGTGCTGCCAGGACGGGGACGAAACGACCGTGTCGTCAGGCCTGCGCGCATGCTGGGCACGCGTACCGCATGGACGCCCGTGGGCGACGGGGAGTTCTTCTGCCCAGGCTGCGGCGGGGACCGCAACTACCAGCGGCTGACCGGCCGCCGCCGCTTCACCCTCCTCGGTGTTCCGGTGCTGCCGCGCGGTGAGACCGGGCCGGTCGTCGAATGCGCGGCCTGCTGCCGCCACTTCGGCACCGACGTCCTCGACCATCCGACCACCACCCGCTTCTCCGCGATGCTCCGCGACGCCGTCCACACCGTCGCCCTCGCGGTCCTCGCCGCGGGCGGCACCTGTTCGCGTACGGCGCTGGAGGCGGCCGCCGCCACGGTCCGCGCCGCCGGGTTCGACGACTGCACGGAGGACCAGCTCGGCGCGCTGGTGGAGGCGCTGGCCGCCGACACCGGGCGGGTCTTCGGCGAGCCCTGCGGGGCGGGGCTGGCGATAGAGCTGCACGAGGCGCTGGACCCGCTGGCACCGCATCTGGCACCGGCCGGGCGGGAGTCGATCCTGCTCCAGGGCGCCCGGATCGCCCTGGCCGACGGGCCCTACACCCCCGCCGAGCGCGATGCGCTGGCCACGGTCGGCGCCGCCCTCACCATCTGCGCCGACGACGTCACGCGGCTGCTGGCCGCGGCGCGGACACCGTCGTAAGCCCCGCAGTACTCCCCAGGGAGTAATCGGGGGCCCGTACCGCCCTGCGTAGTAACCCCCAACTCGCCCTTCCGCGCGACGATTCGAGGTCCCCGCGCCGGGAGTCTGGACACGACCCAGACATCCGACCGGAGGGAGGCCCGTCGATGGGGGCCGCAAGGACATCCGCACGACGACGGCGTGCCGTGCCCTGGGTGCTGCTCGGGCTGTGGATCGCCGTGCTGGCGATCGCCTCGCCGTTCGCCTCGAAGCTCGCCGACGTCCAGCACGACCGGGCCGTCGACTATCTGCCCGCGAGCGCCGACTCGACGCAGGTCGCCAGGATCCAGGACCGGCTGCCGGGTGGCGAGGCCACCGAGATGGTCGTCGTCTACCACCGCGACAGCGGACTGACCGCCGCCGACAAGGCCACCGCCGCCCGGCAGATCGAGCGGATCGCCGGGGCGCACCAGCTCACCGGCAGGCCTCAGGGCGTCCCCTCCAAGGACGGCACCACCCTGATGTACCCGGTGGCGAGCACCGAGCCGGGCACCGACGAGAAGGCCCGCGACGCGCTCGTCGACGACGTACGGGACATCGCGCACGGCGAGGGCGGTCTGAGCGTCGACGTGGGCGGCGCGGGGGCGCTCCAGACCGACGCCGCCGAGGTCTACAACGCGCTCGGCGGGCCGCTGCTCTACACCACGGCCGGGGTCGTCGCGCTGCTGCTGATCCTGATCTACCGCAGCCCGGTCCTGTGGCTGGTGCCCCTCGTCGTCGCCGGCCTCGCCGACTATCTGTCGATGGGCGTGGCCTACGGCGTCCACCAGGCGTTCGGCACCGCCGTGACCGGCGCGAGCTCCGGCATCATGACGATCCTCGTGTTCGGCGCGGGCACCGACTACGCACTGCTGCTCGTCTCCCGGTACCGCGAGGAGCTGCGGCGCTTCGAGCGGCCGTACGACGCGATGGCCGCCGCGCTCAAGGGCTGCGGCCCCGCGGTGCTGGCGTCCTCCGGCACGGTCGCGGCGGGCCTGCTGTGCCTGCTCGCCGCCGATCTCAACTCCAGCCGCGGCATGGGGCCGCTCGGCACGGTCGGCATCCTGTGCGCGCTGGCCGCCATGCTGACCCTGCTGCCCGCGGTTCTGGTGCTGCTCGGCCGCCGCGTCTTCTGGCCGCTCGTGCCGCGCTACGGCAGCACGCCCAAGGCCCGCCGGTCGCTGTTCGCGGCGATGGGCAGCTCCGCCGAGCGGCGGCCCCTGGCCGTCCTCGCCTCCGGCGCGGTCCTGCTGGGAGCGCTGGCGCTCGGGGTGCTGAACCTGCCCGGCGCCCTCAAGCAGGAGGACTCCTTCACCACGAAGCCTGACGCGGTCGCCGCCATGGAAACCCTGGCCGAGGCCTACCCCGAGCAGGGCACCCAGCCGCTCACCGTCCTCGCCCCCACCGACCGGGCCGACACCGTGCTCGGCGAGGTCCGGGACACCCGGGGTGTCGCCTCGGCGGAGCGCGGGCGCAGCGGGGACGGCTGGACGGAGATCTCGGTCACCACGACCGCCGCACCCCAGTCGGCGGGCGAGACGGCGACCATCGAGGCCCTGCGCGACCGCCTCGACGACGCGCTGGTCGGCGGCGCCAGCGCCCAGCAGCTCGACCTCGCCGACACCAACGCCCGTGACCGCATGATCGTCGTACCGCTCGTCCTCGTCTCCGTCCTGCTGATCCTGGTCGCGCTGCTGCGGTCGCTGGTCGCGCCGCTGATCCTGGTCGGCGCGGTGGTCGCGGTGTGGGGCGCTGCGCTCGGCATCGGCGGGCTGGTCTTCGGGCCGGTCTTCGGCTTCGAGGGCACGGACCCGGGGCTCGGCCTGCTGTCCTTCGTCTTCCTGGTGGCACTCGGCGTCGACTACGGCATCTTCCTGATGCACCGGATGCGGGAGGAGTCGCTGAACGGCACCGAACCGGTGGCGGCGGCGCTGACCGCGCTGCGCACGACCGGCGGCGTCATCGCCTCCGCCGGCCTGGTCCTCGCCGCGACCTTCGCGGTGCTCACCAACATGCCGCTGGTCAGCCTCGTCGAGCTCGGCTTCGTCATCGCCGTCGGCGTCCTGCTCGACACCTTCCTGGTCCGCACCTACCTGGTGACCAGCGCCGCCGTCGCACTGCGCCGCAAGGTGTGGTGGCCGGGCGCCCTGTCCCGCGACCCCGGGCCGCCGGCCCCGCCGAAGGAGCCGGAGCCCGTAGTGGCGGTGACGCACTGAACGGAACCGACCGGCGCCCCTCCTCTCCCGGAGGGGCGCCGTCCCGTCGGAGGATGACCCCCATGCACCCCACCACGACCCCGGTGCGGCCACGCCTCGGCGAACGCGTCACGGCGACGCTCACCCGCGACCCCAGGACCGCGCCGCACGCCACCCGCAACGACGCGGTGCTGGCGGCCGTCCTCGCCGGCCTCGCCGCGGTCCTGGCGGCCTTCACCGACACGCTCCGCCACCCGGACGCCCTGGGCTGGACCCTTCTCCTCGCCGCCCACGTGCCGCTGGTGTGGCGCCGGCGGCGGCCGCTGCTGGTGCTGGCCGCGGTGGTGGTGCTCGTCATCCCCTACCACGCCCTCGACAACAACCACGGCGCACCCGTCCCCGCCTCGCTCGTCGCGCTCTACACGGTCACCGTCACCCAGCGCCCCGCCCGCTCGATCCTGGTCGGCGCCGCGGGCCTCGCCGTCTCCCTGACCGTGATGCTCACCTTCGGCGACCACAAACAGGCCTCCGACCTGGTGCGCATCTACGGCTGGGTGCTGGCCGTCCTCTTCATCGGCATCGACGTCCGCTACTACCGCCAGTACGTCGCCTCCCTCGTCGAACGCGCCGAGCGGGCCGAACGCACCCGCGAGGAGGAGGCGCGGCGCCGGGTCGCGGAGGAGCGCCTGCGGGTCGCCCGCGACCTGCACGACCTCCTCGCCCACACCATCACCCTCATCGGCGTCCAGACCTCGGTGGCCGCGCACGTCCTGGCCGCCGACCCCGAGCGCCTGGACCGGGAGACGATCGCCAAGGCACTCAACGACATCGCCGACACCTGCCGCACCGCCCGCGGCGAACTGCGCACGACGCTGGAGGTGCTGCGCGAACAGGGCGCCGCCGGGGAGACGCGCGGCCCGCTGCCCGGCCTCGACGGCGTCCCCGACCTGGTGGAGGCGGCACGGCTGGCGGGCGCGCGGGTCACCCAGACGGTACGGACGGGCGAGACGACCCCGCCCGCCGTGGGGGCAGCGGCCTACCGCATCGTCCAGGAGGCACTGACCAACGCGGTGCGGCACGCGGGGGCGGAGCCGGTGGTACGGGTGGAGGTGTACGAGGAGCAGGGCGCCCTGCGGCTGGCGGTCACGGACGACGGGGCGGGGGACACGGGTGCCGGCGGTTCTTCGGACGGCGGCGGATTCGGGCTGGTCGGGATGCGGGAGAGGGCCCGCAGCGTGGGTGGCACACTCGACGCGGGGCCGCGGGCCGGGGGCGGTTTCGAGGTGACGGCGGTGCTGCCGCTGCGGGGTGCTCTGGAGGGGGCCGGATGACGATCCGCGTACTGCTTGCGGACGACCAGACGCTCGTACGGGCCGCGTTCGCGATGCTCGTCGAGTCGGCGGGGGACATGGAGGTCGTGGGCGAGGCCGGTACCGGCCGGGAGGCGGTGGAACTGGCCCGGGGCGCGTGTGCCGACCTGATCGTGATGGACATCCGGATGCCGGACCTCGACGGCATCGAGGCGACCCGGCTGATCGCGGCGGACCCCGACCTGGCCGGGGTGAAGGTGCTGGTCCTCACGACGTACGACACGGACGAGAACATCGTGGAGGCGCTCCGGGCGGGGGCGTCCGGGTTCCTGGTGAAGGACACGAGGCCGGCGGAGCTGCTGGAGGCCATCCGGACGGTGGCGGCGGGGGAGTCGCTGCTGTCACCCGGGCCGACCGCGCGGTTGATCGCGCGTCTGCTGAGCAGCCCGACCGCGGCGACGCCGGTGTCGGGTGGGCCGGAGTGCCTGTCCGAGCGGGAGCGGGAAGTGCTGACGCTGGTGGGGCGGGGGCTCAACAACGCCGAGATCGGGGAGGCGTTGGGGCTGAGCCCGCTCACCGCGAAGACTCATGTCAGCCGGATCATGGGGAAGTTGGGGGCGCGGGACCGGGCGCAGTTGGTGATCGTGGCGTACGAGTCCGGGATGGTGACGCCCGGGGGCGTGTAGGCGTCCTACAGCAGCCCCGCCCCCGCCAGGAACTTCCCCACCTCGGCGACCTCCGCCACCGACAACCCCACTTGAGGCTCGGCCGTCGCGGGGCAGTCGATGACCCCGCGGAGGTACAGCGCGGCCTTGAACGCCCCCAGGGCCGCCGAGGATTCCCCCATCCGCCTGCGGTCCCCGGCCCGCACCATCCCGAACAGGCCGCACAGGCGCTCCTGTTCGGTGCGGGCCGCGGCCCAGTCCCCGGCGCGGCACAGCTGGTACAGGCGGACGTACCCCTCGGGGTCCACGTTCGCCAGGCCCGGTACCGCGCCGTGGGCGCCCGCCGCCAGGGCCGAGTCGACGAGCAGTTCGGAGCCCGTGAGGGCGGCGAAGCCGGCGAGGTCGCAGTGGCCGCGCAGCCCCCGCAGGACGTCACGGAAGCCCGCCAGGTCGCCGCTGGAGTCCTTCAGCCCCGCCAGCACGCCGTCCGCCGCAAGCTCCAGGACCACGTCTGCCGGCAGCTTGGTGTGGACGCCGCCGGGGAGGTCGTACGCGATGACCGGGACCTCGCTTTCCGCCGCGAGGAGGCGGTAGTGGCGGGCGATCTCCGCCGGGTGGGTGCGGGTGTAGAAGGGGGCTGTGGCCACCACCGCGTCCGCCCCGGCCGCCACCACCCGCGCCACCTGCTCCCGCACCCGCGGCGTCGTCATGTCGATGACCCCGGCCAGCACCGGCAGCCGCCCGCCGACATGCCCCGTCACCGCCTGCACCACCACCTCCCGCTGCCCGTCCGTGAGGTAGGCCGCCTCGGACGACGTACCGAGCACGAACAGGCCGTGCACCCCGGCCTCCAGCAGGTGGTCGACCAGGCGGAGCAGCGAGGGGACGTCCACCTCGCCGTCCGGCGTCAGCGGGGTGCACACGGGTGGTACGACGCCGGTCAGCGGGGCGGGGACGGTCATCGAGGCTCCCTGTCGTCGGTGCTACACGGGCGGCGCGGTCAGCTGGGCCGCGATCGCCCCGCCGTCCAGCCACACGTTCTCGCGGGAGATCTTCCCCTCCTTGAACTCGAAGACATGCAGCATCCGGAAGGTGATCCGGCGGTCGTTGCCCGGAATGCCCATGAACTGGCCGGTCACCACGGCGGTGATGAAGTCCTCGGTGATCGCGGCGTCGTCGGCGTAGTACGTGTGGGTGCGCTCCGCCTTCTCGACGCGGAGGTCCTTCACCAGCTGGTGGTAGCGGTCCAGGGCGGCCTCGACGCCGTGGATCGGGTCGCCCGGGAAGCCGACGACGTCATGCTCGACGTCCTCGGTGTAGACGGAGACCGCGCGCTGCGGGTCGCCGTGCTCCTCGGCCAGCATGTGCGTGCCGATCAGGCTTTCCATTTCGGCAGGTGTGACGGTGCCCATCGGGGCACCCCCTCTCACTCATGCCGTGACCCGCGGCCACGGCCCCCGTTGATGAGACAGTGCTACCGTAATGAGAAGAGTTTCTCACGACAAGAGGGGATTCGCATGACGGAGGGGCGCACCGGAAGCGCGACCGGCGCGACCGGAGGGCTTGCGCGCGGTGGATCGTCCGAGGGGCGGCGCAACCAGAAGCTGCGCACGCGCCGGGCGCTCGTCGACGCCGCCGTCACCCTGGTCCGCGAGGGCAGGCCGGTCACCATCGCCGACGCCGCCGAGGTCGCCCAGGTGTCGGTCGCCACCGCCTACCGGTACTTCTCGCACCCGCAGGACCTGCTGCGCGAGACCCAGAGCGCGGCGCGGGCCTTCGAGGCCGTCGCCGAGCTGCCGGACGATCCCGCCGAGCGCCTCGACCAGCTCGTCTCCCGCGTCGCCGGCGTCCAGCTCGACGACGAGGCGGTGTGGCGGGCGGTGCTGCGCTCCTCGCTGGAGCGCTGGACCCCGTCCGGCGCCGGTGAGCTGGACGAGTCCGACGGCACCCCCATCCGCAACCGCTTCCGCCTCGATCTCACCCGCACCGCCCTCGAACCCCTCGCCGGCACCCTCCCGCCCGACCTCCACCGCCGCCTCCTCATGGCCGTCACCCTCGTCTACGGCGTCGAGGCCCTCATCACCACCCGCGATGTCTGCGAACTCGACCCCACTGAGGCCAAGGACGTGATGCGCTGGGCGGCGGGCGCGCTGCTGGAGGCGGCGCTGCGGGAGGCGGAGGAACAGGGTGAGCGAGGCTGAGTGGGGCCAGGACGACATCGGCGTACTGAGGCTGCCGTCCGGCCGGCTCGTCCGGGGCCGCGGGCTGCGGCACCCCCTCCCACCGGGGGCGACCCCCTCGTACGGCCTTTACCTCCTCGGCCACCGACCGCCGCCCGTCCCCTGGGAGTCGCGCTGGCTGCGCTGGCCCGACTTCCGGCTGCCCGCCGATCGTGCGGACGCCCGCGACGCGCTCACCGAGGTGTGGGAGCGGGCCGCGGGCGAGCGCGTCGAGGTCGCCTGCGGGGGCGGACGCGGGCGTACGGGGACGGCGCTGGCGTGTCTGGCCGTGCTGGACGGCGTACCGCCGGGTGAGGCCGTCGCGTACGTCCGTGCGCACTACCACCGGGGCGCCGTGGAGACGCCGTGGCAGGGGCGTTATGTGCGGCGGTTCAGGCCGGACCGGTGAGGGTGTCCGCCAGCAGGGCCGCCGTGTCGCGGATCAGTACGTCGTCCCGGGCGGCGTCCTGCTCGGGCAGGGTCGACAGGACGGCCAGCAGGAGCGGGGTGCCGTCCTCGGTCCAGGCGATGCCGACGTTGTTGTTGGTGCCGTAGGAACCGCCGCCCGTCTTGTCGGCGACCGTCCACGTCCTCGGCAGACCGGCGCGCAGGCGGGTGCCGCTCGTGGTGTTGCCGCGCAGCCAGTGGGTGAGCAGGGCGCGGTCGGGGCCGTCGAGGGCGTCGCCGAGGACCAGCCGGCCGTACGTCCGGCCGATCGCGTACGGGCTCGTCGTGTCCGTGATCCGCCAGGGCTCGGCCGAGTTGAGCTCCGTCTCCCAGCGGTCCAGGCGGGTCACCCGGTCGCCGAGGGAGCGGGCGAAGCGGGTGAGGGCGGTGGGGCCGCCGAGTTCGCGCAGCAGGAGGTTGCCGGCGCCGTTGTCGCTGAAGGTGATGGCCACCTCGGCGAGTTCGGCGACCGTCATGCCGTCGGCGAGGTGCTCCCGCGTCTTGTCGGAGCCCTCCTTCGGCAGGTCGGCGTCCGTGTAGTGGATACGGCGGGACAGGAACTCGCCGTCGCGGTCGAGATCGCGCAGCACGGCGGCGGACGCGAGCGTCTTGAACAGCGAGCACATGGGGAAGAGTTCGCCGGCGCGGTACCGCACGGTCCGGCCGGTGGCGATGTTCCGGGCGAACACGCCGAGCCGGGCCCCGTGTTGAGCCTCCAGCTCGCGCAGGCCCTCGGGGGCGGCGGCGTGGGCGGGTGCGCTCGTCATGAGGGCGGCGGCGGTGGCAGCGGTCAAGAGGGTTCGGCGGGCTAAGATCGCGCTCTCCTTCGGTCGGTGGGGCGTTGACGATCTCTGCAGTGATCGACGCCGTACGTCATCCCTTGGTTGCGGGCTCGTAGACCATCGGCGGACGGCGGTGCGGGCGCGGGGCCGCCACAGTGGCCGTATGGAGATGACCAGGAAGACCGAGGGGATCAGCCGGGCGCGGTTCCTGGCGGGAGCGGCGGCGATCGGGGTGGCGCTGCCCTCGGGGGCCGCCGCGGCGGTCGAGAAGGGACCGGCCCGCAAGGGACTGACGCGCCGCGGTGTCGTCTACACCGTCGGCGCGGGGGAGACGCCGGCCACCGCCTGGAGCACCGCCCGGATGCGGCGTGACCTCCGTGCCGTCCGCGACGACCTGCACGCGAACACCGTCGACGTCACCGGCGACGGCGTCGAACGCCTCACCTCGACCGCCGCCGAGGCCGCCGGACTCGGTCTGCACGTCTGGCTCCAGCCGACCCTCGGTGACGTCCCGGAGCGGGACATCCTCGAACACCTCGCGGAGACGGGCCGGTTCGCGGAGCGCCTGCGACGGCAGGGGGCGAGCGTCGACTTCAGCGTGGGCTGCGAGTTCTGGCTGTTCGTGCCCGGGATCGTCCCCGGGGACGACGTGTTCGAGCGCATCGAGAATCTCCAGAGCGGGAACCTCGACCGGGCGGCGATGCAGCGCCGGCTCGCCCGCTTCACCGCGAAGGCGGCACGGCTCGGCCGCAGGGTCTTCCACGGCCGCCTCAGCTACGCCTCCGCCCCGGAGATCGACCAGGTCGACTGGGACCTCTTCGACATCGTCGGCGTCGACTACTACTCGTACTTCCCCCGACGCTCCGACCACGTACGGGAGTTGCGGCGGTACCTGCGCCACGGCAAGCCGCTCGCCATCACCGAGTTCGGCACCTGTGCCTACCGTGGCGCGCCGGAGACGGACGGCATGGGCTGGGACATCGTCGACCACCGCAAGACGCCCGAGGAGATCAGGGATCCGGTCCCGGTCCGCAGCGAGCGCACCCAAGCCGCCTACCTCACCGACCTGTTGGACGTCTTCGAGTCGATGGACCTCTACGCGGCGATGGTCTTCGAGTTCCTCACCGCGGACGCCCCGCACCGCCCCGGCGACCCGCGCCACGACCTCGACCTGGCGAGCTACGGCATCGCCAAGGCGATCCAGGACCGCCCCGGCGATCCCGGCTCGCCCTGGCACTGGGAGCCGAAGGCGGCGTTCCATGCCGTGGCCCGCGCCTATGGGAGGCGCTGACGCCGTCAGGGCGGTCAGCGGCAGTAGAGGTCGGCGGCGGGGCGCTTGCCCGTCGTCAGGAAGCGGGTCACCGCCGCGTCCCCGCAGGCGTTGCCGTTGTCGAGGTAGGCGTCGTGGCCCGTGGAGTCCACGGTCACCATGACCGCCCGCCGTCCGAGCGCCGCACGGAGCTTCCGGGCGCCGCCCACGGGGGTGGCGACGTCCCGTTCGTTCTGCACGAGGAGGACGGTGGAGGGGCCGCGGTCGGTGATCACCGTCGGCGGCTCCTGCGGCGGGTAGGGCCAGGCCGCGCAGACCATCGCGTTGCGGGGCATGCCGGCGGTCAGCGGGAACTCGGCCCGGCTCTCCTCGACTCCCTTCTGGTAGACGGCCGTTGACGTCGGCCAGGCCACGTCGTTGCAGAGCGTCCCGGCGCCGACTGCGGAGACGTTCTGGAGGACGGCGTCGGGCGGCGAGGCCGGCGCGGGCGGCACCGTGCCCTTCTCGGCGGCCAGCATCAGCTGCGCGAGCGCGGGGAAGTCGTCGGGGTCGTAGAGGCTGCTCAGCATGGCCTGGCGCAGCATGTTGCCGTTCAGCTCGGCCGGGTTGGCGCCGGGCCACGGGAGAGGCTCGCGGTCCAGGCGCGCCGCGAGCTCCAGGAACCTCGGGCGCACCTCGGCGGCCGTCGCGGCGACGCGGTACGGATTACCGGGCGCGGAGGCCCACCGGGCGAACTCGGGGAAGGTGTCCTCGACGCCCTGCTCGTGCCCGGCGAGCCAGGCGCGGGCGACCCGGGTGGGGTCGGGGTCGTCGTTGCTGTCCAGCACGAACCGGTCGGTGCGGCCCGGGAACATCTCGGCGTAGACGGCCCCCACGTACGTCCCGTACGACACGCCCCACGCGGAGATCCGCCGCTCGCCCAGCGCGGCCCGCAGCCGGTCCAGGTCGCGGGCCTCGTTGCGGGTGCTGAGGTGCTTGAGCAGCTCACCGCCGTTGCGCTGGCAGGCCTCGGCCATCCGCCGGGCGGTCGCCATGTTCGCGTCCACGGAGCCGTCCGCGGCGGGCCAGGGGCGTGACGCGGTCAGCGAGAGGTCGCGACGCTCCAGCCCGCAGTCGACGGAGGTGGAGGGCGCGAGCCCGCGCGGCGCGAACCCGATCAGGTCGTAGGCGTCGCGCACCTCCTGCGGCAGCTTCTGCCCCTTCCCGGAGGGGTCGTCGAGGCTCGACCCGCCGGGCCCGCCGGGGATCAGGAACAGGGCCCCGCGCCGGGCGGCGGGCTTCTCGCTCACGATCCGCGAGACGGCGATCCCGATGCGCGGACCACCGGGATCGGCGTAGTCCATGGGCACGTCGAGCACGGCGCACTGCTGACGCGGATCGAGACCGGTGCCCACGCACTTCCCCCATTTCAAGGCGGGCGCGGCGGACGCGGTGAGGGGTGTGAGAGCCCCGAAGACGATCCCGGAGGCGACGGTGATCCGGACGAGGGACTTGGTCAGCTGCTTCATGCCGATGAGCCTTCCGGATCTTCACGCCCGCCCCCATCCGGCCAACTGCCTTGTCCTCGCGGGGGTTTACCCCAGTGATCGGCTACGGGCAATGCCATCCGGCGCTTGCGGGTATACATGGGGGCGGGGAGGGGACGGGGGATGCGTAAGTTTCTGCTGCCGGTGTTCGTGCTGGGACTGATCATGGCGTTCTTGTCGGCCGGGGCCGGGACGGCGTCGGCCGAGGAGGCGGACCGGTGCGAGTCCCGGGCGTTGCGGGCCGCCGAGGTCACCAGCTCGGTGCGGATCAAGCACGACGGCGAGGACTACACACGGGCCGAGGCCGACATGGTCGTGAAGGTGCCGAAGTCCTGGCCGCTCTCCGACGATCTGCTGCTCAACGGGGACGCGGCGGCCTACCGGGCAGCGATGCGGTGTCTGGTGCACGACACCGACGACGACTACCCGTACCGCGACACCGAGTGGCGGCCCTGGCCGCCCCGGGTGACAGTCGGCGTGCAGACCATCACGGTGAAGTACCGGGCCGTCAGCTCCGTGGACAGCCCGACCCAGCGCTGGTTTGGCCCCTGGCGCATCACACCGGGCAAACGGCTGTGGACACTCTCGCTGGAACGCCCGCCGGCGCTCGCGCAGTCCTGGTGGCGAGAGATCTCCGTCGACCTCGGCAACCGCGGTGCGCGGGACATCTGGCCGATGCCCACCAAGGGCTCGGCGAACGAACTGACCTGGACCTGGGCCAAGTCCGACATGCCGATGCCGGCGCTGTGGGTGCGGATGCAGCCGCCGGCCTCCAAGGCACTGGCCATTCGCTGGGAGGAAGGCGCCCGCTGGTATCTGTTGCGGTCCGTCACCTGGGTCTCCTGGGACCTCGTCCTGTTCCCCGTGGCCCTCTTGCTGATCCGGCGGCTGTCCCGGTCACCGGCCCCCGCCCTTCGGACCCCCGCTGAGGCGGCCACCCGGCGCAACCTGCTGCTGTGGGTCTGGCTGATGTTCGTCATGTCGCTGCTGTTCGAGCTGGCGGACGATCTGCCCCGACTGTCCACCTGGTGGGACAGCCATCGCGTCGCCTGGAACCTCGTGCTCGGCACGGTTTTCGGCATCCTGCCGTCCCTGTTCGGCAGGCCTCAGGTCGCTGCCCGGGTGGCCGTCTCGGTGGCCGGCGCGTATCCCGTCGTGGTGGCGGTGCGCCCCGGCTGGTTCGGCCTGCCCGCCGACTTTTGGCTCGACCAGACGATCACCGACGAGGTCGTGCGGGCGGAGCGGACGGGTGGGTTCTGGTGGCTCGGGCTCGCCTGCGTCTGCGTCGCCTTCGTCTGGATGGTGGGCGGGGTGTCGGCTCTCCGGCGAATCAGGGCAGGGGTGGAGGTCCAGAACACCGCGACGCCGCCGCGCGGCACCTTTCCCTGGTGGGTCCTTCCGGTCTGCGTGGTCGGCGCAGTGGTTCTGCCCGCCCTGGCCCTGTGGGCCGCACACAACTCCTGGTCCCAGACGACCTGGTTGAGCACCCGGGACGACTTCTGGGAGCTGTGGCGCTTCGTCTACCACTACAACCAACTGGCCTGGTTCCCCTCCGACCTGTCCCTCTGGTGGTTCGTGACAGTGTGCTGGTGGTACGGCCTGGCCGCGGCGCTCCTCGCGGTCCTCGCCGCCCGCGCGGCGGCTCCCCACGACGAGCCGGTCGCTCCCGAGGGGACGACGCTCCTCGTCCTCGCCCTCTTCTCCTTCCAGTTCGTCTGGCCCACGCCGGGCTGGTACGTCGGCCTGTGGCTGTCCCCCCTCACCGTGCCGGCCACCCTCCTGACCGGCTTCCTGCTGCTGGCTCTCGGCCGGCGCCGTGCAGTGCTGTGGCAGAAACCGTTGCCGAACCAGCCGGACAAAATGCTGCGGCACGCGATGCGGGAGTCCGACCGGAGCTGGCTGGTCGAGTCCGCCCGCACTTACCGGGACCTCCATTCACGGCTGCGCCGGCTGGAGCAGGGCGACCCGGACGGCAAGCGGCAGGAGTTAGAACAGGAACTCGACGCCCTGCACCACTGGAACCCGCCCGGTGCCACCGCCCCGTTCGCCGGCGTCCGGCTGCCCGAGTCGGTGGATGTCGTGGAACTCGCCCTCGCCTGGGGGCCGCGCGCGACCTGGTGGCAGAACGCCTGCCGCGCCGCCCTGCTCACCGCGCTGATCGCACTGCCCGCCAACGCGGTCTCGTTCTGGGCGGACAACATCCGGGGGTCGTTGTGGGACAGCGTGACCAGGGACGAGCTCGGCATCGTCGGACTACTCGCCAACGCGGCCAGCCTGGAATTCTGGGCAGCCGCCCTCGGCTTCGTCCTCGGCGCGCTGTGGCGTGTGCTGCCCGGCCGCCGCGGACCCGCCAAGGCCCTGGGCCTGTTCCTGGTGTACGCCGTCCCCGTCGCCGCCCACTGGATGCTCACCCGGGCGATGGGCCAGGCCTTCGGCACCTGGGCCCTCGATCTGGCGCTGACCCTGCTCATCCTCACCGTGACGGGCGTGGTCATGGACATCGACACGTTCCGTCAGGAGGGCATCTACTGGCCGACCAAGGCGTCCCTGCTGCTGTCGATCTACCAGCTGCGCACGGCCTCGGTGCAACTGGCCTTTCTCGTCGCCCAGGTGGTGGCCCTCGTCGGCCTCTGGCAGCAACTGAAGGGCAACGACCCCATGATCCTCATCCAGCCGGGCGAGGCCACCGACAAGTCGGGTGGCCCCGACGCCTCGAACCCTTGATCCGCACCGGCGGCCCACAGACTCCTGCTGAGTGTAGGGAAACCCGCCCGCCCCGGAGAGGTGAAGCGTGAAATCCGGGGGAGCCGGGGAGGCACCTGAGTGAGCGCACAGTGGCGTGTCGTGTCGAAGGAGTGAGGGAGCCGGTGAAGGGATTGCGGGCGGCGTCGGAGAAGCTCCGGGGCGCACGGGTGGATGTGGCGTGCGACGCGTTCGGTCCGGTGCCGCGATGAGGGTCCCCGTCGGCAGCCACGTCGTGGACACCCGCACCGGACGGCTCGGCATCGTCATGGGACACGAAGGCCCCTACCTCCAGCTCAGACCCTACGGCGGCGGCAAGGAGTGGGACGTCGCCCCCGACGCCGTGCGGTACGCGACCCCCGCCGAGCGGCTCAGCGCGGCGACCGCGTACGCCGACGCCCGCAGCCGGGCAGAGGGGCCGTGACCGCACTGTCGTAGGGTGCGGGTCCCATGGGTCCGTGGAGCCCGCGGAGACGGACCCACGCCGACCCGGCCCGCCGACCCCTCGACGTACGGGACAATGACTCCATGAGCCTTTTCCGGGACGACGGCATCGTCCTGCGGACGCAGAAGCTCGGAGAAGCGGACCGCATCATCACCCTCCTCACCCGGGGCCACGGGCGGGTGCGGGCCGTCGCGCGCGGTGTGCGGCGGACCAAGTCCAAGTTCGGGGCGCGACTCGAACCGTTCTCCCATGTCGACGTGCAGTTCTTCGCGCGCGGGAGCGAGCTGATCGGGCGCGGGCTGCCGCTGTGCACGCAGAGCGAGACCATCGCCGCCTACGGCAGCGGGATCGTCTCCGACTACGCCCGCTACACCGCCGGCACCGCGATGCTGGAGACCGCCGAGCGGTTCACGGACCACGAGGGCGAGCCCGCCGTACAGCAGTACCTGCTGCTCGTCGGGGCGCTCAGGACCCTCGCCAACGGCGAGCACGCCCCGCATCTCGTCCTCGACGCCTTCCTGCTGCGCTCCCTCGCCGTCAACGGCTACGCCCCCAGCTTCGGCGACTGCGCGAAATGCGGGCTCCCCGGGCCGAACCGGTTCTTCTCCGTGGGCTCCGGAGGCTCCGTCTGCGTGGACTGCCGGGTGCCCGGCAGCGTCGTACCCTCTCCGCAGACCCTGGAACTCCTCGGCGCGCTGCTTACGGGAGACTGGGGGACAGCGGACGCGTGCGAGCCGCGGTACGTCCGGGAGGGCAGCGGACTGGTCTCCGCCTACCTGCACTGGCATCTGGAACGCGGGCTGCGCTCGCTGCGTTACGTAGAGAAGTAAGCCGGAGAGGAACGAAGCAACATGGTCGTACGTGGGATCCTGGGGCGCCAGCGCCGCGAGTACAGGACGCCCGAGCCCCACCCCTCCGGCGCCCGCCCGCCGAAGCTCCCCGGCGAACTCGTCCCGAACCACGTGGCGATCGTCATGGACGGCAACGGCCGCTGGGCGAAGGAGCGTGGGCTGCCCCGCACCGAGGGCCACAAGGTCGGCGCCGAGCGCGTCCTCGACGTCCTCCAGGGCGCCGTCGAGATGGGCGTCGGCGCGATCTCGCTGTACGCCTTCTCGACCGAGAACTGGAAGCGCTCGCCCGACGAGGTCCGCTTCCTCATGAACTTCAACCGCGACTTCATCCGCAAGACCCGCGACCAGCTCGACGAGCTCGGCATCCGGGTCCGCTGGGTGGGCCGGATGCCCAAGCTGTGGAAGTCGGTCGCCAAGGAACTCCAGGTCGCCCAGGAGCAGACCAAGGACAACGACAGGCTGACGCTGTACTTCTGCATGAACTACGGCGGCCGTGCCGAGATCGCGGATGCCGCGCAGGCGCTCGCCGAGGACGTGAAGGCGGGCCGGCTCGACCCCTCCAAGGTCAATGAGAAGACCCTCGCCAAGTACCTGTACTACCCGGACATGCCGGACGTCGACCTGTTCCTGCGGCCCAGCGGCGAGCAGCGCACCTCCAACTACCTGCTCTGGCAGAGCGCGTACGCCGAGATGGTCTTCCAGGACGTCCTGTGGCCCGACTTCGACCGCCGCGACCTGTGGCGGGCCTGCGTCGAGTACGCCTCCCGCGACCGCCGCTTCGGCGGCGCCCTGCCCAACGAGGAACTGCTCGCGATGGAGGGCAGGCAGACCGCTCCGTGATCGCAAGCGTGGCCATGTCACGGCTACCCGGCGTTCACCGGGTTCGCGCACGATCCGGCCATGAAGGTCACGCACCGCGCCATCCCCGCCGCCCTCGCCCTGGGCACCCTGCTGGTCGCGGCCCTGCCCGCGCAGGCCGCGCACCAGCCCGCCCACGCCACGAGTTACGGCACCAAGGCCACGTACGCCCCGCAGCAGAGCGCGCACTCCTACCAGCGCCCGCCCGCCGGCTTCACCCCGGTCTTCACGGAGAACGTCTCCCGGCACGGCTCCCGCGCCGCCTCCGACAGCGAGGACGGCGACCTGATCCTCGCGCTGTGGGACAAGGCCGAGGCCGCGGGCCAACTCACCCGCAAGGGCAAGGAGTTCGGTCCCAAGGTGCGCGCCCTCCAGGCCGCCATGGCGAAGGTCGGCTACGGCAACCTCAGCGGGCGCGGCGAGCAGGAGATGCGGGACACCGCCGCGCGCACGCAGCGCCGGCTGCCCTCCCTCTTCGCGCGGATCGCCGCCGACGGCGAGAAGATCGACGTCGTCAGCTCCGGGCAGGGCCGCGCCATCGACAGCGCGAACGCGTACGCCGGTGAGCTCGCCGCGACCGACCCGGCCCTGAAGCCGCTGATCGGCGCGACCCGCACCGACAAGGACCTGCTCTACTTCCACAAGTCCGCCGGGGGCGCCGCCTATCGCGACTACATCGACCACGACCAGCGCCTTGCGGCCACCCTGAAGTCGATCACCGACCAGCCCCGTACGGCAGAGGCCGCCCGCAGCGTCCTGCGTCGGCTCTTCCAGGACACCTTCGTCGACGGGCTCAGCACCGCCGACCAGGTGGCCGCCGCCCAGGCCGTCCACAACCTGTACGCCATCGCCCCCGCGATGAGCGAGGAGAGCCCGGACGGCAAGGACTGGGGCATGCAGCGGTACATCTCGCGCTCCGACGCCGCCTGGTTCGGCTACCTCTCCGACGCCGAGGACTTCTACGAGAAGGGCCCCGGCTTCGCGGACAGCGACATCACCTACAAGATGGCCGGTGTCCTCCTCGACGACTTCTTCCAGCAGGTCGAGGCGAAGAGGGCGGGGACCAGCACGCTCGGCGCCGAACTCCGCTTCTCCCACGCGGAGGAGATCATCCCGCTGGCCGCCCTGATGGGCCTGCCGGGCAGCACGCAGCCGGTCACCGAGCAGCAGCCGTACACCTACGCCACCAACCCGTGGCGCGGCAGCTCCGTCTCCCCGCTCGGCGCGAACATCCAGTGGGACGTCTTCCGCAAGGGCGACCGCTGGCTGGTGCGGATGCTCTACAACGAGAAGGAGACCGCGTTCAAGGCGGGCTGCGTGCCCATTGCCAAGGGCAGCAAGTTCTACGACCTGGACGCACTGGAGAGGTGCTTCGGCCGCGCTTGATCAGCGGCGGTACGATCCCGCCTCATGGTCATGAACATGGGGCGGGACGCCGAACAGGGCGTGGTCGAGCTGGCGTACCAGCCGGTCGTCGGGGACTACGCGACGGCGCTGCGCGAGCGCCGGCGGTTCAACCGGGCGGGGCGGCTCCAGAAGGTGGCGCTGGTGCTGATCGCGTTCGCCTGGGTGCTGAACCTCGGGGTCGCGGTGGGCGGCGGGGACACCCATGTGTTCCTGCTGATCTGGATGCCGCTGCTGGTGGCGCTGCTGCTGGCCCAGCCGTGGTTGCAGGCCCGGCAGGTCATGAAGGCCGCCACCCGCAACGGTGCCTTCCGGGCGGCGGTGTCGGACGCGGGGCTGACGGTGGTCACCGAGCACAGCTCGACCTCGGTGGGCTTCGCGGCCCAGCCGCGCTACCGGGAGACCAAGGAGCTGTTCGTCCTCTACAGCGACGACAAGAACGCCACCTGCTTCACCGTGCTGCCCAAGCGGGGCGCCGCGCACCCCGCCGACGTGGACCGGTTGCGGGAGATCCTCGACCGCAACCTGACCCGCGTCTGAGTTCCGAGGTCAGCCGGCGGCTGCCGCGCAGTCGGCACAGGTGCCGAAGATCTCCACCGTGTGCGCCACGTTGACGTAGCCGTGCTCCGCCGCGATGGCCTCGGCCCACTTCTCCACCGCCGGTCCCTCGACCTCCACGGCCTTGCCGCAGACGCGGCAGACGAGGTGGTGGTGATGGTCGCCGGTGGAGCAGCGGCGGTAGACGGACTCGCCGTCGGAGGTGCGCAGGACGTCGACCTCACCGGCGTCGGCGAGGGACTGCAGGGTGCGGTAGACCGTGGTCAGACCGACCGAGTCGCCCTTGTGCTTGAGCATGTCGTGGAGCTCCTGCGCGCTGCGGAACTCGTCGACCTCGTCCAGGGCCGCCGCCACGGCAGCCCGCTGCCGGGTCGAACGGCCCTTCACGGGCGGTCCAGCGGTCGTCACCGGTTGCCTCCTCACACCTTCTGCGTCTGCCGGGCCATTGTGCCAGCCCGCGCGGTGCCCAGTCAGACGCCGACCTTTCCGTCCGGCTCCCGGCTGGCCGGAATCACACACTCCGCGGGGTCGCCCGCGGCCTGTGCGGCGGCTGCCGCCCGGGCCCGGCGGCGGGCCAGCGGGGTGGCGAGGGCCGTGGTCAGGATGAACGCCGCGATGGTCAGCAGGACGATCGTCGCGCCGGGCGGGACGTCCTGGTAGTACGACGTGACGGTGCCGCTGATGGTGACCGTGACGCCGATGGCCACGGCGATCGCGAAGGTCGCCGCGAAACTGCGGCTGAGCTGCTGGGCGGCCGCCACCGGGACGACCATGAGGGCCGAGACCAGCAGCAGGCCCACCACGCGCATGGCGACCGTGACCGTCACGGCCGCCGTGACCGCCGTCAGCAGGTTCAGGGCGCGTACCGGCAGACCCGTGACCCGCGCGAACTCCTCGTCCTGGCTGACCGCGAAGAGCTGGCGGCGCAGGCCCAGGGTGACCAGCACCACGAAGGCCGCGAGCAGGCAGATCGCCGTCACGTCCGACTGCGACACCGTCGACAGCGAGCCGAAGAGGTACGAGGTGAGGTTGGCGTTGGAGCCGGTGGGGGCGAGGTTGATGAACATCACGCCGCCGGCCATGCCGCCGTAGAAGAGCATCGCGAGGGCGATGTCGCCGCGGGTCTTGCCGTACCAGCGGATCAGCTCCATGAGCACCGCGCCGAGGACGGAGACGAGGGTCGCCATCCACACCGGGGAGGTGTTCAGCAGGAAGCCGAGGCCGACGCCGGTCATCGCCACATGGCCGATGCCGTCGCCCATGAGGGCCTGGCGGCGCTGGACCAGGTAGATGCCCACGGCCGGGGCGGTGATGCCGACCAGGACGGCGGCGAGCAGGGCCCGCTGCATGAAGGCGTAGTCGAGGATCTCCATCAGCTCAGCAGTCCCGTGTGGATCGGCGCGTGTTCGTGCGGGTGTACGTGGTCGTGGCCGGGGAGCGCGTGCTGGCCGACCGCCTTCGGGGGCGGTCCGTCGTGCAGGACGCAGCCGTCGCGGAGCACTACCGCCCGGTCGATCAGGGGCTCCAGGGGGCCCAGTTCGTGCAGGACCAGCAGGACCGTCGTACCGGCGGCGACCTGCTCCTGAAGGGTGTGCGCGAGCACCTCCTGGCTGGCCAGGTCCACGCCCGCCATCGGCTCGTCCATGATCAGCAGCTCGGGTTCGGCGGCGAGCGCGCGGGCGATGAGCACGCGCTGGTGCTGGCCGCCGGACAGCGCGTCCACCGAGTCCTTCGCGCGGTCCGCCATGCCGACCAGCTCCAGGGCCCGGCGTACGGCCTCGCGGTCGGCCTTGCGCAGCACCCCGAAGCGGGCGCGGGACAGGCGGCCGGACGAGACGACCTCGGTGACCGTCGCCGGGACACCGCCCGCGGCGGTGGTGCGCTGCGGGACGTAGCCGACGCGCGCCCAGTCCTTGAACGCCTTGCGGTCCGTGCCGAACAGGCGTATCTCGCCCGCGGCGAGCGGGACTTGGCCGATGATGCCGCGCACGGCCGTCGACTTGCCGGAGCCGTTGGCGCCGAGCAGCGCGACGACCTCACCGCGGTTCACGGTGAGGTCGATGCCGCGCAGCACGGGCCGTGAGCCCAGGTCGGCGCGGACGCCGCGCAGGGAGATGACGGGCTCGGACACGGACTCCTCCGGGTGGGTCATTTGGCGCCTAGCGCGCTCTGCAGCGCCTTGAGGTTGGACTCCTGGACCTGGAAGTAGTCGTCGCCCCTGGACTTGGACGTGATGCCCTCGATCGGGTCGAGGACGTCCGTCTTCAGGTTCGCGTCGGAGGCGATGGTCTTCGCGGTCTTGTCGCTGACGAGCGTCTCGTAGAACACGGTGGTGACGCCGTCGGCCTCGGCCATCTTCTCAAGGTCCTTCACGCGGGCCGCGCTCGGCTCCGACTCGGGGTCGAGGCCGTTGATGGCCTCCTCGGTCAGGCCGTAGCGCTCGGCGAGGTAGCCGAAGGCGGCGTGGGTGGTGATGAAGACCTTGGTCTTGGTGTTCTTCAGCCCGTTCGCGAACCGGGTGTTGAGGTCGTCGAGCTTCTTCACCAGGGCCGCGGTGTTCTTCTTGTAGTCGGCCGCATGGTCGGGGTCGGCCTTCTCGAAGGCCTTGCCGACGCCCTCGGCGACCTGGGCGTAGCGCACCGGGTCGAGCCAGATGTGCGGGTCGAGGCCGGCCAGCTCCTCGTTCGCGTGGTCGTCGTGCTCGGCCGCGTGGCCGCCGACCTCGTTGCCGTGCTTCTCCAGCGTGGTCAGGGAAGCGGCGTCGATCTTGGTCTTGACCTCGGACTGGGCCACCGCGTCGTCCACGGAGGGCTGGAGGTTCTTGAGGTAGAGCACCGCGTCGGACTCCTGGAGCTGCGCGGTCTGCTTGGCGCTGATCTCCAGGTCGTGCGGCTCCTGGCCGGGCTCGGTGAGGCTGGTGACGTGGACGTGGTCCCCGCCGATCTGCTCGGCGAGATAGGCCATCGGATAGAACGAGGCGACGACGTCGAACTTGTCCGTGTTGCCGGCGGCGCTCGCGCCCGAGCAGGCGGAGAGGGTCCCGAGACCGAGGGCGGTGACGGCCGCGATGACGGTCCCCGATATGTGCTGTCGTCGTACGTTCATGACAGTCATTTTCAACAAATATGGAAACCGTTGTCAACAAACCTGGGTGAAGGGCCGGTGAGAGATGGTGGAGGCCCGAACCGATTTGATACCGGGGGTGTCGGCGCCGGTAACCTGAGTCATTCGCTGCCGTCCATTCGTCATGAAGAGAGCACCGTGGCCGCCGACAAGATCGACACCATCGTCAGCCTGAGCAAGCGCCGTGGCTTCGTTTTCCCCTGTAGTGAGATCTACGGCGGTCAGCGCGCCGCCTGGGACTACGGACACCTGGGTGTCGAGCTCAAGGAGAACATCAAGCGCCAGTGGTGGCGCTACATGGTGACGTCGCGCGAGGAGGTCGTCGGTATCGACTCGTCCGTGATCCTGGCTCCCGAGGTCTGGGTCGCCTCCGGTCACGTCGCCACCTTCTCGGACCCGCTGACCGAGTGCACCTCCTGCCACAAGCGCTACCGCGCGGACCACCTGGAGGAGGCGTACGAGGAGAAGAAGGGCCGCCTCCCCGAGAACGGCCTCGCGGACATCAACTGCCCGAACTGCGGCACCAAGGGCCAGTTCACCGAGCCCAAGCAGTTCTCGGGTCTGCTCTCCACGCACCTCGGCCCGACCCAGGACTCCGGCTCCGTCGCGTACCTGCGCCCGGAGACCGCCCAGGGCATCTTCACCAACTTCGCCCTGACGCAGACCGCCGCGCGCAAGAAGCCGCCGTTCGGTATCGCGCAGATGGGCAAGTCCTTCCGCAACGAGATCACGCCCGGCAACTTCATCTTCCGCACCCGCGAGTTCGAGCAGATGGAGATGGAGTTCTTCGTCAAGCCGGGCGAGGACGAGAAGTGGCAGGAGTACTGGATGCAGGAGCGGTGGAACTGGTACACCGGCCTGGGTCTGCGCGAAGAGAACATGCGGTGGTACGAGCACCCGCAGGAGAAGCTCTCCCACTACTCCAAGCGCACCGCCGACATCGAGTACCGCTTCCAGTTCGGCGGCAGCGAGTGGGGCGAGCTCGAGGGTGTCGCCAACCGCACCGACTACGACCTCACCGCGCACTCCAAGGCCTCCGGCCAGGACCTCCAGTTCTTCGACCAGGAGGCCGGTGAGCGCTACACCCCGTACGTCATCGAGCCCGCCGCCGGTGTCGGCCGCACCATGCTGGCGTTCCTGCTCGACGCCTACGTCGAGGACGAGGCGCCCAACGCCAAGGGCAAGATGGAGAAGCGCACGGTGCTGCGCCTCGACCACCGCATCGCTCCGGTGAAGGTCGCGGTGCTCCCGCTCTCCCGCAACCCCGAGCTGTCCCCGAAGGCCAAGGGCCTCGCCCAGGCGCTGCGCCAGAACTGGAACATCGAGTTCGACGACGCCGGCGCCATCGGCCGCCGCTACCGCCGCCAGGACGAGATCGGTACGCCGTACTGCGTGACGGTCGACTTCGACACGCTGGACGACAACGCCGTGACGGTCCGCGAGCGCGACTCGATGAAGCAGGAGCGCGTCTCCCTCGACCAGATCGAGGGCTACCTGGCGAGCCGCCTCGTCGGCTGCTAGGGCGCGAAGCCGCCGCATTGGCCCTTGATGCGGGTCCCGTAGTGGACCTGTATCAAGGGCCGTCGTGCTTCCAGGGTGGAGGCATGAGCCTCGCCTTCCTCCTCACCACCCTCGTCGTGGTCGCCACCCCCGGCACCGGCGTCGTCTACACCCTCGCCGCCGGGCTCTCCCGCGGCCGCCGGGCGAGCGTCGTCGCCGCCTTCGCCTGCACGCTCGGGATCGTGCCGCACGTCCTCGCCACCGTCACCGGCCTCGCCGCGCTGCTCAACGCCAGTGCCGCCGCCTTCCAGATCCTCAAGTACGCCGGTGTCGCCTATCTGTTGTGGATGGCGTGGGCGAGCCTGCGGGACCGTGACGCGATCACCGTCGAGCGGGATGCTCCGGCGCCCTCCTCCGCGGGCCGGGTGATCGTCCGAGGGGTGCTGATCAATCTGCTCAACCCGAAGCTGACGATCTTCTTCTTTGCCTTTCTGCCGCAGTTCGTGAGCCCGGGGGAGCCGCATGCGCTGCCCCGGATGCTGGGGCTCAGCGGGGTCTTCATGCTGGCGACCTTTGTGGTCTTCGCCGCGTACGGGGTGCTCGCGGCCTCGGTCCGGCGCCATGTGATCTCCCGGCCGCGGGTGATGGCGTGGCTGCGGCGGAGTTTCGCCGGGTCCTTCGTGCTGCTCGGAGCGAAGCTCGCGATGACTGACAGCTGACAGATATTGAAATCTGTCAGCTGTCATGCCAGGCTGGACGGCATGACGACACAGACCCCCCGCACCCTCGGAACCACCGGCCCCCAGGTCTTCCCCCTCGGTCTCGGCTGCATGGGGATGTCCGGTATGTACGGCGAGGCGGACCGCGCCGAGTCCATCGCCACCATCCACGCCGCCCTGGAGGCCGGCGTCACCCTTCTCGACACCGGTGACTTCTACGGCATGGGCCACAACGAACTGCTCGTCGCCGAGGCCCTGCGCACCGCACCGGCCGCCCTCCGGGAGAACGCGCTGACCAGCGTGAAGTTCGGCGCCCACCGCGGCCCGGACGGCTCCTGGCTCGGCTACGACACCCGCCCGGCCGCCGTGAAGACGTGGGCCGCGTACTCCCTCCAGCGCCTGGGCGTCGACCACATCGACGTCTACCGTCCCGCCCGGCTCGACCCGGACGTCCCGATCGAGGAGACCGTCGGCGCGATCGCGGAACTCGTCGAGCAGGGATACGTCCGCCACATCGGCCTGAGCGAGGTCGGCGCCGAGACCATCCGCCGGGCCGCCGCGACCGCCCCGATCGCCGACCTCCAGATCGAGTACGCGCTCATCTCCCGCGGCCCGGAGCGCGAGATCCTGCCCACCCTGCGCGAACTGGGCATCGCCGTCACCGCATACGGCGTGCTCTCGCGCGGGCTGCTCTCCGGTCATGTCACGCCCGGCCAGCAGTACGCGGCGAACGACTTCCGCGCCCACTCGCCCCGCTTCCAGGGCGACAACCTCCAGCACAACCTGAATCTCGTCGAGGCCCTGCGCAAGATCGCCGAGCAGAAGGGCGTCTCCGTCGCGCAGATCGCGATCGCCTGGGTGCTCTCTCGGGGCGAGGACATCGTGCCGCTGATCGGCGCCAGGACCCGGACGCGGCTCGACGAGGCCCTGGGCGCCCTGGACGTGACACTGGACGCGGCCGACCTCGCCGCCGTCGAGGCCGCCGTACCGGCGGACGCGGCGGCCGGCGAGCGGTACGCCCCCGCCCAGATGGCCATGCTCGACAGCGAGCGCTGATCGCGGTGCCGGGTACCGTCTAGGCATGCCAGCCACCAGCGAGATCCTGACCGCCGAGCGCATCCTCGAAGCCACCGAGGAGGTGCTGCGCCGCCACGGCCCGGCCAAGGCCACCGTGGTCGACGTGGCCCGCGCGCTCGGCGTCAGTCACGGCAGCGTCTACCGGCACTTCCGCACCAAGGCGGCGCTGCGGGAGGCGGTGACGAAGCGGTGGCTGGACCGTACGACCGAGGTGCTGGCCCGGATCGTGACGTCCGGCGGCGACCCCGAGACCCGGCTGCGCGACTGGCTCGCCGCCCTGTTCACCGCCAAGCGCCGCAAGGCCGGTGACGATCCCGAGCTGTTCGCGACCTACCAGGTCCTGGCCGTGGAGGCCGGCGAGGCGGTGAGCGCCCATCTCGCCGACCTCACCGGCCAGTTGGCCCGGATCATCCAGGACGGCGTCGACACCGGCGTCTTCACCGCCCCCGACCCCGAGGCCACCGCCCGCGCCGTCTTCCACGCCACGGGCCGCTTCCACGACCCCGGTTACGCCGCCGCCTGGCAACGGCACGACATCCAGGCCGAGTTCGAGGCCGTCGTGGACCTGCTCGTCCGGGGGCTGCGGGCCTGAGAGGATCCGGGGGGTCCTGAGAGGATCTGGGAATCCTCAGTGGATCCTGGGGTCCTGAGGAGTCAGTCGTCCTTCGGGTTCACCGTCGCCTGATGGGCCTCCGCCAGATGTTCCTCCGCCTTCAGCCAGGGCAGGAACTGCGCGGCCTTCTTCCAGCCGCAGGTGTCGCATCTGATCGTGCGCTGGGGGCCTTTGCGCAGCACCTGGACGACATGCTCCCGCCCGTGCTGGTCCCAGCGGCTCACCTTGCTCGTGCTGATCTGCAACATGATGCCTCGCCTCCGGTGAGGCAGTGTGCAGCAATCACAACATCAACAGGGGTTTCTTCACGGCGAGTTCGCTGAACCGTGAACAGTCCTCACCCGATGGTCCGCGGCAGCCGCAGGCTCAGCAGGCCCGTCAGGGCCACGCCCGCCAGTTGGGCGAGGAGCGTGGTGACCAGGGCGTCGCGCATGCCCAGGGTGGGGATCAGGGAGAGGAACAGGGTGCCCAGGGTGGCCACGCCCAGGGCCAGTGCGGACTGCTGGGTGGTGATCATCACGCCGCTGCCCACGCCCGCGCGGGCCTGCGGTACCTCCGAGAGGACGATGCGGAAGATCACGGGGAGCTGGAGGGCCTGCCCCGCGCCCGCGATCGCCGCGCCCGGCAGCAGCTCGACCAGGCCGAGGTCCGGCCAGGAACGCCAGGCCGCGAGGGCCATCAGGCCCACCCCCACCGCCTGGATCACCGCACCGGCGGTGACGACGCGCGTGCCGTACTTCGCGACCAGCCGCGGGCCCGCGAGCGAGGTGAAGAAGAAGACCACCGCCATGGGCGCCAGGGCGAGCCCGGCCCTGACCGGCCCCAGCCCGGCGCCGCGCTGCAACGCCACCGCGATCACGAACATGAAGCCGCTGAACCCGATGGAGAACGGCACGATCATCACGAGCCCGCGCCGCAGCGACACCAGCCGGAACAGGCTCGGCGGGACGAGCGGCGTACGGCCGCGCCGGTCCGCCCCGCGCTCCACCGCCCAGAACGCCGCCACCGCGAACGGGAACGCCGCCAGCGACAGCCACGTCCACAGCGGCCAGCCCGCCGCCCGCCCCTCGGTCAGCGGGGCCAGCAGGGTGAGCAGGGACACCGCCAGCAGGACCGTGCCGGGGCCGTCCACCGGCTCGGGGTGCTGGGAGCGGGTCTCCGGCACGGCACGGGCGGCGAGGACCAGGCCGAGGACGACGACCGGGACGTTGACGAGGAACACCGAGCGCCAGCCGGTGCCCGCGATGTCGGCCGCGACCAGCACCCCGCCGAGGATCTGGCCGGCCACCATCGACAGGCCCGCCGTCGCGCCGTACAGCCCCATGGCCTTCGCGCGGCGCTGGCCGCTCGTCGCCGCCTGGATGGTGGCGAGCACCTGCGGCAGCATCGCGGCCGACGCGACGCCCTGCGCGACCCGGGCCGCGACCAGTGTCCACGCGGACGGCGCGAGCCCGCAGGCCAGCGAGGTCAGGCCGAAGGCCGCCATGCCGCCGAGGAAGAGCCGGCGCCGGCCGAAGAGATCGCCGAGCCGGCCGCCCAGGACGAGCAGCACGGCGTACGCCAGCCCGTAACCGGACACGACGAGTTCGAGGACCGACTCGCTCGCCGACAGGTCCCGGCCGATCGTGGGCAGGGCGACGTTGACGATGAAGAAGTCGATGAGGGGCAGTGCCGCGCCGAGCAGCACCGTGAAGAGACCGAGGCCGCCGAGCAGGGGCGGTGCGCCGGTGGTGCGGAGGTGACGTGAGGTGAAGGTTTCGGTAGTCACGCATCCCAGCGTCCGCCGGATCTCAGACTGGTACCAGAGTGTCTTTATCCTGGTAGAAGGAGTACCTGGAAACAGGGTCCGGCCGGCGGCACGCTGGAGGTATGACGACGATGGCCGAGGTGGCGGTGACGGCGACGGCTCCGGCGAGCTCCGGCGCGACGGGTGCGGCGGAGGTACGGCGGCACGAGCTCGCCGCGTTCCTGCGGCACCGGCGTGAGCACATCAGCCCCGAGCAGGTCGGCCTGCCCCGGGGGCGACGGCGCCGCACACCCGGGCTGCGGCGCGAGGAGGTCGCGCACCTCTCCGCGGTGGGCGTCACCTGGTACACGTGGCTGGAGCAGGCGCGGGACATCCAGGTCTCGGTGCAGGTCCTGGACGCGCTGGCCCGCACGCTGCTGCTCGACCCCAGCGAGCGGGCCCACCTCTTCCAGCTCGCCGGAGCGGTCGACCCGACGCCGGCCACCACCTGCCCGTCCATCACGCCCGCGATCCAACGCGTCCTGGAGCAGCTGGAACCCATCCCGGCGTGCGTGCAGAACAGCCGGTACGACATCCTCGCCTACAACCGGACGTACGGGCTGCTGCTCTGCGACCTCGACGCGGTGCCCGCGGAGGACCGCAACTGCCTGATCCTCTCCTACACGCACGAGCCCTGGCGGTCCTCGATCGTGCATCTCGACCAGACCCAGCGCCTCATGGCCGCCCGCTTCCGCGCCACGATGGCCAAGCACCTCGGTGAACCGGCCTGGAAGATGCTCCTCCAGCGCCTGCGCACCGAGTCCCCCGAGTTCCGCGAGGCCTGGGACCGGCACGAGGTCGACGCCCATCGCGGCAAGCGCAAGGAGTTCCTGAACCGGTACGTGGGCCGGGTCGCGGTCGATCACACCGACATGTGGCTGGGGCCGGAGGCGGGGCCGCGCATCGTGACGTACGTGCCGGCGGACGAGGAGTCCAAGGAGCGGCTGGAACGGCTGCACGCGATCGCCCTGGAACGGACCCCCGACGGCGCTTAGGCGGAAACCCCCACAGCCTCCCGCACCTCGGCGGGAGACAACCGCTCGGCCACTCGCTCCGCACTGCGCCGAGCCCGCGCCCCACTGCTCAGCGCACCCAGCACCAGTACCGCGAGCCCGCACCCGGTGAGAATCCACCACCCCGGCCCGGCGGCCTCCACGAACGCGTCCTTGTACGACGACGACCCCACACCCGCGGCCAGCACCGCGCCGATCACCGCGACCCCCAGCGTCTGCCCCAACTGCCGGCTCGTGGAGGCGACCGCCGCCGCCACCCCCGCCTGCGCCCGCGGCATCCCGGACACCGCCGTGTTGGTGATCGGCGCGTTCACGAACCCGAAGCCGAGGCCGAACAGGACGTATCCGAGGAACAGCGTGACGTTCGAGGTCTCCGCGTCGAACGCCGCGAACATCACCCCGCTCGCCGTCATCGCGAACCCGGCGATCAGCAGCGGCACGCGCGGCCCCCGGGTGCCGACCAGGCGCCCGGACAGCGGCGCGCACAGGAACGTCGGCACCGCCATCGGCAGCATCCACAACCCCGCGTGCAGCGCGTCCAGCCCCCGGACGTTCTGCAGATACAGCGTCGACAGGAACAGGAACCCGCCCAGCGCCGCGAACGCGCTGATCGCGATCACCGTGGCCCCGCTGAACGGCACCGACCGGAAGAACCGCAGGTCGATGAGCGGTTCCTCGCGCCGCGGCTCGTACCACAGGACGCCCAGCAGCGCGGCCAGCGCCAGCGCGGCGTACGGCAGCGTCGAGGCGAACCCGGCGTTCGGGGCCTCGATGATCGCGTACGTCAGCGAGCCGAACAGCGCGATCACCAGGAACTGGCCCAGCGGGTCGGGGCGCTTGGCCTTGGGGGCACGGGACTCGGGGACGTGGCGGAGGGTGAGCAGGAGGGCGGCGAGGCCGACCGGGAGGTTGATCCAGAAGATCGAGCGCCAGCCGACGGAGTCCACGAGCAGGCCGCCCACCAGGGGGCCGGCGGCCATCGAGATACCGACCACCGCGCCCCACGCCCCGATCGCGCGGGCGCGCTCGCGCGGGTCCGTGAAGGTGTTGGTGATGATCGACATCGCGACCGGGTTGAGCATCGAGCCGCCGACCGCCTGCACCATGCGGAAGGCGACGAGCGCCTCCAGGTTCGGGGCGAGGGAGCACAGCACCGAGCCGACCGTGAAGACGACCAGGCCCGCCATGAAGACCCGCTTGCGGCCGATCCGGTCGGCCGTGGACCCGGCCAGCATCAGCAGCGAGGCCAGGACGAGCGTGTAGGCGTCGATCGTCCACTGCAGGCCCGACGTGCTGGCGTCGAGGTCGTGCTGCATGGACGGCAGGGCGACGTTCAGCACCGTGTTGTCGAGGCTCACGATCAGCAGGCTCATGCAGCAGATCGCGAGGACGAGGAGGCGCCGGCGATGGCTGAGCTCGGGCATGGGGTCCAGCGTACGCCGATTTCGATAGTGCGTCTAACTAATGGTCATTACATGATCGAGTGGGGATCGAGTGGGGGTCGAGGGGGAATCGAGCTGGAATCGAGCGGGGAATCAAGGAGGGGGCGAGGAGGGCTCGAGTCAGGGCCGAGCGGGGACCGAGCGGGGACCGGGCGGGGCTCCGGTCGGCTCCGCCGAAGGGCACTGGTCGTCGTACGCGACAATGGGGGAATGTCCACGACCGCCGCGCCCCTCCAGATCGGGCCGCACACCGTTCAGCCGCCCGTCGTCCTGGCCCCCATGGCCGGGATCACCAACGCGCCCTTCCGCACCCTGTGCCGGGAGTTCAGCGGGGGCAAGGGACTGTTCGTGAGCGAGATGATCACGACGCGGGCGCTGGTCGAGCGCAACGAGAAGACCATGCAGCTGGTCCACTTCGACGAGAGCGAGAAGCCGCGCTCGATCCAGCTGTACGGCGTCGACCCGGCCACCGTCGGCAAGGCCGTCCGCATGATCGCGGAGGAGGGGCTCGCCGATCACATCGACCTGAACTTCGGGTGCCCGGTGCCGAAGGTGACGCGCAAGGGCGGCGGGTCGGCGCTGCCGTACAAGCGGCCGTTGCTGCGGGCGATCCTGCGTGAGGCGGTGTCGGGGGCGGGTGATCTGCCGGTCACGATGAAGATGCGCAAGGGCATCGACGACGACCACATCACGTACCTCGACGCCGGGCGGATCGCGGTCGAGGAGGGCGTGACGGCGATCGCGCTGCACGGGCGTACGGCGGCGCAGCACTACGGCGGTACGGCCGACTGGGATGCCATCGCGCGCCTGAAGGAGCACGTGCCGGAGATCCCGGTCCTCGGCAACGGCGACATCTGGTCGGCGGAGGACGCGCTGCGGATGGTGCGTGAGACCGGGTGCGACGGGGTGGTCGTGGGGCGTGGGTGCCTGGGGCGGCCGTGGCTGTTCGCGGACCTGGTGGCGGCGTTCGAGGGGCGTACGGAGGACATCTCGCGTCCCTCGCTGCGTGAGGTGGCCGACATCATGGTCCGCCACGCGCGGTTGCTCGGGGAGTGGATCGGCGACGAGTCCAAGGGCGTTGTCGACTTCCGCAAGCATGTCGCCTGGTATCTGAAGGGCTTCGCGGTCGGCAGCGAGATGCGCAAGCGGCTGGCGATCACGTCGTCGCTGGAGGAACTGCGGTCCGGGCTGGATGAGTTGGACCTCGATCAGGCGTGGCCGGTGGGCGCGGACGGCCCTCGCGGGCGGACGTCGGGGAACAACCGGGTCGTGCTGCCGGACGGGTGGCTGAAGGACCCGTACGACTGCGCGGGCGTGAGCGAGGACGCGGAACTGGACACGTCCGGCGGCTGAGCGCCGGGTCGTTCGCGTTGCGCGGGCGGGGCGGTGGGGGTTCGCGGTGGCGGTGGTTGTTCGTTGTGGGGCGGGGCCGCGCCGGGGGGTGTCCGTCCTCGGAACGGCGCGGAATCGGGCAGCTAGAACAGGGCGCCCGTGTTGACGCGCCAACCGCTGCGGGCGGACACCCCCCGACACGTCCCCTTCCCGCCGTCGCGCGCTGCCGGTCCGCGGGGGTGCGCGTCTTCCGCCGTTCCCGCAGCCGCCGGACCGGGGTCAGCCCGTCGACGGGTGCGGTGTCGAGCCGTACGCCTTCAGGAAGCGGTCGCGGAATGCGCTCATCTTCCAGACCGGGGCGTTGTGGGCCGGCTTCAGGCCCTCCGTCCAGTTCCAGTCGGTGATCTTGTCCAGGACCTTGGGGTCCTTGGCCACGATGGAGATCGGGACGTCGCGGCTGGCGTGGTTGCCGCTGACCCGGGCTATGGGCTGGTGGTCGCCCAGGAAGACCAGGACCGTGTTCTTGGTGCCGTAGCGCTCCAGCCACTGGGTGAGGGCCGTCACCGAGTACTGGATCGACTTGCCGTACTCCTCACGGGACTTGGTGGGGTCCGTGATGATGTCCGAGGGCTTCTTGCCGGCCTTCTGGATGGCGTCGAAGATCTTGCCGTCGCCCAGGTCGTTCCAGTCGACCATCTTGGGGATCGGGGCCCAGGGCTGGTGGCTGGAGGTCAGGATGACCTCCGACATCAAGGGCTTGTTCCGCTTCTTGCCGTGGACCTGGCGCTGGAAGGCCTCCAGGGCGTACTGGTCGGGCATCGTCGACCAGCTGAACTTGGGGCCCTGATAGCCGAGTTGGAAGGCGTTGTAGACCTTGTCCAGGCCGTAGTAGCGCTGCTCCGGCCAGCCCTTCTGGATGCCCGGCATCACGCCGACCGTGTCCCAGGCGCCCGTCTTCTGGAACGCCTTGGTGAGGCTCAGGTGGTCGCTGGCCATGACCGTGCGGTACCGCTGCTGGTTGTCGATCCACAGACCGGACAGGGTCGTCGAGTGGCCCAGCCAGCTGCTGCCGCCGTACGTCGCCGACGTCAGCCAGCCACTGCGCGCGCTGTAGCCCGCCTTCCTGAGGGCCTCGGTGCTGGAAGTGAGCGTCCGGTCCACTCCGGGCGCCATGACCGGGTCCTCGATCGCGCTGCGGCCGTAGCTCTCGATGAAGGTGAAGATCACGTCCTTGCCCCGGAGGTCGGGGACGAGCTGGCTGCCGGGGGTCGCCCCGAACGTGTCCGACTTGGCCTCGCGGGCGAACGCCGCCTCGTCGCGGATCGTGTCCGTCACCCGGGTCGCCTGGATCTTCAGCGCCGCCGCGGCCCGGTCGGCGGCGATCGGCACGCCGCCGAGCTGGAGCCCTAGGGCGTAACAGGTGATCCAGGCCATGGCCGCGATCAGGGTGCCCCGGGTCGCCTTCGCCCGGTTCGCCGCGAGTACGTTGCTCAGCCGGACCATCGCCAGTGCCGTCAGGGACAGCAGGAGCAGGACGAGGACGATCGCTCCGATCACCGCGAACACGGCGACCGTTCCGCCCATCGAGTCCTTGACGTACGACTGCGCGTCGTCCAGCAGCTCCCAGTCCAGGATCATGTTGAAGCCCCGGCCCAGATAATCCCGGAACCCCATGTCCAGGAGGTTCAGGATCGTCAGGATGCCCAGCCCCGCGCCGGACACCGCCGCCACGATGATTCTGGGCCGCTTCGGCAGCCACAGCGCCACCGCCGCCCCGATGATCGCCTCGACCGGGATGCGGGTGAAGCGGTTCGGCTTGAGGGCGGGCAGCGCGTTGGGGAGAAGGAGCGCCGCAAGGACGAGCAGGGCGGCGAGGGCGGTCACCGTCCAGTGGAGGATGGGTGGGCGGGCGCGCTGCGGGGCGTCGTCGAGGACGTCCTCGGTGGGCTGGGGCGTGCGTATGGAGACAGACACCCGGAGGACCTTCCGTCGCGGGACCCGATGGCGTGGTGGCGGGTCCGACATGGGGCCTCGGACCCGCCACATCTCGGTACGGGGTGCCTCGCGTGCGTGTTCACAGGTACCGGGCAAACACGAAGTAAACGGTTGTCCAACGCCGCTCAGGGGCGCGGGGAACTGCGCGACAAGCCACGACGGACCCGCACCCGCCGTACAACAGGTCCCGACGAGCTACTAGGCGCCCCCAACTGCCGTCAGCAGCGCAAGTGGCGCCGCCGCAGACCGAGCCTCCCGCACACACGCATGCGGATAAGGCACCGGTTCCCGATGCGTGTCCCTGCCGTACCCGGCGATGACTTCCGGGAGCCGATGGCCGGCCGCCGTCGCCGCGTCGACCAGGCCGTGGGCCACCGAACGTGCCTCGTCATGCAGCCCGTACCGGGCCAGGCCCAGCGTGATGAGCGCGTTGTCGTGCGGCCACACCGAACCGCGGTGGTACGACAGCGGGTGGTACGCCGCCTGCCCGGCCGCCAGCGTCCGTACGCCCCAGCCCGAGAAGAAGTCCGGTTCCAGCAGGCGCCGGCCCACGACCTCGCCGTACTCCTTGTCCAGCAGCCCCGACCACAGCAGATGCCCGGCGTCGGAGGCCAGTGCGTCGAGTTGGCGGCCCTCGCCGTCCAGGGCGAGGGCGGGGAAGGAGTGGTCCCGCATCCAGAAGTCGCGCTGGAAGCGGTCGCGGAGGTCGGCCGCGGCCTGTTCGAGGAGGGCCGCGTATGTCTCGTCCGCCCATACCGTCCGCGCCAGCCACGCCGTGCGCCGCAGCGCGTCGTACGCGTAGCCCTGCGCGCCCGCCGCCATCACCGCGCCGGAGGCGCGGGTGCCGTCGGAGGAGCAGATGGAGCCGGGGGAGTCCTTCCAGTTCTGGTTGGCGAGGCCGCCCTGGTCGGCGCGGTAGACGAGGTAGCCGCGGGAGGTCAGGCCGCCGTGGTCCAGCATCCAGCAGATCGCCGCGCGGGCGTGGGGTTCCAGGCGGCGGGCGAGGGTGACGTCCCCGGTCTGTTCGACGTATGCGCCGAGGAGGACCAGGAAGAGGGGGGTGGCGTCCACCGAGCCGTAGTAGCGGCCGTAGGGGACCTGGCCGAAGTGCGCCAGTTCGCCGTGGCGTACCTCGTGCACGATCTTGCCCGGCTGGGCCACCGCGTTCGCGCCGGTCTCCGTCGCCTGTGCCGCGGCGAGGGCGGGGAGGGTGGCGGCGGCCAGCTGGGGCCGGTAGGGGAGGGCGAAGAGGGAGGTGAGCAGGGCGTCCCGGCCCAGCAGGGTCAGGAACCAGGGGGCGCCCGCTGCCGGGACGTGCAGGGTCTCGCCGTCCGGGCCCTGTGCCGGGACCTGGAGCGAGGCCAGGTCGGCGAGGCCCCGGGCGCAGGCGGCGGCCAGTTCGGGCCAGTCGGTCGGGAAGGCCACCCCCTCCACGAACTCGCCTTCCAGCGCGATGAGTTCGGCGTTGAGGGCGGTGGGGGACTTGGGGACGCGGAGGGCGCGCTTGTCGCCGTGCGGGCGGGCCATGACCCGGAGGGTCAGTTCCGCCGTGCCGTGCGGTTCCAGGTCCAGTGTCCAGACCAGGCGGCGGGCGCCGGTGCCGGTCTCCTCCACCGCCTCCGGAGCGGGCTCCGCCGTCACCGTCGTACAGGACCGCCATTCGCCGCGCTGGTAGGTGAACTCCACGCCGGAGTCGAGGACTTCGCGGGAGCGGGTGGCGCCGGTCTTGGCGTAGGTGCGGTAGTCGGAGCGGAGTTCGAACTGGTCGGTGAAGTCGGCGTCCGCGGTGACCGCCAGGCGGACCGTGGTGGGGACCGGGCGGTTGCTCGTCACGCGCAGGGATTCGACGAACGAGCCGTCACCCACCGCCTGTTCGCGGAAGATCGTGTACGCCGGGGGCTCGTTGCGGCCGCCCCGGGGGACCAGGACACAGCGGGCCGTGTCGCCGTCGGCCACCGGGGTGAGGGCCTCGGGGACGGCGCCGTCCACCGTGAGCTGCCAGCGGCTCAGGTGGCGGGCGTCGCGTACGAATAACCCCTCGGGGGACGGGGAGCTGCCGCCCCGGACTCCGCTGATGTCCCCGCCGTCTCCCACGGCCGCGAACGTCCCGCCGCGCACGAGCAGATGATGCCGGTCCGTCATTCCCGGTCCCCTCCCTTGGATCCCGTGTGGGTGGTGGCGCTGTGGAGCAGGTCGAGCGAGAGCGCGGCGGTCCAGCCGAAGCCGGTCGCCCCGCAGGCCTCGCCGGTGTACGGGTCGACGTACTCCGCGAAGTCGGAGGTGCCGGCGAGTTGCAGCACCGCCCTGCGCAGGGCGGCGGCCCGCCCCCGTTCGCCGTGCGTGCGCAGACCGCGCTCCAGCAGCCAGTTGGTGTTGAACCAGGCCGGGCCGCGCCAGTAGCGGTGCGGGTCGAAGGCCTCGCCGAGCAGGTCGTAGCTGGGGACCAGGCGGGTGGTGCCGCCGAGTCCGAAGTGCTTGGAGGCCGTCGTGCGGACCAGGGCCGTGACGACGTCCCGGGGGAGTGTGGGCAGGAGCAGGGGGATCAGGCCGGAGACGCTGCGCTCCGGGATGAGCCTGCCGGTGCGGACGTCACGGCAGAAGAACATGCCCTCCACCGGGTCCCAGAGGCGGTCGATCAGGGTCGCGGTCAGGCGCTCGGCCCGGGTGTGGCGGGCGGTGCCCGGGGCGCCCAGCTCCTGGGCGATACGGGCCAGCGCGTGCTCGGAGGCGATGAGCAGGGCGTTGAAGGACGGGTCCTCGACCGCGAACTCGGCTGCCCCGTCCGCGTATTCGCCGTCCCGGTAGTCCGTCGCCAGGCGGACGTAGCGGCCGTAGTCCAGGTCCGTGGGGCGGTCCTCCGGGGAGCCGTGGTCGAGGTCGGCGCGGCGGAAGGAGCGGGCCGGGGCCGGGGTGATCCGGCTCAACGGGGCGTCCCAGCAAGGGCTGTTGTCCATGCCCTGCTCCCAGGGGTGGACCACCGACGCCAGACCGGCGCCGCCCAGGTCCCTGCGATGCAGGAGATAGCGGTGCCAGGCGGCCAGGTGGGGGTACACCCGGGTGAGGAAGCCGCGGGCCCGGGACAGCCCCGGGTCGGCCTGGTGCACCAGCCAGGCGGCCAGCGCGTGCACCGGTGGCTGCACGATGCCGGACGTCTGTACGGTGCGCGGGGCGCCCGCAGCGCGCCCCGCGGTCGAGGAGCGCCAGAAGTCGGGGCTCGGGAAGTACGCGTCGAGCGGCACGGAGGGGTTGAAGACGATGTGCGGGATGCGCCCGTCACCCCATTGGGCGTCGAGCAGCGTCTCCAGTTCCGTCTGTGCCCGTAACGGGGACAGGTGCCGCAGGCCGATCGCGATGAACGCCGAGTCCCAGGACCACTGGTGCGGGTACAGGCTGCGGGAGGGGACCGTGGAGGTGCCCGTCCAGTTGGCCTCCAGTACCCGCGCCGCCCTGACGTGCAGAGAATGTGTCGTGACGTCCGGTTCGTATACGAAGGGCCGGGTCCGGACATGCGAGGTCAGCTGGGCAGTGCGATCCACTCGGGGCTCCCCGAAGACGTTCGGCCTGACCGGTTCGGTCGAGGCCACCGTAGAGTTACGTCTATTTAACACGCAAAACTCAATATGTAATGCAAGCTTGAGAAACACAAGGGGGTGCGCATGAGTGGTCGTGCTCAAGCGAGCGCCGGCGAACTGCTCGAACTGGTGCGAAGCGGACGAGCGACGACTCGTGGTGCCCTGCAACAGGTGACCGGGCTCTCCCGGGCCACCGTCGGCCAGCGCCTCGACCGGCTGTTCCGGGCCGGCTGGCTGCGCGAAGGGGCCGGGGGGCCGGTGGACTCCCCGCTCGGCGGACGCCCCTCCATCACCCTGGAGTTCGACGACTCCCATGCCGTCGTCCTCGCCGCCGACCTCGACACCCGGCACGCCCGCGCCGCCGTCCTCTCCCTGACCGGCGAGATCCTCGCCGAGCACGGCGGGACCCTCGTCATCGAGGACGGTCCGGACGCGGTGCTGGGCGAGCTGGGCCGCTGGTTCGCCGAGCTGCTGGAGAAGGCGGGGCACCGCGCCGACGAGGTGTGCGGCATCGGCCTCGCCGTGCCGGGCCCGGTCGACAGCGAGACCGGCCGGGTCGTGCAGCCGCCGATCATGCCGGGCTGGGACGGCTACGACATAAGAGAGCGCCTGGCCAGAGCGTTCAGCGAGCACACGGGCGCAGGCCGGGTGCCGGTCCTCGTCGACAACGACGCCAACCTCATGGCGTACGGCGAACAGCGCACGGGGTACGGGGACTGCTCGGCCTTCGTGCTGGTCAAGGTGTCCACCGGTATCGGTGCGGGTGTGGTCGTCGACGGTTCGATCTATCGCGGGATCGACGGGGGCGCCGGGGACATCGGGCACATCCGGGTCGGCACCGAGGCGCTGTGCCGGTGCGGGTCGTACGGCTGTCTCGCCGCCGTCGCGAGCGGCGGTGCCGTGGCGCGGCGGCTGGCCGAGAGCGGGGTGCCCGCGGCGTCCGGCTCGGATGTGCGGGACCTGCTGACCGCCGGGCATGTGGAGGCCGCCGCGCTCGCCCGGGAGGCGGGGCGGCAGGTCGGGGACGTACTGGCGACCGTCGTGACGCTGCTGAACCCCGGGGTTCTGATGATCGCCGGGGATCTGGCCGGAACCGCCTTCCTCACGGGCGTGCGCGAGCTGCTGTACCAGCGGGCACTGCCGCGCTCCACCGCCCATCTGGACGTCGTCACCTCACGGCTCGGCGAGCGGGCCGGGCTGGTGGGGGCGGGGGCCCTGGTCGTGGAGCACCTGTACGCGCCCGGGCGGGTCGAGGAACGGCTCCTGGCGCTCGGTGTGTGACGTCCGCATGGTGGTACCCGGCCGTCTGAGGCGGCGTGATTCTCGCCACCTCTGATCGGGGCGACGCTCAGATGAGCGGATCTTGGGCGACTGCACTTCTCCAAGGGGTGGCACCCAGTGCCACCCCTTGATCGTTCATCGATCGAAATCAGGCGTGCTGAAAGCCGCTCACGTGAGCGTTATGAGGCGTCTTCGGGGCGGGGCGCGTTCAAGAGGTGAACACATGATCACCCGATTGCTTGCCAAGCTTTGACTTTCGATCCGCTGGCGGAGGCCTGGTTACGAGCACATGACGCGCAAGTGGACGTACCCATGAGCCTTCGATCTGGGTATGTTCCCCGTCGTCAGGGCAGCCACCGCGTCCTCGAGGGAGTCGAGAACCGTGTCGGAAAACAAAGAACCCCACGTAGCGAAGTTCGTCTACGACTTCACCGAGGGAAACAAGGACCTCAAGGACCTCCTCGGCGGCAAGGGCGCGAACCTCGCCGAGATGACCAACCTGGGACTCCCCGTTCCCCCCGGCTTCACCATCACGACCGAAGCCTGCAAGGTCTACCTGGAGAGCGGCGCGGAGCCGGTGGCACTGCGTGACGAGGTGAGTGCGCACCTCGACGCCCTCGAGAAGCGGATGGGCAAGAAGCTCGGCCAGGCCGACGACCCGCTGCTCGTCTCGGTCCGCTCCGGCGCCAAGTTCTCCATGCCCGGCATGATGGACACGGTCCTGAACATCGGCCTCTCCGACAAGTCGGTGAAGGGCCTCGCCGAGCAGGCCGGCGACGAGCGCTTCGCCTGGGACTCCTACCGCCGCCTCATCCAGATGTTCGGCAAGACCGTCCTCGGTGTCGACGGCGAGCTCTTCGAAGAGGCCCTCGACGCCGCGAAGGACGCCAAGAAGGTCGCGGTCGACACCGACCTGGAGGCGGCCGACCTCAAGAAGCTCGTCACCAAGTTCAAGCGGATCGTCAAGGCCGAGGCCGGCCGGGACTTCCCGCAGGACCCGCGCGAGCAGATGGACCTCGCCATCAAGGCGGTCTTCGACTCCTGGAACACCGACCGCGCCAAGCTCTACCGCCGACAGGAGCGCATCCCCGGCGACCTGGGCACGGCCGTCAACGTCTGTTCCATGGTCTTCGGCAACCTCGGTCCCGACTCCGGCACCGGCGTCGCCTTCACCCGCGACCCGGCCTCCGGCCACCAGGGCGTCTACGGCGACTACCTCCAGAACGCCCAGGGCGAGGACGTCGTCGCCGGCATCCGCAACACCGTGCCGCTCGCGGAGCTGGAGCAGATCGACAAGAAGTCGTACGACCAGCTGATGCAGATCATGGAGACGCTGGAGAACCACTACAAGGACCTCTGCGACATCGAGTTCACCATCGAGCGCGGTCAGCTGTGGATGCTCCAGACCCGCGTCGGCAAGCGGACGGCCGGTGCCGCCTTCCGCATCGCCACCCAGCTCGTGGACCAGGGCCTGATCGACGAGGCCGAGGCGCTCCAGCGGGTCACCGGCGCCCAGCTCGCCCAGCTGATGTTCCCCAAGTTCGACGAGGACGCCAAGGTCGAGCAGATCGGCCGGGGCATCGCGGCCTCGCCGGGCGCGGCGGTCGGCAAGGCGGTCTTCGACTCGTACACCGCCGTGAAGTGGTCGCGCTCCGGCGAGAAGGTCATCCTGGTCCGCCGCGAGACCAACCCCGACGACCTCGACGGCATGATCGCGGCCGAGGGCATCCTGACCTCGCGCGGCGGCAAGACCTCCCACGCGGCCGTCGTCGCGCGCGGCATGGGCAAGACCTGTGTCTGCGGCGCCGAGGAGCTGGAGGTCGACACCAAGCGGCGCCGGATGACGGTCCCGGGCGGGCATGTGGTGGAGGAGGGCGACCTGATCTCCATCGACGGGTCGTCCGGCAAGGTCTACCTGGGCGAGGTCCCGGTCGTCCCGTCTCCCGTCGTCGAGTACTTCGAGGGCCGGATGCACGCGGGTGCCAACGACGCCGACGAACTGGTCGAGGCGGTCCACCGCATCATGGCCTTCGCCGACCGCAAGCGCCGGCTGCGGGTCCGCGCCAACGCGGACAACGCCGAGGACGCGCTGCGCGCCCGTCGCTTCGGCGCGCAGGGCATCGGGCTGTGCCGTACCGAGCACATGTTCCTCGGTGAGCGCCGCGAGATGGTCGAGAAGCTGATCCTCGCCGACACCGAGGAGGAGCGGGAGTCCGCGCTGGCGGAGCTGCTGCCGCTGCAGAAGAAGGACTTCGTCGAGCTGTTCTCGGCGATGGACGGCCTTCCGGTGACGGTCCGTCTCCTGGACCCGCCGCTGCACGAGTTCCTGCCCGACATCACCGAGCTGTCGGTCCGCGTGGCCCTCGCCGAGTCCCGCCAGGAACCGCACGAGAACGAGCTGCGGCTGCTCCAGGCGGTCCACCGCCTGCACGAGCAGAACCCGATGCTGGGCCTGCGCGGCGTGCGTCTGGGTCTTGTGATCCCGGGCCTGTTCACCATGCAGGTACGGGCGATCGCCGAGGCGGCCGCCGAGCGCAAGAACGCCAAGGGCGACCCGCGGGCTGAGATCATGATCCCGCTCGTCGGCACGGTCCAGGAGCTGGAGATCGTCCGCGAGGAGGCCGACCAGGTCATCGCGGAGGTCGAGGCCGCGACCGGGACGTCTTTGAAGCTGTCGATCGGCACGATGATCGAGCTGCCGCGCGCCGCCCTCACGGCCGGTCAGATCGCCGAGGCGGCGGAGTTCTTCAGCTTCGGCACGAACGACCTCACCCAGACGGTGTGGGGCTTCAGCCGGGACGACGTGGAGGCTTCGTTCTTCACGGCGTACCTGGAGAAGGGCATCTTCGGGGTGTCGCCGTTCGAGACGATCGACAAGGACGGCGTGGGCTCCCTGGTGAAGCTGGCCGCCGAGGCCGGCCGCGCCACCCGCCCCGACCTCAAGCTCGGCGTCTGCGGCGAGCACGGCGGCGACCCGGAGTCGGTCCACTTCTTCCACGAGGTCGGCCTGGACTACGTCTCCTGCTCCCCGTTCCGCATCCCGGTCGCCCGCCTGGAAGCGGGCCGCGCGGCCTCCGAGTCCGTGGGCAGCGACCACCGCTGATCCACCTCTGGCGCCGGAACCGCCGTCCGTCCCCGACCCTCAGTACCGATGGGCGGCGGTTCCGGATCACCAAGAAGGAGCGGCACCCTGTGCGGGGGTGCCGCTCCTTCGGCCTTCTACGGGCGGTCCGCCGGGGCCCGCCGCTTGCGCGCCGCCAGCAGGACTCCGCTGCCGGCGGCCAGGGCGACCACGCTGCCGGCCGCGAGGTACGGGGTGGTGTCGTTCCCGCCGGTCTCGGCGAGGTCGTCGTCGGGTTGCCGGGTGTCGGCCCCGTCCGTCTCGTCCGCTCCGGCGGCCTTGTCGTCGGCCGGGACGAAGTCCGCGGGCGGCCGGTCGCAGCCGACGCCGTCGCCGTCCCGGTCGAGATGGGTGCCGTAATGCTCGTCGCCCTTGGGGATGTTCGCGTACCCGGCGGCGTATGCGTCCGTGCAGTTCTCGAACGGGTGGTCGCCGTCGTGGGCCGAGGCGGCCGACGGGAGTACGGCCAGGGCCAGCGCGGCGACGACGAGGGCGCCGGGCTTGCGGAGCAGCTTCACTGCGGGTCCTTCCGGGGGCGTGCGTGATCAAGAAGTGACGGTTGGTCAGATACGAGGTGACGAACCTATTGAGGGACCGCTCTTGTGGAGGCGGTATGAAGGACCCGTGATACGAACGTGACGTGACTGGCCGGTAACTCTCCGCGAGCCCGACGCTGGGTCAGCTGTCGCAGGCGACCCCGTCGTTGTCGCGGTCCAGGTGGGAGGCGTAGCCGGGCTGGCCGCGGTAGATGGGGGCGGCGCCGGCGGCGCGGGCTTCGCTGCAGTTGGCGTAGTAGACGCTGCCGGAGTCGCCGTCCGAGTCCGAGCCGGAGCCGGACCCGGTGTCCGCCTCGGCTCGCGCCGTGACCGTCTTGGTGACCTTGACGGTCTCCGTGGCGGTCACGGTGGCCGCCGGTTCCGGCTCGGCGGTCTCGGTCGCCGTGGCCGTGGCCGTCACGGTGGCCGTCGGTGCCGGCTTGGCCGCCGCGGGCTTCGCGTCGTTCCCGGTGCCCTCGCCGCCCGCGCCTATGCCGATGCCGACGAAGAGCGCGAGCGCGAGAGCGGGCAGCGCGTACCGCTTCCGGGCCCACTTGGGTGCGGGGCCGGAAGCGGACGGCGTGGTGTACGGATTTGTCATGGCGTCCCCCCGAAGGTGCTGTGAGGGGATGACCGTATGACCGCACCTTCATTTGTGAAGGTGAAGTGTTCAATCCGTGACCAATGTGCGGCTACGCCCGGAACGGGCCCGTCACCTCGTACGTGATTCCGCCCGACGAGCTTCCCGTCGTGCCCCGTTGGCTGGAGAAGTACAGGCGGGTGCCGTCGGGGGAGAAGGCCGGGCCCGTGATCTCCGAGGAGGACTGGCCGTCGATGCGGAGGAAGGGGGCGACCACGTCGTCCGGGGTGATCAGGCAGATCTCCATGGTGCCGCCGTCCTCGGCGACGAAGAGGTCGCCGGAGGAGGAGCCGGTGACGTTGTCGACGCCGGTCAGCGGGGCCGTGCCGGAGGTGACCAGGGAGTCGTCGTACGCCAACTCGTAGGTGCTGGAGGTCAGGTCGAGCTGCCAGACGCGGTTGTCGCCCTTGGTCGTGAACCACACCTTGTCGTCGGCGTAGTGGCAACCCTCGCCGCCGTTGAAGGACTTGGAGCCGGAGACCTGGGTGCGGGTGGTCGTGGGGGAGCCGTCGGGATCGGGGATCGTCGTCCAGGTGAAGGAGCCGGACGTGGCCGTGCCCGCCACCAGCACCTGGAGCGTGCCGGACGAGAGGTCGCCCCAAGTCGTGGGCACGAAACGGTAGAAGCGGCCGTTCGTCTCGTCCTCGGTCAGATAGATCACCTTGCGCACCGGGTCCGCGGCCGCCGCCTCGTGCTTGAAGCGGCCCATCGCCGGCCGTTGCACCGCCGCGTTCACCCCCCACGGGTCCGTCTCGTAGACGAAGCCGCGGTCCACCTCCTCGCAGGACAGCCAGGTGTTCCACGGCGTCCTGCCGCCCGCGCAGTTCTGCCGCGTGCCCGACAGGATGCGGTACGCGCCCGTGATCGCGCCGGACGAGGAGAACCTCACCGCGCTCGCGCCGCCGCTCGGGTTGATCTCCGAGTTGGAGACGTAGATCCAGCCCGTGCCGTCCGCGTAGCACGCGCCGCCGTCCGGGGCGCTGTGCCAGGCGTACGACGTCCCGCTCACCGTCTGTCCCGAGCGGGCGATGACGCGGCTGCTGAAACCGGCGGGCAGCCGGATGCCGTTGGCGTCCGGGGAACCGAGCGCCCCGTAGGGGCCGGTGCCGGGCTGGGCGGGGGCGGCGTATGCGGCACCGTGCCACAGGGAGCCGCCGAAGGCGGCGGAGGCCCCGCCGACGACGGTCGCACGGAGGAAGGTACGACGTTCCACGCTCACTCCATAGGGGTGTCGTGACAGCCCCGCCACCGGTCGGCGGCGGGGTCGCGCGGTGTCGGACCCTAGGGTCACGGGATAGACGTGTCATGGACAAGACATGAATCGGGCGTACGGCTCACGTGACCAGGAGTGCCCTCGCTCGTAGGCTGGGCTTCCGTCATCGGTGGAGGGAGGCCGCTCATGTCCGGCTGGAGCGCGCGGGACATCCCCGACCAGAGCGGGCGCACGGCCGTGGTCACCGGCGCCAACAGCGGCCTCGGGTACGTCACCGCGCGGGAGCTGGCCCGCGCGGGCGCCCGGGTGGTGCTGGCCTGCCGCAGCGAGGCGCGCGGCACCGAGGCCGGGGACCGGCTCGTCACCGAAGTGCCGGGCGCCGACGTGGAGTTCACCCGGCTCGACCTCGGGGACCTCGCCTCGGTACGGGACTTCGCGCGGAGCTTCCCGTACGACCGCCTCGATCTGCTCGTCAACAACGCGGGCGTGATGGCGCTGCCGTACGGCACCACGGCGGACGGGTTCGAGACGCAGTTCGGCGTCAACCACCTCGGGCACTTCGCTCTCACCGGGCTGCTGCTGCCCACGCTCCTCGACACTCCCGGCGCCCGGGTGGTGACCGTCTCCAGCGGCGCGCACGCGATGGCCAACATCGACCTCCGCGACCTCAACAGCGAGCGCCGCTACCGGCGTTGGATCGCCTACGCCCGCTCCAAGACCGCCAACCTGCTCTTCACCCACGAGCTGGCCCGCCGGCTCGCGGGGCACGGCGCGGACGTGGTGGCCGCCGCGGCCCATCCGGGGTACGCGGCGACCAACCTCCAGGAAGCCGGGCCGCGGATGGCCGGACGGCGGTTCGCCGAGCGGTTCATGGCGGTCGGCAACAGGTACTTCGCCCAGTCCGCGGAGGGCGGCGCCCTGCCCACGCTGTACGCGGCCACCGCCCCCGACGTCCCGCCCGACTCCTTCACCGGCCCCTCCCTCGCGGGCTGGCGCGGCGCCCCCGGCCCGTCCTGGCGAGCACCCTGGACGCTGAACGACCGGGCGGGGGAACTGCTGTGGGCCGCCTCGGAACGGTTGACCGGCGTCCCGTACGACCTCCTGAAGCCCTGAGCCGGCCGCCAACTGGGCCGACAGTCCCGAAAACGCACCCCGATCTCACGGACCGGCCGGCCGGGCCGGGGCCGGGCGCGCCCTTGCCGGCCGCCTGCCGTGTTCCGCTGTCGAGGGGGAGCACCGGCTCCTGACGGCCGTCGACCGGGCACTGGCGCACGCCCGCGATCTCGCCGGCGGGTGAGGGCGTCGGCTCAGGCCGTCGCCCCGCTGTCCACCACCAGGTCGGTGCCCACCACCGAGGACGCGTCGTCCGAGGCCAGGTAGAGGACCGCCGCGGCGATCTCGTCCGTGGTGGAGATACGGCCCAACGGCAGGGTCTCGGCGGCGCGTTCGGTGCGCTGCGCCTCCGTCTCGCCCCGGCGCAGCGACATCGGCGTCTCCACCGCGCCGGGGCTGACCGCGTTGATCCGGACGCCGTCGCGGATGTGGTCCAGGGCCGCGCCCCGCGTCAGGACGGACACGGCCGCCTTGGTGGCGGCGTACGCGGCGGCGCCGGGGTGGCGGGTGTGGGCGCCGAAGGTCGAGGCGATGTTGACGATGGCGCCGCCCGACGGCTGGGTGCGCATCTGGCGGACCTCCGCCCGGAGGGCGAGGAAGACGCCGGTGAGGTTGATGGCGAGCTGCTCGTGCCAGTCGGCCTCCGCGAGGTCGGCGAGCGGCTGTCCGCCCCGGAAGACGCCGGCGTTGTTCACCGCCACGTCCAGCGAGCCGAACCGGTCCACCACCGCGTCGACCAGTGCCTGGACCTCGGCGGCGTCGGTGACGTCCGCGGTGACCGCGAGGGCCTTGCCGCCGGCCTCCTCGATCAGCCGCACGGTCTCCGCCAGCGGCTCGTGACGACGGCCGGCCACCACCACCTGAGCCCCCTCGGCGGCGAGCGCCAAGGCGATCGCGCGGCCGATACCCGAGCCCGCGCCTGTGACGAGAGCGGTCCTGTCGTGGAAACGGCTGGTCATGATCTCCCCTTATTCTTGACCGATCGGTTTAATATGCTGCCAAATAAAAAGCCGCAGCGCTCAGTCCAGCAGCGCCAGCGCCTGTTCCGCCGCGTCCCGCACCCTGGCCGGGTCGGGCGACGCCTTGCCCACGACCTTGAGGCCCTGGAGCAGCACCAGCAGCATGCGCGCGAGGGTCAACGGGTCGCGGCCCTCGGGCAGTTCACCCTGCGCCCGGGCACGGACCAGGCCCGAGTGCAGCACCGTCTCCACGTGGTCCCAGTTCCGCTCGACCTGCCGGGCCGCCGCCGGGTCGTGCGGGGCGAGCTCTGCCGCCGTGTTGGTGATGAAGCAGCCGTTCAGGCGCAGGTTCTCGGCGGTGGCCTCATCGGCGTAGCGCCGGACGAGCGCGCGGACGGCCGGCAGGACCGGGCCCGGCTGGGACAACTCCCCGAGCAGGTCCGGCAGCCGTTCCTGATAGCGCTCCAGCGCCTTCAGGTACAGCTCGTGCTTGTTGCCGAAGGTCGCGTAGATGCTCGCGCGGCCGATGCCGAGGTGCTCGACGAGGTCGGCCATCGACGTCGCCTCGTAGCCGCGCCGCCAGAACAGCTCCAGAGCTGCCTGCAGCGCGGCCTCGGGGTCGAACTCCTTGGTCCTGGCCATGGGAAGCAGCCTAGGGTGATCTGGAACGATCGGTCAAGAAGGCTGCCGGAACGACACTACGCGGCCCGCACCTGGTACGTCGCGATCCGTACCGTCTCGTCGTCCAGGCACTCCCCGGTCTCCAGGTCGAAGCGCTGCTTCAGCAGGGGCGAGGCCACGAAGGCCCGGCCCCGGAGCGTGCCGGTCAGACCGCGGGAGAGGACCGCCGCGCCGCCGAACGGGTCGCGGTTGTCGATGGCGTACAGCTTGCCCGCGCGGTCGCGGAACAGGGCCACCTGGCGGCCGTCGGGCAGCAGGGCCGCGACTCCGCGGCCCGGGAGCAGGACGTTCAGGTCGCAGACCGTGAACCAGCTGTCGTCGAGCTGGAGTTGGACCTTAAGGTCGGTGGTCTCGGGTGCCAGGGTCATCGCTGGGCGGTTCCTTCCAGGACGTCTTCAGCAGGGCGCATGCCGATGGACAGCAGCGGCAGGTCGGGCTTGATCTGGTCGCGCTCGGGGACGAAGCCGACGACCGGGTCGGGGGTGTCGGGGGCGTTCACGAAGGACACGAACCGGGCGAGCTTCTCGGGGTCGTTGATGGTGTCGGCCCACTCGTCGCGGTAGTGCGCGACGTGGTTGGCCATCAGGCTCTCCAGCTCCTCGCAGATGCCGAGGGAGTCCTCGACGACCACGTCACGGACGTGGTCCAGGCCGCCCGGGATGCGCTCCAGCCAGGTCGAGGTGCGCTCCAGGCGGTCGGCGGTGCGGATGTAGAACATCAGGAACCGGTCGATGAGCTTGATGAGTTCGGCGTCGGAGAGGTCCTGCGCGAGGAGGTCCGCGTGACGCGGGGTGGCGCCGCCGTTGCCGCCGACGTACAGGTTCCAGCCGCCGGAGGTGGCGATGATGCCGAAGTCCTTCGACTGGGCCTCGGCGCACTCGCGGGCACAGCCCGAGACCGCCGACTTCAGCTTGTGCGGGGAGCGCAGGCCCCGGTAGCGCAGCTCCAGGTCGATCGCCATGCGGACCGAGTCCTGGACGCCGTAGCGGCACCAGGTCTGCCCCACGCAGGACTTCACCGTGCGCAGGGACTTGCCGTACGCGTGGCCGGACTCGAAGCCGGCGTCCACCAACCGCGTCCAGATCAGCGGGAGCTGTTCGACGCGGGCGCCGAACATGTCGATCCGCTGGCCGCCGGTGATCTTCGTGTAGAGGCCGAAGTCGCGGGCGATCTCGCCGATGACGATCAGGCCCTCCGGGGTGATCTCACCGCCGGGGATGCGCGGGACGACCGAGTAGGAGCCGTTCTTCTGGAGGTTGGCCAGGAAGTGGTCGTTGGTGTCCTGGAGGGCGGCCTGCTCGCCGTCGAGGACGTAGACGTCGGCGCCGATCGTCGGGGCGAGGGAGGCGATGATCGAGGCGACCGCGGGCTTGCAGATCTCGCAGCCCTCGCCGCCCCTGGCCTCGTCGCGGCCGTACCGGTCGAGGAGGTCCTGGTAGGTGTTGATGCGCAGGGCGAGGACGATCTCGTACAGCTCCTCGCGGGTCTGCCCGAAGCAGCCGCACAGGCCCTTGTCGACCTCGATGCCGGACGCCTCCAGCTCGGCGTTGACCAGCTGGCCGAGAACCTTGACGCAACTGCCGCACGTCGTGCCGGCCTTGGTGCACTTCTTCACCTCGGGCACGGTCGTGCACTGGTGGTCGGTGACCGCGGCGCGGATCGTGCCCTTGCGGACGTTGTTGCAGGAGCAGATGATCGCGTCGTCCGGCAGCGCGCTCGGGCCGAGCTGGACGGACTCGCCGGCACCGGCGGGCAGCACCAGCGACTCGGGGGAGACCGGCGGGACCGAACCGGTGAACGCCTTCAGCGTGCCGTAGGCCTCCGCGTCGCCGACCAGGATGCCGCCGAGGAGCGTGCCGTCGCGGCCGATGACCAGCTTCTTGTACAGCCCCGCGCGGGAGTCGGAGTAGACGACGTCCAGGCAGTCCTCGGTGGTGCCGTGCGCGTCGCCGAAAGAGGCGACGTCCACGCCGAGCAGCTTCAGCTTGGTCGACAAGTCGGCGCCCGCAAAAGCCGCTTCGTCCGACGCGATGGTCGCGGCTGCCGTCTCGGCCTGCTCGTAACCGGGGGCGACCAGGCCGTACACCCGGCCGTCGGCGGCCAGCGCGCACTCGCCGATCGCGAAGACGCTCGGGTCGTTCACCGTGCGGCACTGCTCGTCGACGGTGATGCCGCCGCGCTCGCCGACCGTGAGTCCGCAGTCGCGGGCCAGCTGGTCGCGGGGGCGGACACCGGCGCTGAACACCACGAAGTCGGTGGCGAGTTCGGAGCCGTCGGAGAGCTTCATGCCGGTGACGGCGCCCGTCTCGTCGACGACGATCTCCTGGGTGCCGACGCCCGTGTGGACGCTCAGGCCCATCTCCTCGATGGTCCGTAGAAGGGCCGCGCCACCGCCCTCGTCCACCTGCACCGGCATCAGACGCGGCGCGAACTCCACGATGTGGGAGGTCAGTCCGAGCCCCTTGAGCGCGCCGGCGGCCTCGAGTCCCAGCAGACCGCCGCCGACCACGGCACCCGTCGTCGAGTTCTTGGCGTACTCCTCGATCGCGAGGAGGTCCTCGATCGTGCGGTAGACGAAGCAGCCGGTGGCGTCCTTGTTCGGGACCGGCGGGACGAACGGGAAGGAGCCGGTGGCGAGGACGAGGATGTCGTAGCCGAAGACCTGGCCGGACTTCGCGGTGACCCGCTTCGCCTCGCGGTCGATCGTCTCGGCCGGGTCGCCGACGTACAGCTCGATGCCGTGCGCCTGGATGAACTCCATGTCCGTCAGGGACAGGTCCTCGGGCGTCTTGCCCGAGAAGTACGAGGTGAGGGCGACGCGGTCATAGGCCGGGCGCGGCTCCTCGCACAGCACGACCACGCGGTGGGTGGCGGTCAGGCCGCGCTCGGCGAGCGCCTCCAGGAAGCGCTGGCCGACCATGCCGTGGCCGACGAGGACGATCGTGGGGGTGGCCTCCGTGGCCTCCGGGCGGGCGGTCATCAGGAGCCTCCATCGTTGGTGAGCAGGTGGAGCAGGGGGCCGTCGTCGGGGAGCGGCTCTGCTCCCTCCCAGGCGCGGGCGAGCGCGCCGACGGTGCCGAGTTCGCCGACGAGGACCCCGCCGACCAGGCGGTCGTCGCGGACGACGACCTTGCGGTAGGTGCCGCGGGTGGCGTCCGTGAGCTGGACGACGTCGTCCCCGGGCCGCGCCTCGGTCTCGCCGAACGCGGCGAGGTCGAAGGGGGAGTCCGGGCCGGTCAGCGTGAGCCGGGTCAGGGAACGGGTGCCGGTGTAGCGGGCGTTCGTCCGGCCCGCGAGCAACTCGGCGAGCACATCGGCCTGTTCGAGGGCCGGAGTGGCCAGTCCGTACAGCACGCCGTCGTGCTGGGCACAGTCGCCGATGGCGTGGATGTACGGGTCGGAGGTGCGCAGTTCGTCGTCGACGACGATGCCCTTGCGGATCTCCAGGCCGGCGTTCCAGGCCAGGCCCGCGCGCGGGTGGACACCACAGGCCAGGACCACGAGGTCGGCGTCGAGGGCGTAACCGTCGGACATCTCGACCGAGCGGACCGCGCCGCCGACGACCCGCACGTCCCGCACCCGGCACTCGGTGTGGATCTCCACACCGAGGTCCATCAGATGCCGCTGGACCAGCTTCGAGGCGCTCGGGTCGAGCTGGCGCTCCATGAGCCGCTCGCCCTGCTGGGCGAGGACCACCTGGGCGCCACGCTGGGCGAGCGCCCGGGCGGCGGAGACGCCGAGCAGCCCACCGCCGATCACGACCGCCTTCACGCCCGGCCGTACCTGCTTGGACAGGCCCAGGCAGTCGTCCATGGTGCGGAAGGCGTGGACGCCCTCCGGCAGGACGTGGTCCGGGTTGAACAGCCCGCGCAGCGGCGGCAGCACCGGGTTGGAACCGGTCGCGAGGACCAGCGTGTCGTATGCGATCTTCGAGCCGTCCGCGCACTCGACGGTCCGGGCCTCGCGGTCGATGCCGGTGACCCGGGCGCGGGTGAGCTGCGCCGGCGCGGGCAGCGCGATCACCTCGGGGCTGTAGCGCCCGGCCAGCACTTCGGCGAGGAGCACCCGGTTGTACGGGCGGTGCTCCTCCTCGCCGATCAGCTTCACGGGCGTGCCGAGCTCGCCGAGCCGCCGGGCGAGACGGACGCCCGCGAGGCCGGCGCCGATCACCACCACACGCGTATTCGAGGTCATGCCTAGGAGCGTGCGGTGCCGGTGTTACCCGACCGCATCGCGTCTGTTTCCCACGAGGAACGCTGCCCTCCCCCTTGCCGGGGTGCGGATGTGAGGGTTCGGGACGGGCGTCGGGGGTGCGTTGTGAGGTGACCGGAGCCTGCCGGCGGCCCGGGTGATTGGACGCTGCACGTATCCCGTCCATAAAGTCCCGACCATGCCCGACATACCCCTGACCACCGTCGTCGTCCTGTGCCTGGCGGCCCTGGCGGCCGGCTGGATCGACGCCGTGGTCGGCGGCGGTGGCCTGCTCCTGCTCCCGGCCCTCCTCCTCGGCCTCCCGCCCGGCACCCCGGCCGCGCACGCCCTCGGCACCAACAAGGCGGTGGCCATCGTCGGTACGTCGGGCGCGGCGGTGACGTACGCCCGCAAGGCGCCCGTCGACGTGAGCCTCGCCGTCCGTATCGGGCTGGCCGCCCTCGCGGGGTCCTCGGCGGGCGCGTTCTTCGCGGCCGGGATGAGCACGGAGGTGCTCAAGCCGGTGATCATGGTGGTGCTGGTCGGGGTGGGGACCTTCGTCATCCTCCGCCCCGCCTTCGGCACGGCGCCCGCGACCGGCCCGGCCACCCGCCGCCAGGTCCTCGCCGCGATCGGCCTCGCGGGCCTCGGCATCGGCTTCTACGACGGGCTGATCGGCCCCGGCACCGGCACCTTCCTGGTCCTCGCCCTCACCGCGGTCCTCCACCTGGACCTGGTCACCGCGTCCGCCACCGCGAAGATCGTCAACTGCTGCACCAATGCCGGCGCGCTCGCGATGTTCGCCTGGCAGGGCGCGGTGCTCTGGCAGTTGGCGGCACTCATGGCCGTGTTCAACCTGGCGGGCGGCACCCTCGGCGCGCACACCGCCCTGAAGAAGGGCAGCGGGTTCGTCCGGGTCGTGCTGCTGACGGTGGTGTTCGCGCTGGTGGCGAAAATGGCGTGGGAGCAGTGGGTGGCCTGACGTTACGGTGACCTCATGGCGACCCAGGTGATCGTGCTCAACGGCGGTTCCAGCTCCGGCAAGTCCGGGATCGCGCGGTGTCTTCAGGCGGTACTGCCGGACCCGTGGCTGACCTTCGGCGTCGACTCGCTGATCGAGGCGATGCCCGGCGAGGGGGTCGGCATCGAGTTCGCGGCCGACGGCTCGGTGGAGGTCGGCCCCGCGTTCATGGCGCTGGAAGCGGCCTGGGCCCGCGGGATCGCCGCGATGGCCCACTCCGGCGCCCGGCTGATCATCGACGACGTGTTCCTCGGCGGCGCGGCGACCCAGGAGCGGTGGCGCCGGGTCCTGGACGGCCTGGACGTCCTCTGGGTCGGCGTCCACTGCGAGGCGGCGGTGGCCGCGGGCCGGGAGATCGCCCGCGGGGACCGGGTGCGCGGGATGGCGGAACAGCAGGCGGAGCTGGTCCACCGGGGCGTGGCCTACGACGTCGAGGTCGACACCGCGCGCGCCGAGTCGCTGGAGTGTGCCCGCGCCGTCGCCAAGGCCGTGGTCAGCGGCTCCCCGTGAGATGGGCGAAGACCACCACGTTCCCCTGGTAGCCGGTCGCCCGTGAGTAGCCGCCGCCGCAGGTGATCACCCGCAGCTCGGGGCGGTGGGCCGCGCCGTACACCTTGGCGTCGGGGAAGTCGTCGGCGTCGTAGACCTCGACGGAGTCGACGGAGAACACGGCCGTGGTGCCGTCGCGGCGTTCCGTCTCGATGGTGCTGCCCTTCTTCAGGGCGCCGAGGTCGTAGAAGACGGCGGGCCCGTCGGCGTTGTCGACGTGCCCGGCGATGATCGCGGTGCCGGTCTCACCGGGGGTCGTGCCGGCCTCGTACCAGCCGGCGAGGTTCTTCTTCGCGGCCGGCGGGACGTCGAGGCTGCCGGTCGGGGTGAGCCCGAGGCCCGTCAACGGCGCGTCCACCCGGATCGAGGGGATGCGGATGCGGTCGGGCGGGGAGGGCGGCAGCGGAGGGGCCGAGCGCGGGTCGGTGCGACCGGCGCGGGCCTCGGACGCGGCCGGCTGCGGCGGGGCGTGCGTCGCGGCGCCGCTGCGCAGCAGCCACGCACCCGTGCACAGGGCGACCAGGGTGACGGCCGCTATGACGACGTTGCCGGCCCGGCCGGCCCTGCTGAAGCTGCGCACAACGAGCCTCCTGGACGGTGGACCCGCCCCCCTCCGGGCCGCGAGGGGCGTCGGACCCGGAGGGGGAGGGACATGCGGTACCGGCGGACGGACAGCGGAGGGTGTCCGTCAGATCCCGTCGCCTCTCGCCCGGCGATGCAGGAGCCAGGTACCGCCCGCGGCGGCGACGGCGAGAGCCGCCACGCCGGCCGCGGTCTGCACGGGGTCGGGGCCCAGAGCGCCACCGACCCCCGTCTTCACACTTCCTCGGGGATACACCTGCTGCCGCGTCGACGTCATCGTCACCACGAGGTCGCCGGTGACCCGTTTCCCGCCCTCCGCGCAGGTCGCGACGATCTCGTACGTCCCCGGCTGCGCGCTCTCCGGCACCTCGAACTGCCCGATCGCGTCCTGCTCGTGCGTGCTCGGCGCGAGCGTGAACCGCCCGGCACCGACCGCGCTCGCGTCGCCCTCCGCCGTGCCGTCGTCACCGCAGGCCGCGGTGTTGACCGTGACCTGCCCGCCCGGCGCCACCGAGGAGGGGTACACCTCCAGGGTCCCGGCACCGGCGGCGTACACCGGCGCGGTGGCCAGCCCAGCGGCCGCGACGGCGAGCGCGGTGCCGGTGAGCAGACGGGCGGTACAGCGCATCGGGTGCTCCTTCGAGCGATTCGGTGTCCCCTGCCCTTCCGAGGTAAGTGGCAGCGGGCCGCCCGCGCTTCCTGAGGGAGTGTCAGAAATGTGGTGAATGGGTGTCAGGTCGGCGTGAAGGAGGCCTGATCGTCCGGAGTTTCAGCAGGTCACCGCCGTACGGCAGGGGGGTCGCGGAAGAGAACCCGAAGGGCGCAGAGCGCGCGTGCGACCGGGTGACCCGCCTCTCGCGACGATGCGCGACGACTCGCGGCGACGGCGCGTGGCGACGACGTGGGGCGATGAACCGCGGCGACGACGCCTGGCGATGACCCGCGGCGACGACTTGACCTCGACCAAACTTGAGGTATCAGCCTGTACCGCATGCCTATCACAGACACGCTCGTCTCCGATGCCCCGCTCCACGTCACCCTCGTCGTCGGCAGCAACCGGCACGGCCGGTTCGGCCCGGTGGTCGCCGACTGGCTCCTCGGCCGGATGCGCGACCGGGACGACCTGATCCCGGACGTAGTCGACGTGGCCGACGTCCATCTCCCCACCAGCCTGACCCCGACCCCCGAGGCGGCCGCCGCCCTCGCCGACGTCACCCCGAAGCTGGAGGGCGCCGAGGCCTTCGTCGTCCTCACCCCCGAGTACAACCACTCCTTCCCGGCCGGCCTGAAGAACCTCGTCGACTGGCACTACGCGGAGTGGCGCGCCAAACCGGTCGCCCTCGTCTCCTACGGCGGCCTCGCGGGCGGTCTGCGAGCGGCCGAGCACCTGCGGCAGGTCTTCGCCGAGCTGCACGCGGTGACCGTCCGGGACACGGTCTCCTTCCACCACGCGGGCGCGTCCTTCGACGACACCGGCCGCCTGAAGGACCCCTCGGGCCCGGACGCGGCGGCGAAGACGATGCTGGATCAGCTGGTGTGGTGGGGGAAGGGTCTGAGGGAGGCGCGGGCGAGGCGCCCGTACGGGGCGTAAGCGCGTTCGGCCACTTCGACAGGCACAGGGCGAGCCCGTCGAGGACGACTTCCAGGCCGCAGCGGAACTTCTCGTCACGCAGGGCGGCCGGGTCGGTGACCGCGACGGTGTCCGCGCAGGAGCCGGAGAGGCGTTCGTGGCCGGCGGCGGCCTGGCGTCGGGGCGGGGCCGGGTGTTGTGTCCGGGGCCGGCCTTCCGCGTCGGGGCGGGGCCGGGTGTTGTGTCCGGGGCCGGCCGTCCCGCGTCGGGGCGGGGCCAGGTGTCGGGTCCGGGGCCGGCCTTCCGCGTCGGGGCGGGCTGGATGCTGTGCCCGGGTTCGGCCTTCCGCGTCGGGGCGGGCTGGATGCTGTGCCCGGGTTCGGCCTTCCGCGTCGGGGCGGGCTGGATGTTGTGCCCGGGTTCGGCCTTCCGCGTCGGGGCGGGCCGGGTGTTGTGCCCGGGTCCGGCCTTCCGCGTCGGGGCGGGCCGGGTGTTGTGCCCGGGTCCGGCCTTCCGCGTCGGGGCAGGCTGGATGCTGTGCCCGGGCCCGGGCTTACGTGCGGAGCGGGGCCGGCGCTGTGCTCGGTTCCGGACTCTGTGGCGGTGACGGGCGGAGCGCTGTGTCCGGCCCGGCCCTGCCTCGGTGCCCGGGTTCGTTTTCCCGTTCCTCCGGGTACCCGGCACGCGTGCATATGCCGAGGAGAGACCGCAGATGACCGTGCCGGACAATTCGGCGACCGGCGCGGACGTGCTGCCCGTCCTGCGCAGCCTGAAGGAACTGGCCGAGCTGGTCGAGCGCGACGAGGGGCTGTTCGTCCGCTGGTCGCGCGGGCCGGAGGCCGACGGGGAGACCGCCACCAGCACCGACGACCTCACGGGGGTGAGCATGCCGGGCCTGTCCGCCAACCCGCTCGACGTCGAGCCCTGGTGGGAGGACCGTTCGACCGAGCTGTGGGTGGCGCGCCGGCTGTACGACTACTCCCACCTGCCGCGCGAGAAGGGCCCCGGGGTACGCCCGTGGGTCCTGTTCGGCCGGGTGGCGGGCCGCGGCCCCGACAACGAACCCCTCGTCCGGGACGTGGAACCCGTCGCCTGGATCGACGAGGACGTCATCCGGCAGGCGGAACGCGAGGTCACGGAGTGGGGGGCGCGCTGGGGGCCGCTGCGACGCGCACGGTGAGGCCGGTTCACCCCTCGGTCGGCTCCCGCCGGGCCTCGTGGTTGGCCAGCAGGTTGAGGAGTTCCGCCACGGTCAGCCCCGACTCCGCCGGATGACGCAGGATCGTCCCCGGCTGGATGCGGTACGTGTTCGATCTGCCCTCACGCTTGTGTGTCAGATACCCGTCGTTCTCCAGATCCGAAATGATCTTCTGGACGGCGCGCTCGGTGAGTCGGCAGCGGGCCGCGATGTCGCGGATGCGGGTGGTGTGGTCCTCGGCGATGGCCGCCAGCACGCGGGCGTGACTGGTCAGAAAGGTCCACCCCGAGTGTGGTTCCGGCACTTCTCCCATGGACCAAGGATATGACGTCTGGTTCGCGTAACCAAAAGACTGAATTAAATTTCCGGTATCTCTTGACGTGTGAAGGAGCGGTGCCGAAGCTGGAAGCGGAGCGAGCGGACTCGACAAGGACGGCGGACATGCACGCACCAACGGCGGTCGACCAGGCTGTCCTGGACCTGACGACGCACGCGCCGTCGCCGGACGGCCGCGTACGCCTGACGATCCGCGGTGAGCTCGACATCAGCGCCGTCCCGGCACTGGAGCGAGCCCTGCGGCAGGCCCTCGCGCGCGCCACCCGGGGCGTGGAGCTGGACCTGAGCGGTACGGCCTTCTGCGACTGCGCGGGTCTCAACGCCCTGCTGGCCGCCCGGCGGCACGCGCTGGAACGCGGCAGAACGTTCACCATCCGATCCGCCGGCCCCGCGGTGCGGCGCCTGCTGACCGCGACCGGCACCTGGCCACTGTTCACACCGGGGGAGCACGCCCTGAACCACGACGAGCAGGCACTGCGCAAAGAGGTCGTCCAGCTGCGCCGCGCCATGCAGACGCGGCCCGTCATCGACCAGGCGCGAGGCATCCTCATGGCGACGTTCGCGCTCAGCCCCGAGGACGCCTGGGACGTGCTGGTCAGGATCTCCCAGACCACCAACACCAAGCTTCACGTGCTCGCCGGCGAACTGGTCGGCACGGCACAGAACGGCGGCATACCCGAGGCCATGCGGCAACAGGTCAAAGCGGTCCTGGCGACCCTGCCCGCAGCCCCGACCCCGCCCGGCGGGGAGCCCTCGTCGGAGGACACCGCCTGAGACGCCGGTGCGGCGGCGGAGCACCACAGCCCCACCGCCGCACCGTCACGCCCGCCGTCCGGTCAGCCGACGTTCACCGCGCTCCAGGCCGCGGCCACCGCGTTGTACTCCGTGCTCCCGGTCCCGTACAGGTCCTTCGCCGCGTTCAGCGTCGCCGTCCGGGCGCCCGCGTAGTTCGTCGAGGACGTCATGTAGACGGTCAGCGCCCGGTACCAGATGGCACCCACCTTGTCCCGCCCGATCCCGGACACCGAACTGCCGTTGCAGGTCGGCGAGTTGTAGCTGACGCCGTTGACCGTCTTCGCCCCGCTGCCCTCGGACAGCAGGTAGAAGAAGTGGTTCGCGACGCCGGACGAGTAGTGGACGTCGAGGTTCCCGACCGAGGAGCTCCAGCAGTCGGCCGAGTTGCCGTCCTTCGACGGCTTGTCCATGTAGCGCAGCGCGTCCCGCCCGAAACCGGACCGGACGATCTTCTCGCCGATCAGATAGTCCCCGGCGTCGGAGGAGTTCGCGGCGTAGAACTCCACGAGCGTGCCGAAGATGTCGGACGTCGCCTCGTTGAGCCCGCCGGACTCGCCCGAGTACGTCAGCGCCGCCGTCTTCGACGTCACGCCGTGGGACATCTCGTGCCCCGCCACGTCCAGCGACACCAGCGGACCGAGCTGCGTCCCGTCACCGTCGCCGTACGTCATGCAGAAGCAACTGTCGTCCCAGAAGGCGTTGTTGTAGCTGTTGCCGTAGTGGACGCGGTTGTACGACCCCTTGCCGTCCCCGGCGATGCCGTTCCGCCCGTGGACGTTCTTGTAGTAGTCCCAGGTGACGTCGGTGCCGTACTGCGCGTCGACCGCGGCCGTCGCCCGGTCCGAAGTCGCCCCCGTGCCCCAGTGGTTGTCGGCGTCGGTGAAGAGCGTCGCCGGGGCGCGGCTGATGCAGATGCCGAAGATGCACAGGTCGGTCTTGTTGGCGGCGTCGCCGGTGTACGTGTTCCCGCGCGTCGGGTCCTTGAGCTGGTACGTCGACCCCGACAGCGTCGTCTGCAACGGCACCGTCCCGCCGTACAGCGACTTGCCGTCGCCCGAGGCGCTCTCCAGGGAGTCCCAGGCGTCGATCTGCGCGCCGGTCCCCGCGTCGGTCAGGACCACGCGCGCGACCGGGTTGCCCTGCGCGTCCTGGGCCACGGCCTCGGTGCGCCAGGCCAGCTTGGGCGTGCCGTGCAGGGCGTCGACGACCAGCTGCGGCTTGGCGGTCAGCTTCTTCAGCGTCTCGCCGAGGTTGGCGGCGCGCAGCGCGTTCGCGGCGAGGTCGGCGGCCTTCGGCGCCGACAGGGCGGGCGTCGTGCCGGGCAGCGAGATCGCCTTCTTCGTCGCCCGGTTGACGCCTTCGTACGACCCGTCCGGCGCCAGATGGACGACGAAGTCGCCGCCCAGTACGGGCAGGTTGCGGTAGGTGCGGTCGTAACGGACGTGCTGGGAGCCGTCCTTGTCGACGACGACGTCCCGCACCTCGGTCTTCTGCGCGGACGTCAGCCCCAGCGCGGAAGCCCGGTCGACCAGCACCGAGGCCGCGTTGTCGATCGCGGTGGCCCGGGTCGGTCTGTCGGCCGCGTGGGCGTTGGGGACGAGTGCGGCCGCCAGCAGAGCGGTGGTGGTGGCGGCCACACCGGCCGCGGCGAGCCGGGAGCTCCTCGAGGGGAGGGAGCGGACAGGGCGGACTGAGCGTATTCGGCTCATCTGTCTCCTCAGAAAGGCGCCTGGGGCGCGTGGGGGAGGCGCTCGTGCTGGAGGAGATTCAAAGGGCACAGGCCTGTCATGTCCATACCGCGTCTGTGCCGGTGTGTGTGGAGAGAGAATCGTTTCTGTGAGCCTCGCCCCCCTGCCCCCGCCGTCCCTCCCGTTCTTCGTCTACGGCACCCTCCGCCCAGGTGAGCCCAACCACGACCACTTCCTGAGCGGCCGCACGACGGCCGAGGAACCGGCGCTGCTGCACGGCGCCTCGCTGTACGACGGCCCCGGATACCCGTACGCGGTGGAGGAGCCCGGCATCGTCCGCGGCGACCTCGTCACCGCCCGCCCCGAGGAGTACGCCGCCCTGCTCGTCGCCCTCGACCGCCTGGAGGAGTACGCCCCCGGCGACCCCCGCAACCTCTACGAGCGGGTCGAGCGCGAGGTGGTCCGGGAGGCCGACGGGACGCCGGTGCGGGCCTGGGTGTACGTCGCCGCCCCCGCCGTGGCCGAAAGGCTCCGCCGCCGCGGCAGCCGCATCGCGACCGGCGACTGGCTGGCCCTGCGCTGACTCCGTGCTGAGCCCGCGCCGCCGGTCAGGCCGTGGCGCCCGGCGCGCTCAGGACTCGACCTCGACCGCCTCCACCCGCACCGCGCACGTCTTGAACTCCGGCATCCGCGAGGTCGGGTCGAGCGCCGGGTTGGTGAGGGTGTTGGCGCGGCCCTCGCCAGGCCAGTGGAAGGGCATGAAGACCGTGTCGGGGCGGATGCCGGTGGTGATCCGGGCCGGCGCCACCGCCCGGCCGCGCCGGGACACGACCGCCACCGGGTCGCCCTCGGCCGCGCCGAGCCGGGCCGCGAGCCGCGGGTGCAGTTCCACGAACGGACCGGGCGCGGCGGCGTTCAGCTCGTCGACCCGGCGGGTCTGGGCGCCGGACTGGTACTGCGCGACGACCCGGCCGGTCGTCAGCAGCACCGGGTACTCGTCGTCCGGCTCCTCCGCCGAGGCCCGGTGCGAGACGGGCACGAAGCGGGCGCGGCCGTCGTCGGTGGCGAAGCGGTCGAGGAAGAGCCGGGGGGTACCGGGGTGTCCCGCTTCCGCATCGGCGTCGGCAGTGGGGCACGGCCAGAACACCCCGTTCTCCTCCGCCAGCCGGCGGTAGGTGATCCCGGAGTAGTCGGCCACGCCGCCCGCACTGGCCCGGCGCAGCTCCTCGAAGACCTCTTCGGGGTCGGTCGGGAAGCCCTTCTCCACGCCGAGCCGGTCGGCGAGTTCGTGCAGGACCTCCAGGTCACTGCGGACCCCCTCGGGCGGGGTGATCGCCTGCCGGCGCAGCAGCACCCTGCCCTCCAGGTTGGTCGTGGTCCCGGTCTCCTCGGCCCACTGGGTGACGGGCAGGACCACGTCCGCGAGAGCCGCCGTCTCCGACAGCACCACATCGCACACGGCAAGGAAATCAAGGGACTTGATGCGCTCCTCGATGTGCGCGGCCCGCGGCGCCGACACCACCGGGTTGGAGCCCATCAGCAGCAGGGACTTGATGTCCTGGCCGAGCGCGTCGAGGAGTTCGTAGGCGCTGCGTCCCGGGCCGGGGAGTGAGTCGGGGTCGACGCCCCACACCTCGGCGACATGCCGTCGAGCGGCCGGGTCGTCAAGCTTGCGGTAACCGGGCAACTGGTCGGCCTTCTGACCGTGTTCGCGCCCGCCCTGCCCGTTGCCCTGCCCGGTGAGGCAGCCGTATCCGGACAGCGGCCGCCCCGCCCGCCCGGTCGCCAGGCACAGGTTGATCCACGCGCCCACGGTGTCGGTGCCCTTGGACTGCTGCTCGGGTCCGCGCGCGGTCAGCACCATCGCGGCCTCCGGCTCGCAGAACATCCGCACGGCTTCCCGGAGTCGGGGCACCGGCACGCCGGTGATCCGCTCCACGTACTCCGGCCAGTGCGCCATCGCGGCGGCCCGCGCCTCCTCCCAGCCGGCGGTGCGCTCGGCGACGTACGCCTCGTCGACCCGCCCCTCGGCGACGATCAGGTGCAACAGGCCCAGCGCCAGGGCGAGATCGGTGCCGGGGCGGGGCATCAGATGCAGGTCGGCCTGGTCGGCGGTCCTGGTCCGGCGCGGGTCGACGACGATCAGGGTGCCGCCGTTCTCCTTCAGCTCCGTGAAGAAGCGCAGCGAGGGCGGCATGGTCTCGGCGAGGTTGGAGCCGACGAGGATCACGCAGCCGGTCCTCGAGATGTCCTCCAGCGGGAACGGCAGCCCGCGGTCCAGGCCGAACGCCTTGATGCCGCCGGCCGCGGCCGAGGACATGCAGAAGCGGCCGTTGTAGTCGATCTGCGAGGTGCCGAGGACGACCCGGGCGAACTTGCCCAGCGTGTACGCCTTCTCGTTCGTCAGGCCGCCCCCGCCGAACACCCCGCACGCGTCCGGACCATGTTCCGCACGCGTACGCCGCAGCCCCTCGGCGATCCGGTCCAGTGCCTCGTCCCACGTCGCGGGCACCAGCGTGCCCCCGGAGCGCACCAACGGGGAGGTCAGGCGGACGCTGGACGAGAGCACCGCGGGCGCTGTCCGGCCCTTGCCGCACAGCGCCCCCCGGTTCACCGGGAAGTCCGCGCGCTCGGTCACTTCCACGCCCCCGTCCGGGATCGGCGTGAGATTCATCCCGCACTGCAGGGCGCAGTAGGGGCAGTGGGTGGGCGTCGCGGTGTTCTGCATGCCCTTCAGCGTGCTTCCGCCGTGTTACGTGCGCGGCGGCTCCCTGTTACACGGCCGGGACGGCGACCTCCCCGCGGGGCGACGGCCGCCGTGAGGCACACGGGTGCCCCCCTCTGAGTCGCCGCCGACCGGGGCGGACGTTGCCTCTGTTGCGAAAGACGCCACATGTGGCGCATTCCGTTCCGTAGTTGGCCGATGACGCCTAGTTGAGTGTTGAAAAACCGGAGCTACAGTCGAGCGCGGATCCAGCTTGGCGCCAGGTCGTCCCTCACGCGAAGAAGCCAGCCAGGAGGTCCCCCCAGCATGCCTCTGCGCCATCTGAGCCCACGCGACCAGCAGCTTTTCCTCCAGTACGGCGTCGGCCCGGCCGTCCCCGTCCCGGACCCGCTCCTCCACCGCGCCGTGGAACGCCGGGCCGCGGCCACCCCGCACGCCGTCGCCGCCGAACACCTCGGCGCGCGGATCACGTACGGCGAACTCGACCGCCACGCCGACGCCCTCGCCGCCCTGCTGACCCGCGAGGGCGTACGCCCCGGCGACCACGTCGGCCTGTTCGTCCGCCGCTCCCTGCCGATGGTCGTCGGCCTGCTCGGCATCCTGAAGGCGGGTGCCGCCTATGTGCCGCAGGACGTCGCCCTCGCCCCCGCAGTCCAGCTCGCCCATGTGATCCGCGCCGCCCGCACCCGGGTGGTCGTCACCGTCGCCGAGCACGCCCACCGCGTCCCGCTCCCGCCGGGCCACCGGCTGATCGCCCTCGACGAGCCACTGCCGTACGTCCCGGCCCCCCGCCTTCCGCGACAGCACCGCCGACCGGTCCCCGTGGGCCCCGACGACGGCTGCTACGTCCTGTTCACCTCCGGCACCACCGGACGCCCCAACGGCGTGAAGGTCACCCACCGCAACGTCGCCAACATCCTGCTCACCGCCCCCGGCGACCTCGGCATCCGCCCCGGCGACCGGGTCGCCCAGCTCCTCAACATCGCCTTCGACATGGCCGCCTGGGAGATCCTCGGCTGCCTCGCCCACGGCGGCACCCTCGTCATCCGGGGCACAGACATCGCGGCGGCGGCCCGCACGGCCGACGTCCTCGTCGCCACCCCCACGGTCCTGTCCGGCATCGACCCGGCGGCCTGCCCGCGCGTCCGCACGGTCGCCGTGGCCGGGGAGCCCTGCCCGCGCCCGCTCGCCGACCGCTGGGCGCACCGGGCGGCGTTCCACAACTGCTGCGGCCCGACCGAGACGACCATCGTCAACACGATGAGCCGCCACGACCCGGCCGCCCCGCTCCTCACCATCGGCCGCCCCACCCCCAACAACACGGTCTACGTCCTGGACGCCGACCGCCGCCCCCTGCCCATCGGCGAGGTCGGCGAGATGTGGGCCGGCGGCGACTGCGTCTCGGCGGGCTATCTGGGCAACGACGCCCTCAACGCCGAGCGCTACGCTCCCGACCCCTTCCTGGGCGGCGGCCGGAAGATGTTCCGCACCCGCGACCTCGGCCGCTGGACCCCCGACGGTGAACTCGAGCACCTCGGCCGCACCGACGACCAGGTCAAGGTGAGGGGCTTCCGCGTCGAACTCGACTCCGTCTCCTCGGTGCTGGAGTCGGTCGACGGCTGCGTCCGCGCGGTGACCCTGAAACGGGACGCCCGCACGCTGGTCGCCTTCGTCACCCCGGCGGACGTCGACCCCGACCGGGCCCGGCGGGCGGTGGCCGACGCGCTGCCGTACTACTGCGTCCCCGAGACTGTCATGCCCCTGACACACCTGCCGGAGACGGACCGCGGCAAGATCGACAAACCGGCGCTGCTCAGGCTGGCGGAGGAGCGCATGGCGGTGTCCCGATGACGACCTCGCTGCAACGGCAGACCACGGACCTGCCCCCGCTCACCCCGCGCCTGCGCCGCCTGCTCAAGCACCCGCGCCTGATGCACTACAACCGCCTGTGGGCGCTGGTGCTCCTGGCCAACGGAGTCTTCCTGTGGGCGAGTTGGACCCCGTCCGCCCGCACGGCGGGCCACGCGGCCCTCGCCAACCTCGCCCTGGCCGTCCTCACCCGCCAGCAGTACGTCATCAACCTCCTCTTCAAGCTGGCGACTCGGGCCCCGACGAGCTGGCCGCTGAAGGTCCGCTGGACGCTGGGCAAGGTCTACCACTTCGGCGGCCTGCACGTGGGCGGGGCGCTGGCGGGCACGGCGTGGTTCCTGGCGGCGACGATCAGCACGCACAACACCCGTCAGGCAGCCGTCGGTTGGGTCCTGCTGACCCTGCTGGCATTCATCATCGCCACGGCCCTGCCCCCCTTCCGCTCCCGCCACCACGACCACTTCGAGAAGATCCACCGCTTCGGCGGCTGGACGGCCCTCGCCCTCTTCTGGGCCCACAGCCTCCTGACGTCCCCCGGCCCGGTCGAGGTGTCCGTCCTGGCGGTCGTCACCTTCAGCGTCGCGCTGCCCTGGCTGCGCCTGCGCAAGGTCGCCGTACGCCTCGAACGCCCCTCCCCGCACGTCGTGCTGGCCCGCTTCGACCACGGCGAGACCCCGTTCGCGGGCTCCTCCACGGCCATCAGCCGCGGCCCGCTGAAGGAGTGGCACTCCTTCGCGAACGTCCCGGCCCCCGGGGAGCCCGGCTTCCGCCTGACGATCTCCCGGGCCGGCGACTGGACGGGCGCCTTCATCGACGACCTGCCGGAGAAGGTCTGGGTCAAGGGCATCACCACCGCCGGAGTCGCCAACATCGAGACCCTGTTCACCAAGGTCGTCTACGTGGCGACCGGCAGCGGCATCGGCCCCTGCCTGCCCCATCTGCTGGCCGCCGAGGTCCCGTCCCGCCTGGTGTGGGCCACCCGCGACCCCCGCACCACCTACGGCGATGCCCTGGTCGACGAGATCCTCGCCGTCCAGCCCCACGCCCTGGTCTGGGACACCTCCCGGCACGGCAAGCCCGACATGGTCCGCCTCGCCTACGAGGCCTACCGCGACTTCGGGGCCGAGGCGGTGATCTGCATCTCCAACAAGAAGCTCACCTGGCAGGTCGTGCACGGCCTGGAGCAACGGGGGATTCCGGCGTACGGCGCGATCTGGGACTCGTAGAAAGGGGACCCGCATGAACCACCTGAAGCTGGAGCGGCAGGGCGCCGTCGTCACCGTACGCCTGCACCGCCCGCACGTCCGCAACGCACTCAGCGGCGCGCTGCTCGCCGAACTCCTCGGCGCGCTGCGCCCGTTGGACGACGACCCCGACGTCGGCTGCTACGTGCTCACGGGCGCGGAGGGGTACTTCGCGGCCGGGGCCGACATCAAGGAGATGGCCGCGATGACGGCCGTCGACATGATGACGGAGGACTACTTCGGGGCCTGGGAGGAGTTCGCCGACCTGCGCACCCCGAAGATCGCCGCGGTCAACGGCCCTGCGCTGGGCGGCGGTTGCGAGCTGGTGATGATGTGCGACCTGGTGATCGCGGGGGAGTCGGCGGTGTTCGGCCAGCCGGAGATCAAGCTCGGCGTGATCCCCGGCATCGGCGGCACCCAGCGCCTCACCCGCCTGATCGGCCGTGCGAAGGCGATGGACCTGGTCCTCACCGGCCGCACGATGGACGCCCGGGAGGCGGAGAGCTCGGGCCTGGTGTCCCGGGTGGTCCCCGACGACCAGGTCCTCCCCGAGGCCCTGAAGGCCGCGGAGACGATCGCCTCCTACGGCCGTACGGCGGTCAGAGCGGCCCGCGAATGCGTCGACCGGTCCCTGGAGACCGGCCTGCGCGACGGCATCCGCTTCGAACGCCGGGTGTTCCACGCCCTGTTCGCGACCCACGACCAGAAGGAGGGCATGACCGCGTTCCTCGAGAAACGCGCCCCGCACTTCACCGGCCGCTAGCCAGCGCCGCGCCCACCCCCGGTTCCTTGGGCCCGAGGAACCGGGGATCGGGCTCGAACACCGCGTCCAGCGCGGCCTTGCCGGCCGCGAAGATCTCGCGAGTACCGCCGTAGTACCAGGTCACGTCGTGCTTGGCGTCGACCCCGACGCCGTACGACGTCACACCGGCCGCCTCGCACAGCGCGACCGCCCGCCGGATGTGGAAGCCCTGGCTGATCAGCACGGCCTTGTCCACCCCGAAGATCTTCTTGGCCCGGACACAGGAGTCCCAGGTGTCGAACCCGGCGTAGTCACTGACGATCCGGCCGTCGGGAACCCCGTGCCGGGTCAGATAGGCCCGCATCGCGTCGGGCTCGTCGTAGTCCTCCCGGCTGTTGTCGCCGGTGACGAGGACGACCTCGACACGGCCCGCGCGGTACAGCTTCGCCGCCGCGTCCAGCCGGTGCGCGAGATACGGCGACGGCTCCCCGTCCCACAGCCCGGCCCCGAAGACGACGGCGACCTCGGTGCGCGGCACGTCCGCGACGGTGCGCAGCCGGTCGCCCGTGACGACGTACATCCAGGTCGCCGGGAGCAGCGCCAGCACACACCCGGCCATCACGGCCTGCACGAGCCGCCGCTGCCCGGTACGGGTGCGCGGCAGGCGGGGTCGGCGCAGTCTCACGGGGTCCCTCCCAGGTCGTCCTTCGACAGTCAGGGACGTGAAGCAAGCGCTCACGGTTCGCCGCCGTGCACGTGACCAGCCTCACGTACCCGCACGAAACCGCAGGTCAGCGCAGCTCACACTGCCCACCTGCCCCACGGTGAACCCACCGAAAATCCCCGTTATCTTCATGCAACGGGGCGGCAATGTCCCCCCACCACCATCGGTCCATGACAGCGTCGAACTCTGTTCACGACGAGTCCAAGGCAGTCCACTTCGACAGTACGGCGCACCTCATGAACCGGATCAGCAGCCAGCTCGCCAGCCAGCTCAGCCTCGTGTCGCTCAGCGGCAGGCGGCGCCCCGAGCCTCCCGCGCTCGTCGTCGTGGCCCACGGCAGCCGCGACCCGCGCGCCCTGAGCACCGTACGCGCGCTCCTCGACAAGGTCCGCGCCCGGCGCCCCGGCCTCCCGGTCCACCTCGGTCACATCGAGCTGAACGAGCCGCTGCTGACCGACACCCTCAAGTCCCTCGGCGACCGCGAGGCGATCCTCGTCCCGTTGCTGCTGAGCCGCGGCTACCACGTGAAGCGGGACATCCCCGAGATGGCCGCCGGGACGGACGTACGCGCCCGCGTGGCGCCCGCGTTGGGCCCGCACCCGTTGCTGGTGGACGCGCTGCACGCCCGGCTGCTGGAGGCGGGCTGGGAGGAGACCCCGCGCGTGGGCAGCGCGGTGGTCCTGGCGGCGGCGGGCTCGCGCGACCCCGAGTCGAAGGTCGACATGGCCCGCATGGCGTCCCTGCTGTCGACCCGCCTGGGCGCCCCGGTGGTCCCGGCCTACGCCACGACGGCGGCCCCCACGGTCCCGGCGGCCATCGAGGCCCTGGCGGCGAGAGGCTACGACCGCGTGGCGATCGCCTCCTACTTCACGGCCCCGGGCCGCTTCGCGACCGAGTGCGCACAGGCGGCCCCGTGGATGGCGTCGGCGCCCTTGGGCACCCACGAGGCGATGGCGGACCTCTTGTTGCACAGGTACGACCAGATGACGTCCCTGAGGGGCGCGGAGAACGGCGCGAGCAGCCACGAACAACCCGCGGTCGCCGTCTGACGGAACCAGGCAGCCGAACCGGCGAATTGTCAGTCCCTGCCCGTACTGTCGAGTCATGCCGTACGACCTGCCCTCAACCGACCGCTGGGCCCCGGAGCCTGACAAGCGCCCCGGCCGCACCGCCTTCCAGCGCGACCGCGCCCGCATCCTCCACTCCGCCGCGCTGCGCAGGCTCGCCGGAAAAACGCAGGTCGTCACCCCGGGCACCCGAAGCCAGGCCTGGGACGCGAGCCCGAGAACCCGCCTCACGCACTCCCTGGAGTGCGCCCAGGTGGGCCGGGAGCTCGGCGCGGCCCTCGGCTGCGACCCCGACCTGGTCGAAGCCGCCTGCCTCGCCCACGACCTCGGCCACCCCCCGTTCGGTCACAACGGCGAACAGGCCCTGAACGAGTTCGCGGAGGACTGCGGCGGCTTCGAGGGCAACGCACAGTCCCTGCGCCTCCTCACCCGCATCGAGCCCAAGCGCTTCACCGAAGAAGGCTCGGTGGGGCTCAACCTCACCCGCGCCACCCTCGACGCGGCCACCAAATACCCCTGGCCCCGCGGAGCGGCACCGCACGCGTCCCCCAAGTTCGGCGTCTACGAGGACGACCGCCCCGTCTTCGACTGGGTCCGCAAGGACGCCCCCGGCACCCGCACCTGCTTCGAGGCGCAGGTCATGGACTGGTCCGACGACGTGGCGTACTCGGTGCACGACGTCGAGGACGGCCTGCACGCGGGCCACATCGACCCCAACTGCCTGCACGCGGACCCGGAACGCCACGCGGTCTTCGCGGTGGCCCTCGGCCGGTACGTCCCCGAGGACACCGACCCCGCCGAACTCGCCGCGGCCCTCGACCGGCTCCAGGACCAGCCGTGGTGGCCGCACGGCTACGACGGTTCCGCCGTCGCCCAGGCCCGGCTGAAGGACGCCACCAGCCAGCTCATCGGCCGCTTCTGCCTCGCCGCCGAGGGCGCCACGCGCGCGGCGTTCGGCGGCGGCCCGCTCACGCGATACGCCGCCGAACTCGTCGTACCGCACGAGACGCGGCTGGAGTGCGCGGTCCTCAAGGCCGTCGCCGACCGTTACGTGATGCAGCGCGCGGAGCAGGAGCGGCTGCGGGCCGACCAGCGGATCGTGGTGGCCGAACTCGCCGAGGCGCTCACCGCCCGCGCCCCGGACGGGCTCGACCCGCAGTTCCGGGCGCTGTTCGACCAGGCGTCCGACGACCGTGCCCGCAAGCGGGTGATCGTCGACCAGATCGCGTCCCTCACGGACGCGTCGGCGCGATCGCTTCATGCTCGCCTGACGGGGCATATGTGAGACAGATGTGCCAAGGGTGAAGCGAAACACGCCCGAATGTGACCCTCCGTGGCCTGATCGGGCCACTCCCTCTTCCCCCATCACGCTGCGTGCGGGACGCTCCCATGTGGCGGCACCCGCTGTGTTCTCTGGGGCGACACTCCCCAGACACCCCCGGTAGGAGGCATCAAGTGGTCGATGCGGACCAGACATTCGTGATCGTCGGAGGTGGTCTCGCCGGCGCCAAGGCAGCCGAGACGCTCCGAGCGGAGGGCTTCACCGGTCGCGTGATACTGATCTGCGACGAACGCGACCACCCCTATGAGCGCCCGCCCCTGTCCAAGGGCTACCTGCTCGGCAAGGAGGAACGCGACAGCGTCTTCGTGCACGAACCTGCCTGGTACGCGCGCAACGACATCGAGCTGCACCTCGGCCAGACGGTCGACGCGATCGACCGCGCGGCCAAGACGGTCCGCTTCGGCGACGACGGCACGCTCGTCCACTACGACAAGCTGCTTCTGGCCACCGGGGCCGAACCCCGCCGCCTGGACATCCCGGGCACCGACCTCGCGGGCGTCCACCACCTGCGCCGCCTCGCCCACGCGGAACGCCTCAAGGGCGTGCTGGCCGCGCTGGGCCGGGACAACGGCCACCTGGTGATCGCCGGGGCCGGCTGGATCGGCCTGGAGGTCGCGGCGGCGGCCCGCGAGTACGGCGCCGAGGTCACGATCATCGAGCCCGCCCCGACCCCGCTGCACGGCGTCCTCGGCCCCGAGCTGGGCAGTCTCTTCGCCGACCTGCACCGGGAGCACGGCGTGCGCTTCCACTTCGGTGCCCAGCTCACCGAGATCGTCGGCCAGGACGGCATGGTGCTGGCCGCCCGCACCGACGACGGCGAGGAACACCCGGCGCACGACGTCCTCGCCGCGATCGGCGCGGCCCCGCGCACCGCGCTCGCGGAGGCGGCGGGCCTGGAGCTCGCCGACCGGGCGCACGGCGGCGGCGTCGCGGTCGACGACCGGCTGCGCACCTCCGACCCCGACATCCACGCGGCCGGTGACGTCGCCTCCTTCCACCACGCCCTGTTCGACAGCAGGCTGCGCGTGGAGCACTGGGCCAACGCCCTCAACGGCGGCCCCGCCGCGGCCCGCGCCATGCTCGGCCAGGACCTCGTCTACGACCGCGTCCCCTACTTCTTCTCCGACCAGTACGACCTGGGGATGGAGTACAGCGGCTGGGCGCCCCCGGGGTCGTACGACGAAGTGGTGATTCGCGGGGACGCCGGAAAGCGTGAGTTCATCGCGTTCTGGGTGAAGGAGGGCCGGGTGCTGGCGGGGATGAACGTGAACGTGTGGGACGTCACGGACCCGATCCAGCAGCTGATCCGGACGAAGACACAGGTGGACACGGAGGCACTGGCGGACCCGCACGTTCCGCTCGACAGCCTGGTCTCTTGAGTGTCAGTCCGTCCCCGTGCTGCGATTCCCGGGGGCGCTGCATCCGACAGCCGCTCCGCGGCGGGCCGGACCCCCGGCCGAAAGACGTCTCGCCTCAGGAGTGTCAGTTCGGCCCCGTAGAATCACGGTGTGGCAGGACGGATCAACGACGAGGACGTGAAGGCGGTACGGGACGCGGTCCCGATCGACGCCGTGGTGTCCGAGTACCTCCAGCTGCGCAACGCGGGCGGGGGCAACCTCAAGGGCCTGTGCCCGTTCCATGACGAGAAGTCGCCGTCCTTCCAGGTCAGCCCGGGCAAGGGACTCTTCCACTGCTTCGGCTGCCAGGAGGGCGGCGACACCATCACGTTCGTGATGAAGGTCGACCACCTCACCTTCTCCGAGGCGGTCGAGCGCCTGGCCGCCCAGGCCGGCATCACCCTGCGCTACGAGGAGGGCGGGTACAACCCGGCCCACCAGCGCGGCGAACGCATCCGCCTGGTCGAGGCCCACAAGATCGCCGCCGACTGGTACATGGAACAGCTCGCCACCAGCCCGGAGGCCGACACCGGCCGCAAGTTCCTCGCCGAGCGCGGCTTCGACCAGTCCGCCGCCGAGCACTTCTCCGTCGGCTACAGCCCCCAGGGCTGGGACCACCTCACCCGCTACCTCCGCGGCAAGGGCTTCACCGACAAGGAACTCCTGCTGTCGGGCCTCTCCCAGGAGGGCCGCCGCGGCCCCATCGACCGCTTCCGCGGCCGCCTGATGTGGCCGATCCGCGACATCGGCGGCGACGTGGTGGGCTTCGGCGCCCGCAAGCTCTACGAGGCCGACACCGGCCCGAAGTACCTCAACACACCCGACACGGCGATCTACAAGAAGTCCCAGGTCCTCTACGGCATCGACCTCGCCAAGAAGGACATCGCCAAAGCCTCCCGCGCGGTCGTCGTCGAGGGCTACACCGACGTCATGGCCTGCCATCTCGCGGGCGTGACGACGGCCATCGCGACCTGCGGCACCGCCTTCGGCGGCGACCACATCAAGATCCTCCGCCGGCTGCTGATGGACAACGGCTCGGCCCGCGTGATCTTCACCTTCGACGGCGACGCCGCCGGCCAGAAGGCCGCCCTGCGCGCCTTCGAGGACGACCAGAAGTTCGCCGCCGAGACCTACATCGCCATCGCCCCCGACGGCATGGACCCCTGCGACCTGCGCCTCGCCAAGGGCGACGACGCGGTCGCCGACCTGGTCGAACCCCGCACCCCGCTCTTCGAGTTCGCGCTCCGCCAGATCGTCGTCCGCTACGACCTCGACACCCCGGCAGGCCGGGCGGCGGCCTTGGACGAGGCCGCCCCGATCGTCGCCCGCATCAAGAACAGCGGCGCGCAGCACGAGGTCGCCGTCCAGCTCGCCGGCATGCTCGGCATCCTCGACACCCAGTTCGTCGTCAAGCGCGTCGCCCAACTGGCCCGCTGGGCCCGCGACCGCGGCGGCAAGGGTGCCCCCGCCCCGGCCCGCGGCCCCCAGCAGCCGTACGAGGCCACCCAGCGCACCGCGGCCGGCGGCCCCGCCCTCCAGCTCCGCAACCCCGTCTACGCCACCGAGCGCGAACTCCTCAAACTCGCCCTCCAGCGCCCGGAGTTGGTCTCCCCGGCCTTCGACGCCTACGGCATCGACGAGTTCACCGCCGCCCCCTACGCCGCCGTACGCCAGGCGATCATGGAAGCGGGCGGTGCCGAGTACGGCACGCAGGACCCGCAGGACTACCTGGTCCGGGTCCGCGAGGCCGCCCCCGACGACGCGGTCCGGGCGATGGTCACGGAGCTCGCGGTCGAGGCGATCATGCGCAAGACCGTCGACGAGATCTACGCGGGCATCCAGCTGGTGGCGGTCCGCCGCCGGGCCGTGGAGCGCCGCGTCCGCGACATCCAGAGCACCCTCACCCGCCTGGGGACGCACGGGGACCCGGCCGAACTGGCCGCCGTACAGAACGAATTGTGGGTTCTCCAGCAGTACGACCAGGCACTGCGGGAGCACGGAGCCGCAGCTCTCTGAGCGTGTCGCGTCCGTCAGGGTAACCACCCGGTCACGGACCGGACTCAAAAAGTCACCGCACGCCCCTCGTGGCGGCGATGTGTCGTACTCCACACTGGGTTCCGGTGCCTGAGTCCTCGGAGCGCGGCCGATCCGTCCCCAACGGGTCCCAGACCCCCGCGGTTCCGCTCATCGCGTACGGGACGGACAGCGGCGAGGCCGCCGACTCCGTCCCCGAAACAGCGCTGCCGCACTCTGCAGCGATCATCCTGGAGGTCGCCCCCGTGCAGACCCAGACCCTCACCCAGACCGAGAGCCGTACGGACGCCACGGAGCCGGACGCCGAGACCGACGTTCTCGTCGCGGTCCCGCCGCAGAACCGTGTCGTGCACCACCCCGAGACCGAGCCCGAGGAGCCGCCCGCCGACGCGCTGGAGAGCGCGGAGCCCGCGGAGGTGCCCGAGCCGGTCGAGGCCCCGGAACCGGCCGCCCGCAACCGCGCCGACACCGGCGGACCGTCGTCCGACCTGTTCCGCCAGTACCTCCGCGAGATAGGCCGCATCCCGCTGCTCACCGCGGCCGAGGAGGTCGAACTCGCCCGTCGCGTCGAGGCCGGCCTGTTCGCGGAGGAGAAGCTCAGCACCACGCCCGACCTCGACAGCCAGCTCGCCCTCGACCTGGACCGCCTGGTCGTGATGGGCCGCATGGCCAAGCGCCGCCTCATCGAGGCGAACCTGCGCCTGGTGGTGTCGGTGGCCAAACGGTACGTCGGCCGCGGCCTGACCATGCTCGACCTGGTCCAGGAGGGGAACCTGGGCCTGATCCGCGCGGTCGAGAAGTTCGACTACGCCCGCGGCTACAAGTTCTCGACGTACGCCACCTGGTGGATCCGCCAGGCCATGTCCCGCGCCCTCGCCGACCAGGCCCGCACCATCCGCGTCCCGGTCCACGTCGTCGAGCTGATCAACCGGGTCGTCCGCGTCCAGCGCCGCATGCTGCAGGAACGCGGCTACGAACCGACGCCGGAGGAGGTGGCCGACCACCTCGACCTCGCGCCGGAACGCGTCAGCGAGGTGCTGCGGCTGGCCCAGGAACCGGTGTCGCTGCACGCGCCGGTGGGCGAGGAGGACGACGTCGCGCTGGGCGACCTGATCGAGGACGGCGACGCGACCTCCCCCGTGGAGTCGGCGGCGTTCCTGCTGCTTCGGGAGCATCTGGAGGCGGTGCTCTCCACTCTGGGCGAGCGTGAGCGCAAGGTCGTCCAGCTGAGGTACGGGCTGGTGGACGGTCGGCCGCGGACTCTGGAGGAGATAGGCCGCATCTTCGGCGTGACGCGGGAGCGGATCCGGCAGATCGAGTCCAAGACGCTCAACAAGCTCCGGGATCATGCCTTTGCGGATCAGCTGAGGGGCTATCTGGATTGATGCCGGGTGCGGGGGTGTGGGGGCTGGTCGCGCCCGCGCGGCGGAGCCGCATATTGATACAGCCCCGCGCCCCTTGGGTGGGACCAGCCCCCGCCCGCCTGTTAGTCGACCTCCGCCACCGCCTGCGCGAACTGCGCCTTGTACAGGCGCGCGTACGCCCCGTCCGCCTCCAACAGGTCCGCGTGCGCGCCCTGTTCCACGATCGAGCCGTTCTCCATCACCAGGATCGTGTCCGCGTCCCGGATGGTGGAGAGGCGGTGGGCGATCACGAACGACGTGCGGCCGTGGGCGAGTTTGGCCATCGCCTTCTGGATCAGCACCTCGGTGCGGGTGTCGACGGACGACGTGGCCTCGTCGAGGACCAGGATCACCGGGTCGGACAGGAACGCCCGCGCGATGGTGATGAGCTGCTTCTCACCGGCGCTGACGCCCGAGCCCTCGTCGTCGATCACGGTGTCGTAGCCGTCGGGCAGCGTCCGGACGAACCGGTCGGCGTGCGCGGCGCGCGCGGCCTCCTCGATCTCGCCCCGGGTGACCTCGCGGGAGGCGCCGTACGCGATGTTCTCCGCGATGGTGCCGCCGAACAGCCAGGTGTCCTGGAGCACCATGCCGATCTGGGCGCGCAGTTCGTCCCGGGACATCTTCGCGATGTCCACCCCGTCGAGGGTGATCCGGCCGCCGGAGACGTCGTAGAACCGCATCAGGAGGTTGACGAGCGTGGTCTTGCCGGCGCCGGTCGGGCCGACGATCGCGACCGTGTGGCCCGGCTCGACCTTCAGGGACAGGTCCTCGATCAGCGGCTTCTCGGGGTCGTAGCGGAAGGAGACGTGCTCCAGCGCGACCCGTCCGCGCAGTTCCTCCGGACGGAGCCCCGGGACCGGGTCCGCCGCCTGCTCCTCGGCGTCGAGGAGTTCGAAGACCCGCTCGGCGGAGGCGACGCCGGACTGCACGAGGTTCGCCATGGACGCGACCTGCGTCAGCGGCATCGAGAACTGGCGGGAGTACTGGATGAAGGCCTGCACGTCACCGATGGAGAGGGCGCCCGACGCGACCCGCAGCCCGCCGACGACCGCGACCAGCACGTAGTTGAGGTTCGACACGAACATCATCAGCGGCTGCATGACCCCGCTGTTGAACTGCGCCTTGAACCCGGCCTCGTACAGTGCCTCGTTCTGCTCGGCGAACTGCTCGGCCGACTCGTCCTGCCGCCCGAAGACCTTGACCAGGGTGTGGCCGGTGTACATCTCCTCGACGTGCGCGTTGAGCTTGCCGGTGGAGCGCCACTGCTGCACGAAGTGCGGCTGCGACCGCTTGCCGACGCGGGTGGCGACGACGAACGACAGCGGCACGGTCACCAGCGCGACCAGCGCCAGCAGCCAGGAGACGTAGAACATCATCGCGAGCACGCCGATGATCGTCAGCAGCGAGTTGATGAGCTGGCCCATCGACTGCTGGAGGGTCTGCCCGATGTTGTCGATGTCGTTCGTCGCCCGGGACAGCACCTCGCCGCGCTGCCGCTTGTCGAAGTACGACAGCGGCAGCCGCGACATCTTCGTCTGCACGTCCTCGCGCAGCCGGAACATCGTGCGGTTCACGGCCCGGTTGACCAGCCGGGTCGCCACCGCCATCAGCAGCCCCGCGACGGCGAAGGCGCCGGTGGCGAGGAGCAGCACATGTCCTACGGCGGTGAAGTCGATGCCCTCGCCGGGCGTGAAGTCGGTGCCGCTCAGCATGTCGGCGACCGCGGAGTCACCGCGCTCGCGCATCCCGGCGAGGACCTCCTCCTTCGAGGCCCCGGCCGGCATCTGCCGGCCGATGATGCCGGCGAAGACCAGGTCGGTGGCCTTGCCGAGGATCCACGGCCCGATCGAGTTCAGACCGACGCTGACCACCACACAGGCCAGCAGCGCGTAGATGGTGAACCGCTCCGGCCGGAACTGCCCGATCAGCCGCCGGCCCGACACCTTGAAGTCCAGCGAACGCGTGTCCGGGCCGCCGCCGGCCATCATCCGCCCCATGGGCCCGGCCATCAGGCAGCCTCCGCTTCCGTCAGCTGGGAGAGCACGATCTCCCGGTAGGTCTCGTTGTCCGCCATCAGTTCGCGGTGGGTGCCGGTGCCGACGACCCGGCCCTCGTCGAGGACGACGATCCGGTCGGCGTCGCGGATGGTCGCCACCCGCTGGGCGACGATCACCACGGTCGCCTCGGCCGTCTCCGCGGCGAGTGCCGCGCGCAGCGCCGCGTCCGTGGCGTAGTCGAGGGCGGAGAAGGAGTCGTCGAAGAGATAGATCTCGGGCCGCTGGACCAGCGTCCGGGCGATCGCGAGCCGCTGCCGCTGACCACCGGAGACGTTCGTGCCGCCCTGGGCGATGGGGGAGTCGAGGCCGTTCTCCAGCTGCTCGACGAAGCTCTTGGCCTGCGCCACCTCCAGCGCGTGCCACAGCTCCTCGTCCGTGGCGTCCGGGTTGCCGTAGCGCAGGTTCGTCGCCACGGTCCCCGCGAAGAGATACGGCTTCTGCGGCACGAGCCCGACCGTCCTCGCCAGCAGTGTCGGTTCCACGTCCGCGACCGCGACCCCGTCGACCAGCACCTCACCCTCGGTCGCGTCGAACAGCCGCGGCACCAGCCCCAGCAGCGTCGACTTGCCGCTGCCGGTCGAGCCGATCACGGCGGTCACCTCACCGGGCCGGGCCACCAGGTCGACGCCCTTCAGCACCGGCTCCTCGGCGCCCGGGTAGCGGAAGCCCGCGTCCCGGATCTCCAGGTGCCCGTGCCGGCGCAGCTCGGTGACGGGGGCGAGCGGCGGGACGACGCTGGAGTCGGTGTCGAGAACCTCCTGGATGCGCTCGGCGCACACCTCCGCGCGCGGCACCATCATGAACATGAAGGTGGCCATCATCACGGACATCACGATCTGCATCAGATAGGCGAGGAACGCCGTCAGGTCGCCGATCTGCATGCCGCCGCTGTCGATGCGGTGGGCGCCGAACCACACCACGGCGATCGACGACAGGTTCACCGTCGTCATGACCACGGGGAACATCAGCGCGAGCATGTTGCCGGTGGCCAGGGACATCGCGGTGAGGTCGCCGTTGGCCTTGCGGAACCGCTCCTCCTCGTACTGGTCCCGGACGAAGGCACGGATCACGCGGTTGCCGGTGATCTGCTCGCGCAGCACCCGGTTCACGGTGTCCAGCCGCACCTGCATGGACCGGAACAGCGGCCGCAGCCGCCGTACGATCAGCGTCACGCAGATGCCCAGCGTCGGTACGACGGCCACCAGCACCGCCGACAGCGGCACGTCCAGGCCGAGGGCGAGGACGATGCCGCCCACGCACATGATGGGCGCCGACACCATCAGGGTGAACGTCATCAGCGCCAGCATCTGCACCTGCTGGACGTCGTTCGTGGTCCGCGTGATCAGCGAGGGCGCGCCGAAGTGGCCCACTTCACGGGCCGAGAACGACTGCACCCGGTCGAAGACCGCGGCCCGCACGTCCCGGCCGAGCGCCGCGGCCGTCCGGGCGCCGTAGTACACGGCCCCGATGTTGCACACGACCTGGGCCAGCGAGATCCCGATCATCAGGGCGCCGTAGGACAGGATGTAGCCCGTGTCCCCGTTGACCACGCCGTGGTCGATGATGTCGGCGTTGAGCGTGGGCAGGTAGAGGGTGGCGCAGGTCTGCAGGAACTGGAGCAGGACCAGCACACCGATGGGTTTCTTGTAGGGCCTGAGATAGGTCCGCAGAAGTCGTATGAGCACGCTACGTCTCTCGGAGTCGGCGACAGGGGCCGGAGGTGGTTGCCCCTGGCCCCTATCGTCGGACACTCCCCCCGCGTTACCTCAACCGATTAAGCCGACAGCAGTGCTCTTTACCGCCTTATGGGCGGAAGACGCTCTCGGAACGGTCAGCCGCGGAAGGCGTTCGGATGTGTCTGCTCCCGCACGGACACGAACTGCTGTCGCACGGCCTGCCCCACCGCCAGCTCCTCGCCGGGCTCCAGGATCTGCGCGGCCGCCCCCTGCCAGGCCGGCGGGGTGCGCGGGTCGAGCGTCCCCTGCGACACGCCGAGCGCCCAGGCCGCCTGCCGGGCGGCCCCGATCGCCGCGTAGTCCGCGGGCTGCGGTACGACGACCTGGGCGCCGAAGATCGCCGGTGCCGCGGCCTGCACGGCCGACAGCTCGGCGGCGGCCCCCAGCAGGAAGACCCGCCGCACCTCCACGCCTCTGCCGCGCAGCACGTCGAGGGCGTCCGCGAGCCCGCACAGCATGCCCTCGAACGCGGCCCGGGCCAGATGCTCGGGCTTCATCGACTCCCGCCGCAGCCCGGCGAGCGTCCCGGCGGTGTGCGGCAGACTCGGCGTCCGCTCACCCTCCAGGTAGGGCAGCAGCACCAGCCCGTGCGAACCCGGCGTCGACTTCATCGCCAGCTCGGACAGGGCCTCCAGATCGGGCAGCCCGAGCAGCTCGGCGGTGCCGCGCAGGGTCCGTACGGCGTTCAGGGTGGTGACGACGGGCAGGTGCATGCCGGTCGCGTCGGCGAGGGACGTGATCATCCCCGTGTTGTCGACGAGCGCCTCGGGATGCACGGCCATGACGGACCCGGAGGCCCCGAGTGACACGACGGCGTCACCGAGTCCGATCCCCAGCCCGAAGGCGGCGGCCATGGTCTCGCCGGTCCCGGCGGAGATCAACAGCCCCTCCGGGGTCGTACCGGCCGCCTCCGAAGGCCCGATCACCTCGGGCAGCATCGCCTGGTGGCCGAGCGCCAGCTCGACGAGGTCGGTGCGGTAGGCACCGGTGGCGGCGGACCAGTAACCGGTGCCGGAGGCGCCGCCGCGGTCGGTGGTGCGGCGCACGGGCCGCCCGAGGAGCTGCCAGACGAGCCAGTCGTGGGCCTGGAGCAGCACGGCGGTGCGCAGGGCGGCGTCGGGCTCGTTCTTCACCAGCCAGCGCAGCTTGGTCACCGGCTGCGGGGCCTGCGGCACACAGCCCACGGCCTGCGCCCACGCCTCGCGCCCGCCGAGCGCGTCGATGAGATCGGCCGCCGCGACCTGGGCACGCTTGTCGCCGCCGACGAGGGCGGGGCGGACGGTGTTGCCCTGGGCGTCCAGCGGCACGACGGCGTTCTGCTGCGCGGACACGCCGATGGCCTGCACGCCTTCGAGCAGCCCGCCGCCGGCCGCCTCACCGAGGGACAGCAGCCAGGCCTGGGGGTCGACGTCGGAGGGACGGCCCTCCACCGGGTGCGGGGCGTAGCCCTGCCTGAGCACGGCGCCCGTGTCCGCGTCGCAGACGACGATACGAGTGAAATCGGGCGCACTGTCCAGCCCGGCGACTATCCCCATGGCGAAAATTCTATGGGCCGGACGACGTCACCCCGTCCGGCACTCAAGTGTTGCTGGTTCCCCAGTCGTCCTCGGCGGCGCCGTTGGCGTTGCGGTCCCGCAGCGAGCGGACCCGCTGGGTCACCGAGTCCGGCATCCGGTCCCCGACCTTGTCGCTCACCACGTGGTACGCCTTGCCCGCGAACTGGCGGCCCTGCTGGGCGGCCGACTCGGCGGTGTTGCGGACCGCGGGGTTCTGCGAGACCTGCCGCGCGGACTTCTTCAGCTGCTCGTAACGCTCGCGCCCGGCACGCGTGCCCAGCACGTAACCCAGAGCCAGCCCGGCGACGAAAGTGAGCTTGTAGCGCATGGCGGCCACCCTTCCCTTGCGTAGGTCTGCTGTGCGGCGTCGGTGCCGGGGGGAACCGATTGGCGGAGCACCCCCCTGCTTGCGCTAATGTATGTGTCGCAGCGGACGCCCGCCCCCTGGCGAATACCCAGGGAGGTACGTTCGATGCAACGAGGCATTCCTCCGTAGCTCAATTGGCAGAGCAGCCGGCTGTTAACCGGCAGGTTACTGGTTCGAGTCCAGTCGGGGGAGCTTCGATCTTCCGTAGCTCAATTGGCAGAGCAGCCGGCTGTTAACCGGCAGGTTACTGGTTCGAGTCCAGTCGGGAGAGCGTGTTGAACAAGGACCCCCGAAGGGGTCCTTTTTCATGTGATCACCCTGGACCGGGAACCGTGCAGGTCACAGCGGAGTCCTTCAGGGCATGCGAAGTCGACCATACGAAGCAGGAGATCGTATGAGCGGCTATGCTGCGGCAGACGGCGCGCACACATGTACGCGACACGCCGCTATGGGGCGGTAGCTCAGCCGGTTAGAGCAGCGGACTCATAATCCGTCGGCCGTGGGTTCGAGTCCCACCCGCCCCACTCTCGTCTGCTCGTGCAGGAACGTTTTCACCTGCTGCACAGTGGTGGCCCCTCGGTGACCGCGAGAAGCCGGTCCCCTCACGTCGTCGTAGCGGGACCCACGGGCGTGTGCAGGTGCGCGTACACATCCTCCAGCGGTAGATCGAGGCGGTCCTTGTCCTCGTTCCAGTGCCGCAGCACCGTCGCCGACGCCTCCGCCAGGTCCGGCGGCAGTCCTACGGCGTCCAGCGCGGCCGCGATCTCCGCCATCTCCGGCGCCCAGCGCCAGGCACGGGCGGCGACGCTGGGGAAGTGGTCCGTCTCGGCGAGGATGCGTGCCGTCAACGCCCGACCCTCCTCGGCGAGTTCCGCGCCCACCCCGTGGCTCGCGGCGAGGGCGTGCGAGACGGCCGCCAGGACCCGCGCCGACTTCTGGAAGGAGGCGTACGACATCTTCAGCGCGGATGCCGCGCCGATCCCGGCGTCCAGGGGGCGGGCGACGACATCGGTGCCGTCGAACAGCGCGGCCGTCCTCGCCACCGCCGCCGCGTCGCCGCTCAGGTAGAGACGGGGGCCGCTGCCGTCCGCCGGAGGGCCGCCGATGATCGAGCCGTCGACCATCAGCGCGCCGCGCTCGGCGCAGGCCTTGCCGATGCGGGTCGCGCGGTCCGGGCTGATGGCGTTGGCCTCGACGTAGACGCCCCTGAAGCCGTGCTCCAGGACCTCGTGGGCGACGTCCTCGGCGCCGTGCGGCGGACAGACGGAGAGGACCAAGTCGCTGACGGACAGGGCGGATGCGAGGGAGTCGGCCGGCTCCAGGCCTGCCTGGCGTGCCCGTTCCAGGGAGGCCGGGCTGCGGCCCGTCGGGACGTACAGGACACGGGTTCCCGTGCGGGTCGCCTGGCCGCCTACCGGGGCGCCCATCGCCCCCGGGTGCAGGAGCGTCACCGTTGTCGTCATTTCTGCCTCCCGCCCGGCAACCTTCTGGGATCCTGCGGCGACTGTACGTCGAAGGCCTCCGTCCCCGGAGCCCCACCCGACACAGAAGGACCCGACCGTGGCCCCTCCCTCCTCGCACCGCCGCCCTCGCAAGTCACGTGCCCTTCTCATCGCCGTCGCGGTGGGGGCCGTCGCGCTCATCGCGTCCGTGATCGTGGCGTTCCGGCCCGGTGGCGGCTCGGGGGACGCCGTGTCGGTGGCGGACGCCGGCCGTGCGGCGAGCGCCGGGTCCGGCGCGGTGAGACAGACGCCGTCCGACGGCCCGTCATCGTCACCGAGCGCGTCGGCCTCCGCGTCGGCGTCCGCTTCGGCCTCGGCTTCCGCTTCGGCTTCGGCGGGCAAGAAGGCCACCCCGAAGGCCACTACTGCCAAGCAGCCCAAGGCCACGCCCAAAGCCCCTGCCGGTACCGGCTCGTTGGCGGGCCGGATCAGGCCCGGTGTCACCTACAGCGGAGTCGCCACCTTCTACGACGCCGGGGACGGCGACGGCGCCTGCACCTTCGGTCCGGCCGGCACCGTCCTGACCGCCGCCATGAACACCGCCGACTACGAGGCGTCCAAGGCGTGCGGGGCGTACGTCCGGGTCCGGGCCGCGGGCGGCGCGTCGATCACCGTACGGATCACGAACGAGTGCCCCGCACCCTGCCGCGTCGGTCAGCTCGACCTCAGCGCGCAGGCGTTCGCGAAGCTCGCCGCGCCGGTGAAGGGCGAGATACCGATCACCTGGAGCCTGGTGAGCCCCAGCACGGGCCAGAAGCTCTCCGTCCGGTACAAGACCGGGTCCAGCCGCTACTGGTGCGGCATCCAGGTGCTCGGCCACCGGAATCCGGTGGCGCGGCTGGAGGTGCGCACCAGTAGCGGCTGGACCGTGTTGCCCCGCGCCTCGTACAACTACTTCCTCTCCGAGCACGGCGCCGGCTGCGGCGGGGCGATCCGCGTCACCGACATCTACGGGGAGCAGTTGACGGTGAACGGGATCGCCCTACGGCCGAACGTCGTCCAGGGGACGGGTGTGCAGTTCGCCCAGCACTGAGCTCAGCTCGTCGTCACCGCCGTGTCGTCGACGACGAAGCTCGTCTGGAGCGAGGAGTCCTCGACACCGGAGAACTTCAGCGTCACGGTCGTGCCCGCGAAGGCCGACAGGCTGAACGACTTCTGGACGTACCCGGAGGCCGCGTTGAGGTTGGAGTACGTGGCCAGGGTGGTCGATCCGGCGGTGACCGTCAGCTTGTCGTACTGGGTGCTGGTGGTGGTCTCGGCCGTGTCGATGTGCAGATAGAAGGTGAACGTGGTGCCGGTGCAGCCGCTCGGGATCGTCACCGACTGGGAGAGCGTGTCGGTGTGGGTGGAGCCGTAGCCGTCCAGCCAGGCCTTGTAGGAGCCGGTGCGGGCGGCCTCGTCGCTGTCGTTGGTGATGACGCCGCTGGTGGCGGTCCAGGTGGTGTTGCCGGACTCGAAGCCCGCGTTGCCCAGCAGCTGGGTGGAGGTGCAACTGCCGCCGCCTCCACTGGAGTTGACGGTCCAGGTGAAGGAGGCGGTGCCGGTCGCGCCGGTGCTGTCGGTCACCGTGACCGTCGGGCTGTAGGACCCGGCGGTGGTCGGCGTGCCCGAGATGACGCCGGTGGAGCTGCTGATCGACAGGCCGGTCGGCAGCCCGGTCGCCGCGTAGGTCAGCGTGCCGCTGTTGGTGGAACTGGCGCTGATCTGGAGGCTCACCGCGGTGCCGGCGGTGGAGGTCTGGCTGCCCGGGTTGGTGACCGTGACGCCGGTGCTCGGGACCGTGATGTGGCTGCCGACGTTGATGCCGGCGAAGGCGTTGCCGACCCCGGCGTACTGCGTGGAGCTGGTGCCGTAGAGGGCCGCGGCGGCGTTGAGGGCGGCGGTGCGGGCGCCCGCGTAGTTGGTGCTGGACGTCATGTACGTCGTCAGCGCCTTGTACCAGATCTGCAGGGCGGCGGCCCGGCCGATGCCGGCGACGGCGACCCCGTCGGAGGTCGGGCTGTTGTAGGTGACGCCGTTGATGGTCTTGCTGCCGCTGCCCTCGCTCAGCAGGTAGAACATGTGGTTCGCGGGGCCGGACGAGTAGTGCACGTCGAGGTTGCCGACGCCGGAGTACCAACTGTCGGCCGACGAACCGTCCTTGCTGGGCTTGTCCATGTAACGCAGCGGCGTGCCGTCGCCGTTGATGTCGATCTTCTCGCCGATGAGGTAGTCACCGACGTCGCTGGAGTTGTTGGCGTAGAACTCGACGCCGGTGCCGAATATGTCGGAGGTGGCTTCGTTCAACCCCCCTGACTCACCGGTGTAGTTGAGCCCCGCCGTGTTGGAGGTGACGCCGTGGCTCATCTCGTGCCCGGCCACGTCCAGCGACGTCAGCGCGTGCGTGCCGCCCGAGCCGTCGCCGTACGTCATGCAGAAGCAGTCGTCGTCCCAGAAGGCGTTGACGTACGACGAGCTGTAGTGGACGCGGGAGTAGGCCGCCACGCCGTCGTTCTTGATGCCGCTGCGGCTGAAGGTGTTCTTGTAGAAGTCCCACGTGACCTGAGCCCCGTAGTGCGCGTCGACGCCCGCGGTCTGGGTGTTGGACCCGGACCCGGTGCCCCAGGTGTCGTCGGCGTCGGTCATCAGCGTGCCGGTGCCGGACGTGCCGTTGTTGAGGCTGTACGTCTTGTGGCCGCCGCGCGTGGTGTCGTACAGCTGGTACGTCGAACCGGACAGATTCGTCCCGATGGTGACCGTGCCGCTGTACTGGCTGTTGCCGGTGCCGGTCTCGACGCCCTCGAAGCGGGAGAGTTCGGCGCCGGTCGTGGCGTCCGTGATGACGTGCAGCTTGCTGGGGGTGCCGTCGTCCTGGAAGCCGGTGACGACCGTCTCCCAGGCGAGCTTCGGGGTGCCCTTGCCGGCCCAGATCACCTTGCGGGCGCTCTGCGCGGCCGGGGCGTCGGCCTTGAGCGCCTTGGCGGTCTTCAGCGCCTTGGACTCGGCGGCCGCCTTGCCGAAGGCGGCGGTCGTCGACTTCACCGAGACGGTACGGCGGTTGTTGTTGAAGGTGGTGCTCACGGTCCCGGCGGCCCGTGCGGCCGGGGGTGTGTGCACGACCAGGTCGCCGCCGAGGACGGGGAGGCCGGCGAAGGTGCGCTCGTAACGGGTGTGCAGGGTGCCGTCGTTGTCCTTGACGACGTCCTTGACGACCAGCTTCTCCTTGGCGCCGAGGCCGAGGGTCCTGGCCGTCGCGCCCGTCTTGGCGTCGGTGCTCTTGATGAGCGCGGTGCGCTGGGCCGGGGAGAGCTTGGCCTCCAGCCCGCCGGTGCGCAGCGGGCTCGGGTGGGGGGAGGCGGGCGCGGCGGTCGCGGGGACCGTCTGGAGGCCGAGGGCGAGCAGGGCGGCGGTGGCCGCGAGGGCTCCGGCGGCGGTCACCGGTCGGGTCGCCGGTCGGGGCGCCGCTCCGGTGGCCTGTCTGGTCGCCTGTCTGATCGCCTGTCTGGGGGTTCGTCTCACTCTTGCTCCTACTGCGACGGCCGTATGGGGGCGGCCGGTGACAGACCGGGCAGACGGATGTGCTGTCCGGGTCGGACTGAGCAGTGCAGGGCTGAGCAGTGCGGGGTGCGGTTCGGAAGGATGACAGGATTGACGTAGGCATGTCATGCGAAGGGCGGTCATTCGAGGGCCGTACGGGAGCCGTCGAGGGTTAACCCTCTGCGTACCTGTGAACCACCTGTGTGCCGTACCGGGCCGCGGCCGGCCCGGCGCGGCCGGCTCCGCACCGTCGGCTCGGCGCAGGCGGTGGCCCGGACCCGGCGTCCGTGGCAGGATCCGGCGGACCGGCCCTGCACCCGTCCTTCGGGGATTGACCGGCCCAGCGGGGGGTAAGCGCGGTTCGTCCAGGATCAGCGGGGAGCGGTATGAGCGGCAGGAGTGAGCCAGGAGGGCTCGACGGACAAGGGCCGGGCGGCACGCCCACCCCCTTCGTCCACCCCGCGCTGTTCTACCGCGACACCCGGGACTACCTCGAGGGCACGCTCGGCTTCATCCGCGAGGGGCTCGCCGCGGGGGAGCCGGTCGCCGTGGCGGTGCCCGGCCGGAACCTCCGCCTCATCAGGGAAGGGCTCGGTCCCGCGGCCGGCGCCGTACGCCTCCTCGACATGGAGCGGGCCGGCCGCAACCCCGGCCGGATCATCCCCGGCGTGCTGCGGGCCTTCGCCGACGCACAGCCGCTTGGACGCCGGGTACGGATCATCGGCGAACCGATCTGGGCGGGCCGTACCGCCGTCGAGTACCCGGCCTGCGTCCAGCACGAGGCCCTGATCAACGCCGCCTTCGAAGGCCGTACGGCGACCATCCTGTGCCCCTACGACGTCCGGCGCCTCGACGAGCGGGTGCTCGCCGACGCCTGGGCCACGCATCCCACGGTCATCCACGACGGACGGACGGCGCACAGCGGGAGATACGCGCCGGACAAGGTGGTCGCCCGCTACAACGAGCCGCTGCCCGTGGTGCCGGGGGCGTCCGCCGTGACCTTCCCCTTCGACGAGGACTCACTCCCCGAGGCCCGCCACCGCGCCGCCGACGAAGGCACCCGCCTCGGCCTCACCCCCGCCCGCGTACAGGATCTGATGCTGGCCACGGCGGAGCTGACGACCAACAGCGTGGTGCACGGGGGCGGGCGTGGGGTGCTGCGGGTCTGGGGGGAGGGCGCCGGCGTGGCGGGCGTGAGCTGCGGTGCGGTGGTGTGCGAGGTGCGGGACTCCGGGGTGCTCGCGGACCCTCTCGTGGGACGGCGCCCGGCACCGCTGGACCAGCGCGGCGGGCGTGGACTGCTGATGGTGAACCTGGTGTCCGACCTGGTCCGGATGCACACCGGCCCGCTGGGGACTACGGTGCGGTGCTGGTTCGGGCGGTGACGGCCGGGCGGTCGGGCCGGGGCGTCACGGGGGTGGGCGGAAGACGGCGGCTATGGCCAGGCCGCGCTGCCACAGGGCGGCCACTCTCCGCTCGCGCCAGGAACAGCCGAAGCAGGCGGCCAGGGGAGAGGTTCACAACGGTGCCTGCCAGGTGACCGTCGTCCCCGTGCCGCCGTCCCCCGTCCGGCCGTCGTCGTACACCGTCAGCCGTACGCCTTCCCGTCCGTCGGGCAGTGTGGCCGTCGCGTCCACCGTCACCTCGATGCGGGAGACACCGGTGCGGCGGGACGCGGTCGCGAGGGCTCGGCGTAGGGCGGTGAGGAGTTGAGCGGCTGTCTGTTCGGGGACGCGGTGTTCCACCGGGCCGGTGAACCGGGTCGACGGAGTGAAGCCCAGGAGGGCCGCGGCGCCTGCCGTCTCACGGAGTACCCTGCCGCGGAAGGTGGTCGGGGCGTCCGCCGGGGGCTGTTGCAGGGCGAAGATCGTCGTGCGGACCTCCTGGATCGTCGACTGCAGTTCGTCGACCGCCCTGGTCAGGGTCTCCTGGACATCCTCCGCTCCGGGGCGGCGCTGGGTGGACTCCAGCATCATTCCGGTGGCGAACAGCCGTTGGACGACGAGGTCGTGCAGGTCGCGGGCGATGCGGTCGCGGTCCTCGAAGACGGCCAGGAGCTCACGGCTGTGCTGGGCGTCCGCGAGGACGAGGGCGAGGGCGGCCTGGGAGGCGAACTGGACGGCCAGCAGGCGTTCCACGGAGGTGTACGGGCGGTCGCCGCGGCGGCGGGGCAGGGCGAGGGTGCCGATCAGCCGGCCGTCCGCCTGGAGGGGCAGCATCATGCTGGGGCCGAAGCGGTGGCGGACGTGCGTCGTCATGCGGGGATCGGTCGCCGAGTCGTCCACGAACACCGGTTCACCGCCGAGGAGTTGTTCCAGGACCGGGCTGCCGGGGGCGATCGTGGTGCCGACGATGTCGCCCGGGTCGTCGTACGTCGACGCCGTCACGATCTCCATGCCGCCCTCGTCGGTGGGCTGGAGGATGACCCCGGCGGAGGCGTCGGCGAGGATACGGGCGCGTTCGGCGACGGTCGTCAGGGCGTCGGCCGCCGGCCCGTCGCTCAGCAGCGCCGTCGTGACGGCCGCCGCGCCCTCGATCCAGCGTTCCCGCTGCCGCGCCGCCTCGTACAGCCGGGCGTTGCCGATCGCGATGCCGGCCTGGGCGGCGAGGACGTGCAGGAGCTGTTCGTCCTCGGCGGTGAAGGTGTCCTTGCCTGCCAGATGCAGCGTGCCGAACTCCTCGTCCTGGACACGGATCGGCACGGTGAGCACCGTCTCTTCCGGGACCGCCGAGCCCGGGGCGCTGATCTCGATGAGCCCGTCCTGCCCCGGGTCGGCCGTCCCGAGCGCGGAGTACCGGGCGCCGGTGAGCTCGGCGGCCGCGTCCACGATGTGCTGAAGGGTGGTGCGCAGTTCGAGATCGGTGCCGACGCTGAGGACGGCCTCCAGGAGGGGCGGGAGCGGGTCCTCGCCGGTCAACGGGGCGCCTCAGTCGGTGATCGGGTCCAGCGCCAGCGGCTCGATACGGCCCTCCAGCATCGCGCCCAGCCCCTCCACCGCGCACACCTCGGGGCGCTCCGCGATGTGCACCGGCATGCCGGTCGCCTGGCGCAGCATCTGGTCGAAGCCGGGGAGCAGGGCGCTGCCGCCGACCATCATGATGCCGCGGTCGGCGAGGTCGGCCACCAGGTCCGGCGGGCAGTCCCGCAGCACCTTGCCGATGCCGTCGAGGACCGCGGTGAGCGGGGTCTGGATCGCGTCGCGGACGGCGGCGGTGTCGACCTGGACGGAGCGGGCGAGACCGGTGGCGACGTCACGGCCGTGGATCTCGGTGGAGGCGGGGCCGGAGGCGGTGAGACCGTTGCCGGACAGGGCGAGCTGGAGCGGCCGTACGGACTGGCTCGGCAGCATCAGCTCGTGCTGGTGGCGCAGGTGCTGCACGATCGCGTGGTCCACGGCCTCGCCGCCGACCGGGATGCGGACGGCGTTCACGATCGAGCCCAGGGAGAGCACGGCGACCTGGGTGGCCGCCGCGCCGCAGACCAGCACCATGGTCGCCTCGGGCCGCTCCACGGGCAGTCCGCAGCCCACGGCCGCGGCGATGAGGGTGTCCACCAGCTCCACGCGGCGGGCGCCGAGACCGACCAGGGTCTCGATGGCGGCGCGCTGCGCGAGCGGGTCCGCGTCGTGCGGGGTGCAGGCGGCGGCGCGCAGGATCGGCTTGCGGCGCAGCGAGCGGCGGATCTTGTCGCCGAGCAGGTGCCGCAGCATGCGCTGCGCCATCTCGATGTCGACGACCGTGCCGCCGGAGACGGGCCGCACGACACGGATGTAGTCGGGGGTACGGCCCGTCATCTTCTCCGCGAAGTCGCCGACCGCGATCAGCGCGCCGGTGCGGGTGTTGACGGCGGCGACGGACGGCTGGTCGACGACGAGCCCGGCGCCCTTCACGTACACCCGCGTCCTCGCCGCGCCCAGGTCGACGGCGAAGTGGCAGCGGCGCAGCTGCTCCAGACTGGCGGTCATGGCAGGTCCTCCCGAGAGCACAGACCGGGGGGCCGCGCCGGGCGGCGGGCCTCACTGGCATCGTGTGGGGGCGGGGGGTGGGACGCCTGTTGGAGGGGGCTGTGTGGGGCGCGGCTGAATGGGGGGTTTTGCGGCTTATGTCCCATGTAAAAGTTATCTAAAGAACTCGAGGGGCGCTCAGCGGCGGCGGGCGGCGGCCACCAAGGCGGCGAGGCCCCAGACGACGGGTACGTCGGGGTCGGCGCCGCGGAGCTCTCGTCGGACCGTCTCGTATCCGCTGAAGCCGATGAAGGGCAGGCTGATGGCGCGGGCCGCGCGGAGGCCGGCGACGGTGGAGCCGACCAGGACGCAGGCGGACGCGGGGGCGCCGAGCACGTCGAGGGCCTCGGTGAGGACGTGCGGGTGCGGCATGAGCCGGGTGAGGTCGGTGCCGCGGCCGTGGACGCCGCCGCGGACGGGGAGATCGAGCCGCGCCAGATACCGGGTGGCCGCCGTCGTGGCCCGGTCGGTGACGACGGCGGTGCGGGTGCCGGACGCGTGCAGCGTGCGGAGCAGTTCGGCGGCGGATTGGACGGGGCGCGCGGTGTCGGCCGCCTGCATGTCGTGCAGGTCGGCCCGGCGGCGTAGCGGCTGGGCCAGGTCGTGGTGCGCGAACGCGCGGAGCAGACCGAGGGAATCGGAGTGCTCTGCCACGGTGGGCGACGGACGCCCTGGCAGTGCGCCCTCAGGGTCGCCCCCCTCCATGGCCAGACGTTCGAGATCCAGCAGGACCGACTGCTCGGAGCCGGACGGGTAGAGGTGTGCCAGTACGCCGTCGAAGCCGAGCAGCACGCCTGCGGCGTTCGCGATCAGGTCCTCCGGGGAGCGCCTGCGGGGCGGCGTGGCGGGGAAGGACCACCGCAGGGTGTAGCCGGGGACGCGCAAGGGCCTCAGCGCGGCCTCGGCAGCGCGACCGGTCAGCGACGCGTCGGTGACCGTGTCGGCGATCACCCGGCGCGGGTCGAGCTGACTCCCTGCCGCGAGCACGGGATCGTCGACGCTCCACCGCACCGTGACGCCGGGCCGTACGGCGTCGAGGACCAGTTCACGGGGGCGCAGGTCGACTTCGTAGTAGGACCAGCCCGCCCGCAGACGCGCCGGGGTCGTGCGCAGTGTTGGGGACTCGGGGAGGGCGAACTCGCCGTCGGGGAGGGCGAGGACGATGGCCGTGGCCTCGCCTCGGGAACGCGGGACGGTCCCGTCGTACGGCATGGGGAAGGGGCCGCGCACGGCGGGTTCGTCGGGGCCCGTGGGCGTGTCGTCGTCGGCCGGGAGGCTTTGGTGGACGAGGCAGTACCAGCCGGGGCGGGGCACGAGAGGCCTGAAGGGGGCGTACGTGCCGAGCGGGGCGTCCGCGATCTCCGTGTCATGCCAGGAGTCCGAGAGGGCGATGACCGCCTGCGCGGAAGAGGCGTTGAGCGCCGCCTGGGTGAGTTCTCGGCCGGGGAGGTCGCTGTACACCTCGCTGCCGTCCGGTTGGAGTCCCACCTTGCTGAACTCCACGCGGACTCGGAGGCCGCCCAGGCGTCTCATCCGATCGGGCAGCAGGTCGAGCGTCGCGCGGAGCAGGGCGGAACCGTCCACGTACGCGTTCATCAGCACGGCGATGCCGTCGTCGGTGTCCAGCAACCGGTAGTTCTCCGAGGGGACTTCACCGGCCTCGAGGAGCTCGTGGACCAAGCGGCGCAGGGCGTCGCGGGCCGCTCCGGGCTGGCGGCCGTCGGCGAACGCATACCGGATGCGGTCGTGTGTGTCGATCTCCGGACCGTCCTCGTCGCCCGTGTCTTCTCCGGTGAAAAGGCTCTCCGGCACGTCGTCCAAGGGCAGGGGGGTACCCTCGGGCAGCTCAGGCCGGAGATCGAGAATCGTCGGGCGATCGCCCTCCGGATCGACAAACCCGTCCGGATGCTCGTCCGGGGCGGCGACGAAGCCATACGCGGTGTCGGTGTCGGTGGGCGCCTCGGGGTCCTCCTCGTCGGCCGTCTCCTCCGACCCGCCGCCGAACTCCTCACGCAGTTCCCGGCCCAGGGCCATCAGCTCGGGGTTGTCACCGCCGGACAGCTCGTACTCCTCGTACACCTCCAGCGCCTCCTCCGTACGGCCCTGGCGGCGGAGCGCGATGAGATAGAGACGGCGGAAGTCCTCCCGGGCGGGATAGAGGGCCAGGAGGGATTCGAGCTCGGTGGCCGCGCGCTCGAACTCCCCGAGTTCCAGGTCTAGTTCCGCACGGGAGCGGTACAGGCCGAGGCGAAGCTGGGTCAGGCGGGTTCGGGCGGTGCGGGCAGCCGGGCCGAGCACGTTCGCGAGGGGAGTGCCGCTGCGCCAGAGCGCGAGGGCCTGGTCGTAGTGCGCGCGTTCCCGGGGTGTCTGGGCCACCAGTCGCTCGCACTCGATGAGGTCGACGTAGTCGGCGCTGGTGTGCAACGCATAGCCGCCGGGAAGGGCGGCAAGGGCACCGGGTTCCAGGGCTGAGTTCAAGCGGCGTGCCAGGCCCGCCAGTTCCTCGAGCGGGCTGTCCGGCCTCTCGCCGGAACCCCACAGCCCGGCCGCCAACTCGTCGGTCGTGACCTTGCGGCCGTGCCGGAGCAGCAGCATGGCGAGCATCGGCAGCTCATCCACCGTGATGGGCTGCCGGCGGTCCGGCGTTTCGACCCGCAGCGGACCGAGGAGGTAGTAGAAGCGCTGCGTGTACCCCTCTCTGGCGAGCCGCATGAGCTCCGGATCAAGGAGCAGCTTCAAGCCCTCCGTCTGGGAGTTGAGAAGCCGGGACAGAAGTTTGTTGAGGGCTGTGGCGAAAGCGGTCTGGAGGTTTCTGGGCAGATGCCCCAACTGCGGCGGTCGCAGCGGAGGCACCAACCGCGTGGTGCCTGCCGCCAGTTGCAGCAGCACCTCGGCCAGTGCCCGCAGATCTCCGGCGCGCCCCCCGGGGCCAGAGACCCGGCCCGGTGCGAACTGAGTGACCTTGACCGCGCCGTCGGGCAGCAGCATCACCGCCGCCATGTCGAGGCCGCCATGGGTGACACCGGCCAGGTGGCAGGCCAGCAGGGCCCGCGCGACCTGAGCCGCGATGGATACCAGCAGGGGCGCCGGGACGAGACCCCCGCTCCCTCCGGCCAAATGACCGAGAGGGATGCCGTCCAGCTCCTCCATGACCAGGTAGGGCACCCCGTCCTCGATGCCGAAATCGTGGACGGTCACCACACCGTGGTGCTCGATCCCCCGGAGGATCTCCGCGTCCCGCAGGAAGGCCTCCCGGCGCGCACGCTCGGTGATCGGCCGGTGCAGCCGGACCACCACGGTCCGGTCCGTCTCGGCGTCCTGGGCCCGCCACACCCTGCCACCTGGCTCGAGCCGCTCCAGCAGCCGATACCGCCGGTCACCCAGCCACTCGGGTGCGGTGACCGCCGTGCCACCGCCCATCTGCCGCAGGCTCTCGGCGGTGACCGTCGCGAACGCCTCCGCGTCCACATTGCCCTGCGCACCGCCGGCTCCCGGTGTCGACGCCACGAACTCCCCCGGCGCCGAACCCGCCCGTTCGTCGATCAACCCGCCCACCCGGGCCAGCAGTTCGGTGGTGCGCCCACGTGCCGTGCGTGGCACTCCTTGGAGCAGCAGTTCCCGCACTCCGGGCCGGAAGGCGTACGAACCCGACGCGCCGGACACACCGGTGAGCATGCCGGACAGGATCACCTCGGCCAGATGCTGGGGGCGTGGGTGCGGTTCGAGAGCGGCCTGGACCAGCCGCATGAACGGCAGATGGGGACGGCCCACCGCGAGATGCCCCGCCAGCCGGAACGCCTCCGGGGAGGCGGTGGCGCGAAAACGCAGCACCAGTTCCTCGGGAGAGAGGTCGGCCACGTCCGTACGGTCCCCGGCAGCGGCCGACAGCGGCCCGCCCAACCGGGCGGCGGCGCCGGGCAGTTCCTGGCCCCCCGGCGTGGCGACCAGCGCGGCCCAGTTCGACAGCCACCGCGGCCCCGGCTCCAGCACGGGCAGGGGCGGGGCGCTGTCGGCTCCGTGCAGGACGTCGTCGTACGGGGTGAAGGCGAGTGCGGCCGAGGGAGCCGCCGGATGCGGAGCCGACAGCCGGCCGGGCGCCGCGGGCAGGGCCGTGTCGCGCCACAGGTGCTCGGGGAGCGGCTGTACGACGGCCAGCGACGTCCGGCGCGCCCAGCGGCGCAGCGTCTCGAACCAACGCTCACCGGCGGGGCCCGCACGCCACTGCGGGCCCATGCAGTCGCTGACCAGGAGGGTCACCGTGCGGCCGTCGGCGGGCGTGGCGGTATCGGGGCGTGCGGTGCCGTCGGGATCGGCGCGGTGCACGGACACCGTGCGGAAGATGCCCGACTGGGCGAGCGCCGCGTGCAGCTCGCGGATCAGGGGGCGCCAGACCGGCATCGTGGGCCCGGCGTCGTACACGAGATTCAGCCGCAGCCAGCGCTCACGCGCCGGGCGCAGCACCGGCAGCCACCACTCAGGGCCGGCGCCGAGACGGGCGATGCGGTCGGCGGTGGCCCGCTCGTCCAGCTCGACGCGGTCCGGTGCCGCGGTACGGCGCTTGAGCGGGCGCAGCGCGCGCTGGAGCGCCAGCGGGTGGCGCAGCATCGGGGGTGCCGGAGCCAGGAGGGTGGTGTGCGGCTCGGCCGGCGCCCCCAGGCCCGGGGTGCGGTCGGGGGCGGGCAGGTGCAGCGGGGTGCGCGGGGGCTGCGGGGTGCGCGGGGGCTGCGGGGCGCTGCGGTCCTGCTCCCCGGGCGAGGGCGGCGCGGGAGCCGGCTCGGGGACCTCCTGTCGTACGTCGTCGGCGCGGGCTGATGGCTCGACGGCGGCCGGGGCCTCGGCCGGCGGCTCCAGGTGGCGGGCCAGCCACAGGAGTTCGGCGAGTTCGAGCGGGGTCGGGCGCATGCCGTCGGCCGCCTCGGCCAGGAGGTCGGCGAGGCGGGCGAGCGGTTGCGGAGCCGGTCGCTCAGAACGCATCGGACTGCGGCGCCTCGCTGAGGTACGGCATCAGCCGCTCGGCCAGCTCGTCGAGGGACTCGGCGGCCAGGTCGGAGGAACGGGCCAGGTAGATCGCGTTCAGCAGCTGATCGGTGGCCAGGTCGCCGCCGCCCACCCGGGACAGGAAGCGGCTGATCAGGGTCTGCGCGTAGGCGTCGGGTTCCTCGTCGAAGTGGGCGCGGACGATATCGGTGAGGTGGCTGTCGTCCGGCTGCCGCAGCCGCAACGTGACACAACGCCGCAGGAAGGCCGGCGGGAACTCGCGCTCGCCGTTGCTGGTGAGCACGACGAAGGGGAAGGCGCGGCAGCGGACGCGGCCGCGCTCCACCGTCACCCGCTGGTCGCTGCCGTCGATCATCACCTCGGCCGAGGGGGTGTCCCGGGTGGTCCGGATCAGCTCCGGGATCTCGTACTCACCCTCCTCCAGCACGTTCAGCAGGTCGTTGGGCAGGTCCAGGTCGCTCTTGTCGATCTCGTCTATGAGCAGGGCACGGGGGCGGGCGTAGGGGAGCAGGGCGGTGCCCAGTGGCCCCAGGCGCAGATGGTCCTCGATGCCGGTCTCGGCCGCCGGCGCCTGCCGGGCCGCGTACAGCCGGGAGAGCGGGTCGTACTGGTAGAGGCCGTCGTGGAGGGTGCTGCGGCTGGTGATGTTCCACCGCAGGACGGGACCGAGTTGCAACTCGCGGGCGACCGCGTACACGAGGGAGGACTTACCCGTGCCGGGCGGGCCGGTCACCAGCAGTGGCCGTCGCAAGTACAGGGCCGCGTTGACCAGTTGGACCGTCTCCTGGGTGGCCCGGTACGTCTCCGCGCGATGCGCGCGATCGGCGGAGACCGTGGGTGCTTCCGGCTGGTCGAGCACCGGTTCGCCGTCGAAGGCCCGCCAGGGAGGAGGCGGCGGCAGCTGGGAGATGCCGTCGTGCGGCTCGTTGGTGCCGAGGTAGACGGGCCACAGGGGCATGAGTCTTCTCTCCGTGAGATGGGCGACGGCTTCAGGCGACGGGGGAGTGCAGGCTGGCGGCGGGCTCGGGGAAGCAGCGCGGATCGTCCCACAGGAGCTGGACGTGGTTCGCCCAGTGCGTCTCCGGGTCCTCGTCCGCGTTCGCCGTCTCCCGCAACGCCATGACGTGCCGGGGAAGTTCGGCGGGAGGGACATCGGCGACGGACGCGGCGAGCCGGTCCAGGAACACCTGACCGGAGCAGCGGCCCTCGTGCCGGAGGGCCGAGCAGCCCGTGCGCGACCACAGCAGGACCGGCACGGGTGTGTTGAGGCCGGCATCGAAGTGTGGGCGGGCGGTGGCGGGCGGGAAGGAGAAACCGGCCAGGCCGACGTCGTCCTCGCGCAGGCGCTTGCGCAGGCTCGGCGGACGCTCTGTCGTATCGCACTCCACCCGGTGCAGTCGCGCCTTCGGACAGGCATCCAGCTTCTGCCACTTCCTGGACAGCTGGTGGCGCAGCCCGCCGCTGCGGTGCCGGGACCGGTCCACGACCACGAGCGGGTACGCGCAGCCCAGCGGGGTGGAGTCCTCGGTGCCGCACTCCCAGTGCGCCACCGGTTCGTTCAGCCACTCCCGGGGCAGCACGAACGTCAGCAACTCCGCCGCGTCGGAAGAGAGGTGGGTGAAGGCCTCGTCGATGCTCCGCTGGACGTACTCCCGTACCGCGGAGCGCGGCAGGCGTCGCGAGCCCACCCGACGCCGTTGCCCCTCACGATAGGCGGACACCTCGACGGTGACCTGGTCCGGGCCCGCGCCGCTGTGATCGAGCTCGACCACGATCGGCGACCAGGAGGACGCGGTGGCCGGCCGGGCGGGCGGCGCGTCCAGCAGCTCCTGCAGCAGATCGGCGAACCGGGTCACCGCCTCGGCGTCGGGGACCTCCCACTGCACATACCCGGCGGCTGCCCCCAGCGTGGCGAAACCGCCTGGCGGCAGCTCCGGGCCGAAGGCGCCCACCGCGTCACGGTACAGCCGGTCCGGATCGCAGTCCGCCCTTCGGTCCACGGCCCGCCGGACCAGGGTGTACAGCCGTCGTACGGCATCGAGGTGGTGGTCGGGCGTGGGGACGAGCTCGCCCAGTTCGGGCCAGTAACGGGCGATGACCTGGGTGGGCAGCATGCGGCCCACCCGAAGGTCCGGTTCCCCCGCGATCTGCGTGACCATGCCCACCACCTGGCCGTCCAGAGCGAGTGCCGCCCCGCTGAAACCGTCCGCCAGTGGCTGCCCATGGGCGGCGACGGCCTGCAACTGCACCCACTCGTCCGCGATCAGGGGTCCGCGCACCGCCCGGTACACCGCGAGCGCACCCTCCTCGTACCCTGCCGGGAAGCCGTAGGCGACCAACTCGGGGGCGGACGGCCCGCGTTCGGCGCCGGGCGGGGCGAACCGGGCCGGAGCGATGGGTACTTCCCGGTCAAGTTCGAGGACCGCCACGTCACCGGGCGAGGTGTCGCCGCCCTGCCAGCCGCCGCGCACGACCACGGTGGCGGTGAGGCTGCCCAGCTCCTGGTGCCCGGGAAACGTCACTGATACCGCCGCGGTCTGATCCCACTGGACGACATGGGCGCAGGTGAGCACCTGCCGCGCCGAGACGAGGAAGCCCGCCCCGACCTCGTCGCCGCACTCGATCCGGGCGTGCCAGGCGGCGCTGCTCATGACTGGGCGACGGGCCCCGGCTCCGCACCGGACCGAACGGCCGGCGCCGGCGACCAGCTGAGCTTGACGACCAAGTGCCCTTCAGCCGATCCCTTGGCGATGACGGCACCCGCCTCCGCGCTGAGTTTCACGCCGAACTCGAGCTCTACGGAGTCGGGCCGAAGAGAGCCTTCCCGGAAGACCCGCAGAGCCGACTCGGCCGCCGCCCGCACACCGTCGAGCGCGGCCTCGAAGGTGCGCGCCGCCTGAGCCGGTCCGCTGCCGCGCGAGACGTTCCGCGCCCCCGGCCTGCCGTCGACGCTCTCCACGACGACCAGGGCACCGTCCTCGGTCTTGAACTGCATCAAACTGTCCATGTCGGCGCCAACTCCCCCGTGGTGTGTGACCTCAGTCAACTCTATTGTCACGGAAGGTGCTTGGCGAGGTCGGGCGGATCACGCCCAGCGCCACGACGTCCTGTGGCCTCAGAAGCAGTTGTTCCGCGGTCGCTTCGATCTCCGTCTCCGGTCGCTTCAGGATCGCCGCGGCGAGTTCGGGGGCGATCACCGAGAAGTAGCTGTCCGGCGTGGCCCAGGTGTTGCCGGGGGACGCGAGGGCCAGTGCGCCGCCGGAGCCGCCCTCGCCGATGAGGAGCGTGGTGACCGGGGTGCGAGCCGCGGCGACCGTCAGGAACAGGTCCGCGATCGCCGCGCCGACGCCCTGTCGTTCGGCCTCCGCGTCATTGGCGGCGCCGGGCGTGTCCACCAGCGTCAGCACCGGGATGCCGAGCCGGTCCGCGAGCCGGATCAGCCGGATCGCCGTGCGGTAACCGGCCGGGCGGGTCGCCGTCCCGTCCTGCGCCGCGTACGCGATCGTACGGCCCTCCCGTTCGCCGAAACCGCAGAGCATGCCGGGGTCGGTGCCGCCGCAGCGGTCACCTGAGAGTGGTAGGCGGTGGGTGAAGTAGGCGTCCAAGTAGGCGACTGCGCGTGGGCGTTGCGGGGAACGGGCCCGGCTCACCGCCTCCCAGCCGGTCGCGGGCAGGTCCGGTGCGCCGAGCGGGGCTGGCACCGGGGCCGGGGCATCGCTCGGGCACGTCAGCAGCCGCAGCCAGCGGCCCAGCACCTCCCGCAGCTCGCCCGGGGGTACGACCGCGTCCACCGCGCCCGCCGCGAACTGCGCCTCCGCCGTGTACGCCGCCGGGTCCGCGTCCGCCGGACGGACCCGGGAACCGGCGAAGCCGACCTGGGCGCCGGGCAGGGCGAGGGTGACGTCCGCACCGGCGCCGAGGGTGGCCCAGCCGCCACCGGTCGTCGGGTCGCGCAGCACGGCGATCTGCGCGAGGCCCGCCTCCCGCGTCAGCGCCGACTGGCGTGCCACCCGCTGGAGTTGGGTCAGCGCGAGCATGCCCTCCTGCATGCGGCTGCCGCCCGTCGCCACCAACGGGACGACCGGCAGCCGGTGTTCGCGCGCGTACGCGTACGCCGCCTCCAGCCGGTCACCGGTGCGGACGCCGAGCGAGCCGCCGAGGAAGCCGAACTCGAAGGCGATCAGCACGGCCCGGGTGCCCTCGACCCGCCCCGTGCCGCACACGACCGACTCCTGCTCGCCGGTGCGCTCGGCGGCGCGGGCGCGCGAGGCGTCGTAGCCCTGCCAGCCGAGCGGCCCGTCGGGCGGGACATCGCTTCCAGAAACCGGGAGTTCGGTGAAGGTGAAGTCGTCGGTGACGAGGGCGAGGGTCTCGCGGGCGGAGAGGCGCTCAGGCATGCAGTGCCCGCTTCATGATCTTTCCCATGTCGTTTCGGGGGAGGGCGTTCAGGTAGTGGACGACGCGAGGGCGCTTGTGGGGGGCCAGGCGGTGGGCCACATGGTCCGCCAACTCGTCCGTCTCCGGGGGCGATTGAGGATCGGTCGGCACGATCCAGGCGACGATCCGCTCACCCAGGTCCGCGTCCGGCTCGCCTGTCACCGCCGCCTCCCGCACTCCCGGGTGTTCCAGCAGCGCGTTCTCGATCTCGCCCGCCCCGATCTTGTAACCCCCGCTCTTGATCAGGTCGGTGGCCTTGCGGCCGACGATCCGGACGTACCCGTCAGGGTCGCGCACCGCCATGTCCCCGGTGCGGAACCAGCCGTCCGCCGTGAACGCGGCGGCCGTCGCGTCGGGACGGTTGAGGTACTCCGTGAACAGGTTCGTCCCGCGCACCTGGATCTCGCCCACCGTCTCGCCGTCGTACGACGTGATCGGCGTCCCGTCCTCCTCCACCAGCCGCAGCTCGACGCCCGGCAGCGGCACGCCGACGGTGCCCGCGCGCGGCTCCCCGTCCGCGCGCACGCTCGTGTTCATCAGGGTCTCGGTCATGCCGTACCGCTCGATCACCCGGCGGCCCGTCGCGGCCGTGATGCGCTCGTGGTCATGGACGGGCAGGGCGGCGGAGCCGGAGACCAGGAGGCGGGCTCCGGCCAGCGCCTTCGTCAACTCCAGGTCCTCGGGGAGGGCTTGGGCGATGCGGTGGTACATCGTCGGCACCCCGAACAGCATGGTCGCGCCGGCGTTCAGCTCACGCGCCACGCCTTCCGTGGTGAACCGGCCCAGGTGGCGTACCGAACCGCCGCGGCGCAGTGGGCCGAGGATGCCGAGGACCAGACCGTGCACATGGAACAGGGGCAGCCCGTGCACGAGCACGTCCTCGCCGGTCCACTGCCAGGCGTCCGCGAGCGCGTCCAGGGTGCTGGTGATCGCCCGGCGGGGGAGGACCGCGCCCTTCGGCGGGCCGGTGGTGCCGGAGGTGTAGACGATCAGGGCGGGGTCGGCCTCGGTAGCGTGCTCGGCGGGGCGGGAGCCGGTGGCCCGTACGTCGACGTCCGACCGGGCCAAGTCCCGGAGCGGGGCCGGGAGTTCGTCATCCGGGGCCGCGAGCACGAGACTCGGCGCGCTGTCGGACAGGATGTGCCCGAGTTCCTTCTCCCCGGACTTGGGGTTGAGCGGTACGGCGGCCACACCGGCCTCCAGCGCCGCCACCACCGCCACCGCGGTCTCCAGTGCCGGGGTCGCCCAGACGGCCACCCGGCCCGCCCCGCCGATCCGCGCCGCCAGGGCACCGGTGGCGGCGGCGAGCTCGCCGTACGTCAGGGAGCGGTCGCCGAAGCGCAGGGCCGGCCGGTCGGGCGGGCTGTCGGTCAGGGCCGGGAAAAGGGAGGGCACAGGGCGTACTCCTTCACTGTTGCCGTACGTCGTCACGATCCCTCCGTACACCATCGGCCACCGGAAGAAACGCCGCGGCGGCGGTCAGGCCCCCAGCGCCCTCACCACGTCCGCCACCACACAGCTCACGTTGTCCGGGCCGCCCGCCTCGTTCGCCGCGCCGATCAGGGTGTGGACGGCCTCTTCCGGAGAGGTCGCGGTCGTGAGGGCCGTGCGGATGCGGGCGTCGGGGACGACGCTCGACAGGCCGTCGGAGCACAGGAGGTAGCGGTCGCCGGGGGCAGCGTCATGGACGCGGAGGTCCGGGGCCGCGGTGCCGAGGGCCTTGAGGAGGAGGGTGCGCCGGGGATGGGAGCCGGCCTCCTCCGGGGTCAGCCGGCCCTCGTCGATCAGGGACTGGACGAGGGTGTGGTCGTGGGTGATGCGGAACAGGGCACCGTCCCGCAGGAGATAGGCGCGGGAGTCGCCGATGTGGACGAGTGCGAGACGCGAGTCCGTCCACAGGAGGGCGGTGAGGGTGGTCCCGGAGTCGTGCGCCACGGCTTCCCTCGCGCCGCTCACCGTCTCCTGAAGGAGGTTGAGCACGTCACCGGCCGGGATCTCCCGGGTCTCCAGCGTCTTCAGCGCTTCCACGGCCGCCCGGCTCACCGGCGCGCCCCCGGGCCCGAAGCCGTCCGCGACGGCGAGCAGACGGGTGCCCGCGTACGCCGTGTCCTGGTTGTGCGGGCGGACCCGGCCGATGTCCGAGTGGGCGGCGTAGCGCAGTTCCAGCATGGGGGCCTCGTCCCGGCGTCCGTCCGTCGTGAGGTGGTCGATCAGGAAGGCGGCCAGGTCCCGGCGCTGGGCCGTCTCCGCCTCCACCCGCTGCCAGTACGCGCGGATCTCCCCGGCGGCGGCCTCCGGCGACAGCGCGCACACCTCGCGGATACGGGCCAGCGGCATCCCGATCCGCCGCAGCCACGCCACCAGCCGGGCCTGCTCCAGCTGCGCCGCCGCGTAGTAGCGGTACCCGGTGTCCGGGTCGACCCGGGCGGGCCGCAGCAGGTCCAACTCGTCGTACAGCCGCAGGGCCTTGGGCGACAGCCGGCACGCCTTCGCGAAGGCGCCGATCGTCAGCACGCGCCACCACCTCCCCTTCCGGTTCGCGTCCCCGATGCTGGGGCTTCACCGTGGGGGAAGGTCAAACGGGTTGCCGCGGTTGCGTGCCCTCCGGTTAGCCTGCCGGGACTGTGCAGGACCCATCTGCAAAGCCCATCCGCAAGACCCGTCCGAAGGGACCCACCCGTGCCCCGAGTCGCCCTCGCCACCTACGACCCCCGGCCCGAGCCCTCCCGTGACCGCGACCTGCCCGTGCTGGTGGACGCCCTGCGGGCCGCCGGGGCCGACGCGGAGGCCGTGTTCTGGGACGACACCGAGGCCGACTGGGCCGGCTACGACCTGGTCCTCATCCGGTCGACCTGGGACTACAGCTGGCGGGCCGCCGAGTTCACGGCGTGGACCGAGCGGGTCGGGAAGGTGACCAGGCTCGCCAATCCCGCCGAGGTCGTGCGCTGGAGCAGCGACAAGCGGTACCTGGGAGAGCTGGCCGCGGCCGGGGTGCCGACCGTGCCCACCTCGTATCTCGCGCCGGGTGACGCCGTCGCGCTGCCGGATGATCACGAGTACGTCGTGAAGCCGACCTCCGGGGCCGGGGCGCGCTATGCCGCCCGGTACACGGCCGAGCAGCGCGACACGGCCGTACGGCATCTGGAGCGGATGCACGCGGAGGGGTTCACCGCGATGATCCAGCCGTACATGCGGGGCATCGACGCCGGCGGGGAGCGGGCGCTGCAGTTCTTCGGCGGGCGGCTGCTGCACGCCAGCCGGAAGCGGGCCGTCCTCGCGCCCGGCACGGCCTTCGACGCGGACAAGGTCGCCCACCCGGGCCTGGAGCCGTGGACGGCGACACCCGCCGAGCTGGCCGTCGCCGAGCGGGCCCTGGCCGCCGTACCGGACGCTCCCGAGCTGCTGTACGCGCGCGTGGACCTGGTGGACGGGGACGACGGGGCGCCGGTGGTGATGGAGCTGGAACTCGTCGAGCCCAACCTCTTCCTGTTCCTGCACCCGGGATCGCTGCCGCGGGTGGTGGAGGCGGTGCTGAGGGCGGCCGGGGCCCCGTCCGCAACCCCTGGTCACCCGTAGTGGCGGCAATTCCGCGAACCGCGCCTCACCCGGTCGGCAGGTGCCTACCCTGCGGGGGACAACAGCGCGTGCGGGGACCACTACTAAGGGCGTGACTGGTCGTGGGCGGATCGGAGGCGCGGCGGACGTCCGGCTTCCCCACGGAGCTGACGAGCTTCGTGGGGCGGCGGGACGAGGCGGCGGAGGTCAGGCGGTTGCTGTCGGCGGGCAGGCTGCTGACGCTGACCGGGCCCGGCGGGGTGGGCAAGACGCGGCTCGCCGGGCATGTGGCGCGGCAGGTCGCCCGGGTCTTTCCCGACGGGGTGTGGCTGGTGCCGCTGGCCGCGTTGCAGGACGAGGCGTTCGTGCCGCACGCCGTGATCGAGGCGCTCGGGGTGCGCAACGAGAGCGTACGGCCGCCGCTGGACGTCCTGGTGGAGTATCTGCGGGAGCGGCGGCTGCTGATCGTCCTCGACAACTGCGAGCACGTGCTGCGCAGTTGTGCCGTGCTCGCGGCGACCGTGCTGGCCGCGACCGAGGGGGTGCGGGTGCTGGCCACCAGCCGGCACCGGCTCGGGCTGGTCGGCGAGCGGCTCTTCGAGGTGCCGCCGCTGTCCGCGCCCGCGCCGGAGGAGGTCGCCGCGGGTACGGTGGCCGCCGAACGCTTCCCGGCACTCCGGCTGTTCGCCGACCGGGCGGCCGCGGTCGTCCCCGGCTTCACCGTCGGCGAGGGCAATCAGGCGGCCGTGGCCCGGCTGTGCCGGCGCCTCGACGGGCTGCCGCTCGCCATCGAACTGGCCGCCGTGCGGGTCCGCTCGCTCGGTGTGGACCGGCTGGTCGAACGGCTCGACGACCGCTACCGGTTGCTCACCGGCGGCAGCCCCGCCTCCGCGCCCCGGCACCGCACCCTGCGCTCCGCCGTCGACTGGAGCCACGAACTGTGCACGGCACAGGAGCAGTTGGTGTGGGCGTGGCTGTCGGTGTTCGTCGGCAGCTTCGACCTGGCCGCCGCGGAGGCGGTCTGCGCGGGCGAGGGCATCGACTCCGCGGACGTGCTCGACGCCGTCGCCGGACTGGTCGACAAGTCGGTGCTGGTGCGTGAGGAGACCGGCGGGCAGGTGCGCTACCGGCTGCTGGTCTCCCTGCGCGACTACGGCCGGGAGAAGCTGGCGGAGCTCGGCGAGGTCACCGCGACCCGGCGCCGGCACCGGGACCACTTCGCGCGGCTGGCCGCCGAGTACGAGCGGAGCTGGTTCGGGCCCGACCAGGCGGAGATCACCGACCGGTTGCAGGCCGACCGGCACAATATCGGCTCCGCCCTGGACTTCTGCCTCACCACCCCGGGCGAGGCCCAGCACGGCCTGCGGTTCGCCTCGTCGCTGTGGTTCCACTGGGTCGCCGACGGCATCTGGGGCCAGGGCCGGCACTGGATGGACCGGGCGCTGGGCGCCGGGGCGCGGCCGGACGACGCGCTGACCCGGGCCATGTGGGCGGGCGCGATCATGTCGCTGGTGCACACCCGCTCCGCCGCCGTCCTCGCGGGCACCGCGGCACCCCGCGCGGCGGCCGACGACGAACTGCCGGTGCCCACACCGCCGCCCGTGCCGGCCGGGCTGCTCACGCCGGGCAGGTCCCGTGCCACGCTGGCCAGTTTCGTCGTCCTCACCCGCATCGAACTGGCCTGCACCCTGGTCAGCCGGGGCCGCCCGGAGCAGGCCGTGCCGCTGTGCCGGGAGGCGATCGCGCTGTGCGAGGCGTACGGCGAACAGTGGGCGCGGGGCTGGGCGTTGCGCACCCTCGCGCTCGCGCACTGGGCGACGGGGGAGTACGACAGCGCCGCCGAGCAGGCGCGGGCCTGTCTGCGGCTGCCGTACACCGTCAAACAGCACCAGAGTCTCGCCCGCACCCTGGGCCTGCTCGCCGCGGCGGAGGAGTCGGCGTCCGCGGGGCCGGCCGAGCGGGTGGGGGTGCTGCGGGGCGCGGTCGACCGGATCTGGCGTGACATCGGCGGCAATCCGGTGGAGCCCTTCCCGCCGGGCCGGTTGCGGTGCGCCGGGCGGCGGGCCCGGGAGGCGCTGGGGGATCCGGCGTACGAGCGGGCGCATCGGCGGGGCGGCGGGCTGACGGCGGACGAGGCCGTCGCCTACGCCCTGGGAGAGGCGGCGCCGCAGGTCCCCCGGCAGGGGAGCGAAGTCCCGCCGGACGACGTGGTGTTGACGCCTCGGGAGACCCAGGTCGCCGAGCTGATCACGCAGGGCCGGACCAACAGGCAGATCGCCGACGCCCTGGTCATCGCCCAGCGCACCGCCGAGGGGCATGTGGAGCGGATACTCGTGAAGCTGGGGTTCAGCAACCGGTCGCAGGTGGCGGCGTGGTTCAGCGCGCAGGGGGAGGGGGCGGCGGGGTAGGGGGCGGTCGCCGCTGAGTGCTGAGTGCGGCGCCGTCGTGGCTGGTCGCGCAGTTCCCCGCGCCCCTTGGCGGGGTTGTCCGACCGCAGCCGACTTCGCTCCGCCACGTCAGTGTCTGCGCAGGCAGACCCGGCCCCGCCGCCATGACCGGGTACTCCAACATGCGCGCCACCACGTGTAGTTCGACCGCGTCGCATCCTCCCCCGTGCACCACCGCACGTACGAACGCCCGCTCACACCGCCACCTCATCGCCCTCCACGCCGATCACCAGCTGCGGCACCTCGTCGGCGCCCAGCTGCCGTAGCACCATCCCGAGCAGCTCCCCGCACCGCACGGTGACCTCGCTGCCGGCCGGCAGCGAGCCGGCGAGGCTGATCAGCTGCCAGGCGCAGTGCGCCTCCATGAAGCACAGGTCCCGCAGGTCGAGGACGTGCCGGACGGGCCCGGAGGAGTTGCCGTGGCTCAGCGCCTCGCGCAGGGCCTCGACGAACTCCGTGCGGGTGTCGAGGCCCGCGGACCCGGCGATCCGGCCGCCGTCCGCGGTCCGGGTGACCTCCAGCTCGTCGAGGTTCTCCATGACCCGCAGCGGATGCACCTTGCCCATGTCGTGCAGGAGCCGGTCGCCGAAGCGCTCGCGGTCGTACCAGCAGATGGCGGTGAACAGCGGATCGGCGAACAGCGGGGCCACGGAGGCCTCGTAGTCCAGCAGCCGGTCGTGGCCGATCCCGACCCGCGGCGCCCAGCTCATGTCGGCGGTGAGCCGCAGCCCCGCCCAGCCCTCGCTCTGGGCGCGGTTGACCTCGTCGGTGTAGCGGCCGATCGTGCGGTCCTCGCGGAAGCGACCGTCGGGGACGTACATCTCGGTGTTCCGTCCGAGGGCGAGCTGGCCGCTGTTCCGGGCCTCGGCGACCCGGCCGTCGCCGCCGTCCAGGAGCGAGACCACCTCGTCGTCGGCCAGGTCGTCCGGGTCCATGACGAGGAGGACCTTCTCGCCGCGGGCCAGGCTGGTGCGGGTGTAGGCGGTGAAGACCTTCCACGGCGGCTCGCTCCCGCGCAGGGCCATGCAGGCATGGTCGCCCAGCTTCAGCCGCTCGACCGGCACGGTCCGGCCGGGAGGGTCCGGATGCTCGGTCGTCTCGGTCATCGGGTCGCCTCCCACGGTTTGCCTCGGCTCAGAACTCACCTTCGGACCGTAGGGCGATGTGGAGCGAGGGCTGCCGCATGTCCGGCATTGTCCGTTTTTCTTGCCCGTTCGGGAGCGGACATGGGGCAGAGGTGATCGAATACGTCCGTACGAGGGCTGCGCGTGACCATGCCGGTATGGTGCTCAGCGCACCGCCAGCCGTTGCAGCAGGCCCCAGGTGAACTCCGCCGCGCACTCCCGGCGTACGCCCCTCGCGTCCGGCGCCGTGAACGCCAGCCCCCACCTCGTCGGGGCGGTGCCCTCCAGGGGGCGGGCCGGGGCGAAGGCGCGGGCGGCCTCGTCGACCGTGCACGACCAGGGGGTGAGGTCCTCCAGGGTGCGCAGGGCCGGGCCGGGTGCCCCTGGTGCCCGGACCAGCCACTCGTTCCACACCGCCGATCCGGTCGGTGCCAGCAGCACCTCGAAACGCAGGTCGGGCCAGAGCGGCAGCGGCCACAGCCAGGCCTCGCACTCCATGTCGCCGACCTTGCGGGTGAGGACCGACTCGGGGGTGCCGAGGACGGAGCGGTAGCGGGAGACGGCGGCGCGGGCGCGTGGGGAGCGCAGCATCGCCTGCCAGCGCTTGTTGGCCTCGCGCATGTCGGCGAGCGAGGCGCCGAGTTCCCGGCGGGCGTCCTCGACCAGGTCCGGGTTGTGGTCGGCCATGCGGCGCAGCAGGACCAGCTGGAAGTCAGCGGGGCCGAAGGGGCTGGCGGGACTGGCGGGGCGCTTTGCGGAAGGCATGCGTCCCATCGTCGCCGACGGGACCGGCGGGACGGCGGCCGTCCGGGAGAAACAGGACCGAGTTGACGTACCGCGGGCCCCGGAACGGCAGCACGCGCCGCAGCAGCCCGTGGGAGACGACGTACGAGGCGCCCTCCTGGTGGGCCTCCAGCGGGAAGGAGCGCAGCGGCACCCAGGTGTCGCCCGGCAGCACCCAGCCCTGGTAGTCCAGCAGCTCCAGATACGTCACCACCGGCCCGATCGGCTGGATACGGGACTCCAGCTCGACGAAGAGCGCCGGGCGGTCGCGGGCCAGGATGCCGGTCGCGCCGCGCAGCACCGCCAGCTCGCTGCCGTCGACGTCGACCTTCATGAACCCGACGTCCTTCAGGCCGAGTTCGTCGAGGGTGACACAGCCGACGTGCAGCGCCCGCTGGTGGATGTCCCGGCGGACCAGCGAGGACACCCCGCGTTCGCCCGTGTCGTCCGGGGGCAGCCAGAGCCGGGCGGTGCCGGGGCGTTCGGCCGCGGCGGCCTGCACGACCCGGACGTTGGACGGGGCGGTGGCGGCGAGCAGCCGGGCCAGCCGCGGCACCGGCTCCACGGTCACCACCCGGCTGGCCCGCCCCGCGAGGCGGCGCGTCCAGGGGCCGTACCAGCCGCCGACGTCCACGGCCGTGCCGCACCCTTCCGGGCACAGCTCGGGCAGCCGGGCCAGCTCCGGCTCGAAGCGCGGGTACACCGCCCGGGCGACGGCGGCCACCAGCCGGTCGGGCAGCAGCGGGGCGATCCTCGCGGCCAGTGTCATGAGGCCGTCCCCGTCGTCCCCGTCTCTCCTGCTGTTCGCGCCATCCGCTTGATCAGGTCCTCGTGCTCGTCGTCCGACACCTGCTCCCCGGAGGCGGGCAGCAGCTGCGGGATGCCGTCCACGATCGGGTAACGGCGGCGCAGCCGCGGGTTGTACAGGACCTCGTCCGGTGCCGCCGGGCCGTCCGGCAGGACAAGGTGCAGCGGGCCCTTGTCGAGCGGGCACGCCAGTATCCGCAACAGCGGGTCATCGGGATTCATGGGGGTGTCAACTCCTTGGCACCGATGGGGGGTTGAGGGTCGAGTTGCTGGTCGTGCCGGGGCATGGACAGCAGGACGGCGACGGCGAGGACCGTGCCCGCGAGACGCAGCGTGAGCCGCAGCGGGTCGTGCGGCAGCGTCTCGCCGAACGACAGCGTGCCGAGCACCGCCGTGAACAGACACGTCACCGTCGTGCACACCGGCACGATGAGCGAGGCACGGCACCGCTGCAGCGCGGCCTGCGACATGACGAGCCCGAACGCGCCGGTGAACAGCAGGAGATACGGATAGGGAGAGCGCAGGACGTCAACCACCGCCGTCCCTAGCCCACGTGAGGTCAGCCGCGTCGACACCCCCTTGATGGCCAGTGAGCTCACCCCATAGAGCAGGCCCACCGCCACGCCGTACTCGACGCCGGTCGTCGGCAGCCGGTGCCGGTGCCGGGAACGGCGCTCCGCCGCCCCGTACAGCCACACCCCGCCCGCCAGCGACGGCACGCACACCAGCAGGATCAACTGATACGGCGCGGCCTGGCTCACGGAGTCCGCGCGCTCGTCCAGCGACAGCACCACCATCAGCAGCGCCCCGAGGATCGCCCCGAGCGCGTACCGCTCCCGCCCGGTCGTCTCCTCGCCCAGCAGCCGCGCCGACAGCAGCACCAGCAGCACCAGACCGGAGACGAAGATGCCCTGCGCGGCGGCGATCGGCAGCGTCCGGTAGACCACGAGCTGTGCCCCGAACCCGGCGGCCAGCGCGAGCGAACCGCCGATCCACAGGGGGCTGCCGAGGACGAGGCGCAGCAGCCGGGCGGGCTGCCGGATCGACACCTCCGGCAGAGCGCTCAGCGCCCGTTTCTCCAGGACGAAACCGATGCTGTACAGGGTGTTAGCCAACAGGGCCGCCGCCACTCCCCACCACATCGTCCACGCCCCCTAGGTCTTCCGCGCGTGCAACAACAGGATCGAAGCGAGCGACGGTCTGCGACACGCCAGCCGGTCCAACGGCCGCAGCGGACGCGGTACGCCGTGGAAGGGGGCCCCTTCCAGCCGTACGACGGTGAAGCCGGCCGCGGCGACGAACTCCCGCAGCGCGCGGGCGGTGTAGAGCCGCAGATGCCCCACGACCTCGCGCCCCGGACGCCCGTGGATCGCCCGCAGGCTCACCTCGGAGAACACCGGCTGGACCCCGGCCAGCAGCAGGGCGCGGTTGTACCAGGCGGCCAAGTTCGGGGTGGACAGCATGAGATGACCGCCCGGGCGCAGTACCCGGCGGATCTCGTCCATCGCCGCGTCCGGGTCGACGAGATGCTCGACGACCTCGCTGAACAGCACGGCGTCGACCGAGCCGGACCCGAACGGCAGCCCCCCGCCGGTGAGTTCACCGCGCACGGCGTACGGGATCCGGGTGCGGGCGCGGCGCAGGGCGTCCTGGGACCAGTCGACGCCGACGAGGCGGTGACCGGGGAGGAGGGGCGCGGCGGTGGCCGCGGCCGTTCCGTCGCCGCAGCCGATGTCCAGGATCGTCTGCGCCGGGCGCGTCCGCAGGGCCGTCGCCAGCATGCGGGCCTGGCGGAGGCTGCGCGGGGTGCCGGAGGCGACCGGGACGGCGGGGTTCTCGTAGAAGTCGCGCAGTTCACGGGGCTGGGCGGCGGCACGGTCGGTCTGGGCGGTGGTCATGACTGCTCCACGTCCGTGGTGTGCAAGTAGTGCTCGAACAGGTCGCGCAGATGGGCGCCGTCGCCGTGGCTGAGCAGGGACCGCGACCAGCGCAGGGCGAGGTGCAGCCGGCCGGCCGTGGACGCGGTGGTGACCGTCAGACCGCGCGGCATCCTGGCCGGCGCCGAGAACCACACCGCGTGCGCGCGGCCCGCCTCCTCGCCGAAGTCCAGGGGGTACGGGATGCGGCCGATGTTGCTGAGCAGGGTGGTGGACGTCCAGGGGGCGGCGGCGCGGCGCAGGCCGCGGGTGAGCGCCGCTCGCCAGGCCACGGGGGTGACGGGGGCGGTGAGGAGGGCGGCGCCGTGGCCGAGTTGGGGGCGGGGGAGGGACTTCAGGGTTCGGGTGCGGGTGGCGGTGCGGGTGAGGAGGCCCTGGATGTCGGAGGTCTTCAGCTCCTCTGGCGCGAAGGGGACTTCCACCAGGCGGGTGCCGTTGCCGATGGGCATGGTGAGGTCCCGGGGGCGGTCGTCCACCGGCATCGTGATGCGGAGGGGGCGGGGATGGGCGCCGTGTTCCCTGTTCCAGTGGGCGATCGTCAGGGCCGTGGTGACCATGAGCTGGTCGTTGACGGTGTAGGGGGCGCCCTTGGGGCGGTGGGGGAGGGGGAGTTCGGTGACGAGCAGGCCGTTGCCGGGGGAGGGCTCGGGGGTGCCGGGGGCTACTCGGGCGGGGGGTGACCAGTTGGAAGGGGTGTCCGGGGAAGCGGGTTGGGGGTCGGGGGCGCGGGTGGGGGGTGCGGCGGGGGAGTTGTCCTTGCCGCCGTAGATCTCGGCTGCGGTCGCGAGGACGCGGAGGCAGGCTGGGCCGTCCAGGGCGGTGTGGTTGACGGTGAGGAACAGGACCGTGCCTTGGTGCTGGGCGGGGGTGGGCTCCGCTTGCCCGCGCTTGCGGGGTGCCGCTGCGCCCACCCGTGCCGCCCCAGCGGCACGACTGCCCGCAGCTACGGCAGCGGGGTCGGCAGGTGCGGACGCGGAGCCGGCGGAGCCGACGGCGTCGGTCGCCTCGCTGCCCTCGACTCGGCCCGCCCTCTCCACCACCTCCAACCGCACCGGCGGTGAATCCGTGAGCGGCGGAGCCGTCGTCAGTGCCCGCGTCCGCGCGTCCCTCAGCGTGTCCCTCCCCGGTGCCGGGAACGTCACCACCTCCACGTCCGGGCGCTCGGTCAGCTCCCACTCGTAGCGGCGCCGGTACCACCGCCCCCGCGCCTCCCGCATGAGGATGCGCGGGTGGCGCAGCAGGGCCTCGTGGAAGGCCTTGCGCAGGCCCGCCGGGTCCAGACGGCCCGGGAGGTGGACCTCGATGTGGACGGTCTCCGGTTCCTCCTCCTGGAGGCAGTGCCGGGCGACCTCGTCCACGACCGGGAACGGAATGGTCCGCACGTTCACGCCTTCTCTCCCCCCTCGGCCCTGGGCAGCACCCGTGTCGGTGCCTCCGACCTGTCCGCGCCCCCGTCGTCGTCCGGTTCGCGCACGCTCACCACCGCCGCGAACAGGCTGATCAGCGCCAGCAGTTGGGCGACGCGGCTGAACGCGCCGTCGCCCGCCGCCACCGGCTCACCCGCCCCCGTCGCCGCCGCGATCCCCGCCCCCGCGAGGGCCACGAACGCGATCGGCACCAGCCAGGCGTGGCGTCGGTGTGCCAGCAGCGCCAACGCCGGGACCAGCAGGGCGAACCAGCCGGCGATCACCACGCCCACCACCGTCAGCGCGACCGTCCCCAGCCACAGCCCCGGCGGCGGCGCCACCGGCTGCGGCTCGTCGGGGTTGGGGGCGTGCCGCCGCCACAGGGCGAGGCTCAGCAGGAGCAGCAGCGCCACGCCACTGCCGATGAGGGCACCGTCGTAGGTCACCGCCGGTTCGTAGGACAGCTTGACCGTGCCGCCCGCCCCGGCCGGTACGCGCCAGCCCTGCTGCCAGCCGTCGAGCCGTACCGACGACAGTTCCTTGCCGTTCAGCGTGGCCTTCCAGCCGTCGTTGTAGTTCTCGTACGTCGTCAGATAGGTGGCCGCGCCCGAGCCGACCGTGACCTCGCGCCGGTCGCCGAGCCAGTCCCGTATCCTCAGGTCCCGGCCCGCCGGGGTGGGCTCGGTGACCGTGCCGCGGGTCAGGGTCAGGTCGGTGAGGGCCAGGGGGCCGGCGTCGCCGCCCTCGACCCGGTGCGTACCGGCGGTCAGCTCCAACCCGGCCTCAGAACGGCCTTCTTGACACAACGTCACCGACACCGGGCGGCGCTCGCGCAGGTCCGCCACCGTCCCCTTCACGCTCGTGCGGTACAGCTCGCCGTCCACCGAGACCACCGGTCCCTCGCCGCACGGCAGGGAGAACGTGCGGGTGTCGCGGGGCTGGGGCGTGCGGTACTGGTCGAGGGAGGGGATGTAGGCCTCGGTCAGGCCCACCGGGAGACGCAGGTTCTCGTCGACGACCGGGTTGTAGAGGGTGACCGGGGCCGCGTCGGTGATGGTGATGTCGAGGCGGTCGGTGGTGATGGCCGGGAAGCGGACCCAGCCGTTCTCGTCGACGCCGGCGGTCGTGGAGCCGTCGGGGGAGCTGATGTCGACCTGGGTGGGGCGGGTCGCGAGGCCTCCGGCGGGGGCCAGGACCAGCTCGCTGACCGGCTGTTTTCCGTCCCAGCTGAGGTGGATGGTGGGGCGGTCGCCCGCGATCCACGCCGTGGTCAGGTCGCCGTCGGTGAGGTTGCGGGCCGACAGACCGGTGCCGAGGGCGGCGGTGGAGTCGGCGGTGGCGACGATGCGGTTGTCCTGGTCGGGGGCGACCTCGTACAGCAGCTTGTCGAGCTCCGCGCCCGGCACGGTGGTCGCGCTCGCCTTCACCTCGTACGTACCCGCCGTGGCCGTCGAGAAGCGGCGGTGCAGGCCGGCCTCGGTGCCGTCGGCCGCGCGGTGCAGGGAGATGAGGTCCGCGCCCGCGTCGGTGTCCTCGGCGTCCGTGGGCAGCCGGAGGAGCCGGGTCACCTGGACGTCCGGCAGGCCGATCTCGGAGAAGCCCGCGCCCAGCAGGCCGGAGCGGCGTTCGACGGAGTCGAGGATGGTCAGCTTCATCCAACTCGTCGGCCCTGGCGGTGCCTTGACGCTCTGTGTCATGCCGTCGGGGCGCAGGAAGCTGGTCCGCGAGCCGTTCTCGGTCTCCACCCGCACCTTGGTCGGCGCCGCGCGCACGCTCTCCTGCGGCAGCGGCGTCACCTTGAACGACGACGGCATGTCGTACGCGTCGTCCGTGAACCCGATCCGCAGCCACTGCCCGTCCGCCGAGCCCAGCGAGCCCTCCACCCACGCGGTGTCGGGGTTGCCGTCGAAGGCGTTGACGGGGTCGAACTGCGGGAGGTGGAAGAGCCAGTTGCCGTACGAGGACGCGGTCACCGAGCGCGCGCCGCGCAGTTGGGCGACCGTCTGGTGGTCGAGGCCCTTGGTCGGCAGGATCTGGTGCGGTTTCTCCCCGGCGTCCTCGGACGCGTCCGCCGCGTTGCGCTCGTCACTGGTGTACGTGTACGACGTGTTGGAGTCGACCAGCCCGAACCGGGTGTCGGCGCGGCGCAGTCCGTCGCCGGTGATCTGGAGCTGCGGAGTGCCGAGCCCGGGGTGGTTGTCGCCGGTCAGGACGGTCGCCCGGCCGCGCAGCTCGGAGGCCAGCGGCAGCAGCGACTCGGGGCCGCCGGAGACGGTGGCGGTGTCCGCGACCGGCAGCAGTCCGGCGTGTCCGGGGTTCGGGGTGCCGTCGGGCGGCATGTAGATCTCCACCGCCCGCTGCCTCGGGTACAGCCCCTCCACCGCGAGCGGCGCGTCGTGCACGATCCGGCCCCCGGTCATGATCGGGCCGTAGCCGATGACCCGCTTGTACCCGGACTGCTCCAGGGTCCGCTTGACCACGGTCGTCGGCACATAGCCGATCTGGTCGGGGTCGAGGTCGTTGCGGACGACGACGTACCGGATGCCGGAGCGGGCCAGGAAGTCGGCGAGCCCGGGGACCTCGCCGCCGCTCGTCAGGGCGTCCTCCACGGCGTCCATGGCGCGCCGGTTGCCGGCCGTGCCGAAGGGGACGTAATCGCGCTGCGCCCAGCGGGACTCGGCGACCACGTCGAGGGGCTGGTCGATGGTCGAGCCCCAGGTGTAGATGCCGTGCGCGGTCGCCGGGACGACGAGGGCACGGGCGTCAGGGGAGAACTTCTCCAGCCAGGTCGCCGTCGACTTCCAGTACTTGGGGATCTCCTGGAAGGAACCCGGGTTCAGGATCGACCCGTTGAGGTACGGCCACATCAGCCCCGGCAGGATCAGCACGGCGGCGACCAGGGGGGCGAACCGCCGCCCCCGCACCGGCCGCGCCCCGCGCGTCTCGGCGGCGACCCCGGCGAGATGGGCGAGCCCCAGCACCAGGGCCAGCGCGAGCCCCGTCTGGAACTTGTAGATGTTCCGGAAGGGCGCGAGCCCCCCGTTCAGCCAGTCCTGCACGACCCCGTGGAAGGGCGCCCCGAACCCGCCGCCGTACCCGGCGAGCAGGATCAGCGCGGCCACGATCACCGTGAGCGTCAGCCAGCGCCGCTCCGGCAGGTCCCGCCGCGCGAGGCCCGCGAGCCCGAGCCCGGCGGCCAGCGCCGAGCAGACGATCACGATCACGGACGACGCGACCGTCCACCCGGCCGGCAGCCACGCCTCACCGAAGTGCAGATAGGCGACCCAGTTCCCGGCGCCGCGCAGCGCCTCGGTCGCCGACATGGTCTCGGTCGTGGTCTGCGCGCTCTCGACGTACGGCAGGAAGTTCTCCCCGTAGACGCCGAGCAGCAGCAGCGGGATCCACCACCAGGCGGTCGCCAGGATCACCCCCGGTGTCCACCAGGCGAGCAGCTTTCTCTGCCGTGGCCCGGACGGCCGGGTGAGCAGATACAGCCCGACGGGCAGCAGGGAGGCGAGCGTGGCGGCCGCGTTCACGCCGCCCATGAAGGGGACGACCAGCACCGACCGCACGGCGGCGACCCGCGCGCTGTACCGCTCGTCCGCCAGCGGCAGCAGCACCCAGGGCAGGAACGCCCCGGGCAGCGCGGCGGCGGACGTCGACCCGACGACGATGGTGAAGACCGGCCACAGCGCGTACGCGACGGCGGCGAGCAGCCGGGAGGACGCGCTGCCGATCCGCAGCCGCTCCGCGAGCCGCAGCGCACCCCAGAAGGCGACCGACACGATCAGCGACAGCCACAGCCGCTCCGCCAGCCACACCGGCAGCCGTACGGCGTCGGCCAGCCAGTAGAACGGCAGCATCGGCCACAGATAGCCGGTGTACTGGTCGGAGATCCCACCGAAGGACCCCTGGTCCTGCCACAGCTGCCCGAGATCGTCGAAGAACCGGCCCGGGTCGACGGTCACACCCAGCTTGGTGTCGAAGGTCTGCCGCCCCGGGTGCACCGCCAGCAACAGCACGAACACCACGGCCCAGAACCCCACCAGCCACCGACGTGACCGCGGGCCCTCCGGCGGGCCCGACATGCGCGCGGTGGAGGGGACGGCGGCCGGAGGAGGGGCCTGGACCGTGGATGTCGTCATGGTGGACACCGCCGGAGAATGAGGAGGAGGTTCCAGGTGGCCACCTCACGGATCCCGGGCGCCTTCACCACGGTCTCGGCGAGGAACGGCCAGTAGCGGGAGCGCGCCGAGACGATCCGTACGTCGTCACGGGCGCGCACCTGCCGCAGGGTGGGGCCGATGTGCACGGCGAACAGGTTCTCGCCGAGGGTGTGCTTCGCGGCCCTGCCGGTACGGCGCCGATAACGGGCCCGCGCCCGCTCGGCGCCCAGATAGTGCCAGGGCGCCCACTCGTGACCGCCCCACGGGGACAGCCAGTTGGTGAACGACAGATAGATCAGCCCGCCGGGCCGTGTCACCCGCACCAGCTCACTGACGAAGGTCTGCGGATCGGCGACGTGCTCGAGGACGTTGGAGGAGAAGGTGACGTCCGCGACCCCGTCGTACAGCGGCAGCAGATACCCGTCGGCGATCACGGCCCCGTCGGGCGGCTTGGCCCCGAGCTCTTCCACGTCCGGTTCGAAGAGGTAGGCGTGGGCCCCGCGCCGCCGGAACTCCTCGGTGAAACACCCGCTGCCGCCCCCGACGTCGACGACGGTCCGGCCGGCGACGGGCCCGTCGTAGGCCTCGACTTGGTTGACGGAGTCGCGGGCGAGGAGGGAGTAGCAGGCCTCGGGGTCGTCCTGTTCGTGGCGGAAGGCGCGGAACAGGGCGAGGGATCTGCGGAACGACGGGTCTTTGAGAGCGGTGCCTGTCATGGCGCCCAGCTCCTCACCGCCTCGGCGGCCACCGCGCGAAACTGTCTGACGGTCCGGTCCCAGCGATAGCGTGCCGCGTGTTCCCGGGCGCTCTTGCCCATCAACTCCCGCCGCTCACCGGACAACGCGAGCGTGCACCAGGCGGCAGCGAAGGAGGACTCGCCCCGCGCCAGCACACCCGTCTCCCCGTCCACGACGGAATCCCGAAGCCCGGGCACGTCGAAGGCGACCGTCGGCGTCTCGCGGGTGGCGGCCTCGGTCACGACCAGCCCCCACCCCTCCACCGCCGACGGATGCATCAGCAGCCACGCCTCGCACAGCAGCCGGTGCTTCTCGGCCTCGGAGACATGACCTCTGAACTCCACACCAGGACCGGCGAGTTGCTCCAGCCGCTCCCGTTCAGGACCGTCACCGACGATGACGAGCCGCCCACCGGTCACGGGACGCACCCGCTCCCACAGCCGCAACAGCAGATCGATCCGCTTGTACTCGACCAGCCGGCCGACGGCCACGAACAACGGCTCCGGCGACCGGTCGGCCCGCGGCCCCGGCTCCTCAACGCCGTTGTGGACGACACGAATACGATCACGCTCCACGCCGATCGCCCGCAGGGCGTGTGCCGTGGACGGTGAGACGGCCACCAGCAGACTCCGGTGCTGCGCACCGGTCAGCGCCCAGTGCTCGAGTCTTCGGCCGAGCCGCGCGGCCGGGGCCATCGGCCCGCCGAACCGCATCTTCCACAGGTCGGTGTGGACATGGTTGACCAGGCACAGCGTGGGACCGCGATGCCAGACGGGCGCGAAGTACGGCATCCCGTTGCAGACCTCGACCAGCAGATCGCAGTCGCCGACCTGACGGGAGAAGGCGGAGCGGGCGCGCAGAAAGTGACCGAGCTCGCCGCCCGCGGAGACGACCCGGTAGTCGCGGTACGACGCGGGACCGCCGCACAGCAGGGTGACCTGGTGGCCGAGACGGGTGAGGCCGTCGGCGAGCCGGTCGACCAGGAGCTCGGAGCCCCCGGCGGCCGGGTTGCCCAGGTCACGATGGGCGAGGAAAACGATTCGGCGCGGAGGTGGGGGGAGCGCCGAGGGGTGCTGCGATGCCGCGGGGTGCGTGGCGTGCAGCGACGAAGGCACGTGCTGGGGCATGCGTGCTCCAACTCGTCTCAGGGTGCGGAACTCGAAGCGTGGGGAAGTGCTTTACGTTCCTGTGGGGGATTTGAGTGCTTCCTACGAGGAGGGTGTGGGCGGACTGTGCTGGGGTGGGGGTGGACAGTTTTCGCCCACCCGTTCCTCATTGCTACTCACGAGGATGACAATTTCCGGGCTTATTAGAGCTGACGTCACGTCACATCGTGAGCACGGGATCGGGCGTATCGGAATTACCGGGATGCCGCCTCCCCCGTACCAACAAAACGGAACCGGCCACCACCAGGATGAACCCGCCCACAGCCGCCCCGATCGGCACCGTCACGCCGATCGCCTTCAGCTGACCGCTGTCCCGCTTGGCCAGCCGTACGGCCTCCTTCTGCGTCGCCGTGGTGAACGCGATCTTCTCGCTGTCCAGCAGCACCACCGCGTCCTTCTTCGAACCCGGCGCCCGCAGCGTGCGCTTGGGGCCGACCTGCGCGTAGATCACCCGGCCGGTGCGCTGGTCCACGACCAGCTCGATGCCGTGGTTGGAGTACCACTCCTCGGCCAGCACCTGCGGCTGGTTCTTCAGGCCGACGAGCGTGCCCGGCACCAGCCGGGTGCCGACCTTCGCCGGGGCGACCGTGCCGGTGAACCGGTAACCCGTGTACCCCTGGATCTTCCTGGTATCCCGGTAGCTCAACACGACCGTGGAACCCAGCGAGTTGTCCCACCACTGGTACGAGCGTTTCTGCACGTCGAAGGGGAACTTCAGATAGGCCTCCCCCTCGATGTACGGCTTCTCGCCGCAGCAGTGCACCGGCTTGGTCGTCTTGCGGTTCATCACCCAGCGGTGCGGGATGAACTCCAGCGCGTCGTGCGGATCGGCCGCCGGCAGCGACTTGTCGGTGTCGACCGTGGTCGTCACGTCCCAGACCGCGTCGCCGCTGCGTTCGCTGTCCTCGACGTTGCCGCGCACCCGCTGGGTGACGGTGATCTCCTGGTCGGGCACGGTCTCGACCTTGTCGGTGTCGAAGACGCTGCCGGTGCCCTTGTAGACGGCGGTCTGGTCGATGTCGATCGGGTTCACGGCGGCCCGCGGGGTCACGTACCACGCCAGCAGGGGCGCCAGGACCAGCAGGAACGTGCCGAGTCCCAGCAGAATCAGGGAGAGTGGTGAGGCTGTACGGCGCATCCGGGCACTCCAGGGGCGTGAGGTTACGGAGTTCGGGCCGCTCTATGGGCCGGGAACCGTAGAGCCGTCTTGACGAGGTGTCAATCTCATGTCGACACTGGGGCGGACCGACAGGGTGGGACGCCGGGGTGGGGACAACCGCCGGAAGAGAGCCACTGAGAGGCTGACCCTGCGATGTCCAGACTGCTCGCCGCCGCACTGACCGTCGCGGCCGCCGCCGTGCTCGCCGTGGGTGCCGCGCTCGGCATCGTCGCCCTGCTCGACGCCACACCCGACCAGCCCAACACCCCCTTGATCACGTACGAGCAAGCGGGCCAGGGGAGTTGAGACGTGACGGCCCGCCCGGCAACCGTCAACTCCCGCTCGGCCTGGCTCGACGTACCCCGCCTCCAGGTGCGCCGGTTCGCGGCGATCGCCATGGCCGAGGCCCCCGAACTCGCCGACGAGATCCTGCGCGAGATCCGCCGCGAGTACCCCCATCTGCCCGTCGTCCTCGACGAGTCCGGCGAGCCCATGGCCCTCGTCGGCATCCGCCGCGCCATCGAGGTCTTCGTCCAGCACCTGGAGACCGCCGAGGGCCGCCCCACCGTGCCGCCCGGTGTCTTCCAGGAGTTCGGCCGCGGCGAAGGCCTCGGCGGCCGCAGCCTGGACTCCCTCCAGGCGATCTACCGCATGGGCGTACGGCTCGCCTGGCGCCGCTTCGCCGAGATCGGCCAGCGCGTCGAGATCCCGCCCCCCGCGATGTACGAACTCGTCGACGCGGGCTACGAGTATCTCGACGGCCTCGTCGACCAGTCGGTCCGCGGTTACGCGGAAGCGGCCGCGCGGCAGGCCGGCGAACGCCTGCGCCTCCAACGCGGGCTGATGGAACTGCTGTTGGCCGAACGCCACCGCGGCGGCAACCCCGACGACCTGCTCACCGAACGCGCCGCCCGGATCGGCTGGGCCCTTCCCGAGAAGGTCGCCGTCGGCGTACTGCTGCGTCCGGCCCGCGAGGCCATGGCACCCGCGGTCGGCCAGGGCGTCCTCCTCGACATGGAGTACGAGCAGCCCCGCATGGTCGTCCCCGAACCCGACTGCGCGGGCCGCCCCGAACTCCTGCACCGCGCCCTGACCGGCTGGGCCGGCGCCATCGGCCCGCCCGTCCCGCTGGCCGACGCGGCGAAGTCGCTGCGCTGGGCGGAGGCGGCGGTGAGCCTCATGGAACGCGGGCTGCTGCCGGCCGGTGAGGTCCTGTACTGCACCGAGCACACGGAGGCGCTGGTCCTCCTGCAACCCGAGGAACTCATCGACGACCTGGCCCTGCGCTGCCTGGCCCCCCTCGCCCACTGCGGCCCCACCCACGGCCGCCGCCTCGCCGAAACCCTGCTGGCCTGGCTGGAGACCCGCGGGGGCGCCCCGGAGGTCGCCGCCCGGCTCGGCGTCCACCCCCAGACCGTCCGCTACCGCCTGCGTCAGATCCGCGAACTCTGGGGCGCCGAGATCGACGACCCGGACCGCCGCTTCGAACTGGAACTGGTGCTCAGGGCGCAGCGACTGAGAGGGGCGCTGGGCATGACGGGGCGTGCCCAGGACAGGCCCTAGTCCCGTCCCTTGAACTCCACCGGCCCGGCGTTCATCTCGATCGTGCCGTCCGGATGCAGCACCGGGCGGCGCTCGGTCATCCGGCCGCTGTACGCCTCGATGTGGTGGATCGCGGCGCCGTCCGGCGAGGTGAAGTCGACGAGGGCGATGGCCACCCAGTAGCGCGTCTTGGTGTTCTCGAAGAGCGGGACCGTGACGTTGGAACCGCGGCCGTCGTCCACGACCACCTGCGCGCCGAAGCTCTTGAAGGACCCGAAGCCGTTGCTGAGGGCGGAGTACGCGCACAGCAGCACGAATCCCTGCTGGTCCGGCCGGACGATCCGGACGGTCTCACGGCCGGGGGCCTTGGAGTCGCCGTCGAGCTGGATGTAAGGAGCCTGCTTCAGCGAGCCGAGGTTCTTGTAGTAGACGACGTCGGCCTTCGGGCCCTTGTCGTCCTTGCCGACCTTCTCCGGCGGCTTCTTCGCCAGGCCGGTCTTCACGATCGTGCCGGGCGCCTCGGACCCGCCCCGCTGCACCTTCGGCGCGGGCACGAACAGGGCGTACAGATCGAGGTCGGCACCGCGGCGGCGCCGCTGGTCGCTCCCGCCGTCCCACTCCAGGGTCACGGTGACGACCAACTCGCGGTCCTGCTTGTCCAGGCTGATCGCGACCTGGCCGCCCTTGTCGAGGCTGACCTTGCCGAGCGGGGGTTTGACGAGACTGGTGGGTGTGGGTGTGGATGCGGGGGCAGGGGCGGGTGTGGGTTCGGGCGCTGTGTCCGCTGGTGACTCCGGCTCCGACACGTCGATCCCGAAGTCCGTCGCCAGGCCCGCCAGCCCCTCCGCGTACCCCTGCCCGATGGCCCGCAGCTTCCAGCCGTCGCCCCGCCGGTACAGCTCCATCAGCAGGACGGCCCGCTCCCCGTCGACCAACGGCGGCTGCCGGAAGACGACGGGGTCGGCGGGACCGGCACCGTCCTGGACGCCGCGCACCTCGACGTCGGCCACCGTGCGGAACGTACGCGACAGGTCGTCCGGATCACAGCTCGCGACCAGCACCACCCGGTCCACGTCGGCGGGCAGCGCGCCGGGGTCGACAGCGATCCGCTCGGGCGCACCGGCGTCCGCGGCGAGGTGGCGGACGGCACCGGACTCGACGGTGGGCTGGTTGTAGAAGACGAGGTCGGCGTCGGACCTGACCCTGCCGTCGGCGCCGACCAGCAGGGCGCTGAGATCGACCGGATCGCCCGCGGAGCGCAGTTCGACGGTCAGCGGCGCCGCCCCGACCGTGGTGTTCCCGCCCTTGAGAAGTTCCGGCACAGCTCCTACCCCCACCTCGTCGACGTGACGTCACCTTGTCACATCGGAGGTGGCGGGCAAGGGGGTGCGTCGGTGGACGGGCCCGTCCAGATGGATCACGACGGTCTTGTGGAAGCGGTGGACGGCGTCGTCCACACTGCGGATGAAGCCGGACTCGGCGTTGCCGCGGGTGCTGCCCATGCTCTTCAGAAGGGACAGCCGGAAGCCGGTGATCTGCGTGCCGTTCCTGGGCAGCAGGTCGGCGGGTTCCGGGCGGAGCCTTTCCAGGGTGCCGCGCGGCCCCAGGGCGTCCCCCTCGACCAGGGTCTCCACGTGCAGGTCAGCCGGTGCCTCGGCGAGGCGGCGGACCAGCCGCTTGACCCAGGTGAGGGGATACCCCTGCTCGGGTGCGGGGATCTCGATGGACGTGCGCAGCCTGCCGGTGCGCAGATCGGCGCCGACGGTGAGCAGGCCGGGCGCCTCCTCGACGCGCAGCTGCGCCTGCAACCGGCCCTCCAGGCACAGCTGGTCGGCCAGTTGGGCCCGGCGGGTGCCGTGATCGGTGCCGCGCCTGACGCGCTGCGCGGGCAGCACTTTCTGGCCGAGTTCGCCGCCGAGCCTGAGGCACACCTGGCGGATGAGCCGCTCCCAGTTCTCGACGACTTCGAGGGCCCGTGGGTCGCCCTGGCAGAGGGTCTCGTCGTTGATGCCGTTGCGTACCGGTACCCAGGCGGAGCCCATGTTCTGGAAGCCGTGGCAGCCGGAGTTCTCGTGCTGGAGGTAGTGGAGCAGTTCCTGGAGCAGGAAGGTGCGCGCCGCGTTGCCCACCCCTTCGTGCCGGATCAGGAGCTGTGCCTGGTGGGCCACCTCGGCCCAGGACAGGTGCCAGAGCGCCACCTGGTGCTTGCGCCGCCGGTCGATCCTGACGTCGACCAGCGGGCTGCCCTCCAGCGCGACGTCGTTCGACAACGTGATCACGGCTTCGTAGCCGCGCCGGGCGGCGATGTCCATGTAGGCCTGCACCTGGTCGGCCTTGAGGGCGTTGCCGTTCGTCTTGGTCTCGACGAGCGCCGTCCAGAGCTTGCCGGCCCGCTCGATGCGGATCACTCCGTCGGGCCGCCGGGGTGTGTCACCGTGCGGCAGGGTGACCTCGGTGAAGGTCTCCATACGGCCCGAGGGCGCGCCGAACGCGGCGGTGAGCCGCCGGCCGAACCGCGGTACCTGGGTCATCACCGACAGCAGCACCGAGGTGGCGCGCATCTCCCGGTCCCGGTCGCTCTTCAGCGTGGAGAGCGGAAAGAGCCTGGCGGGACGCCAGGAGTCGTTCTCCCCCAGGGACTTCTGCGGGGCGCTGGGCGGGGCCGCCCGCTTCTTGGCGGTGCGGGGCCGGGCGGCCGGTTTGCGCGGCTTGGCTTCGTCGGCGGTCCGGCGCGGAGCCGGTACGGCGTTCAGGGCCCCGGCCGGCTCCGGCTCGGGGGCCGGCTCCGGGGGCGGGGCCGAGGGCGGGCCGACCGGCTCGTCGTTCCCGGTCGGTTCCGGCGTCGCCGGGGCCGCCGTCCCCTCCGCCTCTTCGTCCTCGTCGTCGATGTCGACCCCGAAGTCCGTCGCGAGGCCGGCGAGCCCGGAGTCGTACCCCTGCCCGACGGCTCGGAACTTCCATTCCCCGGCGCGGCGGTACAGCTCGCCGAAGATGATCGCGCTCACCTTGCCGGGGTCGTCGACGGCGAAGCGGAGGATGTTCTCGCCCACCGCGTCCGACAGGGTCACCCGGAGGTCGTCGAGTTCGCCGAAGTGCGCGTCGCCGTAACGGCTCGCGGCCACGACGACACGGTCGACCCCGGGTGGCACCACGGTCAGGTCGAAGCTGATCCGGTCCTCGTTGCCGTCCTCGGTGGGCGTCTTGTCCAGCAGGTGCACGCTTCCGTCGGCGGCCACCGGGTTGTTGTAGAAGTAGAAGTCCGCGTCGCTGCGGACCTTGCCGTCCGGGCCGAGAAGTAAGACGGACACATCCGCGTCGCCGTCCCCCGCCGGGCTGCTCCAGCCCAGGCTGACGATCACCGAACCGGTGTTGTCACTCAGGGCCGACAGGGCAGCATTGGACCCCTTGGTCATGTCGCGCACGAGATTCCCCCCAGGAACCGCATCCCCCAAGACCCGCCACGCACTGTGACGCGTCACACACGGACACAGTAGTACCGGCGGCTCCCACACGTGCCGTTCCTGCCGAAACGGACCGGCCGCGCAATGCCCGACCCGCAGGACCATTGCCGGGGGAAACTCCCGTTGAGTAGCCTGTGTTCGCTATTCCGATCGCCTGTTGAAATTTCGAACACCGTGAAGGATGCTCGACAGGCGCCGAACTCCACCGACACCTCACAGGGAGGGGGCCGAACGTGGGACGTCTCGTACCTGCCGTGACCCGGGCTCTCGACATCCTCGAGCTCTTCCTCGACGGCGACGGCACGCTCTCCGCCCCGGACATCGTGCGCAAGCTCCAGCTGCCGCGCACCACCGTGCACGAGCTGGTCACCACGCTCGCCGCACGGTCGTACATCGTCCCGGTGCCGGGTCAGCCGGGACGCTACCGGCTCGGCGTGCGTCCGTACCAGCTCGGCAGCCGCTACGCCGAGCAGCTCGACCTCGCCGCCGAGGGCCAGCAGGTCGCCCGCTCGGTCGCCGAGACCTGCGACGAGACCGTCCACGTGGCCATCCTCGAGGGCACCGACGTCATCTACATCGCGAAGGTCGACTCCACGCACGCGGTGCGCATGGTGTCCGCCGCGGGACGCCGGCTGCCCGCCCACTGCACCTCCGTCGGCAAGATGCTCCTGGCCTCGCTGCCCGACCCGGAGCTCAGCTCCCGCATCCCGGACGACGCGGACCTGGCCGCGATGACTCCGAACAGCATCACCGACCCGGCCGCTCTGCGCGAGGCCCTCGCCGAGATCCGTGAGCGGGGTCTCGCCGTGGAGCGCCGCGAGTCCAACCCGGACGTCTCCTGCGTGGCCGCCCCGGTCCGCGACCGCACCGGCCGGGTCGTGGCCGCGCTGTCGATCTCGGTGCCGATGATCCGCTGGAGCGAGGACCGCCGCGAGGAGCTGGAGCAGCTCGCCGCGAAGGGCGCCGTCGAGCTGTCCGAGCGCCTGGGCCACCGGAGCGTGGGATGACCTCGAAGACGTACGACTACGAGGTCGCCGTGCGCGCCGAGGCGACCCTCGGCGAGGGACCGACCTGGGACGCGGCGACCGGCCGGCTGCTCTGGCTGGACATCCTGGGCGCCCGCCTGCACACCTACGACCCGGCGACCGGGCACCGCACGGTCCGCGTCACCGACCAGCACGTGGGCGCGGCGAAGCCGCGCGCGAACGGCGGCCTGGTCCTCAACCTGCGCGACGGCGTCGCCCTCCTCGACCCCGACGACACCTTCCACTGGCTCCACCACGAGCCGGTGCCGGGCCGCCGCGCCAACGACGCGGCCATCGCCCCCGACGGCTCCCTCTGGGCCGGCACCATGCGCTACGACGAGGCGCCCGGCGGCGGCACCCTGTCCCGCTTCACGGCCGACGGCACGGTGGAGACGGTCCTCGACGACGTGGCGGTCAGCAACGGCACGGGCTGGAGCCCGGACGGCCGCCTGATGTACTACATCGACTCCCCGACCCGCCGCGTCGACGTCTTCGACCACGAGGCGGGGAAGGTGTCCAACCGCCGCCCCTTCGCCGAGATCGAGGACGGCGCGGGCTTCCCGGACGGCCTCACGGTCGACGCGGACGGCTGCGTGTGGGTGGCCCTGTGGGACGGCGCAGCGGTACGCCGCTACACGCCTGCCGGCGAGCTGGACCGCGTGATCACCCTGCCCACCCCGAGGGTGACGGCGTGCGCGTTCGGCGGCGCGGACCTGACGGACCTGTACATCACGACGGCCAGGGTGGGCCTCGACTCCCCGCATCCGGTGGCGGGTTCACTGCTGGTCGTGCCCGGCGCGGGCAAGGGTGTGAGACAGCCTTCGTTCGCCGGGTAGGGGTAGCCGGACGCTCCTTGCCGAAGTCTGTGCCAAGGAATCTTTCCATCAACTTCCTTCTTTAAAGGGGCAGTTGGTGCAGATGGGTTCTTGAAGAAGACTTTATTCAGCCCTTACCTTCCTTGTCTGTCGATCTGTGTCGGACCTGTGGTCGGGGGGCGGGGTTTGTGATCCGGAACAGACTTGGGCGAAGACTGGGCGTGCTGCTCGTGTCGACGGCCCTGGTGTGCGGGGTGGTTCAGTCCGGCGGCGTGGCCGCCGCGGCTGACGCGCTTCCGTTGGAGGGGACGGTCGAGGCGCCGAAGTCGGTAGCCTCGACGGACCGGTCGGAGCCGTTGAGCGAGGCGGAGGCCTCTGCGAACGACGGGAGTTCGGAGGCGGCGCGGGACGCGCTTGCGGCCGCGGTGTCGACCGGCGCACAGGTGGAAGTGCCCGCGCTGCGGACCGAGTACGCGACGACGTACGCCAATCCGGACGGGATCTCCTTCACCCTGGAGAACTCTGCGGTTCCGGTGCGTGTGAAGACCGACGACGCCGACGACAACGATGGCTGGGTGGCGCCCGACGCCACGCTGGAGACGCGCTCGGACGGCTCGGTCGGCCCGAAGGCGGCGGCCGTCGGCATCGCGTTCTCCGGCGGCGACGGTTCCGACCTGGTGTCCGTGACCCGGGACGGGCGCACCCTGGCACTCGGCTGGCCCGGTGAGCTGCCGGAGCCCACGCTGGACGGGGACTCCGCGCTGTACAGCGAGGTGCTGCCGGGCGTCGACCTGAAGCTCACCGCTTCCGTCGAGGGCTTCCACGAGGTACTGATCGTCAAGTCGGCCGAGGCGGCGGCGAGTGATGAACTGGCCCGGGTGTCGTTCGCGCTCGACACGACGGGCCTGGACGTCCAGGAGACCGCCAACGGCGGCATGCAGGCGGTCGACGGTGATGGCGTGTCCGTGTTCCGCTCGCCGCAGGCGCAGATGTGGGACTCGGCGGGTGTCGCTGAACAGTCCTCGGCCGGCCCGCAGTTGATGACCGCCGCAACCGAGGAGGAGGACGCAGGCGAGGCCCCCGCCGACCCTTCCGACGGCCCCTCCGACGGTTCCGCTCTCGCCTTGCTCCCCCTCGACGTCACCGACGACGAGTTGACCCTCACCCCGGACGCGGACCTCATCGAGAACGCGACCTACCCCCTCTACATCGATCCCACCGTCACCTGGTCCGAGGCCGAGCGCACCCTGCTCCGCAGCGACGGCTACGCCGACTACGCGTGGGGCAACGGCGATGACGACGAGGGCAAGGGGATGGGGTACTGCGGTACCTATGTGACCGGCGGCTACGCGTACTACTGCGGCTCGGGCTACAAGCAGCGGCTGTACTTCGAGTTCTCGCCTGCCTCCCTCAAGGGCAAGCACATCCTGGACGCGACGTTCCGGGCCACGGAGAGCTGGTCGATGTCGTGCACGGCGTCATGGGTGGACCTGACCCGCACGGACGGGATCTCGTCCTCCTCGGACTGGCCCGGCCCCACACACCTGGACCTGATGGTCGACCGCTATGTCTCCGCGGGCCGGGGCAGCGCCTGTTCCCCCTCGCAGCCGACCGCCGCCATCGAGTTCAACGACAACCCGGAGGAGACGAACGAGAACCTCACCGCGACGGTGAAGAGCTTCGCGGCGGGCAAGTTCTCGCGCCTCCCGCTGATGCTGAAGGCGCACGACGAGACCGATCCGAACTCGTGGAAGCGGTTCAGGAACGACGCCGTGCTGGCGGTGAAGTACGTGGGGCTGCCCGCGACGCCGACCGGTGTCGGCATCGTCACGGGCGACGGCACGGTCTGTGAGAAGGACGCGGCCGACCCGGCGATCGTCTCCGACCCGACGCCGACGCTTGCGGCGACCGCGCAGACCAAGTCGGGCGGCGAGAACGACGCGAGCCTGCGGATCGCCTTCGACCTCGACCAACAGGCGAGCGGCAGCAGCACCTGGGCGGACACCACCGCGGGCAACGGGGACGTGCGGCCCTCCAGCGGGTACGCCGGTGACAACGCCAAGGTGACGCTGGCCTGGTCGACCCTGAGGGAGGGCGTGCTCTACCGGTACCGGGCGTGGGTGAGGTCGTACTACAACGACGGGGACAGCTACCTGGCCGGCTCCTCCAACGCCTCGACGACCGGCTGGTGCTACTTCCAGGTCGACCCGACGCGGCCGAAGGCTCCGACGATCGCGATCGGCTCGCCGTACTCGGCGTGCACGGCCAACGCGTGTGCGTCCGCGGGCGGACCGGGGATCGCGGCGTCGTTCACGTTCAGCCCGGCGAGTGGGGACACGAACTCGTACTACAAGTACAAGCTGTCCACGGACACCGCCTGGTCGGACCCGGTCACCGGCAACAAGGTCACGGTCTCGGTGACACCCGATGCGGAGGGCACGTACCGGCTGTATGCCATGGGCTACGACAGCCTGAACCGGCCGGGCGCGCAGGGTCTCATCGACTTCAAGGTGTCCGACGGTGAAGCCCCGCAGTCGGAGTACCACTTCGACGAGACATCCGGGGCCGCCGTCGACTCCGGCACCGGGGTGGACGCCGACGCGGACACGCTCACCCTGTCGTCCACCGGCGCCACCCGCGACACACGCGCGCGCCGGGGCACGGACGCGGAGACCGGCGTGGAGGACACCAGCCTCCTCCTGAACGGCAGTTCAGGATATGCGGCCACGGACGACGCGGTCCTCGACACCACCAAGTCGTACACGGTGTCCACGTGGGTCCGCCTGGACGACGTCAGCAGGACGCAGATGATCCTTTCGCAGAGCGGCTCGACCTACAGCCCCTTCTACGTCTACTACGCCTCTGGCGGCTACTGGTCGATGCTGACGACCGGTGTGGACAGCACGTCCAACTTCACCTACTCCGTGTCGAACATGGCCGTACCCGTGCCCGCGAACACCTGGACGCACGTGGCCTTCGTCTACAACGCCACCGCCAAGACGATGCGGTTGGTCGTCAACGGCAAGTGGTACATCGAGAAGACGGCCGCCAACGCGTGGAAGTCCTCAGGGAGCTTCCAGGTCGGACGAGCTCTGTACGGGGGCACGAACAACTACTACCTGGATGGCTCCGTCGACGAGGTCCGGACCTGGCAGCGGGCGCTCACCTGGAGCGAGTCCGTCCGTGAGGCCCGCGCGCTGAATCCGACCACGGGTGACCAGTACGTCGAGCTGACCGCGCACTGGGACGCGTCCACCGCGGCCGGCGGTGCCACCAGCCTTGCCGATACGTCGGGGTACGGGCGCACGCTGGCCCTCTCCGGAGGCGGTGTCACCGACGGCGAGGCGATCGTGCTGGACGGCACCGACGACGCGGCCTCCTCGGACGCGGTCGTCGACGACACGGGTTCGTTCACTGTGACGGCCGTGGTCGATCCCGATCTCGAAGCGCTGGCCGCCAAGGGCACGGGATACGTCGCCCAGGTCGTCGGCAAGCGTGACAAGGACGGGAGGTCGAACTGGGGCATCTTCTTCGAGGTGACCGGGAAGACGACGGTCGCGGTCGAGACCACAGACGGCGACATCGTGGAGAAGACGGTCGCGACGGGCTTCTGGCACTTCGGCCGCTACAACGACAACGGCACTCTCACCTCGCAGGTCAGCGAGGAGGCCACGACCGAGAGCGGCGAGGTGCGGGTCACCGGTGTCTTCAACCAGCAGGACCGCACCGCGGCCCTGTATCTCAACGACAACGTCCAGTACACGACCGTTTCCTATACGACCGAGTCCGGCAAGGAAGCCCTCGCGGTCGGCAACGGCTACACCGCCGGGGCCTGGGGCCACTGGCTGCCGGGCGCCCTGAGCGAGCTGCGGCTGTGGACCGGGGCGGCCTCGGACACCGATCAGATCACCTCGATGCTCGGCGAGTAGCGCGGACAGCGGTCGTCCGGGAGATGGTGCCTCGCACCATCTCCCGGACGCCGGCGCGACGGTAATTCCTTGATCTCTTTCACGCGACATGACGGGGCTACGACGTGAGACATGGCATGCGCACATCATCCATATGGAGAGCAGGACTGGTCGCTGTCACCGGGACGCTGATGGCCTCGCTGTTGACACCGATGGCCTTCGCGGCTGGCGCGGATCCGCTGGGCAGGCTCGCGACCCAGAAGGAGCGGGTCAGCGAGGTGTACGAGGTCGACGGCCTCGGAGCGAAGAAGGCGCGGGCCAAGGTCGCCGATGCCAAGGCGGAGAACCAGGCGCAGGCCATGCGGGCGCGTGCCGAGCAGGACGCGACCTGGCCGAAGGCGGGCCAAGCCGCCTTCGACCTCTCCACCGGCAAGGCGGCCAAGGCCGAGCCGGGCGGCCTGCCGATATCGCTGAAGGCTGGGAGCGGCAGCGCCGCCGTCGAGGTCCTGTCCCGCAAGGCGACCGAGGCAGCCGGGGTTTCCGGCGTCCTGCTGTCCGTCGCCGGTTCCGGCAAGGCCGAAGTCTCCCTCGATTACGGCGAGTTCGCCTCTGCCTATGGCGGTGGCTGGGCGGGCCGCCTCCGCCTCGTCGAACTTCCGGCGTGTGCCCTGACCACTCCGGAGAAGGCGAAGTGCCGTACCCAGACCCCGCTGGACTCCGCCAACAACATCAAGGCCCAGCAGCTCTCGGCGACCGTCGAGCTGACCGGCGACGACACGGGCGTCTCCACCCAGCTGGTGCGCGAGACCGGCACCGCCTCCGCGACCGTCCTCGCCGTGACCGCCGGCTCCGGCGCCTCCGCCTCCGGCTCCGGTGACTACACCGCGACCCCGCTCTCCCCCTCCTCGACCTGGTCGGCGGGCGGCTCCTCCGGCTCCTTCACCTGGTCCTACGGCATCACCACACCGCCCGCCGCGGCCGGACCGCAGCCGCCGCTGACCCTGTCGTACGACTCGGGCAGCATCGACGGCAAGACGGCGTCCACGAACAACCAGGCCACGCAGATCGGCGAGGGCTTCGACCTGACGTCTTCCTACATCGAGCGCAGTTACGGCAGTTGCAAGGACGACGGGCACGACCAGAAGTACGACCAGTGCTGGAAGTACGACAACGCCTCGCTCGTCCTGAACGGCAGGTCGACCGAGCTGGTCAAGGACGACACAACCGGCCAGTGGCGGCTCAAGGACGACGACGCGTCGACCGTCACGCACTCCACGGACGCCGACAACGGCGACAACAACGGCGAGTACTGGACCGTCGTCACCGGTGACGGCAAGAAGTACGTCTTCGGCCTCAACAAGCTGTCCGGCGCGGGGGGCGAGCGCACCAACTCGGTGTGGACAGTGCCGGTGTTCGGCGACGATTCCGGTGAGCCGTGCTACGACTCGACGTTTGCGTCCGCGTACTGCACCCAGGCCTGGCGCTGGAACCTCGACTACGTCGAGGACACGCACGGCAACGCGATGACGTACTGGTACACCAAGGAGTCCAACTCCTATGCCAGGAACGGCGCCGACACCGCGACGGCGACCTACACCCGCGGCGGCTACCTCACCAAGATCCTCTACGGGCAGCGCTCCGACACCCTCTTCACCGCCGACGCGTCGGCCAAGGTGACCTTCGACTACAGCGAGCGCTGCACCGCCGACGACTGCTCGTCCCTGAACGACGGCACCTCCGACAACTGGCCGGACGTCCCCTTCGACGCGATCTGCGCCGCCGACGCCGACTGCGAGGAGAACCCGTCCCCGGCCTTCTTCACCCGCAAGCGCCTGACGGGCATCGACACCTACACCTGGTCGGCGTCGACCAGCGCCTACACGGCCGTCGACTCCTGGAAGCTGACCCAGCAGTTCCTGGACGGCGGCGACATCGGCGACACCTCCGACCAGACCCTGACCCTCAAGTCCCTGACCTTCACCGGCAGGAACGGGGACGACGTCAGCCTGGACCCGGTCACCTTCACGTACCAGATGCGGGAGAACCGGGTCGACGCGACCGACGACATCCTCCCCCTCACCCGCCCCCGCATCGAGACGATCACCTCCGAGACCGGTGGCATCACGGACGTCACCTTCTCCGAGCCGGAGTGTGTGCGAGGCTCGGCCATGCCGGCCGCGGAGGACGACAACAGCCTGTCCTGCTATCCGGTGTACTGGAACATCAACGGCTCCGACGAGGCGTCGCTCGACTGGTTCCACAAGTACCGGGTGACCGCTGTCCTTGAGGCCGATCCGACGGGCCAGAACGAGGCGGTCGAGCACTCCTACGAGTACTCCGGCCCCGGCTGGCACCACAACGACGACCCGCTGACCCCGTCCGACGAGCGCACCTGGTCGCAGTGGCGGGGCTACCGCAAGGTCACCGAGTACACCGGCAGTTCGGACGTCACCCAGTCCAGGAAGGTCTCCCTGTACCTCCGGGGCATGGACGGCGACAAGACGGAATCCGGCACCCGCTCGGTCACCGAGGCGGGCCTTGAGCCGAACGGTCTGACCGTGGCCGACATCGCCGACTCCGAGCCGTACGCCGGGTTCCTGCGCGAACAGATCACCTACGACGGTTCGACCCCCGTCGCGGTCACGGTGAACACCCCGTGGAAGTCCAGGACGGCGACCCAGCACAAGAGTTACGCGGACATCGAGTCCTACTTCGTCCGCACCGCGCAGACCGCCACCCACACCTACCTCACCGACACGGACACTTGGCGCACGGCCGCCACCGAGACGACGTACGACGCCTACGGCATGGCGACGACGGTTCAGAACAGCGGAGACACGGCCGTCGACGACGACCAGACCTGCACCCGCACCTGGTACGCCCGCAACACCGCCAAGGGCATCAACTCCCTTGTCTCCCGCACCCGTACCGTCGGCAGGGTCTGCTCGGCCGCTGAAACGGACCTGTCGCTGCCCACGAACAGCAACAGCCGTGGAGATGTGCTGTCCGACACGGCGACGGTCTACGACAACACCTCCGCCACCGCCTGGACGGCCTCCCAGACCCCCACCAAGGGCGAGCCGTCCTGGACCGGTCGGGCCACGGCCTACCCGGCCTCGGTCACCAGTGGCGAACGCCATCCCACCACCTGGCAGACCACGACGAAGTCGACGTACGACACCCTCGGCCGGCCCCTGACGGCCACGGACGCGGGCGGCAACACCACGACCACCACGTACACCCCGACCGCGGCGGGCCCGCTGACCCGCACCAAGGTCACCAACGCCGTCGGGCACTCGACGTACACCTACCCGGACCCGGCCACCGGTCAGCCCGTCAAGATCTACGACGCCAACCTGAAGAAGACCGATCTCACCTACGACGCGCTCGGCCGGCTCACCGCGGTGTGGCTGCCCAACCGCTCCAAGGACGGGGGCCAAGGGGCGAACCTCACGTTCGCCTACCACGTGAGCAATGACGAGCAGTCCTGGACGTCGACGTCGAAGCTGAAGGGGGACGGGACGTCGTACGACACCACCTACACGATCTACGACGCCCTGCTGCGGGAGCTCCAGGTCCAGTCCCCGGCGGCCACCGACGGCCGTCTGCTCACCGACACCCGTTATGACACACGGGGGTTGGCGTACGAGACGTTCGCCGACATCTACGACACCACCAGCAAGCCCAACGGCACGTACACCCGCGCCGAGTACGGTGAGGCGCCCAGCCAGACCGAGACCGTCTTCGACGGCGCGGGACGGCCGACGAGGTCCACGTTCCTGACCGGCGGCCTGGCGCAGTGGTCCACGACGACCTCGTATACCGGGGACGAGACAGCGACGTCCGCCGTGGCGGGCGGTTCCGCGACCCGGGTGATCACCGACGCACAGGGCCGGACCACCGAGCGCCGGGAGTACGCGGGCACCTCACCGACCGGCAGCTCGTACACCTCGACCACGTATACCTACACCCGGGACGGGCAGCAGAAGACGGTCACCGGTCCGGACGGCGAGCAGTGGTCCTACGGCTACGACCTGTTCGGCCGCCAGACCTCGGCGACAGACCCCGACACCGGCACGACCGCGACCACCTACACCGCCCTCGACCAGAAGGAGACCACGACCGACGCCCGCGGCCAGAAGCTGCTGTACACCTACGACAAGGTCGGCCGCCCCACGGCGACCTACCAGACGTCGGTGTCGGACGCGAACAAGCTGATCGCGTATGCCTACGACACCCTGGCCAAGGGTCAGTTGGACTCCACGACCCGGTACGTGGGCGGTACCGGCGGTGACGCCTACACCGACGCGATCGTCTCCTACGACAGCCTCTACAAGGCCACGGAGTCGTCACTCAGCCTGCCGTCCGACGACCCGCTCGTCACCTCCGGCGCCGTCGCCGCCACGCTGACCTTCAAGACGGACTACAACGTCGACGGCACTGTGGCCTCCAGCTACGAGCCCGCCGCGGGCGGCCTGGACGACGAGTACATCTCCACCACCTACACCGACTCGGCCCTGCCCAAGACCGTGTCCGGCACGTCGGGTTATCTGCTCGGCGCCTCCTACTCCGCGCTCGGCCAGACCGAACAGCTCACCCTGGGCGCGTCGGCTGCGGCGAACACCCCGAAGGCGTACGTGACCAACACCTGGGAGGAGGGCACCGGCCGGCTCACCGAGTCGAAGGTCACGGACACGGCACACGCCTACATGCTCCACGACCTCCAGTACGACTACGACGAGGCCGGCAACGTCCTGTCGATCGCCGACCCGACCCTGCTGGGCGGCGCCGGCAAGGCCGACAACCAGTGCTTCGCCTACGACGGTCACCGCCGCCTGACCGAGGCCTGGACCCCGAAGACCGACGACTGCGCCACCTCCGGCCGCACCAGCGGCAACCTCGGCGGGGCCTCCCCGTACTGGACGTCGTACACGTACAACGCCTCCGGACTGCGGCAGACGGAAACCGAGCACGCCACGACCGGGGCGACCACCACCGACACCTACTGCTACGACTCCGACACCCCGCACGCCCTCAAGGCCACCACCACGAGCGGCAACTGCCTCACGGCGGCGCAGGAGTACGAGTACAGCGGCACCGGCGCCACCACCACACGCCCCGACGGCACCACCACCCAGACCCTGACCTGGAACAGTGAGGGCAAACTCGACTCGCTCACCGAGGCCGGCGCCGAGACCGGATACGTCTACGACGCGGACGGCAACCTGCTGGTGCGCCGGAACACGGCCGGCGAGAGCGTCCTCTACCTCGGCGCCACCGAAGTCCACTACGATGCGGCCACCGGTGACATCTGGGGACAGCGCTACTACAGCGCGGGCTCGACGCAGATCGCCGTCCGCAGCAACGAGTCCGGCACCGAGAAGGTGTCGTTCCTTGCCGGTGACTCCCACGGCACCTCCACCCTTGCGCTCGCCGCCACCGATCTCGCCGTCAACAAGCGGTACTTCACCCCCTTCGGCGAGTCCCGCCAAGGCGGGACCGGTACCTGGGTGGACGACAAGGCGTTCCTCGGGATGACCGCTGACGACGACACCGGGCTCACGCACATCGGCGCCCGTGAGTACGACCCGGCGACCGGCCGGTTCATCAGCGTCGACCCGAAGCTCACGCTCGACCAGCACCAGTCCCTCAACGGCTACAGCTACGCCAACAACAACCCGGCCACCTTCGCGGACCCCACCGGCCTGGAGATCGGATCGAGGCCCAACTCCTGCCAGTACGCCCTGGCCAACTGCTCCAAGGCGGTCCAGAAGTCCGTCGGGTACAACCCGAAGACAGGACTGGCCGACCCGGCCAAGGGCACCGTCGTCTCCAAGGGCGGCGGAGCGGATCTGACCCCTGTCATCGGAACACCCACGTACAAGGGAAGTGCCGCCGACGCGAAGAAGCTCAACCTGCAGACCGTCGCCTACGGAATCGCGTACGCGCGGAAGTACAACGTCGACGAGACGCTCGTCATGGCGCTGCTCATGCAGGAGCAGCCATTCTACACGGCATGGCCGAATTCGCTGTCATCCCTGGCGAAGGTGGCACTTTCCGCGCTGGGGAAATGGACCCAGCGTGCCGTGGGCAAGGACCCGAGCGTCGGTCCCGTCCAAATGAAATCGGCGACCGCCCGCGATGTGCTGGTGAAGGCCGGGTACGACGATTTCAAGAAGGTCTCGCTGGATGTGATCCGGCAGGCGCTCTCGGTGAACGAGGAATTCGCGATCTCGGTCGCCGTGCTGAAGCTGAAGGTCGACATCAGTTCGGGTGCCAGTAAGAAACAGGCGTATCTCGGGTATTCGCTCAGTGACGACCAGGCCGCCCGTCTCCGGGTGCCGGGGGACAGCCTGGTGCAATCCAGTCCGATCCTTTCCAGGAGGTCGGCGCGGTACGACGCGAATGTGAAATACCTGTCCAGCAGTGGCCGGTCGATGTCCGAACAGTTCGGGGTATCATCGCTGCCGGCTACTCAGTACGGCGATGCGGGCGGATTCTGCTCCAGCGTCGCGAGGGGGTGTGGATGATGCGGCAAAAGGCGGGCGTGATCCGTATTGCTGCAGCGGTGCTGACCGCCGTCACCCTGGCCGCCGGGTGGATTCTCCTTCGCGACTGGATGGAATTGCCCGGGGTGCCTGCCGATGTGGTCAGAACCGTCGAGTCGGGACAGGTGCGCATCCTGGCCGAAGGGAACGGTGCGAGTCCGGGAAACGACTGGGAGAACGCGTACGCCCTCATTTCGGTGTCGTCACCGGACGACCCCGTCGAGGGCATCGAGGCGGCGCTGCGGGCGGCCGGATGGACCACGCGTCCGGGCGTCTCGGAGCCGCTGCTCCTGGCCGGGGACTTCCCGCGGGAGAACCCCGGGTACGGCGTGACGGTCCAGACGTACGAGAACTTCGACTGCCTTGACCGAGCAGGTGTCTGCGGCACTTTCGGCAAAGCCGCGGACGGCCAAGGGCAGAACCTGTTCGTGGCGACCTTCATGCCGTACGTCTGAGCACCCGCCGCGCTGCGGGGGAGGTCACTGCAGACCCGCCCGCTTCAGCTCCTCGGCGGTCAGCGGCGGAGCGGTGAGGGCCGGCTTCAACGGCCCCACCGCCGCCGCCAGCAACACCCCCGGACTGAGCAGCACCTCCGCCCGCCGCTCCAGTGACGTCACATCCGTCACCCGGCGGGCGATCCGCCCGTTCCCCGTGGCCGTGTACATCAGCCGATCCACGTACGCGGCCACGAGCCGGTCCCGCCCCGTGGGCCCCTCCTCCGTCGCCCCGGGATAGAACACGTCCTGCCCGGTCGCGAGGTCCCACGCCGCCCCCACCGGCCGGGCCACCGCCTTCTGCACCCGACGGGCCACCCCCGGCGCCCCCCAGCCGTGCCGCCGTACGACATCCCGGAGGATCACGGCGCTCTGCGCCCCCACGGCCAGCCCGTGTCCGTACACCGGGTTGTACGCGGCCAACGCGTCGCCCAGGACGGTGAAGTTGTCGGGCCAGGCCGGCATCCGCTCGTAGAAGTACCGCCGGTTGACCGTCGTCCGCGTGAACGCCACCTCGGACAACGGCTCGGCGCGGGCGAGGAGCTGGCCGATGAGGGGGTGGCGCAGCTCCTCGCGGGCGAAGCGTGCGAAGTCGTCGCCGGAGGCGTTCGCGGAGGTCGGTTCGCCGCCGCGGGTGCCGTTGAGGGTGACGATCCAGCGGCCGTTCTCGATGGGCAGCAGGAAGCCGGCGCGGCCGGGACCGTCGCCGCGGGCGTCGGACTGGACGTTGACGACCGGGAAGCCGTCACGGGCCTGCTCGGGGGCGAGATAGAGCCGGCTCGCGTAGGCCAGGCCGGAGTCGACCTCGCGCTGCTCCGGCGCCGGCAGTCCGAGGCCGGTGAGCCAGCGCGGCGCCCCGGAGCCGCGCCCGCTCGCGTCGACGACCAGCCCGGCGTCGAGGGTCCGCTCCTGCCCGTCCCGTCCGCGGACCCGTACCCCGGTGACCGCCTCGGAGCTGCCGGCCAGCTCCAACACCTCGGTGCCGTCGAGGAGTTCGACGCGTTCGTCGGCGAGGACCCGGGCCCTGAGCGTCGCGTCGAACAGGTCGCGCCCGGCGAGGACGACGTGGTGGGACTCCGGCCAGCGGCGGAACCAGCCGTGCGCCGACAGCACGACCATGTCCGTGGTGACCGGCGCCCGGCGGGCCCCGGCGGCGCGGAGTTCGGCGGTGACACCCGGGAGGAGCTTCTCCAGCGCGTGCACACCGCCCGACCACAGCATGTGGGCGTGCCGGGCCTGCGGCAGCCCCTTGCGGGGTGCGGGCGCCACGGGCAGTTCGTCGCGCTCGACGACGACGACCCGCTCGGCGAGCCCGGCCAGGGCGGCGGCCGCGAGCATGCCGGTGTGGGATCCCCCGAGTACGACGGCGACTCTGACAGGGGAGGAACTATCGCTCATGCGCGGACATGCTCTCTGCCGGGACGGCCGCGCGGGCGCGTACCGCCTTGATCTCCTCGGGCTTGCGCAGGGCCTGGGACACGGCCTGGATCTCCTGCAGCAGGTAGGTGGTGTCGGCAACGCCCTGAAGGGGCGCGGGGGACTGCGCGACCGGCCACGACGGCTCCGCAGCGGACCGACGACCCGTCACCGCGCTCTCAGCGGAGCGCTCGGCCTCCACCGCGTCCAGGATCGTCACGGCGGCGGCGAGGGCCTGCGCGCGGCCGGGTGGGAAGCCGAGGGCGAGGGCGGCGTCGTAGGACCGGGTCCGCAGGCTCTCGTCGAGGCGGCGGGCGAGCTGGAGGAGGGTGTCGCGGATGAACGTCTCGCGGCGGATGAGCCGCATCTCGGGGGTCGCCCGCAGGCCGAGCGGCTCGCGGCTGCCCGCGACGGTCCGCATGAGGCGGGCCAGCGGCGCGAGGCCGCGGTGGCGGCGGCGGACCAGCCAGCGCTCCTGGAGGTACTGGCCGGCGTGCGGCACGATGAAGCCGACCGCGACGAACGTGGCGGCGATGCAGGCGGCCGAGGGCGCCACGTTGGTGTTCAGCCAGTCCAGGTCGTGCCCGGTCCAGCGGGCCGCCACCGCCGTGAGCTTGGCCGCGCTGAACAGCAGGTTCGTCGCGAAGCCGATGCCGAGGAAGCGCAGTCCCCAGCGCAGCCAGGCGTCGAGGCCGTCGGTGCGGATCCAGTTCCACACCAGCCGGGACGTGACCAGGCTGGCCACGGTGTGCGCGGTCAGATAGAGGAGGATCAGCTCCCGCATGAAGGGCGTCGAGGCGTAGTACGTGTCCAGGTCCCGGATCTGTTCCACGGGCACGTCGGCGAGCGCGAACAGGATCCACAGCGCGGCGACGACGGCCGCGTACACGGCGATCACCCAGCGGGTCGCGCGGCGGGTCTGGGCGTGGCGTTCGGTACGGCCGTTGCGCCAGTGCACGACCAGCAGCAGCCAGGACGCGCACAGCGCGGTCAGCAGCGAGTACACCCAGGGCGCGGCGATGTTGGGGACGCCGGTGACGCGGTTGGTCCAGGCGATGGTGGAGGGGGCCGCGAAGACGAACACCGCGCAGGCGAACAGCAGCAGGCCGCCGACGGCCCGCAACAGCGGGTCCCGCCACAGTTTGAGGATGCTGGGCAGCTTGATCGCCAGGGCGGCGGTCAGTACGGCGGTGGGCAGCCAGAAGGAGACGTACATGCCGCTGAGGAGGTTTCCGGCGGCCAGGGTGCTGTCGCTCACCGGTCCGTGCCCCGGCGTCCGCGATAGCCCAGGGACCGCTCCAGCGGTGCGAGGGGCTGCCGGCCGCCGTGGCTCGACAGATAGGGCCGGAAGACGGCCGCGAGCCGGTGTCCGAAGTCGTCGGCCTCGGCCTCGTCCGTCTGCCGGGAGCCGTCACGGGCGGCGACGGTCAGGGCGTCCTTCCAGTCGGGCTCGCCCGCCAGCGCGCGGGCCGCGGCCGGGCCCACCCCGTGCCGGTGCCCGGCGTGCAGATGCCACAGTTCATGGCCGAGGATGACCAGTTGCTGCACCGCCTCGGCCCGCTCCTCGACGATGACCAGGTCGAAGTCCTGGAACTCCACCCACAGGCCGGTCACTTCGATCTCGTCGGGAAACCGCTCGAAGCGCAGCTCCACGGGCCGCCCGCCCCGGCGGACGCTCATCGCCTCGCACAGGGCCCGGCACACCTCGTGCACCCCGGCCGGGGGCCGCGGCCTGGCCCGCACGGCGGCGCCGAGCTCGCCCGCCAGATCACGCATCGCGGAACCGCTTCTCGCCCGCCGCAGCGCTGCGGCGATCCGCCCCGCTCTGGTGCGCGCGCCCGCGATGTCCATCGATCCCCCTTCTCACCACCGCACGGCAGTTCGTCCGAGAGTACGCGGCGGGGAGTGCTCACGTCATGGGTTCCGATGACGGTTCAAGTAAGCGAGAACGATTGACGGGCAAGGGCTTCCTTTCTACGGTTCCGTTCGAGTTTGCGAGCATCTTTCGAAATGCCGAACAAGCCCTGAAAGGCGACCATGCACACCGCCCGCTTCACCCTGGACCCCGCCTTCACCGTCGGCGAGGTCGACCCCCGCCTCTTCGGCTCCTTCGTCGAACACCTCGGCCGCTGCGTCTACACCGGCATCTTCGAACCCGGCCACCCCGCCGCCGACGAGGACGGCATCCGCCAGGACGTCCTCGACCTCGTCCGCGAACTCGGCGTCACCGCCATCCGCTACCCCGGCGGCAACTTCGTCTCGGGCTACAAGTGGGAGGACAGCGTCGGCCCGGTGGAGGACCGCCCCCGCCGCCTCGACCTCGCCTGGCGCTCCACCGAGACCAACCGCTTCGGTCTGTCGGAGTACATCCGCTTCCTCCGCAAGGTCGGCCCGCAGGCCGAGCCCATGATGGCCCTCAACCTCGGCACCCGCGGCGTCGCCGAAGCCCTCGAACTCCAGGAGTACGCCAACCACCCCTCCGGCACGGCCCTCGCCGAGCTCCGTGCCGCGCACGGCGACAAGGAGCCCTTCGGCATCAAGCTCTGGTGCCTCGGCAACGAGATGGACGGTCCCTGGCAGACCGGTCACAAGACCGCGACGGAGTACGGCCGCCTCGCCGCCGAGACGGCCCGCGCGATGCGCATGATCGACCCGAACGTCGAACTCGTCGCCTGCGGCTCCTCCAGCCAGTCCATGCCGACGTTCGCCGAGTGGGAGGCGACCGTCCTCGCCGAGACGTACGACCTCGTCGACTACATCTCACTGCACGCCTACTACCAGCCCGAGAACGGCGACATCGACTCCTTCCTGGCCTCCGCCGTGGACATGGAGTCCTTCATCGAGAACGTGGTCGCGACCGCCGACCACATCGGCGCGAAGCTGAAGTCGAAGAAGAAGATCAACCTCTCCTTCGACGAGTGGAACGTCTGGTACATCTCCAAGTGGCACGAGATCGAGAACTCGGACGCGCGGGACTGGGCGGAGGCCCCCCGCCTGCTGGAGGACAACTACAGCGTCACCGACGCCGTCGTCTTCGGCTCCCTCCTCATCGCCCTGCTCCGGCACGCCGACCGCGTCACCGTCGCCTGCCTCGCGCAGCTCGTCAACGTGATCGCCCCGATCCTGACCGAGCCGGGCGGCCCCGCCTGGCGGCAGACGACGTTCTTCCCGTTCGCGCAGGCCGCCCGGTACGGCCGCGGCGAAGTCCTCGACGTCCGGGTCGACTCCCCGACGTACCCCACCGAGAAGTACGGCGAGACCGACCTGCTGCACGCCACCGCCGTGCGCGCGGAGGACGGCTCGGTCACCGTCTTCGCCGTGAACCGCGGCCGGACGCGGGCCCTGCCCCTCGAAGTCGCCCTGGGCGCCCTGAACCTGACGTCCGTCGTCGAGCACAGCGCCCTCGCCGACGCCGATCCGGACGCCCGCAACACCCTCGCCGAGCCGGAGCGGGTCGCCCCGCACACGGTCGAGGGCACCGCCCTCACGGACGGCACCCTGACCGCCGTACTCGAACCGCTGTCGTGGAACGTGATCCGCCTGGCCTAGAGGGCTGCCGCCGGACGCGGGGTACGGCTCAGACGTCCTCCACCGGCACCCCGCCCGCCGCCGCGCCCAGCAGGGTCAGCCGTACGTCCCTGGGGCCCGCCTCCGTCGTGCCGTCCGAAAGGACCGCCAGGGCGAGGGAGTTGGTGCCCCGGGTGCGCAGGATGCCGTTCGGCAGGACGAAGGGGCGGTGGGGGCCGGCGTCGTTGACGTACTGGCCCAGGTTCCAGCCGTTGAGGAAGACCTGCACCCGGTAGGCACGCTTCGGGTCGTCGTCGAGAGTGAGTCCGATCGAGGCGTCGACGCCGGTGGGGACGGAGAGCCGGAAGCCGGTCCGGTACCAGGTCACTCCCTGGCGGCGGTCGGCGCGCGGCAGCTTCACGGCCTCCCACGCCCGGTCGTCGAAGGCGGGCAGGTGCCACCCCTCCCGCTCGCCGTACAGCCCGCCGTTGTTGAGCGGCCCGCGCACACGGTCGACGGCACCGGACCCCTGGAGACGCCAACTCACCTTCGCGGACGCCCCCTTGAAGCGCGCCGACGTCAGTCCGCGGGCCGCCTTGTGGGTGTCGAGGGAGGTGTCGTCCACGTCGTGTGCCATCCGCCGGACGAGCACGGACAGCACATGCTTCCCGCGCTCGCGCAGCTTCTTCGGTACGTCGAAGGTGGCCGTGCCGGTCCAGGTGCCCTTCCGCGCGGACCCGGCGTCCGGCACCGGCATCCGGTGCGTGCCGAGCGGCTTCCCGTCGAGCCAGGCCATCAACAGCCCCTGCGTGCCGGTGCTGTAGCCGAGGGAGACGGCATCGAGGCCCTCGGCGTCGGTGACATGTCCCCGGTACCAGACGTCGCCGTAGTGGAAGCCGTAGTCGTCGGCGAAGAGGACGGGCTGTCCCTCGGGGACGGGGGTGGTGCTGAAGGAGGTCTTCTTGTCGGCCTCGACCCACGCCGAGTCGTCGAAGTCCGGTGCGGACTCGGGGTTCTCGTCCTGCCGCCGCCAGCCGCCGAGGGCCGGCAGCGGCACCGGGCCCTGGCCGGGCAGGGGCTTCAGGGCGAGCAGACTGAACGTGGCGCTGATCCGGGAGGGCACCGGCCGCTCGTTCCAGGTGACCTGCTCGATGCCGCGCGGACCCCACACCTCCAGGCCGGTCAACTTGGTCGTGTCGCCGGTGAGATGGACCGTGTCGTCCTTCAGCCGGACGTCCCGCACCAGCGAGGGGCCGTACACCAGCACCGACCCGGACGGCGTCTCGTACGGCCACAGCCGCAGCGCGGTCGTGTCGTCGGCGAACAGCAGCAGCAACGGCCGGTCGGAGCCGCCGTTCTCGACCTTCACGCGGGCCAGCTCACCGACACCGAGCGGGCAGGTCACCCGCAGCAGCCCGCGGTCGTAGATCCACGCCGGTTCCGCGTCGAGCCGGGTCGCCGTCGGCTCCTCCGGGCACTCCACGACGACCTGGGCCATGTCGCCGTACCGCCCCGAGAACACGGCGATGTCCTGCCGCCCGGCGGAGACGAACAGCATGAGCTGGGCGGTGGCGTACTTCAACGTCCGCCCGCCCAGCCTGAGTTGGGTGCTCAGCACCTTGGTGTCACCGGCCCGGACGTTGACCGGCACCTCGATCCCGGCGCGCGGCAGCGGGGTGGACACCGCCTTGGCGGAGTCGTTGCGCACGACGTAGGTCTGGGCGTCGGTGTCCCGGTTGACCAGGTGCTCCACCTCGAGCCGGCCGCCGGGGGAGGCGACGTTCCGCCTGCGGTCCAGCTTGGCGAAGTCCGGTACGGTCCGCAGCAGTTGGCCGAGCTGGTGGACCGGCGCGAGCGCGGCGCCGGGCAGCCGCCCCGCGCCGAGGGCCGCGTCGCCGTCGTACGAGGTGGCAGCGGCCTGCGGGGCGGGCAGCCAGCCCCAGGACGCCCCGCCGTACGCCAGGGCCGGGCGGTGGAGCCGGCTGAGGGGGGTCTGCGGCACGGACAGGGGTACGTCGATGCCGTCGGCCCGGACCTTCTTGCGGAGGTGGGTGACGTAAGCGGTGTCCGGTGCCTTCTCCAGCTCGTACAGCAGGACCGTGCCCCTGCCCTTGGTGTAGAGGTGCCGGGCGGCGATGGCGTTCACCCGCGTCAGCCACTCGTCGGCGTGCGCCAGATAGGCCGGGTCGGTGGTCCGGGCGCGTCCCTCGGTCGCCGTCAGCCAGCCGGGGAAGCCGCCCGCGTCGATGCCGGCGCCGAGGTGGGGGCCGGGGCGCAGCACGACGTACAGCCCGGTGGCGGCGGCCGTGCGCAGGAAGCGGTCGAGGTCGCGGACGCCCGTGAAGTCGTACGAGCCCGGGGCGGGGGAGTGGTAGTTCCAGGCGACGGAGACGGTCACCGCGTTGTAGCCGTGCGCCCGCAGTTTCTCCAGCACGTCCCGCCACAGCGACGGGCTCGGCAGCCGGAACAGCTGCATCTCGCCCGGCCACAGCGCCAGCCGCCGGCCGTCGACGAGCAGGGAGTAGCGGTCGTGGCCGACCGTGTGCACGGCGCCGTCCGCGACGGGCGGGGCCGGCGGCGGCCCCGTGGGCACGACGCGGGGCCCCGTCCGCGACGGCAGCACACCGCCGCTGCCGGTCAGCGCGAAGCCGAGCGCGGCCGTACCGGCGAGGGTGCTGAAAGTTCGTCTGCTGAGCTCCACGCGAGCGTCGCCTCCTGTTGTGCCTGCGTTTCCCGGGACGCGAGTGAGGGACCATTCTCCATGCCCGGGGCGGCACGCCTCACAATGGTCCTCATGAGGATCTCGGCACGGGCGGACTACGCGGTACGAGCGGTACTCGAACTCGCCGTACGACAGGGCGAAGGGGCCGTGAAGACTCCCGTGAAGGCGGAGGCCATCGCCCTCGCCCAGGACATTCCGCACAAGTTCCTCGAAGGCATCCTCGGTGACCTGCGCCGCGGCGGGGTCGTCGACAGCCGGCGCGGCGGCAACGGCGGCTACACGCTGGCCCGGGACGCGGCCGAGATCACGGTGGCCGACGTGATCCGGACGGTCGACGGCCCGATCGTGTCGGTACGGGGCGAACGGCCCACGGGCCTCGCCTACACGGGCTCCGCCCAGCCCCTGCTGCCCCTGTGGATCGCCCTGCGGGCGAACGTGCGCCGCATTCTGGAGGGCGTGACGATCGCGGACATCGCGGCGGACGCGCTGCCGACGCCGGTGCAGCAGCTGGCGGCGGAGCCGGCGGCCTGGGAGAACCCGTAGGGCATTTCCGGCCGGTCCCTGTGAGTGTCCTCATCCGGGTCCAAGGCTGTACCCAGCTTGACGCCCTACCGTCGCCTCCCGTGGACGACGGACGGAACCTCCCCCTATGCGCACGCTGATACTGCTCGCCCTCGCGGGCCTGGGCGCCCAGCTCGTGGACGGCAGCCTCGGCATGGCCTACGGCGTGACCTCGACCACGCTGCTGCTGGCCATGGGGACGAATCCGGCCGCGGCATCGGCGACGGTCCACCTCGCCGAGATCGGTACCACGCTGATGTCCGGGGCCAGCCACTGGCGCTTCGGCAACGTGGACTGGAAGGTCGTCGCGAAGATCGGTGTGCCGGGCGCGGTGGGGTCCTTCCTGGGCGCGACGGTCCTCTCGGCGCTGTCGACGGAGGTCGCGGCGCCGGCGATGTCGCTGATCCTGCTCGGTCTCGGCCTGTACGTCATGTCCCGCTTCACCTTCCGCGGCCTGCCGAAGGACCGGCTCGGCCGGCCGCTGCGGAAGCGGTTCCTGGCGCCGCTGGGCCTGGTCGCCGGGTTCCTCGACGCGACCGGCGGGGGCGGCTGGGGCCCGGTCGGCACGCCCGCCCTCCTCGCGAGCGGCCGGATGGAACCCCGCAAGGTGATCGGCTCGGTCGACACCAGCGAGTTCCTGGTGGCCCTGGCGGCGAGCCTCGGTTTCCTCGTCTCCCTCGGCTCCCAGGGCCTCGACGGGACGTGGGTCCTCGCCTTCCTCCTCGGCGGCGTCGTCGCCGCGCCGGTCGCCGCCTGGCTGGTCCGCCTGCTGCCGCCGCGGGTGCTGGGCTCGGCGGTGGGCGGAGTCATCATCGTGACGAACGTCCGCACGCTGCTGAAGAGCGACTGGCTCGCGGCGAGCGACGGCGTGAGCACGGTGGTGTACGTCGTGCTGTACGCGGTGTGGGCCGCGGCCCTCACGTACGCGATCCGCGCCCACCGTCGGGAGACGGCGGCGGAGAGCGGGCACGTGGAGCCGTGTGCCGCTGTGAATGACCAGCCGGCGGGAACGGCCAACTGCCGCACGTGTCAGCGGCGTTCGGAAACTGTGAAGATGATGTGAAAACCGCAGGTGTGAATGGCTTGAGTTCATCCTGTCGGCGGTGTCGGTCTGTCCCTACCGTCCGGTTGGCACATCAGCCACCCCCCAACGGTTACGGAGAGACCATGACTCGTGGGCTCCTGCTGAGCGGTGCGTTGGCCGCTCTGCTCACCACGGCACTGCCGGCCCAGGCCGCCACGTCGTCCGGCGGGTTCGAGGACCCGCCGCCGGACAAGATCGTCATCAAGGTCGCGACCGTGAACGGCAGCGGCTGCCCCGCCGGGACGACGGCGGTCGCCGTCTCCGAGGACAACACGGCCTTCACGGTGACGTACAGCGACTACCTCGCCCAGGCGGGCGGCGGCTCGGACCCGACGGCGTTCCGCAAGAACTGCCAGCTGAACCTCATCGTCCACGTCCCGCAGGGCTTCACCTACGCCATCGCGAGCGCGGACTACCGCGGTTTCGCGGCCCTCCAGTCCGGCGCGACCGGCACCCAGAGAGCCTCGTACTACTTCCAGGGCTCCCCGAACACCGCGTCCCGCTCCCACCCCTTCAACGGCCCCTACAACGACAACTGGCAGGCCACCGACACGACCGACTGGGCCCAGCTGGTCTGGGCGCCCTGCGGCGTCCAGCGCAACTTCAACATCAACACGGAGCTGAGAGTGGCCGCGGGCTCGACGTCCGCGAACAAGGTCAGCTTCATGACGATGGACTCGACGGACGGGGACATCAGCACGGTGTACCACCTGGCGTGGAAGGAGTGCCCGGAGTCCTGACGCCGGCGCGGGCCGTCAGGGCGAGGCGGTCGCCCCCTGCGCGTGTGCAGGGAGCGGCCGCCGTGTCGCTCGCGTGCCGGGTCAGACCTCCACCCCCAGCGTCAGCGTCCCGGTGTACCCCGACGACGGGGAGCTGCCGAGTGCTGTGAGGGTCAGGAGGCCGGACGCGGCGCCGCCGTCGTCGTAGATCGAGTCCTGGGCCAGGGTGGTGCGGGTGACCGTGTTCGCCGCGTACGGGGAGAGCGCGCCCACTCTCGACGTGATCGTCTCGTTGAAGAAGAGCTGGCCGGTGTGGACCTCGGTGCCGCCGGTGAAGGAGCCGTCCGAGGTGAGGGTCACGCCCGTGTGGACCTTGACGTGGATGTGGACGCAGCGGCCCCGGTACCAGCCCGGATACACCGTGGTGATGGTGGCGACGCCGCCGGAGTCGGTGAGGACGCCGCCCCGCAGGAACGTGCCGTTGTCGGACTCGTTGTGGCCGTTGTTGCCGACGTAGCCGGAGTACTCGCCGAGCGCGTCCGCGTGCCAGATCTCCACCAGGGCGTTGGGGATCGCCGCGCAGGTGTCGTCGTTGACGACGGTGAGCGCCAGCTTCAGCACGAAGCCGGTCTTCGTCTCGCGGATGTCGGAGCGGACGAGCGCGCCGTCCAGGTAGTAGGGGCCTTCGGTCATCTCCTTCGTGAGGGTGCAGACGGCCGCCGCGGCGACGGGGGCGGCGTCCGCCGCGTCGGCTGTGGGGGCCTCGGGCACTGCGGTGCCCACGGCAACTGCCGCTGCCGTGGCGCCGGTTGCGAGCAGAACGGTGCGGCGCCCGACCGGGGTGGGGGTTGCTTCCGAAGTTTCTGTCATGAACACGGCACCCTAGGAGTGCTTGCTGTTGATGGGCTGTCAGTTCGGCAAAGTGAGGGACCGTCAAGTTCCTTGCGAGACAGACATCTGGCTCGCGTTCCTCGATCCGCACATGGCGGAGATCGAACGGATGCGGGGAGACCTCACACTGAGCCGGATCAGGGAGCAGTGGACGACCTGGCGGGGCCGCGCGATCGAGCCTCTCGTGCGGGAATCCCTCGCCCGCCTCCTGCCGGACGGGCCGCTCCCCGCCGCCCCCGCGATCGGCGGGTACTGGACCCGCGGCAACGACATCGGGATCGACCTCGTGGGCGCCGACCGACAGCCTGTGGCCAAGGAACTCCTCTTCCTCGGCTCGGTGAAGTGGCTGGAGAACTCCGCGTTCGACCGCCACGACCTGGCCGCGCTGCTCAAGCACCGCGCCGCGATCACCGACGAGCCCGTGCCGCTCGTGGCGGTCTCCCGCAACGGGGTCAGCTGTTCCGGGCTCGAAGCGGCGTACGGTCCGGAAGAGTTGCTCGACGCGTGGCGCGTGCCGCGATCACGGTGACGCAATCGGACGCGCCCCCGTTCCGACCGATCGGGACGGGGGCGCGACGTACGTCAGTTGGCCGCGCAGGCGAAGTTCCAGGCGCCGTACGAGCCGCTCACGTACGCGCCGTCGTCGACGTGGCCGACGCGGAAGTAGAAGCAGGCGGCCTCGTTCATGTCGGTGTCGTAGATGTACGCGTTGGAGATGCTCCACCCGGTGTAGCCGCCGGTGTAGTCGACGTGGATCTTCGTGTCGCTGGTGTGCGGGCTGCCGGTGGTGGGGTTGGTGTACTGCAGGCGCACGCCCTTGCCGTCCGTGCAGACGTCGAGGATCTTGAAGGTGTCGCCGTCGTCGTAGAAGTACGCGGCACCACAGGAGTTGCTGGAGCTGGCCGTGTAGATGTCGGCGGCGAAGGACGAACCCGCCGTCCCGACCACGAGGGCCCCGGCGGCGAGGGCGGGCACGGCGAGATGTCTGAGCTTGGGCATGCTTGAACTCCTTGTGGGGCGAAGGGGGTTGAGCGTGGGGGGAGTTCGCGTCGTCGACACCGTGTGAACGGACTATGCCCAATATTTGATCTCTGTACAAGAGCAGTTGGGCTGTCAACTACCTGTGCATCATGCCCCCGCCGCATTGGGCCAGGCGGCACCGCTGTTCGGCCAGCCCTGCGCCGGCGCCGGCGTCAACCCGTTCGTCCCCCGGACCTGCGCCGCCGTGAGCCCGCCCCGAGCGGGCACCCCGGGCGGCGTGAGCCCGCCGGCGGGCACTCCGTAGGGCGACTGAGCGGCAGCCGCCGGAGCGACCGGCATCGGCATCGGCTGCGGGGCGACCGGCGTCGGCATGGGCATCGGCTGGGGCTGCGGAGCGACCGGCTGCGGGGCGACCGGCTGTGCGGCGACCGGCTGTGCGGCGACCGGCTGCGGGGCGAGCGGCTGTGCGGCGACCGGCTGCGGCGCCGCCGGTACCGGCACGGGCGCCGCAGGCACCGGTGCCGCCGCCATGGCCTGCGCGGCCAGCGGCATACCGACCCCGTTGCTCATCAGGCGGTCCACGGCCGCCGTACCCGAGCTGTAACTGGTCCCGGTGGCCAGCTCGGGCACGGCGGCTCCCCTCCTGGTCCCGTAGAGCACCTGTTCCAGCGCGGACACCAGGCGACGCACGTCCGTCTGGGGGCGCACCACGAGACGCAGGAAGCGGCTGGACGAGCCGATCTTGTTGCCGCACTCGCGGACCAGGATCCGGTGCTCGGAGAGCAGCCGGTCCCGGACCACGGTGCCTTCGGCGCCCACGGGGAGGCGGACGAAGAGGAAGTTGCCCTGGGAGGGATAGACGGTCAGACCGGGAAGGGCGGAGAGCTGGCTCGACATGTCGAGGCGGTCCCGGCGGACCTGCTGGAGGCTCTGCGCGTACTCGGCGCCGTGCTCCTTGAGCATGAACACCACGTACTCGGCGAAGGCGTTGAGGTTCCACTTCGGCAGCATCGAGCGGACGCGGCCCGCGAGCGCCGGGTTGGCGACCAGGTAGCCGAAGCGGATGCCGTGCAGCCCGAAGTTCTTGCCGAGGCTTCTCAGCACGATCACGTTCGGGCGCAGCATGGCCTCCTGCACCACGCTCGGCTCCGCCTCCGCGTCGGCGAACTCCAGGAAGCTCTCGTCGATGACGATCAGGTCGAGGTCGGCCATCGCGTCCATGAACTGCACGATCGCGTGCTTGTGGAGGAAGCCGCCGTCGGGGTTGTTGGGGTTGCAGATCACGGCCGCCCGGGTGCCGCGGGCCCGTATGAACTCGGCGTACTGGGCGAGGTCGAGGGCGAAGCCGCTGGACTCCTGGAGCGGGAACATGTCGACCCGCTTGCCGGTCTCCATGGGCTGGTCGGTCCACCGGCCGAAGGTGGGCACGGGGACGGCGAGGGACTCACGGACCAGCAAGTGGTCGATCCACGTGATCAGTTCGGTGGAGCCGTTCCCCATCGCCACGGCCTGCGGCGGGAGCTGGAGAAGGTTGCACAGTTCGGCGGTGATGGTGTCGGCGCTGGACGGGTAGTACGTGATGATGTCGCGCAGACGGCCGGCCATCTCGTCCCACATCCCCGGCGTGGGGAAGTAGGGGTTCACCGGAATACAGAAGTCGATCGGGCCGGCCCCGTCTCCCGCTGCCCGCGTCAGCGCCGCCATGGACGGGCTGTGTGCCGCGGTGCTGCGGAACAGCGAGGTGACGTTCTCGGCCATGGAACCTCCGTATGGGGCGGACCCGGTGGGGACGGCCGGGTCCGTCGTCTTTGGGTGGCCCGCGCGGGGGAGCACGGGCCGCTCATACATACGAAGGCCGGCGGGGCACTGTTCAACCGCTGAGAAATCGGTAAGAAGTTGTGCCCCACCTGTGAAGGAGTGTCAGGAGGGGAAGGAGTGCACGGTCGTGGACCGGTAGGTCTCCCCGGGCCGCAGCACGGTCGACGGGAAGTCCTCGTGGTTCGGGGAGTCGGGGTAGTGCTGGGTCTCCAGGCACACGGCGTCGCCCTGGCGGTAGGTGCGGCCGGCGGGGCCGACCAGCGTGCCGTCGAGGAAGTTGCCCGAGTAGAACTGGATCCCCGGCTCGGTGGAGGCGATCCTCAACACGCGGCCGGAGTCCGGGTCCCGGAGCGTGGCCACGTGCTCCGGCTCCGCCGTGCTCCCCTTCTCCAGCACCCAGTTGTGGTCGTATCCCTTCGCCGCGAGCAGCTGCGGATGCCCGGTCCGCAGATCCCTGCCGATCGGCTTGGGCTCGCGGAAGTCGAACGGCGTGCCGTCCACCGGTGCCAGTTCGCCGGTCGGGATCAGACCGGCGTCCGTCGGCGTGAAGTGAGCGGCGGGGATGGTCAGTTCGTGGTGCTCGATCGTGCCGCTGCCCTCGCCCGCGAGGTTCCAGTAGACGTGGTTGGTGAGGTTGACGACCGTGGCCCTGTCGGTGGTGGCCTCGTAGTCGATGCGCCAGTCGCCCCCGGCGGTGAGGGTGTACGTCACCCGCGCCGTCAGCGTGCCGGGGTAGCCCATCTCGCCGTCCGGGGAGGTGTACGACAGCCGCAGGCCGACGTCGGTGCCCCGCTGGAACGGCTCGACGTCCCAGACCACCGTGTCGAACCCGGCCTCGCCCCCGTGCAGGCTGTTCTCGCCGTCGTCGACGGAGAGCTGGTACGTCTCCCCGTCCAGCGTGAACCGGCCCTTGCCGATGCGGTTGCCGTACCGGCCGATCAGCGCGCCGAAGTACGGGCTGGACGTGACGTAGTCCTCGAGGTGGTCGAAGCCCAGGGAGACGTTCGCGTACCGGCCGTGCCGGTCGGGGACCTCCAGGGACTGCACGATCCCGCCGTACGACAGGACCTGCATACGGGTGCCGCCGTTCTCCAGCGACCAGCGGTGGACGTCGGTGCCGTCGGTGAGCTTGCCGAAGAGTTCCTTCACCGGATGTCTCCTCCCATGGGAAGGGCCCCGCCTTCCGACGGGGCCCGACCGGTCAACCTGTGTGCTACGAGCCGGACTTGCGCTTGTTCCACACGTCGAACCCGACCGCGGCCAGCAGGGCGAGGCCCTTGATGACCTGCTGCCAGTCGGAGCCGACGCTGAGAAGGTTCATGCCGTTGTTGAGAACACCGAGGACGAGACCGCCGATGATCGCGCCGAGCACGGTGCCGACACCGCCGCTCATCGACGCGCCGCCGATGAACGCCGAGGCGATGGCCTCGAGTTCGTAGTTCAGACCCGCCTTCGGCGACGCCGCGTTCAGGCGCGCGGCGATGGCCAGACCCGCCAGGGCCGCGAGGGCGCCCATGTTCAGGAAGACCAGGAAGGTGACCTTCTTGTCCTTCACACCGGACAGCTTCGCGGCCGGCAGGTTGCCGCCGATCGCGTAGATGTGCCGGCCGAAGATCGAGTTGCGCATCAGGTAGCCGTAGCCGACGACCAGGCCGCCCAGGATGAGCAGGACGATCGGGGCGCCCTTGTAGCTGGCGAGCAGCATGGTGACGACGAGGATCGCGGCGACGATCGAGACGAGCTTGAGCAGGAAGAGGTTCCTGGGCAGCACGTCGAGGGAGAACTCCTGCTGGCGCCTGCGGTCGCGGACCTCCTGGACGACCACGAAGACGATCAGGGCGAGGCCGAGCAGGAGCGTGATGTTGTGGTAGTTGGTCTCCGGGCCGGTCTCCGGCAGGAAGCCGTTGCCGATCTTCTGCAGGCCGCTCGGGAACGGGCCGAGGGTCTGGCCCTCCAGCAGGATCTCGGTGAAGCCGCGGAAGACCAGCATGCCCGCGAGGGTGACGATGAACGAGGGTATGCCGAGATACGCGATGAGGAAGCCCTGCGCCGCGCCCGCACCGGCGCCGACCACCAGGCACAGCACCACCGCGAGCGGCCACGCCACGTCGTGCTGGACGGTCAGTACGGCCGCGAACGCGCCGACGAACGCCGTGACCGAGCCGACCGACAGGTCGATGTGGCCGGCGATGATGACCAGCATCATGCCGATCGCGAGGATCAGGACGTAGCTGTTCTGCAGGACCAGGTTGGAGACGTTGCGCGGCAGCAGCAGGTCGCCGTCGGTCCACACCGCGAAGAGCGCGACGATCAGGCCGAGGGCGATCAGCATGCCGTACTGGCGCATGTTGCGGCGCAGGCCGTCCAGCATCAACTGAAGCAGGTTCTCGCCGGAGGCCGATCCGCTCTTGCCCGGCGGCGCCGGGGCCGGCGTCTTGGCGGTCACATCCGTGCTCATCGGGTTACCTCTTTGTCCTTGGTCATCTGGCGCATCAGCGATTCCTGCGAGGCCTCGGCGCGGGAGAACTCGCCGGTCAGCCGCCCGGCGGCCATCGTGTAGATGCGGTCACACATGCCGAGCAGCTCCGGCAGCTCGGACGAGATGAAGACGACCGCCTTGCCCTGCGCGGCCAGCTGGTCGATGACGGTGTAGATCTCGTACTTGGCACCGACGTCGATGCCTCGGGTGGGTTCGTCCAGGATCAGCACCTCGGGGCCGGCGAAGATCCACTTGCTGAGGACGACCTTCTGCTGGTTGCCGCCGGACAGCTTGCCCACCGGCTCGAAGACGGTCGGCGCCTTGATGTTCATGGACTTGCGGAAGCCCTCGGCGACCTGCCGCTCCTGGTGCTCGTCGACGACGCCGCGCTTGGCCACCTTGCCGAGCGCGCTCAGCGAGATGTTGCGGTTGATGGTGTCGATGAGGTTGAGGCCGTAGTGCTTGCGGTCCTCGGTGACATAGGCGATGCCGTGGTCGACCGCCTCGGCGACGGACTTCGTCCGGATCTCCTTGCCGTCCTTGAGGACGGTGCCGCCCGCGTGCCGCCCGTAGGAGCGGCCGAAGACGCTCATCGCGAGTTCGGTGCGGCCCGCGCCCATCAGGCCCGCGATGCCGACGATCTCGCCGCGCCGGACATGGATCGACACGTCGTCGACGACCTTGCGCTGCTGGTCGATCGGGTGGTGCACGGTCCAGTCGCGGATCTCCAGCGCCGGAGCGGCGTCCGACTCGCCCTCGTACGCGGTGCGTTCGGGGAAGCGGTGGTCCAGGTCGCGGCCGACCATGCCGGAGATGATCCGGTCCTCGGTGGTCTCCTCGGACTTCACATCGAGGGTCTCGATGGTCTTGCCGTCCCGGATGATCGTGACGGAGTCGGCCACCTTGCGGATCTCGTTGAGCTTGTGGGAGATGATGATCGAGGTGATGCCCTGCTTCTTCAACTCCAGGATGAGATCCAGGAGTTTGCCGGAGTCCTCGTCGTTCAGGGCCGCGGTCGGCTCGTCCAGGATCAGCAGCTTCACCTTCTTGGAGAGAGCCTTGGCGATCTCCACCAGCTGCTGCTTCCCGACACCGATGTCAGCGACCCGCGTTTCGGGGTGCTCACTGAGCCCCACCCGGCGCAGCAGCTCGCTCGCGTGCCGCAGGGTCTCGCGCCAGTCGATGAAACCGCGCGAGGCGTGCTCGTTGCCGAGGAAGATGTTCTCCGCGAGGGAGAGGTAGGGCACCAGCGCCAGCTCCTGGTGGATGATGACGATGCCGCGCGCCTCGCTCGCCCGGATGTCCTTGAACTCGCAGACCTCTCCCTCGAAGAGGATCTCGCCCTCGTACGTGCCGTGCGGATGGACGCCGGAGAGCACCTTCATCAAGGTGGACTTGCCGGCGCCGTTCTCCCCGCAGATGGCGTGGACCTCGCCCTGCCGGACGGTCAGTGTGACGTCCGAGAGCGCCTTGACGCCGGGAAAGGTCTTGACGATCGAGCGCATTTCCAGGACGGGTCCCGCCATGGTCGTGCCTTCCAATCTCTGTCTGGTGCAGACGACTACAGCCGGGGGCTGATTACTTGAGCTCGCCCTCGGTGTAGTAGCCACCGTCGACCAGGACCTGCTTGTAGTTGGTCTTGTCGACGCTCACCGGCTTGAGCAGGTAGGCGGGGACGACCTTGGAGCCGTTGTCGTAGGTCTTGGTGTCGTTGGTCTCGGGCTTCTTGTCGTTGAGGACCGCGTCCACCATGTTCGCCGCGACCTTGGCGAGCTCACGGGTGTCCTTGTAGACGGTCTGCGTCTGCTCGCCCGCGATGATCGACTTCACGGAGGCCAGCTCGGCGTCCTGACCGGTGAGGACCGGCAGCGGCTTGGACTTGGTGCCGTAGCCGTCGGACTTCAGCGCCGACAGGATGCCGATGGAGATGCCGTCGTACGGCGAGAGCACCGCGTCGACCCGGCCGGACTTGTAGGAGCCGGTCAGGATGTCGTCCATGCGGCGCTGGGCGGTGGCGCCGTCCCAGCGCAGGGTGGTGACCTTGTTGAGGTCGACCTGGCCGGACTTGACGACGAGCTTCTTGGAGTCGATGTACGGCTTCAGGACGCTCATCGCGCCGTTGAAGAAGTACTTGGTGTTGTTGTCGTCGTTGGAGCCGGCGAACAGCTCGATGTTGAAGGGGCCCTTGCCGCTCGCCAGGCCCAGCTTCTCGACGATGTAGTTGGCCTGGAGCTCGCCGACCTTGGTGTTGTCGAAGGAGGCGTAGTAGTCGACGTTCGGCGTGCCGAGGATCAGGCGGTCGTAGGCGATGACCGGGATGCCCGCGTCCTTGGCCTCCTGGAGGACGTTGTTGAGCGACTTGTTGTCGATCGCGGCGACGATCAGCGCCTTGACGCCCTGGGTGATCAGGTTCTCGATCTGGGAGACCTGCTGGTCGGGCTCGTCCTCGCCGTAGACCAGCTTGGTCTTGTAGCCCAGCTTCTGCAGGTTGCTCTCGACGTTCTTGCCGTCGGCGATCCAGCGCTCCGAGGACTTGGTCGGCATCGCGATACCGATGGTGCCGCCCTTGGCGTCGCCCTTGCTTTCCGCGCTGCCGCCTTCGCTGTCCTGGCCACAGGCGGTCAGGGAGAGGGCGAGGACGGCCGAGGTGGCTATGGCGGAGAGTGCAGCTCTGCGGTTAAGCATGATCATCATCCTTGATGGTCTAGGGGAGTGGCCAGGGCGATCCGCGGTGCGAGCGCCTGTCCAGTGGTGCGAGGTCGAACCGAGAAGTTGTGTCGGAGTCTGTTCGACTCCGTCGGCTTCTGTGAAGGGGCGTTGTCCGGAACGTTATGCAGGCGTTTCGAACCGCTTCAGCGCGCCCGGCAGCCGCGAGCCGAGCGGCGCCATGGCGCCGTCCGCTCCGTGCCGCGCGAGCAGGTCCAGGGCGAGCCGTCCGCGCCGCACTCTTTCCTTGGCGGTGGACAGCGTGAGCTCGCGCATGTGATGGCCGTAGGGGTAGATCCCCGGGGCCTTCGACAGGCCGAACTTCAGATAGAGCGGGGCGCCGCGCCGGATCAGCTCGGCGACCTCGTACATCCGGACATAGCCGCCGAGATCGTCGGGCGCCTCGATGTACATGTCCATGGGAGCGCCCGACACCCGTCGGATCTCCGTGAGTTGATCGAGCGTCAGATCGCTGGGCACGTTGATCGAGTCGCCGCCGAGGTTCTCGTAGACGGCGTACGCGGCCGGGTTCACCGGGCCGATCAGTGCCGACACCTTCAGCGTGGTGTCGGCCGGGATGATCCCGGCGACACGCGCCCGGTGCAGCGTCCACAGCACGCCCTCGTCGGCGACGAGCAGGCACTTCACGCCCAGCTCCGTGGCCCGGACGGCGTCTTCGACGCACCCGGCGACCGCGTCGTGGCCGCGGGCGCGCAGCCCGCCGCCCTTGGAGTCGGTGCGGGTGGAGCCGCCGATGTCCCAGGTGCCGCGCGGGCCGGTGAACAGGCAGAGCTCGATGTCGCGTTCGGCGGTCGCCTCGACCATCTCGGTGATCTCGGCGTCGGTGAGCATCCACACGCCGCTGCCCTGGCTGATCCGGTGGATCGGGACGTCGAGCCGCGAGGACTCCTTGAGGACCACCGAGAGGGCCTCGGGGCCCTCCACGGAAGGCACTTCGGTGCGCCAGCGGCCGCCACCGGGGAAGGTGTGCGGAGAGGCGTCGGCCGGGTCGAGGGCGGGAGCACCCAGGCCGAGCGCGGCAAGCGCCTGCTCACCGGGTCGTCGGGCCGCGCTGGCGGTGGTCTCGGTCACAAGCTGTCCTTCGTGTTCGATATATCGGACGTGGATCGCGGCTCTGTGTGCAACAAGGCTTAGGGACATTGGATGTACGCCGGTACGAAGTCGTCAGGTACTCCGTACCGGCGTACGGCTCAAAGGGGTGTCATGGTTTGAGGAGGACCTTGCCGACGGCCGGGTCGCCGGACCCGACCAGCTCGATGGCCTGCGGGAACTCCTCCAGCGGCAGCTCGTGCGTGACGAGCGGCAGCGGATCGAGCAGCCCGGCCCCGAAGACCCGCACCGTGTGCGCCCAGGCGTCCGGCGGCGCCCCGAACACGGTGTGCACCTCCAGCTGCCGTACGACGAGATCGGTGGGGTCCAGTCCGTCCGCGCCCGGCGCCGGGATGCCCGTCAGGACGAGCCGGCCGCCGCGTCTGAGCAGCGAGGCCGCGGTGTTCGCGGCCGACGCCGACCCGGCGGTCTCGATGACGACGTCGAAGTCGTCGGGGAGCTCCTGGTCGCGGGTGCGGAAGTCGGTGGCGCCGAAGGTCTTCGACAGCTCCGCGCGGTCCGGGCGGGTGCCCACCACCAGCAGCTCCGCGGGCGAGCCGGCCCGCAGGAACTGCACGGCGAACATCCCGAGCGTGCCCGTGCCCACCACGGCGACCCGCTCACCGGGCCGCGCGTTCGCCTTCAGCGCGGCGGCCGCGATGCACGCGGCCGGCTCCAGCAGCGCCGCCGCCGTCAGGTCGGCGTCGTCCGGCAGGGCGTGCAGCAGCCGGGCCGGCAGGGTGAGGGTGGCGGCCATGGCGCCGGGCTGGGTGAAGCCCGTCTCCTCGTAGCCGTCCGTGCACAGCGTGGTCTCGCCCGCGTGGCAGCGGTCGCAGACCTGGCAGTTGCGGAAGCCCTCGCCGACCACCTTGCGGCCGACCAGCGACTCCGGCACCGCCGGGCCCACGGCCTCGACCGTGCCGGACCACTCGTGGCCCGGGGTGAGCGGGTAACGGACGTACCCCTCGGGCCGGTTGCCCTGGTACACCTCGCGGTCGCTGCCGCAGATGCCGACCGCGTGGACGCGGACCAGGGCCTCGCCGGCACCGGGCGCACGCGGGGTGTGCGCGACGAGCTCGTGCTCGCCGGGCGCCCCGATGACGACCGCGCTGCTCACTGCTGGGTGCCCTTCGGCTTGCGCTGCTCCCAGCCCTCGGCCCACAGGTCGAAGCGGGCCTGCTGCTGCGGGAACTCGGCGGCGGCGTCGACGTCCAGCTCGACACCGAGACCCGGCTCGTGCGACAGCTCGAAGTAGCCGTCCACGACCTTCGGGGCGCCCTTGACGACCTTCTTGATCTCCGCGTCGGCGAAGTCGTTGAAGTGCTCGAGGATCTTGAAGTTCGGGGCGGTGAAGCCGACCTGGAGGGAGGCGGCGGTCAGCACCGGGCCGCCCACGTTGTGCGGGGCGACCAGCATGTAGTGGGTCTCGGCGGTCGCGGCCAGCTTCCGGGTCTCCCAGATGCCGCCGATGTGGCCGACGTCGGGCTGGATGATGTCCACGGCCTGGCTCTCGAAGAGCTCGCGGAACTCGATCCGGTCGTGGATGCGCTCACCGGTGGCGACCGGCATGTCGACCTTGGCGGCGACCTTCTCCAGCGCCTTGAGGTTCTCCGGCGGCACCGGCTCCTCCAGCCACGCGGGCTTGAAGGGCGCGAGGTCCTTGGCGAGGCGGACGGCGGTGGCGGGGGAGAAGCGGCCGTGCATCTCCAGCATCAGCTCGGCGTCCGGACCGATGGCGTCCCGGACGGCCTCGATGAGCGAGACGGCGTACAGGCTCTGCTCGTGGTCCAGCTCGAAGTGCCCGGTGCCGAAGGGGTCGATCTTGAGCGCCTTGTAGCCGCGCTCCATGACGCCCCGGGCGGCCTTGTGGTAGGCCTCCGGGGTGCGCTCGGTGGTGTACCAGCCGTTGGCGTAGGCCTTGACCTTGTCGGTGACCTTGCCGCCGAGCAGCTGCCAGACCGGGACGCCGAGGGCCTTGCCCTTGATGTCCCAGCAGGCCATCTCGATCACGGCGATACCGGACATCACGATCTCGCCCGCACGGCCGTAGTCGCCGTACTTCATCCGCTTGACCAGATCCTCGACAGCGAACGGGTCCGACCCGAGAATGTGGTTGGTCTTCGCCTCGTGCAGATAGCCGAGCAGGGCGTCGGTGTGGCCCAGCATGCGGGTCTCGCCGACTCCGGTGAGTCCCTCGTCGGTGTGCACCTGGACGTAGGTCAGGTTGCGCCATGGCGTCCCGACCACGTGCGTGCTGATTCCCGTGATGCGCACGTCAGCTACTCCCTAGGCTCTGAAGCTTGTTGTTCGAAATTTCGGCTCACGTTCGAAATGCTGGCCTGACGGTAAGGACGTCTCGGTCGGGGTGTCAATGGGTCGGAGGGTCGAACAGCGTAACGGTCTTGATGACGCGCACATCCGTCCGGGATCTCAACTGCCGCAGCCTGCGGCGTTATTCAACCGTGACGACTTCCCCGATGCAGCCCTCTTGACCGGCACGAATTGTTAGCGCTCACAATGTGCCTCGCATTCAACCGATCGCTGACCGCCAGGAGGTGCGGCCGTGAACCACTTGGAGCTCCGGCCGCCCACCATGGCCGATGTGGCACGCCTCGCCGGGGTGTCGCACCAGACGGTCTCCCGCGTCCTGGGTGATCACCCCAACGTGCGGGAGGAGACCCGGGCCAAGGTGCTCCGCGCCATCGAGGAGATGGGTTACCGCCGCAACTCCTCGGCTCGGGCCCTGGCCACCCGCCGCACCCGCACCCTGGGTGTGGTCGCCGCCAACACCACGCTCTACGGCCCGGCCAGCACGCTGTTCGCGCTGGAGGACGCGGCGCGGGCGGCGGGGTACACCGTCTCGACGGTCAGCCTGCACAAGCTGGCGAAGGAAACCCTCTCCGAGGCGCTCGACCACCTCAGTGAGGGCGGAGTGGAGGGGGTGATCGCCCTCGCCCCGCAGCGCTCGGCGGTCGAGGCCCTCGCCGAACTCCGGCACCCTTTCCCGGTGGTGGTCGTCGGCACCGGCTCCGGCGCCGAGATCCCCAGCGTCAACGTGGACCAGCAGCTCGGCGCCCGGCTCGCCACCGGGCATCTGCTGGCCACGGGCCACCGCACGGTCTGGCATCTCGCCGGGCCCGAGGACTGGCAGGAGGCGGCCGACCGGGTCACCGGCTGGCGGGACACCCTCGAAGCGGCGGGCGTCGAGCCGCCGAAGCTGCTGCGAGGGGACTGGAGTCCACTGTCGGGCTACCGTGCCGGCCAGCAACTGGCCGGCTGGGTGGGCCGCGGACTCACCGCCGTCTTCGTCGCCAACGACCAGATGGCACTGGGGGTGTTGCGGGCCCTGCGGGAAGCGGGGGTGCGCACGCCCCAGGACGTCGCGATCGTCGGCTTCGACGACATCCCGGAGTCCGAGTTCTTCGCTCCACCGCTCACCACCGTCCGGCAGGACTTCGCGACGGTGGGCAAGCACAGCATCGCCCTGCTGCTGGACCTCATCGAGGGCCGGGCCCCGTCCGGGACGCCCGGAGTCGCCATCGAGCCGCATCTCGTGGTCCGGGCCAGCACCGCTCCCGACTGACATGCACCGACCAGCTAATTCGTACACCAGTGTGACCGATATTTCGAATAATGATCGACAGGCTGGACGCAGGGCAGTCGGTCCCACGAGTACTAGCGGTCCTCCCCGGACCGGCTCTTCAAAGGAGAAGAACATGCTCAACAGAAGGAACTTCCTCACTGCGGCGATCGGCGTGGCGGCGGCCGGCACCCTGGCGGCCTGCGCCAAGGAGGACGACAGCTCCAGTGACTCCGCGGGAAGCGGCGGCAGCAAGAAGATCGTCCTCGGCTTCTCGCAGGTCGGTTCCGAGAGCGGCTGGCGCACCGCCAACAGTGAGTCGGTGAAGTCCGCGGCCAAGGACGCGGGCTACACCCTGAAGTTCTCCGACGCCCAGCAGAAGCAGGAGAACCAGATCTCCGCGATCCGCAGCTACATCGCGCAGAAGGTCGACGTCATCGCCTTCTCGCCGGTGGTCGTCACGGGCTGGGACGCCGTGCTCAAGGAGGCCAAGGCCGCGAAGATCCCGGTCGTCCTCACCGACCGCTCCGTCGAGACCTCCGACGACTCCCTGTACGTCACCCTGGTCGGCTCCGACTTCACCGACGAGGGCCGCCGCGCCGCCAAGATCCTCGAGAAGGTCATCGAGAAGGCCGGCCTCAAGGGCAATGTCAAGATCGCCCAGCTGGAGGGCACCACCGGTGCCGCCCCCGCCATCGAGCGCGCCAAGGGCTTCAAGGAGGTCATGGACGCCGAGCACAAGGACGACTGGAAGATCGTCGTCAGCCAGACCGGCGACTTCACCCGTGCCGGCGGCAAGCAGGTCATGGCGGCCTTCCTGCAGTCCAACCCCGACATCAACGTGCTCTTCGCGCACAACGACGACATGGCCATCGGCGCCATCCAGTCCATCGAGGCGGCCGGCAAGAAGCCCGGCAAGGACATCCTCATCGTCTCGATCGACGGCGTGAAGGACGGCTTCGTCGCCATGTCCGAGGGCAAGATCAACGCCATCGTCGAGTGCAACCCGCTGCTCGGCCCCCAGCTGATGGAGGTCGTCAAGACGGTCCACGAGGGTGGCTCGGTCGAGCGCTGGATCAAGACCAAGGAGGGCGACTTCATGCAGGACCAGGCCAAGGCCGCGCTCCCGACCCGCAAGTACTGACCGACCGCACGCACCGGTGGGGAGCCCCTGGCGGGCCGGGCACGGCCCGGCCCCGGCGGGGCTCCCCGCGGGGGACCGGCCCACCGCAGTCCCTGAACTGCCGTGGGCCTGAACCGATTTCATGGAGGAGCGCTGCCATGGCAGAGCCGCAGCCCGTCCTGGAGATGACGGGCATAGTCAAGGAATTTCCGGGGGTAAGGGCTCTGTCGGGTGTCGACTTCCGGCTCTTCCCCGGCGAGATCCACGCCCTGATGGGCGAGAACGGGGCCGGGAAATCCACCCTGATCAAGGTGCTGACCGGGGTCTACACCCTGGACGGCGGCACCATCACCCTCGACGGCAGGGCCGTGCGGATCGGCAGCCCGCTGCAGGCGCAGCAGGCCGGCATCAGCACCGTCTACCAGGAGGTCAACCTCTGCCCCAACCTGTCGGTGGCGGAGAACATCTTCATCGGCCGTGAACCCACCCGCGCCGGCCGCATCCAGTGGAAGCGGATGCGCAAGGAAGCCGCGGAGATGGTCGACCGCCTCGGCCTCGACATCGACGTCACCGCGCCGCTGGCCTCGTACCCGCTCGCGGTGCAGCAACTGGTCGCGATCGTACGGTCGGTGGGCCACGGCGACAGCGACGGCTCGGGCTCCGGCACCAAGGTCCTCGTCCTGGACGAGCCGACCTCCAGCCTCGACCGCGACGAGGTCCTCGAACTCTTCCGGCTGATGCGGCGGCTGCGCGACGAGGGCGTGGCGATCCTCTTCGTCTCGCACTTCCTCGACCAGATCTACGAGATCTGCGACCGCATGACGGTCCTGCGCAACGGCACCCTCGTCGGCGAGCACCTGGTCCGCGACCTCGACCAGGTCCGGCTCATCGAGCTGATGATCGGCAAGGCCCTGGACCAGCTGGAGGAGCTGCACGACCACCAACTCCACGCGGACGTCGGCGAGTCGCTCCTCACCGCGGAGGGCCTCGGCCGCACCGGCGGCATCGAACCCTTCGACCTCGACATCAAGAAGGGCGAAGTCGTCGGCCTCGCGGGCCTGTTGGGCTCCGGCCGCACCGAACTGGCCCGGCTCCTGTTCGGCGCCGACCAGCCCGACGCCGGCAAGGTCACCATCGGCGGCAAGCAGGTCTCGATGAGCGCCCCCAACGACGCCATCGGCGCCGGCGTCGCGTTCTGCTCCGAGAACCGCAAGACCGAGGGCCTGGTTCCCGACCTCACCGTCCGCGAGAACATCATCCTCGCCCTCCAGGCGGCCCGCGGCTGGACCCGCCCCATCCCGACGGCCCAGCGCGACGAACTCGTCGCCAAGTACATCAAGGCCCTCGACATCCGCCCCGCCAACCCCGAAGCCCGAGTTGGCCAGTTGAGCGGCGGCAACCAGCAGAAGGTGCTCCTCGCCCGCTGGCTGATCACCCAGCCGAAGCTGCTGATCCTGGACGAGCCGACCCGCGGCATCGACATCGGCGCCAAGACCGAGATCCAGAAACTGGTGGTCTCCCTCTCCGAGGACGGCATGTCCGTCCTCTACATCGCGGCCGAGCTGGAGGAGGTCCTCCGCCTCAGCCACACCATCGGTGTCCTGCGCGACCGCAAGCTGGTCGCCCGGATCACCAACGGCCCGGAGATCACCCCCAGCAAGATCCTCGAGACCATCGCCAGTGGCGAGCAGAGCGGAGAACAGCAGTGACCACCACCAACCGCTGGCGAGCACTGACACGCCACAACCTCTTCTGGCCGATCGCGGTCCTGGTGGCGCTGCTGCTCGTCAACATCCCCTTCACGCCCGACTTCTTCGCCATCCACATGACGGACGGCCACCTCTACGGCAGCCTCGTCTCCATCGTCCTGTTCGGCTCGCCCCTGATCCTGGTGGCGGTCGGCATGACCCTGGTCATCGCCACCGGCGGCATCGACCTCTCCGTCGGCGCGGTCGTCGCCATCACCGGCGCGCTGACCTGCTCGTACATCAGCGACCGCAAGGACCAGGACGCCCTGGCCGGAGTACTGCTGGCGATGGGCCTCGGCCTGCTGGCAGCGGTCGTCTGCGGGCTGTGGAACGGCTTCCTGGTGGCCCGCATGGGCATCCAGCCGATCATCGCGACCCTCATCATCATGGTCGCGGGCCGCGGCGTCGCCCAGCTGATCACCGACGGCCAGATCATCACCATCAACAGCGAGCCCTACAAGCTGATCGGCGGCGGCTACTGGCTGACCCTGCCGTTCTCCATCTTCGTGGTCGCCGCGGTCGTCGCCGTCACCGTCGCCCTGACCCGCCGCACCGCCCTCGGCCTGCTCGTCGAGTCGGTCGGCGGCAACGCCGAGGCCAGCCGCCTGGTGGGCATCCGGTCGATGCGCATCAAGATCATGGTGTACGTCTTCTGCGCCCTGTGCGCCGGCATCGCGGGCCTGATGATCAGCTCCAACACCTCGGCCGCCGACGGCAACAACGCCGGTCTGTGGATCGAGCTCGACGCCATCCTCGCGGTCGTCATCGGCGGCACGTCCCTGCTCGGCGGCCGCTTCTCGATCGGCGGCACGGTGGTCGGCGCCCTCGTCATCCAGACCCTGACGACCACCATCTACACGATCGGCGTCCCCACCCAGACCAACCTGGTCTTCAAGGCCGCCGTCGTCATCGTCGTCTGCCTGCTCCAGTCCCCGAAGTTCCGCGCCAAGGTCTTCGGCGCCCGCGCGAAGACCCCGGCCCCGGCGACGCCGCCCGCGGCCCCCGCCGAGCCCGCTGCCAAGATGGAGGTGTCGTGATGAGTGCGACCACCCAGACCCCCACGACACCCGACAAGATCGAAGGCCGTACGCCGTCCGGGGCGGCGCGGCTGCTCGGCGACCGCCGCCTGCCCGTCCTGGTCACGGCCGCCCTGTTCCTCGCGATGTACATCGCCGGACTCAGCCGCTACCAGAACTACGGCTTCGGCGACTCGCAGGTCTTCCTCAACCTCTTCATCGACAACGGCTACCTCCTGGTCGCCGCCGTCGGCGCCACCTTCGTCATCCTCTCCGGCGGCATCGACCTGTCCGTGGGCTCGGTGATCGGCTTCACCACCATGCTCACGGCGTGGCTGGTCCAGGACGTCGGCCTGCCGCTGCTGGTCGTCATCCCCATATCCCTGGGCGTGGGCGCGTTCGGCGGCTTCCTCATGGGCTATGTGATCCACAACTTCGAGATCCAGCCGTTCATCGTGACCCTCGCCGGCCTCTTCCTCTTCCGCGGCCTGTGCCTGGTCATCAGCAAGGAGTCGATCGCGATCAACGACTCCGCGGTGAGCAGCCTCGCCGAGACCCGGGTGTCCCTGGGCCTGGGCGACCTGTCGATCGGCGCCGTCGTGGCCCTCGTCGTCCTGGCGGCGGCCTTCTACATCCTCCACTACACCCGCTTCGGCCGCCGGATCTACGCCATCGGCGGCAACGAGCAGTCGGCCCTCCTCATGGGCCTCCCGCTGGGCGGCACGAAGATCGCGGTCTACACGGTGAGCGGCTTCTGCTCCGCGCTCGCCGGCCTCCTCTTCATGCTCTACATCCAGTCCGGCGACCCGCTGCACGCGGTCGGCATGGAACTCGACGCGATTGCCGCGGTGGTCATCGGCGGCACGCTGCTGACGGGTGGCTCGGGTTATGTGCTGGGCACGCTGTTCGGTGTCCTGGTCCTCGGCCTGATCAAGAGCATCATCCAGTTCGAGGGCACGCTCAGCTCCTGGTGGACGAAGATCGCCACCGGTGTGCTGCTCTGCGCGTTCATTCTGATCCAGCGCGTGATGACGACCCGCAAGAAAGCCTGAGCCGGTTTCGGCGAGTTGAGGATGGATGAGCGGATCATCCTCAACTCGCCGCACCGGAACGACCAGTTCCCACACAATCTTCACAGCAGTCGCTAGGAACCCTCCCCACAAGGAACTTAATCTTCCCGCGTCATGGACTACTGCCTCCCGTGCCGACGGCACCTCAACGGCGCCCTCGCCTGCCCGGGGTGCGGTACCCCAGTCGAAGAGCTGCGCGCGCACGCCGCCCAGCAGCAGCCACAGCCGCAGCAGATGCAGGCCCAGTCGTACGTGCCGCAGCAGGCGGGTGGCGGGGCGTACCCGTCGTACGAGTCGTACGACGGTGGCTACGCGGACGCGTACGGGGGCGCCCCCGAGGCCTCCTCGTACGGGAGCGGGAGCGGGAGCGTTGCCGAGGCCTCCTCGTACGAAGAGCCCGAGGTGACGTCCGAGGAGGCGCCCGAGGTCGTGATCGGCGGCCGGGCGGCACGACGCCGCGCCCAGGGGCGCCGCGGCCGGGCCGTACCGCAGGAGGAGCCGGAGAGCCCGGAAGGTCCGGAGGGGTACGACGACTCCGAGGACCTCGAGTACGACGACGAGGACGCCGACGACGCCGAGGGCGGCGGCAGCCGCCGTGACCGCAAGGCCGCGGCGCACCGGCGCAGACGCCGCCGGGCCCTCCTGGTCGCCGCGGGCTTCGTGCTGGCCGCCGGCGGACTGAGCCTCGCCGAACTCGGCTTGGACGCCCCCGGTTCGAACCCGACCCCGGCCGCGGCGGGCGGCGAGTCGGCGGACGGCGCGGCGTCGGCGGACGCGAGCACGCCGGCCGAGCCGCTGGACGACACGAACGGAAGCGGCCCCTCGGCCTCGGCTTCCGCGGACGCCTCCGCGTCACCGTCCGCCTCGGCGTCGAAGGACGACAAGGACAAGGACGACAAGGACAAGGACGCCCAGTCCGCGACCGCCACGACCCCGGTCGTCCCGCCCCCGAACGTGTCGGCGACCCCGGTCGGCTCCGCGACCCCGACCGCCGACCCGACGTCGGCCCAGCCGACCGCGCAGCCGTCGCCGACGGAGACGGAGTGCGAGCGGTTCTTGTGGTGGTGCACCTGAGGTGGTGCACCTGAGAGGTCGGCCCCTGAAGGGGCAACCATCAGGCTCCGCCTAGGAGTTCAGCATCCGTCGCAGCAGGTCCCGCAGTGCCTGCCGCTCCTCGTCCGACAGTCCGGCCAGCGGCTCGCGGGCGAAACGCAGTCCCTCGCGCAGGCTCCGGGCCACCTCCCGGCCCTCGTCCGTCGCCGCCGCCACCTTCACCCGCCGGTCCGCGGGGTCCGGGCGCCGCTCCACGAGCCCTCGCGTCTCGAGCCGGTCCACGATCCCGGTGACGTTCGACGGCTCGCACTTCAGCTTCTGGGCCAGTTTCCGCATGGGCAGCGGCTCCAGCGACAGCAGGCTCAGCAGCCGTGCCTGGGCGCCGGTGAGCGCGTGGTCGGCGGCGGCCTCCTCGTAGTCCTCGTAGAAGCGCGCCACGACGTCACCGATCAGCTCGACGACCTCCATGGTCAGCGCGTCGGGGCGACGGGTCTTGGGTGGAGTGGCCATGGTCCCAGACTACCTCCATTACTTGACAACATGAAATATTCAGGAGCATGGTTGTTTCAGGTACTGAAGTAAATCGGAAAGGCTCAGTCATGATCAACCGCGAGTGGCACCTGCTCAGCCGTCCCGTCGGCTGGCCGAAGCCCGAGGACTTCGCCCTGGTCGAGGCCGAGGTGAAGCAGCCGGGTGAGGGTCAGGTGCTGGTGCGGAACAAGTACCTGTCGGTGGACCCGTACATGCGGGGCCGGATGTCGGCCGCCAAGTCGTACGTCGCCCCCTTCGAACTCGGCAAGGTCATGCAGGGCGGCGCGGTCGGCGAGGTCATCGCCTCCGGCGCCGAAGGCATCGCGGCCGGTGACCACGTCCTGCACTTCGGCGGCTGGCGCGAGTACGCCACCTTCGACGCCGCGCAGGCCGTCAAGGTCGACCCCGACGCCGCGCCGCTGTCCACCTACCTCGGCGTCCTCGGCATGACCGGCCTCACCGCCTACGCGGGCCTGCTGCGCACCGCCTCCTTCAAGGAGGGCGACAGTGTCTTCGTGTCCGGCGCGGCCGGCGCGGTCGGCAGCCAGGTCGGCCAGATCGCCAAGCTCAAGGGCGCCTCGCGGGTCATCGGCTCGGCCGGCTCCGACGAGAAGGTCAAGCTGCTGGTGGAGGAGTACGGCTTCGACGCCGCGTTCAACTACAAGAACGGGCCGGTGAGCGAGCAGCTGCGGGCCGCGGCGCCGGACGGGATCGACGTGTACTTCGACAACGTCGGCGGCGACCACCTGGAGGCGGCGATCGGCTCGCTGAACCAGGGCGGCCGGATCGCGATCTGCGGCATGATCTCCGTCTACAACAACACCGAGCCGGCTCCTGGTCCGAGGAACCTCGCCCGTCTGATCCAGACCCGGGGCCGTATCGAGGGCCTGCTGGTCGGCGACCACTACGACCTGCAGCCGCAGTTCGTCTCCGAGGTCGGCCCGTGGGTGGCTTCCGGTGCGCTCAAGTACCGCGAGACGGTCGTCGAGGGCATCGAGAACAACCTGGAGGCGTTCCTCGGGGTCCTGCGGGGCGACAACGTCGGGAAGATGGTCGTCAAGCTGTAGGGCTTCCGGTTGCAGGACCTCCGGTTGCAGGGCTTCCGGGCTGTTTCCGACATGCGGTAACTTCTTTCCGAAACCGTCGTCGATCGTGGGCGCGAGTCGTGCGGCGGACCTAGGAGGAAGTACCGCATGTCCATCCAGCAGCCCGACGTCCTGTACACCGCCGTCGCCACCGCCGAGAACGGCCGCGACGGCCGCGTCGCCACCGAGGACGGCCGCCTCGACGTCGTCGTGAACCCGCCGAAGGAAATGGGCGGCAGCGGCGAGGGCACCAACCCCGAGCAGCTCTTCGCCGCCGGGTACAGCGCCTGCTTCCAGGGCGCGCTCGGCGTCGTGGCCCGGCAGACCAAGGCCGACATCAGCGGCTCGACCGTCACCGCGAAGGTGGGGATCGGGAAGAACGATGACGGGTTCGGCCTGATCGTGGAGATCTCGGCCCGCATTCCGAACGTGGACGCCGCTACGGGGCGGGCGCTGTTGGAGCAGGCCCACCAGGTCTGCCCCTACTCGAAGGCGACTCGGGGGAACATCAGCGTGACGCTGGTCTGAGTACGTTCGTTCACAGCACGGAGGCCGCACCCTTGGACGTGGGGTGCGGCCTTTTGTGTGGGGTGGGTTGAGAAGGTGCCTCCCGCAGTTGGCGTGCCGAATATCTGGGTCGGTCGCCTTCGGGGCGCTCTCAGCCGGTGTCGGGACGGCGATCGTGCTCGACCCTTCGGGGCGGCGCCCCTTGGCCGGGCCGACACCCGCGCCCCCCCACGGGAG
>NZ_JBHUYR010000002.1:811958-1077453 GCF_042668605.1 Streptomyces sp. NPDC057280
CGCGGCCGCCGCTTGTTGCTCCCCCCTGCGGGCCGCGGCCGTTGGGCCGCCCCCACCCCGGCGCGCCCCTACGGCTCCCTCCCGGCCGGTGGCCCGCAGAGAGTGGGACGTGGTGGGCCTGTGCCGTGGGGTTTTGGGTTTCAGTGGGCCAGCGCTGCTGTGTGTACCGCTCTGACCAGGGCGTTGTTTTCTGGGGCCGCTCCGCCTGGGAAGGCGAGGCGGCGGCGGGTGTAGCCGTAGGCCAGGCCGCTGCGGGGGTCGGCGAAGCCCTGGGAGCCTGCTGCGCCGCTGTGGCCGAAGGCCCCGGCGCCCAGGAAGGGGTGCCAGGTGTCGGCCGTGGCCTGGAAGCCGAGGCCGTAGGAGCGGTGGGCGCGGGCGATCAGGTCGTAGCCGATGGAGTGGATCTGGCCCACCTCGGCGATCGTGTCCGGCTTGAGGAGGGGTGGGCGGTCGTTCAGTTCGCTGATGGCTGCGGCGTACATTCCGGCGAGGCCTCTGGCCGCGGCCACTCCGCCCGCGGAGGCCGGGCCCTTGGCTCGTACCTCGCGGGAGTTGGCGTAGTCGACGAGGTCGCCCGTGTCCGGGACGTGCGCGTTGAACGCGATCGAGGTCAGGGTGTGCGGGCCCTGGGGCGACGCGTCGATGAGGGATTGCTGCTCGGGGGTGGGGAGCATCGGCTGGACGGGGCGGTAGCGGGGTTCCTGGGAGGCGGGGAGGCCCAGGTGGAAGTCGAGGGCGTAGGGGGCGCGGACTCGGTCTTCCCACAGGTCCTGGATCGTGCGGCCCGTGGCGCGGCGGACCACCTCGCCGGTCAGGGCGCCTATGACCAGCGCGTGGTAGCCGAAGGCCGTGCCGGGGCGCCAGAACGGGCGCTGGTCGGCGAGGCGTTCGGCGATGACGCGGTCGTCGGCCATCTCGGCGCGTGAGAAGCCCGCGTCCAGGCCGACCAGGCCGGCGCGGTGCGCGAGCAGGTCGCGGAGGGTGAGGCCGCCCTTGCCCTCGGCCCCGAACTCCGGCCAGTAGTAGGTCACCTTGCGGTCGAGTTCGAGCGTGCCGTCCTGGACCAGGAGCGCCACCACGAGGTGCGCGGCGCCCTTCGTCGAGGAGAAGACGGCGTGGAGGGAGTCCGCCTCGTTGCCGTCGCCGGTCCACAGGTCGACGACCCTGCGGCCGTGCACATAGGCGCACAACTGACCCTCGTAGTCGGGGCGTTCACCGGCCACGAAGGCGGCGAACTCCTCGCGCACCGCCTCGAAGCCGTCGGCGACGGTGCCGTGGATCTCCTGCGTCATCCGCTCTCCTTGACTGCTGCCATGCTGAACAATGCCCTTGCCACCTGCGGGAATTCTCCCTTCGGATGGTCCCGGAAGAGAGGCTCGGTGCCGAAGAGGACCGCGTGCGGACCGCTGATCACTGCGGGTTGTCCGGCCGCGGCCGAGGGGCCGCCGGTGCCGTCCTCCAGGGGGCGCCAGTGTCCGGAGACCAAGGGGTTGCCGGTCGCGTACGACTGTTCGATGCGGATCTGCGGTCCTAGGTCGGTGAACCAGACGGGGGCGTACACGAAACCGTAACCCGGTGTGCCGGTGGTGATCGGGCCCGCGTTCACCATGCGGACCACGCCGTTCGCGTCCCCGTTGCCCTCGACGGGCTTCGCGGCCAGGAGGCCGGTGGCGGTGCTCAGTTCAGCCCCGCCGATGCCCCGTCCGACCAGGCCATGGCCGGACGAGGGGGAGAGGAACGCGTCCAGGGCTTTGCGGGCGGGTGGGGTCAGGTCGCCGTACTCCAAACCCGCCGATACCATCAGGACATCCGTCGCCGACCAGTCGAAGCCCGCGTTGAGCACGGCCGTCGACACCGGTGTGACCTCGAAGTTCATCTCGCGCAGGGCGAAGAGCTCACCCGGGGTGACCGCGGCGGCCACGCGGGTGCGGTGCAGCGGGGTGGCGCCGGTGAGGCGGGTGGCGTCGAAGGTGACGTCGTGGGCGCGGGCGAGGGCCGTGGCCTTCGAGCGGGCCGACGCCGGGACGATCGCGGTGCCGCCGTCCGCCGTGGCGCGTACCGGAACGCCTTGCTGGAGGAGGGAGTTGAGAGCCGCGATCGCCGCCGGGTCGTCGAGCCGCAGGCTCAGGTCGCCGTGCGGGGCGACCCGGCCGACGGAGGTGGCTTTCCGTACGGGGCGCAGGGGGAGGCCCGTGAGCTTTCCCGTCGGCAGGGACGTCACCGCGGCGCCCCACAGGCGGCCCAGGCTCCAGCCCGAGATGTCGTACATCACCGACACCTTGTCGCTGATGTCGCGGCCGTCCGCCAACAGGACGTTCGCCAGGCCGCGTTTGGGCTGGTGCATGTCGACGAGGTACGAACCCTTCGGGTACGTGCGGCCGGACAGGCGGAAGGCCTTGGTGGCGCGGGTGACCCGGACGTCGTTGGCGAGGAGGTGGTCCACGAGGCGGGCGGCGGCCGTCTTGCCGGACGGGATCACGTAGGCGCGGGGTAAGGTGGTCGTGTAGACGTCCTCCGGGCCGATTCCGGGTACGCCCGGCACTGTCTTCGCCGACACCGGTACCTGCGCGGCGCCTGCCGCCCCGCGTCGGAAGACCTCGATCTGGTCGGCGACGAGCGAGGTGCGGCGCGTCCGTACGAAGTCGAGCGTGGCGCGGATCGCGGCGCCGGCCACGGCCGTGTTGACGGCCGAGCGGCGGCGGAGTTCCTCGACCGGGAGGTTGGTGTAGGCCGAGTTGTTCACCTGGAGCGGGATCTCGACCGTGTGCGCGGCGACCGTGCCGTGGAAGGCCGCGTACTGCGGTGTGAAGATGGGCGGCCAGTCGTCCCAGCCCTCCTGCTGGTCCCGGAAGGGGATCTGGGCCGGCTCCACGCCGTCCTCGGCGGGTGTGTAGCCGAGGCCGTTGACGGCGGCCTCCATGCCGAGCGCGTTGGCGTAGGTGTTCTTCAGGAAGAGGTCGTACTCGTAGTTCTCGCCGTGCGGGGGTGTGGTGGGCTCGATGAGGGTGCCGTTGACGTACCCGTGCAGGTCGAGCATCACGGTCGGCTGCTTGTCGATCTCGATCTGCCGCATGGCCCGTGTCTCGGGCTGGGAGGCGGTGACGAAGTCCCGGTTCAGGTCGAAGCCGTTGGCGTTCGCGCGGGTGCCGGCGATACGGCCGTCGGGGTTGGCCGTGATGTTGAAGTACAGGCGGGAGTGGGCGAGGAGGTCCTTCGTGCGCTTGTCCTTGGCGGTGGCGAGCTGCTCGATCAGCTTGAGGGAGGCGTCGGTGCCCTCCCACTCGTTGCCGTGGATGTTGTTGTTGAAGAAGACGGGGGTCTTGTAACTCGCCTTGATCTCGCGTGACTTGGCAGCAGCAGCGGGCGCGTTCTCGATGAGGTCGCGCATCCGCTGCTGGGCGCGGGCCTGGCGGGCGGTCTCCGGGGCGGTGACGGTGACGAGGTAGAGGCGGTGCCCGCCCGCCGACGTGCCGGTCACCTCGACGCTCACCCGGTCGCCGAGTGCCTGGATCGCGTTCAGCTCGGGGGCGATCGCGTGGTACGGGGTGAGGCCGAGCTTGAGGGACTTGTCGGCCGGGTTCTCAGGGTCGGGGGACAGCACCTGCTCGCGCGGATAGCCGGTGACCTTCGGTCCGCCGGCGGGGGCGTCGGTGCCGAGGGCCCGTTGGGCGGCGCTCGCGGGGGCCTGGGCGGCGCGCTCGTCGAGGGCGGGCTCGTGACGGGTGGGGGACGGCTCGGGGTCGGCCCCGGCCTGGTGGGGGGTGAGGAGCAGGGACCCCGCCGTGGTCAGGGCGAGGGCGGCGATCAGTACGGGTCTCGCAGGGGTGGTGCTCGTGGTGCGCACGGGTCGTACCTCCTCCGGGAGCTTCCTGAGATCGGTACGGCGACATGTACCTGTTCGACTCAACCGGAACAAGAGGGAGTTGGTGTCACGGATGCCCCGGATGGCGCATCCCGCCGGCCCCGGACCGGGCATGCTGAAGGCGAACGAGCCGAGGACGAGGAGAGCCACCCATGGCAACCATCCCTTCGCTCCCCAGCAGGGACGACGTACTGCGCATGGCCCGCAGCACGACGGACATCACCGGCCAACTCCTGGACACCGCGGGCAACATCACCCGGATCGCGATCAACACCTTCGACCCCAGAGACGGTTCCGGCCAGGAGGTGCTCCGGGTCCTGCGGCAGACCACCGCCGAACTGGCCGAGGCCAGCGCCTCGCCCCAGGCGCAGGAGGCGTTCTACCGCATCGTCGACACCCTGACCCGCCTCGGCACCAGCGGCGCCCCCCTCGCCGTGCACCCGGTCAGCCAGCCGGCGCAGGCCCTACTCACCGCGCTGGGAGACAGCCTGCTGCCGGTGCTGGACGCGGTGGAACCGGCGGTGGAGGAGTTCGCCACGGCACTGGGCGACCTGGTCGAGGCCAGTTCCCCGCTGCTCCCCGCCGCGGCGGGCCTCGCGGCCGGCGCCCTGCTCGCCCTCACCCCGCTGATCCGCTCGGCGGCGGAGGTCCTGCGCGACTCGTCCCCCGAACTCCGCCGTATCGCCGACGCGTTGACGGCCGCCCTGGCCCCGCTGATGCCGCTCCAGGTGGCGCTGGCGGAACGGGCGGCCGGGGCGGGCGCGGGCGTCGTCCGCGCCTCCCTCCAGCCCCTCGCCGACCTCACGGAGGCGGCAGCCGCGACGGCCAAGGCGGCCGGACCGGTGCTGGTCGCGGGCGAGGAACTGCTGGTGGCCGGCCTCGAACACCTCCAGCCGCTCCTGCTGGCCGGCGCCTCCCGCGCGGGCCGGGTCGCCCGGGCGGCGGCGGTACGGGTGTCGGCGGCGGCGAGCCCGGCGGCGGAACCGGGGGTGGTGGTGTCGGTGGCGGCCGTGTGAGCGGTGGTTTCGGTGGCGGCCGTGTGAGCGGTGGTGGAGGTGGCGGCCGTGTGAGGGTGATGGCGGTGGCGGCCGTGTGAGGGTGATGGCGGTGTCGGCCGCGTGAGCGGCGGGGTGGTGGCCACGACCGCGAGCCCCGTCCCGGCCGACCGATAGAGTTCGGCCATGCGCGATCTTGGGGTGGGGTTCACGTACCTCCTGAAAGGCCAGCGGTGGGTGGCCCGGCACGGCAGACAGTACGAGTTCGGGCTGATCCCGGGGCTCATCACCCTCGTTCTCTACGGGGCGGCCCTGGTGTCGCTCGCGATCTGGGGGGACGACCTCGTCGGCTGGGCGACGCCGTTCGCCGACGACTGGTCGAGCCCCTGGGCGGGCATCTTCCGCGGGTTCCTCACCGTCGTGCTGTGGGCGCTCGCCCTGCTCCTCGCGGTCCTCACCTTCACCGCGGTCACGCTGCTGATAGGCCAGCCCTTCTACGAGAGCCTGTCGGAGAAGGTCGACCGTGACGTCTCCCCGGACGGCACCGCCCCCGAGTCGGACCTCCCGCTCTGGCGGGAGCTGTGGATCTCCGCGCGGGACAGCATCAGGATCCTTTTCCGTGCGCTGCTGTGGGGCGTCCTGCTCTTCGGCCTCGGCTTCGTCCCGTTCGTCGGGCAGACCGTCGTCCCCGTCATCGGCTTCTTCGTCACCGGCTTCTTCCTCACCGAGGAACTCGTCGCCGTCGCGATGCAGCGCCGCGGCGTCGAACTCCGCGACCGGCTCGCCCTGCTCCGCTCCCGCAAGACCCTGGTCTGGGGCTTCGGCACACCCCTGGGCCTGGCCTTCCTGGTCCCGTTCGTCGCGGTGTTCCTGATGCCGGGCGCGGTCGCGGGCGCCACCCTCATGGCCCGCGAACTGCTGGGTGAGGAGACCCGGGACGACTCGAACGACGTGGAGGACGTCACCTCGTGACCGAGATACTCGCCGTCGCCGTCATCACCGTCCTGGCCGTCATCGCCCCCGGCGCCGACTTCGCCATGGTCGTCCGCAACAGCTACCTCCACGGCCGCCGCACCGGCGTCCTCGCCGCGACCGGCGTCGCCGCGGGCGTCCTGGTCCACGTCACGTACACGATGCTCGGCGTGGGCCTGCTGATCGCCTCCTCCACCTTCCTGTTCACGGTCATCAAGCTGGTCGGCGCCGCCTACCTCGTGTACATCGGCGTCCGCACCTTCCGCGCCCGGGGCGAGGTCGAGGTCGACCTGGAGACCACCTCGGACCTCACCCCGCTCCAGGCCCTGCGCTCCGGCTTCCTCACCAACGTCCTCAACCCCAAGACGACCCTCTTCGTCGTCTCGACCTTCGCCCAGGTCGTCAGCCCCGGCACCCCGGTCTACCAGCAGGTGGGCTACGGCCTGTTCATGTCGCTGGCCCACCTGCTGTGGTTCGGCGTCGTCGCGGTCTTCTTCTCGCACGACCGGATGCGCACCCTGATGCTGCGCGGCCAGAAGGTCCTCAACAAGGTGATCGGTTCGGTCCTGGCCGGCCTCGGCATCAGCCTCGCGTTCGCTCCGTCGCACTGACGGCGACCGTCAGGATCGCCCGCACCTGCGCGATGATGTCGAGCCGGTTCGCCACGAACTGCGGGTCGGTCACCTCGGTCGTGTTCCCGGACCCGAACTGCAGCACGGGCGTGTGCACATGGCCGCCCGGCAGCCGGTCGTGCAGTCCGAGCCGGTCCCGCAGCAGCGTGGCGCGGTAGGCGATCTCGTTCGACAGATAGTCGCCGCCGCCCCCGGCCCGGGCCGTCGACCCTGCCGTCGGCCCGTCCGGGCGGACGACGGGATCGGTCGCTCCGGCCGGTATCTCGGTCACGCTCGTGTTGTCGTAGACGGGGAACCGGCCGGTGGCCGCGGCCACGATCGCCTTGTACGGCAAGGTCGTCGTCGTCCACTGCGGCTGTGAGGCCGGATCAGTGACGGGTATGGTCTCGGTCCGGCTCACGTTCTCGTTGTCCCCGAACCCGCCCCGCCAGGCCCCGTTGGTCCGCTCGACGTCGAACCTGCCGACCCGGCCCTGGCTGACGGTCGTGAACAGATCGACCTTCTTCAGATACGGCCGCAGCGTCCGCTCCACCGTGCCGTCCGCGAAGTCCCGCCACCGCACCGGGAACACGGCCGTCTCCACCCGGGCCGGCCCGTCCGCCGTCTCGATCACCGTCCCGTCGAGCGCGAGCGCGGTCGCCCCGGACGGGTTGGAGATCCGGATGTCCCGATCGAGCGTGAACGGATCGAACCCGGTGACGAGCACCCGCTTGTGGGGGCCCTTGGGGTAGCGGATATCGGTCTGCCCGCGCGAGGCCCGCTCCAACTGGTCGAGCAGAGTGGTCCGTTGGGCGGCACTGAGCCCGAACTCCGGCTTCCAGCCCCGCACCTCCTTGGTCATTCCCAACCGCGCCCAGTACAGCGGCCGGTCATCGTCCCGACTCAGATCCCCACCCGCGGGCCCCCGCCCCTGCGCCCGGTCCACGGCCCGCTCCCACAGCGCCGACCCTGCGTGTACGACGATCCGGCGGGCCTGCGCATAGCTGTGCGCCGAGCCGAGCGCCCGCGCGAACTCCGGTGCCACGGAGTCGAATCCGGACCGCCGGAGAATCTCCTGCGGCACCGCGTTGCCGAGCCGCTGCTCCTCGACGGTGGCGGTGGCCGCCTGGGCCGGGTGTGGGGCGGCCGTGAGTCCGGCCACCAGGGCGAATCCGAGGACGCCGATCCGAACGCGGAGAGAAGTCACGGGAGTTCAGCCTCCGTATGGTGTGGGGGGAGTGGGCTGAGTATGGCGTGACGGAAGTGACCTACGCCATGGGGCGTGGTTCAGGAGCGCAATGTCCCGGCGGCCTCCCGCAACGCTCCCACAAACGCCTCCACCACCGGCGTCTCCACCCGCCCTCGTACAGTCGCCGCGTACACCGCCCGCGCCGGCGCCCCCTCGTCCCGCACCGGTACCAACGCCACGTCGGGCCGCACGGACGCGGCGGCCAGCGCAGGGATGAGCGTCACCCCCAGGCCCGCCGCCACATACCCCTGCTTCGCCGTCCACTCGGCGACGACATGCGCCACACGCGGCCGGAACCCCTCCCGCAGCGCCGCGTCCAGCAGCGTCCCCTCCGGGCGGGCGCTCCCCGAGATCCAGTCCGCGTCGGCGAACCGGCCGAGCCGCACCGGGCCGCCGCCCGCCAGTTGATGACCGGCGGGGACGGCGACGTACAGGGACTCGTCGAGGAGGTGGTGGAGGTCGTACGCCTCCAGGGGCGGGCGGCCCGTCGTGGAGACGACCGCCAGGTCCAGATGGCCGGCGGTCAGCCGGTCCAGGAGCCTCGGGGTGAGGCCCTCCTCGCGGGTGACCCGCACCTTCGGGTGCCGGGCCCGGAACGCGGCCAGCGCCTGCGGCACCAGCGCCGCGTCGGCCGTCGCGAACGCCCCGAACCGCAGCCGCCCGCCCGCGAGTTCCCGCAGGGCGGTGAGCTCCCGTCCGGCGCCTCGCAGCGCCTCGACGACGGTCTCGGCGTACGGCACGAGGACGCGACCGGCCTCGGTGAGCCGTACGCCCCTCGGCAGCCGGTCGAAGAGCGGGGCGCCGCCCAGGGCCGTCTCCAGCGAGGAGATCTGCCGGGAGACCGCGGACTGGGTCCAGCCGAGGCTGCGAGCGGCGCCCGTGAACGACCCCTGCCGGGCGACCTCCAGGAACGCCCGCAGCCAGACGGTCGAGAGATCGAGGGTCTCGAATCCACGCGAGCCATGCGAGCCCTGCACGTCATACACGTCATGCACGTCATGCGAGTCATGCGAGTTCGGCATGGCAGCAATGCTAGACATTCGCTTGTCGCATCCGTCGGGCGCCGCATAGCGTCGTCGCCATGGAGCACATCGCCTTCCTGGGCCTCGGGCACATGGGTGCCCCCATGGCCCGCAGACTCCTCGCCGCAGGGCACCCGTTGACCGTCTGGAACCGCACCGCCGAGAAGGCCGCGCCCCTCGTCGCCGGGGGAGCCGTCGCGGCCGCGTCGCCCGCCGACGCCGTACGGGACGCCGACGTCGTGATCACGATGCTCGCCGGCCCCGCGGCGCTGGACGCGGTCGCGGAGGCCGTCTCAGCGGCCCTGCGTCCCGGCACCCACTGGATCGAGATGTCCACCGTCGGGCCCGACGCCGTACGCCGCCTCGACCGGTTCGCCGGAGTCTCCGTCGTGGACGCCCCCGTCATGGGCAGCACCGACAAGGCCGCCGCGGGCACCCTCGGCATCCTCGCGGGCGGTGACACGGCCGGCGTCGAGCATGTCCTCGCGCACCTCGGCACGGTCACCCGCACCGGGCCGCTCGGCTCCGGCGCCGCGCTCAAGCTCGTCGTCAACTCGGCCGTCATCGGCGGGATCGCGGTCGTCGCCGAGGCGCTGCGGCTCGCCGACGCCCTCGGTCTGGACGGGGAGACGGCCCGCGCGGCCCTCGCGAACAGTCCTCTCGGGGGAGCCGTCGCCCGCGCCTTCGCCGAGGGCGTCCACTTCGACACGGCGCTCGCGGTGAAGGACCTCGTCCTGGCCGCGAAGGCCGCCGAACTGCCCGTCATCCAGGCCGCGTCGGACCAGTACCGACGGGTCGCCGAGCCCGGCGCGGACATCTCCGTGGCCGCCGCCCGCATCCGTGACACCGCCCGTTGAAGGAACCCCGCGCCGACCACTGAAGGAACCCCGTGAAGATCACCCTCGGCAACCCGGCCTCCGCACCCCAGCCCCTGAGCCCCTACTACTCCCAGGTCGCCCGCGTCGAACAGGCCGACGGCAGCGCCCTGTTGTTCCTCTCCGGCCAGATAGCCGAGGGCGACACCCTCGCCGAGCAGAGCCGGGGCGTCTTCGAGACCATCGACGCGCTGCTGAAGGCGCACGGCGCGACGCTCGCCGACGTCATCAACATCCGGACCTATCTGACGGACATCGGCCGCCTCGCCGAATACGGCGCCGTGCGAGGGGAGTTCCTCACCGGCACCCCGCCCACCAGCATGACCTTCGAGGTGCCGCGGCTGTTCCGGGAGGAGGCCCAGATCGAGGTGGAGGTGGTCGCCGCGGTGCCCGCACCGAAGTGATCGTTTCCGGGTGATACTGCCTTCCATGAAGGCGACGAACCTGGGCGTGCTCTTCCTGATCGAACTGGTCGCGCTGGCGGCCGTCGGCTACTGGGCATCTGGCGCCAGTAGCCGGGAGGTTCAGCTCTCCTCGCCCAGCAGCGTGAGGAAGTCCCGGAAGGCGCCCGGCATGTCCACAGACTCCGGGTCCAGCAGCCACTGGTACTGAAGTCCGTCCATCACCGCCACCAGCAGCGGTGCCGTGCGCTCGGGGGTGAGCCCGTTGGGCAGCCGGTCGCCGTACTCGGCGCGCAGCACCGCCGCCATGTTCGTCCGCACCTGCGCGTACCGCTCGGTGAAGTAGCCGCGCGCCGGGTGCCCCTCGGTGACGCTCTCGCCGAGCAGCGCCGAGAAGGTCTGGATGATGCCGGGCCGCATCGCGTTGTACTCCACCAGGGAGACGAGCAGATCGACCCGCCACTGGGTGTGCGGTACCGCGTCCCACTGGTCCCGCTCGGTGAGCACGGCGACCAGGAGCGCGTCCTTGGTGGGGAAGTAGTGCAGCAGCCCCTGCTGGGTCAGCCCGACCCGCTCGGCCACCGCGGCCAGGCTCGCTCCCCGGTAACCGCGCTCGGCGATCACCTCAAGAGCCGCCCGCACGATCTCCGAGCGTCGCGCCTCGCTCCTGACCCTGGCGTTCATGGGCTCACCGTACGGCATGGCCGTATGCCGAATATAACGTACGGATAACGAAACCTACCGGTCTACAGGTGACGGGTGCACGATGAAGGGGTTTCCGCGGACCGCACGGATCGCACGGATCGCACGGACCGCACGGACCGCGCGGACCGCGCGGACCGCGCAGCCCCGAACCCAGGAGGACCCAATGGCGGGCGCCTACTCCAGCACCCCGGCCGACCAGGCCCGCGAGGCCGCCGTGGCAGCCGCTCTCGGCAAGCTCGACCTGGATGCCAAGGCCCGGCTGCTGTCCGGACAGGACATGTGGACGCTGCCCGCCCTGCCCGAGATCGGTCTCGCGTCCCTCGTCATGTCCGACGGGCCGATCGGCGTCCGAGGGGTGCGCTGGACCGCCGACGACCCGTCGATCGCCCTGCCCTCGCCGACCGCCCTCGCCGCCACCTGGGACCCCGAGCTCGCCCGCCGCGCCGGCGTCCTGCTCGCCCAGGAGGCCCGCCGCAAGGGCGTCCACGTGCTGCTCGCCCCGACCGTCAATCTCCATCGCTCCCCGCTCGGCGGACGGCACTTCGAGGCCTACAGCGAGGACCCGTACCTGACCGGTCTGATCGGCGCCGGATACGTGTCCGGCGTCCAGTCCGGCGGTGTCGGCACCACCGTCAAGCACTTCGTCGCCAACGACGCGGAGACCGACCGCTTCACCGTCGACAACCTCGTCTCCGGACGGGCCCTGCGCGAGCTGTACTTGAGGCCCTTCGAGCTCATCGTGGAGAACGCCCGTCCCTGGGGCATCATGACCGCCTACAACCAGGTCAACGGCGTCACCATGACCGAGCACCACCACCTGGTGAACGAGATCGCGCGCGGGGAGTGGGGCTTCGACGGCTACAACGTCTCCGACTGGATGGCCGCCCGCTCCACCAAGGGCGCCATCGAGGGCGGCCTCGACGTCGCCATGCCCGGCCCGCAGACCGTCTACGGCCCCGCGCTCGCCCAGGCCGTGCGGGACGGCGAGGTCGACGAGACCAAGGTCGACGCCGCCGTCCGCAACGTCCTGCGGCTCGCCGCCCGGGTCGGCGCCCTGGCGGACGCCGAACCCGTCGTCACCGAACTCCCCGGCCCCGTCGACGGCGAGGCACTCGCCCGCGAGATCGCCCGCCGCGCCTTCGTCCTGGTCCGCAACCAGGGCGCCCTTCCGCTGAAGCCCGGCAGCGTCGCCCTCATCGGCGCCGCCGCCCGCGACGCCCGTATCCTCGGCGGCGGCTCCGCCACCGTCTTCCCGTCCCGGATCGTCTCCCCGCTCGACGGCCTCGCCGCGGCCCTCCCCGATCTGACGTACGCCGTCGGCGCCGACCCGAACACCGAACTCGCCGTCGCCGGCAAGGGGTTCACACTGCGGGCCGTCTGCCGGGACGCCGACGGCAACGTCCTCGGCACCGGCTCCGCGCCGAACGGCCAGATCCAGTGGATGGGCGACGACCTCCCCGAGGGCGTCACCCACGACACCCTCCACACCATCGAGCTGACCGGCACCTTCACCCCGCGCGACACCGGCCCGCACACCTTCGGCGTCAAGGGCGTCGGCGCGTTCACCCTCACCGTCGACGGCACCACGTACTACGACGACCGCCAGCTCCCCGCCGACACCACCGACCCCTTCGAGGCCTTCTTCGGCTCCCCGGTGCCCCGCGCCGAGGTCGAACTGACCGCCGGAGAGCCGGTCGAGGTCTCCCTCACCCACGTCTTCCAGCTCCCCGAGGGCTTCCCCTTCAAGGTCGTCGCCTTCGCCCTCGCCCACCAGGAGCCGCAGCGCGACCCCGACGAGCTGATCGCCGAGGCCGTCGAGGCCGCCCGGAACGCCGACACGGCCGTCGTCGTGGTCGCCACCACCGACCGCGTCGAGTCCGAGGGCTTCGACCGCAAGGACATGAACCTCCCCGGCCGCCAGGACGACCTGGTCCGCGCCGTCGCCGCCGCCAACCCGAACACGGTCGTGGTCGTCAACTCCGGCTCCCCGGTGGAGCTCCCGTGGCGCGACGACGTCGCCGCCGTCCTGCTCAGCTGGTTCCCCGGCCAGGAGGGCGGCGCGGCCCTCGCGGACGTCCTCACCGGCGCCCACGAGCCCGGCGGCCGCCTCCCCACCACCTGGGGCGCCCTCTCCGACACCCCGGTCACCCAGGTCACCCCGCAGGACGGCCGGCTCCCCTACACCGAGGACGTCTTCATCGGCTACCGCGCCTGGGCGAAGGAGGGCCGCACCCCCTCGTACCCCTTCGGCCACGGCCTCGGCTACACCGACTGGGCCTACGAGTCCGCCGAGGTCACCGGCACGACCGTCAAGGTCCGGGTCCGCAACACCGGCGAACGGGCCGGCCGTGAGGTGGTCCAGGTCTACCTCGCGCCCGCCGAACCGGGCGACCGCCCGGAGCGCGCCCTCGCCGGCTTCGCCGGGGCCGAGGCGGCTCCCGGCGAGACCGTCGAGGTCACGGTGGAGATCCCGCGCCGGGCCTTCGAGACCTGGAACGAGGAGGAGGGGGCGTGGTCGTTTGTGAAGGGTTCGTACGAGATCGAGGTCGGGCGGTCGATCACGGACCGTCGTCTCACCGAGACGATTAACGTCTGATCCGGGACAAGTCTCCCCATGAGCAGCCCCGGCCCGGGACCTGACACCCGGGCCGGGGCAAATGCCTTCCGGAGCTTTTCGGCTTTCCGGCTTTTCGGCTTTCCTGGGAAGCTCAGCGCGCTCCGAACCCGTACACCGTCTCCGAGCGGAACACCTCGCCGGGCCGCAGCACCGTGCTCGGGAACCCCGGCTGGTTGGGGGAGTCGGGGAAGTGCTGGGTCTCCAGCGCCACGCCGTCGCAGGGGGCGAAGGGCTCGGGCAGATGGTCCGCGGTGTACAGCTGCAGGCCCGGCTCGGTGGTCGAGACGGTCAGCACGCGGCCGGAGGAGGGGTCGTGCAGCTCGGCGACCTCGACGGGGGTGTCGGTCACGCCCTTGTCGAGGACGAAGTTGTGGTCGTAGCCCGACCCGGTCTTGCGCCCCTCCCGGAAGTCGAACCGCCCGCCCGTCACATCCTCCAGCACCCCGGTCGGGATCAGGTCCGCGTCCACCGGCGTGTACCGGGAGGCCGCCAGCCGCAGCTCATGACCCCCGGCGTTCCCGGACCCGGCCAGGTTGAAGTAGCTGTGGTTGGTGAAGTTGACGACGGTCGGCGCGTCCGTCGTCGCCTCGTAGGCGATCCGCAGCGCCCCGTCGGCCTCCAGCGCGTAGGTCGCCGAGACGTCGAGCCGACCCGGGAAGCCCTCCTCGCCGTGCGGACTGACCCGCGACAGCCGCACCCCGTGCTCGCCGGCCGGCGTCACCTCCCACACGCGCTTGTCGAAGCCGCGCTCACCGCCGTGCAGGGAGTTGGGCGCGCCGTTGGGCGCGAGCGCGTACGTCACCCCGTCCAGCGGGAAGCGGCCGCCGGCGATCCGGTTCGCGAACCGGCCGATCAGGGCGCCGAAGTAGGGCCCGGTGTGCGTGAGATAGCCGGCCAGGTCAGCGAATCCCAGCACCACGTTCTGGACGCGCCCGTCCCGGTCCGGCACCTCCACCGACTGCACGATCCCGCCGTACGACAACACCCGCACCCGCACTCCGGCCCGCTCCAGCGTCCAGCGGTGAACCGGGGTGCCGTCGGGAAGTGCGCCGAAGAGTTCGTTCATGTGCGGAACTTTAGGTCACGTGCCCTTGGCGGTGATGTTCCGGTAGGCGATCTCGGCGAGCCTCGCCTGGCCGTTCACACTCGGGTGGAACCAGTCCCAGTGGCTCAACTGGTCGGTCCCGAAGCGGTACGCGTAGACCGCGCCGCCGTCGAAACGGCACCGCTTGTCCTTCGCGCACACCGACTCCAACACCTCGTTGTACGCCTCCACCCGGTCCTGCACGGTGTCGCGCCGCTCGGTCGCCGCCGCGGCCAGATCGTCGGGGTCGCCCAGCATGGACGGGCAGATCCCCAGCTTCCACACCTGCTTGCCCAGCGGATTGGTCCGCCCCTGCGACCACAGCCGCTTGAGATCAGGCACGCTCGCCACGTACACCTGCGCCTTCGGCGCCGCCGCCCGCAGCGTGTCCAGCGCCTCCTCGAACTGCGCCCGGAAGTCGGCCACCGACGTCATCGCCGCGGTCGAGTCCCGGCACGCGTCATTGGCCCCCGCCATCACCGTCACCAACTCCGGCTTCCGCGTCGCCGCCTGCGCCATCTGCCCGGCGAGATCGGCCATCCGCGCCCCCGTCACCGCGTAGTTCCAGCTCGACGACGCCGCCTTCGCCCTCCCCAGCAGGCGTACGGCGAGACTGTCGACCGCCGTGTCGCTGCCGGTCGCCCACGACGCCTCCGTGCAGTCCTTGAGCAGCGAACAGGCGTCGAAACCCCGGGTGATGGAGTCACCGACCGCGGCGAGGGACGCCGGACTGCGGTCCCACAGCGGCGACGGCGACGGGGACGGCTTGCTTCTCCGGGCCGCGGAGCCGGACGGCTCCGACGCGTTGCCACCGACGGCATCGCATCCCGCGACGCCCAGAACACCCGCCGTCACGACGGCGAGAACGGCACGCGCACGCGCCCCACGGCTACGCATCCCCTGGTGACCCCCTCGGTCGACTTGCAGTCCCTTGCGGAATTCGTCCCCCTCCATGACAACGCACGGGAGTTCCCGACCACGCCCGGGAACCCCGAACCCCCCGTACTAGCGTCCTGCCGGGTGAATGGCGGGCGTTTCCCGGCACCGGGACCGACGGTACGTCACACTCCTTGCGCCGCCGCACGGTAGCCTCGCCATCAACGTGGCTGCCGCCACCGCCACTCATCTCGTCCGCACAATGGTCCCGCTCTGCCCGGAGGTCCCGGTGACGACACGTGGAGTCCTGTACGTGCACTCCGCTCCGCGCGCGCTGTGCCCGCACGTCGAGTGGGCCGTCGCCGGAGTGCTCGGCACGCGCGTCAACCTCGACTGGATCCGGCAGCCCGCGGCACCCGGCACCTGGCGCTCGGAGTTCTCCTGGCAGGGCCAGCCGGGCACCGCGTCCAAGCTCGCGTCGGCCCTCAGAGGCTGGCACCTCCTGCGCTTCGAGGTGACCGCCGAGCCCTGCCCCACGGCCGAGGGCGAGCGCTACAGCTGCACCCCCGACCTCGGCATCTTCCACGCCGTCACCGGCATCCACGGCGACATCCTCATCCCCGAGGACCGCCTGCGCGCCGCCCTGACCCGCTCCCAGCAGGGCGAGACGGACCTGGAGGCCGAGATCGCCAAGCTCCTGGGCAAGCCGTGGGACGACGAACTGGAGCCGTTCCGCTACGCGGGCGAGGGCGCGCCGGTGCGCTGGCTGCACCAGGTGGTCTAGGAACCGTGGACACGCCGAAGGGCCCCCACCGACCGGTGGGGGCCCTTCAGTTGCGTACGCGTGCTTCCCGGAAGGCTTCTCAGACCGTACGGAAGGCCAGCACCACGTTGTGCCCACCGAAGCCGAACGAGTCGTTCAGCGCGGCGATACGGCCCTCGACGGGCAGCTTGCGGGCCTCACCGCGGACGACGTCGGCGTTGGCCTCCGCCTCCGGGTCGAGGTTCTCGATGTTGATGGTCGGCGGCGCGACCCGGTGGTACAGGGCGAGGATCGCGGCGACGGACTCCACGCCACCGGCACCACCCAGGAGGTGGCCCGTCATGGACTTCGTCGCGGACACCGCGAAGTGGTCGGCGTCGTCGCCGAACACCTTGCGCAGCGCCTTCAGCTCGGCCACGTCACCGGCCGGCGTCGAGGTGGCGTGCGCGTTGACGTGCACGATCTCCGCCGGGTCCAGGTCGCTGTTGTCCAGCAGGTTCTGCAGGGCGTGGGCGATGCCCCGGCCCTCCGGCTCCGGCTGCACGATGTCGTGGCCGTCGGCGGAGATGCCCTGACCCACGGCCTCGGCGTACACGCGGGCACCGCGCTTGGCGGCGTGCTCCGCGGACTCCAGGACGACGACACCGGCACCCTCGCCGAGCACGAAGCCGTCGCGCGCGGTGTCGTAGGGACGCGAGGCGCCCTGCGGGTTCTCGTTGTTCTTGGACATCGCCATCATGTTGCCGAACGCGGCGATCGGCAGCGGGTGGATCGCCGCCTCCGTGCCACCCGCGACGACGACGTCGGCGCGGCCGGTGCGGATCATCTCGATGGCGTAGCCGATGGCCTCCGCGCCCGAGGCGCAGGCGGACACCGGGGTGTGCACACCGGCGCGGGCGCCGACGAGCAGACCGACGTTGGCCGAGGGGCCGTTCGGCATGAGCATGGGGACGGTGTGCGGGGAGACGCGGCGGACGCCCTTCTCCTTCAGCACGTCGTACTGGTCGAGCAGCGTCGTGACGCCACCGATGCCGGAGGCGATGACCGCGCCCAGACGGTCGGGGTCGACGCTCGTGTCCTCGCCGGCCCTGGCCTCGAACCCGGCGTCCGCCCACGCCTCCTTGGCCGCGATCAGCGCGAACTGCGCCGAGCGGTCGAGGCGGCGGGCCTGCGGCCGGGGGATGACCTCGGTCGGCTCCACGGCGACGGGCGCCGCGATGCGGACGGCCTGGTCGGCCGCCCACTCCTGCTCAAGGGGCTTCACACCGGACTTGCCGGCGATCAGGCCCTCCCAGGTAGAGGCTGCGTCGCCACCCAGCGGTGTGGTTGCGCCGATACCGGTGACGACCACGGTGCGATTGGTCGGGCTCACGGGAAATCTTTCTCCAAGTATCACGAGGATTCAGCGGCGCCACCGCCGGGTGGCGGGGCTTGTGCAGCCGGGCCTAAGGGGTGGCTCAGGCCTGGTGCTTGAGGATGTAGTCGGTCGCGTCGCCGACGGTCTTGAGGTTCTTGACGTCCTCGTCCGGGATCTTGACGTCGAAGCGCTCTTCGGCGGCGACGACGACCTCGACCATGGACAGCGAGTCGACGTCCAGGTCGTCGGTGAAGGACTTGTCCAGCTGGACGTCCTCGACCGGGATGCCGGCGATCTCGTTCACGATGTCGGCGAGACCGGCGACGATCTCTTCCTGAGTGGCGGCCATGTGAGGCGCTCCTTCTTCTTGATCCAGAGGGTGTGGCAGGTGGTGCTTCCCGTACCGGACCGTGTGATCCGGCACGGAGTGCCTAGGGGAGGGTAACGACAGTGGCGGCGTAGACGAGACCCGCCCCGAAGCCGATGACGAGCGCGGTGTCGCCGCTCTTGGCCTCGCCGGTCGCCAGGAGCCGCTCCATCGCGAGCGGGATCGAGGCGGCCGAGGTGTTGCCGGTGGTGCGAACGTCACGGGCGACCGTGACGGACTCCGGCAGCTTGAGTGTCTTCACCATCGAGTCGATGATCCGCTCGTTGGCCTGGTGGGGAATGAAGACATCCAGGTCGTCCGCGGTGATGCCGGCGACGTCCAGCGCCTCCTTGGCGACCTTCGCCATCTCGAAGACGGCCCAGCGGAACACCGCCTGGCCCTCCTGCGTGATGGCGGGGAACTTGGCGACCTCGCCGGAACGGTAGTCCGTCCACGGCACGGTCTGCTTGATCGTCTCGGACTTGTCGCCCTCGGAGCCCCACACGGTCGGGCCGATGGCCGGCTCCTTGGAGGGGCCCACGACGACCGCGCCGGCACCGTCACCGAACAGGAAGGCCGTCGCCCGGTCCTCCAGGTCGGTCAGGTCCGACAGCCGTTCGACACCGATCACGAGGACGTACTCGGCGCTGCCCTCGACGATCATGCCCTTGGCGAGGGTCAGGCCGTAGCCGAAGCCCGCGCAGCCGGCGGAGATGTCGAACGCGGCGGCCTTGTTCGTGCCCAGCTTGTCGGCGATCTCCGTCGCCACGGCCGGGGTCTGCTTGAAGTGCGAGACGGTCGAGACGATCACGCCGCCGATCTGCTCGGCGGAGATCCCGGCGTCCGCGATGGCCTTGCCGGACGCCTCGATCGACATCGCGGCGACGGTCTCCTCGTCGTTCGCCCAGTGCCGGGTCTCGATGCCGGAGCGCGAACGGATCCACTCGTCGGACGAGTCGATCGTCTCGAGGATCACCTCGTTGGGCACGACCCGGGTCGGGCGGTAGCCGCCCACGCCCATGATGCGCGCGTACGGGGAGCCCTTGCTGGGCTTGATCTTCGACATTGCTCGTTGGCTCCTTTTCAGGCGCTCTGCTCGGCGATGAGCTCGCGAGCGGCGTCGAGGTCGTCGGGGGTCTTGAGCGCCAGGGTCTGCACACCCGGCAGGGCGCGCTTGGCGAGCCCGGTGAGGGTGCCGCCCGGGCACACCTCGACGAGCGCGGTGACGCCGAGCTCCTTGAACGTCTCCATGCACAGGTCCCAGCGGACCGGGTTGGCCACCTGGCCGACCAGCCGCTCAAGCACCTCGGCGCCGGTGGCGACGGCCTGCCCGTCCTTGTTGGAGACGTAGGTGACCCTCGGGTCGGCGGGCGTGAGCTCCTTGGCGGCCTCGGCCAGGGCGTCGACCGCGGGGCCCATGTGGTGCGTGTGGAACGCGCCGGCCACCTTCAGGGCCACGACCCGGCGCACGCCCTCGGGCTTGTCCGCCTCCAGCGCCGCCAGCTGCTCCGTCGTGCCGGCGGCCACGATCTGACCGGCGCCGTTGACGTTCGCCGCCGTCAGCCCGAGCTTCTCCAGGTGCGGAACCGTCACCTCGGGGTCGCCGCCGAGCAGCGCCGACATCCCGGTCTCGGTGATCGCGGCGGCCTCGGCCATCGCCAGACCGCGCTTGCGTACGAGGGTGAGGGCGGCGGTGTCGTCGAGGACACCGGCGAAGGCGGCGGCGGTGATCTCACCGACGCTGTGCCCGGCGACGGCACCCGGGGTGATGTCACCCAGTGCCGCGGCGGACAGGATCCCGGCGGCGACCAGCAGCGGCTGCGCCACCGAGGTGTCGCGGATGGCGTCCGCGTCGGCCTGTGTGCCGTAGTGGGCAAGGTCCAGCCCGATGGCGTCCGACCACGCGGCGACGCGGTCGGCGGCACCGGGAAGTTCGAGCCAAGGAGTCAGGAAGCCGGGCGTCTGGGCGCCCTGGCCGGGAGCGACGAGTACGAGCACTCTCACACTCTCTCTTGTGGACGGCCACGGCCGCCCGTGGGGACAGGGACGAAGAACACGGGGGGGTTTTGTGGACCCCCGACAAAAGCCTAGGGCTGGAGATCCCCGTCGACCAGACGCCCCAGGATCAGCGCGATCCGCAACGTGAATGCCGAGCGTACATCCGACGGCGACCAGCCGGTGACGTCAGTCACACGTCGAAGCCGGTAGCGCACGGTGTTGGGATGGACGAAGAGCATCCGGGCCGCGCCTTCGAGACTGCTCGCCTGTTCGAGATAGACGGAGAGCGTCTCCAGCAGCGCCGAGCCGGCCTCCTCCAGCGGTCTGTAGATCTCCTCCACCAGTTGCTCGCGGGCGCTGGGGTCACCGGCGATCGCGCGCTCCGGAAGCAGATCGTCCGCCAGCACCGGGCGCGGGGCGTCCTGCCAGGCGGAACACGCCTTCAGCCCCGCCGCGGCGGCCTGCGCGGACCTCGTCGCGGCCAGCAGATCGGGCACCACGGGCCCGGCGACCACCGGCCCCGCCGCATAAGGCCCGATCAGCGACTTGGCGACGGCGAGCGGATTGTCGCTGCCGCCGGCGATCACGACGAGCCGGTCGCCGAGCACCCCGGTGAGCACCTGGAGCTTGGCATGCCGGGCGGCCCGCCGGATGGCCTCGACGGTCAGCTCGGAGTCCCCGTCGGGGGCGGTACCGAGGACGACGCACACATGTTCGGGAGCGTTCCACCCGAGAGCGGCGGCCCGGCTGACGGCCCCCTCGTCGGCTTCCCCGCTGAGCACCGCGTTGACGACCAGCGACTCCAGCCGGGCGTCCCAGGCACCCCGCGCCTCCGCGGCCTGGGCGTAGACCTGGGCGGTGGCGAAGGCGATCTCGCGGGCGTACACGAGCAGGGCCTCGCGCAGGATGGACTCGTCACCGGGAGCGGCCACCTCGTCGATGGCGCTCTCCATGACCTCGATGGTGGTGCGCACCATCTCGACGGTCTGCCGCAGCGTGATGGCCCGGGTCAGCTCACGGGGAGCGGTGCCGAAGACGTCGGTGGAGATGGCCTGCGGGGCGTCGGGATGCCGGAACCACTCGGTGAACGCGGCGATACCGGCCTGCGCGACCAGCCCGATCCAGGAACGGTTCTCCGGGGGCATGGCCCGGTACCACGGCAGTGTCTCGTCCATGCGCGCGATGGCCTGCGCGGCAAGAGACCCGGACGACTTCTCCAGCCTCTTCAGGGTCGCGGAGTGCGGATGGACGACGGATGCGGCGGCTGCGGTGTTGCCGGTTTCGGGTTCGGGCACGGGACAAGACTGCCTTATCCGGACGGGCGCATGCGCTGGCGGGGTCCGGGACGGGGTCTACCGTGGGGCCCGTGATGGATGTGCGACGCGCCGGCGAGCGCTACCCGGGGGGCGATCCGGCGGCCGGGATCGAGTCCCGGCACGCCTTTTCCTTCGGCTCCCACTACGACCCCGACAACCTCCGCTTCGGCGCGATGATCGCCTGCAACGAGGAGCGGCTCGCCCCCGGTGCCGGGTTCGACGAGCATCCGCACAGCCACACCGAGATCGTGACCTGGGTGGTGGAGGGCGAACTCACGCACCGCGACTCGGCGGGGCACGAGACGAAGGTCCGCGCCGGGGACGTGCAGCGGCTGAGTTCCGCGGGCGGCGTCCGGCATGTGGAGCGCAACGACGGCGACCGGCCCCTGACCTTCCTCCAGATGTGGCTGGCCCCCCGGGAGCCCGGCGGCGACCCGGCCTACGAGATCGTCCGCGGCATCGCCGACTCCACCCCGTACGCCGTCCCGGAGGCGGCCGCGATGCTCCACGTACGGCGCCTCGCGGCGGGGGAGCGGACGGCGGTGCCGGACGGGGCGTACCTGTACGTCCATGTCGTACGCGGTGAAGTCCGGCTGGGCGGCGAGGAGTTGGGGGCGGGCGACGCGGCCCGGATCGCCGACGCCAGGGATGTGGACGCGGTGGCGGTGACGCGGGCCGAGCTGCTGCTGTGGGAGATGGCCTAGCGGTCGCGGAGTTCGGCCAGCACCGCGTCCGTGAACGGCGGCCACGCCTCCACCGCCCACGGCCCGAACGCCCGGTCCGTCAGGGCCACGCAGGCCGCCCCCGCGTCCGGGTCGATCCACAGGAACGTACCGGACTGGCCGAAGTGCCCGAAGGTGCGCGGGGAGCAGGAACTCCCCGTCCAGTGCGGGGACTTGGAGTCGCGGATCTCGAAGCCGAGGCCCCAGTCGTTGGGGTTCTGGTGGCCGTAGCCCGGCAGAACACCCTTGGTGCCCGGGTACTGGACGGTCATCGCGTCGGCGACCGTGCGAGGGTCGAGAAGGCGGGGTGCCTGGACCTCGGCGGCGAAACGCAGGAGATCCTCGACCGTCGAGACGCCGTCCTTGGCGGGAGAGCCCTCCAGACTCGTTCCCGTCATGCCCAGCGGCTCCAGGACCGCCTGGCGCAGGTACTCGGCGAAGGGGATGTCGGTCGCCTTCGCGATGTGGTCGCCGAGCTGCTCGAACCCGGCGTTGGAGTACAGCCGGCGCTCACCGGGAGGCGCGGTCACCTTGTGCTCGTCGAAGGCCAGCCCCGAGGTGTGGGCGAGCAGATGCCGGACCGTCGCCCCGGCGGGCCCCGCCGGCTCGTCGAGCTCGATCGCGCCCTCCTCGTACGCGACGAGCGCCGCGTACGCCGCGAGCGGCTTGGTGACCGAGGCCAGCGGGAAACGCCGGTCGACGGGGCCGTGGGCGCCGAGGACCGAACCGTCGGCCCGTACGACACCCGCCGCGGCGGTGGGAACCGGCCAGTTCTCGATCAACGCGAGGCTCTTCAGCGACATGCCGTCGAGCCTAAGGGCTCACAGCTTCAGCTCCAGCAAGGGGTCCGGCTTGGGCAGGAAGCCGAGGGAGTCGTACAGCGTCCTGGCCTCGGCGGACGCGGTGAGCTGGACGCGGCGGACACCGCGCTCACGGAACCACTCCAGCAGGGCCGACATGCCCGCACGCGCGTACCCGCGCCGCCGGGCCTCGGGATCGGTGGCGACGCTGAAGACGAAACCCACGACACCGTGCGGGTTGCCCGCCTTGCCGATCCGGTAGTCGACCGTCCCGCACACCAGCGCCGCCAGGGCGCCGGGACGGTCGGGATGGTCGACGACGAACGCCGCGAAGTCCCCGTCCGGCTGCGCCAGCCGGGACTTGAGGACCGGGAGCGACTCCGTGTGCCACGCTGTGGACGGGTCGGCGTCGGCCATCGAGTCGATCATCACCTGGCGCAGCCGCAGCACTTCCGCGGCATCCTCGGGCTCAGCACGTCGTACGAGACTCATATCCCGCACGCTAGCCAGCGCGCCCCGTCCCGTCCTGCGGATTTCTTACCTGTTCCGCTTGCTTGGAGTGCACTCCAAGGTTTTAGCGTGGGGGTCATGACGGTGATGGAGACCACGACCACGGGTACCAGGACCGACAGCTGTGCCGCCCCGCCGCACCCGCATCGGCGCCCCGAGGGCCAGGACAGCTACACGATCAGCGAAGTCGTCGCCTTTACCGGACTGTCCGCGCACACCCTGCGCTGGTACGAGCGCATCGGCCTGATGCCGCACATCGACCGCTCGCACACCGGCCAGCGCCGGTACAGCAACCGCGACCTGGACTGGCTCGACCTCGTCGGCAAGCTCCGGCTCACCGGCATGCCGGTCGCCGACATGGTGCGGTACGCGGAACTGGTCCGCGAGGGCGACCACACATTCACCGAACGGTACGAGCTCCTGGAGACGACCCGGCGGGACGTCCTGTCCCGCATCGCGGAACTCCAGGACACGCTCGCCGTCCTCGACCGGAAGATCAGCTTCTACGCCGACGCCGGTCGTGCCTACGAAACGGAGAAAGCCGGATGACCGACCGCACGATCCCCACCGCACGACTGGGCGCCGACGGCCCCGAGGTGGGAGCACAGGGCCTCGGCTGCATGGGCATGAGCTTCGCCTACGGCCCCGCCGACGCGGGCGAGTCGCGCGCCACCCTGGAACGCGCCCTGGAACTGGGGGTCACCCTCTACGACACGGCGGACGCCTACGGCGCCGGGGAGAACGAGAAGTTCCTCTCCCCGTTCTTCAAGGCCCACCGCGACGAGGTCGTGATCGCCACCAAGTTCGCCCTGGCGGTCGACCCGGACGACCCCACGAAGCGGATCATCCGCAACGACCCGCCGTACATCCGCAAGTGCGTCGAGGCCAGCCTCAAGCGCCTCGACGTCGACGTCATCGACCTCTACTACATGCACCGGCGTGACGTGAACGTGCCGATCGAGGAGACCGTCGGCGTCATGGCCGAGCTGGTCCGCGAGGGCAAGGTCAAGCAGCTGGGCCTGAGCGAGGTCACCGGCACCGAGCTGCGGGCGGCGCAGGGCGTCCACCCCATCGCCGCCGTGCAGTCGGAGTGGTCCCTGTTCAGCCGGGACATCGAGTCCGGCGTGGTCCCGACGGCCCGCGACCTCGGCGTCACGCTGGTCCCCTACTCCCCGCTCGGCCGCGGCTTCCTCACCGGCTCCTTCGCCAACGCCGACAAGGACCTCACCGCCGACGACTTCCGCCGCCAGCAGCCCCGCTTCACGGGCGAGAACGCGGCGTCCAACGTGGCCCTCCTGGAACCCGTCCGCACGGTCGCCGAGGCCCACGGGGTCTCCCTGGGCCAGGTCGCGCTGGCCTGGGTCCAGCAGCAGGCCGAGGTCCACGACCTGCCGGTGATCCCGATCCCGGGCACGCGCAAGGCGAGCCGGGTGGAGGAGAACGTGGCGGCGACCCGCATCTCCCTGACGGAGGCGGAACTGGCGCTGCTGGAGCCGATCGCCGAGAAGGTGGCAGGCGACCGGTACGCGGACATGACGTTCACTTCCGCAGGACGTGAGTAAAGAGGCTTTTAGGGGCGCGGGGAACTGCGCGACCAGCCCCCACCGGCCCGCAGCGCCCCACAACCTCACAACTCAGCCAACAACTCCGCCTTCTTCACGGAGAACTCCTCATCAGTGACCAACCCGGCCTGATGCAGCTCTCCCAGATGGCGAATCCGCTCAGCGATATCCGCGGGGTCCCGGCGTGGCGCAGCCGGGACCACCGCGGCCGGCCCTCTCTCCCGTACCGCCGCCAACACCGCCGCCGCGAACGGCAACGACTCGTGCACCGGCCCGTACCCCAGCCCGAACACCACCGCCGCCGGATCCTGATCGGCCTGCGCGGGCGACGCCACGTCACTCCGCAGCAGCCGCAGATGCCCCTCGAACACCTCCGGCGAGCGCCATTCCACCCCGCTCAGCTGGGAGACGGCGAAACTCTGGTCGCCCGCCTTCCACTTCGCCGACGACGCGCCCGTCCAGAACCACCGGAAGAACACGGTCTTCCCGTCGAAGGACGCCTTCCCGTCGTACGCCTTGAAGGACAGCGGCACGTCGGGCGCCGGCACGAGGAAGCGGTCCACCGGCTCGTCGCCCGGCGTCAGCTGCGCCCGTAGCTCGTCGGCGTAGTACTCGGCGAGCGTCTCCCGCTCGGCCGGCAGCACCAGCCGGTACGGATCGCACCCTTCCTTCAACTGCCCGGCCGCCGCCTCCATGAGAGGGTCCGCGCCCGGCCTGGGCTCGGCGCGCAGGACGACCGTGCCGCGCTTGCCGGGGGTCAGGGTCACCCCGGACAGGGCCCGCAGCGGAATCCGGCGCTCCCCCAGGGACTGGAAGAGCTTGGGTGTTCGAATACCGCGTTCGTAGCGGATGAGCACAGAGTCGGACTCGAACTCCCAGGCGGCATGAAATCCGGCCAGTACGTCACCCATGCGGCTCATCGTATGCGGCACGAGCTCCTCCGTCGCCTCCCTGCGCAGACCGCAATTCCTGCGCCTCTACGCGCGTCCGTCCGTCGTGGTGCCGGACAAACCGGCCCGGCACGCCTTGTCGTTGTCGGAGCAGTGCACCGAGCGGTATGCGCCGACGCCGATCTCGGCGAAGTTCAGCAGGCTCTCGGTACCCGGCTCGAAATAGCCGCTGTGCCCCTTCGCGTCCGCCGCCGACAGCACCCGGGCCCCGAACGCGGCGGACACCGGATCGGCTCCATGACCCAGACCACCGAGCTCCAGGTACGGCACGTCCTGGATCCAGTCGTCCGCGTCCCGCATCGCCCACACCTGCGCCGAGGTGTGCAGATGGGAGGCCTTCTCGACCCGCATCCCGGGACTGCCGGCCACCGCTATGTCGGCCACCCGCTCCGGAAGCTCGCGCGCGGCGACCCCGCAGACCACGGAGCCGTAGCTGTGGCAGAACAGGGAGACGGGGGCGCTGCCGGGCAGCGCGCGCACCAGCCTGTTCAGCCGGATCGCCCCCTCGGCGGCCCGTACGCCCGTCGCCGAGTCGAGGCCGATCCCGCCGGGCGCGGTGTAGTCGGCCCAGGCGATCACGGCCGTACGGACCGAGGGGCTCGCCGCCTTCTCGGCCGCGTACAGGGACTTGGCCATGCCGACCGGGGCCGAGTACTTGCGGTACGTGCGCTGGAAGGTGAGCAGGTCGGTGTCGACGCCGGGGACGACGACCGAGATCCGCTCCGCCTTCGTCAGGTTGCCGAAGACCTCGGCGACCCGGCCCGAGCCTGCCGGGTCGAAGGCGAGGATGTGCCGCTCGTCGTTCAGCAGCGCCTCGTAGCGGTGCATACGACGGCCCGCGTCGCGTTGCCCGTCCGGGGACAGGCGGCTGTCGTGCATGCGCTTCAGCTCGGTCTTGCGGGCCTGGCCGAGCGCGATGCGGTTGGCGCGGTAGCGCAGCTCGACCGGGGCGCCGTTCATGTTGCCGACCGCGAGCGGGTAGCGGTGGGCGAGCCTGGCGCGCTGGGGAGCGGTGAGCGAGGCGAAGAACGCGGCGAGCCGGGCGGGGGGAGCGGCCGGGTCGGGGAGGTGGTGTCCTGCGATGTGACCGTGCTCCCAGGCGCTGAGCGACGCCTGGAGCGGAGTGGTGGGCCGGTCGCCCTTGAGCGCGGTCCACCCGGTGGTCGCCAGCATCACGAACACCACGGCCAGCGCGAGCAGTGCGCGCCAGACGTTCAGTTGGGGAGAGGTGTCGAAGGAAGTCACTGGGAGGACACACTAGGAGAACGAGACGGTCTCGCGTTAACCGAGTGACAGGGATCACGTTTCGGCCGTCGTGACGATGACCTCAGTTTGTTCGCCAGTCGCCCGCCAGTGCCGGGCCCACCTGTTCGAGATACGAGACCGTGAGCGACCGCATGGCGTCCAGGCCGACGTCCGCGCCGGTGCTCCACTGCCGCTCGGTCATCCGCATCACGCCGCTGAAGACGGCCACCACGAGCCGTGGCCGCGGGTCCGCCGCCGTGTCGAGCCCCTCGCGCTCGGCGATGATCCGCGCCAGCGTCTCCTCGATCTCCATCGAGCGCCGCAGATGAGCCGCGAGCAGCACCGGCGTCGACTCGATCACCTGGCACATCCGCAGGTACAGCTCGACCGGTACGACGGACTCGACCACGTCGTTGAGCGAGTCCCAACCCTGCACCACGGCCTGCCGCAGGGCCTCCAGGGGTGCCTCGTGCGGCGGCCGGGCGCGCACCGCGTCGACGAAGTGGGCCGCCGCCAGCTCCACCACGGCGAGGGCGGCGTCTTCCTTGTTGGCGAAGTAGCGGAAGAAGGTGCGCTGCGAGACGTCGACGGCGGCGACGACGTCGTCGACGGTCGTCCGCTCGTAGCCGCGCGAGGTGAACAGTTCGAGGGCGGCGCGCAGCAGGGCCTCACGGGTGCGCTGCTTCTTGCGTTCGCGCAGGTTCTCCATGCTGTGTCAGTTACCGACTTGTGAATTGCTTTGTCAATTGTCAGAGGCTGTCACTAGCCTCGGAGCATGACTAGTCAGACCACGCTCGACAAGACGGGGCCGGGGGACGAGGCATCGGCCTCCCCGTCGGGCCCGGCCCCGGCCGCCGGGCTGCGCGGCCACCCCTGGTTCACCCTCATCACCGTGGCCGTCGGCGTCATGATGGTCGCCCTCGACGGCACCATCGTGGCCATCGCCAACCCGGCCATCCAGAAGGACCTCGGCGCCACCTTCGCCCAGGTGCAGTGGATCACCAACGGGTACTTCCTGGCCCTCGCGGTCTCCCTGATCACCGCGGGCAAGCTCGGTGACCGCTTCGGCCACCGGCAGACCTTCCTCATCGGCGTCGTCGGCTTCGCCGCCGCGTCCGGGGCCATCGGGCTGTCCAGCAGCATCGGCGCGGTCGTCACCTTCCGCGTCCTCCAAGGCCTGTTCGGCGCGCTGCTGATGCCGGCCGCGCTCGGACTGCTGCGGGCGACGTTCCCGGCCGAGAAGCTCAACATGGCCATCGGCATCTGGGGCATGGTCATCGGCGCCTCCACCGCGGGCGGCCCGATCCTCGGCGGCGTGCTGGTCGAGCACGTCAACTGGCAGTCGGTGTTCTTCATCAACGTGCCGGTGGGTCTCATCGCCCTCGTCCTCGGCGGGCTGATCCTCCTCGACCACCGCGCGGAGAACGCCCCGCGCTCCTTCGACCTGCTCGGCATCGCCCTGCTGTCCGGCGCGATGTTCTGCCTGGTCTGGGCCCTGATCAAGGCCCCGACGTGGGGCTGGGGCGACGGAAAGACCTGGGCGTTCATAGCCGGGTCGGTCCTGCTCTTCGCGCTCTTCGCCTTCTGGGAGACGAAGGTGAAGGAGCCGCTGATCCCGCTGGGCCTGTTCCGCTCGGTCGCCCTCTCCGCGGGCGTGGTGCTGATGGTCCTGATGGCCATCGCCTTCATGGGCGGCCTGTTCTTCGTGACGTTCTACCTCCAGAACGTGCACGGCATGAAGCCGATCGACGCGGGCCTGCACCTCCTGCCGCTCACCGGCATGATGATCGTCGGCTCTCCGCTCGCGGGCGTGCTGATCACCAAGCTCGGTCCGCGCATCCCGCTGGCCGGCGGTATGGCCGCCACCGCGATCGCGATGTACGGCATGTCGACGCTGGAGACGGACACCGGCAGCGCGGTCATGTCCCTCTGGTTCGCCCTGCTGGGCCTGGGGCTCGCCCCGGTCATGGTCGGCGCGACCGAGGTCATCGTCGGCAACGCGCCGCTGGAGCTGTCCGGTGTCGCCGGTGGCCTCCAGCAGGCCGCGATGCAGATCGGCGGCAGCCTCGGTACGGCGGTGCTCGGTGCCGTGATGGCCTCCAAGGTCGACAGCGACCTCGCGGGCAACTGGAAGGCCGCGGGGCTGCCGGCCCTCACGCCGGCCCAGCAGGCCCAGGCCTCCGAGGCCGTCCAGGTGGGCGTGCCGCCGATCGCCAAGGGCACGCCGGAGGCGATCGCCGCGAAGATCACCGACGTCGCGCACGACACGTTCATCTCGGGCATGAGCCTTGCGTCGCTGGTCGCCGCGGGCGTGGCCGCCGTCGCGATCTTCGTGGCACTGCTGACGAAGCGGGGCGCGAACGCGGAGTCGGGCGCGGGCGTGGGCCACATCTGAGGGGAATTCAGGGGAACTTCCCTCATCAGAGTGAAGAGGCTAAAGATTCCTCGCTCCCGGCACGCACCGCACGTCACAGTAGGTGAAGCCCTCCGGTACGGCATGTTCCTCAGGCAAGTGCGGGACGGGTGACCGGCGTTGCGGCGCGCTGCCGGAGGGGGGCGGCGCGCCGCAAGACCGGAGGATTAGAAGGACCATCGGGGGTACCCGCCAGTCATCGAACCCAACTTGCCTAGGGGTTCCGGGAGTTGTTGATGATGGCGGGCTTCGGACATGGAACGCGCAGGTACCCCCGCTCACGTGGCCGGACGTGGTCACGGACCGGGCCGGATCGCGCGACGCTCGGAATCATCGGAGTCATCTGCGCGGTCGCGGGCTTCTTCGTGCTGGGGATCATCCTCGGCCCGGTCGCGATCGTCTGCGGTTGGCTGGCAATGGGCCGCACGTGGTCGCGCTCGCGTCCGGTGACGGCTCTGGTCGCCTTCGTACTGGGCGCCATAGACACGCTCTTGGCAGTCATCTGGCTGGCAGGAGCGGCTTCCCCGGGGAACGGCATGTTCTAGCCGGGGGGAGTGAGGGAGGAGCCCCTGGCGGGACGGCCGGGGGCCCGCCCATCTGTGCTGTTGCCGTAGCTGCGGGCAGTCGTGCCGCTGGGGCGGCACGGGTGGGCGCAGCGGCACCCCGCCAGCGCGGGCGAGCGAAACCCACCCCCGGCCCAGCTCGGCGCCGCTCACTTCTCCACGGTCGCCCTCTGCAACTCCGCGACCTGTGCCCGCAGGGCCCGTACCTCCTCCGTCAGCGCCAGGATCGCCTCCGTCTGGCGGCGTTCCTCCACGTCGTCCTTCTCGAAGCGGGCGATGAACCACGCGGCGATGTTCGCGGTGACGACACCGAGGAGGGCGATGCCGGAGAGCATCAGGCCGACCGCGATCACCCGGCCCAGTCCGGTCGTCGGGGCGTGGTCGCCGTACCCCACCGTCGTCATCGTCGTGAACGACCACCACACCGCGTCACCCAGCGTCCGGATGTTCCCGTCCGGCGAGTCCCGCTCCACCGAGAGGACCGCCAGGGACCCGAACATCAGCAGGCCGACCACCGCCCCCGCGACATACGTCGTCAGCCGGATCTGCGAGGCCATCCGCGCCCTGCGCTGCACCAGCAGCAGCGTGGCGACCATCCGCAGCAACCGCAGCGGCTGCAGGAGAGGCAGGACCACCGCCCCCAGGTCGAGCCAGTGTCGTCGTACGAACTTCCGACGGTCCCGCGAGACCGACAGCCGTACGACGTAGTCGACGGCGAACGCCCCCCACACCACCCACTCGACACCCGTGCACATGGCCGTCAGCTCATGGCCGGCCGTGTCGTCCACGATCGGCACGGCATAGGCGACGGCGAACAGCACCGCGAGCGCCATCAGGGGCCGCTGGGTCAGATGTTCCCAACGGTCCTGCGCCGATTGTTCCTTCATGACCGCATCGTAAAGAAGCGGTAAGGGGGACGGGGAAGGGCGGCGGAGCCGTACGGCCCCACCGCCCTTCGAACCGCACCACCGTGCGTGCCGCCTACGCGTCGCCGCCCGCCGCACCCGGGTCCGCCGCCGACACGTCCAGGAGCTGGTAGCGGTCGATCGCCTGCTTCAGTGCCGAGCGGTCGACCTTGCCCTCCTTCGCCAGCTCGGTCAGCACGCCCACCACGATCGACTGCGCGTCGATGTGGAAGAACCGGCGGGCCGCGCCACGCGTATCCGCGAAGCCGAAACCGTCCGCGCCCAGCGACTGGTACGTGCCCGGCACCCACCGCGCGATCTGGTCCGGCACCGCCCGCATCCAGTCGGACACCGCCACGAACGGCCCCTGCGCACCCGACAGCTTCTGCGTCACGTACGGCACCCGCTGCTCCTCCTCGGGGTGCAGCAGGTTGTGCCGCTCGACGTCGACCGCCTCGCGCCGCAGCTCGTTCCAGGAGGTCGCCGACCAGACGTCCGCCTTGACGTTCCACTCCTCGGCGAGGATCTTCTGCGCCTCGATCGCCCACGGCACCGCGACACCGGACGCGATGATCTGCGCCGGGATGGAGCCTGAAGTGCCCTCGCTGTAGCGGTGGATGCCCTTGAGGATGCCCTCGACGTCCACGTTCTCCGGCTCGGCCGGGTGCTGGATCGGCTCGTTGTAGACGGTGAGGTAGTAGAAGACGTCCTCGGCCTCGGGGCCGTACATCCGGCGCAGACCGTCCTGCACGATGTGCGCGATCTCGAACCCGTACGCCGGGTCGTACGCCACACAGCCGGGGTTGGTGGAAGCCAGCAGCTGCGAGTGGCCGTCCGCGTGCTGGAGACCCTCACCGGTCAGCGTCGTACGGCCCGCGGTCGCACCCAGCACGAAACCGCGCGCCAACTGGTCGGACATCTGCCAGAACTGGTCACCGGTGCGCTGGAAACCGAACATCGAGTAGAAGACGTAGACCGGGATCAGCGGCTCGCCGTGCGTCGCGTATGCCGAGCCCGCCGCGATCAGCGACGCCGTGCAGCCGGCCTCCGAGATGCCGTCGTGCAGCATCTGGCCCGTCGGCGACTCCTTGTACGCGAGCAGCAGATCGCGGTCCACCGACTCGTACTGCTGGCCCAGCGGGTTGTAGATCTTCGCGCTCGGGAAGAACGAGTCCATGCCGAACGTGCGGTACTCGTCCGGCGCGATCAGCACGAACCGCTTGCCGAGCTCCTTGTCCCGCATGAGGTCCTTGAGGAGCCGGACAAAGGCCATCGTGGTCGCGATGGACTGGTGACCCGAACCCTTCTTCACGGTCGCGTACGCCTTGTCGTCCGGCAGGGCCAGCGGCTTGGCGCGTACGACACGCGTCGGGACGTAACCGCCGAGCGAGCTGCGGCGGTCGTGCATGTACTGGATCTCCTCCGAGTCCCGGCCCGGGTGGAAGTACGGCGGCGCGCCGGACTCCAGCTCCTTGTCGGAGATCGGCAGGTGCAGCCGGTCACGGAAGCCCTTGAGGTCGTCGACCGTCAGCTTCTTCATCTGGTGCGTGGCGTTGCGGCCCTCGAAGTTCGGGCCCAGCGTCCAGCCCTTGATCGTCTTGGCGAGGATCACCGTCGGCTGGCCCTTGTGCGCCTTGGCCGCCGAGAACGCCGCGAAGATCTTCTTGTGGTCGTGACCGCCACGGCCCAGGTGCAGGATCTGGTCGTCGGTCATGTTCTCGACCATCGCGCGCAGCCGGTGGTCGTCACCGAAGAAGTGCTCGCGGATGTACGCGCCGGACTCGGTGGCGTACGTCTGGTACTGGCCGTCCGGCGTGGTGTTCATCCGGTTGACCAGCACCCCGTCGCGGTCCTGGGCCAGCAGCGGGTCCCAGGAGCGGTCCCAGACCAGCTTGATGACGTTCCAGCCGGCGCCGCGGAAGACGGACTCCAGCTCCTGGATGACCTTGCCGTTGCCGCGCACCGGGCCGTCGAGGCGCTGGAGGTTGCAGTTGACGACGAAGGTGAGGTTGTCCAGGCCCTCGCGGGCGGCGATGGTCAGCTGGCCGAGCGACTCCGGCTCGTCCATCTCGCCGTCGCCGAGGAACGCCCACACATGCGACTTCGACGTGTCGGCGATCCCGCGCGCGTGCATGTACCGGTTCATCCGCGCCTGGTAGATCGCGCCGATCGGGCCGAGACCCATCGACACGGTCGGGAACTCCCAGAAGTCCGGCATGAGCCGCGGGTGCGGGTACGAGGACAGGCCGTACGGCGCCTTGGACTTCTCCTGGCGGAACGCGTCGAGGTTCTCCTCGCTGAGGCGGTCCAGCAGGTAGGCGCGCGCGTAGATGCCCGGGGAGGCGTGGCCCTGGAAGAAGACCTGGTCGCCGCCGTCGCCCTCGTCCTTGCCGCGGAAGAAGTGGTTGAAGCCCACGTCGTACAGCGAGGCCGAGGAGGCGAACGTGGCGATGTGGCCGCCGACGCCGATGCCGGGCCGCTGGGCCCTGGACACCATCACCGCGGCGTTCCAGCGGGTCGCGTTGAGGATCTTGCGCTCGATCTCCTCGTTGCCGGGGAAGAACGGCTCGTCCTTGGTGGCGATCGTGTTGACGTAGTCCGTGCTGCGCATCTCGGGCACGGCCACACGCTTCTCGCGGGCCCGCTCGATCAGCCGCAGCATCAGATAGCGGGCCCGCTCCCGGCCGCGCTCGTCGACGGCGGCGTCGAGGGAGTCGAGCCACTCCTGGGTTTCCTCGGGGTCGAAGTCAGGAACCTGACTCGGAAGGCCGCCAATGATGATCGGGTTGCGATCGGATCCGGAAGCCACGCTGTTCCTTACCTGTCAGAGGGCCGTATTTCTGTATGTCTGCACCGCTCCCCATCGTGTACCTCGGGGCGCCAAACGTCATCTCTACTGTGGGGTAACCAGAGGCGCGTACCCAGGTAAGGTTCCCAAACGCACATAGGGGGCAGAAACGTGTGGCGTGCGTCACCGTGGAGCCATGATGATGTGCCTGAAGTTGCGGTGACACGTTCCGGAACGTCACCGTTTCGGCGGTCTGAACGGCCGGGTACTTGCGCGATCCGTCCCGCCCGTGTGGACTACGGCCAATGCTTCGCGCACGCGCGTGGCTGAGTTATTCCCGAAGACATGATCAGGAGGCAACCCGTGAGCGCGACCGCGGACCACGCGGAGGAGCGGACGAACCCTGCCGCAAGGCTGGGGTTCCAGCCCGAGCAGGTGGTCCAGGAGATCGGCTACGACGACGACGTCGACCAGGAGCTCCGCGAGGCCATTGAAGAAGTCATCGGCGGCGAGCTGATGGACGAGGAGTATGACGACGTCGCCGACGCCGTGGTGCTGTGGTTCCGCGACGAGGACGGAGACCTCACCGACGTACTGGTGGACGCCACCACGTACATCGAGGAGGGTGGCTCGATCCTGCTGCTGACGCCGAAGACCGGCCGCGACGGCTACGTCGAACCCAGCGACATCTCCGAAGCCGCGACGACGGCGGGGCTCTCCGCCTCCAAGAGCGTCAGCGTCGGCAAGGACTGGAGCGGCAGCCGTCTGGTGACCCCGAAGGGCGCCAAGTCGAAGCGGTGACCTCCGCCCGGTAGTACCGGACGGGCTGAGCCACGCAGTGTGCTCGGCCCGTCCATCGGCCTGTCGTGATCGCTGCGTAGGGTGGGTCTCACCCGAACAGTCCCACCGAAAGGGATTCACGACGATGGCGATCCAGGTCGGCGAAAAGGCCCCCGACTTCGAGCTCAAGGACAACCACGGTGCGACCGTGAAGCTGTCGGACTTCCGCGGCAGCAAGAACGTCGTCCTGCTCTTCTACCCCTTCGCCTTCACCGGGGTGTGCACCGGCGAGCTCTGCGAGCTGCGCGACAACCTGCCCCAGTTCTCCGACCGCGACACCCAGCTGCTCGCCGTCTCCAACGACTCCATCCACACCCTGCGCGTCTTCGCCGAGCAGGAGGGCCTGGAGTACCCGCTGCTCAGCGACTTCTGGCCGCACGGCGAGGTCTCCCGCGCCTACGGCGTCTTCGCCGAGGACAAGGGCTGCGCGGTGCGCGGCACCTTCGTCATCGACAAGGAGGGCGTGGTCCGCTGGACCGTCGTCAACGCGCTGCCCGACGCCCGTGACCTGAACGAGTACGTGAAGGCGCTCGACACCCTGTGATTCTTCGGTTCCAAGGCCTGCGGGCCACGGGAACCCGTCACTAGGATCGAGTCGTTGATCCGGTACCAAACGCATGGCGGGGCTCCCCGCCCCTGGACACCAATGGAGGACTCGTGGGAGTCAGCCTCAGCAAGGGCGGCAACGTATCGCTGACCAAGGAGGCCCCCGGCCTGACCGCGGTCATCGTCGGTCTGGGGTGGGACGTCCGCACCACGACCGGCACGGACTTCGACCTCGACGCCAGCGCGCTGCTGCTGAACAGCTCGGGCAAGGTCAGCAGCGACGCCAACTTCGTCTTCTTCAACAACCTCAAGAGCCCCGACGGCTCCGTCGAGCACACCGGCGACAACATCACCGGTGAGGGCGAGGGCGACGACGAGCAGATCAAGGTCAACCTCGCGGCCGTCCCGGCCGACATCGAGAAGATCGTGTTCCCGGTCTCGATCTACGACGCCGAGAACCGCCAGCAGTCCTTCGGCCAGGTCCGCAACGCGTTCATCCGCGTCGTGAACCAGGCGGGCGAGGCGGAGATCGCCCGCTACGACCTCTCCGAGGACGCCTCCACCGAGACCGCCATGGTCTTCGGTGAGCTGTACCGGCACGGCGCGGAGTGGAAGTTCCGCGCCATCGGCCAGGGCTACGCCTCGGGCCTGCGCGGCATCGCGCAGGACTTCGGCGTCAACGTCTGACGTCGGCAATGTTCCACGGCTGAGTCGTGACCTTCCCGGACACGACATTGCCGGATCCGGCGCCGTACGGTTTGCGTGCGGCGCCGGACGCGCACCACAACAAAAAAGGCACCACGGGGAGGACCAGCATCATGGGCGTCACGCTCGCCAAGGGGGGCAACGTCTCCCTGTCCAAGGCCGCACCCAACCTCACACAGGTGATGGTCGGTCTCGGCTGGGACGCACGCTCCACCACCGGAGCCGACTTCGACCTCGACGCCAGCGCGCTGATGTGCGCCGGGGGGCGGGTCATGGGTGACGAGTGGTTCATCTTCTACAACCAGCTCAAGAGCCCGGACGGCTCGGTGGAGCACACCGGCGACAACCTCACCGGTGAGGGCGAGGGCGACGACGAGTCGATCCTGATCGACCTCTCCAAGGTCCCCGCCGGATGCGACAAGATCGTTTTCCCGGTCTCGATCCACATGGCCGACGAGCGCGGCCAGACCTTCGGCCAGGTCAGCAACGCCTTCATCCGGGTGGTGAACCAGGCGGACGGCCAGGAACTCGCCCGCTACGACCTCTCCGAGGACGCCTCCACCGAGACCGCGATGATCTTCGGCGAGGTCTACCGCTACGGCGGCGAGTGGAAGTTCAGGGCCGTCGGGCAGGGGTACGCGTCCGGTCTGCGGGGCATCGCCCTGGACTTCGGGGTCAACGTCTCATAACGCGTTATGAGCAAAAGCCGGTCCCCAGTGGGCGGCGAAGGCGTCGGGTCTAGACTTCGGCTTCAAAGTCTTCGTAAAGCCGAGTACGGCGCGGGGGAGACCCGTACACAAGGATTGGGTAGCCAGTGGTTCTGAAAACCTTCGGTTGGTCGTTCGCGATCACCGTGCTCGGCCTCGTCGCGGCGGTCTTCTACGGGGGGTGGGAGGCCTTCGGCATCGTGGCGATCCTCTCCATCCTGGAGATCTCGCTGTCCTTCGACAACGCGGTGGTCAACGCCGGGATCCTGAAGAAGATGAATGCCTTCTGGCAGAAGATCTTCCTCACCGTCGGTGTCCTCATCGCGGTCTTCGGCATGCGGCTGGTGTTCCCGGTCGTCATCGTCGCGATCAGCGCCAGCATGGGCCCGATCGAGGCCGTCGACCTCGCGCTCAACAACAAGGACCGGTACCAGGAACTCGTCACCGACGCCCACCCGGCGATCGCCGCGTTCGGTGGCATGTTCCTGCTGATGATCTTCCTCGACTTCATCTTCGAGGACCGGGACATCCAGTGGCTGCGCTGGATCGAGCGCCCGCTCGCCAAGCTCGGCAAGGTCGACATGCTGTCGGTCTGCATCGCGCTGATCGTCCTGCTCATCACCGCGTTCACCTTCGCCACCCACGCCCACCAGCACGGCGGCGCCCATGTCGACAAGGCACAGACCGTCCTGATCTCCGGCATCGCCGGCCTGATCACGTACATGGTCGTCGGCGGACTCTCCGGCTACTTCGAGGACAAGCTCGAGGAAGAGGAGGAGCGGGAGCACGAGGAAGAGGAAGAGGCCGCGCGCACGGGCAAGAAGAAGCCCGCCGTCGTCCTCGCCGGCCAGGCCGCGTTCTTCATGTTCCTCTACCTCGAGGTCCTCGACGCGTCCTTCTCCTTCGACGGTGTCATCGGCGCCTTCGCCATCACCAACGACATCGTCCTGATGGCCCTCGGCCTCGGCATCGGCGCCATGTACGTCCGGTCGCTGACGGTCTACCTGGTCCGCCAGGGCACCCTCGACGACTACGTCTACCTGGAGCACGGCGCGCACTACGCGATCGGCGCGCTGGCCGTGATCCTCATGGTCACCATCCAGTACGAGATCAACGAGGTCATCACCGGCCTCGTCGGCGTCGTCCTCATCGCCTGGTCCTTCTGGTCCTCCGTACGCCGCAACAAGGCTCTGGCGGCGGCCGAGGGAAACGCGGGCTCGGACGAGAAGACTGAGGTCTCGTCCGGGGTGTGACACCCCTCGGCCTGAGGGAACGCTCTGAGCGGGGCGGCGTGGAGGTGAGTCCTCGACGCCGCCCCGTCGGTGTTTGACAATGAGGTCCGCAGTGCAGCGGCCGGTGAGGTGGGGGCGGTAATGGGCTTCTTGGACGGACTCTGGCCCGGACGCGCGGTCGAGTTCGACTCGGGCAGCGCGGCGAGCAACGCGATCGAGCTGACCAAACGGCACGACCGGGTGTCCCTGACCAAGCAGGGGGCGGAGACCGGGCATCTGCGCATCAACCTCGCCTGGCGCATGCGGACGTCCGACATCGGCGGCAACCAGCGGGAGTCGCTGCTGCGGCACCCCTTCCGGGCGCTCAAGCCGCCGGAGGTCATAGGACACAGCCAGAGCATGGTCAACGTCGACCTCGACCTGGGGTGCCTGTACGAGCTGACGGACGGCTCCAAGGGCGTCGTGCAACCCCTCGGCGGCCTCTTCGGGGACGTCAACTCACCGCCGTACGTGAAGCTCAGCGGCGACGACCGGTTCGGGTCGGCGTCCGGCGAGACGGTGTACGTCAACCTCGACCACCGGGACTCCATCAAGCGGATCCTGGTGTTCGTCTACATCTACGACCAGACGCCGGCCTTCGACCGGACCCACGCGAGCGTGACGCTGTATCCGAGCAACGGGCCGCGGATCGAGATAGGCCTCGACGAGCGGCATCCGCAGGCCCGGTCCTGTGCCGTGGTGATGATCGAGAACGTGAAGGGGGAGATCATCGTGCGGCGTGAGGTGAAGTTCGTGTACGGGTTCCAGGCGGAGCTGGATCGGTTGTACGGGTGGGGGCTGCAGTGGGGGCGGGGGTACAAGACCAAGGCGGAGCGGTGAGGTTCGCCCAAGAGCTCGGGGGTCGTGGCGTGGGGCGGGTGCGGGTGCGTCGTGGTTTCTCGCGCAGTTCCCCGCGCCCCTGGGGAAGTCCCCTCAGCGCCCGATGAATTGGGGGCCCTGGGGAGGGAGCCGGAAGTCCGGGTCCAGTGTGGCGCCCGCCGGGACCGGGGCCGGCGGCTGCGGGTAGCCGTACGCCGGCTGGCTGGTGGGCTGGGGGTAGCCGTACGCCGGTTGGGTCGCCGGAGGCTGCTGCGGGTAGCCGTAGGCCGGCTGTTGCGGAACCGCGGTCGGCTGTTCCGGGGGGAGGGGCTGGGAGGCCTCCGGGGTCGGAACCGGCTCCTCCGCGGCCTCCGAGTCGTCCACCGAGATGCCGAAATCGCTGGCCAGGCCCTTCAGGCCGTCCGAGTAGCCCTCGCCCAGGGCGCGGAACTTCCAGCCCTCCCCGCGGCGGTACAGCTCCCCGCAGATCAGGGCCGTCTCACGGCCGGTCTCCGGCTTGATGTCGAAGTAGGCCAGCGGCTCGGCGTCGGCGACCGCGGCGTCGTACAGCAGGATGCGCAGCCCGCGTACGGTGTCGAACGTGACGCCGTCCGCCGATGCGACCAGCAGAATCTGGCCGACGCCGGGCTCGACACCGGAGAGATCTGTCTGGATCGTGTCGGTGAGGCCCTCGGCGACCCGCTTCTTGCCGAGCCGCCACACCTTCCCGGAGGGGTGCCGGGGCTGGTTGTAGAAGACAAAGTCCTCGTCGGAACGTACGCGGCCGTCGGGGCCGAGGAGCAGCGCGGAGGCGTCGACATCCGGGACCCCCTGCCCGGGCGTCCAGCGCACCACGGCGCGCACCGTGGTGACATCGAGCGGGACGTTCGACCCCTTCAGCATGGCGTGCGTCATGCGGTCATCCTGCCTTCTCGGTCCTGGTCACGACAACGCGGGGTGGTGCTGGACTCGGACTGCTCGACGTGGGTACCCGACAATGGTCTCCACACGGTTGTCCCCGCGGGCGTTACCTGAAATTCATGCCCGACGGGAACCCCTGACATGGCTCGGTACGTACTATTACCGGCCACCTGTTCTCAAAATCCACAGGCTTACCTTGCGCCACGGGGGAGTTTTATGCGTCATTTCGGGCACATCGCCCCTGAGGTGCGGCAGCGCCTCTTCCATCGCGAGCCCTGCGCGTTCGACGCGGACTCGCCGGCCCGGCTGCTCTCCGCGGCCCTGGGCGCCACGCTGTACAGCCCGGCCACCCGGCCCCGGCTGGCCGACGACATCGTCAAGCAGACCGGTCGCGGCGTGGTCTCGATGGTGCTGTGCCTGGAGGACTCCATCGGTGACGAGGACGTTGCCGCCGGTGAGGAGAACCTGGTCCGGCAGTTCGCCGACCTCGCCGCCCGCCAGGACGTCGAGCCGCCCCTGCTGTTCATCCGGGTCCGGACCCCCGAGCAGATCCCCGACCTCGTCCAGCGCCTCGGCGGGACGGTCCGGCTGCTGTCCGGGTTCGTGTTCCCCAAGTTCACCGAGGAGCGCGGCATCCCCTTCCTGGAGGCCCTCGCCACCGCCGAGCACGCGAGCGGCCGCCGGCTCTTCGGCATGCCCGTCCTCGAAACCCCCGAGCTGATGTACCGCGAGTCGCGCGTCGACGCCCTGGAGGGCATCGCCCGCGCCGTCGACAAGTACCGCGACCGCGTCCTCGCCCTGCGCCTCGGCGTCACCGACTTCTGCTCCTCGTACGGCCTGCGCAGAGCCCCCGACATGACGGCCTACGACGTCCAGATCGTCGCCTCCGTGATCGCCGACGTGGTCAACATGCTGGGCCGTGCCGACGGCACCGGGTTCACCGTGACCGGCCCTGTCTGGGAGTACTTCCGCGTTCCCGAGCGCATGTTCAAGCCGCTGCTGCGGACCAGCCCCTTCCTGGAGGGGCAGGCCGTGGAACTGCGCGAGAAACTGATAGAGCACGCCATGGACGGGCTGCTGCGGGAGATCTCCCTCGACCACGCCAACGGCCTGCTGGGAAAGACCTGCATCCACCCCTCCCACGTGCCGGCGGTGCACGCACTGTCCGTCGTCAGTCACGAGGAGTACAGCGACGCGGCCGACATCCTGCGGCCCGAGCGAGGCGGCGGAGGCGTCCTGCGCTCGCAGTACACGAACAAGATGAACGAGGTGAAGCCGCACCGCGCCTGGGCCGAGCGGACCATGCTGCGCGCGGAGGTCTTCGGCGTCGCCAACGAGGACGTCAGCTTCGTCGACCTGCTCGCCGCCGGAATACCCGGCTGAAGCTCCGATTCAAGGGACGCATGAACAACGCAGTGAACAGCAGGGTGCCGGACACCATCTGGTCCGGCACCTGGGTCGCCGAGCGCCTCGGGGTCGAACTCGTCGGCGACGAGGGCCTGACCGACCTCCTCGGCCTGGCCCTGCGCCGCAACCCCAAGCGGGCCCACCTCCTCGTCTCCCACGTGCTCGGCAAGCACGTACCGCAGTCACCGACGGTGGTGTACAGCCATGGCTTCGCCCTCGGCCGCCGGGTGCGCGACCTGCTCGGCGAGGAGGCGGCCACCGCGGTCGTCCTCGGCTACGCGGAGACCGCGACGGGCCTCGGCCACTCGGTCGCCGACGGCCTGGGCCTCGCCCCCTACCTCCACTCGACGCGCCGCCCGGTCGCCGGGGTCGCCCCGGCGGGCGGCTTCGAGGAGTCCCACTCCCACGCGACGTCCCATCTGCTGCTGCCGGAGGACGCGGGGCTGCTGGCCGGGGACGGCCCGCTGGTGCTGGTCGACGACGAGTTCTCGACGGGCAACACGGTCCTGAACACGATCAGGGACCTGCACGCGCGGTATCCGCGGGGCAGGTATGTGGTCGTGGCACTGGTCGACATGCGGTCGGAGACGGATGCGGGGCGCCTGGAGGAGTTCGCGCGGGAGATAGGCGCGCGGGTGGACCTGGTGGCGGCGGCGTCGGGGAAGGTGCGGCTGCCGGAGGGGGTGCTGGAGAAGGGGCAGGCGTTGGTTGCGCGGTACGAGGGGGAGACTGCCGCGGGGGGTGGTCGGTCGTCTGCGGGCTCGCCGGGGCCGGTCGCGCACCCGCACCCGACACACCACCGCGTCGACCTGCATTGGCCCCTCGGGCTCCCGGACGGCGGACGGCACGGCTTCACCCCCGCCCACCGCACCCGCCTCGAAGCCGCCCTCCCCGAGATGACCGCCCGCCTCGCGGAGGCCATCCCCGCGGGCGCCCGCCGCATCCACATCCTCGGCTTCGAAGAGCTGATGTACGCGCCCCTGCGGCTCGCCCGCGAACTGGAGCAGGTCGCGCAAGGCGCCGAGGTCACCTACTCCACCACCACCCGCTCACCCGTCCTCGCGGTCGACGACCCCGGTTACGCGATACGCAGCCGCATCGTCTTCCCGGCTCATGACGATCCCGCCGACGGCCCCGGTGACCGCTACGCGTACAACATCGCCGGCGCCGGATTCGACGTCGTGGTCGCGGTCGTCGACTCCGCCGCCGACACCCCCGAACTGCACGCCCCCGACGGCCTGTTGGCGCAGCTGGCCGAAACCGCCCCGCACATACTGCTCGCGGTCGTCCCGTCGTACGTCCCCGAAAGGCCCTCCATGCTCCCCGAGCCCCTCCGCGGCCCCGCCTTCTCCTCGTACGCCCCCGACGAGGTCGGCTGGCTGCTCCAGGACCTGTCGGACGTGACGCTGGAAGCGCCGACCGAGGAGCGCGAGGAGGCCATCCAGAGCGGCGGCGCGCACTACGCCGAGTCGCTGCCGGTGGAGTACCAGCCCAGCGAGCAGTACCAGCAGCTCTTCCACACGGCCCTGGACGCGTCCGCGGCGCGGCTCGCCCAGGCCGTGGGGGCCGTGACGGAGATCGTGCTCGAAGAGCGCTCGCCCCGGCCCGTCCTCGTCTCGCTCGCCCGCGCCGGAACCCCCGTCGGCGTCCTGATGCGCCGCTGGGCCCAGTTCCGGCACGGCCTCGACCTGCCCCACTACGCCGTCTCGATCGTCCGCGGCCGCGGCATCGACGCCAACGCGCTGCGCTGGCTCGCCGCCCACCACGACCCCGCGGACGTCGTCTTCGTCGACGGCTGGACCGGCAAGGGTGCCATCACCCGTGAACTCGCGGACGCGATCAAGGAGTTCGAGGCGGCGGGCGGCGCAGGCGGCTTCGACCCGGAGATCGCGGTCCTCGCCGACCCGGGCTCGTGCGTGAAGACGTACGGCACCCGCGAGGACTTCCTCATCCCCTCCGCCTGCCTCAACTCCACCGTCTCCGGCCTGATTTCCCGCACGGTGCTGCGCGCGGACCTGGTCGGTCCGGACGACTTCCACGGCGCGAAGTTCTACCGCGAACTCGCCGGCGCCGACGTCTCCGTGGACTTCCTGGACGCGGTCTCCGCCACCTTCCCGGAGGTTGTGGACACCGTCGAGCAGCAGGTCAAGGAGCTGATGTCCGGTGACCGCGAGCCCACTTGGGAGGGCTGGGCGGCCGTCGAACGCATCAGTGAGGAGTACGGCATCCACGACGTGAACCTCGTCAAGCCCGGCGTCGGCGAGACCACCCGGGTGCTGCTGCGCCGCGTGCCCTGGAAGATCCTCGCGAAGGCCGGTGCGGGCGCCGACCTCGACCATGTGCGGCTGCTGGCCGAGCAGAGAGGTGTACCGGTGGAAGAGGTGCCCGAACTGCCGTACACCTGCGTGGGGTTGATCCACCCCAAGTACACGCGGGGCGCGACCGGCGCCGACGGCAAGGCGGTGGCGGTCTGATGCCGGTGCTGGTGGCGAGCGACCTCGACCGTACGCTCATCTACTCCTCGGCGGCCCTCGCGCTGACCATGCCGGACGCGCGGGCGCCGCGGCTGCTCTGCGTCGAGGTGCACGAGAGCAAGCCGCTGTCGTACATGACGGAGACGGCGGCCGGACTGCTGGGCGACCTCGGTGACGCGGCGGTGTTCGTGCCGACGACGACCCGGACCCGCAAGCAGTACCAGCGCATCAACCTGCCCGGCCCGGCGCCCACGTACGCCATCTGCGCCAACGGCGGCCACCTCCTGGTGGACGGCGTCACGGACCCCGACTGGCACGCCCGCGTCCAGGCCCGGCTGGCCGACGAGTGCGCGCCGCTGGACGAGGTGCGCGAGCATCTGCTGCGCACCGCCGACCCCGTGTGGGTGCGCAAGCACCGGGTCGCCGAGGACCTGTTCGCCTACCTCGTCGTCGAGCGCGAGCTGCTGCCCGAGGACTGGGTGAAGGAACTCGCGGTGTGGGCGGAGAACCTCGGCTGGACGGTCTCCCTCCAGGGCCGCAAGATCTACGCCGTCCCGAAGCCCCTGACGAAGAGCGCGGCGATGCGGGAGGTGGCCCGGCGCACGGGTGCGGAGCTGACGCTGGCGGCCGGCGACTCCTTGCTGGACGCCGACTTGCTCCTGGCGGCGGACAGGGGTTGGAGGCCGGGGCATGGGGAGCTGGCGGAGGCGGATTGGGCAGCCCCGACGATCAGCGCGCTGCCTGAGAGGGGTGTGCTGGCCGGGGAGCGCATTCTCCGGGAGTTCCTGAAAGCAACGCGGCAGTAAACGCCCTGCTTTTAGGGACGCGGGGAACTGCGCGACCAGCCCCCACGCACCCACAGCCGAATTCGCACCTGAACCTAGCTACAACACCCTCCACCACAACAACCGCCGCCGGCCTTGGGCGCCGGCGCCGCACTCGCCGTACCCCCCACAGCCACCGTCGACAGCAACTTCACCGTGTCCTCATGCCCCACGGGGCACGTCGCCGGCGCCGAAGACTCAGCCATCGGCCGGCTCAACTCAAACGTGTCGCCGCAACTCCGGCAGCGGTACTCATAACGAGGCATGCCAACAGGCTAACCGTCAGTGCGGCGCAGCCCCTCGCTCGTCCCGGATCTGCGCGACCACCCGAGCCACCGCCTGCCGCACCGCCTCCGTCTCCGTGAGGAAGTGCCAGTAGTCCGGGTGCCGCCCCTCCAGCGTGCCGATCGCCCGCTCGAGACGGGCCACCGCCTCGTCCAGCGGGCGGGCGTGCCGGGGGTCGGGCGTGTTGCGTCCGGTCATCGCCAGCCGCTGCGCGTCCCGGATGGCGAACCGCGTCCGGTCGATCTCCTGCTGGGGGTCCTTCTGCACGGCGTTCAGCCGGCGCAGCCGGTCACCGGCCGCCGACACGGACTCGTCCGTGGCGTTCAGCAGCGCCCGCACCGTGGACAGCAGGGCCGTCGCGTCCGGCCACCGCTGGGCGTCCCGCGCGGCCCGCGCCTCGGTGAGCTTCAGCTCGGCCTGTCGTACGTTCTCCGTGGCCTGGCCGGGCACCTGCTGGAGGTCCTGCCAGCAGGCCGCGGAGAAGCGGCGCCGCAGCTCGCTGAGGACCGGCTCGACCTGACCGGCACGGGTGGTGAGGGCCTGGGCGCGGGTGCGGAGCGAGACCAGCCGGTGGTCGATCTCGGCGGCCTTCTCGGGCAGCCGCTCGGCCTCCACGCGGACCGCCTCGGCCTCCCGGGCGACGCGCTCGGCGCGCTCCACGGTCTGCGGGACCCCGTGCGCCCCGGCGCCTTGGTTGAGCTTGGTCAGCTCGGGCCCGAGGGCGGCGAGCCGGGCGGCGAGGTCGTCGGCCTTCAGGCCCGACTGCCGTACCGCGTCGAGGGCGTTGGACGCCGCCAGCAGTCCCTGCCGGGCCCGCTCCACCGCGGGGGCGAGCCGGGCCAGCTGGGTCTCGGCCTTGCCGAGCAGTGGCCCGAGGCCGTCCGCGAACCGGTCGAGATCCTGCTTGACCCGTCCGAGCTCGTCCTTGGCGGCGGTCAGCTCGGTGCGCGCGCGGGCCGCGACCGACGCCTCCAGGTCGTCGCGGTCGAGGTCATGGGCGTCGACGGCGTTGATGTACTGGCTGCTGGCCTCGTCGATACGGCGGCCCAGCGCCTCGAAGTCGGAGACGGCCCGGCGGGCGGCGGGGGAGTCGTCGACGGCCGTGATGGTCTCTATCGAGATCCGCAGGTCGCGCTGGGCGGTGTCCAGTTCGTAGAACGCGGCCGCGGCGGCGTCCTTCGCTGCCTGCGCCTCGGCCCGCTGGTTCTCGGCCCGGCCTCCGAACCAGCGGCGGGTGCCGCCGCCTGCGAACGCCGCGGGCAGCGCGAGGGCGGCGGCCAGGGGCAGGGCGAGAAGGGTGAGGGTGTCGCGCAGCGCGGAAGGAGTGCGCGGCGCCGACGGCGACTGCGGTTGTGCCGGCGAGTACGGCTGCGCTGGTGTCGCCGTCACATCCCTCTCCCGTGCTGTGTCCGTCCTGGCCCGGTTGTCATTCTCCCACCGGTTAAGGACGAACACACGGGCCCGTTAGTTCGCGGTCCTGACGGTGACTTTGCCGTCGCCGGTGTGGGCGGATATGACGTGCGCGCTGGACTCGTCGCGCGGGACGGAGACGTCCACCCCGCCGTCGCCGGTCTCGGTCGAGACGCGGTACGTGGCCTTGGGCAGTTCGACGGTGACGGAGCCGTCTCCGCTGCGGGACTCCACCAGGTCCGGTACGGCGCCCAGTTCGAGGTGGACGGAGCCGTCGCCGGTGCGGGTACGGACCTGGGGGGAGGTGACCTCCGCGCGCACGGAGCCGTCGCCGGTCTTCAGGTCGAGCGGTCCGCTGGAGTCGGTGACATGGACGGACCCGTCGCCGGTGCTGATGCTCAGCGGGGTCTGGAAGCCCTGCGCCCGCACGCTGCCGTCCCCGTCCTCGACCTTCACGGCGATTCCGCGCGGCACCTCGATGCGATGCTTGGCCGCGCAGTCGGCGACGACGCCGGTGCAGTGCATCCGCAGCTTGAGCCGGTCGTCCTTCATGGACCAGGTGACCTCGGGGTCCTTGCCGAGCGCGACGGACCCCTGGAACCAGCGCGTGACCTCGACCGTTTTCGCCTTGGCGTCGTCCACGGCGACGATCTCCAGCGCGGAGTCGTCCGAGTCGACGGTGAGGGTCTCGCCGTGCAGGGTGAAGGCGCGGTGGTCGGGGTGCTTGTCGTCGCCCGCGGAGGCCCCGCACGCGCTGACGGCCCCGATGAGAGCGACGGCCCCTGCGGCGAGGACGACGCGGGCGGTGACGGAACGACGGGTCATGAGAGTCTCCCCCTGAAGGCACCTGACGGCACTGACAAGCCTCTTCGACCGTACGGACCGCGGGGTGGCCGGGGGATCCGGGACGCTCCCGGATACGGGGTGGGGAAAACCCCCGGAAGACCCCTGACGGCACCCCCGCCACGCCCCTGACGTCCGGTTCCCGGGATACGGGTTTGCAGGACAGTGCCCCGGGCAATGTAGGCTGTCGACTCGTCCTGAGCGCGGCTCGGGGTGCGGGTGCGTAGCTCAGGGGTAGAGCGCCTGCCTTACAAGCAGGATGTCGGCGGTTCGAAACCGTCCGCGCCCACCAGCGTCAAGAGGACCCCGGCCGGCATCGGCCGGGGTCCTCTTCGGTTCGTCACTCCGTTTCGTCCCGTACGTGCTTCAGTGTCATCCGCGCGTCCACGCGTTCCCCCGCCGCGACCTCCGCCCAGAAGCGGTGGCCGCTGACGAAGACGGCGAGTTCGTGTTCGCGTTGGCGGAGCTTCTCCACCTCCGCCTGTTCGTCGGCCGTCCAGCCGGGTGAGGCGGGGCGTTCCACCTTGCGCCACCCGGCGGTGTCGCTGAACCCGTCCAGGGGCTCGACCGACCAGGGCAGCCTTTTGAGCAGGGCCGACAGCTCGGCCCTGACCTGATGCAGCTCCTCCTGACCGGCGAGGAGGTCACTCGGAAAGTCATAGGTCGTAGCCACGGCGCAATGCTACGCCTGTTCGATTTAGGGGTGCGAGTTTCTTCGGTGGGTTCGTGTGTTCGAGCCTCGCGCTTCTTCTGTGACGGCTGGGAGATCGGGCAGGACCGAGCGCCGGCTCAGTGACCCGCGGCCCGCAGCTCCGCCACCAGGCGGGTCGCCACCGGGACCGGCACCCCGGAGCGGTCCGCCGCGCGCAGCAGCGCCCCGCCGATCGCGTCGAGTTCCAGGGGGTGGCCCGCCTCGGCGTCGCGCTGCATGGAGGACCGGGTCCGGGGTGGGAACGCGTCGTAGCGGGCGAGGGCCTGGGCCGGGTCCACCGAGGCGCCCGACGCGCGGCTGACCGCGGCCGTCTCCTCGACCAGGGCGGTCAACTCCTCGCGGTGGCGGGTGCGGACCTCGCCCAGCGGGAGCGCGTAGCGCGTGGTGAGCAGGGCGAGCGGGGCGAGGAACGCCATCTTGGCCCACAGCGCCGAGGCCTCGTCCGGCAGGATCCTGGTGGTCGGCCCGGCCGCGTCCAGGGCCGCCGCCAGCGTCTCCAGGCGGTCCCTCGCCACTTTCTCTCCGCTCAGGTCGATCTCCGCGAGCGGGCTGCCGTGGACGATCTCGCCCGGCGCCACCCGGGTCGACTCCGTCCGGATCACCGCCGGGGCCACCGCCTCCTCGCCGTAGCGGGCCCGCAGTGCCGCCGGGTGCTCCACGCCGTTCAGGAACGGTACGAGGAGCGCGTCGCCCAGGGCGGCGGGCGGTACACGCTCCAGTGCCGCGTCGAGCGTGGTGTGCTTGACCGCCACCAGACAGGCGTCGACGGGCGTCCGCAGCTCGGTGTCCGCCTCCACCGCGGCCGTGAAGTCGCCGTACGGGCCGCTGCGGACGTGGATCCCGGAGGTCCGCAGCGCCGCGGTCGTCTCGTCCCCGGCCAGGCAGATCACCCGGTGGCCGTCCCGGGCCAGCAGTCCGGCGAGCAGGCCGCCGATGCCCCCGGGGCCCAGGACGGCCACGGTCAGTTCTCGGTCGTGCGTCATCACACGAATTCCCTTCGTCGGTCGGCCCCTTGAGCGGTGGCCGCCTCGCGACGGATCATCGCAGACGTCACAGCCGTACGGTCTCCCCGGGCTCGGGCAGGTGCAGCCGGTCGGTCAGGCCCGCCTCCGCGAACGCCTTCGTCAGTGTCGGGCCGTCCTGCGTGAAGTGAGCCCAGTGCTCGAAGTGCAGCGGTACGACATGACGGGCGCCCAGGATCACGGCCGCCTCCGCCGCCCGCTCGCTGGTCAGGGTGAGCGGGGCGTCGGGGACGACGGGAGTGCGGGCCGCTCCCGCGAACAGCACCGCCACGTCGAAGGGACCCTCGCGGTCGGCGATCTCACGGACCACGTCCAGGTCGGCGTTGTCACCGCTGGCGTACACCTTCGGCAGCCCCGCCCCGGACAGGACGAAGCCGGTGACCTCGCCGACGAGGGGTTCGGAGCCCTTGGGGCCGTGCAGGGCGGGGACGGCGGTGACGCGGACGCCGCCGACCTCCGTGTGCTCCCAGCTGGGCAGGGCGCGGACAGGGGCGCCGATCCGGTCGTACGCCGAGGCCGTGGACAGGACGACAGGCGCGGACTCGAGGAACGTCCGGCCCGTCGTGTCCAGATTGTCCGGGTGCTGGTCGTGGGAGAGCAGGACGGCGTCCACCGGGGCGAGGTCGGAGGCCCGCACCGCCGGGCCGGTCTTCTTCACCAGCGTGCGCGAGCCGAGGTCGTACTCGCCGGGCGCGTCGAAGGTCGGGTCGGTCAGCAGGCGCACCCCGCCGAGCGTGATCAGAGAGGTCGGGCCGCCGACGTAGAGGATCTCCACAGAGGTCATGTACTGCACAATCCGGCCGATGCCCCGCGCTATTCCGGCGGCCGGGCCACACTTGAGGCATGTGCCGCAGTATCAAGACCCTTCGCCCGCCCGTCCTGCCCGAGGAGGCGACCGAGGACGAGATCCGGGCCGCCGCTCTCCAGTACGTGCGGAAGGTGTCCGGCTTCCGGGCGCCCGCCGCGCACAACCAGGAGGTGTTCGACCGGGCCGTCGACGCGATCGCCGAGGCCACGGCCGAACTGCTGGCCGGCCTGGAAGTCCGGGGAGCGGCCCGCAAAGCCGGGTAGTTACGCGGGCTGGCGGCGCATCACGTACGCCGCCCCGGCGCCCGCGCCGAACAGCGCCAGCACCGACACGCCGGTCGCCAGCCACGTCGTACCCAGCCACTGGGCGCCGTAGTAGCCGAGGGCGACGCTGTACGCCGCCCAGGACAGGCCCGCCAGCGCGGACCAGGGCAGGAACTCGCGGATGCGGCGGTGGGCGGCGCCCGCGACGAAGGAGACGACCGAGCGGCCGGCCGGGGCGAAGCGGGCGAGGACGACCAGCGGGCCGCCGCCGCGGGCGAGGGCCGAGCCGAGACGTTCCTGCGCGGTGGTCAGCCGGCGGGAGCGGGCGATGGCGCGGTCGAGGCGGTCGCCGCCGCGCCAGGCCAGCCGGTACGCCACCAGGTCGCCGAGGACGGACGCGGTGGCGGCGCAGAGGGTGAGCAGCAGGATGTCCGGGACGTCGGCCGGGACCTTGCCCGCGGCGGTGCCCGCGGCCGCGGCGGTGGCGGCCGTGATGACGAGGACGCCACTGGGCAGGACCGGCAGGAACACGTCGAGCAGGACCGACGCGGCCACCAGCGCGTAGATCCATGGGCTGCCGATCAGGGCGCCCACACTCCCGAGACTCTCGAACACCGTCACTCCCGTTTCCCCCGTAACAGCCACACAGCGTACGCGGGGGGTGTGACAGGAGGTTCTCTGGGGGCTCGTGTGTCTGCACGGGTTGTTCACTCCGCTGACACGTTTCGGGAGTGAACAACCCGTGCGGGGGCGCCCTCGTGGAGCGGGTGGGTCAGGCGGCCACGGGTGCCTTGTCCGCGGCCGGTCGTCCGGCGGCGGCCGGCGAGCGCTTCGCCAGCAGCCGGTCGACGCCGAAGGCGCCGGAGCCGGTGAACACGAGCAGCAGGAAGGCCCAGCAGAACATCGCCGAGGCCTCGCCGCCGTTCTCCATCGGCCACAGTGCGCCGGGCTGATGGACCTTGAAGTACGCGTACGCCATGGAGCCCGAGGCGATGAACGCCGCGGCCCGGGTGCCCAGGCCGAGCAGGACGAGCGAGCCGCCGACGAGCTGGATCACGGCCGCGTACCAGCCCGGCCAGGTGCCGGCCTGGACACTGCTCATGCCGAGCACGCCGAAGAGCGAGGCGGCGCCGTGGCAGGTGAAGAGCAGTCCGACGACGATACGGAACAGGCCGAGGACGTACGGCTGGGCGCTGTTGAGGCGTCCGGTCATGTGGGGAGTACTCCTACGGTCGGACCGGCCCGTGGGGAGGACCGGTGGGGGGACAGAACCGTGCGAGCACTCCACGCTAGGCGGGCCCGATCAATGCTTGCAAGTTCAACATTTGGCCACGGATTTGCCCGCGCTGGAGATTCCGTTTCGCTCGTAGTCGCACGTGGAACGGTGTGCGGAGGCTCCCGGGTTGCCATGTTCATGCCCGAAAGTGTGTCCGAATCCACACCCGGGCCGAGCGTCCGGTGCGTCGCTCACGGATCCGTGAGGGTCGACTCCTCCACCGTCTTCAGCACGCCGTTTCCCCGCGCCTGTTCAAGACGCAGCCGTGCCGAGCGCCCCCGCAGGGTCAGCGTCATCAGCTGGTTGCCGAACCAGGGGCCGCCCGTCCGCCGCCAGTCCACCGGCGGGCGCGGGCAGCCGCCGTGACCGGCGAAACGGCGGCCCAGCATCCGGGCCACCGCACTCCACCCGAACCGGAAACCGAGGCGTATGGACAGGGGGATGGAGTTGTGGACGGGGGAGCAGGTCAGCTGGAGCACCCGCGCCTGCGGGCCGTCGCCGGAGCGCCACTCGGGCTCGGCCACGTACGCGTGGTGCACGTCCCCCGAGAGCACCAGCACCGTCGCGGGCGCCCCGGGCCCGGCCCCCGCCTCCGCGATCAGCGCGGCCAGCGCGTCGAAGGACGCCGGGAACGCCGCCCAGTGCTCCAGATCGGCCCGGCGCCGCAGATCCTCCCCGAACCGCGCCCAGCGCGCCCCGCGGTCACCCCGGCACAGCGCCGCGCTCCATGTCTCGGCGTCGTGCACCAGGTGGGGCAGCAGCCAGGGCAGGGAGGTGCCGAGCAGGAGGTGGTCGTACGACTCCCGGTCGGCCAGGGTCTGTTCGCGCAGCCACGCCTCTTCCCCCGGGTCGAGCATCGACCGGTTCTCCTCGTCCAGGACGCGGGCCGCCCGGGTGTCCACCATCAGCAGCCGCACCCGTCCGAAGTCGCGCCGGTAACTCCAGCGCACCGAGGCCGGATCGGCGTCGGCCTTGCAGGCGAAGGCGCGCAACTCGTCGGTGCCGTCCGGGGTTCGGCGGACGGCGGCGTAGAGCGGGTCGGCGGCCAGCTCGTCCGGGGTGAGGTTGCCGAGGTGCTGGTGCACCCAGTACGACATCAGGCCGCTCAGCAGCCGCTCCCGCCACCACGAGGTGGCCCGCATGTCCGCCAGCCAGGCCGCCGAGGTGTTCCAGTCGTCGACGATGTCGTGGTCGTCGAAGACCATGCACGTGGGCAGGGTGGACAGCAGCCAGCGGACCTCCGGGTCGAGCCAGGACTCGTAGTAGAGGTGGGTGTACTCCTCGTAGTCCGCGACCTCGCTGCCGGGCGGGTCGCTCAGGGCGCGGCGGGCGGCGAGCCAGCGGCGGGTGGCCGGGGAGGTCTCGTCGGCGTACACCTGGTCGCCCAACAGCACCAGCACGTCCGGGCGTTCACCCTCCGGGTCGGCGGCGATCCGGGCCGCGAGGGTGTCCAGGGCGTCGGGGCCGACCGGGTCCTTCCCGCCGTCCGGCGGGGCGGCCCAGCGGCAGGAGCCGAAGGTGACGCGGACGGTGTCGCCGTCGCCCGGGGTGCGGATCACCGACGCCGGGAAGGGGGAGTCGGGCAGCGGCCACACCCGGGTGCCGTCCAGGAACACCTCGTACGCCTGCGAGGTCCCCGGCGTCAGGCCGGTCACCGGGATCAGGGCGTAGTGGTGGCCGGCGATCTGGAAGGTGCGGATCTCGCCGTGTGCGCCCCGGTCGCCGCGCACCTCGGCGGTGCACGGACGGCTCGCCTCGACCCACACGGTCGCGGACGAGCCGTCGGCGTACCTGAGCAGCGGTCCCAACCGAAGTTCGGCCACGTGACCCCGCCTTTCTCTGGTCGGGATCACCTCCGGCGCGCCCCTTCGGTTCACCCTCCGACGTCGCCCCGTACGGTACGGAACGACGGGGGAGGTTGGGGAGGGTCCGGATCAGCAGGCGCTCAGGTAGTTGGTGAGCGCGCTCTTCTCGGCGGAGTCGACGGACAGGTCGTAGTAGTACTTCACCTGCACCCAGGCGCGGACGTAGGTGCAGCGGTACGAGGTGACGGACGGCATCCAGGTGGCCGGGTCCTGGTCGCCCTTGGCCTGGTTGACGTTGTCGGTGACCGCGATGAGCTGCGGGCGGGTCAGGTCGTTGGCGAAGGCCTGGCGCTGCGCGGTGGTCCAGGCGCTGGCGCCGGAGTCCCAGGCCTCGGCGAGCGGGACCAGGTGGTCGATGTCGAGGTCGGAGGCGGCGGTCCAGGTGGCCCCGTCGTAGGGGGAGTACCAGCTGCCGCTGGTGGAGGCGCAGGAGGAGTCGGTGACGACGTTGGAGCCGTCGCGCTTGAGGACCGTCTCCCGGGTGTTGCAGCTGCCGGAGATGGTGATCCAGTGCGGGAACAGGTCGCGGCTGTAGCCGGTGCGGTTCTCGGTCGCCACGGTGAGCGAGGCGAGGTAACTGCGGGCGGTGGCGGCGCTGACCGGCGTGGGGAGGGCGGCGGAGGCGGTCGGGCCGTTGAAAAGTCCGACGGAGGCTATGAGACCGGTGAACGCCGCGAGTATGCTCAGCCGTCGACGCGCGTAGAACTTCGGCATGCGAACTCCCTTGAGGGGTGGGGGTGTTGACGCGGGCGGGCGAAGGAATGCTCGTCGCACCGTGTTGCGGGGAGATGTGCGTCGGGTGAGAAGTTAATGACGCGTACATGACACGACAAGGGTTGCGGCGAAACGATCTCGTATGATTGACGGAGTTGAAGGGGAGTAGCTCTTCGCCGGACCGTCGACATACTGCTCAGCTCGTCTGAGCCGGCGCCCGGAGGCGGGTCCCGTGCGGACCTCGCCAGCGAGACCTTCGGCACAGCAGTGCACTGACCGTGTGCTGCCATGCCGAGGTGTCGTTTTTCGCGGTAACACTCTCGGTGGGGCAGCCCCGACCGATTGAGGAACCTTGATCAGCTTCACCGTCACGGCCGTGGTCTTCGGCGTCGTCTTCCTCGCCGAGCTCCCGGACAAGACCGCCCTCGCCGGACTGGTCCTCGGCACCCGCTACCGCGCGTCCTACGTCTTCGCCGGCGTCGCCGCCGCCTTCGCGCTCCATGTCGCGCTCGCCGTCGCGGCGGGCAGCGTGCTGACGCTGCTGCCGCAGCAGATCGTGCACGCGATCACCGGTGTGCTCTTCCTCGGTGGCGCGGCCGTGCTGCTGCGGAAGAAGGATGACGACGACGAGGAGATCCGGCGGCCCGAGAACCAGTCCTTCTGGAAGGTCGCCGGGGCCGGGTTCATGCTCATCCTGGTCGCCGAGTTCGGTGATCTGACGCAGATCATGACGGCGAACCTCGCGGCCCGCTACGACGACCCGCTGTCGGTCGGCCTGGGCGCCGTGCTCGCGCTCTGGGCCGTGGCCGGGCTCGGCATCGTCGGCGGAAAGGCCCTGATGAAGCGGGTGCCGCTGGAGCTCATCACCAAGATCGCGGCCGTGCTGATGCTGGGCCTCGGCGTGTGGAGCCTGTGGGAGGCCGTCAGCGCCTGAGCTGAACGGTGAGTGAACTGTTCCGGGAGGCGGTGGCGGGATCATGGTCTCGTTTTGTACCGTGGAGAAACAAAGTGGCTCCCGCCCGTTTTCCCTGACCGGCGGGCGGGGCCGCCTTGTCCCGCCGGGCGACCCCCGGCGTTCCCCGCGCCCTGGAGCTGCCGATGACGGCCACCGCCGTGCCCACCGTGCTGACCGCCCGCGCCCTCCTGCTGGACATGGACGGCACCCTCGTGAACTCCGACGTCGTCGTCGAGCGCTGCTGGCGGCGCTGGGCCGAGCGGCACGGACTGGACGGCGACGAGGTCATGAAGGTCGTCCACGGGCGGCAGGGATACGCCTCCATGGCCCTGCTGCTGCCCGACCGGCCCATGGCGCAGAACCACGCGGACAACGCCCGCATGCTCGCCGAGGAGACCGCCGACATGGACGGCGTGGTCGCCATCCCCGGCGCGCAGGCCTTCCTCGCCTCGCTGGCCGGGGTGCCGCACGCGCTCGTGACCTCCGCCGACGTCGCCCTGTCCGCCGCGCGCATGGCCGCGGCGGGCCTCGCGCTGCCGGAGGTGCGGATCACCGCCGAGAGCGTGGGCGCGAGCAAGCCCGACCCCGAGGGGTTCCTGAAGGGCGCCGCGGAACTCGGGGTGGACCCCGCGGACTGCATCGTCTTCGAGGACTCCGGTGCGGGCATCACGGCCGGGCGCGCCGCGGGCATGCAGGTGGTGGGGGTCGGGCCGCGCGCCGACTTCCATGAGCCGGATGTGGTGGTGCGGGATCTGACGCAGGTGCGTGTGGAGGCCCGGGGCGACGGGGAGATCCGGGTCTACGTCGGGTGACACGACCCGGTGAACGGGCGCGGGTGCCTTACGGCTCCTTCGTCTCCGACTCCAGCCTCGCCCGCGTCGCCAGGTCGTAGACGCCGTACTCCTGCACCTGGATGCCCCGCGCCCACTGGTAGCGGGTGACCGCGTCCTGGACGGCCTGGTCGTAATGGCCGTTCGGCTTCCTCGTGTAGAGGTTGAGCTGGGTCAGGCGCAGTTCGAGTTCCACGACCTCCTCCCCCTGGGCGCCGCGGCGCAGCACCGGCGGGGCGGTCTCCTCGGAACTGCCGATGCTGTTCTCCGTGCTCGCCGGGGCCGCGGTCGCCGGGGTCGGGGTCGAGGTGCCGGACGCCGACGGGGTGGGTGACGCGCTGGTCCGTGACGGCGACGGGGACGCGGACGGCGACGGGCTCGCGCTCGGGGTCGGGGACGCCGGGGCCGGCCGGGCCGACGCCGCGCTCGCCTCCGGGGACGCGGGTGCCGAGCTGGTCGACGCGTCCGGCACGCTCGCCCGGACCTCCTTCGGCAGCGCGCTGCCGCGCTCCGGGCTGTCGTACGAGAACAGGCCGCTCGCCAGGCCCGCCGCCGCGACCACCGTCACCAGGGCGACGCCGACCGCGCCCAGGACCAGGGTGCGGCGGCCGGGGGAGCGGGGTTCGTCGGGCGCGCCTTCGCCCGCGGGGTCCGGAGGGCTCTCGAAGAGGCTCAGGTCCGTGGTGCTCGGGCGGGGCGGCACGGAGATCGGGTGCAACTGCATCGTTGCGTCGGATGCGGATGCGGATGCGGATGCGGATGCGGATGCGGGTGCGGGGCCGGCTCCGGGTGCGGGGCCGGATCCGGGCGGGGGTGTGGCCGGGGGCGCGGGTGTGGGGGTGGCCGGGTGCGGGGGTGCCGGGGTGGGGGCTTCGGGCTCCCGGCTCTCCGCTGCCAGGTCGACGTACGGCCGTATGCGCAGCGGATCGAAGTCCTCCGCCGCCGCCTGCTCCGCCTCGCGCGCGTCGCGCAGGGCGTCGGACGCCCGCTGGGTGCACCCGCAGGACGGGGTGTTGTCGACCCCTCTGGGTGCCCCGCACTCCGGGCACAAGTGGCCGCTCGTCTCCGCCATGTGTTCGTCCCTCCCCTCGCGAACTCCAGAGATTATGCAGACCCTCTTCACACTCGCGTCCCGCCAACCCCCGGAACAGTGGATTCCAACAGGACTTGAGAGGCCAAAACTGGTCACACCGACCACGATGGAGTCGTCACGAGTCACACAGGAGGTCTTCATGGCCGCGGATGCGCACGCCAGGACGGGAGAGGTGCGGGGCGAGCGGGACGAACACGTGCCCGGGAACGTCCTCGTGTCGATCGGGGCGCTGCTGCTGGGGATGCTGCTCGCCGCGCTGGACCAGACGATCGTGTCGACCGCGCTGCCGACCATCGTCAGCGACCTGGGCGGGCTCGAGCATCTGTCGTGGGTCGTCACGGCGTATCTGCTCGCCTCCACGGCGGCGACCCCGTTGTGGGGCAAACTCGGGGACCAGTACGGGCGCAAGAGGCTGTTCCAGATCGCGATCGTGATCTTCCTGGTGGGGTCCGCGCTGTGCGGGGCCGCGCAGAACATGCCCCAACTCATCGCGTTCCGGGCGGTGCAGGGGCTCGGCGGCGGTGGGCTGATGGTGCTGTCCATGGCGATCGTCGGGGACCTCGTGCCGCCGCGTGAACGCGGGCGCTACCAAGGGCTGTTCGGGGCGGTGTTCGGGGCGACGAGTGTGCTCGGTCCGCTGCTGGGCGGGGTGTTCACCGAGCATCTGAGCTGGCGTTGGGTCTTCTACGTCAACCTGCCGGTCGGGGTCGTGGCGCTCGCCGTCATCGCGACCGTGCTGCGGATTCCGCGCAAGGCGACGCGGCATGTCATCGACTATCTCGGGACGTTGCTCATCGCGTCCGTCGCGACCTGTCTGGTGCTGGTCGCGTCTCTCGGCGGCACGACGTGGGCGTGGGGATCGCCGCAGATCGTGGGGCTGGCCGTGCTCGGGGTGCTGCTGGGAGTGGCGTTCGTGGCGGTGGAGCGGCGGGCCGCGGAGCCTGTGCTGCCGTTGAAGCTGTTCCGGATCCGGACCTTTGTCCTGTCCGCGGTGATCAGCTTCGTCGTCGGGTTCGCGATGTTCGGCGCGATGACCTATCTGCCGACGTTCCTCCAGGTCGTGCAGGGGGTCTCGCCGACCATGTCCGGGGTGCACATGCTGCCGATGGTGTTCGGGCTGCTGCTGTCGTCGACGGTGTCCGGGCAGGTCGTGAGCCGCACCGGGCGGTGGAAGGTGTTCCCGGTCGTCGGAACGGCTGTCACGACGATCGGGCTGCTGTTGCTGCACCAGCTCGACGAAGGCAGTTCCACGTGGGTGATGAGCAGCTGCTTCTTCGTGTTCGGGCTGGGACTCGGGCTCGTCATGCAGGTGCTGGTGCTCATCGTGCAGAACGCCGTGTCGTACGAGGATCTCGGCGTCGCGACGTCCGGGGCGACGTTCTTCCGGTCGATCGGGGCGTCGTTCGGGGTCGCCGTGTTCGGGACGGTGTTCACCAACCGGCTCGGGGACAAGCTGGCCGACGCGTTCGCCGGGGCCGGGGCCGGCGGCGGGGGTGTGTTGCCGGGCGGGGTGACCGTGGACGGGCTGGAGGCCGACCCTCGTGACATCGCGAACCTGCCGGCCGCGTTGCGGCCCGCCGCGCTGCATGCGTACGCGTCTTCCATCACCGACGTGTTCCTGTACGCCGCGCCGGTCGCCCTGCTGGGGTTCGTGCTCGCGTGGTTCCTCAAGGAGGACCGGCTGCGGGCGTCGGTCACCGCGCCCGATGTGACGGAGACGCTGGCCAGCAATCCGGTGGAGCGGTCGTCGTACGACGAGGTGTGCCGGGCGCTGTCGGTGCTCGGGACGCGCGAGGGGCGGCGGGAGATCTACCGGACGATCACCGTCCGGGCCGGGTACGACCTGCTGCCCGGGGCGAGTTGGCTGCTGCTGCGGATCAACAAGTACGGGTCGGTGGAGCCGGCGACCCTCGCCGCGCGGAGTTCCGTGCCGCTGGACGTCGTCATCGCGGCGGCTCGGCAGGTGGAGGAACGGCGGTTGGCGGTGCGGTCCGGGGTGGACCTGGTGCTGACGGCTGAGGGGGTCGCGGTCGCGGAACGGCTCGCGGCGGCTCGGGAGGCTTCGTTGGCGGAGCTGCTGGGGGACTGGTGGGGGGCTGACCGGCCGACCGATCTGGTGCAGCTGGTGGGGGAGTTGAACGCGGAGCTGTGCGGGTCGGATCGGGAGCAGCCGCAGAACGCCGGTGGGGGTCCGCCTTCGCGCTGACGGTCGGGGGTGGGTCGGGGCCGCGCCGGGGGGTGTCCGTCCTCGGAACGGCGCGGAATCGGTCACCTGTAGAGGGCGGCCGTGTTGACGCGCCAACCGCTGCGGGCGGACACCCCCCGACACGTCCCCTTCCCGCCGTGCGCGGGTGCGGCGTCGCTGGGCTACAGGTTCTTCGTGAACCAGTGCTCCGCGTACTTGTCGTCGTTGTGTGGCTCCGTCTCCTCGTAGTCCAGGCGCTCGTACAGCGCCCTTGCCTCTGTGAGGTCGTGGCGGGTGTCAAGGATCATGCGGGTGGCGCCCAGGGCTCGCGCTGTGTCTTCCGCTGCTGCTACGAGGAGGGCTGCGCCGCCCTTGCCGCGTTGCGGCTCCTGGATGAACACCCTTTTCAGTTCCGCCGTTTCCGGGGTCAGGAGGCGTACGCCTGCCGTGCCCGCCGGTTCGCCTTCATAGCGGGCCAGCAGGAGTTGGCCCTTGGGCGGGGTGAGGTCGGACCAGTCCGCCTTGGCGATCTCGCGTTCCAGCTCCTCCGGGGCTGTGCGGCGGTTCTCGTGGAGGAGGTAGTAGCGGTCGCTGACCTCCGTGTAGTACGCGCGCCAGAGGGCTGCTGCGGCGGGGGAGTCGTGGGGTTCCGGTGTGACGGTCCAGGTCATGTCCGTCATTCTCGGGTGGGGGCTGGGGCGGGGCACAAGCGGATATCGGGTGGGCGGCCCGTTTGAGGGGGGTGGTCGGGGCTACTCGTAGCGCATGACTACTGGCGTGATCATCGCTCTGATCGTGATCGTGGCGGCCGTCGTCGTGGTGGCGGTCGTCCTGGCCAGGCGCCGGCCCGGCGGGCAGGACCTGAAGCGGCGCTTCGGGCCCGAGTACGACCGGACCGTCGCCCGGCACGACGGGGACTCCCAGGCCGCCGAGCGCGAGCTGGCCGAGCGGGTGGACAAGCACGGGTCGCTGCGGGAGCGGGACCTGGAGCCCGCCCAGCGGCAGCAGTACGAGGCCCGGTGGGCGGCCGCCCAGGAGCGGTTCGTCGAGTCGCCCCGCGAGGCGGTGAGCGAGGCTGACCGGCTGCTCGCCGAGGTGGCCGGCGCCCGCGGGTTCCCCGACGGGGGGCAGTACGAGGAGCAGCTCGCCGCCCTCTCCGTGCACCACGCGCACCATGTGCACGGCTACCGGCGTGTCCACCGCGTGGCGCACATGCGGACGGAAGACGGCGCGCAGGGCGGCACCGAGGAGATGCGTGAGGCCATGGTCGAGGCCCGGGCCCTGTTCGAGGAGCTCGTCGGCGCCGGTGGGCGCAGGCGCGAGCTCACCGAATCGTCGTCCGGCGACCGGTCCGCGCGCCACAACGGCCACGGCCATCTGCCGTGGGCGTTCAGCCGGCGTCAGGCGAAGGGGAGTTGAGAGGCATGACGGATGCCGTGAGCGGCCCGCAGAAGGGCTATGGGGACGGTTCGCCCCTCGTGGCGGGGCATGAGGGGGAGGGACGCGGCTTCACCAAGGAGCGCGAGAAGGCTCCCCTGGTGGCCAGTCATGAGGCCGCGGGGCGTGAGGCCCACGGCGGGCGGTTGCTGGCCGACGAGCAGAGCGAAAAGCTCGCCGGACAGCTCCAGCACGCCATGACCGGGTTCGTCGACGAGCCCCGGGCCGCCGTCGAGGAGGCCGACCATGTGCTGGAGGAGATCACCTCCCGGTTCACGGAGGCCATGACCCAGCGGCGGCGCACCCTGCGCCAGTCCTGGCAGGGCGCCGACCACGGGGACGGGAAGCACAACGGTTCCGGTGACACCGAGCAGCTGCGGCTCGCCCTGCGTGACTACCGCGAACTCACGGAGCGGCTACTGAAGCTCTGAGTCCGGATTCTTCGCCGCCCGGCGCTCCCGCCACTGGCGTACGACCTCTTCGACGTCGTACGGCTTCATGCCCAGCGGGGGGCCGGGCGGTGGCCTGAACATCATGTCGCGGATCTTGACGTTGACGTCGGTGATCAGTTTGCGGACCGCGCGTTCGGAAGGGGCCGCGTAGGCGGCGGCCAGGGTGTCCTCGGCCTCCTTGCGCAGGGCGAGGGCCGGGGGGAGCGACGACAGGCCCTCGCGGGCCATCTTGCGCTTGATCCACCAGAGTTCGTCGTAGGGCGTGCTCAGTTCCGGGGCCAACGGCTCGCCCGCGCCCGGGAGTCGGTCGAAGTCGCCGCGGCGCTGCGCGTCTCGGATCTGCTTGTCGACCCAGGACTCGAACGGGACGCCGGGTGGCTTTCGCTCGGTCATGAGTCCATTGTGCCGGACGCGATGTGGCCGGGCGATTTATCATGCGGCCGCTGTGCAAGGACACTTGCTCGGGAACGGTTCAGGAACTGCAAAGGGAGCGCACGTGCTCGAACTCACCATGGCCGCCGTCTCCGCGGCGGAGGAGGGTGCCACGGCCGGCATGCTCATGGCCGACGCACCGAGCGAGCCCGGCGCGCTGCTGCGGGTGGGCCGCGACAAGTCCGTCTGCAGGCTCGCCACGCCCGACGACTGGCTGTTCGTCTCCCGGGTCCACCTGGAGTTCCTGTGCGGGCCCGAGGGCACCTGGCAGGTGACGTGGCTGCGCGGCTCGCAGGCCGAGCCGTCGAGTGAGGTGCGGCTGACCGTCGGGGAGTACGTCCAGCCGCTCGCCTACGGCGGGACCGTGCCGCTGCCCCGGGGCGGCAGCGGGGAGATCGTCGTCGTGGACCGCACCGCCCCGCGCAGCGTCAACGTCGGCTTCTATCACGAGGTCTGAGGGCTGCCGAGGGCTACGACCGCACCCGCGCGAGGGCGAAGCCGTCGTAGCCCTTCGTGCCCACCGTCTGGATCGCGGTCGCCGACAAGCGGGGGTGGGAGCCCAGGAGTTCGATGGCCTCGCGGGTGCCGACGACGTCGCGGTCGGTGTCGTCCGGGTCGGCGACGCGGCCGCTCCGTACGACGTTGTCCACGATGATCAGGCTGCCCGCGTGCGTGAGCTTCAGCGCCCACTCCACGTAGTGCGGGTTGTTCTCCTTGTCCGCGTCGATGAAGACCAGGTCGAAGGGGGCCGGGTTCTCGTCGGCCAGGCGGGGGAGGGAGTCGAGGGCCGCGCCGACGCGGATCTCGACGAGCTGGTCCAGGCCCGCCCGCGCGATGTTGCGGGCCGCCACCTCGGCGTGGTGCGGGCTGTACTCCAGGGAGATCAGCCGGCCGTCGGCGGGCAGGGAGCGGGCCAGCTGGATCGTGCTGTAGCCGCCGAGGGTGCCGACCTCCAGGATGCGCCGGGCGCCCTGGATCTGTGCCAGGAGCTGGAGCAGCTTGCCCTGCGGGGCGCTGACGGCGATCCGCGGGAGCCCGGCGGCCTCGCTGTCCCGCAGGGCGGCTTCCAGTGCCTCGTCGTCGGGGGCGAGATGGGCGGTGAAGTAGGCGTCCACGGCGTCCCAGTGCTTCGACTCGCTCATGATTCCTCATTCGTAGAAGTAGAGGTAGAAGTAGGTGGTAGCGCTAACCGGCCTGCGGGGTCATCGGTTCCGTGGCGGGTGCGGCGTACGACGAACACCGCCACCGCCGCCGTGAGCGCGGCCAGGGTGCCCGCGACCGTCAGCAGCCAGGCCGGGACGCCGGCCACCGTGCGCAGCCGGTCCTCGTAGATGACCTGCTGGAACGGGGTGTCCGTGGCGGTGCGGCGCAGGGTGTGGTCGCCGTCGATCAGGGACGGCTCCGGGAACTCCTGGCCGATCGCCGTCAGGAACGGGGTGCCCGCCGTCAGCTCGGCCAGGGGGCTGCCGCGCGGGGGTGCGATCCGGCCGGCGAAGGTGACGCGGGGGCGGGAGCCGCCGATCGCGGAGGCCGGTTCCATGCGGTGCGCGGCCAGGACGTACAGGCCCAGCGACTGGGGTGTGCGGGCGAGGCGGGACAGCCGCATCGGGTAGACCGGCTCGTCGGCCGTGAAGGACAGGCTCAGGGGGTCCAGGGTGCCCCGGAGGGGGGCGCCGGTGGTTTCCGGGGCCAGCCGGATCGCCACGTACTCCCAGCGGCGCGTCACGTACGGCTGGAGGGCGCCGCTGAGGCGGGGCGGCAGAGTGAAGCCGTTGTCGGCCAGCCAGTCGCCGAGGGCGGCAGGGTCGGTGGCGGTCAGGCGGGCCACGTCGAAGGGGCCGAGTTTCTGGCGGCCCACCACGCCCACACCGGGGGTCGCACCGACGCCGGGCGGGGGTGCGCCCGCGTCCCGGCCGCTGCCGGAGACCAGGGGCCAGTCGCCGTCCTGCGGCCAGAAATGGGAGCGGGTGCGGTGTACGGGCGCGGTGGCCGCGTCCAGCTCGTCGAAGACGGCCGGATCGCCGAGCGTCACGTCCGCGCGCCGCGGGACCGGCATGATCCAGGCCGCCCGGCCGCTGTCCCCGTCGACCGTCAGCCGCATCACGATCCGCTCCCGGCGGCCGTCCCAGCGCACCACCGACACCTCGCGTGCCACGGCGACCCGCCGGGCGGTGTCCGGGACCACGGCGCCGCAGCCGCAGGCGTACGCAGGGGCGATCAGGGAACCCAGCTGGGTGGCGAGTAACGCCAGAACGACCGCCGACAGGCGACGGCGCGCCCGGCCTCTCAGGAAACCGACCATTTCCCCACACCCTCCGCTGCGCCCTCAGACGGTTACGCGGAGCATACGGCTCCGTGCCCTGGAGCTACGCAAGTGATCCACCGCGCGCTCAGCGAGGCGGTACGAGCCGGTGCGGACTATCGTCTTTCGGACAAACGCAGGACGGGTGCCAGGCAAAGCGGAACCGTCTGCGTCTCTTCTCCGGGGGCGGTGCGGGCCTCATAGGCTGCGCACGACAACCTTCGCGTATCGGACGTGAAGGGCGAACGGGGCGGGAGGCCCGGGCACGTGGTGAACACGAACCCCAGCGGAGGACCGGCGGAAGCGTTCGGAGCGACGGCCGTGGAGACGGCCAGAGCGAGAATGCGCGTGGCCAGATTTCTGCTGTGGGTGGTCGCCGCGATACTCGCCGTCCGGCAGGTGGCCGTCGTCCTCAGCACCCCCAGCGGAGAGCGGCTGACCGACCTGGAGACGTGGGTCGGACCCGACGGCGTCCTCCATGTGAAGGGCTCGCTGTACGACTCGACGGAGTTCACCGGCACCCCCTTCGGCGGCCTCGTCCTGAAGCCGCTCACCAAGGCGGCCGAACAGACGCTCGGCTGGGGGTGGACCTTCGGCACGCTGCTTCTGGTCGTCGCGCTCGGACTTGTCGTCGCGCGGGCGCTGCCTCAGCCGGTGAACAGACGTACGTCCTTCTTCGCCGCGCCGGTCGCGATCAGCCTGCTGATGCTGTCGCTGCCGGTCCGCAACACGCTGTATCTCGGGCAGACCAGCATCATGCCGGTGCTGCTGGTGCTGGTCGGCTGCTTCGTCGTGCGCGGACAGCGCACCAGCGGCCTGCTGATCGGCCTCGCCGCCGCGCTCCAGCCGACGGTGCTGCTGTTCGCCGGGCTGCTGTGGTTCACCGGGCGGCGCCGGGCCGCGCTCACCACCGGCGCCACGTTCGCGGCGAGCACGGCACTGGCGTGGGCGGCGCTGCCGCACGACTCGTACACCTACTGGGTCCACCACATGGCGGGCGCCGGGCTTGGCGGGGACGCCGACGACCTCGCCAACCAGTCGCTGCACGGGGCGCTGCTGCGGGCCGGGTTCGAGGGGCCGGTCGAGGTCGGGCTGTTCCTCGCGCTCGGCGCGGCCGTGGCGGCGCTCGCCCTGCGGCGGGCCGTGCGCTACGCCCGCGACGGGCAGCTGCTGCTCGCGGTGGCGGTCACCGGCTGCGCGGCGATCCTGGTGGCGCCGATGGCCTGGCAGCACCAGCTGCTGTGGGTGCTGCTCGCGGTCGTCGGACGGGTCGGCAAGCGGGCCTCGGACCGGTACGTGTGGCCCGTCGCGGTGGTGCTGGTGATGACGCTGCCCGCGAAGATGATCCTGCCGAACATGGCCTCGCTGTACCCGCTGCGCGACAACGTCGTGCTGCTGGCGGCGCTGGCCGCGGCGACCGTCGTGCCGTTCCTGTCCCGGACCTCGCCGTACTACCAGACGCCGGTCCCGACGGAGTGCGCCGAGCCGGTCCCGGCCCGCTTCCGGCGGGTGCCGCTGCTGCCGTTCCTGAAGAGGGTGCTGACGCGGCCCAACCTGCTGCTGGAGTTGCTGCTTATTCGTGTCACCTACGCCGCCTACCAGAAGGTGCGGCTCGCGGCGACGGGCGGCACCAACTCCGAGGGGCGGGCGCGGGCCGAGGAGCACGGGCAGCAGATCCTGGACCTCGAGCGGTGGCTGCACATCGACATCGAGCACTGGGCGAACCACGCGGTCGTCAAGGTCGACTGGCTGCGGAACTTCTTCGACTTCTACTACACGTCCTTCCACTTCGTGGTCCCGCTCACCGTCCTCGGCGTCCTCTACTGGCGCCGCCCCGTCGACTACCGCTGGGCCCGTGCGTCGCTGGGCTTCGCCACCCTGCTCGCCCTGGTCGGCTTCTGGCTCTATCCGCTCGCCCCGCCGCGCCTGATGCCGGACCTGGGCGTCATCGACACCGTCCACGGCGTCCAGGACTTCTCCAAGCCGGACTACGGCACTCTGACCGCCCTCACCAACCAGTACGCGGCGATGCCCTCGCTGCACTTCGGCTGGGCGCTGTGGTGCGGGATCGTCATCGCGATCGTCGCGCCGAAGTGGTGGCTGAAGCCGCTGGGGCTGCTGCATCCCTTCTTCACGGTGACGGCGATCGTGGCCACCGGTAACCACTGGGTGCTGGATGCCGTGGGTGGTGCGGTGGTGGTGAGCGCCGGCTTCGGGCTGTCGTACCTCTTCCAGGGGCCGCGGGCGCGGATGGTGCGGGAAACCGCGGCGGCCGAGAAGCCGTCGCTGGTGCGTGCTCCCGGGAGCGGGTGACAGGCGCGCCTTCGTGGGGGTGCCATGGGGGCGCAGGCGCTGCCCGGCCGGGGCGCCGAGCATGTCGTCCGGCGCATCAGCGTCCGGCCGACGGCCGCGTCCACGTCCGTCGCGGCGGACGCCGTCCGCCTCGGGGGAGGCAGGAACGGGGCGTGAGGGTGGGGATGCTCCTGCCTCCCTCGGGGTCCGGACGGGCCGGCGGCGCCGGGAAGCCGCCGGCCCGGGAATGGGGGGAGTCAGACCACGCTGACCTGGAGTTCCTTCACGCCGTTGATCCATGCCGAGCGGAGGCGGCGGGGGTCTCCGGTCAGGGCGAGGTTCGGCATCGCGTCGGCGATCGCGTTGAAGATGAGGTCGATCTCCAGCACGGCCAGGGACTTGCCCAGGCAGTAGTGGGGGCCGCCGCCTCCGAAACCGAGGTGGGGGTTGGGGTCGCGGGTGATGTCGAAGGTGTCGGGGTCGGTGAAGACCTCGGGGTCGTGGTTGGCGGCGGCGTAGAAGATGCCGACCCGGTCGCCCTTCCTGATGAGCTTGCCGCCCAGTTCGGTGTCCTGGGTGGCGGTGCGCTGGAAGGCGTTGACCGGGGTGGCCCAGCGGACGATCTCCTCGGCCGCGGTCGCCGGGCGCTCGGCCTTGTACCGCTCCCACTGGTCGGGGTGGGTGAGGAAGGCGTGCATGCCGTGGGTGATGGCGTTGCGGGTGGTCTCGTTGCCCGCGACGGCCAGCATCAGCACGAAGAAGCCGAACTCGTCGGAGGCCAGGTTCCCTTCGTCCTCGGCGGCGACGAGGGTGGTGACGATGTCCTTCGCCGGGCACTGCTTGCGGTCGGCGGCCATGTTCATGGCGTAGGCGATGAGTTCGGTGGCCGACTCGGCGCCGACCTCCTCGGTGATCGCGTACTCGGGATCGTCGTACGAGATCATCTTGTTGGACCAGTCGAAGATCTTGGCCCGGTCGTCCTGAGGGATGCCGATGAGCTCGGCGATGGCCTGGAGGGGCAGTTCGCAGGCGACCTCGGTGACGAAGTCGAAGGAGCCGGGGTGTTCACGGGCGTGCGCCGCGATGGCGCCGGCGCGGGCGCGGAGGTTGTCCTCCAGGGCGCGGATGGCGCGCGGGGTGAACACGCGCTGCACGATGCTGCGGACCCGGGTGTGCTCCGGCGGGTCCATGTTGAGCAGGATCAGCCGCTGGGCGTCGATCGCGTCGCGCTCGATGTGCTCGTTGAAGCGGATGATCGCCGTGTTGAGGGTGGAGGAGAAGAGTTCGGGGTGCGTGGACACGTACTTGACGTCCGCGTGCCGTGTCACCGCCCAGTAGCCCTCGTCCTGGAAACCGGCGACATTGCCCGACTGGGGGATCCAGCGGACCGGTTCCGCCCGGCGCAGTGCGGCGAACTCCGGCAGCGGCACGCGCTGTTGCAGCAGATCGGGGTCGGTGAGGTCGAACCCGTCGGGGAGCTCTGGACAGGTCATGGGGCAGCTCCAGCCGTGTTCCAGCCATGTGCGGCGGTCTTCTGACGGTCCATCAGGTCGTGCGGTGAACGTAGTAACGGGTTCTAGAAGTAGCAAGAGGCGTGCACGACTCTTGCGGCGACGGACCCCCTGTCAGCAGACTGCACGTGGAACTAGAACACGTACTAGTTCCGCGTGGCGGGCCGGGCCGGGACGCCCCCGCGCCGCGCGGGTACGCAAGGAGAGGAACTCCTTTCATGGCCGCGGAACCCGTGATCGTCGAAGCCGTACGCACCCCCATCGGCAGGCGCGGCGGCGCGCTCGCCAACCTCCACCCCGCCTACCTCCTGGGCGAGACCTACCGTGAACTCCTCGGCCGCACCGGCATCCCCGCCGACTGTGTCGAGCAGATCGTCGGCGGCACGGTGACCCACGCCGGCGAGCAGTCCATGAACCCCGCGCGCACGGCCTGGCTGACGATGGGCCTGCCGTACGAGACGGCGGCGACGACGGTCGACTGCCAGTGCGGCTCCTCGCAGCAGGCCTCGCACATGACGGCCAACCTCATCGCGGCGGGCGTCATCGACGTCGGGATCTCCTGCGGTGTCGAGGCGATGTCCAGGGTGCCGCTGGGGTCGGGTTCGAAGCACGGTCCGGGGAAGCCGTTCCCGGACGAGTGGAACGTGGACCTGCCCAACCAGTTCGAGGCCGCCGAGCGGATCGCCCGCCACCGCGGTCTCACGCGCGAGAACGTCGACGCGCTCGGGCTGATCTCGCAGGAGCGGGCGGCCGTCGCGTGGAGCGAGGAACGCTTCAAACGGGAGACGTTCGCCGTGCAGGTCCCGACGACGGAGGACGAGCAGCACGCCGGGCAGGGCATGTGGCGGCTGGTGGACAGGGATGAGGGCCTACGGGACACGTCCATGGAGGCGCTGGCCGGCCTGAAGCCGGTCATGCCGACCGCCGTCCACACGGCAGGCAACTCGTCCCAGATCAGCGACGGCGCGTCCGCGATCATGTGGGCGTCGAAGCGGATGGCGCGGGCGCTGAAGCTGCGGCCGAGGGCGCGGATCGTCGCCCAGGCGCTGGTCGGCGCCGACCCGCACTTCCACCTCGACGGGCCCATCGACGCCACCAAGGCCGTGCTCGGCAAGGCCGGGATGTCCCTGAAGGACATCGACATCGTCGAGATCAACGAGGCGTTCGCGTCGGTGGTGCTGAGCTGGGCGCAGGTCTTCGATCAGGACCTGGCGAAGGTGAACGTCAACGGCGGCGCGATCGCGCTCGGGCATCCGGTCGGGGCGACGGGCGCCCGGCTGATCACCACCGCGCTGCATGAACTGGAGCGCGTGGACAAGGAGTTCGCGCTGATCACGATGTGCGCGGGCGGCGGACTGGCCACCGGCACGATCATTCAGCGGATTTAGACTCGACAGAAGTTGACGTGGGCTGATCAACTTGCCCGATGTTTCTCAATCTCATCCTCCGCGTTCTGCCCTTCTACCTCCGCGAGCCGATCGTCATCGCCATCTGCCTGACCTTGGCCGGTGCCTCCTTCTACTGGTTCGTCCAGGTAGGGGGCTTGGGCAGGGGCGGCTTCGGGCTGCTGTTCCTGGCGATCGCGGTACTGCGCGCGTACTTCTTCCGCAAGGAATGGAGAGCCCACCAGGCGGCGAAGGTGCTGGGGTTCAGACCCCAGGTGTAGTACCGCTCCAGGAGACGAAGTGGCGGAACGCGGCGGGGTCGATCGTGAGGATCGGGCCCGCCGGGTTCTTGGAGTCGCGGATGGCGACGAGGGCGGTGGCTTCGGCGACCTCTACGCAGTTGCCGCCCTGGTCGCTGCTGTAGCTGGACTTACGCCACTTGCTGCTCTCCATAGCGTTCCTCCATTACGCGCCGGATCATCGCCGCCGAGTCCCTGAGCGGGAGTGCGGCAGCCTGCAGATGATCGTAACGGAGTGTGCAGTTATTGACCGTGTCCGGGTTCGCGGTCGGATGCGCACTGCCGTAGCCCTCCGTATAGACGATGGTCGGGTCGCTCGCGAACCGGTAGACGTCGAACGAGCCTGTCAGTCCTGCATGTGCTCCGGCCGCGAACGGCAGGATCTGGATGTTGATCCTGGGGTTGGTCTCGAAGGTCAACAGGTGGGCGAGTTGACCCCGCATGGTGTCCGGGCCACCAATCCTCTGGTAGAGCGCGGATTCGCCCAGCACCGCCCAGAAGACGGGTGGCTTCTCCTTCTCGAAGATGCGCTGACGAGCGAGCCGGACCGCGGTGCGGTCGTCGAGGTTGGTTTCGTCCATTGCCCCGAGCACGGCACGGGCGTAGGCGTCGGTTTGCAGGAGGCCGTGGATCATGTGGGTCTCGAAGGAGCAGATCTCCGTGGCCCGCGACTGGAGCTCGGCCACCTGCCTGAACCACGCCGGGAGTTGACTCCGCAGCACCAGTTCCACGAGCCGCGACAACAGCCCGTCCGACCCCAGCGCCGCGTCCGCCCGCTCGCTGAACTCCGGTGTCGGGACCTTCCTCGCGGTCTCGATCTGGCCGACCAGGGAGCCGGTGTAGTTGAGGATGTCGCCGAGCTGTTTCTGGCTCAGTCCGGCCGATTCCCGTAGCCGCCGCAACTCGAAGCCGTAGTAGTCGAGCGGCGAGGCTCCCGGGTCAAGGACGTTGATGTGCGTCACGAACAGCCCCCACTCCAGAACGGGTTGTATCCAGCCTGTAGCCCAGCGTAGTCAAGCCAGTTCAGGCTCGTCCCGTGAACACATACTTTCCCCCCACCACGCACTACCGCATGCGTGTCACGGTCGGCGAGCACTCCGTCCGCCACATCCGCCGTATCGTCCGCTCGCTGCTCACCGAGTGGGAGATGCTCCATCTGGTCGACGCCGTCGAGCTGGGCGTGACGGAGTTGGTGACCAACGTCGTACGGCATGTTCCGGACCGGCGGTGCGAGGTCGTCGTACTGCGAAGGGCGGGGGTTCGGGTGGAGGTGACGGACGGGTGTGCTCAACGGCCGGTCATGAGACGTGAGTCGGCGTTGGACGCGGAGGGCGGTCGGGGGCTCGTGCTGCTGGACGCGGTCGTGGACAAGTGGGGTGTGGCCGGTGCGGCCGGGGGAGGGAAGACGGTCTGGTTCGAGTGCCGCCGGTGAGCTTCCTACTCGCGGCCCGACGCCACCGCTGCGAGCACGCCCACCACCGCGGTCGACACCAGCAGCGGAAGCCCCAGCCCGTGGTCGTCCACCAGCCACGCCCCCACCGCCGCGCCCGCGATCATCGCGGCGACCGCGGCGGTACGGCGGAACCGGTGCGTTCCCGGGCCGTCGGCGGCGAGGCCCGTCAAGGTCATCGTCAGGACGGTGGTGGTGAGGTCGGCGACGCCCAGTTTGCGGACCGTGGCGTTGCGCAGGCCCATCGCGAAGGCCGTGACGGCGATGAGGGTGTAGACGGTGGCGGTGTCGTCGGGCGCGGCGAAGGCGACCGCGGTGGAGGCGGCCAGGAGGAGGGCCTCGGCGGCGAGGGTGCGGCGCACCCAGGTGCGGCGCGGCCCGTCGCCGAGGCGCTGGGCGATACGGCCGCCGACCGCCGCGCCGACCATGAAGGCGAACAGCGAGGTCAGGGTGTGGGGGACGGAGAAGCCGGGGGCGCCGGCCGCCGCGAAGCCGAGGACCACCACGTTGCCGGTCATGTTCGCGGTGAAGACATGGCCGAGGCCGAGATAGCTGACGGCGTCGATCAGGCCGCTGACGAGGGTCAGGGCGAGCAGGACCGGGACCAGGCGCAGGCCGCGGTCCGGGTGGGTTTCGGTGCTCTGCGTGCTCACCGGGTCAGTGGACCACGTACGACGAAGGCGGCGACCCCCGGGAACGGGAGTCGCCGCCTTGATGCGTCGGTCGTCTGTCGTCAGACGGCTCAGTACCAGCCGTTGGCCTGCCAGAACGCCCAGGCGCCGGACGGGCTGCCGTAGCGGGAGTTCATGTAGTCGAGGCCCCACTTGATCTGGGTCTTGGCGCTGGTCTTCCAGTCCGAGCCGGCGGAGGCCATCTTGGAGCCCGGCAGGGCCTGGACCAGGCCGTAGGCGCCGGAGGAGGCGTTGGTGGCGTTGACGTCCCAGCCGCTCTCGTGCTCGACGATGTGGCTGAACGCGTTGTACTGAGCGGCGTTCGGGATCATCTTGTGCGCGATGGACTTGGCCTGGGTGGCCGAGTCGGTGGTGGCCGCCTGAGCGGGCGCCGCGGTCAGCACGAAACCGGCGGTGGCGGCGGCCATCGCGACGGTGGTGATGGCCTTCTTCGGGGAAGCGATGCGGCGAACGATGCGGGAGACGGACACGGAGAACCTTTTCTTCGGGGACGTGGTCTGTCGCGGGCCGTGCCGGTTGCGCGGGGCATCCGGTACATGCGTCGGCGCCGAGGCCCGTGGGCTTGTCGGCGCCGTGCGACGTTGTCCAGAGAAACAGGCTCGGAGCCCGTCCGCAATGACCCCTTTTGCTAGTGGTGGTCGTATCTGGGGCGGAAGGGGTGCGTGTGAGCTGGCTCTCAATGCGCAGGTCAGAGGCCGTTATGGCATGGGCATGGCGTCCGATATGTACTACTAGGGCGGTTAGTTCGTGATGTGGGTCATGTGGGGTGGTTCACCGGTCAACGGGGTTCGAATGTGACCGCGCTCTCGAAGGCGGCGCGGCGGGTGGCTCTGCGTAGCGCCCTGAGCACGGCCGGGCCGAGCGTGAAGGTGAGGACGACCGTGCACAGCGCCCGGCCCAGGTCCCAGCCCAGCGAGGTGGCCACGCAGTAGAGGAAGAAGCGGGCCAGATTGCCGGGGACGGAGTCGTCCGGCTGGAACGCGATGTTCGAGGCGGTGCCGCTCAGGAACGGCCAGCCGGCGAGGTTGGTGATCGTGCCGTAGGCGAAGGCGGCGAGGAAGCCGTATACGGCGAGCAGGACGAGTTCCGTACGTCCGCGCAGGCGCCGCGCGCCCGGCAGCAGCCCCGCGCCCATCGCGAACCAGCCCATCGCGAGCATCTGGAACGGCATCCACGGCCCCACCCCGCCCGTGAGCAGGGCCGACGCGAACATCGACACCCCGCCGAGCGTGAAACCGAAGCCGGGGCCGAGGACCCGGCCGCTGAGCACCATCAGGAAGAACATCGGCTCGATACCGGCGGTCCCGGCACCCAGGGGTCGCAGGGCCGCGCCCGTCGCGGCCAGGACGCCGAGCATCGCGACCGCCTTCGGGCCGAGGCCCGACTCCGAGATCGTCGCCGCGACCACGACCACGAGCAGGATGAGCAGGCCCGCGAAGAGCCAGGGGGCGTCAGTCGCGTGGGCGGTGAGCTGGGAGCGGGGCGGGGCGAGGAAGGGCCAGCCGAGGGCCGCGACGCCCACGGCGCTGACAAGGACGAGGGCGGCGATGGAGCGGGGGCCGAGGTGGATGACGTTCACGTTCATGAGTGCCCGGTGCTTCCCGTGCTTCCGGCGCCTCCGGTGCCCCCGGTGTCTCCGGTGCTTCCGAGGGCTTCCTTGACCTGGGCCACCGTGAGCCACTTCTGCGGGGCCAGGATCTTGCTGACCTGCGGGGCGAAGGAGGGGGACGCCACGACCACGTCGGCCGCCGGGCCGTCCGCGATGATCTCGCCGTCCGCGAGCAGGACGACACGGTCGGCGATCTCGGCGGCGAGTTCCACGTCGTGGGTGGCGAGGACGATCGCGTGGCCTTCGGCGGCGAGCGTTCTGAGCACGGCCGCCAGACGGGCCTTCGCCGCGTAGTCGAGGCCTCGGGTCGGCTCGTCGAGGAGGAGGAGCGGGGGGCGGGCGGTGAGGACGACGGCGAGAGCGAGGGTGAGGCGCTGGCCCTCGGAGAGGTCGCGGGGGTGGGTGTCGTCGCTCACGCCGGGGAGCAGGTCGGTGAGGAGGGTGCGGCAGGTGCCGGGCGCTGCGCTTGCGTCGGCGTCGGCTGCGTCGCATTCGGCGGCGACGGTGTCCGCGTAGAGGAGGTCGCGGGGTTCCTGGGGGACCAGGCCGACGCGGCGGATCAGGTCGCGGGGCGGGGTGCGGTGGGGGACGGCTCCGCCGGTGCGGACTCCTCCGGAGGTGGGGGCGATGAGGCCTACGAGGGTGTTGAGGAGGGTGGACTTTCCGGCGCCGTTTCTGCCCATGAGGGCGACGGTCTCGCCGGGGGTGAGGGTGAGGGTGATGTCGGTGAGGGCGTGGATGTGGGAGCGGCGGACCGAGAGGGCTTGGACTTCGGCGGCGTGGGGGGATTCGTGGATCGGGGCGGAGGTGCGTTTGAACCAGCGGCGGGCGGGAGGGGCGCCCAAGGGGGTGGGGGATGTGGGTTGTTGGCGGGTGCGGGTTGTGTGTGGCTGGTCGCGCAGTTCCCCGCGCCCCTCAAGGGCGTCAGCCGTGCCGGTGCTCAGTTGCTCCCGTAGGCCCGCTGCCCTTCGCCTTGCGTCTCTTACCGTCAGGGGGAGTGGTGACCAGCCCGCCAGCCGGCCCAGGTCCACCACCGGCGGGTACACCGGGGAGACGGCCATGATCTCGGAGGGGCTGCCCAGCCGCAGAGGTTCGCCACGGCCGGGCAGGAGGGCTATCCGGTCTGCGTACTGGATGACGCGCTCCAGGCGGTGTTCCGCCATGAGGATCGTCGTGCCCAGGTCGTGGACCAGGCGTTGGAGGACCGCCAGGACTTCCTCCGCCGCGGCGGGGTCCAGGGCGGAGGTGGGTTCGTCGAGGACCAGGGCCTGGGGGTGGGGGGTGAGGACCGAGCCGATCGCCACGCGCTGCTGCTGCCCGCCGGAGAGGGTGGAGATGGGGCGGGACCGGAGGTCGGTCAGGCCGAGGAGGTCCAGAGTCTCCTCTACGCGGCGGCGCATCACGTGCGGGGGCAGGCCCAACGACTCCATGCCGTAGGCCAGTTCGTCCTCGACCGTGTCCGTGACGAAGTGGGAGAGCGGGTCCTGGCCCACCGTGCCCACGACGTCGGCCAGTTCACGGGGCTTGTGCGTGCGGGTGTCGCGGCCCGCGACCGTGACCCGGCCGCGCAGGGTGCCGCCCGTGAAGTGCGGGACGAGACCGCTGACGGAGTTGAGGATCGTGGACTTGCCGGTGCCGGACGGGCCGACGAGGAGGACGAGTTCACCCTCGGGGACCTCGAAGTCGATGCCCCGGACGGTGGGTTCGGTCAAGCCGTCGTAGGTGACGGAGACGTCCTCGAAACGGATCACGACGGCTCCTCGGGAGGCGGGGTGACGAAGGCGGGCAGCAGGCCGAGGAGGATCGCGGCCGCGGGGTAGAGGGGGAGGGTGGGGGTGGTCAGGGGGATGACGCCGGGGTGGAGGGCCGCGGGGTCGTGGACGGAGGCCCAGGCGAGCGCCGCGGCCACCGCCGCGCCGGAGGCGGTCACCAGCCAGGCGCGGGCGCCCCAGGGGTCGGGGCGGTAGCGGGTACGGGGGGTGCGGCGGCCGCCCAGGCGGAGTCCGGCGAGGGCCGCGGTCACGCCGGCGAGGAGGACGGGAACGCCGTACGTGCCGCCTTCGGCGGTGAGCAGGCCGTACGTTCCCGCGCAGACGCCGAGCAGGCCGCCGAGGGTGAGGGTGTTCGTCGTACGGCGGACGCGGGGCGGGACGTCGGCGGTACGGCCGTAGCCGCGGGCGTCCATCGCGGCGGCGAGGGCGACGGAGCGTTCGAGGGCGCCTTCGAGGACGGGCAGGCCCACCTGGAGGAGGCCGCGGAGGCCGGAGTCGGGGCGGCCGCGGAGCCGGCGGGCGGCGCGCAGACGCTGGACGTCGGCGATGAGGTGCGGGGCGAAGGTGAGGGCGACGACCACGGCCACGCCCATCTCGTACAGGGCGCCGGGCAGGGACTTGAGCAGGCGGGTGGGGCTGGCGAGGGCGTTCGCGGCGCCTACGCAGATGAGGAGGGTGGCGAGTTTCAGGCCGTCGTAGAAGGCGAAGGTGAGGGTCTCCGCGGTCACTTTGCCGCCGAGGCGGATGCCCTGGGCCCAGTCCGGGAGGGGGACTTCGGGGAGGGTGATGATCACGTGCGTGCCGGGGAGGGGGGAGCCGAGGGTGACGGCGAAGGTGAGGCGGATGAGGAGGACGGCGAGGGCGAGCTTGACGAAGGCGGAGTAGGAGCGGGCCCAGGGGGTGTTCGGGCGGCGGGCGGCTACTACGTAGGCGGACGTGGCTATGAGGAGGGTGAGGAGGAGGGGGTTGGTGGTGCGGGTGGCTGCGATGCCGAGGGAGAGGGACCAGAGCCACCAGGCGGCGGGGTGGAGGGGGGCTTGGCGGGTGCGGCGGGTGGGGGTTGCGGTGGGGGGCGTTTCGCTTGCCCGCGCTGGCGGGGTGCCGCCTGTCTTTGGGCCGGGTGCCGCCCTGCGGCACGACTGCCCGCAGCTAGCGCTGGGCACTTCTACGCCGTCGAGCTTGCCGTGCCGCCGCAGCGCCCAGCGCCGCCACCGCTGCCGCGCCTGCCAGTAGGCCCACCGAGGGGCCGGAGTCGTTCTTGGTCTCCTTCTTCGCGGACGCCTCCTTCTTCCCCTTCTCGCCCGTCGCCACCTGCTCGCCGCACCCCTGCTCCGGATACCCGGCGATCGCGCACAGCAAGGCGTTCGGGTCGTAGCGCAGCGGCTTGGCCACCGAGGCCAGGGCCTCTGCCGTGGTGGCGTCCTCCGGTACGACCGCGCACTTCGTGCGCAGTGCCGGTGGGGTTTCGCCCGACGGGGCGTCCGTCGGCGTGCCGAAGTCGATGACCAGGGCGACGCGCTTCTTGCCGTCCTCGGTGGGAGTGTCTGCGCAGATCTTCGGGAACGACGCCGTGCCACGTGGCTTCGTCGCGTCCGACGAGTCCTCGCTCACCGCGAAGCGGAAGCCCTGGACGTCGCCGTCGGAGGGGACCGCGGTGGCGGGGCCCTGGGTGGCGTAGGTCCAGGTCGTGCCGGTTCGGTCCCAGAAGGACCAGTAGCGGTAGCCGGTGGCGTGGGCGGCCTGGGTGGAGAGGGGGAGGAGACAGAGGGCCGTCAGGAGGAGGGGGGTGACGCGGCGCATCACTGCTGGCGCTTCCGGCCGCGGAGCATCAGGCCGAAGCCGATGAGGGAGCCGAGAAGGAGACCGCCGCCGACGGTCCAGGCGACGGTGAGGGCGCCGTCGTCGTCGTTCTGATCGGACGCCTTGACGTCCTCGGCGGAGGCCGTGGGGGGCTCCGCATTGATGGCCCTCGGGGTCGGGCCGGTCGCGTTCAGAAGGGTGACCAGGTCCTTGCCGCCGAAGCTGTGGACGTCACCCCGGCCGGCCTTGGTGGCGAAGATCAGCTGGGCGTAGGCCGCCGGGCCGCTCTGCTCGGCCCACTTCACGGCGTTGGCCTCCAGCCAGCGCAGGGACGCGGCGGCCTGGTCGTTGTAGCCCGCCGAGGCGAGGGCGACGACCGCGTCGGCCGTGTTGCCGTAGTCGGGCTGGTCCTCGGAGCCGGGCAGCGCCGACTTGAGGTAGCCGTCCTTCTTGAGGGTCTTGGCGAGCCAGGCGGCGCCGTTGTCGGCGGCCACGTCGGCCAGGCCGTCGTCCTGCTTCCCCCGGCAACCCACGGAGGTGTCGGCGTCCTCCTGGGGCCCGGCCGCCAGCACCTCGCCGTAGCCTCCGAGCACCGCCGCGACGGTCGCGTCCGCGTTGGCCGTCAACTTGCCCTTCTTGTCCGGCTGGTAGGCGAAGGCGCCCGCGTCCTTGCTGTCGCACGGGAGGCTGAGCTGCCACAGCGCGTCGAGCGGGGACTTGCCCTCCTTGCGCAGGTTGGGGACCGTCACGCCGGCCTGCGCGAGGGCGCCGACCACGAGGGAGGTGGAGTTCGCGTCGGTGGCCGAGCCCGCGGAGTAGCCCCAGCCGCCGTCCTTGTTCTGCACGGACTTCAACCAGGTGACGGCCTTCTTGACCTGGGTGTCATAGCTCTCGGTGAGTGTGGTGAGCGCCTGGACCGCGACCGCCGTCATGTTCGTGTCGACCATGACCTTGGCGTCGCACGGCTTGTTGGTGTCCGCGCGGAAGGCGGGGAAGGCGCCGCTCGCACACTGCTGTCCCGCCAGCCAGGCCACCGCCGTGTCGGCGGGGTCGACGCTCACCTCGTTCTGCGCCATCAGCGCCAGCGACTGCCGCCACACCCCGTCGTACGTCGGATCACCCGTCCCGTACAACCCGTCCGGTATCACCACCGAGGGCGACGGCGAAGGCGAGGTGGACGGATCGGCGGCCACGGCCGGTGTGGCCGTGCCGATCACGGCGGTGGCGGCCAGGACCGCGGCGCTGCGGCGGACGTTCATGATCGGCGGATGCCTCTCCCTGCAAGGGAGCCGGGCGCACGGGAAACCCCCGGGCGGCTCGGCCCCGTAGACCTCGACGGTGCCGTGCACCGGCCGGATGCCGGTGCGCGTGAGCCGGTCAACTGCTCCGCGCGGGGCGATCCGGCTCGCCGCCCGGACGGGACGGCTCACGGTTGCGGGTCAGCGCCGGAATTGCACCGGCTTCCCCCCGTACGGGTGTGATGACGACGCGGCCACTCTACCCGGCCGTAAACAACCGGCTGAGGGGCTCCTGTGAGGGGCTCCGGGGCGGGGGATAAGTTCGGCCGCATGGAGATCACGGGGAGACTCATCGGCTCGGGGCGGGCGTCCGACGTGTACGAGGTCGACGAGGACTGGGTACTGCGGCGGGACCGGGAGGGGTATGCGGACGCCCTCGCGGAAGCGGCCGTCATGGAACATCTGCGCCGGCACGGCTACCCCGTACCCGAGGTCCGACTGGACGCCTCCTCGCGCAGCGACCTCGTGATGCGGCGGCTGCACGGGCCGACCATGCTGGCCGCCTTCGCCGCCGGCCGGATCGACGCCCGGGAGGCGGGGGCGGTGCTGGCCCGGTTGCTGCGGCAACTGCACGCCGTTCCGGGACGGATCGTCCACCTCGACCTCCACCCCGACAACGTGATGCTCACCGACGACGGGCCCTACGTCATCGACTGGGCCAACGCCGAGGAAGGCGACCCCGGCCTCGACTGGGGCATGTCCGTGGTCATCCTCGCCCAGGTCGCCGTCGGCGAGGAGGCGATCGCCGAGCCCGCCCGCGCGATGCTGGCCGCGCTGCTCGCCGACCCGTCCGAGCTCACGGAGGAGGGGCTGGCGGAGGCCCTCAGGCGACGGGCGGTCAATCCGACGATGAGCCGGAGCGAGACCGAACTGCTCGGTGCCGCCGCGGACTTGATCAGGACGTTCCTGCCCTGACCACCGGCGTCGGCCCCCCGAACGGCAGCCTCAGCCGTCGCGCCGCCAGCAGCCACGTACCCTCCGCCGACCTGCGGAACTCGTCCTCGTACTGACCCACCTGCACCGGCGGCCCCGGCGGGACCGGGCCCTGGCCGTCGCCCTCGTGGCCATCGACGCGGTACGTCGTGAAGTACGAGGTCGCCGTCGCCGTGTCCGGGGACGTCACCGTGACGAGGATGTTCGACATCACGCGGCGGGAGAGGCGGTCCGCCGGGCGGGAGCCGAAATACGTCCGCAGCGCCTCCCGGCCCTCGGCGCGCCGCCCGTCACCGCCCGGAGGCGGCCACTCCCAGACGCCGTCCTCGGTGAACAGCTCGGCGACGGAGCCCGGTTCGCCGAGGTCGAGGCGGTGGACGAAGTCGATGATCAGACGCTCGCAGGCGCGCTCGGCCAGCAGCCTCTCCAGAGGATCCATGCCGCCATGGGATCACACCGGCCAGGTGTCACACCGGCCACGGGTCAGACCGCCACGTACGTCACCGGCTCACTCCCCGCCACCGCCTCCGCGCGCCCCAGCTTCACCAGCCGCCGCAGGTGCGCCTCCGCCTCCGAGACGGCGATGTTCCGTGATCCGTAGGGGATTTCGGACCAGGGACGGTTCCACTCCATGCGTTCGGCGACCTGCCAGGGCGTGAGCGGCTCGACGAGCAGCATGCGCAGTCCGTCGAGGCGCTCCTCGTGGTGGGTCAGCAACTCCCGTACCCGGGCGGGCGCGTCGGTGAAGACGTACTGGTGGGCCGGGAGGATCTCCGCGGGGGCGAGGCGGCCGACGCGTTCCAGGGAGTCGAGGTAGTCGCCGAGGGGGTCGGTGACGGTGGCGTCGTCGGGGTCCTCGTACAGGCCGATGTGCGGGGTGATCTCGGGGAGCAGGTGGTCGCCGGAGAACAGGCGGCCGTGGCCGGGGAGTTGCGCGGGGTGCTGTTCCTCCAGGTGGAGGCAGACATGGCCGGGGGTGTGGCCCGGCGTCCAGATCGCGCGCAGCCGGCGGCCGGGGAGGGGCAGGAGGTCGCCGGGGACGATCTCGCGGTCCGGTACGGCGGGGGAGAAGCCGGGGAGGCGGCGGGGGCGGGCGGCGCGGAGGGGTGCCAGGTGGTCCTCGGGGGCGCCTGCCGCCTCCAACTTGGCTGTCATATAGGCGAACCAGCGCTCGGGGCGGGTCTCGCCGGTGCGGCGGACGATCGCCGCGTCCGCCGCGTGCATCGCGATCCAGGCGCCGGACGCGTCCCGCACCTGGCCCGACAGGCCGTGGTGGTCCGGGTGGTGATGGGTGATCACCACTCCGTGGATCCCGGCGGGCGAGGTGCCGCAGGCGGCCAGCCCCGCGGTGAGGGTGTCCCAGGACGCCGGGTCGTCCCAGCCGGTGTCGACCAGCACCGGGCCGCCGTCGGTGTCGACGACGTACACGAGCGTGTAGCCGAGCGGGTTGTCCGGGATCGGCACCCGGATGGAGCGGACGCCGCCGCCGTGGTCGGTGACCTGTGGGCTGACCTGTGCCATGGGTTCCCCCGTCTCCGCGTCCCGGCGTCCTCGCGGGCCGAGGCAACTATAACTAGAACGGGTTTCGATGGGAGCCCAAGTCATCCATCAGTCGCGTGTGCGGGGCTGTGGACTCATGGGAGTAGAACTGGTATCAGTTCCGGTAACTGAGTATCTGATGAACCGTCAGAGTCAGCTCCCGGGGAGGCAGTCGGCCATGACCGAGCTCGTGGAACACGGACAGCTGTTCATCGGCGGGGAGTTGACCGACCCCCATGGCAAGGACGTCATCGAGGTGATCTCCCCGCACACCGAGGAGGTCATCGGACGCGTCCCGCACGCCGCGCAGGCGGACGTGGACGCCGCCGTCGCCGCCGCCCGGCGCGCCTTCGACGAGGGGCCCTGGCCGCGGATGAGCCTCGACGAGCGCATCGAGGTCGTCACCCGCATCAAGGACGGCATCCTCACCCGGCACGAGGAGATCGCCCGCGTGATCTCCTCCGAGAACGGGTCGCCGTACTCCTGGAGCGTGCTCGCGCAGGCGCTCGGCGCGATGATGGTGTGGGACGCGGCGATCACCGTCGCGCGGAACTTCACGTACGAGGAGCAGCGCGACGGCGTGCTCGGCAAGATCCTCGTCCGTCGGGAGCCGGTCGGTGTCGTCGCGGCCGTGGTGCCGTGGAACGTCCCGCAGTTCGTCGCCGCCGCCAAGCTCGCGCCCGCGCTGCTCACCGGCTGCACGGTGATCCTCAAGCCGTCGCCGGAGTCGCCGCTGGACGCGTATCTGCTCGCCGAGATCACGCGCGAGGCCGGGCTGCCGGAGGGTGTGCTGTCGATCCTTCCCGCCGACCGTGAGGTGAGTGAGTACCTGGTCGGGCACCCCGGTGTGGACAAGGTCTCCTTCACCGGGTCGGTGGCCGCGGGCAAGCGCGTGATGGAGGTCGCGTCGCGGAATCTCACCCGGGTCACCCTCGAACTGGGCGGTAAATCGGCGGCGGTCGTGCTGCCGGACGCGGAAGTCGAGTCCACGGTCGCCGGTGTCGTCCCCGCCGCCTGGATGAACAACGGGCAGGCGTGCGTCGCCCAGACCCGCATCCTCCTCCCGCGCTCCCGCTACGACGAGTTCGCGGACGCTTTCGCGGCGGCGGCGAGCGCGCTCGTGGTCGGCGACCCGCTGGACCCGGCGACCCAGGTGGGCCCGCTGGTGGCACAGCGCCAGCAGCGCCGGAACCTCGACTACATACGGATCGGCCAGGAGGAGGGCGCGAAGATCCTCACCGGCGGCGGCCGCCCGCCCGGCCTGGACAAGGGCTGGTACGTGGAGCCCACCCTCTTCGGCGACGTCGACAACACCATGCGGATCGCCCGCGAGGAGATCTTCGGCCCGGTCATCTGCCTTCTCCCGTACGGCGACGAGGCCGAGGCCGCGAAGATCGCGAACGACTCCGACTACGGACTCAGCGGCAGCGTGTGGACGGCGGACGTGGCCCACGGCATCGAGTTCGCGCGCGGGGTGCGGACGGGCACGTACAACGTCAACACCTTCAGCCTGGACATGCTCGGCCCGTTCGGCGGCTACAAGAACTCAGGCCTGGGGCGGGAGTTCGGGCCGGAGGGCTACGGCGAGTTCCTCGAACACAAGATGATCCATCTGCCGGCCGGCTGGGAGGCGTGAGCGCGGCCATGGGGGACCGCTGGCAGGTAGAGGTCGACCGTTCGATCTGCATCGGCTCGGCGCAGTGCGTCCACCGCGCCCAGGGCGCCTTCCGGCTCGACTCCGGCATGCAGTCCCACCCCGTCGAACCGGAGACCGACGCCAACGAGAAGGTCCTGGAGGCCGCCGAGAACTGCCCGGTCGAGGCGATCATGATCACACTCCTGGGGAGCGGGGAGCCGGTGTTCCCGCCGGAGGAGTGAACACTTAGGCTCCTGCGGTCGTCATCAGGGACCGTAGGGGTGGGTGTGGAGAAGTCCGAGGCCAAGCAGCTGATCGAGCAGGCGTACGAGGCATGGGATGCCGAAGAGTGGCTGGGCGCGGCCGAGCTCTTCGAGCGGGTTCTCGCCCACTTCCCGGACGTGGAGCCGAGCGCGGTGTGGTGGTACGACGCCGCGCTCGCCCACAAGTTCCTGCGCAACTGGCAGAAGGCGTACGAGCTGGGGCGCGAGGCCGCCGCCCGCGCGCCGCGCGGGGAGGGTGACCCGGCGTACTGGAACCTCGGCATCGCGGCGACGATCCAGCGTGACTGGGCGACGGCGCGGGACGCCTGGGCGGGCTTCGGCATCGAACTCCCGGACGGGGAGGGCGAGATCGAGGTGCTGGGCGGGCACGCGTGCGTGCGGCTCGACACGGGCGGCGAGCGGGAGGTCGTATGGGTCGAACGGGTGTGTCCGACCCGCGGCCGGGTGGTGAGCGTGCCCGTCACTGGCGGTCGGCGCTACGGCGAGATCGTCGTCCACGACGGCGCACCCAACGGCGAGCGGATCGTCGACGGCACGGCCTTCCCCGTCTTCGACGAGCTGCTGCTCTTCCAGGAGTCCGAGCTGCCCACCCTGGAAGTGACGGTCGCCGCGGGCGAGCGTGCCGACCTGGAGGCGCTGGTCGGACTGTTCACCGAGCACGGCTACGGCGCCGAGCCCGCGAGCAGCGTCCGGATGCTGTGCGCCTGCTGCAGCGAGGGCACCCACGAGCAGGAGCGCGGCGTCGAGGCGGGCGCCCAGCAGGTCTCGCTCGCGGCCCCGCCGGAGGAGGCGCGCCGGTTGCTGGAGCGGTGGGCGGCGGAGGTGGCGATCGGGCGGAGCTGGAGCGGGCTGGAACCGGTCGGATAGGCGGGGTGGGGCCGCGAAAAAACATCCAGAATATCCAGATCGGGGGGTTTCATCCCCGCTCTGGCGTTCTATTCTGGAAGTGGCCTACGGGACGAGTGAGGGAGTCCGAGCGGAGTAGCCGACTCTGGCGCGACGCGGAAGCAGAGCATCCGCCGGTGCCGACGTCGACGGTCGGGCTGAGAGGCCGGAAGGCAGCGGTCAGGCCGGAAGGCGACCCCCAGCACCTGATCCGGACCATGCCGGCGAAGGGAACCCGTCTCGTAGGTTTTCTACGGCCCCTCGGGCGCCGTGAGGTCGATCAGTCGGCACACCGTCTCGATGTCGATCTTGACCTGGGCGATGGAGGCGCGCCCCGAAAGCCAGGTGATCAGCGCCGAGTGCCAGGTGTGCTCGATCACCCGGACCGCGGAGAGCTGGTCCGGGGTCGGGTCCGCGAGGCCCATCGCGTCCAGGATGATCACCGTGGTCTGCCGGGAGACCTGGTCGACCTCGGGGGAGACGCTGCGGTCGGCGAAGGTGAGGGCGCGGACCATCGCGTCGGCCAGGTGCGGCTCACGCTGGAGGGCGCGGAAGGCGCGCATCAGGGTCTCCGCGACCCGCTCGGCCGCCGTCTCGCCCTGCGGGGGCTTCTTCCGCAACGTGCCGTGCATGTGCTCCAGTTGGTCCTGCATGGTCGCGACCAGCAGATGCACCTTGGAGGGGAAATAGCGGTACAGCGTGCCGAGCGCCACCTGGGAGGACTCCGCGACCTCCCGCATCTGCACGGCGTCGAAGCCGCCCCGGCTCGCCAGCTGGGCGCTCGCGTGCAGGATGCGGCGTCGGCGGGCCGCCTGCCGCTCGGTGAGCGGCGGCGAGTCGGTCCGCACCGTACCGGCTTCGACCTTGACCGGCTTGACCGGTTTGGCCGGTGGCTTGGCTTGCGCAGGCATGGGTCGGGTCCCGTTCCGTGACAATCGGTGAGGGCGAATGATCGCACAGCATGACAGGGGCTTCGGCCGTGGCGCGAATCACCTGATCCACTGCTCACACCGCCCCTACCTGCCGGTAGATTCAGAGCCTCTTGGACGATCAAGTCTGAAACTTGTTCTAGATTAGCGTCCCGGCGTAATCTCGCGGGAAACAGCAGGAAGAAGGGGGCCCGGAGTGACCGCTGAGGCCAGTCAGGCGGGGTCCCAGGAGGACCCGGCCGCGGACGGCGAGCGACCGCTCAACATCGCACTCCTCACCTATAAGGGAAACCCGTTCTGCGGCGGCCAGGGCGTCTACGTCCGCCACCTCTCCCGCGAACTGGCCCGCCTCGGCCACCGCGTCGAGGTCATCGGCTCCCAGCCGTACCCGGTCCTGGACGCAGGCCTGGAGGACCGGCTGTCCCTCACGGAGCTGCCGAGCCTCGACCTCTACCGCTCCCCGGACCCCTTCCGCACCCCTAAGCGCGACGAGTTCCGCGACTGGATCGACGCCCTCGAGGTCGGCACCATGTGGACCGGCGGCTTCCCCGAGCCCCTCACCTTCTCGCTCCGCGCCCGCCGCCATCTGCGCGCCCGACGCGGCGAGTTCGACGTCGTCCACGACAACCAGACGCTGGGGTACGGGTTGTTGGGAGACGTGGGGGCGCCTTTGGTCACCACCATCCACCACCCCATCACCGTGGACCGGCAGTTGGAGCTGGACGCGGCCGAGGGCTGGAAGCGCCGCTACTCGGTCCGCCGCTGGTACGCCTTCACTCGCATGCAGAAGCGCGTCGCCCGCCGGCTGCCGTCCGTCCTGACCGTCTCCGGCACCTCCCGCCAGGAGATCGTCGACCACCTCGGTGTCCGCGACGACCGCATCCACGTCGTCCACATCGGCGCCGACACCGACCTGTTCAAGCCGGACGCGTCGGTCCGCCGGGTGCCCGGCCGGATCGTCACCACCTCCAGCGCCGACGTCCCGCTCAAGGGCCTCATCTACCTCATCGAGGCACTCGCCAAGGTCCGCGTCGAGCACCCCGAGGCCCACCTCGTCGTCGTCGGCAAGCGCGCCGAGGACGGACCCGTCGCCCAGGCCATAGAGCGGTACGGCCTCGAAGGCGCCGTCGACTTCGTCAAGGGCATCTCCGACGCCGAACTCGTCGACCTGGTCCGCTCGGCCGAGATCGCCTGCGTCCCCTCCCTCTACGAGGGCTTCTCCCTCCCGGCGGCGGAAGCCATGGCCACGGGAACGCCGCTCCTCGCGACGACCGGCGGAGCGATCCCCGAGGTCGCCGGCCCCGACGGCGAGACGTGCCTCGCCGTCCCGCCCGGCGACGCGGGGGCGCTGGCCGCTGGACTGGGCCGGTTGCTGAGCGACCCGGCCTTGAGAGCGCGACTCGGCTCGGCCGGGCGTGAGCGGGTACTGGCGAAGTTCACCTGGGCCAGAGCCGCCGAGGGAACGGTCGCCAGATACCGAGACGCGATGGCCCGCTCCGCGACCACGCTTCCAGGCCGCTCCGCGGCCTCAGTGACTGTTGCAGGCATCTCATCCGAAAGCAGGGCCACGTGCTGACCGTCGACTTCTCCCGGTTCCCGCTCGCCCCGGGCGACCGCGTCCTGGACCTCGGCTGCGGAGCCGGCCGGCACGCGTTCGAGTGCTACCGGCGCGGCGCCCAGGTCGTCGCCCTGGACCAGAACGCCGAGGAGATCCGCGAGGTCGCGAAGTGGTTCGCGGCGATGAAGGAGGCCGGCGAGGCCCCCGAGGGCGCCACCGCCACCGCCATGGAGGGCGACGCCCTCGCGCTCCCGTTCCCGGACGAGTCCTTCGACGTCGTGATCATCTCCGAGGTCATGGAGCACATCCCGGACGACAAGGGCGTCCTCGCCGAGATGGTCCGGGTGCTCAAGCCCGGCGGCCGGATCGCCGTCACCGTCCCGCGCTACGGCCCCGAGAAGGTCTGCTGGGCGCTGTCCGACGCCTACCACGAGGTCGAGGGCGGCCACATCCGCATCTACAAGGCGGACGAACTGCTCGCGAAGATCCGTGAGGCCGGCCTCAAGCCGTACGGCACCCACCACGCGCACGCGCTGCACTCGCCGTACTGGTGGCTGAAGTGCGCGTTCGGCGTCGACAACGACAAGGCGCTGCCGGTGAAGGCGTACCACAAGCTCCTGGTCTGGGACATCATGAAGAAACCGCTCGCGACCCGGGTCGCCGAGCAGGCCCTCAACCCTCTGATCGGCAAGAGCTTCGTGGCCTACGCGACCAAGCCGCACCTGCCGCGGGTGGACGCCAAGTGACCACTCCCCGGACAGAACACCTCGTCCTGCCCGGGGTGCTGACCGCCGAGCAGGCCGCCGCGACCGTCGCCGGCATCCTCGCCGTACAGCGCGAGGACGGCGCGATCCCGTGGTTCCGCGGCCACCACCTCGACCCGTGGGACCACACCGAGGCCGCGATGGCCCTCGACGCGGCCGGCGAACACGAGGCGGCGGAGCGGGCGTACGAGTGGCTGGCCCGGCACCAGAACGCGGACGGCTCCTGGTACGCCGCGTACCGGGACGGGGACTTCGCGGACGTCACCGACCGGGGCCGCGAGACCAACTTCGTCGCCTACATCGCCGTAGGGGTGTGGCACCACTACCTCTCGACGGGCGACGACACCTTCCTGGACCGCATGTGGCCGTCGGTCTACGCGGCGATGGAGTACGTGCTGCGGCTGCAGCAGCCCGGCGGCCAGATCGGCTGGAAGGGCGAGGAGGACGGCAGCTTCACGACGGACGCGCTGCTGACCGGTTCCTCGTCCATCCACCACGCCTTGCGCTGCGCCCTGGCCATCGCCGAACAGCGCGAAGAGCCGCAACCGGACTGGGAGTTGGCGGTAGGAGCCCTGCGCCACGCGATCCGCCGCCACCCGGAGCGGTTCCTGGACAAGGACCGCTACTCCATGGACTGGTACTACCCCGTCCTGGGCGGCGCGTTGACGGGCGCGGAGGCCAAGTCCCGGGTGGAGAAGGACTGGGAGCGCTTCGTCGTCCCCGGGCTCGGGGTGCGCTGCGTCGTCCCCAACCCGTGGGTGACGGGCGGCGAGTCGGCCGAACTCGCCCTGGCCCTCTGGGCGATGGGCGAGTCCGACCGCGCGCTGGAGATCCTCCAGTCCATCCAGCACCTGCGGGACGAGGAGTCCGGCCTGTACTGGACGGGCTACGTCTTCGAGGACGACGCGATCTGGCCGCGGGAACTCACGACCTGGACGGCCGGATCGCTGCTGCTCGCGGTCGCCGCGCTGGGCGGCGACGAGGCGACCTGCACGGTGTTCGGCGGGGAGCAGCTGCCGAGGGGGCTGGATCCGGACTGCTGCGCCTGATCCCCGTGAACAGCCGGGCGGGTGGTCAGTGCCGCGTCATCCGTCCGGCGATCGCGTGGCCGACGAACAGGTAGACCACCGCTGCCAGGCCGTAACCCGCGACCACGCGGGCCCAGGCCTCGTCGAAGGTGAACAGGTCGCGCGACCAGCCGGCCAGCCAGTTGGCCACGTTGTGGACGAACTGCACCAGCTCGTTGGCACGGTTGGCGTCCAACAGGTACATCAGAATCCACAGGCCCAGGATGAGGGCCATGACGTCGGCGACGATCGCTATGACCGCGCCGGCTCGATTACCGCTTCTGTATCGAGACATGCCTTTCGGATTGCCGCCGGATGCTATATGAAACCCGAACGGCTGCCCTCAGGAGTTCAGCTCCGCCAGCACGCGCAGCGACTCCCGGTCGGGGGAGAGGGCCAGCAGGTCCGTCACGGGCCCCTTGCGCCACGACTCCAGCCGCTCGGCGATGCGTTCACGCGGGCCGACGAGAGAGATCTCGTCGGCGAAGGCGTCGGGGACGGCCAGCACCGCTTCCTCCCTGCGGCCTTCGAGGAACAGCCGTTGAATCCGGCGCGCCTCCTCCTCGTACCCCATGCGGGCCATGAGGTCGGCGTGGAAGTTGCGGCGGGCGTGGCCCATGCCCCCGATGTAGAAGCCGAGCATGGTCTTCACGGGCAGCAGCCCCTCGCGTACGTCGTCACAGACGCGGACCTGGGCCATCGGCGCGACGAGGAAGCCGTCGGGCGCCTCGGCGAGCGAGGCCTCGTACACCTCGGGGCGGGTGGGGGACCAGTACAGGGGGAGCCAGCCGTCGGCGATACGGGTGGTCTGGGCGATGTTCCTGGGGCCCTCGGCACCGAGGAGGACCGGGAGGCGGCCGGGGCGGAGGGGGTGGGTGATGGGCTTGAGGGGTTTGCCGAGGCCGGTGGCGTCGGGGCCGGTGTAGGGGTGGGCGTGGAAGCGGCCGGCCAGCTCGACGGGGCCCTCGCGGCGCAGGACCTGGCGTACGACGTCGACGTACTCGCGCGTCGCGGTCAGCGGCGACGTGGGGAACGGGCGGCCGTACCAGCCCTCGACCACCTGCGGCCCGGACAGCCCCAGCCCGAGCATCATGCGGCCGCCGGAGAGGTGGTCGAGGGTGAGGGCGTGCATGGCGGTGGTGGTGGGGGAGCGGGCCGCCATCTGGGCAACGGCCGTGCCGAGCTTGATCGTTGTGGTGTGGGCGGCGATCCAGGTGAGGGGCGTGAAGACGTCCGATCCCCAGGACTCGGCGGTCCACACGGAGTCGTAACCGAGCCGCTCGGCTTCCTGCGCGAGCGGAACGTGCTCCGGGTTGGGGCCACGCCCCCAGTAGCCGAGCGCGAGACCGAGCCGCATGCCTGCCTCCTGACGGTACGTCAGACTCCGGTCGAGGGAGGCGACTGTACGACAACGGCCCCTCACCCGGAAGGGAGAGGGGCCGTGCGTTGGTTGTCGCTCCGGGCTCAGCCGCGCTGGATGCCCGAGGTGTCCTGCAGCACGCCACGGCGGCCGTCCTGCGTCTGGGCGACCAGGGCCGGGCCGCGCTGCTCGACGGCCAGGTACCAGGTGCCCGGCGCCAGTTCGGCGATCGGCGTCTGCGAGCCGTCCTCGGCGAAGAGGGGGCGCGGGACGGGTACGGCGAACCAGAACGGGGAGAAGTCCGACGCCGCCTGCGTGGGCTGACCCGGCTGCGGCTGCGGCTGGCCGGCGTTGAACGGGGCCGTCGGCTGCGGCTGGCCACCGCCGTAGGGCTGACCGGGCTGCGGGGCACCGGCGCCGGGGTAGCCGTAACCGCCCTGCGGCTGGGCGCCGTAGGGCTGGGGGGCGGCGGGGCCCTGGGCGGGGAGGAGGGCGCCCTTGAGGGCGGGGACGAGAGGGGTGGCAATGGCGCCGCCGGCGAGGAGCAGCGCGGCGATCATGCCGAGGATGAGACCGGCGCCCGCGCCGTCCGCGTCGATCGTCCACCACAGCAGCGCCCAGGCGGCCGCGACCGTGAGGGCAACACCGACGGTACCCAGGTCCAGGCCCGCGACCTTGCGAGGCTGGGGCAGAAGCCGGGCGAGCACAACGAGTGCGCCGCCGACCACGCCGGTCATGTAAGTACCGAGCCCGAGACCGAGGCTCAAGCCCCACGCGTTCGGAGCATCGACGCTGCCACAGTAGGGGCCGTCGCAGCTGGCAACGTCGAGGAGGGACGCGATGAACAGCAACACCGCTGCTCCGATCACCACGCCGTCGCCTCTAGTGAGGGAGCGGATATTCACTTCAAGGTCCTTCGGTTCAGTCGTCTCGTCATCGGCTCGCTGGAGGCGTCGCTGTCACCATGTCGCCGTCAGGCCCCGGTGTGAAGCGCGGGGGTGGCCCCTCATCGTAAAGACGACCTTATCGTCCGTCCGACGAGGCTGTCCGCAGGGATCAACCCGCGAACCGCTAGCCGCGCAGGAAACTCACGATTCCTTCAGAGATTCCCTGCGCCGCCTTCTGCCGCCAGGCACCGCTGGTCAGCTGTGCCGCGTCCTTGGTATCGCGCATGTTGCCGCACTCGATGAACACCTTGGGAACCGTTGACAGATTGAGACCGCCCAGGTCCTTACGCGTGACGAGGCCGGTGCCGTCGCCGACGTAGTTGGAGGGGGCGCTGCCCGTGACGCGGACGAAACTGCCCGCGATGCGCTCGCCGAGATCCGCGGAGGAGGCGACGATCGGCCGGGTGTCGGCGGCGCCCGCGTGGACGCTGCCCGGGAGGATGACGTGGAAGCCGCGTTGGCCCGCGCCCGCGCCGTCGGCGTGGACGGAGACGACGGCGTCGGCGTGGGCGTTGTTGCCGATACGGGCCCGCTCGTCGACGCACGGGCCGTACGGCCGGTCGCCGTCCTGGGTCAACTTCACCGTGGCGCCCTGCTGTTCGAGGAGCGTGCGCAGCCGGTGGGCGACGTCGAGGGTGAACTTGGCCTCGGTGTAACCGGAATTGGTGGACGTGCCCGTCGTATCGCATTCCTTCCAGTTCGTGCCGATGTTCACCTTCTTGTTGATCTCGGCCGTGTGCTGGAAGTTGCTCGGGTTGTGCCCGGGGTCGATGACGACGACCTTGCCCTTGAGAGGGCCGGAGGCGGCCGGGGCGGAGGTGGTCTTGCTCGGAGCCGGACTCGGGCTAGGGCTCGGCTTCGCGTCGTCGGTCGCCTTGGTCGTCCTGGGGCCGGAAGCCGAGGCCGGCGCGCTCGACAAGGAGGTCGGCGTCCCCACGGCCTCGCTCGCGCCGCCACCCGACCCGCCCACCGCCTCGTACACCAGCCAGCCGAGCAGCGCGCCCGGCACGAGAGCGGCCACCGCGACCGTGAGAGGGCGGCGCCTGGGACGGCGGGGCTGGGGAGGATCGAAGTCCGGGCCTACGTACGACACGACAGCCACCCTAGCGGCGGGTGAGTGGCGAGGCGGGGTGGTGTACGCCGGGCGGGTCGTTTCATCCGAACGGCACACCGGCGTCGCTCACGGCTGGGCGGTATGCGAAGAATCGCCCATGAGATCACATGTGCGCGTCATAGCCGGCGCTCTCACGACCGTCACCGTCGCCGCGACCGTCGCCCTGGGCGCGCCCGCGGCCCAGGCCGACCCGTTCCCCTGCACTCCGCCGGAGGACGCCTGCGCCGTCGACTACGTCTACAACCAGCCGGGCGTCGGCACCGGCAACGTCATCCAGACCCCGGTCGACATCGACATCAACGTGAAGCCCTGAAGCCCTTCAGATACCCACGCCCGTGCGCCGCAGCACGCGCAGCGTGGCGGTCGCCGAGACCTCCGTGAAGGCGCCGGACTCCAGCGCCCGCAGATAGATCCGGTACGGCGCCTGCCCGGTGAACTCGTCCTTCGGGTCCGGATGCACGTCGTGGATGAGGAGCAGCCCGCCCTCGGCGACGTGCGGGGCCCACCCCTCGTAGTCCGCGCTCGCGTGCTCGTCGGTGTGGCCGCCGTCGATGAAGACGAGGCCGAGCGGCGAGTTCCAGATCTTCGCCACCTGCGGGGAGCGGCCGACGAGGGCGACGATGTGGTCCTCCAGGCCCGCCCGGTGCAGGGTGCGGCGGAACGTCGGCAGCGTGTCCATCAGCCCGAGTTCGGGGTCGACCGTCTCCGGGTCGTGGTACTCCCAGCCCGGCTGCTGCTCCTCGCTGCCCCGGTGATGGTCGACGGTCAGCGCCGTCACCCCGGCCGCGCGCGCCGCGTCCGCGAGGAGGATCGCGGAACGCCCGCAGTACGTACCGACTTCGAGGAGGGGGAGCCCGAGCCGCCCGGCATCGACGGCCGCCTCGTACAGGGCAAGCCCTTCGTGCACGGGCATGAACCCCTTGGCACCCTCGAACGCGGCGAGGATCTCGGGCTTGGGTGCCGAGGCGGTCATGGGGGTCCCTTTCGGTCGTACGGGGTCATGGGCGCCCATGGTGCACCACACCCCCATCACGCAGGTGACGGGGGTGCAGGTCAAGGGCCCTTAGGGGCGCGGGGAACTGCGCGACCAGCCACAGTGGACCCGCACCCGACAACGAACCCTTACGCGGTCACCGTCTCCCCGGGCAAAGAAAGATCCACGTCCACGGCACTCTCATCCCCCGCATGCGTGGCCGACGAAGCAAGCGGCCCATGGCCGGAGGCCTTCGCGGCGAGCACGTACGCCCCCTCCGCCGGAACGGCGAGCGCATAGCTCCCGTCCTCCTCGGACAGCGTCGCCCCCGCCTGCCGCCCCCGCCGGTCGATGAGCGTCACCTTCGCACGCGCGACAGGCGAACCGTCGGCGCCGAGGACCCGCCCGCGGAAGCAGCGCAGCACCGCCTCCGCGCGCTCCAGGTTCGCGTCCTCCTCGCTGCTCGCGTTGAGCCGCGGCGCGCGGTCGGGCTTGGGGAGGAACAGGGCCATCAGCAGGCCCACCCCGACCGCGCCCGTCGCGATGAGGAACGAGACGCGGAAGCCGTGCATCGTGGGGATCTCGACGCCGTTCACGGTGTTCGCGGTGTTGGCGAGGACCATGCCGATGACGGCGCTGGACACCGACGTACCGATGGACCGCATCAGGGTGTTGAGGCCGTTCGCCGCACCCGTCTCCGACGCGGGCACCGCGCCGACGATCAGGGCGGGCAGCGAGGAGTACGCGAGGCCGATGCCCGCGCCCAGCACGACCGCGATGACCAGGCTCTGCCAGGCCGCGCTCATCAGGCCGAGGCCCGCGCCGTAGCCGATCGCGATGATCAGCATGCCGAGGATGAGGGTGAACTTGGGGCCGTACTTCGCGGACAGGCGGGCGTAGACGGGCGCCGTGAACATCATCGTCAGGCCCAGCGGGGCGACCAGCAGACCGGCGACGACCATGGACTGGCCGAGGCCGTAGCCGGTGGCCTTCGGGAGCTGGAGCAGCTGGGGAAGGACGAGCGAGACGACGTAGAACGAGACACCGACCATGATCGAGGCCAGGTTGGTGAAGAGGACCGCGGGGCGGGCCGTGGTGCGCAGGTCGACGAGGGGGGCCGCGGCGCGGAGCTCGTAGACGCCCCACAGGACGAGGACGACGGCGGACGCGGCGAACAGGCCGAGCGTGGTGCCGGACGTCCAGCCCCAGTCGCTGCCCTTGGTGATGGGCAGCAGGAAGAGGACCAGGCCGGTGGAGAGGCCGAGGGCGCCGAGGAGGTCGAAGGTGCCTTCCGCGCGCATCGTCGATTCCGGTACGACGAGCAGGGTGAGCACGATGGAGAGCGCGCCGAGGCCCGCGGCGCCGTAGAAGAGGGCGTGCCAGTCGGCGTGCTGGGCGATCAGGGCCGCGAGGGGGAGGGCGAGGCCGCCCCCGACGCCGATGGAGGAGCTCATCAGGGCCATCGCCGAGCCGAGCTTCTCGCGGGGCAGCATGTCGCGCATCAGGCCGATGCCGAGGGGGATCGCGCCCATGGCGAAGCCCTGGAGGGTGCGGCCGGTGATCATCAGGAGCAGGTCGCTGGTGAGCGCGCTGACGAGGGCGCCGACCACCATGACCGAGAGGCTGGCGATCAGCATGCGGCGCTTGCCGTACAGGTCGCCGAGACGGCCCATGATCGGGGTGGCGACGGCGCCGGAGAGCAGGGTCGAGGTCAGGACCCAGGTGGCGTTGCTGGGGGCGGTGTCCAGCAGCTGCGGCAGGTCCTTGATGACGGGGACGAGCAGGGTCTGCATCACCGCGACGACGATGCCCGCGAACGCGAGCACCGGGACGACGGCGCCGCTTGCGGTGCGGGCGGGCTGGTCGGTCGGCGTAAGTCTCATGTGTGCAATGAACTCGGTGTGCCGGGGCAACTATTCCGATGCTTCGAGCCACTAACGATTTCTTTATCTTCTCTTGACACTGGGACCACGGGCCGAGGGCCCTGGACCTAGACCCAAATCCCGATGCCAGGGGCGCAGAGCGGTTGAGAGTATGACGCCCATGTCCCGAGCCGCCGAAGTCCCGATCACCGTCGCGCCCCCTCGCCGTACCGCCCCGCCCGCCTGGGTGGTGGTGGCGCTCGCGTGCGCCGGACAGTTCCTCGTCGTGCTGGACGTGTCCGTGGTGAACGTGGCGCTGCCCTCGATACGGGCCGATCTGGGTATGAGCGCCTCCGGGCTGCAATGGGTCGTGAACGCGTACGCGATCGCCTTCGCCGGGTTCATGCTGCTCGGCGGGCGGGCCGGGGACCTGTACGGGCGCAAGCGGATGTTCCTCGTCGGGCTCGGTCTGTTCACGCTGGCCTCGCTCGCCGGCGGCCTCGCCCAGGAGGGCTGGCAGCTGCTGCCGGCGCGGGCCGCGCAGGGGCTCGGCGCGGCGGTGCTCGCGCCCTCGACGCTGACGATCGTCACCTCCGCCGTCCCGGAGGGACCCGCACGCGCGCGTGCCATAGCCACCTGGACCGCGGTCGGCGGAGGCGGCGGCGCGGCGGGCGGCCTGGTCGGCGGGGCGCTGGTGGACGCGTGGTCGTGGCGCTGGACCCTGCTGATCAACGTGCCGGTCGGGGCCGTCGTGCTCCTCGGCGCCCTGTGGTGGCTGAACGAGAGCCGGGCCGGGGACGGGCGGCGGCTCGACCTGCCCGGCGCGGTGCTGGTGACTGCGGGGCTGGCCACACTGGCGTACGGCATCTCCGGGACGGAAGCCTCGGGGTGGGCGTCGGCGGCGACGGTGGTGCCGCTGCTCGCCGGGCTCGCGCTGATCGGGCTCTTCCTCGCCGTCGAGGCGCGTACGGCCGCCCCGCTGATGCCGCTCGGGCTGCTCCGCGTCCGGTCGGTGGCCGCGGCGAACGTGGCGATGTTCCTGTCCGGCTCGGCGATGTTCTGCATGTGGTTCTTCATGACGCTGTACGCCCAGAACGTCCTCGGCTACTCGCCGCTGGAGGCCGGGCTCGCCCTCGTGCCCAGCTCGCTCGCCGTGATCCTGGGCTCCAAGACGGCACCGCGGCTGATGCGGGCCGTGGGCGCGCGCATGGCGGCGGTCCTGGGGACGTGCGTGGCGGTGGCCGGGTTCGCCTGGCAGTCGACGATGAGCGTCGACGCCGGGTACGTGGTGACGGTCATGTGCCCCGGCATCCTGATGATGCTGGGCGCGGGCCTGGCGACGACACCGCTGGCCGCACTGGCCACGTCGGGGGCGGCGCCCGGGGAGGCCGGGCTGGTGTCGGGGCTGGTCAACACCTCGCGCACCATGGGCGGCTCGCTGGGGCTCGCGGTGATGTCGACGGTCGCGGCGTCGCGCACGGGGGACCGGGCGACGGCGGAGGCGCTCACCGACGGGTACGCGCTGGTGTTCCGCACGGGGACCGGGGTGCTGATCGGCGGGGTGCTGCTCATGCTGGTGTGGCTGCCCCGGAGGGTGGTGGCGGCGCCGTCGAAAAAGTCCTCGAACTGAGGCAACGGTCCGAGGGGCCCATGGACTCCTTTGAACATCTAGGAGGTGCCCATGGGGGATCGCAAGGAGGCTCGGGACGCTGAGTTCCAGAGCTTCGTCATCGGCCGCTGGCCGCGGCTGATGAGGACGGCATTTCTCCTCACGGGGGAGCAGCACGCCGCGGAGGACCTGGTCCAGTCGACCCTGGAACAGGTCTACGTGGCCTGGCGCAGAGTCGGCTCGGCCGACGACCCGGAGGCGTACGTACGGCGCGTGATGATCAACGCGCACGCGAGAAAACACCGCAGAAAGCTCAGGGAGTTCCTGGCTCCCAAGGACGACTCGGGACTGGTCCGCGAGATCGCCGACACCGGTGACCGCATCGCGCAGGCCGAGGACCGCAGCGCTCTGCTGAAGGCGCTGGCCCAACTGCCGCCGCGGCAGCGCGAGGCCGTGGTCCTGCGCTACTGGGAGGACCTGACCGAGACCCAGACCGCCGAGGCGATGGGCTGTTCCGTCGGCTCGGTGAAGAGCAACGCGGCCAAGGGGATCGCGAAACTCCGCGCCATACCGGGGCTGGCCGACATGGTGACGCAGGGAGGGCGGAAGTGATGAGCGCGGACCGGGAGACGAACCACGACATGGCGAACAGCGACATCACCCTCCTGCTGGCCGACGCCACGGACGAGGTCGAGATCGGCATAGCCCCTTACGAGGCGGTGATCCGGGGCGGCCGCCGCCGCAAGGCCCGCCGCTGGGCGGTGGCCGCGGCCACCGCTCTGGTGATCGCCGGCTCCTCGGCGACGCTCGCGGTGGCGGGGCTGCCGGGCGGGAGCGGCACGGTGACACCACCGGCCACCCAGGCCCCCACGGCGACCCGGGCGGACCTCTACACCCCCCAGCGCACGACGCTCCGGACCGGCGTCGAGGACGGCAAGGAGTGGCGGGTCTTCATCGACGTCTGGGCGGCCCCGAGGAGCGAGGCCGAGGCCGCGGGCCAGCTGGCGGCGATGGGCGAGTACGGCGACGTCCCCACGGGCGTGACCAAGGCCTCCGAACTGATCGGCAAGAGCTCGTACGTCACGTTCTTCAGCGACGGCGACAGCGCCGACCGGGACAACCGCCGGGGCGTCTACGAGGACGCCTTCGAGGCGGCCGACGACCCCATGGGGAGCACGGACGTCCAATCCGCCGCGATTCCCTTCAGGACGACAAACGAGCATGTGCAACGCCTGGTCGTCGGCATGGTCGGCAAGGACGCCGAGCAGGTCACCTGCACCTGGAGGGACGGCACGAAGACGAAGGTCGATCGCCCGGGCCAGGACACCGAGGTCAGCACCGACCAGGCGGCGATCCGTACGGCGAAGGGCTCACCCGTGGACTGGTTCGTGTGCCTGGCACCGAAGGGCACCGGATACGGGACGGCCGATGTGACGGCGGTCAGGTAGGGGAGAAGGCCGGTCGGGGCCGGCCTGGGCGGGGCACGGGGGTGTCCGTCCCGGCCGGCGCCGGCGACACGCGGTGCGGGCGCGGCCGGCGTTCAGTGGATGTCGTGGTCCGGGTGGGTGCGGTCGTAGGCGTCGCGGGCCTCGGCGATGACGGGGCGGTGGGTCAGGGACCAGTCGGTGAGGGCCTTGACCAGGTGGGTGAGGCTGCTGCCGGTCTCGGTGAGGCGGTAGTCGACCTGGGCCGGGACGGTCGGGTAGACGGTGCGCAGGACGAGACCGTCGCGTTCCAGGCGGCGCACGGTGAGGGTGAGCATGCGCTGGGAGATGCCGTGGATCGCGCGCTGCAACTCCCGGAACCGGCGCGGGCCGGAGGCGAGTTCGACGATCACGTACACGGACCACTTGTCGCCGATGCGGTCGAGGACGTCACGGATGCCGCAGTCGGGGTGGTCCTCGTGGCCGCAGGGGTCGAGGTCGGCCGGGGCGGTGGTGAGGGGCGGGGCGGGCGCGGTGGTTACCTCCGTGTGCGTGGGTGACATGGAACTGCCTCCTTGTGGGCGGTAGTTGGCCGGGCAAGGATCAAGCGTAGTCACCGCGCAGATCCACGACGGGGGAGACATGACCGGCATGATTCTGGTGACCGGAGCGAACGGCGGCCTCGGCTCGGCCACGCTCGCGGCACTGCGAACGGGCGGTGCGACCGCGACCGGCGGCAGCCGCACCCCGGGCGAGGGGATGAGAAGGCTCGACTTCGACGATCCCGCCGGCATCGACCTCACCGGGGTGACCACCCTGGTGCTGGTCTCCGCCGGCTACGCCGAGGACGACCAAGTCGTCGCACGACACACGGCGGCGGTCGACGCGGCCGTGCGGGACGGCGTACGGCACGTCGTCTACACGAGCCTGGCGGGCGCCGGTGACCATCTCGGCTTCGCGCTGGCCCACCGCGCGACGGAGCGGCTGCTGCGCGCGTCGGGCCTGCCGTGGACGATCCTGCGCAACGGGCTGTACGCCGAGCTCTTCGGCGGGCTGCTGATGTGGTCGGCCGACGGGGCGGGCGTGGAGTCGGCGTTCGGCGACGGCGCGCTCGCCGCGGTCACGCGGGCCGACCTCGCCGAGGCCGCGGCGGTCGTGGCGGCGGACCCGGCCCGCCATGCCGGGCGCGTCCACGAGTTGGTCGGTACGCCGATCACGGCGGCGGACGTGGCCGGCCGGCTCGGGGTCCCGCACCGGGGCATCGGCCTGGGCGAGTACCGGCGCAGGCTCCTCGACGAGACGCCTGGGCTGCTGCCGTTCCAGCCGCCCATGCTCGCCTCGATCGCGACCGCCGTACGGCACGGCTTCCTGGACGGCACCCACCCCGACCTCGCCGAACTCCTCGGCCGACCGTCCGAGGACCCTCTGGAGACGGCGGTGGCGGCGGCGTCGGCTGCGAGGCCGCGGGTGGCGGCGTAGCCCGGCGGTCGTGCAGCGTCTCCCGCCGACCCCTACAACCACCCCTGCTGACGGGCCTCCCGCAGGGCCTCGGTCCGGTTGCGGGTGCCTGTCTTGCCGATCGCGGAGGAGAGGTAGTTGCGGACCGTGGACTCCGACAGGTGCAGGGCGACGGCGATGTCGGCGACCGTCGCGCCGTCCGCCGAGGTGCTCAGGACCTCGCACTCACGAGCCGTCAGCGGGTTGGGACCGGCGCTGAGGGCGGCCGCGGCGAGGGCGGGATCGATGACCGTCTCGCCGGTCAGCACCCGGCGGATCGACGAGGCCAGTTCCTCCACGGGGCCGTCCTTCACCAGGAAACCGGCGGCCCCGGCCTCCATGGCCCGGCGCAGATAGCCGGGGCGGCCGAAGGTGGTCAGGATCAGCACCCGGCAGTCGGGGGCCTGGTCGCGGAGCTCGGCGGCGGCGTCCAGGCCGCTCTTGCCCGGCAGTTCGATGTCGAGGAGCGCGACGTCGGGACGGTGCGTCAGCGCGGCGTCCACGATGAGGTCACCGGCCGCCACCTGCGCGACGACCTCGATGTCCGCCTCCATCCCGAGCAACAGCGCGAGCGCGCCCCGCATCATGCCCTGATCCTCCGCGAGGAGGACCCGGATGGACTTGGCGGGCCGATAGTCCCGCGGCATCTCGTTCACGGCCCAAGGGTAGGACGCGCTCGCCTGCGGCGCTGGGCGCGCGGGGGCATGTGCGGGTGGGGTGCGGGGCTGGGCGTGGGGGGCGTGTGCGGTTGGGGTGCGGGGCTGGGTGCGCGGGGGGTAATTGCGGGTGGGCTGCGGGGCTGGGTGCGCGGGGGCAATTGCGGGTGGGGTGCGGGTCATGTGCGGGTGGGGTGCGGGTCATGTGCGGGGGTGGGGTGCGGCTCTGGGCGGGGGGCAATTGCGGGTGGGGTGCGGGGCTGGGCGCGCGGGGGCAATTGCGGGTGGGGTGCGGGTCATGTGCGCGTGGGGTGCGGGTCATGTGCGGGGTCATGTCCCCGTGGGCACGGACACCCTCTCGCTGGCCGGACCGGCCGACGTCACCACGTGCCCGGCGTCCCCCACCCCCACCGGCAGCTCCGCCGTGACCACGAACCCGCCCCGAGCTCCCGCTCCGGCCTCCAACCGGCCCCCCGCCACCGCGAGCCGCTCCCGAAGCCCCCGCAAGCCGGTGCCGGTTCGTGTGCCGCCCTCGCCCGTCTCCCCGGCACCGGCTCCGATGCCGCTTCCCGCGGTGGCCGTACCGTCGGGCTCGCGCGTCTTCCCGGCGCCGACTCCGACGCCGCTCCCCGCCGTGGCCGTGCCGCCGCACCCGCCCCCGTCGTCCGTCACCCGCAGCCGAACCCTCCCGACCTCCCCCTCCACCGAGATCTCGCACCGAGCGACCCCCCGCCCGTGCCGCACCACATTGGTCACCGCCTCCCGGACCACCCACCCCAGCAACGCCTCCGTCTGGGCCGCGAGCGGCGGGCCGGAGTGGTGGACCACCGGCTGCACGCCCGCGGCCTCCAGGACCGACCTCGCCCGGTCGAGCTCCGTGCTCAGGCTGCCCTCGCGGTAGCCCGTCACCGCCTCGCGGATCTCCGTGAGGGCCTGGCGGCCGACGGACTCGATGTCGGTGATCTGGGCGACGGCCGCGTCCAGGTCGCGGGGGGCCAGGCGGCGGGCCGCCTCCGACTTGACCACGATCACGGACATGGTGTGGCCGAGCAGGTCGTGCAGATCGCGGGAGAAGCGCAGCCGCTCCTCCTCGACCGCGCGCCGGGCCAACTCCTCACGGGCGGCGCGCAGTTCCCGTACCGCCTCGGACAGCGACAGGATCGCCGCCGTCACCATCGTCGACAGGAACGTGGCGTAGGCGATGTTCACCGCGTCCCAGCCCTCCCGGTACGAGGCCACGGCCGCCGCCAGCGCGGTCAGGGCCAGGCCGGTCCTGCCGAGCCACGGCCCGCGGGTGACGGCTCCGGTGGCCAGGCCCAGCAGGGGGAAGAAGTACAGCCAGCTGCCGCCGTAGCCGAGGGCCAGCGCGCAGGTGAGCACGCCCATGAGGACCAGGGCCACCCGGGTCGAGCGGGCCTCCCGGGTCTGTTTCGTGAAAGCGCGGAAGACGACGTAGATGTAGAGGGAGTTGAAGACGAACAGGCCGATGCCGCCGAGCACCGGCTGCCGCGTGCCCGCCTGGAAGAGGTTGGAGAACGCGCCCATCCCCAGCAGCAGCCAGGGGAGGAGCGTGAACCCGGTGGGCGGTGGGCCGGGTGTCTCCGACGACTTGCGGGCCTGGCGCGCCTCGAGACGGCAGGACGCCGGGCCCCACCAGTGCCGCCTCTTCTTTGTCCCTTGCTTCCCCTGTGTCATGGCTCCACGCTACGAACCCCACCGACCCGCGCGGCAGAGCCGGTCGTACGGATTCCCGCAGGACAAATGTCACGGTGCCCGAAGCCGAGAAGGCATCGTCAGCTGACACTCCGTCAGTAGTCTTCACAACTTCCGTGCGCTGGGCTATACAGGGGGCGCCGGACTGGAACGCGTTCTAGATCGGCCCGTGACGACCTCGGTGCGGCCGACGGTGCGGACGGCCGTACCGGGGTCTCTGAGCCCGACTCCGAACCCGAGGGAGCCGCCTTGCCCATCGACGCCGCCAAGGCCCTTGCCGCTGAACCCCGTTCCGGCGAGATCTCCTGGAACTCCAAGGACGTGCAGCTCTACCACCTCGGCATCGGCGCGGGCGCGAACCCCGACAAGGCCAGCCCCGCCACCGACCCCGACGAACTGCGCTACACCCTGGAGTCCCGGCTGCACGTCCTGCCGAGCTTCGCGACCGTCGCCGGTTCCGGCTCGCCCGGCGTGATCAGCGGCCTGTCCATGCCCGGCATCGAGGTCGACCTGGCCCGCGTCCTGCACGGCGGACAGTCGCTGACCATCCACCGCCCCCTCCCCGTCGACGGCACCGCGACCGCCACCGGCCGGATCGCCGCGATCTACGACAAGGGCAAGGCCGCCGTCCTCGTCATGCGCACCGAAGTCACCGACGCCGAGGGCCCGTTGTGGACCAATGACGCGCAGATCTTCGTCCGGGGGGAGGGTGGTTGGGGTGGGGGCCGGGGGCCGTCCGGTCGGCTCGAACCGCCCGCCGGTGAGCCGGACCGGGTCGTCGAGCGGGCCGTTCGCCCCGACCAGGCGCTGCTCTACCGCCTCTCCGGCGACTGGAACCCGCTGCACGCCGACCCCGAGTTCGCCAAGGTCGCCGGGTTCGAGCGGCCGATCCTGCACGGCCTGTGCACCTACGGGATCGCGCTCAAGGCCGTCGTCGACACGCTGTTCGGCGGGGACGTGACGCGCGTGCGGTCGTACGACACCCGGTTCGCCGGTGTCGTCTACCCGGGCGAGACCCTGCGCATCCGCATGTGGCACACGCCCACCGAGACCCGCCTGGCCGTCAGCGCCGTCGAACGGGACGACGCGCCCGTCCTCGCCGACACCGTCGTCGCACACTCCTGAACTCCGCATGATCTGAGGGGAGCCGCACCATGCGCGCAGCCGTACTGCACGAGATCGGCCAGGACAAGCTGGAGGTCCTCGACGACGTCGAGGCGGTGGGCTTCGGCCCGGGCAAGGTCAGGATCCGGGTACGGGCCACCGGGCTGTGCCACTCGGACCTGTCCGCGATGAGCGGCGTCCTGCCGCAGCCCGCGCCCTTCGTGCCGGGACACGAGGGCGCCGGGGAGATCCTCGAAGTCGGCGAAGGCGTGAGCGACCTGAAGGCCGGGGACCGGGTCGTCGTCTGCTGGCTGCCCGCCTGCGGCGTCTGCCCCGCCTGCAAGCGCGGCCAGACCGAGCTGTGCCTGGCCGGGTTCATGAACGCCGGCACCCCCAACTTCAAGCGCCCCGGCGGCGACCTGTTCGGCTTCGCCGGCACCGGCACCTTCACCGAGGAGGTCGTCGTCGACGCCGGATGCGCCGTCCCGATCCCCGACGACGTGCCCTTCGACATCGCCGCGCTCATCGGCTGCGGAGTGACCACCGGACTCGGCGCCGCCCTCAACACCGCCGATGTGGCGGCCGGTTCGTCCGTCGCCGTCATCGGGTGCGGAGGGGTCGGCATATCCGCGATCCAGGGGGCGCGGCTCAAGGGTGCGGCCGAGATAGTCGCCGTCGACCCGGTCGCCTCCCGGCGCGAGTCCGCCCTCAAGTTCGGTGCCACTAGGGCCGTTTCCCCCGACGAGCTGCCCGACGCCAAGCAACAGGTCACCGGCGGCGAGGGGTTCGACTACGTCTTCGAGGTCGTCGGCAAGTCCGCCACCGCCCGCACCGCGTACGAGAACACCCGGCGCGGCGGCACCCTCGTCGTCGTCGGCGCGGGCGCCATGGACGACTTCCTCCAGCTCAACATGTTCGAGCTGTTCTTCGACGAGAAGCGCATCCTGCCCTCCATGTACGGCGGCGGCGACGTCCTCACCTCCTACGAGCGGACCATCGCGCTGTGGCGGGCCGGCCGCATCGATCTGGAGGGGCTCATCACGCACCGGGTGCCGCTCACCGACATCAACGAGGCCCTCGACCAGATGCGCACGGGCACCGCGCTCCGTACGTGCATCGAGATCTGAGGAACCCGAGCCATGTCACTGCCACTTGAGGGGCTGTCAGCGATCGTCACCGGCGCCGGCCGGGGGCTCGGCCGGGCCGAGGCGCTCGAACTCGCCCGGCTCGGCGCCGCCGTCGTCGTCAACGACTTCGGACAGCCCGGACGCGACGGCTCCGGCGCCGCCTCCGCAGGGCCCGCCGAGGAGGTCGCCGCCGAGATCCGCGCGGCGGGCGGCACGGCGCTCGCCCACACCGGGGACGTCGCCGACTTCCAGCAGGCCGGGGAACTCGTCGGGTCGGCGGTCTCCGAGTTCGGCAGGCTCGACATCCTCGTCAACAACGCCGGCATCCTGCGCGACCGCATGGTCTTCTCGATGACCGAGGGGGAGTGGGACGCCGTCATCCGCGTCCATCTCAAGGGTCACTTCAACACGACCCACTTCGCGGCCGCGCACTGGCGGGCCCGGGCCAAGGAGGCCGGGGGGCGGGTGTACGGGCGGATCGTGAACACCTCCTCGGAGGCGTTCCTCGCCGGTTCGGCCGGGCAGCCCAACTATGCCGCCGCGAAAGGCGGGATCGTCGGCCTCACCACCTCCACGGCCCTCGCCCTCGCCAAGTACGGCGTCACCGCCAACGCCATCTGCCCGCGCGCCCGCACCCGGATGACGGAGGACGTCTTCGCGGGCTTCCAGCAGCCGGACAGCGGGCTTGATCCTCTCGCCCCCGAGCATGTCGCCCCGCTCGTCGGCTACTTGGCCTCACCGGCGGCCGCCCGCGTCAACGGACAGCTCCTCGTCGTCCACGGCGGGATGGTCGCCGTAGTCGAACGGCCGCGGGTGCGGGCGAAGTTCGACAGCAAGCAGGAGACCTTCACCTACGACGAACTCGATGCGGCCCTCACCCCGCACTTCGCGCAGCGGCCGGAGGGAGAGACCTTCGGGGCGGCCGAAGTACTGGGACTGAAGCGCGAATAGCTTCAACTGGCTTCTGGCTTCAACAGAGAACGGCCCCGCTCACCACGAAGGTGAACGGGGCCGTACGTCCTGCGTCCTCAGGCCGCCGACTCGGTCTCCTCGGCCGGCTTCCTGTGCCGGCCACGAGGGGCCGACTCACCGTCGTGAGCCGAGACCTGACCGCGGTGCCTGCCGTGGCCGGAGGCATCCTGGGAATCGGTGTGCGGCGGCTGGATCGTGCGTGCGTCGCTCATCGGAAGAACTCACCCCGTCAACATGATCTTTCTAACAGCCGGGCGAGTTTAACCGGCACCCCACGGGCCGAATCCAGGCGGCCACGCCAACCGGCACTAGTTCGTTACAAGACGTGCCAGAGGCGCTTTGCCGAGCGGCACCGGACGAGGCACCACCGGTTCCACCGGCTCGGGTTCGGCGTCCGCCGCGGACTCCGTCGGCTCAGGTCCGGCACCCGCCGCGGGCCCCGGGGAATCCGGCTCCGACGGCCCGCCGGTACCCGAGTCCGACGCCGTATCCGGCGTCTGCCCGGCGGCCGCCCCGCCCCTGTCCGGATCCCCCGGGCCCGCGTCCCCCGCGGTTCCCCCGTTCCCGATGGCTCTTCCCCCCGCTGCGGGCATCGTCAACTCAGCGATCCCGCACGGCACTTCGTCCGTGGCGTACGGCAGCCGCAGCACCCTGTCCGGCGTCCACAGCCCGCTGCCCGCCAACCAGCCCACGGGCGCCGCGAGATGGTGCACCTGCCGCCCGTCCGGCCGCCACATCCCGACCCAGCTGCCCAGCGGCCCGTCGATGCGCAGCGCCACCGCGCAGCTCTCCGGCATCAGCACCTGCCCCGGCTGGATGGCGAACGGCGTCACCGTGCACTCCGGCAGCCGCAGGCTCTCCGGGAAGCGCACCGGCAGCGTGGAGCCCATGACCCCCCAGCCCAACCGTTCCTGCCCCGGCGACGGCGCGTCGGAGGCGATCAGCAGCAGCCCGCTGTCCGGGTCGGCCAGCAGCAGCCGGTCGTCGCTGCCCGCCGCGATCTGGAGCAGCGGCGACACCTCGCCGCCCCGCGCCAGGTCCACGACGATCGCCTTGGTGCAGCCGCCGACCTCCCGGTCCAGGGCCAGCATCCGCCCGGCCCGGTCCAGCCACACCCCGCCCGAGCAGCGCCCCGGGATCTCAGCGAGGTGCTCCGGGCCGAAGGCACCCCCCGCCACGAGCCACACCGCCGTCGTCCGCCGGCCCACGGCGAGGGCGTACGCCTTCTCCCCGCCCGGTGCCGGTGGCAGCAGCCGCAGCCGGGTCTCCTCGTCCGGGCACTCGACCGCGCCGAGGAGCAGCTCACCGGTGCCGGGGCCGGTCGGGTAGAGCAGCGAGAAGTTGTGCCGCCCGTCCGTGAACCGCCGGATCAGGACCCGGCCGTCGCCCATCGGCTGCACCTCGGTGCCGGGCTCCTCCGGCTGGTTGCCGGGCAGCGGCACCGTGTACGGCTCCGGGCCGTCCATCGTCCAGCGCTCCGGGAACCAGGAGTCGCCGTCACGCGTGAGGCGGGCGGCGTAGCCGCCGTCCGCGGTGATCACACAGCCAGCCTGCGGCGTACCGTCCTCGTCCGCCGCCGTGGGCTCGATCGCACAGGCCGTCATCGTTCGGTCACCTCCGGCCACGAAGCTAGTTTTCGCACGCACGGACGTGGGACCAGGCGATGACCGCTTCACACAAAGGGGTGGCCCAGGAACGATTCGCCTGAGGAAACGGAGATGGGTGTGCTGGGCGGGGCCAAGGGGAGCCACACCGGTACAAGGGCGCAGAACAGCCAGGTAGCCTTTTGTGCGTGCCCCGTCTGTCTGAAGTCTCCCCGCCCCGCCTCTCGGACGTCGTCGCCGCGCTGGAGAACCTCTGGCCTGCCGAGCGGGCCGAGTCCTGGGACGCGGTCGGCACCGTCGTGGGCGACCCCGACCAGGAGGTCACGCGAGTCCTGTTCGCCGTCGACCCGGTCCAGGAGATCGTCGACGAGGCGGTGAAGCTGGGCGCCGACCTGCTGGTCACCCACCACCCGCTCTACCTGCGCGGTACGACGACGGTCGCGGCCACCCACTTCAAGGGCCGGGTCGTCCACACCCTCATCAAGAACGACATCGCGCTGCACGTCGCCCACACCAACGCGGACACGGCGGACCCGGGGGTGAGCGACGCGCTGGCCGGCGCCCTGGACCTCCGGGTCGTACGACCCCTCGTACCGGACCCGACGGACGAGACCGGCCGCCGGGGACTGGGCCGGATCTGCGAGCTGGACCACCCGCTGACCGTGCGGGAGCTGGCCGCCCGCGCCGCCGAGCGACTCCCCGCCACCGCGCAGGGCATCCGCGTCGCCGGCGACCCCGAGGCCGTCGTCCGCACGGTCGCCGTCAGCGGCGGCTCCGGCGACAGCCTCTTCGACGTCGTACGCGCCGCGGGCGTGGACGCCTTCCTCACCGCCGACCTGCGCCACCACCCCGCCTCCGAGGCGCGGGCCCACAGTCCTCTCGCGCTGCTCGACGCGGCGCACTGGGCCACCGAGTGGCCCTGGTGTGAGCTGGGCGCCGCCCAGCTCGACGAGATCTCCGACCGGGAGGGATGGGGCCTCAGGGTCCACGTCTCCCGCACGGTCACCGACCCCTGGACCGCCCACGCGGCGTCCAATCCGACTTCTCACGCAATGGGAGCCCCCAACTGAACGCCGCGCCCGCCGACCAGATCCGTCTTCTCGACGTCCAGGCCCTCGACGTCCGCCTCCAGCAGCTCGCCCACAAGCGGAGGTCGCTGCCCGAGCACGCCGAGATCGAGTCCCTGACCAAGGACGCGACCCAGCTGCGCGACCTCCTCGTCGCCGCGCAGACCGAGGAGAGCGACACCGCCCGCGAGCAGACCAAGGCCGAGCAGGACGTCGACCAGGTCCGCCAGCGCGCCGCCCGCGACCAGCAGCGCCTGGACTCCGGCGCGGTCACGTCCCCGAAGGACCTGGAGAACCTCCAGCGCGAGATCGCCTCGCTCGCCAAGCGGCAGGGCGACCTGGAGGACATCGTCCTGGAGGTCATGGAGCGCCGTGAGTCCGCGCAGGAGCGGGTCGCCGAGCTGACCGAGCGGGTCGGCGCGGTCCAGGGCAAGATCGACGACGCGACGGCCCGCCGGGAGGCCGCGTACGAGGGCATCGACGGCGAGGTCGCCACGGTCACCAAGGAGCGCGAGGTCATCGCGGCCACCATCCCCGCGGACCTGCTCAAGCTCTACGACAAGCTGCGCGAGCAGCAGGGCGGCATCGGCGCGGCGAAGCTGTACCAGCGCACCTGCCAGGGCTGCCGCCAGGAGCTGGCGATCACGGACATCAACGAGATCCGCGCGGCGGCGCCGGACACGGTGGTCCGCTGCGAGAACTGCCGCCGCATCCTGGTGCGCACGGCCGAGTCCGGCCTCTAGGGGTCTGTGTCGTGCGGGAGTTCATCGTCGAGGCGGACGGCGGGTCGCGGGGCAACCCCGGCCCGGCCGGGTACGGCTCGGTCGTCATCGACGTTGCGACGGGCGAGACGCTGGCGGAGCGGGCCGAGTACATCGGCGTGGCCACGAACAACGTGGCCGAGTACCGGGGGTTGGTGGCCGGCCTGCGTGCCGCCGCCGAGCTCGACCCGTCCGCGTCCGTCCACGTCCGCATGGACTCCAAGCTCGTCGTCGAGCAGATGTCGGGCCGCTGGAAGATCAAGCACCCGGACATGAAGCCGCTGGCGATGGAGGCGGCACGGGTGTTCCCGCCGGGCCGGGTGACGTACGAGTGGATTCCGCGCGAGCGGAACAAGCACGCGGACCGGTTGGCGAACGAGGCGATGGACGCGGGGGCGAAGGGGGAGCAGTGGTCGGCTTCGACTTCGGTGGCGGAGTTGCAGGCGAGGGCTTCTGCGGGGGCGGCTTCGGCCGCTGCTTCTTCTGCCTCTTCGTCTGTCTCTTCTTCTCCCGGTCGGGCTTCCCGCCGCGGAGCGGCGGAGTCTCTGGGCGGCGGAGCCGCTAAGGCCGATGCTGATGTCCGGGCGGCTCAAACCGTCGCCAGCTCTGGCTGGGCCCCCGCGGACATGGGAGCGCCGGCGACCTTCGTGCTGTTGCGGCACGGGGAGACGCCGTTGACTCCGCAGAAGCGGTTCTCGGGGAGCGGGGGGACCGACCCGTCGCTGTCCGAGGTGGGGCAGGAGCAGGCGCGGCTGGTAGGGGAAGCGCTGGCCCGGCGTGGCACCGTACAGGAGATCCTGGCGTCGCCTCTCGCCCGTACCCGGCAGACCGCAGCCGCCGTGGCCGACCGCCTCGGGCTGGACGTGACCGTCGAGGACGGCCTGCGTGAGACCGACTTCGGGGCGTGGGAGGGGCTGACCTTCGGGGAGGTGCGGGAGCGTTACCCCGACGACCTGAACCGCTGGCTCTCCGACCCCGACGCCGAACCCACCGGCGGCGGCGAGAGCTTCGCGGCGACGGCCACCCGTATCGCCGCCACCCGCGACAAGCTGATCGCGACGTACGCGGGCCGAACCGTCCTGCTCGTCACGCACGTCACGCCGATCAAGACGTTCGTACGCCTTGCTCTCGGCGCCCCGCCGGAGTCCCTGTTCCGCATGGAACTGAGCGCGGCGTCACTGTCGGCGGTGGCGTACTACGCCGACGGCAACGCCAGCGTCCGCCTCTTCAACGACACGTCTCACCTGCGTCCCTGAGTTCAGCGGCAGCGCGGGCGAGTTCCTCGATCCGCGCCCAGTCCCGGGCGGCGAGCGCGTCCGAGGGGAGCATCCAAGTCCCGCCCACGCAGCCGACGTTGGGCAGGGAGAGGTAGTCGGGAGCGTTCGCCGGGCCGATCCCGCCCGTCGGGCAGAACCGCGCCTGCGGCAACGGCCCGGCGAGCGACTTCAGATAGGCCGTACCGCCGGCAGCCTGCGCCGGAAAGAACTTCATCTCCCGCACCCCGCGCTCAAGCAGCGCGACGACTTCAGAAGCCGTGGACACCCCCGGCAGGAACGGCACCCCGGACGCCCGCATGGCGTCGAGGAGTACGTCCGTCCATCCCGGGCTCACCAGAAACCGCGCCCCGGCCGCCACCGACGCCGTCACCTGCTCCGGCGTCACGACGGTGCCCGTCCCGACCACGGCCTCCGGAACCTCCGCCGCGATGGCCCGTACGGCATCCAACGCGGCCGGAGTCCGCAGGGTCACCTCGATCGCGGGCAGCCCCCCGGCGACGAGCGCCCGTGCGAGCGGTACGGCGTCGACGGCGTCCTCGAGGACGACGACGGGCACGACGGGGGCGAGATCCAGCACACTCATGGCGACATCGTGCCGAGGAGGAGCGGTGTGCGCAACGAACGTTGCAGAGGATGCAATGGGGTAGAGGTCAGTGGACCTCGTCCACCAGTACGTCCAGCGTCCACGCCTTCCCGGCCCCCTTGGGCGGCTCGACCTCGACGACGTACCCGAGGTCCCGCAAGGCCTCCACCAACTCGGCAGGCCCCGTCGGCGCGATGCCCGCCGACAGCAGACTCCGCACGATCCGCCCCTTGGTCGCCTTGTTGAAGTGACTGACCACCTTCCGCGTAGGCGCATGCAGCACCCGCACGCTCGCCGTCCGCCCGGCCACTTCCCCCTTCGGCTTCCACGAGGCGGCGTAAGCGGAGGACCGCAGATCAAGCACGAGTCCGGCCCCCGCCGCCTCCGGCATGACGTCCGCCATGGGCCCCCGCCAGTGCGCACTCAGCGCGCCGAGCCCCGGCAGCTTCACGCCCATGGAGCACCGATACGAGGGGATCTTGTCGCCGATCCCGACGGCCCCCCACAACCCGGAGAACACGAGCAGCTGCCGACCGGCCCGCCGCTTCGCGGCGCTGTCGAGCGTGCCGAGCCCGAGCGCGTCGTAGAGCACACCGGTGTAGATCTCCCCGGCAGGCCGCGCTCCGGCCCCCAGCAGCTCGGCGTTCTTCGCGACCTCGCCCCGCAGCCCCTCGCTCAGCCCGAGCACCTCGCGCGCCTTCTCTTCATCCCCGGCACACAGCTCGACGAGCTCAGCGAGCACGGCGGACCGCGCCTCGGTCAGCCCCGGCAGCGACAAGGACTCCAGCTTCACGGGGGCGCCACGGCCGGAGGAGGCCTTGCCTTCGGACGGCGGCAGCAGGACAAGCACGGGTTGGATCTCCTTCACGCCTTCACCTTGAGCTTCGCCATAGCGTACGGCGTGCCACCCCACGCCCTCCGCTCTACGCTCGCTGGTATGCCCCGCCGCCACATCAGCGTGACCGGCGCCCCCGAAGCCCCTCTCCGGGCCGCCCTCACCGCACTGCGCACGGAACTCGGCGTACCGGACGCCTATCCGCCGGAGGCCCTGGCCGACGCCGAGCGTCCTCCCGTACTCCCGACGTACGACGCCACCGACATCCCCCTCTTCACCATCGACCCGCCCACGTCCGTCGACCTCGACCAGGCGATGCACCTCTCCCGCCGGGGCAGCGGCTACCGCGTCCGGTACGCCATCGCGGACGTCGCAGCGTTCGTCGTACCCGGATCGGCCCTGGACGAGGAGACCCACCGTCGGGTGATGACCTTGTACTTCCCCGACGAGAAGGTCCCCCTGCACCCGCCCGTGCTGAGTGAGGGCGCGGCCAGCCTGCTCCCGGACCAGACCCGCCCGGCGGCCCTGTGGACGATCGACCTGGACGCGGAGGGCCGGACGGTGGCGGTGGACGTGCGCCGCGCACTCGTCCGCAGCCGGGCGAAGCTCGACTACGAGGGCGTGCAGAAGGAGATCGACGGGGGTACGGCGGAGGAGCCACTGGCCCTGCTGAAGGTGGTCGGCCGGCTGCGGGAGGAGCTGGAGGTGGCCCGGGGCGGCATCTCCCTGAACGTCCCCGAGCAGGAGATCGTCGAGCGGGACGGAGGCTATGAGCTGACGTACCGCGCCCCGCTCCCGGCGGACGGCTGGAACGCCCAGATCTCCCTCCTGACGGGGATGGCGGCGGCGGATCTGATGCTCGCGCACGGCACGGGCGTACTCCGCACGCTCCCCGCCGCCCCCGACGGCGCGGTCGGCCGCCTGCGCCGCACGGCACACGCCCTGCACATCGACTGGCCGCACCATGTCTCGTACGCGGCGCTGGTACGGTCGCTCGACCCCCATGACCCGCACCACGCGGCGTTCTTGCAGGAGTGCACGACGCTGCTGCGGGGCGCGGGTTACACGGTGTTCCGGGACGGGGTTCTTCCTTCGATCACCACCCACGCGGCGGTGGCGGCGCCGTACGCCCACTGCACGGCCCCCTTGCGCCGCCTGGCCGACCGGTACGCGTCGGAGATCTGCCTGGCGGCGGTGGCGGGGGAGGCGCCGCCGGAGTGGGTGCCGGCGGCGTTGGAGTCCCTCCCGCAGGAGATGGCCGACGGCGGCCGGCGTGCGGGCACGGTCGAGCGGGAGTGCGTGGACATTGTTGAGGCGGCGCTGTTGAAGGACCGGGTGGGGGAGGTCTTCGACGGGTGCGTGGTGGAGGTGGAGGAGCGGCGGCCGTCGGTGGGGGTGGTGCAGTTGGAGTCGCCGGCGGTGATCGGACGCATCGACGGAGACGATCTCCCGCTGGGGGAACGCCTGCGCGTCAGACTGCTGCAGGCCGATCCGGGGGCGGCGAAGGTGCGGTTCGCGCCTGCGTGAGGGCGCGGTGTGGGCGCCGATGGGGGGGTGCGGGCGTCGGCGGTGCGGGAGTTCATGGTTGAGGTCATCGCCGTTGGACAGCCACTCGGGTTCGGGCAGCAGCCCCTGATGGCGGTAGAGCGAGGCAAAGGTCTGGCGTGAGTCCGGCGTGCCTGACGGCGGCCGGGATCGTGTGCCACGATCGAGGGAACGGTTTCCGATGTCACGGACAGGTGATCAGCCGATGTCCCAGTCTGGCGAGCGACGCAAGGAGGGGCGTGACATGACTGCCGTGGCCCATGAGCCGCTCACGCCGGCGGATGTCCTGCTCGAGGGCTTTCTCGCCCTGGAGACGCCGGAGGGTTTCCGGGCTGAGCTGATCGAAGGGGAGATCGTCGTGACGCCGCCGCCGGACGGGGACCACGAGGACTACATCGGACTGATCGTGGAACAGGTGCTCCAGCAGTCCCAGACCAAGATGCAGTTCTCGGGCAACAAGGGGCTGAAGCTGGAGAGCAGAGGCGACTGCCCCAAAGACCGCGTGATCCCGGATGGCACCTTCGCTCCCAGGGAACTGCGGCTGTACCGCGGTGCCGACTCCTGGATGGCCTGCAAGGGCGTAGCCATGGTCTTGGAGGTGACGTCCAGCAGGCCGAAGGCCGATCGCGAGGCCAAGCGCCGTTGCTACGCCCGTGGTGGCATCCCCCTGTACCTGCTGGTTGACCGTGAAGCCTCCTCGATCACGCTCTTCAGCGATCCGGAGAAGGACGACTACCGCGAGCAGTGCACCAGGCCTTTCGGTAAAGCGCTCGCACTCCCCGAGCCCTTCTCCTTCGACCTGGAGACAGCGGACTTTCTCTGAACAGACCGGCGTTGCACCCTGAGGACGACGGAGGACAGGGGGCGCGGCGTGGAACAGGCACTGTGGACTCGGGCGAGGCTGGGCCGCTGTGGCCCACGCCTGGACCTCCTCACGGCCCGCTTCGACAAACACGTCTACGCCCCCCACGCCCACGACGAGTTCACGGTCGGCGTGTGCGTCGGCGGCTCGGAGATCATCGATTATCGGGGCGGGCACATCCGCACGGGCCCGGGCAGCATCGTCGTACTGGCACCGGGGGAAGTGCACACGGGAGGCCCGGGAAACAAGACGGACGGTTACGCGTACCGGGCCCTGTACGCGGCGACGCCCCTGCTGGCCGACGGCAGCGTCGGCTTCCCCCACTTCCGCGAGCCCCTGATAGACGACCCGGAACTGGCCACGGCCCTCCGCCTGACCCACACGGAACTCAGCGCCTGCCCCGACCCCTTGGAGGCGGAGTCGCGCCTGCCATGGCTCCTGACGGCACTGGCCCGCCGCCACTCGACGGCGCGGGCGACGTGCGATGAGGTGCAGGGCGGCGAAGGAATCGCCCTGCTAGTACGCGACCGCTTGGCGGACGAGTTGCTGGCCCCTCCATCCCTGGCGACGCTGGCCGAGGACGTGGGCCTGTCCCGCTACCAACTCCTACGGGCCTTCCGCACGACGATGGGCCTGCCCCCGTACGCCTGGCTGGCGCAGTACCGAGTCCACCGAGCCCGGACCCTGCTGGAATCGGGCCTGCGCCCAGCCGAGGCGGCGGCCGCGGTGGGCTTCGCCGACCAGGCGCACCTCACCCGCTGGTTTCGGCGGGTGCTGGGGGTGACGCCGGCGGCGTACCGCAACAGCGTTCAAGACGGACGCTGACCGCCGCGACGAGCATGGCGGTATGACTGCACGCGGCTGGTTCCTGTTCTCCCTGATGGGAGTGGTGTGGGGCATCCCCTACCTGATGATCAAGGTGGCGGTGGAGGCTCCGCTGTCCCCGTCGTTCGTGGTGTTCACGCGGTGTGCGCTGGGGGCGGCGCTGCTGCTGCCGTTCGCGGCGCGGGGGCTGCCGGCGACGGTCCGGGCCCATTGGAAGCCGCTCCTGGCCTTCGCGTGCATAGAGATCATCGGCCCGTGGTTCACGCTGACGGACGCGGAGAGGCATCTGTCGAGCTCGACGGCGGGACTGCTGATCGCGGGGGTCCCGATCGTGGGCGTGGCGCTGGCCCGCTTCTTCGGGGCGACGGAGCGGCTGGGGGCGCGGAGGGTGACGGGGCTGGGGCTGGGCCTGGCGGGGGTCGGGGTCCTGACGGTGCCGCATCTGACCGGGGGAGACGCGCGGTCGATGGCGGAGGTGCTGGTGACGGTGGTGGGGTACGCGACGGCGCCACTGATAGCGGCGCGCTCTTTGCGGGATGTCCCGTCACTGCAGCTCACGGCGTCGTGCCTGGCACTGGCGGCGGTGGTGTACGCACCGGCGGCGGGGGCGACGTGGCCGTCGTCGATGCCCTCGACCTCGGTTCTGCTGGCGCTGGCGGGCCTGGGAGTGATCTGCACGGCGGTCGCGTTCGTGGCCTTCCTGGAGCTGATCAAGGAGGTGGGTCCGACGCGGTCGACGGTGATCACGTACGTGAACCCGGCAGTGGCGGTGGCGGCGGGGGCGCTGTTCCTGGGGGAGGAGCTGACGGCGGGGGTGGGGGTGGCCTTCGTCCTGATCCTGGCGGGGTCGGTGCTGGCGACGGCGTCTGGAGTCCGGGGCTCTGGGCGCCCGGTAACATGGTCGACACGGCAGACGAGCCGGGCGGACGGCCGCGTGGAGTCCCCTTGACGGGGGGCTTCCCGAGGAACGTCCGGGCTCCACAGGGCAGGGTGGTGGCTAACGGCCACCCGGGGTGACCCGCGGGACAGTGCCACAGAAAACAAACCGCCTGGCGCTTCGGCGCCGGGTAAGGGTGAAACGGTGGTGTAAGAGACCACCAGTGCTCAGGGTGACCTGGGCAGCTAGGTAAACCCCACCTGGAGCAAGGTCAAAAGGGGCCGCCTTCTTGAAAGAGGGGCGGCTCTGCGGGGACGTTCGAGGGCTGCCCGCCCGAGTCCCCGGGTAGACCGCACGAGGCCGGCGGCAACGCCGGTCCTAGATGGATGGCCGTCGCCGAGACGTCCGCGAGGACCCTCGGCACAGAACCCGGCGTACAGCCTGACTCGTCTGCCGCTCCGTATTTCCGCAGGTCAGAGGCATTGTTTACCGGCTAAACAAACCCTTGGGGTCGAATCCGGGTCGAATCCGAGCTGTGAGTATCGTCGTTTCTGTCTCCTGCTCATGTGACATATTCGGGCATTCAGGGTGGTGAATGCGGTCCAGTGTCGCTCTCCAGCAGACATCTCGGATGCTGATGCAGTCGGAAGTACATGTACGAGGTGTCTCCTCGGGAGCCTCCTTTGGCATCGGTGGCGCGTCCTCCGGTGAGCCGTGGTCAGATCGAGATGGGTGGCACTGCTCGTGCGGCGTGTCGAGGCGGCCGTCAATGGCGCCCCCGCGGGAGTCGTTGGACACACCGGACTGAACCCCCGCCGAGACCTGTCCGTCTGTCCCTCTCCGTGCTGCTCCGCCGCGACCGGCCAGCTCGATGTCCGGGGCGCGCCCACGCATTTCTGCATGTGGGATCTCGGTGGTGGGTTCTGGGTGTCTACAAGGGGAGAGGGGCGAGGGCTCTGGCTGAGTGGTGGGGCCGAGGAAGGCGACGGTGCCCTCGCCCCCGGCGGCAGAGTGTGTGACCTGGACCCAACCCTGGCGGCGGTAGAAGGAGACGGCGCGTGGGGAGCGGGCAGAGGTCAGTAGTCAGGAGCGGCCTTCGGGGGCGTCCGCGATGACCGCTTGCAGCAGTGCAGCGGCCAGGCCGGTGCCATGAGCGGCCGGGTGTACGGCGAGTTCGTCGATCTCGCGCGCGCTGCACAGCCATTCCACGGCGCGCTGCGCTCCCAGGCCGGCGGCGGCCTGCGGGCAGCAGGGGTCGGTGGGGAAAGGCGCCGCCGTCGTCCACGCCGTGGCGAAGCCGACGGCTTGCGTTTCGGCGAAGGCGAGCGCGGCGGTGAAGCCGGGGCGCCGGACGTTGCCGACCAGCCGGCCGAGGAACTCGATCGCCTTCTCTTCGTCCTCGTTCGGTGGACGCTGTGGAGCGGGACGCCCAGCGCGTAGGCGAGTCCCTTCGCCGCGGCCAGGCCGACCTGGAGCGCACCGGACAGACCCGGCCCGGAGGTCACCGCCACCGCGCCGACGTCCGTCAACCGCAGTTCGGCCTCGTCCAGGGCGCGCTGGATCACCGGCCGGACCGCGTTGACATGCGCCCGGGCGGCGATCTCCGGTACGACACCGCCGTAGCGGGCGTGCTCGTCCATGCTCGACGCCAGCGCGTGCCCCAGCAGTTGCCCGTGCCGGACCAGTCCCACCCCGGTCTCGTCGCAGGACGACTCGGTAGACGGCCTGAACGGCTCGGGAGGCGTTCACGAGGCATGCGTGTTGCGGATAGGGTCGTACACCACGTGGCGGCCGTCATCCGCAGCCGGCCGTACTTGTCGAGGGCGCCCCTTTCCTCCGCGGAGAGGGGCGCCCCTCGGCACTGCCCACGAACGGGAGTGTCCGGCCTTAGAGAATCCGGAACCCCTCATCTACCTCACCGTCGCCGTCCCTGCCAGAAGATCGCCGCGACGCCGTTGGACAAGACGGCCAAAGTGATCTGTTGCGGGCCCCAGGTTGCAGCAGGGGCTCAGGGCCGGGCCGTCGCGACCCCGTGCAGGCGCTCTACACCCTGCTTGAACCGACGCAGCAGGAGCAGCGCGGTCGTGGCGAGGCCGGCGAGCAGGCCCAGCCAGATGCCGACGGTGTCCCAGCCGGTGGCGAAGCCGAGAAGTGCGGCGGCGGGCAGGCCGACGAGCCAGTAGCCGACGAGGGTGACGCGGAAGCCGCCCTTGGTGTCGTCGAGGCCGCGCAGCAGGCCGACGCCGATGTTCTGGGCGCAGTCGAAGAACTGCATCACCGCGGCGATCAGCAGGAGGTTCGTGGCGAGGTCGGTGGCTGTCCGGCTCTCGCCCTCGAAGAACGGCGCCAGAACCAGGCCCGGAAGAGCGACGTAGACGACCGCCACGACCGTCATGACCGCGGCGGCGCACGCGAGGGCCGTGGCCTTCAGCCGTTGGGCGCCCCTGGTGTTGCCGAGGGCGAGTTCACGGCTGACGCCGAGGGATGCGGCGTGGGAGAGGCCGACGGCAATCTGGAAGATGATGTAGACGAGTTGATTGACGGCGGTGTGCGCGGCCAGCGCGGCCGTGCCGAAGCTGCCCACCAGCAGGGCGACGACGGAGAAGAAGCCCGCCTCGGAACCGTAGGTGGCGGCGATCGGCGTTCCGAGTGCCGTCAGTCGGCGCAGGGTGGCCGGGCGGGTCTTCCAGATGCTCAGCGACAGCACCGGCGCCAGCCGTGGATCGCGGCGGGCGGAGAGGTACAGGGCGAGGAAGGAGAGTGCGTACACCGAGCTCGTCGCGAGCCCGATGCCCGGCAGGCCCAGCTTCGGCAGGCCCCAAGTTCCATGGATGAAGACCCAGTTGAGCCCCGCGTTGACGGCGATCGAGGCGATCGTGATGCGCAGTAGGGCCTGAGGGCGGCGCATGCCGACTGTGAACTGGCGTATCGCCTGGAACCACAGGCAGGGCACCAGGCCGGGCGCCATCGTGTACAGCACCGGCTTCGCCGCGGCGACCACGTCCGCGTCCTGGCCGAGGAACACCACAGCATGCCCGATCAGCACCATCAGCAGCGCGCCCGCGAGACCTGCGAGGGTGGACAGCAGCAGGCTCGCCCGGACGAGGTCCCGGACCTCCTCGCGAGCGGCCTCCGCCTCGGCGCCATCGGCCTCCGTGCCCCGCGTCTCGGCGCGCGCGTCCGCCGCGGCGACCTGGTTGCCGACGGCCGTGACGAGGCCGACGCCCATGGTGCGCAACTGGTTGAAGATCACCATGGCGAGGCCGCCGGCCGCCAGGGCCTCGGTGCCGATCAGGCCCATCATGATCGTGTCGGTGGTGGTGAGCGCGACCTGGGCGAGCTGGGTGAGCGCGAGCGGCACGGCGAGCGTGGCGAGGGCACGGCCGTCGGTGAGGAGGCGGGCGAGGGCGGGCTGCATCAGTCCTGTTCCTGCGAGGGGTCCGGCGAGGAGTGCGGCGACGTGGGGAGTCGGCGGAGTTTGGTCAGCAACTCGTCGACCTCGCGCTCCACCTGGGGGGAGAGCAGAGCACGGGCGGCCATCCAGTCGTCGTCGAAGACGGTGTCCATGTACTTCTCCCCGCCGTCGTTGATCAACGCGACCATAGTCGTGCCGGGCGGCAGCGCGGACAGCCGGGCCAGGGCCTCGTACACGACGCCGCCCGCCGAGCCGCCGAGGAGCAGTCCGGTGCGCCGGGCGACGGCCCGCGCGGTGGCGAACGCCTCGACATCGCCGACCTTCACGCCCTCGTCCAGCAGCGAGTAGTCGACCATCGCCCCGATCGTCGCGCCCTCGGGCGTGCCGGTTCCCGACTGGTGGTAGTCGTGCGCGGGCGGCCCGAACGCGATCGAGCCCTTCGGCTCCACGCCGACGATCCGCACCCCGGGTACCGTCTCCCGCAGCGGACCCCCGGTCCCGAACAGTCCGCCGCCTGTGCCCACCGCGCCGATGAGGATGTCGATACGGCCATCCAGCGCGGCGTGGAGTTCGCGGGCCACCGGGTGATAACCCACTCCGTTCGCCATGTTGTTGTGCTGCTCGGTGAAGTAGGCGTTGTCCAACTCGGCGGCCATCTTCTCCGCGAACTCCTCGCGGGCGGCGGTGGCCAGTTCTTCGTCCCCGTCGTCGGCGACGTACACCAGCTCCGCGCCGAGTGCCTTCATCGCGCGCAGCTTGTCGACGGCGGCGTGGTGGTCGACGACGGCGGTGAAGGTGTAGCCGCGCTCGGCGGCCACGACGGCGAGGCCGAGCCCGGTGTTGCCGGAGGTCGACTCGATGATCCGGCCGCCGGGGCGCAGCAGTCCGCGTTCCTCGGCGTCGACGACCATCTGCCGGGCCATCCGTATCTTGGCGGTGCCGGTCGGGTTGAACTGCTCCAGCTTCAGCAGCAGCCGGGCGTCGCTCTCCGTCCGGGCCAGCTCGAACAGCGGGGTGGCGCCGATGAGTTCGGAGACCTGCCGCACGATGGGCGGCCGGTACAGGGGGTCGTCCATGGAGGCTCCTGTGGTCTTCAGGCGGTCTTTGGTCGGTCGTCGATCGGTCTTCAGCGGGGATGGCGGTCGAGGCGCCAGCGGAAACGGGATCCCGAGAGCTCGACGACGACCTTCGGGGGCAGCGGAAGGTCGTGGAACGGCGACTCGTTGGAGTCCATCTGGTAGCCCGCCGTGTTCAGGTACACGAGCAGGTCACCGACGGCCGGCCGCACCGGGAAGGGGATCTTGCGCCAGGTCAGCATGTCCGACTCCAGGCAGGTCGCCGCCCCCACGCACGCCGGGTACGGCCCCGCGTCGGCGACTGGACGGGCAGTGGCGGGCACGAGCACCGGGTCCGGCAGGAACTCGCTGTCGAACCACTGTTCCGACAGGCTGAGGCTGCTGCCGTCCACGGTCAGGATCGCGTATCCGTCGCGCTCCTTCACGCCCTGCACGCGGAACACCGTGAACCCGGCCTGGTCCAGCAGCGCCCGGCCCGGTTCGACGAGGAGGGCGACCCCGGCCGCACGCAACAGCTCGGCCAGTGTGGTGACTTGGCCCGTCGGGGTGGCCGTCAGGATCGTGCGCAGAGCGTCGGCGCCGGCGACGGGGGAGTGGTACGGATAGAAACCCTCGAAGGACTTCTCCGCGTGGAAGTGTTCGGGGCGCTGGCTCTCCTCGAACCGCCGCCAGTCCTCCGCCGCCACGTAGTCCACGGCGAAGCCGCCGCCGACGCTGATCCGGTCGGCGCGCAGTCCGAGAGCCCGGGCGCGGGTGCACAGGGTAACCAACTCCGCGGCGAGGTCCGTGCGTTGGCGGACGTCGTAGCCGGAGAGATGGAAGCTGAACCCCTCCATGCCGACGGGCCCGTCGACGCATCGCCGCAGGGCCGTCTTCAGTTCGCCGTCGCTCAGACCGAAGCGGCTGTGCGGCTGCTCCGGAGGCAGGCGGCGCAGCAACACCCGTGCCGGACGGCCGAGTTCATCGGCCAGGGCGATGAGCCGGTCCAGTTCGTCCAGCGCGTCCACCGCGATCAGTGCGCCCTGGAGCACGGCGACCCGCAGCAGCCCGTCCGCCTTGGCCGGACCGGTCGCCACCAGGTCCTCGCCGCGCACCCCGGCTGCCAGGGCCTCGCGCAGCTCCCCATGGCTTGCCACGTCCACGCCCAGGCCGGCCACGGCCGCTCGTTCGGCGTAGACGGCCGCCTTGTTGGCCTTCTTCGCGTAGTACACGCGGCCGTCCACATCCGCCTCGGCGAACACGTTCCGGAACGCCGCGGCGTTCGCGTCGAAACGTTCGGGGAGCAGTACGTGGTACGGGCCGTCGAGGCCGTGGCTCAGCTCGTCCAGCAAGGGGCCGGCGAGCAGGGCCCGTACCGCGGGTGTCGTGTGCGAGGGGAGTGCCGTGGTCATCTCCACAGCGGCACCGCCGTGCCCAGCCCCTGGGCGAGGGCCAGTTGGGCGAAGCGGTGGCCCAGGGCGATGTCGGTGACGACCAGCCCGCTGTTGTAGGCGAAGATCCGCTGCTCCGGGTCCGTACGGCCCTCGGCGCGGCCCGCGAGGACCTCGGGGAACTCGGCGTCCACGTCACGGAGTTGACCGTCCGCGTCGGCCATGTCCACGCCCGTGACGCGCATCTGTGCCGCGCTGGTGGCGATCACCCGGTCGGCCCGGTGCAGGGTCGAGGGCCCGATGCCGTAGCCGATGAGGACGGACAGGGCGGCGGGCTTGAGCCACTCCGCGTCCACGGACGCCGGGGTGTTGGGGCCCGCCGTGGCGAGCACGATGTCCGCGTCGCCGGCCGCCGCGCGCAGATCGGTCACGATCTCCAGCTCCCGGTCGGGGAAGTACGTGTGCAGCTGCTCGCGCACCGCCCGGATACCGTCCGGATGCGTGCCGAAGAGCATCAGCCGCTCCAGGTCCGGCAGCGTGGTCAGCAGGAACGGCAGCGCGAGGCGCCCCTGTGTGCCGGTGCCGATGACCAGGGCGTTGCGCGCGCCGGGCACGGCCAGTTCGCGCGCCAGCAGCGCCGAGACCGCCGGGGTGCGCAGTGCGCCGACCCGGCCGCAGTCCAGCATCGCGACCGGCAGGCCGGTCGCGTCGTCGTACAGGGTCAGGGTCGTGTAGTAGTGCTGCTTGTCGCGGTCCTCGTGCAGGCCGTGCTTGTACGAGGTCTTCACCGCGACCACGCCCCGCTCGCCGTCGCGGCCGAGCATCGCGTACGCCACCGAGTGGCCGTCCTCCGGCTTGACGGTGAGCTTGCGAGGGTTGTCGGACCTGCCGTCGGCCAGCGTGCGGTACGCCTGCTCGACGACGGAGACGACGTCGGACAGGGTGATGTCGATGCCAGCCACGTCACTGGTGCTGAGGATCCGCAGGGCCGTGTCGTCGGACGCCATGGTGCTCCCCGTCTTCGCGATGTCGGTGTCTGTGCCGGTGCCGATGTCGGTCATGCGAACGCCTCGACGGCCGCCTGGCCGTAGCCGTGCTCGAACCGCTCGGCCTGCGGACGGGTACGGCGGCCCGGTACCCGCACGGAGGAACGTTTCAGCCATCGGTCGCTGCCGTCGTAGCGCGCCTTGAAGGGGACGCGGCCGTGGACGACGAGGTCGTTGTCGACGACCAGGACGTCTCCCGGCGTCAGGGCGACCGCCACGGAGACGCGGGAGAGCTCGGCCTCCAGTCGGCCGTAGGCCGCGCGGTGTTCCTCGGGCGCCTCGTCCAGGGGTGTGTAGGCGGGGTCGAAACGCAGGGTCGGCCCGTCCGGCGACTGCCACACCGTCGGCACGGGCGGCGGGGTGCCGTCGTAGCCCTGTGCCTCGGCGTAGGCGTCGTCGGGCAGGATCGGCAGTACCGGCAGGCTGAGCAACTTCTGGTCCTGTACGTCCAGTTCGACCCGGCGGATGCTGGCGGCCGTGGTCGCGACGGCGTCCGGGTTGCGCAGGCAGCCGAGGACCAGCAGATGGGCGCGGCCGGGGTGGAAGGCGTCCTCGGTGTGCGGGCTGAGCAGCACACGGCTGCTGGCGCCGGTCTGTTCGGCCTCGTGCCCCGGCGAGGGGACGATGTTGTGCACGAACCGGCCGTCCTGCTGGCCCTCCCAGGCCAGCGGCGTGCCCATCACCGTGGAGAGCAGGAGCAGGACCACGTCGTGCAGCGCGCCGGCGTTCCCGGCGGTCGACCAGTGACTGGGGGTGAGGCCGATCGCCTCGTCGTCGACCGGGAGGCCGCGCAGCACGAACAGTCCGTCGGCAGTGTCGACCGGGCGGCAGGCGTGCCGGATGCCGTCGCTCAACTTGGCGGCGGTATCGGGGACTTGGGTGAGCAGTCCGGGGTGGGTGGAGACGCCGTCGAAGGCGTCGAGCAGGGCACGGGCCGTGGTGAGGAGTTCGGTCACGGCCTGGGGGTGGAGCTGACGCACAGGTGTGGCTGCCGTCGGCATGGGTGAACCGTCCGTTCCGGTGCGGGTGAGGGGCGGGCGGTGGGCCTCTGTCGATGAAGAGGCCGCATTGGCCGAACGGAAACATAGCCACACCACAGCAAGTAGGCAAGGCTTACCTAAGTTGATCAGGATCACAGTGCGTGCCCTCTTGTGCGACAGCCGTAAATCAGGATAGGCAAACCTAAGCATTCGAGCCACGCGCGAAATCGAGGACAAAGTGGACCTGAACAGACGTCAACTCCTGTGGGCCGGTGGCGCCGTCGGCGCGACCGCTCTGCTGGCCGCCTGCGGCGGCGGCGATGACGCCGAACCGACCGGGTCCGCCACCGGCTCCGCCAAGCCCCGCAAGGGCGGCACCCTCCGTGTCGGCGCCCTGGGCCGGGCCGGTGCCGTCACCCGCGACCCGCACGGCTCCCAGGCCAACGAGAGCGACTACCTGATCATCAGCCTCGTATACGACACGCTCACCGTGCCCGGTACGAAGCCGAACACCGAACCCCGGCTGGCGGCGAGCTGGACTCCTTCCGGGGACCTCAAGACCTGGAAGTTCAAGATCGCCCAAGGGGCGACGTTCCACGACGGGGCCCCGGTCACCGCCAAGGACGTCGTCTACTCCCTCAAGCGTCTGCGCGCCACCCCCGCCGGCGCCTCCCGGCTGCCCGGGATCCAGGCGAAGAACATCACGGCCGAGGGCACCGACACCGTCGTCCTGGTCTCCGACTACGCCAACGCCGAACTGCCGCTGCTCACCCGCCTGACCACCTTCGTCATCCCCGACGGCACCACCGACAAGGAGATCGCCACGGCACCCGGCACCGGCCCCTTCAAACTCGACTGGTTCCGCACCGGCAACGCCCGCCTGGTCCGCAACGACGACTGGTACGGCGGCGACGTGTACCTCGACGCCATCGAGGTGAAGATCTTCGAGAGTCCGCAGGCCATGGCAAACGCCCTGTTGGCCGGGCAGATCGACCTCGCCTCCAACGTCGGCGCCGTCGCCGCCCGGACCGCCGAGTCCCGCAAAGACGTCCAGACCGTGCGCCGCCCCAACGACATGGCGATGCCGATCGTCATGCGCACCGCCGACGGCCCCTTCGCCGACCCCAAGGTGCGCGAGGCACTGCGCCTCGCCGTCGACCGCGAGGCCATGGTCAAGCAGGTCCTGTCTGGCTACGGCACCATCGCCAACGACATCCTCGGCACCGGCGACCCCGCCTACGACAAGAGCATCCCGCAGCGCGCCCGCGACCTCGCCAAGGCCAAGGAGCTGCTGAAGGAAGCGAAGTTCGACACCTCCAAGACCTACGAACTGCTCACCACCGAGGACATAGCCGGCCTCGCCGAGTCGGCCACCCTCTTCGCCACCCAGGTCCGCGAGGCCGGCGTCAAGGTGAAGGTCGTCAAGCAGGAGTCGGCCGTCTTCTGGGACAAGACCTGGCTCAAGGGCGACCTCTACACCACCTACTGGGGCACCAACGACTCCGTGGTCTTCTTCGCCAGCAAGACCATGGTCTCCGACAGCGGCCAGAACGAGGCCGGCTGGAAGTCCACCGAGTTCGACACGGCCTACCAGAAGGCCATCGGCACTGCCGACGCCGCCCAGCGCACCCAACTCCTGGGACAGCTCCAGCAGATCGAGTACGACAGCTCCGGCTACCTCCTGTGGGGCATGGCCGACGGCATCGACCTCGCCGGGGCCAAGGTGCGCGGCCTGCCGAAGCTGCCCGGGTACGGAAGGGTGCAGCTAGAAGGCGCATGGCTGGCCAGTTGACCTCCGAGCCCGTCGCACCGGCCGCTGCCCCGCCCGCCCCGGGGAAGCGGCCAGCCCGCGCGTCCGTCCTGTTCCTGGCACGGGTGGGGAGCGCGCTGCTGAAGCGGACGGCTCTGCTGGCGCTTTTGCTCGCACTGGTCTTCGTCGCCGTCGAACTGCTCCCGGGCGACGCCGCCGACGCGACCTCCGAACGCGGTGAGAGCGCGGCCGACCTCGCGGCGCGCCGCGAACTGCTGGGCCTCAACCGCCCTGCCCTGGAACGCTTCTGGGACTGGATGACCGGCCTGCCCACCGGCGACCTCGGCATCTCCGCGCGCGGCGAGAAGGTCACCGACCTGGTCTCCTCGGCCTTCCCCAACACCCTGCTCCTGGGCGGTGTCGCCCTGCTGCTCACCGCGGTCCTGTCCCTCGCCCTGGGCTGCTGGGCCGCCCTGAGGCCCGGCGCACGCCTGGACCGGGCAGTGTCGGGCTCGGCGACCGCGGTCCTCGCCCTGCCGGAGTTCGTCGTAGCCGTCGCTCTGGTCCTCGTGCTGTCCCTGTGGACCGGCTGGCTGCCCGCGGTCACCCTCACCGGCGCCGACGGATCCCCCGCCTCCTGGGACATGCTCGTGCTGCCCGCCCTCGCCCTGACCATCCCCCAGGTCGGCTGGAACACCATGATCGTGCGCGCCGCCCTCGCCGACGAAGCCCGCGCCCCCCACGTGGAGACCGCCGTGCTCGACGGACTGCCACCCCACCGCGTCCTCACCCACCACGTACTGCCCGGAGCCCTGCCCGCCATCGCCGCGGGCCTCGCCACCTCCACCGGCATGCTGCTCGGCGGCGCGGTCGTCGTCGAAACCGTCTTCAACTACCCCGGCATCGGATCAGTGCTCGCCTCGGCGGTCACAGACCGGGACAGCCCCGTCATCGCCGGCGTCACGGCACTGTCCGGCGCCGTCATCACCGCAGTACTGCTTCTGGCCGACCTGGTACGCACCGTGGTGACAGGAGGACGACGATGACGACGCCCGGCAGCGACGCCGAGCCGACAGTGAAGCCCTCCCGCAGCGAGGGGAGGCTGACGGCGAAGGCATCCCGCACGAGGGTCGCCCTGCGCGTCCTGCCGGCAATCCTCCTGACCGGCCTCGCCCTGATCGGCCCCTGGATCGCCCCGCACACCATCGGCACCCCGGTGACCGTGCCCTACGCGGAACGCGGCGTGGACGGTGCCCTGCTCGGCGGCGACCAGCTGGGCCGGGACGTGCTGAGCCGGCTGCTGGCCGGCGGACGCGACCTCGTCCTGTCCTCCCTGCTCGTCGCGGGCCTGGTCACGGGCACAGCCGCGCTCCTCGGAGCGATCGGCGCCGTACGCCCCCTCGTAGGACGGCTCGTGGAACGGACCGCCGACCTGATGATGCTGCTCCCGGCCGTCCTCGGCATCCTCCTCGTCACGCTGTCCTGGCCCGACGGCGGCCGGCTCGCCGTCATCGCCGCAGCCGTCGTGCTCGGTGTGCCCTACGCGGTCCGCCTCGCGGCGAGTGCGGCGGCGCCCATCGCCGAGGCCGGGTACGTCGAGGCGGCGGCAGCGGGCGGTGAACGCCTCTGGTACCTCGTCGCCCGGGAGATCCTGCCCAACCTGCGCGCCACCCTGCTCGCCCTGTTCGGGCTGCGCTTCGTCGCCGCCGTGTACCTCGTCGCCACGGCCGGCTTCCTCCAGGTCGGCCCTCAACCCCCGGCCGCCGACTGGGCGTTGATGATCCGAGAGAACTCCCCCGGCATCCTCCTCAACCCCTGGTCCGTGGTCGCCCCGAGTGTCGCCGTCGCCCTCCTCGCCCTCAGCGTCAACCTCGCGACCGCCGCCCTCGCCCCCCAGACCGGCCGGAAGGCGATGACCGCCCTGTGAGCCACACGCCCGACCGGTACGCCAAGCCCGAGAATCCGCCGAGCGGCACACCCGCCGTCCAGATCACCGGCCTGACGGTGACCGCGCCCGACGACCGCCTCCTGCTGCGCGACGCGTCCCTGACCGCACACCCCGGCCGACTGGTCGCCCTGACCGGCCCCTCGGGCGCCGGCAAGACGACCCTGCTGCGCGCGCTGACCGGGCTCCTGCCCCCCGGAACGAAACGCACCGCCGGCCACGTCGACGTTCTCGGCCACGACGTCTTCGCCCTCTCCGACCCGCAACTGCGTGCCCTGCGCGGCACCCGACTCGCCTACGTCGGCCAGGACCCGGGCTCCGGTCTCAACCCCCGTATGCGCGTCCGCGGCCTCGTTCGCGAACTCGCCGCGGACCGCAGCGCGGAGGCAGTCGCAGCACTCCTCACCGAGGTCCGACTCCCCGACGACGACGGCCGCCTGGCCGCGCGCCGCCCCGGCGCCCTCTCCGGCGGACAGCAGCGCCGCGTCGCCCTCGCCCGCGCCCTGGCCCGCCGCCCCGACATCCTCCTCCTGGACGAGCCGACCGCCGGCCTCCATCCCGAACTGCGCGACGAGATCGGCCAGTTGCTGCAGCACCTCGCCCGCGAACACCACCTCGCCGTCGTGTTCGCCTGCCACGACCCCGCTGTGGTCGAGCAGTTCGCCGACGAGGTTGTACAACTGGGTGTCCACCTGCCCCCGCCGATGCGTACGCCCGCCGCACGTCCCTCAGCAGCCCTGACGGCTGAGAGGAGAAGCGCACCCGCCCTCGAAGTACGGGACCTGCACGTGAGTTTCCGTGGAACGCCCGCCCTCACCGGCGTCGGCCTCACCGTCACCGCCGGTTCCGCGGCCGGCATCGTCGGCGTCTCCGGCTCAGGCAAGACCACGCTCGTCCGCACCGTCGTAGGACTCCAGCGCAGCACCTCCGGCACGATCCACCTGTCCGGCACGCCCCTGAGTACCGGCCTGCGCGGACGCACCCGCACACAGCGGCGTCGACTACAACTCGTCACCCAGAACCCGCTCGGCGCGCTGAACCCGAGCCACACCGTCGGCGCCGCCGTGGGGCGCCCGCTGCGGCTGCACCGCCGCTGCGCGGCCAGGGACGTCGGCGAACGAGTGGCCGACCTCCTGGAACAGGTCGGACTGCGGCCCGCCTTCGCCGCCCGCTACCCGCACGAGTTGTCCGGCGGGCAGCGCCAGCGCGTCGCCATCGCGCGAGCACTGGCCGCCGAGCCGGAGGTGCTGATCTGCGATGAGATCACCTCCGCGCTGGACCCCGACACAGGCCACGCGATCATGGACCTCCTCACCGACCTGCGCGAGCGTCGCGGCACGACCCTCGTCCTCATCAGCCACGACCTGCCCCTCATCGCCGACCGCACGGACACCGTCACCGTCCTGGAGGCGGGCCGCGTCGTCGAGTCGGGCCACACGGCCGATGTCTTCAGCGACCCACAGCACGAGGCGACACAGGCACTGCTGGGCACGTCCGCGCCTGCCGCGAGGCCCTGACTGCGATCCGCCGTGCACCGCCGAAGAGACTTGAAGCCGGTGACGCGGACTCGGCCCGTATGGGTTCTCGTGCGGTGTCCGTACGAGATCGATACAGGAGACTGGGGACGCTGCACGCTGTTTCGACCTGCCTGAGTCTCTGCAATCTTGTGTGTGCCCAAGTAGGAGCGTCGTGAGGACGAGCGTGAGCCACTGCGGCGAAATCCGGAGTTGAAGGGGGACACCGACAGCCGAGGCTCCCTCTTCGATCAAGCTCACCCCCTGGGAGGTCTTGCATACGCTCGGACGTGCCAGCCACCGTGCTGTCCCGGCAGGGGGTGGGCCGGAGTCGAGTACCTGGCAGGGGCAGATGGAGTATTGAGATGCGAGAACCTAGGGTCAGCACGTGGCTTTCATCCTGGTGTGCGAAGACGACGCGGCGGTTCGCGGCATTCTCCGGCGTGCCCTGGAGCACGACGGTCACACCGTCTCCGTCGCCGCCACGGCAGACAGCCTGCTACGGCAGCTCGCACCGGTGCCCCAGCTGGTCGTCCTGGATCTCGGGCTGCCGGACGCCGACGGCCGCGATGTCTGCCTGGCCCTGCGGGCTCGCGGCGTCGACGTGCCGGTGCTGATGCTCACGGCCCTGGACGGTCTGCACCACAAGGTCGGCGGGTTCGAGGCGGGCGCCGACGACTACATGACCAAACCCTTCGACATACCTGAGCTTCTGGTCCGCGTGCGGGCGCTGCTGCGCCGGGCCACCGCGGCGCCCGCATCGCACGAGGTCGTCCTCGATCCGGCGAAGCACATGGTGACCTACGATGCGGCGAGTATGAGCCTGACCCCCACCGAGTTCCGCCTGCTGGGCCGCCTGATCGCCTCGCAGGGCGACGCCGTGCGCCGCCATGCCCTCGTCGCCGCCGGCTGGCCGCACGGGGCGCACGTCAGCGACAACACCCTCGACTCCTATGTGCGCAGGCTGCGGACCAAGCTCGGTCCGCTGGGTGTCGCCGAGCGGCTGGCGACCGTCCGCGGCGTGGGCTACCGATGGCAGTGACGGGCTTTCGTAGAAGCGTCGTCGCGCTCACCGTCCTGATCGCCACCGCCGTGGTCGCCATCCTGGTCGTCGTCTCGCACGTGCTGCTGAGCAGGGTGACGGACGCCGACGCGCACGACCTGGCCCGTACGCGCGCCGAGGCGGTCGCGGCGAACGTCACCGCCGAGGGCGGTCGCGTCGTGCTCACGGAGAACGGCAGTGAGGCGCTGGACGAGGTCGCCTGGGTGTATGCCGACGGTCGTCTGATCGACGGGAACGTGCCGGCGAGCGTGGTCGGGCGGGTCGAGGAGCTGGTGGACTCGGGGCGTTCGCAGACCGCGACCGTCGGCGACTCCCTTCTGTACGCGCGGCGGGTTCCCGTCGACGGCCACCAGGCGATGATCGTCGTCCGGGTGGACCTCACGCCGTATGAGACGTCCGAGCAGCGCAGTCTGACCTTGTCGTTGATCCTGGGCGGCCTCACGATCGTCCTCGCCGGCGGTGTCGCGCATCTCGTGGTGCGGCGCGCGCTGCGGGTCGTGCACGAAATGGCCGCCCTCGCCGACGACTGGGGTCATCACGAACCCGGGCGCCGCTTCAACCTCGGCGTTCCCCGCGACGAGTTCGGGGAACTGGGACAGACCCTGGACCGCCTCCTGGAGCGTGTCGACAACGCGCTGGCGGACGAGCGCCGGCTCACCGACGAGATCGCCCACGAACTGCGGACTCCGCTCACGGTCCTGAGGGGCGAGGCGCAGCTGGCGCAGCTGTCCGGCGAGCCGGTGCCGCCGGAGGCGGTACTGAGCGAGGTCGCCCGTCTCGACGCGGCGATCACGACGATTCTGAGCGCCGCGCGCGCCCGCACGGACGAGGGGACCCGGTGCGATCTGCGCTCCGCCGCGCGGCAGGCGATCGGCGGTCGCGCGGTCGAGGTCGACGTTCCGGCGAAGATCGAGGTGGCCGTGGCGCCCGACGTCGCCGTGTCGCTGCTGTCACCCCTGCTGGAGAACGGCCTGCGGCATGCCAGGACGCGGGTGTGGATCACCGCGCGCCACCAGGGTGCGGCCGTCGTGGTCGATGTCCTGGACGACGGCCCCGGATTCGATCCCGCGGACGTCGAGCGGGTCTTCGAGGCGGGTGTGACCGGCGGCGACGGATTCGGGCTGGGGCTGCCGGTGGTACGGCGCATCGCCGCCTCGGCCGGTGTGGAGGTCCGCGCGATCGCGGACGGCCGCGGTCACGTCGAGGTGACGCTCCCGGCCGCGGGTGCGGTCACGTAGTCAGGTTGCTTGCAGGTTCCCCGCGCGAACCTGGCCCGCATGACAACGACAACGGAAGCGCGCACGCGCAACGGGCGCCTCATGCTCAACAAGGTCCCCGAGGTCACCATCTGGTTCTGGGTGATCAAGATCCTGTGCACCACCGTGGGGGAGAGCTTCGCCGACTGGATCAACATGAAGCTGGGCGTCGGCCTGGTGAACACGGCCTGGATCTTCACCGGGGTGTTCGTGGTGGTCCTGGCCGTTCAGTTGCGGCTGAAGCGGTACGTCCCGTTCCCGTACTGGCTGACGGTGGTCGTTGTCAGCGTCACGGGGACGCTGTACACCGACATCCTCACCGACCAGCTCAACGTGCCGCTGTGGATCAGCTCCGCGGTCTTCTCGGTGCTGCTCGCGGTGGTCTTCGGCGTGTGGTGGGCGCGCGAGCGCACGCTGTCGATCCACTCGGTCATCACGCTTCCGCGCGAGTCGTTCTACTGGCTCGCCGTTCTCGTCACCTTCGCGCTCGGCACCGCGACCGGCGACTGGACCCTGGAGCTCACCGGCTGGAGCCCGGGGGCCTCGGTGCTGCTGCCGCTCGGTCTCATCGCCGCGATCACGCTGCTGTGGAAGTTCGGCGCGAACCCGGTGCTGTCCTTCTGGCTCGCCTACATCCTGACCCGCCCGCTGGGCGCGAACATCGGCGACTGGCTCGCCTCCCCGAAGGTCGCACAGCCGGGCGAGCCGACCGGTCTCGCGCTGGGCACCTTCACCACCAGCCTGATCTTCCTCGGCCTGATCCTGGCGACCGTGGTCTACCTGACGGTGACGCGCTCGGACGTGACCGAGACCTACGAGGCCGCCCACGCCGCCCACACCACCGGCGACCTGCGAAAGGAGCGGGTCGGTCTGGCCGGCTTCGCCCTCCTCGCCGTCGCCACCACGGGCCTGCTGATCTGGGCCCACAGCCAGCCGCACACCGGCCCGGCGCCGGAGGAGGACAACACCTCCGCCGTCCAGATGGCGCCCGGTGAGGCGGTGAAGAAGTTCCCACCCGCCAAGGTCACCGCCCTGAAGATCCTCGCTTCCACCTCGCTCAAGGACGCCCGATCCGGAGACGCGAAGGGCGCGCACGCGGCCGCGCAGTCGCTGCGTGACCTGTGGGATGCCGACCAGGCCTCGCTGCAGCCGCTGGACCAGACAGGGTGGACCTCCATCGACGCCCAGATGGACAAGGTGCTGGGCACTTTCGGCATCGATCACTCGAACCCGCCGATGCCGGCCGCGCAGCAGGAGAAGGAACTGAGCGCCCTCCTGACGGACATGGGCTGACCGTCCAACGCCTCTCCGCGAATCCGTCGGGGCGGTCGAAGCCGGTGCTGACGGCTCCGACCGCCCTGTCCCTCACAGCCTCACCTCATACAGCGGCGTGCGCGCCCCTGTCGCGCTGTGACACCGCCAGGTAGCCGACGAATCCGATGATCGCCACCGTCCAGGCGAGGGTGACCGGTGCCAGGCCTAGGGCCAGGCCGCCACGGGTGCGGGGGAGGGCCATCCAGTCGGCGAGGGACGCTCCGAGGGGGCGGGTGATGACGTAGGCGGTCCAGAAGGCCGTCACCGCACCGAGGGCCCCGAAGCGGTGGGCCAGGGCGGGTACGCAGATGGCGGCCGCGAAAAGGGCGACCGAGCCCAGGTAGCCGAAGCCGACGGTGGCCGTGAGATCGCCCGCCGCGGTGCCGAGGGCGAAGGTGGCCAGGACGGCCGCCCAGTAGAACGCCTCGCGGCGCCTGGACCGGATCGTGTGGATGGAGAGGGTCCGTTCGCTCGCGTACCAGAGGGCGAACACCGCGGCCAGTGCGACGAGGAACGCCGGGGTCGAGACGGCGTACGGCACGCCGAGGCCGACGTGCAGGACATCGGCGGCCATCGTGCCGAAAACGCTGACCATGACGACGGCGGTCCAGTACGCCCAGGCGACATACCGGCGGAGCGTGAACTGCACGGCCAGGGACGCCACGAGTGCGAGGCCGCCGAGCGCCACCGCAGGGATCGGGCCGAGCGTGCGGGCCAAGAGGTCCGACGCCGTCTCGCCCATACCGGTGGTCAGCACCTTGATGATCCAGAAATAGACGGTCACCTCCGGCACCTTGTTCGCAAGTTGGCGTGCGGGGGTGAGGGGGCGTTCGTCGAGGACAGGCTCTGCGGTCATGATCCGCACGATGGCAGTCCGAGCATGAACGCAACCTGAACGGTCCACTACGCCGTTCGGGCCTCCTGCGTGGGCTGCGGCCCGCCCTCCCCTCACCGTGGACCGGGGTGAGGGAGACGACTCCTCTCACCCGTCTCTAACCGACGAGCCGTACGGTGAAGTGGCCTCCTACGACGTGTAGGAGATCATGGTTCCGGGGCGCGTGACGACGAAAGGTGCAGGATGGCCGATGGCTCGAACGTCACGATGACCGGTGCCTCCCGCACCGGTTTCCCGCCTCGGTCGGCCCGGCCTCGGCGCCGGTGGGGCGAACCTTGGCTCGCGGCGGTCGCGGGGGCTTTCACACTCGCCCAGCTCATCCTCGTACGACCGGATCTTGGTCTCGGCTGGGACGAGACGGTCTACGTCAGCCAGGTCAGCGGCCAGGTTCCTGCCGCCTTCTTCAGCGCGCCCCGTGCCCGTGGCATCTCTCTGCTCGTCGCGCCGATCGCGTCATGGTCTGACTCCACCGGCCTTCTCAGGGTCTACCTGGCGGTCCTCTCCGGTCTGGGCCTCTACTTCGCCCTGCGTGTCTGGCGAGCCCACGTCATGCCACGTGTCCTGGCGCTGGCGGGTGCCCTGTTTACCTCCCTCTGGGTGACCTTGTTCTACGGCCCTCAGGCCATGCCCAACTACTGGGTCGCCGTCGGAGCCCTGGTCGCGGTCGGCTGCTTCGTGCGGGTCCGGGAGAACGCACGTGACCGGGCGGCTTGGTGGGGCGTGTTCGCGGGCACGGCGCTGATGGCGTGGATGCGCCCGATGGACGCCGTCTACGTGGTGCTGCCGCTGCTCGCCCTCGCTGTGCGCCGCCCCCGCCTCCTCGCCGTGCTGGTCGCCGGTCTACTGGCCGGCGCCGGGGAGTGGGTGATCGAGGCGTACGTGAGTTACGGCGGTTTGGGTCAACGTCTGTCCGATGCCTCCCGCATCCAGGGCGGCCTCGGCTGGCATCTGGCGGTCGTCGACCAACTGCGCAGCCTCGGCGGGCGTACGCTCTGCCGTCCCTGCACCGGTTCGGCCCCCAACCCGGTGGTGACCCTGTGGTGCTTCGCGCTGCCCGTCCTCGCGGCGCTCGGCGCGGTCACCGCCGTCCGCGCCCGCCGCGCCCTGCCCGTCCTGCTGCCGCTGGCCTGCGCGGTCACGGCCGCCGTCCCCTACCTGTTCCTCATCGGCTACGCGGCCCCCCGCTTCCTGCTACCCGCCTACGCCCTGCTCGCCCTCCCCGTCGCCCATGGTCTCGCTCACCTGGTCGGCGCCCCGAGTCGGAGGACCGCGCGCATCGTCGCCGTGAGCCTCGTGGCGGCCTGCCTTGCGGCTCATATGGCCGTGCAGTACGTCGTCCTGGAACACACCGTGCGCAGTTCCGCCGCCAACCGCGACGGCTGGTCCCGTACCGCCTCGGCCCTCCACACGCTCGGCGTACGGCCGCCGTGCCTGCTCAGTGGCTATGAGGCCGTGCCCATCGCCTTCTACACCGGTTGCGGCTCGGCACAGACCGACGGCCACGACACCAGCACCACCGCGGCCGCACTGACCCGGGCCGCCCACCGGACCTCCCTCGCCGTCCTCACCCGGCCCGGCGACCGCCCGCCCGCCTACGCGCGCACCTGGTCCATGGAGCGGGCCGGCGCTCTCCACGCCTACGTCGCTCCCTTCGTCCGGCAGGGGCGGTGACCAGGGTGACCGTGTCCGACAGCATGACCGTGACCGCGGACAGGCGCCCCTACGTCCGGCTGGGCATCACCCTCGCGGTGCTCGTCGCCGCCGGAGGCATCCTCGCGGCGCACCTGGGCACACTCGACAGCGGTACCGACCAACTGGTCGCTGCCGACGGGGAATGGCTCGTGCTCGCCTGCTTCGCCACGCTCGCCACGTGGGTGTGCGCGGCTGTGGCGCAGCAGGGGGCGGTCGTCGAGCGGCTGCCGAAGGGACGGCTGGTGGCCGCACAGTTCGCAGCGTGCGCCGCCAACCACATCCTGCCCGCGGGAGCCGGGGCGAGCTTGGTCAACCTACGGTTCCTGACGCGGTGCGGCCTGTCCACCAGGCGCTCGGCGACCGCGCTGGCGGTGAAGGCGGCCGTCGGCGGGATCGTCCGGTGCGTGCTGGGCGTCGTCCTGCTGGTGGCGTCACCGGGCGCGGTCCCGCTGTCGGCGCGGGTCCCGCACGTGCTGGTCCTGGTGCCGGTGGTGGCGGCGGCCGTCGTGGTCGCGGTGGTGGCCAGCGGTCGGCTGAGGCGGGCTGTGGGGCGGGCCGTGACCGATGTGCGGGAGGTGCATCGTTCCCGAGGACGGGCCTGCGCGCTGTGGGGCGGCTCGGTCGGGTTCGCGTTGCTGCACGCGGCCGTGGTCGTGGCCGTGATTCACGCGCTCGGGCTCGCGCTGCCCACCAGCCATGTGGTGATGGCGTACCTCGTGGCCAGCGGGGCGGCGGCCCTGCTTCCCACGCCCGGTGGACTGGGGTCGCTGGACGCCGCGCTCGCCTTCGCACTCACGGCCGCCGGGGCACCGGGGCAGACGGCGATCTCGGCGGTCATCGGCTACCGCCTGCTCACCGGCTGGCTGCCGATGGCACCGGGACTGCTGGTCCTGGGGTTGCTCGCCCGCCGGTCGGCGCTCTGAGACAGCGGAACGCCCTCGCGCGGGCAGCTCCAGCGGCGGCGCACGTCCCGGCTCCGCTGTCCTCAGCGACGCGGCAGCCGTGTCATCAGCTGCCTCGCCCTGCGTGCCGCTCCTGTCGGCGTGCCGGGCAGCGGGCGGTGCAGGCGGTCGCGGGCGACGAGTTCGAGCGTCACCGCGACCGCGACGGACTGCACCGCCATGAGCGCGATCAGGACGAACAACTGCACCGCCCCGGCCATGACGGGACTCGCCCCTGCCATCAGCATGCCGACGAATGCGCCGGGGAGGGTGACCAGCCCCACGGTCCGAGTCTGGTCGAGGCCCGGCAGCAGTGCCTCGGACGCCGCCGGCCGTGCGATCTCCATCCGTGCGTCCCGGTCCGGGAAGCCCAGGGCCATCGCGGCTTCCACCTCCCCATGGCGCTGGGTCAGTTCGTCCAGGGCACGGCGTCCGGCGAGGACGGTCACGGTGAGTGCGCCGCCGATGAGGATGCCCGTGATCGGGATCAGTGCGATTCCTCGCAGCGGCACGAGCCCCGTCAGCAGCAGAGCCGCGACGACCGGCACCACGCCGGCGGCGATCGGGGCGGCCGTGAGCCACCAAGTGTGGTCGCTGGTGATTCTCCGTCCGGCCGTACGCACCGCCACCGAGAACATGACGACCAGGAACGCCAACAACCCTGGCACGGACTTGACGGCCCACGTGATGACCACCGACACGGCGGCCAGCTGGGCCGCGGCCCGCAGCCCGGCGACAATGATCTCCCGGGCCCGGCTCTTGTAGGGGTGCGGGTCGAGATGGAACCGCCCCGCGACCACGGCCGCCGCCAGGAGCAGAGCGGCGAGCAGGACGCCGAGGGTGAAGTTGACCGGTACAAGGGATGCCGCACTCGACGTCACGTTCCCCACCTGTCCATGCTCGCTGACACGTCAGCCGTTTCTCAACCCACCGGATTCGGCGGCCGTTCCAGCCGGTATCCATGCCCTCGCAGCGTAGTGATCTCCGGCAGGCGGACAGAACCGCCCCAGACCTGAGCCGCCTCGGTCAGCCTGCGTCGCAGCCCCGCCATCGTCACATCGAGCGTCTTGGTGGGCCCGAACCAGTTCTCGTCCCACACCTCGGCCATCAACGTCTCCCGCGACACCGCCTCGCCGACCCGCTCGGCCAGCACCGCAAGCAGGTCGAACTCCTTGGCCCGCAGGGGGATCTCGACACCGTGCAGCGCGCATCGCCGGGCGGAGACGTCGACCACCAGATCGCCCAGCCGCACCGGCTTCCGGACCGGGGCGGCCCCTGCCTGCCGCCGCAGATGCGCTCGCAGCCGGGCGAGCAGCACCGTCATGCTGAACGGTTTGACGAGATAGTCGTCGGCCCCGGCATCCAGACCGGCGATGACGTCGATGTCCTCGGTCCGTGCGGTCAGCACCACGATCAGTAGATGGGGGAGGCGGGCCCGCAGCTCCCGGGCCACGTCCAGGCCGTCCATGTCGGGCAGCCCCAGGTCCAGCAGCAGCACGTCGTACGGTGCCCGCGCGGCCTCGGCCAGGGCGCCCGCGCCCGTACGGCACCAGGTCGGCGCGTACTCGTGGCCGCGCAGGCCGGCTTCCAGGTGGCGGCCGATGGTGTCGTCGTCCTCGACGACGAGGACACGGTGGTGGTGGCGGTCCGGTGCGGCGGGCGTGCGCATGGACCACAGCCTAGGAGTGGACAGGGTGGGGAGCCCGTCGCGGGCGTGGGGAGCGTTCACAGGTCGCGGAGCTCCTCCACGGCGGGGCGTCGGGTCCTGCGGATGCCGTTGAGGGCCGCGGCGACGATGGCGGCGAGGGCGGCGGCGCCGGTGAGTGCGAGGTAGGCGCCGGGGACCGAGAGGCCGGCGGGTGGCGGATCGAAGACGCCGGTCAGGACCTTGACCAGCATCTGTGACAGGGCCCAGCCGATCAGGGCGCCTCCGGCGAGACCGCCGGCGGCCAGCACCAGGGCCTCGGTGAGGACCATGCCGCGCAGGTGACGTGCCCGCGCGCCGAGGACCGTGGCGATCGCGAAGGTACGGCGGCGTTCGGCGAGCCCGAGGGCGAGGACGAGCCCACCGGCCCCCGCGGCCAGCAGCACCGCGAAGGCGAGCTCGATGCGCGTCAGGCCCGCCAGATCGACCGAGGTCAGGCTGGTGCCGACCGTGCCGCGGGACTGGGTGAGGTCGGTGACCGTGGCACCGGTGCCGAGCTGCCCGCGCAGCTGTGCGGCGATCTGCTTCTGGTGGCTGCCGCCGGTGTCGAGGAGGAAGGCACCCACCGCGTCGCTGCCGGTGGCCTTGGCGACGTAGGAGGCGTTGGCGACGAAGAAGCTGTCCTTGGGGGCGGTGGGGAACTCCTTGGCGATGCCCGCGTAGTGGAAGGGCACCGTGTGCAGAGCTTTGGTGCGGGCGTCCTGGACGCGCAGGTTGACGGTGTCGCCGGGGGAGAGCTGGAAGTCGTGGACGGTCTCGACGCTGACCAGGAGGTTGTCCGGGTGCTGGGCAAGGCGTTGCATCAGTTGCCGGGCGGTGCCGCCGGCGAAGTAGGCGTCCTGGAGCGAGGTGGCCCCGGCGATGGTGTCCGGGCGGACGCCGTAGAGGTCCTGGAGGTCGGATCCGACGTAGGCGAAGCGGTGCTGGAGGGGTTCGACGTGCCGGACACCCGAGATCTTCAGGGCCGCCCCGGAAGCGGGTGGGACCCGGGCTCCGGGTGGTTCGGTGACGGTGACGTCGGCGCCGTTGGTGAGCCGGGCGTCGACCTCGGCCTGCTGGTGGTACGTGGCGTTGAAGACGGCGGTGGACACGGCGAAGGAGACGGCCAGGGCGAGCAGCACCACCGAGCGGGCGAGCGGTCGCCGGCGCCGGGTCAGTACGGCCGCGGTGGTCCCGGCCAGGGTCGCGGTCAGTGGGCGGGCCAGCCGGGTCAGCACGGGACGGCCACGGGTGAGGACCAGCAGGGTCAGGCGCCACAGCAGCAGGGCCGCGCCGATCCACAGCAGGGCGGGGCCGAGGAAGGCCCAGTAGGAGACGGAGATGCTGGGAACGCCCTCGGGGGCGAGGACCAGCGCGTACTGGTTGCCGGAGGAGGCACGGAAGACCAGCCACGAGCCGATCAGGAGCACGAGGTCCAGGCCGTACCGCAGCCACCAGGGCGACCGGGAGGGGCGTACGCCCTCCTGCTTGCGGGTGTCGGCGACGGTGACCGAGCGCAGGTCCCGCAGCGCGGGGACGAGAACGGCACCGGCGGCCACCGCGGCTCCCAGTACGAAGGCGATCGCGTACCAGACGACCCACTGCCCCGCGCTCGCGCCGAACGAGGCCGCACCGAACGCGAGGCGGCCGGTGAGCGCGGCGACACCCAGCCCCGCGAGGCCCCCGGCGAGACCGATGAGGGCGGCTTCCAGGCCCGCGAGGCCGGTGATCTGCCGGGGCCGCAGCCCGCGCAGGCGCAGCAACCCCTGTTCCTGGCGCCGCCGTTCACCACCGGCCGAGGCGACCGCCGCCGTCAGCGCGGCCGCCAGGACCGCGCCCGGCACGCCGAGGAAGAGGAAGAGGATCTGGGCGTACAGGGCGTCCTGGCGGGCGGAGTCGAGGGCGGCGCCGATGTTGTTGCCGACCAGGGCGGTGCCCGCCGAGCGGGCCTCCAGGTTGTGGGCGGCACCGGTGACCGAGGAGAACGCGGCGGCCGGGTCGGAGGGCAGCCCGGAGTTGCTGCGGGCGACGTGGATCTGGGTGGTGACGGCGGTGGCGCCGCGGGTGAGGGAGGCGAACCGGGCGGCGGGCAGCAGGACGACGTTGTCCGGGGGAGCGGTCGGCTGCGACTGGCTGGGGGCACCGACGGTCTGGAAGAGGGAGTCGGCCTGGGGCAGGTCGACCACGCCGTCCACCTTCACCCGGTGCAGTCCGGCACCGGGAAGCCGGATGGTGATGGTGTCGCCCGGGGCGGCGTGCAGGTTGGAGGCGGTCTGCTGGGCCAGCAGGACGCCGGTGGAGGAGCCCGACAGCGTACGGACGGCGTCCGGGAAGCGGGCCCGGTAGCCGTCGGGCAGTCCGAGGGCCACGCCGGGGCCGGTGGTCTGGGTGCTGCCCTGCACACGGGCCGTGAAGCCGCTGGTGTGGGCGAAGCCGACGGGCAGCGCGGTGCGGGTACCGGGAGTCTTCTGGACGAGGGACAGGACGGCGTTCGGGTCGGCGCCGGGCTGCACCTGGACCTGCCAGTCCACGGAGACCGAGCGCAGGGCGCGCTGGGTCATGGTCGCCTTGGACGCGGTGAGAAAGGAGCCGAGCGCGGCGACGAGGGCGACCGCGAGCGTGACGCCTGCCAGGGCGGCCAGCAGCCGGCCGGTGCGGTGGCGGGCCAGACCGTGCACCCATGCGGTGATCATGACACCTCCTCGGGTGCGAGCAGCCGTCCGTCGCGCATGCTGCGCCGGACGGCGAGCCGGGCGGCGACGGCCGGATCGTGGGTGGTGACGACGAGGGCCGCACCGGTGTGGTCGGCGGCCGTCAGCAGGGCCTCCAGGACCCGGGCGCCGGTGGCGTGGTCGAGGCGGCCGGTGGGTTCGTCGGCGAGGATCAGGCGAGGCGCCTGGGCCAGCACCCGGGCGGCGGCCACCCGTTGGGCCTGGCCGCCGGAGATCTCCTCGGGCAGCCGTTCGGCGAGGTCGGCGGCGTCCACCCGGGCGAGCGCGGCGAGCGCGGCCCGCCTGGCCTCGTCCTCCGCGCGGTCGGTGAGGACCAGGGGCAGGGCGGTGTTCTCGGCCACGTTCAGGGCGGGGATCAGGCTGTCGCCCTGGAAGACGAGGCCTATGTCGTACGGCCCGAGGGAGGCGGCGCGGGTGACGGTGCCGCTGGTGGGCTGTTCGAGTCCGGCGATCAGATGGAGCAGCGAGCTCTTGCCCGATCCCGAGGGGCCGACCACCGCGAGCCGGTCCCCGGCCCGGATCGTCAGGTCGGCGCCGTGCACGGCCACCACCGCCTGGGCTCCCCGGCCGAAGGTCAGGGCCGCGTCCGTGCAGCTGACGAGCACGTCATCCGACGACATCGGGTGCCTCCTCGCGGTCGTGCGGCTCCTCGCGGTCGTGCGGCGGAGGGGCACCGGCGGCCTTGCCGTCCGTCAGCGTGATCACCCGGTCCGCGACCCGGACCGCCTCCGCGCTGTGCGTGACGAGCAGCACCGCGCAGCCTTCCGCGGCCCGCTCCCGCAGCAGAGAAAGCACCAACTGTTCGGTCTCGCCGTCCAGTTCACCGGTCGGTTCGTCGGCGAGCAGCACGGCGGGCGCGTTGGCCAGGGCGACGGCGAGCCCCGCCCGCGCCAGCTCGCCGCCGGACAGCTGCCGGGGCAGGGCACGTGTCCGCCCCGCCAGCCCGACCTGCGCCAGCAGGGTCCGGGCCGGGACGGGGGCCCTGCGGCCCTGCGCCCGCTGCGGCAGGCGGACGTTGTCGAGCACGTTCAGGTGGGGCAGCAGATTGCGGGTCTGCAGCAGGACGCCGATGTGCCGGGCGCGCAACCGGGCCCGCTCGGTCTCCGGCCGGTGGCTGATCCGTACGCCGCTCACGTGGACCTCGCCGCCGGACGGTTCGTCGAGTCCGGCCAGGCACGCCAGCAGAGTCGACTTTCCGGCCCCGGACGGTCCCACCACCGCGACGGTCTCACCACGTCGCACCGTCAGCGACACCCCGCGCAGCGCGAGCGTCTCCTCCTCGCCGGCCCGGTAGAAGCGGTACAGCTCTCGGGCGGTCAGCACATCGTCGGCCGGGGTGCGGGAGTCGTACGAGTCGACTGGCATCGTGCTCACCGCCACGCGAAGGAGTCGCTGACGATGCGCCAGGGATCGACGTTGTCCGCGTTGACCGGGCCGGACAGGGTCAGGTCGACCTCGTGCCCCGCGCGATAGAAGGCATACCGTTCGAACGCGTCCCGCACGACCTTGCCGGTCACCGGGTCCTTCCCCGAGTCGCCCTGGTAGGTCAGCAGGACCACGCGGCCGGCGTGCCGCGTCACCTCCGACACCTTGGGAGCGGCGAACTTCGGCACCTGGGAGCGCAATTGCGGTATCACCTTGCTGGTGACCGAGCCGGTCGTCGGCGCGGCGGCGGCGGAAACCGCCGTGATCTTCACAGTGTTGAGCTTGTCCGTGAACACGGTGGTGCTGCCCTGGCCGGTGCGGGCCCAGCCCTCGGGCACCTTGACCGTGAAGCCGGTGAAAGAACCGCCGCTCGGCTGGTAGGCGACGAAGGCCTGGTTGTCGGGGATGTCGCCGGGAGGGTTGGACTCGGTGGGCGCCGCGTTGTTCTGCCCGCCGCCGCCCCCGCCTCCGCCTCCGGAGGAGGAACCGGCCGGGGACGTCGTCGAACTGGAGCCCGAACCCGAACCGGTCCCGGAGCAGCCCGCGGTCACCGCTGCCACCAAGGCCAGTCCGACGACTGCGTACGTCCGTGTGCGTGATGCCATGACCACTGCCCTCCAGCGGAGCCCTCGGACCTGATGACGGTCCACGTCACCGACGCTAGGGAGCGGCCGGTTAACGCCCTGCTCGCGACGGGTTAGAGGACGGCAAAAGCGTGTGGCGCAGCACGTCCGCCCAGGTGAACGGCCCGCATGATGGGCTCATGAGACAGCGCGTGGTGCGAGTCGCCCTGACCGCCGCTCTGGTCGCCGTCGTCCTCCTCGCGGTCCCGCTCGCCCTGGCCATCAGGTCGACCCTGTACGCCGACCAGCGCGACACCCTTGAGCGGTCCGCCCTGGCCGGGGCCGTACGGGTGAGCCCGGACTACGCGACCGGCGACCCGGCGGAACTCCCCAGGCCCCCGGTGGGCGGGCACCTGGGTCTGTACGACCCGCAGGCGCGGCTGCGGGCGGGCAGCGGTCCCCGTGCGGGCGACGCCCCGGTCCGACGCGCCCTGGGCGGAGAGGCCGTACGGGGCCACTCGGGCGGTGATCTGGTGGTCACCGTGCCTGTCTCCCACGCCGAGCAGGTGATCGGAGTCGTGCGGGTCTCGTCCCCCGCGGCCTCCGTGCGCGACCGCGTCCTCGTCGCGTGGGCGGTGTTGCTGGGGGTGGCGGCGTTGGCGCTGGCCGTCGCGGTGGTCGTGGCCCGCCGTCAGGCCCGGGCCCTGGCGGCCCCGTTGGAGGATCTGTCCCGCCACTGCCGGGCCGTGACCGAGGGCGACCTGAACGCCCGTGCCGCCCGCAGCAGCATCGGCGAGATCGACCAGGTCGCCCGCACCCACAACGAGATGCTGCGCAGCCTCTCCGAGCTCCTTCGCCACGAACGCGACTTCACCGCCAACGCCTCCCACCAGCTGCGCACCCCGCTCACCGGTCTGCAACTCGTCCTGGAGGCGGGCCTCGCCCAGGACGACGACGCCGGCCTGCGCCCCGTCCTGACCGAAGCACTGGCCACCACCCACCGCCTGCACCACACGGTGGAGGAGGTGCTGCGTCTGTCTGGTGCCGCCAAGGTGTCCCCCTCCGCCGCCGGGAAAATCGCGGTGGGGCAACTGCTGCGGGACGCCGAGGAGCGGTGGCACGGCCTGTTCGCCAGGGACGGCAGACGCCTGGAGTGCGCCGCGCGGGACACACCGACCGATGTCCTGGTCCCGGGCGCGCCTGTGTCGGAGGTGCTCGGCATCCTGCTGGACAACGCCCGCGTGCATGGGCGCGGGACGGTCCGGGTCACCGTGCGGGACCTGGACGACGCCCTCGCCTTCGACGTGAGCGACGAGGGTGCCGTGGCGGGGGAGCCGGCCCGGCTGTTCGACCGTGGGCACACCGGGGGCGGACCGGGGGCGGGTATCGGATTGGCGCTCGCCCGGGACCTGGCCGTCTCCCTGGGCGGCAGGATCTTCCTGGCCAGTGCTCGCCCCGCCACCTTCACCTTGCTCATTCCCGTCGACCGGGACGAGGGGCCGGAGTCGTCCGCGTGAGAGAACTGCTCGACAGGGCTGTGGCCGTCTCTCGGTCTTGAAGAAAAGCAGACCTGCCTTGATGAAGACCCGACCGCTTCTTCCGTGTGCGTTCACACATGCGCCGTTTCCGGTACGCAAGACGCGACTCTGATGGGCCCGCCTCGCAAATCGCCCCAAAGAGCCGGGAGATGCACACATGTCCAGAAGTCATGTCAGACTCGCAGCCGTTCTCGCTGCCGCCGGAGCCCTGACCGGCGTCACCGCCCTCCAGCCCCCGGCGTTCGCCGCCTCCCACCACCAGCCCCACGCCAAGCACGTCCTGCTGATCTCGGTCGACGGACTGCACCAGTCGGACCTGGCCTGGTACGTCTCCCGGCACCCGAACTCGGCACTGGCGCGCCTGGTCGGCGGCGGTGTGGAGTACACCCACGCCAAGACCACCACGCCGTCCGACTCCTTCCCCGGCATGGTCGCCCAGGCGACCGGCGGCGGCCCCGGCACCACCGGCATCTACTACGACGACACCTACAACGCGGCGCTCCTGCCCGCCGGGACCACCAACTGCAAGGCCGTCAAGCCCGGTGTCGAGGTGGACCTCACGGAGGACCTGGACAAGAACCAGGCCTCCATCGACGCCGGTCAGGGCCTCACCGGCCTGCCGGACAGCATCCTGTGGATGACCGGTAACCCTGCGAGTCTGATCAACGCCGCCAAGCTGCCGGTCGACCCCAAGACCTGTAAGCCGGTCTACCCGCACTCCTACCTCAAGGTGAACACCGTCTTCGAGGTGGCCCGCAGCGCGGGCCTGCGCACCGCATGGTCGGACAAGCACGCGGCCTACGAAATCCTCAACGGGCCCTCGGGCACCGGCATCCAGGACCTGTTCACGCCCGAGATCAACAGCGACGCCCTCGGCTACCCGGCGGGCGACGACTGGACCAAGGACAACCAGGCCACCGAGCAGTACGACGGCTACAAGGTGAAGGCCGTCCTCAACGAGATCGACGGCTACGACCACAGCCGTAGCCACAAGGTCGGCACCCCGGCGATCTTCGGCCTCAACTTCCAGTCGGTGTCCACCGCGCAGAAGCTGCCCGCCTCCGACGGCCTCAAGGGCGGCTACACCGCCAAGAACGTGCCCGGACCGCTGCTGGCGAAGAACCTGGACTTCGTCAACGCGCAGATCGGTGCCCTGACTTCTGAGATCACCAAGCGGCACCTGGCCGGCAGCACCACGGTCATCCTGTCCGCCAAGCACGGTCAGTCGCCCACCGACCCCACCGCGCTTACCCGGATCGACGACGGCCCGCTGCTGGACGGCCTCAACGCCGCCTGGAAGAAGCTCCACCCCGCCGCCGGCGATCTGGTCGCGCACTCCGTGGACGACGACGCGATGCTGCTCTGGCTGACCGACCGCTCGCAGGCCGCCACCGAGTTCGCCAAGACGTACCTGCTGGCGCAGAGCGGCACCGGCACCGACATCAACGCCGCGCCCAAGGGCTTCACCCGCAGCGGACTCAGCAAGGTCTACGCAGGGAAGGCCGCGGCCCACTACTTCCACGTCGAGGCCGGCGACGCCCGTGTCCCGGACATCTTCGGCATCGCGCAGTACGGCGTCGTCTACACCGGCGGTACCAAGAAGATCGCCGAGCACGGCGGCTCCCACGCCGACGACCTAGACGTTCCGCTGGTGGTGTCGGGCGCCTCGGTTCCGGACGGCGTGCGCAACTCCGCCCACGTGCAGACCAAGCAGATCGCACCGACGATCCTGAACCTGCTCGGTCTGAGCCCCCGCTCTCTGCAGGCCGTGCGCGAGGAGCACACCCCCGTCCTGCCGATCCGCTGAGTGGTTCAGTGAGCACCGGCCCGACGCGGGCGGGCCGCCCAGGTGGATGTCACCTGGGCGGCCCCGTGCCGGGCGGGGTCAGCCGTTCGGACCTGCCGGGGTCGTGGTGGTCTTGAAGCCTTCGGTCTTGTTGGCCTGGAGGGCGAAGTCGTTGGTGAACGTCTTGCCGAGATCCACCGACCCCTTCACGTTGCCGACCAGTTTCTCCGTCGCCAGGGAGGTCTTCGGACCGCCGGCCGGCATGATGCCGTCCGGGAGGAACTGACCCTTGTCCTCGGTCAGGGCCGAGATGTAGTCGGCCTTGGTCACCAACTGGTTCGACACGTACGACGCGGGCAGCTTGTTCGCTATGTCGGCCGCGCTGTGGGTGTTGATCCAGTGCATGGTGGCGACGAGCGCGTCGACGACCTTCTGCACGGTGTCCTTGTGCGAGTTCACCCAGTCGGTGCGGGCGAGCACACTGGCCGCGGGATAGGCGCCGCCCATCGCCGCCGTGGCACCCTGCGTGGTGGCCAGGTCGATCGCGGAGCTGCCGACGCCCTTCTTCTGGATCGCGGCGACCGTGGGCTGCGTCGTCATGGCGCAGTCGACCTTGCCGTTCTGCAGCGCGGCGATGGCGGTGGAGCCCGCACCGACCGCGATCCGGTGGAACTCGCTGCTCTTGACGCCCTGCTTGGCGGCCAGGAACTGGGTGAGGGTGTCGGTTCCCGAGCCCAGGTCGGTGACACCGAGTGTCTTGCCCTTGAAGTCGGCGCCCGAGGTGACGCCCGACTTCTTGGTGCACATCTCCCGCTCGCCCGGTGCACCGGACAGCTGGACGACGTCCTCGACGGCCTTGCCCTTGGCCTGGAACTCGATGGTGTGGTTGTACCAGGCGCCGGCCATGTCCACCTGCCCCGAGGCCATGGCCTCCTCGGCGCCGACGCCGCCGTCCTGCTCGGTGCTGAGCTCGACGTTGACGCCGTACTTCTTGTAGAAGCCCAGTTGCTGCGCGAGCTGGTACGGCAGGTAGATCTGCTTGTCGATGCCGCCGACCATCAGCTTGACGGTCGGCGTGCCACCCGAACCGACGGTCGAGGCGGAGGAGTTGCCGGAGGAACAGGCGCTGACCGCGCCGAGGGCGAGAACGGTGAGGAGAGACGCGGCGACGGCGACGGGTCGTCTGGACATGGCTGACCACATTCCTTTGCTGAGGGTGAGGGTTCCGGTACGGATGAGAGGCGGGGGCGTCAGATGGAGTTGGCGGCCTCTGAGGGGGCCGGCGGGCGCCAGGACAGCAGCCGGTGTTCGAGCTTGCCGATCAGCCACTCGGCGCCGAGCACGATGACCGAGATGACGAGCATCGTGGCGAACACGCCGTTGGGGTCGAAGTTGTTCTGCGCGGTCTTGATGACCAGGCCGAGGCCGCTCTGTGCGCCGAGCACCTCGCCGACCAGCGCGCCGACGATGGCGAAACCGAAGGCGCTGTGCAGGCTGGCGATGATCCAGGTGAGTGCGGAGGGCACGGTGACGTGCCGGATCGTCTGCCACTGCGAGGCGCCGAGGACCTTGGCGTTGGCGAGGATGTTGCGGTCGACCTCGCGGACGCCCTGGAAGGCGTTGAAGAAGACGATGAAGAACACCAGCACGGCGGCGAGCAGGATCTTCGGCAGCACACCGATGCCGAACGCGACGATGAAGATCGAGCCGAGGACGATGCGCGGGATCGCGTTGACCATCTTGATGTAGGGGCCGAGCACGTCGGCGAGGAAGCGGCTCTGGCCGAGCGCGACGCCGAAGACCACTCCGGTGACGGCTCCGAGGGCGAAGCCGGCGAGCGCCTCCTGGATCGTGGTCCAGATGTTGGCGTAGAAGGTCCCGAACTCGGTGCCCTGCCGGAAGAGATCGACCAGCCGTTGGGCGATGCCGGATGGCTGCCCGAAGAAGAACTTGTCGACGATTCCCCAGGCGGTGAACGCCTGCCAGCCACCGAGGACGAGGACGGCGAGACCGATGCGTCCCGCCCACACCAGCGCGGTGCGCCGCCGGACGGCGCTCCTGGCGGCGGCCGCGGCTGACACGGGTGAGCCGTCCTTGGCTGGGGCCGTGGAGAGGGTGGATGCCGTGGTCATGCCGTACCTCCTGCGGTGCGTGCGTAGGCGCGCTCCACCTCCTCGCGCAGCGAGTCCCAGATCTGGTGCTGGAGTTCGATGAAGCGGGGCTGGAAGCGGATTTCCTGGACCGAGCCGCGGGGGCGGGGCAGGTCGATGTCGAAGACGGCCTTGACGGAGCCGGGGCTGGACGTCATGACGACGACCCGGTCGGCGAGCGCCACGGCCTCGTCGAGGTCGTGGGTGATGAAGATGACCGACGGTCGGATCTGCTCCCACAGGCCGAGCAGTTCGGTCGACATGATCGCCTTGGTCTGCACGTCGAGGGCGCCGAACGGCTCGTCCATGATGAGGATCCGGGGTTCGTTGATCAGTGCCGCGGCCATCGCCACGCGCTTGCGCATGCCGCCGGAGAGCTGGTGCGGGTAGCGGTCCTCGAACCCCGTCAGGCCCACTCGGCGCAGCCAGTCGCGTGCCGATGCCTGGGCCTGCTGCTTGGGCACCCTGCGGAAGACCGGGCCCATCAGGACGTTGCCGAGGACCGTCTTCCAGGGCAGCAGCGCGTCGCTCTGGAACATGAAGCTGACGCCGTCGGTGACGCCGTCCACCTCACGGCCGCCGACCTTGACCGAGCCCTCGCTGGGCCGGTCGAGCCCGGACACCATGCTCAGCGTCGTCGACTTGCCGCAGCCGGTCGGGCCCACCACCGCGCAGAACTGGCCCGGCTCCACGGTGAACGAGACGTCCTGCAGCGCCGTGAACACCTCACCCGCGGGAGTCAGAAACCGTTTGGTGAGTCCTGAGATCTCGACTCGTGCGCTGTCCCGGCCGGTCTTCTCGGCGCCGGGGCTCGTCGCAACGTCGTTTCGCGAAGCCATCTGAGGCTGTCTCCTTCCTGACCTCGGAGGTCGAGGAAGGCAGACGCTAGAGGCCGGCGGGTGTTACGTCGCTGTTTCAGCCGTATCTCGCGTTAGCCGTGTTAGCCATGCTTTTGCTCGTTCTGCTCAGTAGGCCGGGGGTGGGCAGAAGGCCGGTGACGGGGGCACAATCACGCCACCACGGGTACGGCGCAGGGGCCGCGCCCGGGCCCCGTACGACAGGCAGAGACACCCGTGACACGCATCCGTATCCCGATCGGCCGCGGTGGGAAGGGGAGGCTCTCCGCGCGGATTCTGGCCAACCAACTGGCCATCCTCGCGCTGACCGGGCTGATCGGTTTCGGGCTGTTCGCCTTCGCGCAGCGAGGCGAGATCGACCGTGCCTACGAGAAGCGGGCCCTGGCCATCGCCGAGACCACGGCCGCCGAACCGCAGATCCGCCACGCCATGCAGTACGGGGGCGGCGGCGACGTGGTGCAGACGGTCGCCGAGCGGATCCGCAGGGCGTCGGGCGCGTCGTACGTGGTCGTGCTCGACCTGCGCGGTATCCGCCACTCGCACCCCGACCCGGCGCTGGTCGGTGAACCGACGGGGGACCGGATCGTGGTGCTGGACGGCAGGACGCACGTCGGCACCGACCAGGGCGCGACGGGGCGTTCCGCCAACGGCAAGTCCCCGCTGTACGGGCCCACCGGCAAGCTGGTCGGCGAGGTGTCCGCGGGGATCCCCGAGCACTATGTGCTGGGCGAGCTGTGGCGGGAGCTGCCCACCTTCGGCCTGTACAGCGCCATCGCCGTCGCCCTCGGCTCGGCGGCCGCGTTTCTGCTGGCCGGACGGCTCAAGCGGACGACGTTCGGGCTGGAGCTGGAGGAGATCGCCGGCCTGTTGCAGGACCGGGAGGCGATGCTGCACGGAATCCGTGAGGGAGTCGTCGCCTTCGACCCGGACGGCCGGATCACGCTGGTCAACGACGAGGCCCGCGACCTGCTCGGACTGGGCACCGCGCTCGGCAGCACGCTGGCGGAAGTCCTGCCCGACGGGCGGCTGCGCCGAGCCCTGGACGGCACCCTGGCGGGCGGCGACATCAGCGTGCTCACCGACGACCACTGCCTGGTCGTCAACCGGATGCCGGTCGCCTTGCACGGACGGGAACTGGGCGCCGTGGTCACGGTGCGGGACCGCACCGAGCTGATCGGTCTGCTGCGCGAGCTGGACTCGGTGCGCGGGCTGACGGACGCGCTGCGCGCCCAGCAGCACGAGTTCACCAACCGTATGCACACGGTGGCCGGGCTTCTGGACATCGGCGACCACGACGCCGCCTACGAGTTCGCCGTCGAAACGGCCGGTGCCGAGCAGGCGCTGACCGAATCCGTACGGGAACGGATCGGCAACCCGCTGCTCGTGGGACTGATCGTCGCCAAGACCACGGTGGCCGCGGAACGCGGGGTGCGGATCGTGCTCAGCGAGGACTCCGCCCTCGGCGCGGACCCGCCGCATCTGCCCCGGCTGCTGACCATCATCGGCAACCTGCTGGACAACGCGATCGAGGCGTCCGCGACCGGACCGGCGCCCTCGGGCGGTGCCGAGGTCTGTCTGTCGCTGATCGAGGCCGTCGACGTGGTGCGGGTGGAGGTGGCCGACACCGGCCCCGGCATCCCGCCGGACACCGCCGAGTCCATCTTCGAGGACGGCTGGTCGACCCGTCCGGACCGCGGCACCGCCCGGCGCGGCCTCGGCCTCGCGCTCGTCCACCGGCTGGTGCAGCGGCACGGCGGCACGATCGCCGTCACTGAAGGACGCGGCGCCGTCTTCACCGTGATGCTGCCGGTGCCCGACACCGCGCCAGGCCCAGGGGGCGGCCTGGTCACGACGGCTTCACCGGTACTGGACGGCGTGGGGGGAGGTGATCGCTGGTGATCCGGACGCTGGTGGTGGAAGACGACTTCCGGGTGAGCCGCATCCACTGCGACTACGTGTCCCGTGTCCGGGGCTTCGAGGTGGTCGGCCGGGCGGCGACGGTGGCCGAGGCGCTGGCCGCGGTGCGCGACCTCCACCCCGACCTGCTGCTGCTCGACATCTTCCTGCCGGACGGCAGCGGACTGGACGTGCTGCGCCGGCTGAGCGGCGACGAGGGCGGCGACCGCCCCGACGCCATCATGATCACCGCGGACCGGGACATCACCTCGGTACGGATCGCGATGAAACTCGGCGCCGTCGGATACCTGGTCAAGCCCTTCGGCGCACCCGACCTCGCCGAGCGGCTCACCGCCTACCGGGAACTCCAGCACCGTATGGACGCCCTGGGTACGGTCCCCGAGACCGATCAGGCCGACGTGGACGCCCTGTTCAGCGCCGCCCGGCCGCCGGCCGTGCCCCGTATCCCTGCGAAGGGGCACTCCGCGCCGACGCTTGCCCTGTTGCACCAGACCCTGCGCGGCGCGCCCGACGCTCTGTCGGCTGCGGAGGCCGCCGAACGTACCGGTGTCTCCCGTGCCACGGCTCAGCGTTATCTCTCCTACCTGGTCAAGGAGGGCATGGTCCGTCTCGAACTTCGCTACGGGGCGACCGGCCGCCCCGAGCACCTGTATCGCATCACGCACTGAGCGGACGCTCTTGTTCTTGAGCCTGTCCGCTTTGTTCATCGAGCCCGTCCGCGGTGTTCACGGTGACGCAGGGCAGGGCGGGTGCCGACGACCTGCCGTCCGCACAACCCTGCTCGCGGCTGTCTTCTGCAGCAGCCCGTAGGCGAGCACCGGCAGGAGCAGGTGTGGTTTGTCGGGCAGCGCGGTGGTGATCAGGACCGCGCTCGCGCTGCTGTTGTTCATGCCGCAGGCGAGCGTCAGCGAGGAGGAGGCGGGGCCGTCCAGATGGAGGAGCCGCGCGGCGGTCCGGCCCAACGCGAAGGACAACAGGCAGACGAGCGCAGCCACGGCCAATGCGGCGGCGAACAGGAGGGGGCGTGGGTGGGCGAGGAACGAGCCCAGGGCGCCACTGGCGTTGACGTAGGTCAGGACGAGTGATCCGGTCAGCGCCACGGGCACGATCACACGCAGGGACCGGTCGAGCCACGCCGTCGGCAGTGCGAGTCGGAACAGGATGCCGACGGCGCAGGGGAGGACCACGGTGACGAGGGCGAAGCCGCCGTTGACCGTGCGGCCGGTCGTTGCGAGCGTGTCCGCGTAGCCGCCGTCGAGGAGCGGCACCAAAGTGGTGATGACCAGCGGGATGGTGAGCGGGCTCAGGAGGGTGGAGGCGAGGACGAGTCCCACCATGGTGGGCTGGTCACCGGCACCCTGGCCGGTCCAGACGGTGGCTCCGGCGGCCACCGGCATCGCCACGATCAGGATCATCGAGGTGATCAGCCCGCTGCCGCCGTCGCTGTCCGGCGTGCGGTGCAGTCCGAACGCGACGACCGGGATGACCAGGAGCGGGATCGCGAGGTGGAGGACCATCCCGGCCAGCAGGGTGGTCGGCCTGCGGAGCAGACGGCCCAGTTCACGGACGGGTACCTGGAGTCCTGCGGAGAAGAGCACCAGGGACAGCAGCAGCGGGGCGGTGCTCAGGGGCAGGCCGGTGACCGTGCCGATCGGCACGATGTGGTCGCGACGCAGCCACAGGCCGGGGTCGGGCAGGAGGAGGGCGGCGACGTAGGACAGCACGACAGCCCGGCCGAGCCGACGGTGCAGCCAGGTCGTCACCGGGTCGGCAGGCGGTGGGGAGGCAGTCGGACGGCTCAAGGCGGCCTTCTTCCATGGCGGCGGAGGGGACGGGGCGGAGCGCCGCTATGCAGGAGCCGTGATCACGAGTCGTCATGTCACTGATAGTGCTCGGATGAGGCGGATGTGCCAGCCGATGACGCACGGCGGTCAGGATGCGTTCAGGTCTCCCGTGGCGCACCGGCCCCCTTCTGGCTGATGAAGGTGCCGAACGTGCTGCTGTAATCACGTCATCCGGCGGGCAGGTCGATCAGGAATCGTGCTCCGGGGGTGTGCTCGGGGTCGTGGGAGACCTCGCCGCCGACGGCGCGGGCCAGGCGCCGCGCGAGCGGCAGTCCCAGGCCCGCCCCGTCGTGCCCGTCGCCGAAGTCCGCGCGGCGGCCGGGCTGGAAGAGATCGTCGAGGAACTCCTCCGGTACGCCGGGACCGTCGTCGGTGACCTCGATGCGGACGCCGCCCGGCTGCTGCCGCGCGGACACGGTCACCGTGGCACCGGCATGGCGAACGGCGTTGGCCAGCAGCGGGCTGACGATGCGTTCGAGAAGAGCGGGGGCGACGCCCGCCTCCATCTGCTGGTCCGGCACGTCGACGACGGTCGTCAGCTGTTTCCGTGCGTCGAGGTCCTCGACCAGTCGCCGCAGCACGGGAGCGACAGCGGTGGCACCGACGGCCGTGGTGGTGTCCCGCGCGCCTTCGCGGGCGTCGTTCAACAGGGTGTCGCAGATGGTGCGCATGGTCTGGGCGGCCTCCGCGATCACCTCGTGGGTGGCGTTAGTCTCGGCGGCCGAGCGCGGGCGGGCCTGCCACCAGTCGAGCTCGACGACGATCCGGGTGAGCGGAGTGCGCAGTTCGTGGGACAACTCCCCGGTCAGCTGCTGCTCGTGACGCAGCACCGTGCGGATGCGGTCCAGCAGTGCGTCCAACGAGGTGCCCAGGCGGGCCAGTTCGGCCGGCTGGTCCTCGGCGCCGAAACGCTGGTCGGAACCGACGGCGCTCCACTGGGTGGCCTGGTCGGTCATGGTGCGCACGGGGCGCAGCGCCCGTCCGACAGCCAGCCGCGTCAGCGCGTAGGTGCACGCGAGCATGACGGCGTCCAGGATCAGCGAGCCGGACAGCAGGATGCCGGCGGAGTTGCGGTAAGGCGCGAGATCCACGGCTGTGACAACGGTGGCGGTGCTGCGAAGGCCGGACACGGGGTGGGAGCACAGGCGGACGAAACGGGGGTTGCCGGTCCGCACCGTCGCGCAGACCGGCCCGGCCCGCGCGGCGAGCCGGTCGGCGGCCCGGGTCAGCGCACTGCCGGCCGTGGCGGACGGTGGTTTCTCCAGCAGCCGTGTCCCGGCGTAGATCCACACGTTCGCGTCGAGCAGGCTGTCGTTGACGGTCTCCAGGACCCGCACTCGGGGCCCCCTGGTGTCGACGGTGGTGGCGACGGCGGCGGCACGGTTGCGCAGTTCGTCGTCGGCCTGGTGCTGGAGGTGCCGGTCCATCGCGGTGTTGAACACAACGGTCAGCACGGTCATCAGGAGCGCGGCGGTGGTCAGTGCCACGAGCGAGAGCCGACCACGCAGTGTGCGGGGCGCCAGTCGGCGCGCGAGCCGGTTCATGCCAGCCGGTGCCCGATCCCGCGTGTCGTGGTGAGGCCGAGGCCGCTGCCCGCTTCGCGCAGCTTGCGGCGCAGTCGGCTCAGATACTGGTCGAGGGTGTTGTCGCTGACCTGGGCGCCGTCCGGCCAGGCGGCCCTGACCAGGTCGCGACGGGACACGAGGGTGCCACCTGCGGCCATGAGCGTGGCCAGCAGACGGAACTCCGTGGGGGACAGGTCGATGTGGACGCCCCCGACGTGCGCGCTGTGCCGGGTCGCGTCCAGGACCAGGTCTCCGACGGTGGCCATGGCCGCTGGTGCGGCCCGTTTGAGTGCGGCCCGAAGCCGGGCGACGAGTTCGGCGAGATGGAACGGCTTGGGCACGTAGTCGTCGGCCCCGGCGGAAAACCCGGACAGCCGGTCGGTGAGGTGATGGCGGGCCGTCAGGAAGATGATCGGCGCGGCGAACCCACCCGCGCGCAGCGCCTGGCAGACGTCCCGGCCGTCCGCGTCGGGCAACCCGACATCCAGGACGACGGCCGCGATGTCGTCCGTGGCCAGCCGCAGGGCGGTGGCCCCGTCGGCGGCGGGCACGGGGTCGAAGTCCTCGTCGAGCAGGCCGCGACGCAACACGTCACGCAGGGCGTGATCATCCTCGACGACCAGGATCTTGTGGCGCATGGCCCTCCGTTGGACTGTCCGGCGCACGGGGCGTGCCGGAGACGAACGAGGCGGGCAGCCACCGGGCCATCGCGTACAGGCACACTCCGAGCCATCCGGTGGCGAACAGCCAGCCGCCGATGACGTCGGTGAACCAGTGCACGCCGAGATAGACCCGGGACAGGCCCACCAGCACGCCCCAGCACCCGATGACGACCCGGAGCGAGGTGGCGCCGCGCGGGGCGCGCAGTGAAACGGCGAGGATCAGCAACCCGGCGGTGAGGGCCGCTGTGGTGGTGTGTCCCGAGGGGAACGCCCAACCGCCTGCGGACGCCGCCCAGTCGGCATGGGCGGGACGCGGCCGCTGGACGGCTTCCATCACCCCGTAGCGCAGCGCCTGACCGGTTCCCAGACAGGCAAGGCCCAGCGCGGCGGCCCCCATCCGTCGCCGTGCGGTTCGTCCCGCGACCATGCCCGCCAGCACGGCGAGGACGTAAGGCACGACACCGCTGCCGGTATCGGTCACACCTCGGGCCAGAGCCAGGGCGACATCCGGCCGATGGCCGAGCGACCATCTCAGGAAACCGTCGTCCGGCCACAGCGGTGCGCCATTCTGGCCGATCACCACCATCGTGAGGACGCCGAACGCCACCCAAGCACCGAGACCGACCGTCCCGGCCAGGTCGCCGGCGTCGCGCCGATTCATGACGCGCTCAGCAGCCGGCGCAGGCTGCCGGAGCCGATCCACCGGGCCATCGATCCCGACCACCGTCGAAGTGCGAGCATCGCCACCAGGGAGACGAGGCCACCGACCAGCACGCCTGCCACGACGTCGTGCGGATAGTGCGCGCCGACCCACACCCGCGAGACCGCCATCGCCAGGGCCGCCACTGCAGCGACCGCCCCCAGCCGACGCGAGACGAAGAACAGGGCCACGGCAGCGGCGGCCGCGATCGCCGCGTGATTGCTGGGGAAGGACCAGTCGCCGGGCGCCGGACACGTCTCCAGGGTCTTCACCCGAAGGCTCTGGCATGGCCGGTCCTCGCGCACCGCCAGCTTCACCAGGGCATCCACGCCGTACGCGACGAGCACGAACACCGGTACGGCCAGCGCCCTCACCGCAGCCGCGTCACCACCCCGTCGAGCGAACCACCAGCCCACGATCGCGAGCACGGCGAACGCCGCGAGCCCGTACGTCGACCAGAACGACACCGCTCCGTCCAGCCAGGCCGGCGCATGCCGAGTCAGACGCACTACGTCCAGATACGCGGAGCCGTCGACAGACGACCCGTCGAAAGCCATGATCACCTGTATCCTCCCTCGGGCCGGCCGCTCCGGCGTGCCCTGTAGACCTCGGCTGCCAGGGGGATCAGCGACACGAAAACGATCAACGCCACGAGCGGGAGCAGGTAACGGTCGACGTTCGGGATCGACGAGCCGAGCGCGTACCCCGCGAGGGTGAGTCCGAGGCTCCACACCAGGCCGCCGATGATCTGCCACAACGTGAACGTGCGCACCGGTACCTCCAGCGCGCCGGCCATCGGGTTGAGTACGGTCCGCACCACCGGCACGAAACGGGCCAGCGTGATCGCCTTCGCATGGCCGTATCGCTCCAGCAGTTCCTCGGCGCGTTTCGCACCCTCGCGCAGGCGCTGCGAGCGGCTACGGGCCAGCAGTGCCCCACCCGCCTTCCGGCCGAGCAGATAGCCGCACTGCGCCCCGGCCAGAGCGCCGGCCGCAGCCGCGACCAGGAGTGGTCCCAGCGACAGGTGCACACCCGACTCCGCCGAGCCCGTGCACAGCAGACCGGCCGTGAAGAGCAGCGAGTCACCCGGCAGGAAGAAGCCGACCAGCAGCCCTGTCTCGGCGAACATCACCACTCCGACGCCCAGCACGCCGAACGCCGCCAGCAGCGAGTGAGCGTCCAGCACGTTCACGGCCAGCTGTGATGCCGGATGGATCGGTGTGGTCATGGCAAGGCGGCCTTTCCAGCAGGTGACTCGGTGTCTGCGATTCGACCAACCGCGTGTACGTGGCCTGGAGGGAACCGCACTCGCCGAGCCTACATCTACAAGATGTAGTAGATGTTCTGTGGGTGGCCGGATGCAAACGGCCACTCAAACGGAACCCGAGGCGGAGGAGACGGGCGTCATGGCTGACACCTATCGCACAGGAACCGGCACCTGGACTCCGCGGCGTGCGGCCACGAACCCGACGGCGCCACCCCCGACCCCCGGCCGGGTATCCGGTGTCCCGGGCGCCGGGCCCCAGCAGTTGCATCGAGGGATGACCCTCGTGGCCACGATCAGCCTGTTCATCGGGACACGGGCCGCCTGGACCACCGCCATGGCCTCACGCCCGGCCGTCGCCGGCCTCATCTCCGTCTGCTACGCCTCGATCCTCGTCTGCGCCGCTCTCAGCCTCCTCGTAGGGAGCCGTCGCGCGCTGACCAGGGTCGACGCCGTCGTACTGATGACCGCAGTCGCCCTGGTGATCTGCGGCTATCTGCTCGATCACGCGGGCACCGACGAGGGAGTGCTGACCGCCCAGGCAGCGAACGAGATCCTGCACGGCCGTCCCGTCTACGGCCAGCCGTGGCCCTGGCTGTTCGGCTCACCGCGCGTCGGGATCACCAAGACCATGTCCGGGGGCGCCGACTACACCTACGGCTACCCGCCGCTGACCGCGCTGCTCGCGGCCCCGGTGCACGCCGTCGTCCACTCGACGGCGGCCGCCACCCTGGTCACCACAGTCGCGCTCCTTGCCTCCTCGGCACTGCTGTGGTTCTTGCTTCCGGCACCCTGGAGGTCAGCCGCCACCGCGGTCTGTCTCGGCTTCGGCATCCTGCCCCACTACGCCTACGCCGGCTACCCGGCGATCACGGCTCTCGCCCTGCTCGTCCCCGTGGTGGTCCGCTGGCCCGCAACCGGTGAGGGCGGCCGCCTCGGCACAGGGGGAGTGCTGCGGGCGGCGTGCCTGGGTGCCGCCTGCGCGGCCCAGCAACTCGCCTGGTTCCTGGTCCCGTTCCTGCTGATCGGCCTGTACGCCGTCAGGCGCGGGGAACTCGGTCCGAGGCGGGCTCTGGCGGTGACCGCCCGTTACGCGGCTGCCGCCGCTCTCACCTGCGCGGCGGCCAACGGGTACTTCGCCGTCGAGGGCTTCTCCGCCTGGCTGCAGGGCGTACTCCTGCCGCTCGACCAGAAGGCGATCCTGCACGGCCAGGGCCTGATGGGCATCTCCTATTACTTCACACACGGCAGCGGCCGCCTCGACTACTACTCCTACGGCAGCCAGCTGCTCCTGCTCGGGCTGCTCGTCGCCACCCTGCTGTTCGTCCGGCGACTCGGCCCCGCCCTCACCGTCCTGCCATGGGTCGCGTTCTACCTCGCCATCCGCTCCCAGGACGGCTACTTCCTGCTGATGACCCCGCTGTGGCTCGCGGCCGCCGCCACCGTCCCGGCCGCCGCGTTCGCCACCGCCTGGCAGCCGCGACTGCCCCACGTCGCGAGCCGTGCGAAGGCAGTCTTGGCGGGCGGGTTGCTCGCGCCCGCCCTGGTGTGCGTCGCGATCGCCGCGGCGAGCCCGCCGCCCCTGCGCATGAGCCTGTCGCCGCGCTTCGCCACGCATCACGCGCGCGTCGGTGTCACCGCCATCGACGTGCGGGCCGTCAACACCACCGGTACGGCGCTGTCCCCGCACTTCGCGAGCCGTACCGGCCAGGGCGCCTCCAACTGGTGGACCATCTCCTCCGGCCCCGCAGTGCTCGCCCCGCACGCCTCCGCCGAGTACCACGTGAAACCCGCGGGAGGATTCCGTGCCCTGCCCGGCGGCCGCGGTCCCGGGACCTACCTCATAGCCGTCACTGGTACCCCGATGACGATCACCACGGCCCACATCTCGGCTGCTCCTCCCGTGATCCAGTAGCGAGGGCGCCAGGCGGGCCTGCACGCGCAGGCGCGCCTGGCGAAGCCGCGGCAGCTGCCGGCGGGGCGTGCTGCCGGGCCGGTACCCCGACTGTTCGGCGTTCGTGCTGGTCAGCCGTGGTCGCGTAGCGGGCCGACGTCGTAACCCCGTTCTTGGCAGGTGTCGAGGATCCGGGGCAGCGCGCCCAGCGCCGAGCGCCAGGCGCCGGGGGAGGAGGTGCAGTCGGAGTCGTGGAGCAGGATCGTGCCGCCGCCGTCCAGGTCGGTGGTGATGGTGCGGTGGACGGAGTGCGGGGTGGCGCGTGCCGTCCAGTCCTCCCCCCAGCAGGTCCACAGCACCGGGGTCAGGTCGAGGCGGCGGGCCGCGAGGTGGGCCGCGGTGGACATGACGCCGTACGGGGGCCGGAAGAGCGAGGGCTGCCGTCCGGTGATCGCGGCGACGGTGTCGCGGGCTCGGCGGAAGTCGTCGTAGGTGGCGCGCGGGCCACGCAGCAGCAGGGGGCGGTGCAGCCAGCCGTGGACGGCGACCTCGTGACCGGCCGCCGCGATCTCGCGGACCAGGCCGGGGGAGCGGTGTGCCTCGCTGCCGAGTAGGAAGAACGTGGTGTGCACCCCGCGCCCGGCGAGCAGCCGTAGAAAGTGCGGGGTGGAGCGGGGGTCGGGGCCGTCGTCGAAGGTCAGGGCGATGTGGTTGGTGCGGCCGCGGCCCGAGAGACGGGGCATGAGGCGGTTGCGCAGTGGTCCGAAGGTGGAGACGACGGGTGCGGCGTGGGCGGCGGCGAGGAGGGGTACGGCGGCGAGGGCGGCCGTGCGCAGCGTCGGGGCGATGTTCACGAGTGGTCGTCCTCCGACGGGGAGGTGTGTTCCGGTGGGAAGCCGTCCGGGTCGAGGTGGTGGCTGATGGTGTGGATGAGGTCGGGACCGTCGTAGGTCGTCGCCACCCCGGTGGCGACGGCGCCGGCGCACACGACGGACGCGAGGACGGCCGTGGCGGCGAGCCGGCGCGTCGTCCGGTGCCGGTGTGCAACCGGGCGGAAACCCCGGCCGGGGACTCCGGACCGGTGCACGCGCGCAATCTCGGCCGTCGGGCAGCCGTCGGGGGACTGAGCGAACAGGGCGAGTCCCGTTGCCCGTTGCCGGCGTCCGAGCGGGCCGTCGATCAGGTCGCACAGCACCGCCTTGAGGTCGGCCGGGTCGCGTATCCAGACGGCCGCACCGGCCTCGTCCAAGGCTGCGGCGTTGGTCAGCCCGTGCCCGGGTATGCAGCGGTAACTGGCGACGGGCAGGCCGCAGGCGAATGCCTCCAGGGAGGTGAGCCCGCCGGCGTTCTGGACGAGGACGTCGGCGGCGTGCATCAGGGAAGGCATGTCGTCGATCCAGCCGAAGGCATGGTCGATGCCGTCGGCGCGCAGCTGTTCGGCCAGGGCCTCGTTGCGGCCGCAGACGACGACCGGGACGGCTGCGCCGCAGTCACGCAGCTCCCGGGCCACCGTACGGACCGGGCCCACCCCCCAGGACCCGGCGACCAGCAGAGCCAGCGGTGCGTGGGACGGCAGCCCGAACCTCTCCCGGGCGCGGCCACGCTCCCGTACGTCGCAGGGCCGGAAACGGGGGTCCGTGACCGGCCCGCGCACTCGCACGTCCCGGGCCCCGGCCGTGCGCGCCTGGGCGGCGGGCACGGCGTGGGCGGCGAGGTGGACGTCCACGCCCGGCGCGACCCACAGCGGATGCACCGAGAAGTCGGTCAGATAGGTGAGGACCGGCACGGCCAGCCGACCGTCCAGGCGCAGGTTGCCCAGGACTCGGCTGGCCCCGGGGTAGGTGGAGACGACGGCGTCGGTGCCCGGCGGCAGGGCGCTCAGTACCCGGTCCTGTGCCGTGCGCAGCAGCGCCCGCGCCACCGGGCCGCCGCCCCCGGCCCGCTCGGTGCTGGAGTAGATCCGCTGGTAGGCCCAGGGGGCTCGCACCAGCATCCGGTGATAGCCCTCTTGGACCGTGCGGCCCAGGTGGGCGGGGAGCAGGTCCAGCAGGTCGAGGCGGTCCACGGCGTAGCCCTGCGCGGTGAGACGGCGGGCGAGTTCGGCGGCGGCACCGTCGTGACCGGCCCCGACGCTCGCGGAGACGATAGCGACCCGCCCCGAGCCGGGCGTGGCGGCGGACTGCGGTGGAGGGGTGCCCGTGAGTGTGGGTCTGGGCGCACTCGCGCGGTGGGGCATGGGTTTCCTCCGCAGGGACGGGAGCGATGGAACTCTACGAGTTGTAGTAGTTCGCGGATCGAAGCCCGGAGCATACCTCCTACAACTAGTAGGAGGTGGGCGGGTAGTCTGTGCGGACGGTCGGCGAACGGAGGCATCCGGTGCAGGAACGAGAGGACGGCGGCGCCCGCGAGGCGTCCGGCAGGCGGGCCCGCGGCGAACTGGAGAGCGATGTGCTCGCCGCGCTCTGGGGCGCCGACGGCCCCCTGACCGCCGGCCAGGTCCGGGACGCGTTGCCGGGCGACCTGGCCTACACGACCGTCCTGACCATCCTGTCCCGGCTGTACGACAAGGAGATGCTCGTCCGACACCGCGAGGGCCGCGGCTACGCGTACGAGCCTGTGCGTGACGAGGCGTCGCACACCGCCCAGCGCATGCGGTCGCTGCTTGAAGGTGGTTCGGACCGCGAGGCGGTCCTGGCCCGCTTCGTCTCGGAACTGTCCGAGCAGGACGAGCACGTGCTGCATCAGCTCCTGTCCGGGCACGACGCTCGCACCGGAGATGATCGCTCGGCAGGGAGGGCGTAAAGCCGTGCTGATCAGTGTCTACGTCCCCTTCGCAGTCACGGCTGTGCTCGCCGTGCTCGCACCCCGACTGGCGCACGTGCTGCCCCCGCGCCGCGCTGCCTGGGCCCTGGCCTGCGCCGCGCTCGTGACCGCGATCGGCTGGGCGGGGGCACTCGCCTTGCTCGCCTTCACCGGCGTGGCACAGATTCCGGAAGTCGCGGAGGAGGGCCGCTGGTCGGTGGCCGCCCTGCAAGCCGAGGATCCGGTCTACCTCGTCGTCGCGGGAGGCAGCGCCCTCATGCTGGCCGTGAGCGTCGTCTCGCTGGGCGTGGCCGTCGTGGAACAGGTCCGCCTCATCGTCCGGGCGCGGCGGGAGTGCGCCCGGCTGCCGGAGGAGACGGAGCTGGTCGTGATCGACGACGACGTCCCGATGGCCTTCGCGTTGCCCGGGTCACCGGGCCGGATCGTGGTCTCCCGGGGAATGCTGCGCTCTCTCAGCGACCGCGAGCGCGAGGCCCTCCTCGCACACGAGCGTGCTCACCTGCGTTGCCGTCATCACCTCTTCCAGATCCTGTGGCAGCTCACGGCGGCCTTGAACCCGCTGCTGCGGCCGCTGGCCATCGCGGGCGGATTCGTCCTGGAACGCTGGGCCGACGAGGAGGCCGCGCAGCGCGTCGGCGACCGAAAGACCGTCGCGCACGCCGTCGGGCGCGCCGCGCTGGCATCCGCCGGTACCTCGTTCCCGGCCGCACTGGCCGCGACCGGCGGGGCGGTGCCGCAACGGGTGCGGGCCCTGCTGGCCCCGCCGCCCCCGCGCCGGAACCTCCCCCTGGTCGCGGGTGGCCTTCTGCTCGCCGCGTGCTGCGCGAGCCTCGCCAACGCTGCATCCGACAGCGATCAGATGGTGGACAGTGCGCAGTGCGCGGCGTATGCCGCCACGGCGAGCGCACCAGTGGCCGGAGAACACCGGCATGGGCCCGACTTCTGCTTCGGGGAACACGATCGCCGGGAACTTCAGGAGCACCGCCCGTAACGAGGCGGCCGGACCTGTCGGCTACGCGTAGTCAGGTCGCCCGCAGTCCGCGGCCGAACCAGTCCTTGCTGTCGCGGAGCCGGGCAGGGCGAAGAAGCACAGTGAGCCTTTTCCAACCTCACGCTGATGCGTGGTGAAGGACGAGGACGGCCTTCACCACATCGGTGATTCGGTTGGTGCTGCAGCGGAGCTTCCGCAGGAGGCGCCAGCCCTTGATGGTGGCCATGGCCCGCTCGCCGAGGCAGCGGATCTTGGCGTGGGTGATGTTGTGGCGACGCTTCCATCGCTTGGGGCGGCGGCCCCGAAACGGAACCCGAACGGATCCGCCGGCGCCTTGATACGCCTTGTTCGCCCGATGATCCCGTGCTGCCGCGCGGCGGTCAGGTCGTGGGTCGAGCCGGGCAGAGCCAGCGAGGCCCAGAGCAGTCGTCCGAAGGGATCGGTGAGGACCTGGACGTTCATGCCGTGGCGTTTATGTTTCCCGGAGTAGTACGGGGTGTCGGCGGCGATGCGGTCGATGGGCAGCAAGGTGCCGTCGAGGATGACGAACGCCTTCGCCCGGATCGTCGTCATCGCCTCCTCCAGGGACGGGGCGAGGGCGGCCAGGGCCTCGACGGCTTCACGTATGTAGCGGTACGCGGTCGCGATCCCGATGCCGAACCCGGCGGCGAGCTGGGCGTAAGTGTCACCGCACCGCAGGTGGGCCAGGGCGAGCAGGGCCTGACGTCCGGCAGGAAGGCGCCGCCACCGCGTTCCGATCTCATGCCGCCGGGCTGTCAGTTGCCCGGTCAGGAACCGCAAGGTGCGGCTGGACAGATCAATCGAGGACGGGTAGACAAGCACGCGAAGCTCCTGGCGGACACGGGTGATCTTGGTCGAGAACCCGTCTACCAGGAGCTTCGCCGTTGCGCAGGACAGTCCAACTCGCGGTCAGCACCGCCAGCTTGAAAAGGGCTCACTGAACCCTGAGAGCGGTGACGACATGTCGTGAATGGGGGTGGGCGCTTTCGCGTGGCACGGACTTGGTGCGGTGATGGTCGGGCCCTCCCTGTGTGACCACCTGGGCCTGCCCGTCTCTGCGTCGACTTGTTGCGACCGACCGCCTCGATGTCCGGGGTGTCACGCGTTGGATGCACGTGGATCGCTCGTGGCCACCGATTGCGTACGGCTTGGGGCATGCCTGCGCTGGGCGAGGTAGTCCAAGACGCTGTGGCGGGCCTCGGCGGCGGGTTCTGGGTGTCTACAAGGAAGAAGGGGCGAGAGCTGTGGCGGGGTGGTGGGGTCCGAGGAAGACGACGATGCCCGTGCCCTCGGGAGAGGGGTGGGTGGCCTGGGTCCAGCCCTGCCGGCGGTAGAAGGCGACGGCGCGGGGTGAGCGGACGGAGGTGAGCAGCCAGGAGCGCCCCTCGGGGGTGTCGTCGGTGACCGCTTCCAGCAAATCGGCGGCCAGCCCTGTGCCGCGAGCGGACGGCTGGACAGCGAGTTCGTCGATCTCGCGGGCACCGCACAGCCACTCCACGGTGCGCCGCGCTCCCAGTCCGGCGGCGGCCTGCGGATAGCAGCGGTCGGTCGGGAAGGGGGCCGCGGTCGTCCAGGCGGTGGCGAAGCCGGCGACCTCGGTGCCTGCGAAGGCGAGCGCCGCGGTGAAGCCGGGACGCCGGACGTTGTCCACCAGCCGCCCCACGAACTCGACCGCCCGCTCCTCGTCCTCGTTCCAGGGCGGGGCGCAGAAGGCTTCGACGTATACGGAGTGCAGGGCGTCGGCGTGCTTCAGCAGGTCCTTGCCGCGGAAGACGCGGATGTCGAAGCGGCTGTTGGTGCCGGTGACCGCGGGGGAGCCCACATCTTCTCCTTGTAGCCAATCATTTGTTGTTGCGAGTAGTGTGCAATAAGCCTCCTCGGATGTGTACCCGGGCGCATGAGATCTGATCGACTGCGCCGGAGGAGCCGGCGGCACGGGCACCGGCCCGCGCCGCCGTCCCGTACCGGATGCGGGGCGCTGTTTCGCCTGACAGCGTCCGTCCCATGGCAGTGCCCCGCATCCATATGAACTTCGCCTACGGCTGGGCGTTCTCCAAGCCGGTCCGCAAGGTCTACTGCAACCTCACCATCACCGGCCTCTCCGTCGCCGTCGCGCTCATCATCGGCACCGTCGAGCTGCTGGGCCTGGTCGCGGAGAAGGCGGATCTGCATGGCCCGTTCTGGGACTGGGTCTCGGGCCTCGACCTGAACATCATCGGCTACGTCATCGTCGGCCTGTTCTTCGCCACCTGGGCGGTCGCCCTGCTGGTGTGGAAGGTCGGGCGGATCGAGGAGAAGTGGACGGCGGGCCTGGCGCAGTCGGCCCCCGTGGAACAGGCCGCCGACTAGGGCGATTCGAGCCCACTCGTCGCCGGTCAGGCGCAGCGGGCGCACTGGCCGTAGACGAGAAGCGCCCCCTCGGCGTCGGGACGCAGGCCAGTCAGTTCCGCGAGCCGGTCCACCGCCTCGGTTAGGTGACGGCTCGACAGGCCCGTGACGCTGCCGCACTCCCGGCACACGGTGTGGTGGTGCGGTTGTCCCGAGATGCCGTAGCGCGCCGGCCCGGGGCCGTGGACCGCGTGGACGAGACCCGCCGCCGTCAGCGCGTCCAGCGCGCGGTACACGGTGGTCGGGTCCACGGCATGCCCGGAGAGGGCGAGTTCCTCGCAGACCTCGGCTGGCGAGAGATGCCGATCCGACGCCGACAGCAGGACCAGTAAACCGAGGCGGCCCGGCGTACAGCGCAGCCCGTGCCGCTTCAGCCGCGCCCGGGCCTCCGCCCGCACTGCTGCCGCCGCGTCACGCGCCGGCTGCTGGACCACGCTCACGCTTGCGCCCCTTCCCCGCGGCCGGTGCCCGACGGCAAAGACTTGGTGGCAACTGCCCCGCCACGGCCCCGAGTCCTAGGTCCAATGCCTGACCGTCGGCGACACTTCTTGCTGCTAGCGTGCAGCTGCACATCATTCGCAATTATGTCGGAGGACGTTGGACATGCCGGTGTACACGCTCCCGGAACTTCCGTACGACCACTCGGCGCTCGCTCCGGTCATCAGCCCCGAGATCATCGAGCTGCACCACGACAAGCACCACGCCGCCTACGTCAAAGGCGCCAACGACACGCTGGAGCAGCTGGCGGAGGCGCGGGACAAGGAGACCTGGGGCTCGATCAACGGCCTGGAGAAGAACCTGGCCTTCCACCTGTCCGGGCACATCCTGCACTCGATCTACTGGCAGAACATGACCGGCCCGAAGGACGGCGGCGGCGAGCCCCTCGCCGCCGACGGTGTCGGCGACCTCGCCGACGCGATCACCGAGTCCTTCGGCTCCTTCGCCGGCTTCAAGGCCCAGCTGACCAAGGCCGCCGCGACCACGCAGGGTTCGGGCTGGGGTGTGCTCGCGTACGAGCCGCTGAGCGGGCGGCTCGTCGTCGAGCAGGTCTACGACCACCAGGGCAACGTCGGCCAGGGCTCGACCCCCATCCTGGTCTTCGACGCCTGGGAGCACGCCTTCTACCTCCAGTACAAGAACCAGAAGGTCGACTTCATCGACGCCATGTGGGCGGTCGTCAACTGGCAGGACGTGGCCAAGCGTTACGCCGCCGCCAAGGAGCGCGGCGACAGCCTGCTGCTCCGCCCGTGACGCCGTAGCAGCACCCCGCAGACGCCCTGCTCGTGATCGTCTTCTCACCCTTCACGCGGCAGGCGGTACAACGGAAGGCTCCCGCAGGCCCGATGCCCGCGGGAGCCTTCCTGTCGCTGGGGTTCCTGTGCGCCGTCAGGCGGTGGTGAACCGCAGTTCGGGCCGCTCCCAGCCGACCTTCGGTGGTGAGGGGGCGATCGTCCCCGCCCGCTCGGCGCCCAGGCGCCGGTAGAACTCCTCCGCCGGGGGATGGGAGACCACCCGCACCTCGGCCAGCCCGGCGGCCCTGGCCTGGGAGATCATGTGCTCGATGAGGAGCCGGCCGACGCCCTTGCCCTGCACGTTGTCCGCCACGAACGCCAGGTCCAGCTCCGGTGGCTCCAGTAACAGGGCGTAGAAACCCTGGAGTTGTCCGGCCGTATTGACGGCATCGACGGCCACGAAGACCTGGTGACGGGTGATGTAGTCGGCGGTGACCCGGTAGCCGGAGATGATCGAGGCGTATGTGCCTTGGTAGGTAGCGGAGTTGTGGATAGATCGGTGAGGCGGTCCGCGTCCTGTGCGTCGGCGCGCTTGATGATCGTGGACTGCATCCCTATCGGTCCCCGGCTTCCGCGGAGGTCAGTTCCTCCCAGTGGACGGTGCGCTCGCACCAGCGGTCCAGCAGCACCTGGTCGTGGCCGACGGCGAGCAGTCCGGCGCCGGTGGCGGTGCGGTAGTCCTCGACAGCGGCGACGAGGGCGGCGGTGGTGGAGGCGTCCAACATGGCGGTCATCTCGTCGCAGATCAGCCAGCGGGGGCGCAGGACGAGAGCGCGGGCCAGGCAGGCGCGTTGGAGCTGGCCGTCGCTGACCTCGTGGGGCCGGCGCTCCAGCAGGTCGGGGGTGAGCCCGACGGCTGAGGCCAACTCGGGCAGGCGCTGCGGTAGTTCCTCATGGCGGCCGGTGGCGCGCAGCGGCTCGGCGATCAGGTCGGCGAGCCGCAGCCGGGGGTCGGCGGAAAGCCGGGGCTGCTGGAAGACGACGCCGAAAGCGGTGCGCTGGGCGCGCGGGGCACGGTGCCGCCAGCGGCGTACGGGGTCGCCGCCGAGCGTCACGGTGCCGCTGTCGGGGCGGTGCAGCAGGGCCGCGACCCGGGCGAGAGTGGACTTGCCGCAGCCGCTGGGCCCGAGCAGACCGACGGACTCGCCCGGCGCGATGGCCAGGGAGGCGCCGCGGACGACGGGGGTTCCTCTGCCGTATCCGGCGGTGATGTCGTGCAGTTCAAGCACGGAGGTCCTCCGTCACGTGCGGGTGGTGGCAGGCGATGCCGCCGACCGCTTGAGGCAGCGCGGTGCAGGTGGTGGTGGCCCGCTCGCAGCGGGGGGCGAAGGCGCAGCCCTCGGGAAGGTCGCCGAGTTCGGGTGGCATGCCGGGGATCGGGGTGAAGGCGCGGTCGGGCAGGGCCTGGAGGAGACCGCGGCTGTAGGGGTGGCGGGGGCCCGGGGCGCCGAAGAAGGCTTTCGCGTCGGCGAGTTCGACGATCCGGCCCGCGTACATCACGGCCACGCGGTCGGCGATGCGCTCGGCGGCGGCCAGGTCGTGGGTGATCACGAGCAGGGCGTGCCGGCCGGTGTCGACGTGGCGGCGCAGTTCGTCGACCGTGTGGTCGACCAGGTCGCGGTCGAGGCCGGTGGTGGGTTCGTCGGCCAGCAGCAGAGGTGTCTCACCGACGAGGGCGAGGGCGGTGGCGGCGCGCTGGGCGAGGCCGCCGGAGAGTTCGTGCGGGTGACGGTCGAGGTGACCGGCGGGGAAGGCGGCCCGCTCGGCGGCGGCCTCGGCCGCCTTCCGTACGGCGGCCCGACCCCGTACGCCGGTCAACGCACGGACGGTTTCCTCCAGTTGGGAGCGGACCGTGCGCACCGGGGTGAGATGTGCGGCGGGGCTCTGCGGGATCAGGCCGATCAAGCGGCCCCGTACCGTGCGGGCGAGGATGCGTTCGTCGGCGGCCAGCAGGTCCAGGTCGCCCAGACGGGCCTGGCCCGCCGCCTGGGCGTTGGCGGGCAGCAGGCCGAGCAGGGCGGAGGCCAGGACGGACTTGCCGCAGCCGCTCTCGCCGATCAGGGCGAGACACTCACCGGCCGACACGTCGAAGCGGGCGTCGGTGACGGCGGCGATCCGCCGCCCGCCGGGCATGAGGAAGCGCACCGAGAGTCCGCGTACGGAGAGAACCGGCGGGGTCACAGCATCAGCTCCGATCGGCGCCGGGGGTTGATCCGCTCCCGCCAGGCGCCGGCGAGACCGGCGATGGCGAGCGTGGGCACGATGATGAACAGGCCCGGGAAGAGGGTCGGCCACCACTGCCCCGCCAGCAGCGAGCCCCGGGCGCCCTGGATGAGGTTGCCGAGGCTGGCCAGGTGGGTGGGCAGGCCGAGGCCGAGGAAGGACAGCGCGGACTCGTGCCACATGGCGTGCGGCACCATCAGGACGGCGGCCAGCGCGGCCTGCGGCAGCACCGCGGGCAGCAGATGCCGTACCGCCACCCGCCACCGCGACGCGCCCCCCGAGACGGCAGCGTCGATGTACGGCCGCGACCGCAGGGACAGCACCTCGGCGCGCACGATCCGGGCGGTGGACAGCCAGTGCGTGAGCGCGACCGACACCACCACCGGCCACACGCCGGGCCGGAACATGGCCACGATGAAGATGCCCAGCAGCAGGTGCGGCACGGAGGAGACGGTGTCGACGACCCGCATCAGGGCCCGGTCCGCCCAGCCGCCCAGCGCGCCCGCCGTGGCGCCGACGGCCGTACCGATCACGGTCGCCGTGAGCGCCGCCGCCACCCCGACCAGCAGGGAGACGCGCAGACCGTAGACGCAGCGCAGGAGGAGATCGCGGCCGAGGTCGTCGGTGCCGAACGGGTGCGACCAGCTCGGCGGGAGCAGTTTCGAGGACAGGTCTACGGCCTGCTGGTCGAGCTGGACCAAGGGCGGGACGAGGAGGACGGCCAGCACGGTCGCGGCCACCAGTGCGGCGGATACCCGTACCCGTATCGCCCGGGTGGAGCGCCGGCTGGTGCCGTAGGACCGCCAGACCGGCTCGGCCGTGGTCGTGGGTTCACATGTCACTGAACTTCACCCTCGGGTCGAACAGGCCGTACAGCAGGTCGGCGAGGAGGTTGCCGAGCAGCACGGCGGCGGTGGCCAGGGTCGTCAGGGCGGCCAGCAGCGGGAAGTCGACGGCGGTGGCCGCCTGAACGGTGGCCGCCGCGATGCCCGGCCAGCTGAAGACGCTCTCCACCAGCAGGGCGCCGGTGATGAGTTCGGGCACCCGGGAGCCGACCAGCGTGAGCACCGGCAGCAGCCCGGAGCGCAGAGCGTGGCCGAGCAGGACGGTGCGTTCGCTCAACCCCCGGGCCCGGGCGCCGCGTACGGGGTCCTCGGCGAGCGCGTCGCCGACGCCCTGCCGCACGTACAAGGTGAACCAGGGCAGCTGGGAGACGGCGAGTACCCCGGCCGGAAGGACGACATGGCTCGCGACCTGCCCGAAGGTGACCTGCTCGCTGGCCGTGTCGGTCAGACCGCCCGCCGGAAGCACCCCGAGCTGGAGGGCGAACAGCCAGACGGCCAGCAGCGCGAGCCAGAAGACCGGCGCCGCCTCCAGGGAGTAGGCGACGGAGGTGACCATCCGGTCGAGCGCGGATCCGGGACGGCGGGCGGCCAGCACGCCGAGCACCGTCCCCGCCAGCACAGCCACCACGAAGGCAACCGCGCACAACAGCGAGGACCAGACCAGGCGTTCGCCGATCACCTCGGCCACCGGCTGCCGTAGGACGCTGGACTGGCCGAGGTCGCCGCCGAGCGCGGCGGTCAGCCAGTGCCACCAGCGGGAGGTGAACGGCTGGTCCACGCCCAGGTTCTCCCGCAGCCGCGCCAGCGTCTCGGCGTCGGCGCCGAGCGCGGCCGTACCGGCGTACGCCTTGACCGGGTCGAAGGGGGAGGCCGCCGCGATCGCGAAGACGCCGAAGGTGACGACGAGCAGGATCGGGGCGGCGAACAACAGCCGCCGCCCCGCCAGCCGCGCCATCGCACCCCAGGGGACTCGGCTCACTTCTTCGGCTGCCAGGCTTCGAGGTTCCACCACGGGCCGGAGGCGAAGCCGTGCTCGTGCGGCTCGACCTGCGTGGTCAGACCGCTCCAGCGGTCGGCGAGGACGTAGACGTGGTTGATGTGGGTGAGGAAGGTGTAGCCGGGGTTCTTCACCAGCTCCCGCTGGAGGCTGTCGTACGCGCTCTCGCGGGTCGCCTGGTCCGAGGTGCGGCGGCCGGTGTCGAGCGCCTCGTCCACAACCGGATCGTCGTAGCGGGCCATGTTGTTGAAGCCGTCGCCGGCGAGCGAGGAGTGCAGCAGCGTGTAGAGGCCGTAGTCGGGGTCGCCGTTGCTGCCGAAGCCGGCCAGGACCGCGTCGTCCTTCATACGCGGCTCGATGACCTCCCAGGTGGCGCTCTCCACCTTCACCTCGATACCGGCCTTCTTGGCGTCGGAGGCGTAGGCGAGGGCGTGGTCCTGGCGGACCTTGTCGCCGGAGGGGTAGAGGAGGGTGAAGGAGGCGCGCTGCCCGGCCTTCGCGCGGATACCGCCGTCGCCGGTCTTCCAGCCGGCCTGGTCGAGGATTCGCTTCGCCTTCGCGAGGTCCTGCTCGCGCTCGATGCCCTGGGCGAACCAGGGGTCGTCGACGGGCAGTGGCCCGTACGCCGGGCGCCCGGCACCGTCGAGGATCTTGTCGACCATGGCCTGCCGGTCCAGGGCGGCATCCAGGGCCTCGCGGACGGCGCGGTCGGCGGTGACCTTGTTCTCCTGGGGGAGGGTGACCGTGCGGAAGTCGTAGGTCTTCGCGTCGTACGTCTTCTTGGTGCTGTCGCTCTTGAAGGCGGCGGCGAGGTTGGGCGGCAGGATCGCGCCGTCGAGGTCGCCGGAACGCAGCCGCGTGGCCCGCACGTTGTCGTCCTGGATGACCGCCATGGTCACCTTCTTCACTGTCGGCGCACCGCCCCAATAGTTGGGGTTGGCCTTGAAGGTGAGCTTCTCGCCCTTGCTCCAGGAGGCCAGGACATACGGGCCGGTGCCGACCGGCTCGGTGTTGAAGGAGCCGGTGTTGGGGTCCTGGCCCTTGGCTATGTGCTCGGGGACGACGGGCAGGACCGTGCGCCCGGCGAAGGGGGCGTAGGGGTACTTGAGGGTGAAGACGACGGTGTCGTCGCCGTCCGCGCGGACCTGCTTGACGGCGTCCAGCTCGCCGCGGTTGGTGTTGTTGGTCTTCGCGTCGAGGATCGTTTTGTACGTGAAGACCACGTCGGCCGACGTCAGTGGCTCGCCGTCGCTGAACTTCACGCCGTCGCGCAGGGCGTAGGTGTAGGTCAGGCCGTTGTCGCTCACCTTGGGCAGGGCCTTGGCGAGGGCCGGCTTCAGCTTCAGGTCGGTGTCCCGGGCCAGCAGGCCGTCGAAGATCTTCGAGTTGCCGTCCTTGCCGTAGCCGAGCAGCGGACTGAGCGTGTCCGGCTCGGAGGCCACCCCGATCACGACGGAGTCGGCGGCGCTGGCGCTGCCTGTGCTGTTGCCGGGGGCCGAGCAGGCGGCGACGCCGGTGAGTATCGCCGCCGTGGCGGCGGCTGTCCGTATCCGACGGACCGTCATGGACCTCACACCCTTAATGATGATCTTAAGCTGTTGCATATTAATTGCAATAAGGGCTACCCGGGCGGGTCGGAGGGCAGTCCGGTACCGGGAAGTTCTTCTCGGGCTTCATCCGGACCGGGACTGTGGGGGAGAGGGCGGCGTCCATGACGGAACTTGCGAGAGTCGCTGGTTGTCGTGGCGGCTGCCGTCGTGCGATGGGTCTCCGGTGCTGAAGACGGCGTTGACCTGGCTCCGGGCCTGATGGCGTGCTGAGCAGGCTGGACTTGGGCCGCCCGCCCCGTCGCTTCGGTGCGAGGAACACAGCGATGTCCGTTTCGTTGCCAGGCGGGGGATGTCTCCGTGACAGTCTGGAGTTCCCTTCTCAACGGCCCGTAGAATGCGGGGACTTCGTGAGCGCGCGACCGGGGGAAGCCGGTGTGAATCCGGCGCTGACCTGCAACCGTGATGGGTCCGCAAGGGGCCGTGAGTCGGGATACCCGGCGTGCGCAGTGAACTGCTTCTCGCTGTCATGGTCTACAGGAGGGCTCAGCCTTGCGCCGCACATCTGCACACCGCACCCTGATCACCGCGACCGCCCTCGGTCTCGCGCTCGCGTCCGCGCCGGCGGTCGCCCATGCTCAGGGCGTGGCCGACACGAACTCTCCCGTCAGGGTGACCCTCACGGTGCAGGGGCCGGACGGGCTTCTCTTCAAGGGGAAGATCAGAACCCGCGGGCATGACGTCACGACCGCGACCGGCGGTACCCATCACTGCGATGGCACCAATGGCGGCGCCAACCCCTCGGCCGTTCCGACGCCGACGGCCGCCCTCGATGATGCGGCCCGTAAGCGGCACTTCACCTGGGACGGGGCCTGGTACGCCTCGTTCGACGACTACTTCGTCGACACGATCAAGGAAGTCAGCGGCGGCAGCTCCGCCTACTGGAACCTCTCCGTGAACGGCACGTCCACGCCCGTCGGCGGCTGCCAGTTCAAGCTGAACGCCGGTGACAAGGTGGCGTTCACCTGGACCGCGTTCTGAGCCCAGCGGCTCACAGGGTGCGGGCCTCGGACGCCGTGACCGGCTCCCCGGCCCGCACGCCGTGCAGGACGTGGGCCAGTACCTCCGTCCCGCGCACCACCCGGGGCCCGGGCCGGTTGAAGTAGGACGGCCCGTCCAGCACCCAGACCCGGCCCGACCGTACGGCGGGCAGCTCCGCCCATCCCGGCAGCCCGGTCAGTAACTCCGTCTCCCGCAGAGTGCGTTCGGGCGGGAAACCGCACGGCAGGACCAGTACCACGTCCGGCCGTGCGGCCCGTACCGCCTCCCAGGTCATCGGTTTGGTGTGCTCACCGGGCGTAGCGAGGAGCGGGATGCCGCCGGCGGTCGTGATTTGCTCCGGGACCCAGTGTCCGGCCGGCCACAACGGGTCGAGCCACTCGATCGCCACCACCCGGGGCCGGTCGAGGCCGGCGACCGAGGCGCAGACTTGTCCGAGACGGGCCCGCAGCTCGGTCCGGCGCCGTTCGCCTCGCTCCCGTACGCCGAGGAGTTCGCCGACGGTGACCAGGCAGTCCAGGACGTCGTCGAGCGTGCGCGGCTCCAGGCTGAGGACACGGGTGTCTGCATCGAGCAGCCGTACGGAGCGGCTGACCTTCTCGTACGAGACCGCGCAGACGTCGCACAGGTCCTGGGTCAGCACCACGTCGGGGCGCAGGGCGGCCAGGGTCTCCGTGTCGAGGGTGTAGAGCGAGGACCCTGAGTGCGCCGAGCCCCCTACGGCGTCGGAGATCTCCCGGCTGGTGAGTGTGTCCTGGTCGAGGTCGGCTCCGGTCACCACGGGTACCGACGCGATCTCGCGCGGCGGCCAGTCGCATTCGTGCGTGCGACCGACCAGCCACGCGGACAGTCCGAGCCCGGCGACGATGTCGGTCGCGGCGGGCAGCAGGGAGACGATGCGCATGCCGCGACCCTACGGCTCCGAGGAGCCCGTCAGGCGCCCCAGCGCACCGCGATCGTGTCGCCGACGCCCACGGTCGTCTCCCGGGCGGCGGTGGTGAAGGTTCCGCCGTCGATGCTGGCCTTCCAGGTGTTGGAGCCGCTGTTGGCCTTGCCGTTGAGGGAGGTGATGGTGCCGGTGCCGAAGGACGGCGTCACGGCCGTGACGCAGCCGGAGGGGGTGGCCGCGCTCACGGCGGCGTCCAGGACCGCGCCCAGGGTGGTGGCGGAGCCGGTCGGTGTGAGCGCGACGGAGCAGACCTTCAGGTTCCCGGCGCCGTCGTCCACGGTCAGGGCCACCTTCGTCGCCGTGCCCGAGGTGAAGGCCGGCTGGCTGACCCACTGGGGCGCGCCGGACGTCACCGGCGTGGGCGGGGTGGCGGTGAAGCCGCCGCCGGCCACGGCCCGCAGGCCGTCGATCGAGGCGTAGGCGGAGGGGCTGGTGTCGCTGGGCAGGTATTTGAAGCCGCCGCCGGGGTTGAACTGCTGCGTGATGAGGAAGTCGACTGGGGTCTTGCCCTGGGCGGTGAGGAAGTCGCCGGTCTGCGGGTTGATGCCGCACGCGTTGAGGCCGGAGACGGCCCAGCCGTTGGAGTCGGTGTTGACGCCGAACAGGGCGTTGAAGGCGCCGCTGCTCGCGATGAGCTTGCTCTTGAGGAATGCCTTGGCCTGCACGATGTCGGTGTCGGTGTTCGGTACGCCGGAGACGCACAGGGCAGCCATCGCGGCGCCGGTCATGTCGATGTCGCTGGCGGCGGCGAGCTGGGTGGCGTTGCCCTCGGCCTTGCTGTAGTTCCAGCCGCCGTCGTTGTGCTGGTTGGCGCGCAGCCGGGTGATGATCGCGTCGCGCAGCGCCTGCGGGATACGGACCTGGCCCGCCGTCGTCTTTGCGCCGTTGAGGGCGAGGGCGGCGAAGACGGTGCCGTTGAAGTTGGCGGAGGGGCCGAAGTAGCCGGTCTCGGCGGTCTGCCAGTAGCCGTAGATGTCGGCGATCAGGTTGCGGGAGTCGGAGACGCGGGCGGGGTCGATGCCGGCGGCGTAGGCGTTGAGCGTGGCGCGTTCGTAGTCGGTCACGACGGGGGAGGAGGAGGGCCAGCCGCTGGTGGAGAGCAGGGTGCGGTAGACGGTTCTGGCGTTTTTGCTGGTGTCGCCGCCCGGTGTGACGTCCACGGCGGCGGTTCCGGCCGCGGCGAAGGCGCTGAACGCCCACTCGTTGGACAGCCCCGACCCGGCGTACGAACCGTCTGCGGCCTGAAGGGACTTGAGGTAGGTGATGCCGTTGGTCTTTGAGGTGGCGATCTGGGCCGGGGTGGAGGTCGCCGCCGCGGGCAGCGTGGTCAGTGCGAAGGCGCCGACGGCGGCGGCGACGGTGAGGGCGGAACGACGGGACATGGCCTGCTCCTTGTGGGGAAGGACGCCGACCGGACCCGTCTGGGATGGGTGGGGCCGCCGTCCGGGACGCGTGGATCGGCTTGGCAAAGGTGCTGCGCCGCTTGGGCATTCGGGCTCGGTCCGGCCCCCTGCCGTCCCACACCGCTGCGCGTCAGCCCCGGACTCCCACCGGGTTCCCCCACTCGGCAGTGCGGGACGGTACCCCAGCCGCCCGCCCGTCGCCAGAAGGCGTCCGGCCGACCTCAGGTGTGGCCTGTGTCCCGTCTTGACGGTGTCTGTGAACCATGTTCAAATCCGGCTGATACGCAAGAAGTTCCAGGGGAAGCCGGTCGAATCCCGGCGCTGACCCGCAACCGTAGGCCCGGCAACCGCTGGGCGAGCCGGACTGCCTGGAGCGTGTTCTTCAGCAACAGACGCCGTCGCGGACTACGGCGTGGTGCGACCAGCCTTCCCCGGCACGGGCCTGTCTCGTGCGGTGGAGGCCCCTCAGCCACGCCTGCGCGTCGGCCACACAACGAGGGGCCGTGGTGGGGACCGAGAAGCGAAGAGACGGGCGGGCGGCGAGCAGACCGCGAGCCCTGACAGCGATGGTGGCGGCGTGGCTGGCGGTGCTCGCCGCCTGCATGACCTTCCTCACGACGACCCCCGCGAGCGCCGACCCCGTCGGCGACTGCACCGCAGCCAAGGGCGCGATCGTCGCCGTCGACTTCGGCCCCTTCGGCGGCACCGTCCAGCGCGGCTGCGACACCACCCCGACCACCGGCTACGACCTGCTCCACGACCCCGGGTTCACCACCACCGGCACCGAGCACGACGGCCCCGGCTTCATCTGCCGCATCGGGTACGGCTCCTTCAACTCCGGTACGCAATACCCGACTCCGGACAAGGAGTCCTGTGTCCTGACGCCGCCCGCGACCGCGTACTGGTCCTACTGGACCGCCTCGCCCGGCCAGGACGAGTGGACCTACAGCCAGTACGGCGCGATGGACCGCAAACTGGGGGACGGCGACGTCGATGCCTGGGTCTACGGCGGCACCGACGTCGGCGGCTCCACCGGCGCGCCCACATTCAGCCCGGACGACGTCCGCGCGGGCGGGAACGGCACACCCAATCCCGGCGGCACGCCCACCGGGGGACCGGGGCAGATCGATACGAAGGCCGCTGTGGCCTGGCTCAAGGGCCGCCTGACCGACGGCGAGCGCATCGTCGACGACGGCGCCGACACCCCCAACTACCTGCTGACGACGGAGACGGCCTACGCTCTCGCCGCCGTCGACGGCCGCAGCGCCGGACTCGACAAGGTCACCGCCTTCCTCGCCGCCCACACCACCGACTACGCCTACCCGTCCGGCACCGGCCAGGCCCCGGACGCCACCGCAGCCGCCCGCCTTGCCCTCCTCGCCGAGAGCACCGAGGGCGACCCGCGCGCCGTCGGCGGCCACGACCTCGTCGGCGACCTGGCCGAGAACGTGTGCGCGGCGGGCCCCGAGTCCGGCGAGCCCACCCCCGGCTGCACCGCCAAGGGCGACTTCGCAAACGCCGGCTACGCCGAGGGACAGGCGCTGTCCGTCCTGGCCCTGCTGCGCGCCGGGGTGACGCCGCCCGCCGGGACAGTCGACCGGCTCACCTCACTCCAGTGCACTGACGGCGGCATCACCAGCATCCTCATCCGCCCCGGCGAGTACTGCGACGGCGACCCCGCCACCACCGGACTCGTCGCCCTCGTCCTGCACCAGACGGGCGGACACGACACCGCCGTCTCCAAGGCCCGCACCTACCTCACCACAGCACAGCGCACGGACGGCTCCTTCCCCGGCTACACCGGAGCCACCACCGGCAGCGTGTATGCGACCGCCTACGCCGCTCAGGCCCTGCGCGCGCTCGGCGACACCTCCCGCGCCGACGCGGCCGTGGGCTGGCTGTCGCGGCAGCAACTGGCGGGCGGCGGCTTCGGGTTCGAGGAGGGCGCCACCGACCCGGCTCTCTACACGACACCGCCTGCTGTCCTCGCCGGCACCGGCACGAGCCTGGTCACCCTCACGACGAAGAGGACCGAACCCACCGATCCGCCGACGACCCCCACCTCCCCGCCGGCCACGCCCGCACCGGGCGTCGGACCCGACCTGAAGAAGGGCGTCGCCTACCTCACCAGCGCGACCAACCTCAAGCAGGGCCTGTACTACACCTCGGGCCCCGGCACCTCGCGGGCGGACTTCGGCCTCACCATCGACGGTGCCTACGCCCTGGCCGCCACCGGGCTGAACAACGCCAAGCTGCGCGGCATCGTCGACTTCCTCGACCAGCAAGGGAAGGACGGCGAGGGCCGCACCGTGAACGACTGGACGGGGATCGGCACCGGCTACGCGGCCGGGGGTTCCCTCGGCAAGACGGCCCTGCTCGCCGAGGCCGTGGGCCGTGACCCGCGCGACTTCGCCGGGCACGACCTGATCGCCGCGCTGGACAAGGCCGTATGCGCCAAGCCGAGCACTGCACCGGACCGCTCCTGCGCCGCCAAGGGCGCTTACCGCTACGCGCCGTCGGTGTTCGCCCAGTCCCTCGCCGTCATGGCGCAGCTGCGGGCAGGGGAGAAGCCCGCCGAGGCGATCGCCTACCTGGAGGGCCTCCAGCAGGACAGCGGCGCCTGGCCGAGCCTGATCCCGGCCACCAATGACTCCGACGTCGACTCCACCGCGATCGCCGCCATGGCCCTTCACCTGACCGGCGGGCAGGAAGCGGAGAAGGCTGTCGACAAGGCGCTGGCGTGGATCGCGTCGAAGCAGCTGGCCGACGGCGGCTTCCCCGGGGCGGCCGGCAACTCCGTCAACTCGGCGGCCCTGGCGGTCCAGGGGTTGTCCCTGGACGCCGGGACATACGTGGACGAGATCGCCGGGGCGCGGAAGTTCCTCGCCTCCCAGCAGAACAGCGACGGCGGGTTCAACGTGGCGAAGGAGGGCCAGCGCGGCTCCGACCTGCGGGCCTCCACCCAGGCCGTGGGCGGCGCGACCGGGATCTCCTTCGGCACGCTGAAGCGCAGCCTCACCGGCACCTCGCCGCAGCCGACGCCCAGCCCGAGCGGCAGCGCCCCCGACATCATCACCCCCGACGACACGGCCGGCGGCTTGGGCGGGCCCACCGCCGACGGGGGCAGCGGTGGCGGCGCGCTGGCTTCCACCGGCGTGCAGATCGGGGCTCTCGCCGCGATCGCCGCGCTGCTGGTGCTCGCCGGATGGCGCACGGCAGTCGTGGCCCGCCGCCGCGTAGACGCGGGTGGTGAGCGGTGACCGGTTTCCTCAAGGCGACGGCCCGTGCCGTCGCCGCTCTCGCACTGACGGCCGCCGCCTGGGGTGCGACGGCCGGGTCCGCCGTGGCCGACCCGCAGGCGATGGGCCGCTGCACCACGACCTCCGGGGTGGTCCTCGCCGTCGACTTCAGCCACTGGGGCGGCCCGATCATGCGCTCCTGCGGCACCACCCCGACCACCGGCTACGCACTCCTCAACCAGGGCGGCTGGCAGACCACCGGCACCGGACACGACGGCCCGGCGTTCATCTGCCGGATCGGCTACAGCGGCTACAAGAACGGCAAGCAGTACCCCACCGCCGGCGAGGACGACTGCGTCCTCACCCCGCCCGCGTCCGCCTACTGGTCGTACTGGCACGCCGATCCGGGCGCGGACGACTGGCAGTACAGCCAGCTCGGCGCCATGCTCTACAAGCCGAAGCCCGGCAGCGTCGACCTGTGGGTCTTCGGCGCCACGAACGTCGAGGGCACCGAAGGGCGCCCCACGGTCACCCCCGACCAGCTGCGCGCCCACAACACCCGGCCGCAGGGCGGCACAGACCGGCCGACGTCCACCTCCAAGGCCCCCGAACTGCCGCCGGATGTCGACACCGGCCCCGCACCGGAGAAGCCCACCAAGTCCCCCTCGCCGAAGCCGAGAAAGCCAAGCCCCAGCCCGACCCTCACCCCGACATCCAGTCCGTCGGCGAGCCCTACGACGCCCCCGTCGGCGGTGGCGGCGCCGACCCCCGGTACCCGGGTGGTCGATGCCGCGCCGGCCGCCGACGCGGCGCACGATACCGGCTCGGTCGTGCCTGTGGTCGCCGGCGCCTCGCTCGTGCTGCTGATCGGCGGCGCCGCGGCTTACGAGGCACGCCGGCGCCGTGCCGAGTGATGGCGAAGGCCCGCACGACCGTCGAGTCGACGGCCGCCCCGTCCGGCCGCCCCGGGCAGCCGGAGAAGGACGGTCGCCGTCTGCCGCGGACACTGCATCCGGTCGCCTGGTGGGTGTGGGCGCTGGCCCTGGCCACCGCCGTCAGCCGTACCAACAACCCGCTGCTGCTGTTCCTCGTTTTGGCCGTCCTCGGCTACGTCGTGACCGCCCGCCGTACCGAGGCCCCGTGGGCGCGCGGTTTCCGCTACTACCTCTACCTCGCCCTGTCGGTCGTGGCGATCCGGGTCGTCTTCCGCGCGGTGTTCGCCACCGGGATCACCCCGCGTGACCACTTCCTCTTCTCGCTCCCGCACCTCCCCACCCCCGACTGGTACGCCGGGATCCGCATCGGCGGCCCGGTCTCCCTGGAGGCGCTGCTGTCGGCGGCGACCGACGGGCTGCGGCTGGCGTGCATGCTGTGCTGCATCGGCGCCGCCAACACCCTCGCCAACCCCAAGCGCGCCCTGCGGGTTCTCCCGGGTGCCCTGTACGAGCTGGGGGTCGCCGTCACCGTCGCGATCAGCGTGGCGCCGCAGCTCGTGCAGAGCGTCCAGCGCGTCGCCCGAGCCCGGAAGCTGCGCGCCGGACGGACCCAGGGGATGAAGGCCCTGCGCGGGATCGTGGTGCCGGTCCTGGAGGACGCTCTGGCGCGCTCGCTGCGGCTGGCCGCCGCCATGGACTCCCGCGGATACGGCCGCGCGGGCACGGCCACCCGCCGCTCCCGCCGGATCACCGGGGCGCTGATGCTGCTCGGCATGTGCGGGCTGTGCGCCGGGGCGTACGGCCTGCTGGACGCCACCGCACCCGCCTTCCTGGGCTTTCCCGCGATGGCGGCGGGCGCGCTGCTGTGCGTGGCCGGGCTGCGGCTGGGCGGACGCCGGATCACCCGCACCACCTACCGCCCCGACCCCTGGCGACTGCCGGAGTGGGCCGTCGCGGGCAGCGGGGTGCTGGCCGCCGTCCTGCTCTTCGCCGGCCTCGGCTACGACCCCGCCCAGCTCAACCCCACCTTCTACCCGTTGACCTGGCCCGCACTGCCCCTGGTGCCCACCGCGGCGATCCTGCTCGCCGGAACCGCCGGATTCCTCGCACCCCCACCCCGGAGAGCCGACACCCCGTGATCACCTTCGACCAGGTCACCGTCCACTACGACGGCGCACCCGAACCCGCCCTCCGCAACATCGACCTCACCGTTGAGGAGGGCGAACTCTGCCTCGTCGTCGGACACACCGGCGTCGGCAAATCCACCCTGCTCGGTGCCGTCAACGGGCTCGTGCCGCACTTCACCGGCGGCACCCTGTACGGGCGCGTCACCGTCGACGGCCGCGACACCGCCCACCACCCGCCCCGCGAACTCGCCGATGTCGTCGGGGTGGTGGGCCAGGATCCGATCGACGGCTTCGTCACCGACACCGTGGAAGAAGAACTCGCCTATGCCATGGAGCAGTTGGCGATTCCCGCCGCGACCATGCGCAAGCGTGTCGAGGAGACCCTGGACCTCCTCGGGCTTGCCGACCTGCGCCACCGTGCCCTGCACGAACTCTCCGGCGGCCAGCAGCAGCGGGTCGCCATCGGCTCCGTCCTCACCGCCCACCCCCGCGTCCTGGTCCTCGACGAACCCACCTCCGCCCTCGACCCGACCGCCGCCGAAGAGATCCTCGCCGCCGTCACCCGCCTCGTCCACGACCTCGGCGTCACCGTCCTCATGGCCGAACACCGCCTCGAACGGGTCGTCCAGTACGCCGACCGCGTCATCCATCTCCCCGGCGACGGCCAAGCCCGCATCGGGGCGCCCGCCGACATCCTGCGGACGTCCGACATCGCACCGCCGATCGTGGAGTTGGGCCGGGCGGCCGGCTGGTCCCCGCTCCCGCTGTCCATTCGCGACGCCCGCCGCGCCGCCGCACCCCTGCGCATTGCCCTCGCCGACCACCTCCCGGCCCCGGTCCGCCCGCAGCCGACGGAGCGGCGGCCCCGGCTGCTGGCCGCGCGCGGTGTCACCGTCACCTACCAGGGTGTGACAGCCGTCCGGGAGGTGGACCTCGACCTGCACGCCGGTGAGGTGACGGCGCTCATGGGCCGCAACGGCTCCGGCAAGTCCTCCTTGCTGTGGGCTCTGCAGGGCTCCGGCCCGCGCCGCGCAGGCAGCGTGAAAGTGACCGGACCGGGAAATGACGCCGATCCGCACACCGTGCCCGCCGCGCAGGCCCGCCGGCTCGTCGGCCTGGTCCCGCAGACTCCGGCGGACCTGCTCTACCTGGAGAGCGTCAAAGCGGAACTCGACCAGGCCGACACCGAGTCCGGCACCGAGGTGCGGGCCCGCGCCGTCCTGGACCGGCTCGCGCCCGGTATCGACGACGCCACCCACCCCCGCGATCTGTCGGAGGGGCAGAAGCTCGCCCTCGTCCTGGCGATCCAGCTCTCGGCCGCGCCGCGGATCGTCCTCCTGGACGAGCCGACCCGCGGCCTGGACTACCGCGCCAAGACCGAGCTGATCGCAGTGGTCGACACCCTGGCCGCGGAGGGGCGTGCGGTGGTCATCTCCACCCACGACGTCGAGTTCGCCGCCCGCGCCGCCGACCGTGTCGTCGTCATGGCAGAAGGGGACGTCGTCGCCGACGGACCGACCACCGAGGTCATCGTCGCCTCACCCGTGTTCGCACCGCAGACCGCGAAGATCCTCGCCCCACTGCCGTACCTGACGGTCGACCAGGTCAAGGCGGCGCGGTCATGACGGCTGCGGCAGCCGTCCGGCTGGGGCCGCGCGCCGGCGTGGTCATGACCCTGGCCGCCTTCCTGGGCCTGGTCGCGTTCTTCTGGCCGTTCGTGGTCGCCCCGGGAACGTTCGGCTCCAACTACGCGCCCCCGCTCATCTTCGGCGTCCTGCTGGTCCTCGTCCTGTGCGTGGTCCTCTCGGAGATCGCCGAGGGCGGCATCGACTCCAAGGCGCTCGCCATGCTGGGCGTCCTGTCCGCCGTCAACGCCGCCCTGCGCCCTCTCGGCGCCGGAACCGCCGGCATCGAGACCGTCTTCTTCATCCTCGTCCTCGCCGGACGCGTCTACGGCCCCGGCTTCGGCTTCACCCTCGGCTGCACCTCGCTCTTCGCCTCCGCGCTGATCACCGGCGGGGTCGGCCCCTGGATGCCGTACCAGATGTTCGGCTGCGCGTTCGTCGGCATGCTCGCCGGGTTCCTTCCCCGCGCCACCGGCCGCCGCGAGATCCTGATGCTCGCCGCCTACGGCTCCCTCTCCGGCTACCTCTTCGGCTTCCTCCTCAACCTCTCCTTCTGGCCCTTCTCCCTCGACCCGAACAGCTCCATCGCCTACCTGCCCGGCCTGCCCTTCACCGAGCAGTGGCACCGCTACCTCGCCTTCGACCTCGCCACCTCCCTGGGCTGGGACACCGGCCGCGCGGTCACCAACTTCGTCTGCGTCCTGCTGGCCGGCCCAGCGGTCCTCACCACCTTCCGCCGCGCCGCCCGCCGCGCCCGCTTCCGCGCCCCGGTCACCTTCGCGCCACCCCGAACGGACGCAACGGAACGCCGCTGACCAGTCACGACAACACCAGGCCGGGGCGAGCACCGGATTTACTATCAGTACGGGCACCACGCGACGGAGACCCCGCTGCCCCTGACCGACTCCAAGGGCACCATCGTCTACCCGGGCTTCCCGGCGGACGCCCTGTCTCCTTCCGCCTTTACTCGGTCGCCGCCCAGGCCCTGTTGTGGGCGAGTTTTTCCCTGGTCTTCGGACCGTTGGCCGAACGGCTACTCGATCCGGCCGTCCGGGCCGCGGTCAAGCCCGTGCCCGGACAGCCCGAGCCGGTCGCCGCGGTCTGACCTTCCGGAGGCGAGATGGATCACGCCAGGTCGCGCGGTATTGGCCATGTCCGCGACACGCGGTACCGTCACTGCGATATCGACGACGGCAGAACGGAAGCCGGTGGGAAACCGGCACGGTCGCGCCACTGTGTGCCACCCCGCCAGCGCGGGGCGGCGAGTCAGACCCGTAGCCGTCGTCATGTGCACCACCGAGATGGGACGCGAACTCCCAGAGGAGGCCCTGCCATGGCGCAGCATGTCGCACCGCCGACCGCCACCACCCCCGCTCTCCCCGCCAAGCTGCCGATCGGCGCGATCGTCCCGTGGGCGGTCTTCTTCGGCATCCTGATGCTGGTCCTGCTGTACTTCGTCGGCGCCGAGCAGGGCGCCACCTCCGTCGTCTCCGGCGAGGACGTCCACGAGTGGGTCCACGACGCCCGCCACCTCCTCGGCTTCCCCTGCCACTGACGCAAGGGACACCGACACCCTCATGAACTCCGCAACGGTAAGAAACCTCCTCGTGCGCGGCATGCTCGCCGGTCTCGCGGCCGGTGTGCTCGCCCTCGTCGTCGCCTACCTCCTGGGTGAGCCCAACGTCGACAAGGCGATCGCTTTCGAGGAAGCCCACTCCCACGAGCATGAGATGGAGATCGTCTCCCGCTCTCTGCAGTCCACCGCCGGCCTGGCCACCGGCGTCCTCATCTACGGGGTCGCCTTCGGCGGCATCGCCGCCCTCGCCTACTGCTTCGCCCTCGGCCGCGTCGGCCGCTTCAGCCCCCGCGCGACCGCGCTGCTGCTGTCCGGCTGTGCGCTCCTCGCCGTCTACGTCGTGCCGTTCCTGAAGTACCCGGCCAACCCGCCCGCCGTCGGAAACCCCGACACCATCGGCAAGCGGACCACCCTGTACTTCCTGATGATGCTGCTCAGCGTCCTCCTCGCGATCGCCGCCACCATCCTGGGCAAGCGGCTCCAGCCGACCTTGGGCACCTGGTGGGCGACCGTGACGGCGATCGCCGCCTTCGCGCTCGTGATCGGGCTGGCGTACGCCTTCCTGCCCGTCATCAACGAGGTGCCCTCGGACTTCCCGGCCACCGTGCTGTGGCGGTTCCGGCTCTCCGCGCTCGCCATCCAGACCACCCTGTGGACGGCGTTCGGACTCGGCTTCGGTGAACTGGCCGAACGCCTGCTGAACCCTAAGCCCGCCCCGGCCGCCCCGGCCTCGGCAGTGGCCGCTCCCAGCTGACCATGATCCGACCATGTGAGAGGGCCCGCGGAACCATCCGGGGGCCCTCTCGCGTTCTCCGGACACCCGATGGACCTGGACCAAGGACATGACCCATCGATCCGACCCATCCGGCCGATTAGACAGCGGCGGCGAAGGCGAGCAGCGGAGGAGCCGAGTGGCCAGACGACCCCAGCCCCGCCACATCACCCTGGGCGGCCACGAGGCCGTCGCCCTGACCGTCGAGGAGTACGAGCAGCTGATCGCGAGCCGCCGCCAGATCGGCGGGCAGAGCGCCCGTGTGCGGGTGCTCGCCTCACAGGCCAAGCGGACCGAGCAACTGCTACGCGACCTGGAGACACTCGTCGGGATACCGGAAGACGACTGCGGCGCTTCTGCCGGAGCATCCCCTTCAGAGCGCCCGGCGCCGTGTCGTGCCACCGCCCCGGACACCGACGCTGCCTGTCTGCGGTGCGCGATCGCCGCACTGCTGCGCCGGCACCGGGACCCGGCCGCCTGAACCGGCCGCGCTTCAAGATTCCTGTGGGCGCAGGGGGTGCCCCAGGCGCACGTTCCAGCGCCCGGCCCGTCCGCTGAGCTCGGTCGCCGTCAGCGGGAGAACGTCCGCACGCCAGAAGGACGCCAGCGGCGCGCCGAGCACGTGCACCACGGCGGCCCGTACGACATCGGGCTCCACCACGGCGAGGGTGCGGCCGTCCGACTGCGCCACGGCGTCCAGCCAACGGGCCACACGCTCGCACAGCTCCTTGACCGACTCTCCCCCGTGAGGTGCGGAGGACGGGTCGGCGAGCCACTCGCCGAGCGCCTCCGGCTCGGCCCGGCCGACCTCGTCGAGGGCGCGGCCCCGCCAGCGGCCCGCGTCCAGGCCGGCCGGTCCGGCACCGGATGCCTTCACGGCGAGGCCGAGTGCGGCGGCGGTCTCGCGGCAGCGCGCGCTGGGCGAGGTGACCAGGCGGGCGGCTGAGGGCAGCGAGCCGGCTGCCGCGCGGGCGTGCAGGGCGCCGGTGTTGTCCAGGGATGTGGCGCCGTCGTCGAAGCGGGCCTGGCGAAGGGACGGATTTGTCGCGGGGGTGATGAGGGTGACGCGGCTGGTCACGGGGCTGCTCCTGCTGCCTGGGTCAGGGGGTGCGGGCTTCCACCGGGTAGGGGACGTACGTACGCCGGTCGGGGTCGAGGGCGAGCCGCCCGCTGGCCGGAGGACGGGCCCGCTGCGCGCAGTCGCGGCGCTCGCAGATCCGGCAGCCTAGACCGATCGGGGTGGCCGCGCGAGGATCATTCAGGGCGATGCCCTCGGCGTAGACGAGGCGGTGGGCGTGGCGCAGTTCGCAGCCGAGGGCGACGGCGAACTCGGCGCGCGGGGCGTGGTGGCCGAAGCCGCCGCGGGTGATGGTGCGCGCGATCCAGAAGTACCGCTTGCCGTCAGGCATTTCAGCGACTTGGGTGAGGATCCGCCCAGGTGCGGAGAACGCCTTGTACACCGTCCACAGCGGGTACGTGCCGCCTAGCCGGGAGAAGTGAAATTCGGTCGCGGACTGCCGCTTGGAGATGTTCCCGGCCCGGTCGACCCGTAGGAAGGAGAAGGGCACACCGCGGTGGCCGGTGCGCTGGAGGGCGCTCAGGCGGGGACAGACGGTTTCGCCCCCTCGCCTCCTACGCGGGACCGCAGTAGCGGCCGGAACCGGCGGCGCCGTAGCCCTCAGGACGGCGTCACCAGCGGTCTTCCTTGGCCGCCTCCAGTGCCTCGAACACGGTGAGCGCGTCACGGAGGGCGGCGACGTCGTGGGTGCGGATGTAGTCCGCCCCACTGCGCGCGGCGTACAGTTCCGCCGCCAAGGTCGCCGGACCGATCCCGGACACGGCGCTCCCCGTGAGCGTGCGCAGGAACGACTTGCGGGACGGGGAGATCAGCACTGGCAGGTCGAAGCGGGCTTTGAGCTGTTCGAGCCCGGCCAGGGTCCGCAGGGACGGTTCGGGGCCGCTGCCCAGGAAATAGCCCAGTCCCGGATCGATGACGAGCCGGTCGCGGCCGATGCCGGCCGCCTCCAGCGCGGCCAGGCGGGCGGCGAAGAACTCCTCGATCCCCCGGCAGACCTCCCCGGGATCGGTCCGCACCTTGGTGGCGGGGCCGTGCCGCTGCACGGAGTGCATGACAATGAGCCGGCAGCCGGTGACCGCGAGCGCCTCGTACTGGTCCGGATCGTCGAAGCCCTGGATGTCGTTGAGGTACGCGGCGCCCCGCGCGGCGGCGAACAACTGGGTCCCGGGCCGGTACGAGTCGACCGACACCGGCACGCCCTCGGAGACCAGCTGGTCGAGCACGTCGGCCAGCCGTCTGATCTCCTCGGCCTCCGTCACCTGCTCGGCTCCCGGATGACTGGCGGCGGGCCCGAGTTCGATGACGTCGGCGCCCTCCGAGCGCAGCCGGCGCGCGTGCGCCACGGCGGCCTGAGAGGACAGGAACCTGTTCCCGTCCGAGAACGAATCCGTGGTGATGTTGACGATCCCGACCAGCGACGGCCGGCGGATTCCCACGGGCGAATAGGGGATGTGTTCAGCCATGGAGTCCGAGTTTCTGGTAGATCTCCGTCGTCACCGTCGAGAAGTTCATGGTCATGAAGTGCAGCCCCGGCGCCTCTTCGGCGAGCAGACGACGGCACATCCCGGTGGCGTGGTCGATTCCGAGCGCTCTGACCGCTGTCGGGTCGTCCTGCGCGCCGAGCATCCGCTCGGCCAACTGGGCGGGAAAGACCGCGGTGGAGAGGGTGGGGATGCGGCGCAGTGAGCGGATCGTGGTGACCGGCATGATCTCCGGGATGATCGGTGTCTCGCATCCGGCCGCCGCGACGCGGTCACGGAAGCGCAGATAGTCGTCGACGTCGAAGAACATCTGGGTGATGGCGTAGTCGGCTCCGGCCCGGCATTTCTCGACGAAGTGACGGATGTCGGCGTCCTGGCCGCAGGACCGCGGGTGCATCTCGGGGAAGGCCGCGACGCCCACGCAGAAGTTCCCGGACTCCTTGATCAGGGAGACCAGTTCGGCCGCGTACCGCACTCCTTGCGGGTGCTCGGTCCAGGGGCCGAGCGGGTCTCCTGGAGGGTCGCCGCGCAGGGCGAGGATGTTGCGCACGCCCTGGTCGGCGTAGTGGCCGAGGATGTTGCGCAGTTCGGCGACGCTGTGGTCGACCGCGGTGAGGTGGGCGACCGGGGTGAGGGTGGTGTCTTGGGCGATCCGCCCCGTGATGTTGACGGTCCGTCCTCGCGTGGAGCCGCCGGCACCGTAGGTGACCGAGACGAACGTGGGGGACAGGCTCTCCAGCCGGCGGATCGCGGTCCACAGTCCGGCTTCGGCCGCCGCGCTGCGCGGCGGCATGAACTCGAAGGAGTAGGAGCGGCCTCCCTGTTCGAGGAGGTCGCGGATGGATGCTGCGCTGTCTGCCCTGGTGCTGGGCATACCGAGAGCCATGGGCTGATGCTTTCTGCGATGCCGGGGGTGGGGCCGGGGGAGGGCGGCAGGCGCGTCCTCCCCCGGCCGATGGGGTCTGCGGTCAGGACGCGGCAAGCTCCGCACGGAGTGTGCGGGCGGCGGTGACCAGGTTCTCCAGCGAGGTGCGGGTCTCGGGCCAGCCGCGGGTCTTCAGTCCGCAGTCGGGGTTGACCCACAGCCGCTCCGGCGGGATCGCCTCAAGTCCCTTGCGTAGCAGGGCCGCCGCCTCGTCCGCGCCCGGCACGCGCGGGGAGTGGATGTCGTACACGCCCGGTCCCGCCTCGCGCGGGTAGCCGTGGGAGGCGAGTTCGCGGGCGACCTGCATGTGGGAGCGGGCGGCTTCGAGGCTGATGACGTCGGCGTCGAGGTCGTCGATGGCCTGGACGATGTCGCCGAACTCGGCGTAGCACATGTGGGTGTGGATCTGGGTGTCCGGGCGCACCCCGCTCGTGGTGAGCCGGAAGGACTCGGTTGCCCAGGCGAGATAGGCCGGGCGGTCGGCGGTCCGCAGCGGCAGGGTCTCGCGCAGTGCGGGTTCGTCGACCTGGATCACCGAGGTCCCGGCTGCCTCCAGGTCGCCCACCTCGTCGCGCAGGGCGAGGGCGACCTGGCGGGCGGTGTCGGCGAGGGGCTGGTCGTCGCGGACGAAGGACCAGGCGAGCATGGTGACCGGTCCGGTGAGCATGCCCTTGACCGGGCGTGAGGTGAGGGATTGGGCGTAGGTCGTCCAGCGGACCGTCATCGGCTCGGGGCGGGAGATGTCGCCGGCCAGGATCGGCGGGCGGACGTAGCGGGTGCCGTAGGACTGGACCCAGCCGTGCTGGGTGGCGAGGTAGCCGGTGAGCTGTTCGGCGAAGTACTGGACCATGTCGTTGCGTTCGGCCTCGCCATGGACCAGGACGTCCAGGCCCGTCTTCTCCTGGAAGGAGACCACCTCGCCGATCTCGGCCTTGATGCGCTCCTCGTAGCCGGCCGTGTCGATCCGGCCGGTGCGCAGGTCGGCGCGGGCGGTGCGCAGGTCGGCCGTCTGCGGGAAGGACCCGATGGTCGTGGTCGGCAGCAGCGGCAGCCCGAGGCGGGCACGCTGGGCGCCGGCGCGTTCGGTGTAGGGCTGCGAGCGGCGGGTGTCGGTGTCGGTGACCGCAGCGGCCCGGGCCCGTACGGCGGCGTCGTTGGTGATCGGCGAGCCCGCCCGGGAGGCCAGATCGGCGCGGTTGGCGGCGAGTTCGGCGGCGATGGTGTCGGTGCCCTGGGCGAGTCCCTTGGCGAGGGTGACGATCTCGGCGGTCTTCTGCTTGGCGAAGGCGAGCCAGCGCAGGATTTGGGGCTCGATGTCGCGTTCGGCGGCGGCGTCGAGTGGGACGTGCAGGAGGGAGCAGGAGGCGGCCACGTCCACCCGGTCCGCCAGGCCCAGCAGCGTGCCGAGCGTGGCCAGCGACTTCTCCAGGTCGTTGACCCAGATGTTGCGGCCGTTGACGACACCGGCGACCAGACGCTTGCCCGGCAATCCGCCGACCGATGCCAGGTCGTCGAGGTTGGCGGCGCCGGCCTCGGTGAAGTCCAGGGCCAGACCTTCCACCGGGGCCTGGGCGAGGACGGGCAGGGCCTCGCCGAGCCGGTCGAAGTAGGAGGCGACCAGCAGCTTCGGCCGGTCGGTGAGCGCGCCGAGATCCCGGTAGGCGCGGGCGGCGGCGTTCAGCTCGGCCCGGGTGCGGTCCTGGACCAGGGCGGGCTCGTCGAGCTGCACCCACTCGGCGCCGGCCGCCCGCAGGTCGGCGAGGACCTCGGCGTACACCGGCAGCAGCCGGTCGAGGAGGGTGAGCGGCTCGAAGTCGGCGGGGACGCCGGGCGCGGGCTTGGCCAGCAGGAGGTAGGTGATCGGGCCGACCACGACGGGCCGGGCCGTCAGGTCCAGTGCCAGGGCTTCCTTCAGCTCGGCGACCTGCTTGGTCGTGTCGGCGGCGAACACGGTGTCCGGGCCGAGTTCGGGGACCAGGTAGTGGTAGTTGGTGTCGAACCACTTGGTCATCTCCAGCGGCGCGACGTCCTGGGTGCCGCGGGCCATCGCGAAGTAGCCGTCCAGGGCGTCGGTGTCGACGGCGTCCCGGTGCCGCTTGGGGATCGCGCCGACCATGACGGTGGTGTCCAGGACGTGGTCGTAGTACGAGAAGTCACCGGTCGGAACCTCGTGGATGCCTGCCTCGGCGAGCTGGCGCCAGTTCGTACGGCGCAGCTCGGCGGCGGTGTCCTGGAGCGTGGCGGCACTGACGCGGCCCTTCCAGTAGCCCTCGATGGCCTTCTTCAGTTCCCGGCTCTGTCCCTGGCGGGGGTAGCCGTACACGGTGGCCCGTGCTGCCGCGGCTGCGGACTTCGGTGTCACGGAGATCTCCTTCGCGAGATGATTCCCTGAAATCCCGGCGACGGGACGCGAGCGCGAAGGGGTGACGGACCGGACGGAAACGCCTCGTCGGCCGTCCGCCCGCTCTGTACGCCGACCCGCCCACGAGGTCACCGGGATATCCACGCACGAGTTCGTACGCGGGCAACGGGCAGGTCTTCGGACTCACGGGCACGTCTCTGTCGTACGAGACACCTACTGGCCGTCGCTTCCCAGACCCCGTATCTCGGGTCCAGTGCGTATGACGGCGGTCGTTCCCGCTCACCGCTGCGGGGCAGTCCCGGATTCCCACCGGGTTCCCTCTTACGACGCATCCCGCCTGGCGGACGGGGCGAACCAGCTGCACCGGCCAGCCTAAAGGGCTGGCCAGGAGTCCGGAGGGTCGCGTCCACCATTCGGATGGTGAGCTGGTACACGCGGATCACAGGTGTGAAGCGGGCCGAGGGCGGGAAACGCCGCACACGCGTCACCCGCCCTTTCCCCTGTCAGCGCCTGCCGGACCCTCACCCGGCGGCGCGGTCCGGGCCCCTCAGCCCGGGTTCGCCAGGATGCTCAGTCCTGGGCGTAGGTGTGGAACCCCCGGCCGGTTTTACGGCCCAGCAGCCCCGCCTCGACCATCCGCTGGAGCAGCGGCGGAGGGGCGTAGAGGGGTTCCTTGAACTCGTCGTAGAGCGATTCGGCGATCGAGGCGACGGTGTCGAGGCCGATCAGGTCCGCCAGCTTCAGCGGGCCCATGGGGTGGGCGCAGCCCAGTTCCATCCCGGTGTCGATGTCAGCGGCGGTGGCGAAGCCGGACTCGGCCATCCGGACGGCGGACAGCAGGTAGGGGACGAGGAGGGCGTTGACGACGAACCCCGCCCGGTCCCGGGAGTGGATGACCGTCTTGCCCAGGGTTTCGGTGGCGAAGCGCTCGACGGCGGCCACGGTCTCGGGGGCCGTGTGCAGGGAGGTCACGACCTCGACGAGCGGCAGGACCGGGACGGGGTTGAAGAAGTGCAGGCCCATGACCCGGTCGGCGCGGCCGGTGGCCATGCCGAGCCGCATGATCGGCAGGGAGGAGGTGTTGGTGGCCAGGATTGCGTCCGGGTCCTCGACGATCTTGTCGAGGGCGGCGAAGATCTCCGTCTTCGCGTCGGCGTTCTCGATGATGGCCTCGATCACGAGCTGCCGGTCGGCCAGGTCGTCGAGCTCGCCGGTGAACACAATGCGCGCCAGGGCGCCCTGAGCGGCTGCGGGCTCCAGTTTGCCCCGTCGGACGGCGCGATCGAGGGAGGAGGCCACCCGGTTGCGGGCGGCGCGGGCGGCCGTGGCGTCTGCCTCGCAGACCACCGTGTCCAGGCCGGCCCGCGCACAGACCTCCGCGATGCCGGCGCCCATCTGCCCGCCGCCGACCACGCCAATGCGTGCGATGGCCGCGCTCATCGGCGGGCCTCCGCCCGCTGAACGAGGTGACGTGAGTAGGCGTCCGGGGTGAAGAACAGTGGCAACTCGGCGGCGAGCGCCGTCCGTTCAAAGAGCCTGCGTGCTTCCTCGACCGGAGCCCAGGGCCGGACCGCGGTCAGGGCGAGGGCCTCCTCGTCGAGCACGTTGAGAACTGACTCGCGGTCGATGACCCGGTGGCGCAGCCACTGCCAGATCTGCACCCGGGCGATCTCGGCGGTGGCCGCGTCCTCCATCAGGCCGTCGATGGCGACCGCGCCCTGCCCGCCCAGCCAGGCGTCGAAGTAGCCCAGCGCCACAGCGATGTTGGTGCGGACGCCCTCGGGCGTGGGCGGGCCGCTGACGCGGCGCACCGACAGCAGGTCGGCGGGGGTCACCTCGACGTCCTCCCTCGTGCGGTCGAGCTGGTGGGGCCGCTCGCAGAGGACGGTGTCGAAGACTTCCCGGCAGACCGGCACCAGTCCGGGGTGGGCGACCCAGGAGCCGTCGAAGCCGCCCTCCGCCTCGCGTTCCTTGTCCAGCCGCACCGTGGCGAGGACCGCTTCGTTCGCGGCCGGGTCCTTGGCGGGCACCTGGGCGGCCATGCCGCCGATGGCGTGCGCCCCGCGCCGGTGGCAGGTGCGGACGAGGAGTTCGGTGTAGGCCCGCATGAAGGGCGCGGTCATGGTGACCTTGGAGCGGTCGGGCAGGAGGAAGTCGGTGCGGTGGCCGAAGGTCTTGATGAGGCTGAACAGGTAGTCCCAACGGCCCGCGTTCAACCCCGCGCTGTGCTCGCGCAGTTCGTGGAGGATCTCCTCCATCTCGAACGCAGCGGTGATCGTCTCGATGAGAACGGTCGCCCGGATCGTGCCGCGCGGGATGCCGAGCAGATCCTGGGCGGTGACGAAGATGTCGTTCCACAAACGGGCCTCGTAGCGGTTCTCCAGCTTGGGGAGGTAGAAGTACGGGCCGTGTCCGGCGTCGATCTGCCGCTGCGCGCAGTGGAAGAAGTAGAGGCCGAAGTCGACGAGCGCGGCGGGCACGGGGCGGCCGTCGTACTCCAGGTGCTCCTCGTCGAGGTGCCAGCCGCGCGGCCGTACGACGATGGTGGCGAGCCGGTCGTCGGCGCCGAGCCGGTAGTGCTTGCCGTCGTCGGTGGTGAAGTCGATGCGTCGCTCGATGGCGTCCAGCAGGACGATCTGGCCGCCGATGATGTTGTCCCAGGTGGGTGCGGTGGCGTCTTCGAAGTCGGCCATCCACACATTCGCACCCGAGGTGAGGGCGTTGACGGCCATACGGCGCTGGGGTGGGCCGGTGATCTCGACGCGGCGGTCCATCAGGCCGGGGGCGGGTGGCGCGACGCGCCAGGTGGGGTCGGCGCGGACGGCGGAGGTGACCATGGGGAAGTCGAGCGGGGAACCGGCCGCGAGCCGGAGCGTCTGCCGCCGGCGTTCCTTCAGCAGGCCCGCGCGGCGCTCACCGAACTCGGCGGTGAGCCGGCCGATGAAGTCCAGGGCGGCGGGGGTGAGGATCTCGTCGTGCCGGTCGCCGGGCGCGGCCAGGACACGCGGACTCCGGGTGAGGGTGGTGGACATCCAGGACTCCTGAACGGGGAGCGGGTGGCGGGGACTGCCGCCCGGCCCCCGTTCGGACAGGGGGCCGGGCCGTGACGGGCGGCCTAGTGGAACTGCTCCTCCTCGGTGGAGCCGGCCAGCGCGGTGGTGGAGGAGGCGGGGTTGACGGCGGTGGAGACCAGGTCGAAGTAGCCGGTGCCGACCTCACGCTGGTGCCTGACCGCCGTGAACCCGTGTTCCTGGGCGGCGAACTCCCGCTCCTGGAGGTCGACGTAGGCGGTCATGCCGTGCTCGGCGTAGCCGCAGGCGAGGTCGAACATGCCGTGGTTGAGGGAGTGGAACCCGGCCAGGGTGATGAACTGGAAGCGGTAGCCCATCGCGCCCAGCTCCCGCTGGAACTTGGCGATCTGGTCGTCGTCCAGGGCGGCCTTCCAGTTGAAGGACGGCGAGCAGTTGTAGGCGAGCAACTGGCCCGGATACCGGGCGTGGATCGCCTCGGCGAACTCGCGGGCCTGGGCCAGGTCCGGGGTGCCGGTCTCCACCCAGATCAGGTCGGCGTACGGGGCGTAGGCCAGACCGCGGGCGATGACCGGCGCCATGCCGTTCTGCACGCGGTAGAAGCCTTCCGCGGTGCGCTCGCCGGTCACGAACTGGGCGTCGCGCTCGTCGACGTCGCTGGTCAGCAGGTTGGCGGCGAGGGCGTCGGTGCGGGCGACGATGACGGTCGGGACATCGGCGATGTCGGCGGCCAGGCGCGCCGCGTTGAGGGTGCGGATGTGCTGCGAGGTGGGCACCAGGACCTTGCCGCCGAGGTGGCCGCACTTCTTCTCGGAGGCGAGCTGGTCCTCGTAGTGGATGCCCGCCGCGCCCGCCGCGATCATCGCCTTGGTCAGCTCGAAGGCGTTCAGCGGACCGCCGAACCCGGCCTCGGCGTCGGCGACGATCGGCGCCAGCCAGTCGGTGGTGTCCCCGGCGTCCTCGGCGGTGGCGATCTGGTCGGCACGCAGGAGGGCGTTGTTGACCCGGCGCACCACCTGCGGAACGGAGTTGACGGGGTAAAGACTCTGGTCGGGGTAGGTGTGCCCGGCCTGGTTGGCGTCGGCGGCGACCTGCCAGCCGGAGAGGTAGATGGCCCGGAGACCCGCCTTGACCTGCTGGACGGCCTGGCCGCCGGTCAGAGCGCCGAGGGCATGGATGTAGTCGAGCTCGTGCAGCTGGCGCCACAGCCGCTCGGCACCACGCCGGGCCAGTGTGTGCTCCTCGCGGACGCTGCCGGACAGCCGTACGACGTCCTCGGCGGTGTAGGTGCGCTCGATGCCCTGCCAGCGGGGGTCGGTGGCCCAGCGCCGGGCGAGTTCCCCGGCCGCCTGCGTGCTCGTCCTCGCTTCTGCCATGACTGTCACCGTCTCCTCGGTCTGTTGCGTCTGCCAAGCTCCCGGTCCGGGCGAACAGGGATGGCACTGTGTGTCGTGAAGCTCGGGTGCGGCCCGCCGTGCCGCCCGTGCGGCGGAGGTGAGCAATGCTGCCGGTCAGACGCCCGCCCTCGCCGGGATCTCCGACGTCAGGGCATGAATCGCGCCCCGGTTGCGGGCGGTGGTCGCCGGGTTCCGGCGGGCCGCACAACGACTGTGACATTGGCACTCAGTGCCATCAACCGTGGATGATTGCCAATTTCTGCGAATCTTCGGCCCGCCGTTTGCCAAGTTTGCGAAGGATCCTCTCGCGGTCCTGATCACGTACGCTGACCGCACCCCGGACGCCGAGGAAAGGGAGGGAGGAGTGCGGTGAGCAAGATCTATGCGGGGGCGCGGCTGCGACGCCTGCGTGAGGAACGCGGGATGAGCCAGGCCGAGCTGGCCCGGGTGCTGGGCATCTCGCCGAGCTACCTGAACCAGATGGAGCACGACTCCCGCCCGCTCACCGTGCCCGTGCTGCTGCGGCTGACCGAGGCGTTCGGCGTCGACCCGGCCTTCTTCTCCGAACGCGACACCAGCCGCCTGACGGCCGACCTGCGCGAGACCCTGGCCGGCGAGATCACTGCGGCCCGGGTGAGCCCGACCGACCTCGCCGAGCTGGCCTCCCGGATGCCCAGTGTCGCCCAGGTCCTGCTCGACCTCGGCCGCCGCAACCACCTCCTCGCCGAACGCCTCGCCGGCGCCACCGACGCCCGCGACACCGACCCGGCCGCACCGCGCTCACCTCGCTCGCCGCACGAGGAGATCCGCGACTTCTTCTACCGCCGCCAGAACTACCTCCACGACACCGACCTCGCGGCCGAGGAACTCGCCCGGGAGATTGCCATCCGACCCGGCGACGTCCTGCGCGTCCTCACCGCACGCCTCGCCGACCACCACGGTGTCAATCTGACCGGTGAACCCGGCGACCGCCTGCACCACTACGACGAGGCGACCCGCACCCTCCACATCTCCGCCCGCCTGCGCCCCGGCCAGCGCGCCTTCCGCATGGCCACCCAGCTCGCCCTGCTCGAATACGGCGACGAACTCGACCGCCAGGCCGCCGAAGACTTCGCACCCGGCACCCCCAGCCACGCCCTGGCCCGCATCGGCATCGCCCACTACTTCGCCGCCGCGCTGATCCTCCCCTACACCGCCTTCCACACGGCAGCCGAAGAGGTGCGCTACGACATCGAACTCCTCACCGACCGCTACGGCCTCGGCTACGAGACCGTCTGCCACCGCCTGAGCACCCTCCAACGCCCCCGGCTGCGGGGCGTTCCGTTCTCCTTCGTCCGCGTCGACCGCGCCGGCAACATGTCCAAGCGCCAGTCCGCCACCGGCTTCCACTTCTCCCGCGCCGGCGGCACCTGCCCCCTCTGGAACGTCTACGAGGCGTTCGCCGCATCCGGCCGCATCCACGTCCAGATCGCCGAAATGCCCGACGGGCAGCGGTACTTGTGGACGGCCCGCGCGATCACCCGGCACCGCGGCGGCTGGGGGGAGCCCGGCAAGACCTTCGCCATCGGCCTCGGCTGCGAGATCCGCCACGCCCACCGCCTCGTCTACGCCGACGGCCTCGACCTCACCAGCGCCTCCGCCGCCACCCCCATCGGCATGGGCTGCCGCGTCTGCGAACGCCTCGACTGCCCTCAGCGGGGCGCACCACCGCTCGGCCGGCCCCTGCGCATCGACCAGCACACCAGCACCTTCGTGCCCTACCCCGTGACCGATCACACCACCTGACCGTACGACGCACTTGATAGCCTCAGCGGGCCAGTCGAGCCACACCCGAGGCCAGGGAATCCGGTGCGAATCCGGAACTGACGCGCAGCGGTGAGGGGGACGGGCGGGGCACGACGTCACTGGGAGACCGGGAAGGCGCCCCGGCCGGACGAACCCGAGTCCGAAGACCTGCTGGCACCTCCGCGCCCCGGCGCGGGGGACGTCCGTAGGCCAGGCTCCGCGTACGAGCCCCGACCCCGAAGGCATGCCCGTGCTCCGCGCCCTTGCCCCGCTCCGTACTCCGGCGTTCCTCCTCGCCTCCGCCCTGCTGCTCACCGCCTGCGGCTCCTCCGGCGACGGAGACGCGAAGTCGGAGGAAGCCTCCACCGCCGGCTACCCGGTGACCCTCGACAACTGCGGCCACAAGGTCGCTTTGAAGTCGGCTCCGAAGAAGGCCGTTTCCCTCAACCAGGGCACCACCGAGATCCTGCTCTCCCTCGGTCTCGCCGACCGCATGGCCGGTACGGCGACCTGGACCGACCCGGTGATGAAGGGCCTGGAGAAGGCCAACGCGTCCGTACCGCGCCTTGCCGACAACGCGCCCTCCTTCGAGAAGGTCCTGGACGCCGAACCTGACTTCGTCACCGCCTCGTTCGTCTCTACCCTCGGCAAGGGCGGGGTCGCCACCCGCGAGCAGTTCGAGAAGCTGGGCGTGCCCACGTACGTCTCCCCGTCTGACTGCTCGGGCAAGGACAACGACAGCGGCGGCGACGGATCGCGCAGCACGCCGCTCACCCTCGATGCGGTGTACGGCGAGATACGCGACCTCGCGCACGCGTTCGGCGTCGACGCCCGGGGTGAACAGCTGGTCGCGTCGCTGAAGAAGAGGGTGAGTACGGCGACCACCGGGCTGAACGCCTCTGGCGTCTCCCTCATGTATTGGTTCGCCAACTCCCAGTCGCCCTACCTCGCCGGCTGCTGCGGCGCGCCCGGTGCCATCACCCGCGCGGTCGGCGCGAAGAACGCCTTCGCCGACACCCACGACGAATGGCCCCAGATCAGCTGGGAGACCGTCGCCGACCGCGACCCCGACGTCATCGTGATCGGCGACCTCACACGCAAGCAGCAGACCGCTGAGACCGCCAAGGCCAAGATCCGCTTCCTGGAGACCAACCCCGCCACCCGCAACCTCACCGCGGTGAAGAAGAAGCGCTACGTCCTGCTCAGCGGGCAGGCCATGAACCCGTCCATCCGCACCATCGAGGGCATCGAGAAGGTCGCGGCCGGTCTGCGGGACTTCGGACTCGCCAAGTGAGCCTCCGTACGTCGCTGTTGACCGGCGGCGGACTGGCCGCGCTGCTCGCCTCGGTCGCCGTGGCCGTGACGTTCGGTCCGGCCGACATCTCCACGGGGGACGTCTGGGCGTCCGTCGCGGCCCATCTCGGCCTCGGTGAAAGTACGTTGGCGCCGCTGCGGGACGGCATCGTGTGGAACCTGCGCATGCCGCGCACCCTGCTCGCCGCCGTGTGCGGGTCCGGACTCGCCGTGTGCGGGGCGGTCATGCAGTCGCTGCTGCGCAACCCGCTCGCCGACCCCTTCGTCCTGGGTGTCTCCTCCGGCGCGTCCACGGGAGCGGTCGCCGTGGTCGTCCTCGGCGTGGGCGGGGGAGCGGTTTCCCTGTCGGCGGGCGCCTTCCTCGGCGCGCTGCTCTCCTTCGCCCTGGTACTGCTGCTCAGCCACACCCTCGGCGGCAGCACCGACCGGGTTGTCCTGTCCGGAGTCGCCGCCATGCAGCTCTTCTCCGCACTGACCTCGTTCATCGTCCTCACCTCGGCCGACGCCGAGACCACCCGGGGCGTGCTGTTCTGGCTGCTCGGCTCACTCACCGGCGCCGACTGGGGACAAGTACTGCTGTGCGCGGTCGTCCTGGCGGTTGTCCTCATCGTCTGCCTGGGATACGCCCGTACGCTCGACGCGTTCGCCTTCGGCGACGAGGCCGCCGCCGGCCTCGGCGTCCGGGTCGCCCGCACCCGCCTGGTCCTGCTGTGCGCTACCGCACTGCTCACGGCCGTCCTGGTCAGCTGCGCCGGCGCGATCGGCTTCGTCGGCCTGGTCCTCCCGCACGCCACCCGCGCCCTCACCGGTGCCGGACACGCCCGCCTGCTCCCGGTCACCGCGCTGACCGGAGCCGTCTTCCTGGTCTGGGCGGACACCCTCGCCCGAACCGTCCTCGACCCCCAGGAGGTCCCAGTGGGCGTGGTGACGTCCCTCATCGGCGTGCCGGCGTTCGTGGCCGTCCTCTACCGCAGACGGAGAAGGGCATGACCAGCCTGCACGCGGACCGCGTCGCACGCCGCATCGACGACAAAGTCATCGTCGACGACGTCACCCTCACCCTGCGCTCCGGTGAGACCATCGGCCTGCTCGGCCCCAACGGCTCCGGAAAGTCCACACTGCTCAGGCTGCTGGCCGGGATCCTCACACCCACCGCCGGAGTCGTGACCCTCGATGGGCACCCGCTCACCAAGATCGGCCGTCGAGCCACCGCCCGCCGCATCGCCACCGTCGAACAGCACGCCGATACCCAGACCGAACTGACCGTCCGCGACGTCGTCGCCCTCGGCCGCATCCCGCACCGCCGCGCCTGGACACCGCCGACGACGTCCGACGCGGAAGCCGTCACCGAAGCCCTGCGGCGCACCGCACTGACCGACCGGGCCGGCCAGTCCTGGCACACCCTCTCCGGCGGCGAACGCCAGCGCACCCAGATCGCCCGCGCGCTCGCCCAGGAACCCCGCGAACTCCTCCTCGACGAACCCACCAACCACCTCGACATCCAGCACCAGCTCGACCTCCTGGAGCTGATCGTCGGTCTGCCGGTCACCACCGTGATCGCCCTCCACGACCTCAACCTCGCCGCGATGTACTGCGACCGCCTCATCGTCCTGCGCGACGGCCGCGCGATCACGGAGGGCACCCCGGCCGAGGTCCTTACATCTGCGCTCATCGAGCAGGTCTACGGCGTCCGAGCCGAGGTCACCCACGACCCCGGCCACCCCGTGATCCGCTTCCTGCGCCCGGCAGCCCGGGACGGGTCTCCCCCGAAGAGGAGTGTGACAAGCGATGCCCCGACAGCACCCTGAAGCAGGCGGCACGGAGCACACCTCCGCCGCACCGGCACCGTGCCGCGTCGTCGTTTGCCGGGACTGCTGTTGCGGAACCCCGAAAGTCCCCGGTGTGGATCACGATCGGCAGCTCGCGCACCTGGCTGAGGAGGTCCCCGTGCGGGTCTCGGACTGCCTCGACGTGTGCGAACACGCCAACGTGATCGTCGTCCAGCCCTCCGCCGCCGCCCGTGCCGAAGGCGCTCGTCCGGTCTGGCTCGGACTCGTCAATGACCCTGACGCCACCGAAGACATCGCCGCCTGGGTAAAGGCCGGCGGCCCCGGCATCGCCCCCTGCCCCGATATCCTCGACCTCTACGTCTTCACCCCGCCCCGCAGGACGCAATGAGCGCGAAGCCAGCCCGATTGGGCTTTTGGCTTGCCTACATGTAGTAGGCATAGCGGGTGGCGATGCGAGCGTTGAGTGGGACGTGTTTGAGGATGGAACCGACTCGGTAGGCGGTGCGCAGGGTGAGGGGATCGCGTTCGTCGAGCTGAGCGTTGTTCCAGTTCATCTTGGTCAGGGCGAGGATGTCGGTGCTGGCGGTCAGCAGGTCTGTGCCGTGTGTTGAGGGCCGGATCAGCAGGGGCTGGGGGACGTACAGGCCGGGGTAGGTCCGGAAGTACGGCACGGAGCCGCGGGTGTAGAGGAGCAGGGAACGCGGGTCCAGTTGGACGCTGGTGCCGCGCAGCGGCGGAAGCTGCCCGGTGCGGTACAGGTGCGGGGCGCCGCGCCGCTGGATCCACAGCAGGTCGACGTGGTCGATGTCACGCATGTCGGCGGCCTCGTGGAAGCCGTCCATCTCGGTGGCGGTGAAGTTCGAGGTCTTGTGCACGACGATGCGTGCAGGCTGGTGGCCGTGGGTGGTGCGGTACTCGGTCAGCGCGTCCAGCAGCAGCTGCCGGGCGTCGGCGAGCGTCAGGTGGGGCTGGCGGTCGCTCTTGGAGATCTGCGCGGTGCCGCCTCGGACGACGACGCCGTCACCGCGTTCGTTGAACACCTGCGCGACGGCGGTGTGGGGCTCATTTTTGTTCGCGCTGCGGTAGAAGCTGACGCCGATGTAGCAGGTGGCCAGGTCGGAGCTGTGGCGCTGCATGCGCCAGGGAGTTCCGCCGGCTTTGTAGTACAGCGCGGTGTGCAGGTTCCAGGCCCTGGTGGCCTCGTCCTGCAGCGGGCGGAGTGTTTGCCCGGTGGTCCTGCCGGGGATTCCGGTCCAGGTCTCCTTGCGCATCAGCTGCAGGGGAGCGGACAGCGTGAGTGCGGTGGCCTTGAGCAGGTCGTGGAAGTCGCCTCCGGTCTCTCGCTCGTCCTGATCCTCTATGCGTTCGGTTGCGGACTCCTCCGACGGCAGCTGTTCTTCGCGGTCCTGGAGTTCTTCCGGGCGGGCGCAGATGACGACGCGGCAGCGCCCGGTCTCGGCCAGGGACCGGGCGGCGTCGGCGTACATCTCGACCGCATCCTTGGTGGCGGCGGCTGTGTCGGCGCGGGCCAGGTGGCGCAGTTGGCGTTCGGGGATCTCGCGGACGAGGGCGTCGTCGAAGACGAGCTCGGCGCCGAACGGGGAGTCGGTGCTGAAGCCGGGGAACGGCTGGTGGAGGTTCTCCTGGCCGGGTTTGGTGTCCTTGGCCTCGATGTGGTTCTGGCAGCGCTGGAGCCAGTTTCGGATGCCGTCGACGGCCTGGGCGGGGCCGACCAGAGCGATAGGGATCTGGTGTGGTCCGGTGGGGGAATCGGCGTCGGCGGGGCCGTACACGCTGATGCCGTAGCGTGGATCGATGTGGCGGTTTCCGGCGCGAACTCCAGTTCCGGCTCATGGAGCACGGGTGCTTTCATTGTGGCAGCTCCCACAGTCCCTCGGCCAGCCCGTTCACGCTCGGTTTCGGCGCTGGTTCTTGCGGGATCCAGACGCTTTCGTCGATGGCGGCGTCGCAGTCGAGCTTCAGGAGCTGGCCGAATCGGATGCGCTCATCGCGGCTTCTGAACAGGGTGTCGTCGCCTTGGAGGTAGTCGGCCCAGGCGCGTACGAGCTGGTAGACGGCGTTGTTTCGTTCGAGTCGCTTGATTTTCTGGACGTACTCGGCGTCGTACAGGGAGTCGCGGTGGCCGTCGATGGTGAAGTGGTAGGTGGGGTTGATCTCCAGGTACCACTGTTCGCTCCAGCGGCGGAAGTACAGGCTGGCGGCGTAGTGACGACAGAAGCTGATCTTGGTTGTGTCGTCCTTGCCGAAGTAGGGGGTGAAGAAGGCGCGTCCGCGGCTGCCTCGGTAGCGGCCTTTGATCTTCCGGCTGGATCGGTCCGGTGGGGCCTGCATATAGACGATCTTTTTCGTGGGATGCCACACCAGATCGGGATGGTGGGCGGAGCGCAGGGTGAAGTTCAACAGCGAAACGAAGCGCCGCTGGACATCCAGGTCCTCGGTGGTCGCCCAGTTCTGCGTCGGGATGGAGGTGACCGGCCCGTCGCACAGGACGGCGAGCGGGCCCTCGTCCAGTCGGCACAGTGAGAAGATCCGTCCGGCGGCCAGGACGAAGCCGCTCTCGAACTGGTTGCCGTTCGAGCGCATCCGCTCCCAGGCATCGCCGCGGTCACGACACGGTGTGGACGCCTCGTGGATGAGCGGTGCGAAGCCCTCAATCGTGAGGAGGTTCGAGACCAACTGTTCGCTTCCTTCGAGCCGTGGCAGCGGCTCTCCGGCAGGCACGCCGAGAGCCGACAGCTGACTGAAGGCGTCGAGGTCGACGCGGTCTGAGGTCTTGTCGAACTGAACGACGCGCCGTGCCTTGCGTTCAGGGTCGGCGAACCAGGTGTCGATGCGTTTCCACCACGCCTGCTGGATACGCAGGTCCACGCAGATGAGCACGACCGGACGGCCCAGCCGAAGCCAGTAGGCGATGTGGTCGGCCTTGCACGTGAACTTGAATTCGGTCGCGGTCTCGCCCCGAAAGCCGACTTCTGTGCCCTTCACTTGGGCGAGGACGGCCACACCGGTGACTTCGCGGTCAGCGTCCACGAACTCGATCTGACCGTCGATGGCGAAGTCACGTTTGGTGTCGTTCCACACATGACCGGCGTCGGAGACGGCTTTGTCGACGAATGCTTCGCCCCGGAACCCGGTCCGCTGCTGGACGCTGCGCTGCGGCATCCGATCAGTGCTCCGAGAAGGACACTGGAGTGCCCGCTGTAGCCCGGCCGGATCTGCGAGGCCGAGACCGCGCGTTGTTGTCCCACCCCATGCAGTGATCCTCCGTCGTTCACGCGCGGTCCAGGTCAACTCAGGATAGGAGGGACCACCGACAACGACCGGTGCACGCATGCGGGAGGAGACTCCGAGGAGGGCGCCGGGACATTTCGAAGGCTTCACTGACTTCGCCCAAAGTGCAGGGCATCGCAGGCCGGCTGAGTGATCACGGTTCTTCGGCCTTGGGTGGGGTGAGGTTGGGAGGGTAGCCCTTGGCGCGAAGGAATGCGTCGAGCGCTAGGGCGACGATGTCGCCGTGCTGGACGCCGTGGTCCGCGTGTATCGGTGATGCGCAGTTGGAGAGTGTCGGGGACGGCGTGTTGATCAGCTCACGACTGGCATGGCGCCATCGAGGACCTCCAGTGCGGCCGGGCGTGGTCAGGGGGTCAGCGGCCTTCGCTGGCCGCGTTCGCATCAAGGATCTTTGAGACCGGGCAACCCCAGGCCGTACCCGGTGTGTCGGGTCCGTAGAGCCTGAGCCCGCATGCCTGGAAGAACCCCTGTCGGCTGAGCGCATCGTCGCCGTCCTGGGGGACCAGGGCCAGGAAGGTGTGCCCTGCTTCCAGGGCCCGGCGGGCGATCTCGGCGAGAAGCGCCCGGCCGACCCCGCTTCGACGATCGGTATCAGCGACGGCCATGGTCAAGACGAACGTCTGCTCGCCGGGATGCGCCTCCCGGCCTTCGCCGTGTCCGAAGTCGCAATGGAGCCGGAACTCGGCGACCCTGACAACGGATCCGTGGCGTTCGGCCACGATGACGTCCAAGCCCTCGGGGTCGTAGAACCTGCCGTTTCCCAGATCGTTCGAGTACAGCAGGTCCTCCACCACCGAGTAGTCGACGTGGGTGATGTCACGGATGAGCGGCGTGGGACGAGTATCCGCGGGCAGCAGTGTGTACCCGCTCTCACAGCAGGAAGTTGGCGGGCATCGCCCGCCACTGGATGTCGTTGTGGTCTCGTTGGAGGAGGCCGTCGGCCACCGGTTCGCGGTTCGGGAGCGACACGACGTAGAGCGGCGGAGGCGAAGGTTTCCATCCCTGCATCAGCGCAGCACCCGCGGATGGCAGCGGCACCGGATTGTTGCCGCGGCTGAGTGACGCCACTCGTAGCGGGGCAGGTGCGCCTTGTAGAGCCGGCTGTGCCTCAGCAGCTGGAAATCCGGGTTTCTCTCCGGGAGGCCGGCGACCGTGCTGCAACTCACCCCCGGTTCTGCTGTATTGAACGGAAGGCATCGCCAAACGCGGTTATGCGCAGGCCTTCTGCCGCCCTCGGTGGGCGCGCATAGGTGTCCCATGTTTCGGTGAAGCGGGCGTGCCGTGAGAGCGCTTGGACAGTCTTCGGGTCGTGCTGGCCTGGTCCGCCGAGCGTGGTGGTGTAAAACACCTTGAGATCGTGGAAACGGGTGCCTACGGGTAGGCCGGCCAGGGCGACGACCCGTTGCCACTTTTCGTTGAAATCGCTGCTCTGAACTGGCCTTCCGTATCGGTTCGTCACGATAAGGTCTTCGTCAACTGGCTCGACGTGTCGGCGAGCCCGACGCTTGCGCGCGGTGGCTTGGGTGACGGGTTCCGGCTCGCTGAAGTGAGCCGCATGGGTCGTCAACTGCTCGATCAGGAATTGATCCACGGGCAGAGTCGCGTAGCTGGCCTTCGTCTTCAGTGGTGCGGCTTTGCCGCGTTGGCGCTGCTCTTGAACGTACAGGAGATTTTCCTGCCAGCCGACGCGTGTCCGTGTCAGGCCCAGAGCCTCGCCGGCACGCAGTCCTGCGCACGCGCCGAGCCACACCAGGACTTCGTAGCGTGGCTCGATCGTCCGCATGGCATGGGCTGCTGCGGCCACCTGCTCGGGGGTGAGGGCGTCCCCACTGCCGTCGCTGATCTCGGGAAGCTCGATGCGGGACACGATGTTTGCAGGCAGCGGAATGTCTTCGTCCATCATGTAGTGGATGAGAATGCGCCAGGTTTTAAAAATCTGGACAATTGTGCGAGGGGATCTGAGGTTGGGTTTTTCTAGCAGATGATCCACGAAGGCCATGGAGTCGCTACGCCGTAGCGATGTCGGTATGCGATTGCCTGCGAACGGCAGGATGTGATTGCGAAGATGACTCTCGTACGTATTGATCGTATTCGCTCTCTTATTCTTCTTCCGCTTTCGGTCGATCATCTGCGCGCCGAAGAAGGCTACTCGCGCACTGTGTGCTGGTTGGTTCCCTCTCGTCGTGGACGCAGCCTCGGCTGTCAGCTCGCCGAGCCGGTCGAGGGCTTCCTGCCATGTATCGAACGACTCTCTGCGCTCTTTTCCGAGGTGATCGACGTGGCGAGTCTGCCAGCGGAGTCCCCGTCCGTGATCTGCTGACGGGTAAAGGGGGCGGTTTCTGGTCCCGCACTTACAGGGGGCATCACCCCGGTCGGGTTTCGGATATGACTTGTGCCATCGGTCGAATGGCAAAATCGGTCTGGCCATATGTTCTCGTTCGTTGCTTGTGGGCTAGCGACCTCGCTGCCGCGCCGTGGGCTATCCGTTTGTGCCGAGCCGGTCGTACGAGTGATTGGGTTTCATAGCCGCCGGGCTGTTCGTGTGTGCTCACGTGCAGGATTTCCCGCCCAGAGCCTGATTATGCACAGCTGTTCATGGCCTGAGGGAAGTCGTACCGGTCGAGTCGCTGTGTGCCAGCACGCGAACCGTCACCAGACCCCCGACTCCTGTCCCTCGGTATGCAGATCCGACGGCTCCGGGAAGAGCGGGGCTACAGCTTGGAAGAACTCGCAGAGCGCAGTGGAATGAGCTTTCGCGGCCTCATCTACATTGAGCACGGCCAGCGCAGTCCCAGTGTGCTCACGCTCTTGGATATTGCAGCTGGACTCGACGTGCAGCCAGGGGAACTCGTTAACCACATCACACGGGAAGAATCCGGAAAATCCGAGCCCCGGTAATGGGGGTCGGCGATCAAGCGATCGTGTTTTTTCCAAGGCTGTGATGAGTCCGTAGGATCTGCTGATCGGGCCCCACGCAGGAGGTGCGCACGAACCCGTAAAAGCGCTCACTCCGCGCGGTGTCGACGCGCCCTGTGCGCAGGAGGCGCCCTGCTGTGGCACCTACCAGTCGTGAGGGTCCATCTCCCCCTTCTGGCTGTGCCGCAATGACGGTCGCGCACTGCTGTTTGGAGTTGACGACCTGACGTGTCCATTTCCAGTCGAGGGGAGGGATTCTACTAACGAGGCACGAGTGCCGCGATGAATCGTATGATGCGTCAGAACCGCATGCGGGTGGGGCACTTGAGGCGGTTACAACCGCCTGTGTCGTCGAGGGCGCGGGCCTCATCGCTCGGGGGATGTCGGTGTACCTTGCCTGCCTGTATGCGGAGAACTTCCGGATCTTCGGCGCGGCGCCGCAGAAGGACGGCGACAAGGACGCCAGCCTGAGCCTGGACTTCGGTCCCGCCACGAACGTCCTCGTCGGCGAGAACGACAGCGGCAAGACGGCCATCATTGATGCGATCCGCCTGTGCCTGCTGACGACCGCGGCTGACTTCTACCGCATCACACGCGACGACTTCCACGTCGGACCCGGCGGCCGCGCGGGCACCTTCAAGATCACATGCGGATTCAAGGACCTCACAACGGAAGAACAGGCCGTCTTCCTTGAGTTGCTCACCACGGACGCTGACGGCAACGTCGCCCTCTACGTCACCGTCAAGGCGGAGTTGATGGACCCGCTGCGGCCCCACCGCGTCGCGGTGACCACGCGCACCGGCCGCGATGGGCAGGGGCCGGCCCTGGACGGTGCCGCGCGTGAACTGCTGAAAGCCACCTACCTGCGGCCTCTGCGGGACGCCGAGGCGGAGCTGCGCTCCGGACGGGGATCACGGTTGTCGCAAATCCTGGCCGGCTACCCGGCCATGCGCGCACAAGGTGAGGACGACTTCGACGAGGAGGAAGACAGCGCCTCCACCCTGGTCGGGATCCTGCGCCGCGCGGAACGGCACATCAGCGACAACGAGGCCGTCAAGACGGCCCGGGACGACATCAACACCGGTTACCTGAAGAAGTTCTCCATCGGCTCCGACGTCCTGCGCGGCGAGATCGGCGTCGCCGGCGACGCCACCCTCGCCCGTGCGCTGGAGCGGCTGGAGCTCACGCTGTTCGCGGGCACGGGGGAGTGGACCCGGCACGGCCTGGGTTACAACAACGCCCTGTTCATGGCCGCCGAACTGCTCCTGCTCGGCAATAGCGCCTTCGCGCCCCTGCTGCTGATCGAGGAACCCGAAGCCCACCTCCACCCGCAGCTCCAGACCCGCATCATGGACCTCCTGCGGGATCGCGCCCAGACCGCGAACACAGCGGAGACACCGCCGGTCCAGGTCATCCTCACTACCCACAGCCCCAACCTGGCCTCGGCCATCCCGGTCGAACACCTCACCCTCGTCGCCCGCGGATCCACCTTCCGCCTGGCACCGGGCCTGACCCAGCTCGACGAGGGCGACTACGCCTTCCTCACCCGCTTCCTCGACGTGACAAAGGCCAACCTGTTCTTCGCCCGCAGCGTCGCCATCGTCGAGGGCGACGCCGAAGCCATCGTTTTACCCGCCCTCGCACAGGCGGTCGGCCGGTCCTTCAGCGAATGCGGCGTCAGCGTCGTCAATGTCGGCGGCGTCGGACTCTTCCGCTACAGCCGGATCTTCCAGCGCGACGGCGAGCAGATACCGGTCGCCGTAGCCTGCATCCGGGACCGGGACCTGGTTCCCGCCGGTACCTCCGCGGAGATGCGCAAGAAGCTGAAGTGCTCGGCGGAGATGACCAAGCAAGAGATCGACACACACATCGCAGGGTTGAAAGAGGAGGACAGCGGCCACGTACGCACCTTCGTCTCCGACCACTGGACGTTGGAGTACGACCTGGCCGCCGGCTCCTGGACCATGGCGACCCTGATGCACCAGGCCGTTCGTGCCGCTGTCGCCTCCAAGACCACCTGGCCCACCGCGGACAGACTCGTCGACCTGGACCGGCTGGCGCAGGAGGAGGTCGAGAAGTGGCGAGAGAGCAACGTTCCCCTGGAGAAGGCGGCCTTGGACATTTATGAGCCGCTGCGCATGGGCCGGGGCAGTAAGCCGATCGCCGCCCACCACGCGGCCCGGCTCCTGCAGACCACCTCCGTGACCGAGGACGATCTGCCGCCCTACCTCGTAGCTGCCTTCACGTACCTGTGCAGCGAGGTCTGAGCGATGACGAACCTCTACACGCCCGACGTCTTCATCAAGGACAAGGTCGAGGCCCTCGCCCAGCAACTCGGCCTTGAACTGCCGCACCAGGAGCAATGGAACTTCATCCAAAGCGGGGAATCCCTGGACTTGCAGGCAGCTCCCGGCTCGGGCAAGACCAGCCTGATCGGCCTCAAGCTCGCCCTCCTGGGCCAGGCATGGGCCTCGCCCACACGCGGCATCTGCGTCCTGTCCCACACCAACACGGCCAAGGACGAGATCACCCACCGCCTCACCGCCACACCGGCGGGACGCCGTCTGCTGCAGTACCCGCACTTCATCGGCACGATCCAGTCTTTCACCAACACCTTCCTCGCCCTGCCGGCCCTACGATCCCGGGGCATTGAAGTCCAGACCGTAGACGACGACGCCTACGCGGACGAGGCCCTCCGGCTGCTCGAACGCCACCCCCGGTTCCGGAAACTCAACACCGCACTCGGGCACCGCACGAACGGCCCCGCACTCGTCGCCGAGGCCCGCTACGTGTGCGACGCCGGAGACCTGATCGCGACAGGACCTGACGGCACCCCGCCCTTCAAAGCATCCAGCGACAGTGGCCAACAATTCGCCGCGCTCAAGGAAACGCTCACCGAGCGAGGCGTCTTCCGCTACCACGACATGTTCGCCCTCGCCGAGCACCACCTCTTTCATCACCCCCAGCTCGCGCAGGCCGCCGCCCACCGCTTCCCCTTCGTCCTCCTGGACGAAATGCAGGACACCAGCGACCTCCAGCAACGCCTGCTCGACAAGGTCTTCGGCCCGCCGGGCACGGTCGTCCAGCGCGTGGGCGACGTCAACCAGCGCATCTTCGCCGACGCACCGGATGCCACACAGCCCTCGTCGTTCCCCCTGCCGCACGCCGCCCAACTCCCCGTCAGCCGCCGCTTCGGCAGCAAGATCGCAGCACTCGCCAGCGACCTCACGGTCCGCCGCCGCCAGCGCATCGACGGCGCCGGCCACGACGGGACCGTCGCCCTCCTGCTCTTCGACGACGACACCGTCGCCGAGGTCGTACCGGCCTTCGAACGGATGGCAGCGGCCACGGTCCCCCGCCAGCTGCTGGACAACCCGCCTCGCGTCCTGGGCGCCCGCCTCATGCGGGGAAGCGCCAAGGTCTTTCCGCAGTCTCTCTCCTGCTACGTACCCAGCTTCACCAGCACGCCGGTCCAGACGACCGGCAGTCTCATCACGACGACACGCACCGCCCAGGCCCAGCGGCAATCCGGCGACAACCACGCAGCGATCACACTCCTGTGGAACGGGATCCGTGACGTAGCCCGACTCGCCAGCGTCGGCGGTTTGCCTCCGCTGAGGCGACTGGACCGGGACCCGGCCACCGCCGGAGGCAGGGCACGCCTGCTTCTGCACGACATGCTGACGAGCCCACTCGACAGCCACGTCGAATGGGCTGTCCTCACCGCACGGCTTCTGCGGCTGCTGCCGGACCTGACCCAGAGCCCCCTGAAAGGTGTCGCCCGCCTCGCAGATCCCCTCGCCCACACCCCGTACATCGCCCAGCCGGCGTCCGTGCCCGAGGCGTCGGCTGATGCGGACCAGGGGGTGGTGGCGTCGGTTGCGGGATCGATCCAGAGTGCCAAGGGCGAAACTCATGCCGCCACGCTCATCCTCGAATGCCTGGAACGCAGCGGCAAGAAGTACGACGTACACGAGGTCCTCGGACTCCTGAGCCGACAGCAGGACGCCTCCAAGGCCCTGGTCACGATCCAGCGCGCGGCACAGCTCGTCTTCGTGGGCGCCACCCGCCCCACGCACCTGCTCGCCTTCGCCGCGCACCGCACGCGAGCCGAACCGCATATCGAGGCGATCACGGCCCGCGGCTGGTCCGTCCACGACATCCACTCGCTCAAGGTGATGCCGATCTAGCGACAGGGGGCTCGGGCGTATCCGCAAGGCGCGGGCGCCGGATCCTCCTCGGTGATGCGGGTGGGCAGGGCGCCGCCGGGAACCCGGAGTTCTCGGAGCATCAGAAGCACCTTGGGCGCCTTAGAGGTCCTAACAGAAGTCGGTTGATCATGTGACTGTCGGTGTGGTGGTTCGTTGGTGCAGTCGTGGGGAAGCACCAGCCGAGGCCGTGGGTCGTCTCGGATGAACTGTGGTCGTTGATCGAGCCGTTGCTGCCCGAACCGGGTCCGAAACTCGTGGCGGGCCGGCCTCGGGTTCCTGACCGGCAGGCACTGTGCGGGATCCTGTTCGTGCTGCATACCGGGATCCAGTGGGAGTACCTGCCCCAGGAGCTGGGCTTCGGCTCGGGTATGACCTGCTGGCGTCGCTTGGCCACCTGGAATGAGGCGGGCGTGTGGGATCAGCTGCACCTTGTGCTGTTGAGGAAGTTACGGTCGGCGAAGAAGTTGGACTGGTCGCGGGCGGTGATCGACTCCTCTCACGTGCGGGCGGCCCGGCGCGGCCCAAAAGCGGTCCCAGCCCGGTCGACCGCGCACGGCCGGGCAGCAAGCACCACGTCCTCACCGACGGGCAGGGCATTCCGCTTGCCGTGTCGCTGACCGGCGGCAACCGCAACGACGTCACCCAACTGCTGCCGTTGCTGGACAAGGTCCCGGCCGTGGCCGGCGTCGTGGGCCGGCCCAGACACCGGCCCGACATGCTGTTCGCCGACCGCGGCTACGACCACGACAAGTACCGGCGGCTGCTGTGGCAGCGCGGCATCCGCCCCGTCATCGCCGCCCGCGGGCAACAACACGGCACCGGCCTGGGCAGCTTCCGCTGGGTGGTCGAGCGGACCATCTCCTGGCTCCACGGCTTCCGCCGCCTGCGGATCCGCTGGGAGAGACGAGACGACATCCACGAAGCCTTCCTCGGCATCGCCACCTGCCTCATCACACACCGCCACGTCCAACGCCTTTGTTAGGACCTCTTAAGCTCTGTCGTCCTCAAGGGTATATAGAGGGATGAAGGGCTCATACAGGCGTAGTTCATCCTGTTCTGTATTTGCGCCATTCTTGTCGACGGCTGCGGCCCGGTGAGGCAATCCCGGCTGGCCTATGCATTTCGAACTGGTTAACGCTTGCTGGATGAGACCTGGGCCTGCTGGTGGACAGGCCAGCAGTATCCGGCCATTGGGTATGACCCGGTGTTTGACCGTGCAAAGTCGGATTTCAGACGCTTCCGCGAGCTTTGGTTGCTGTCGGTCCGGTACGTCTCGCAGGCTGTCCCAGGCCTACTCCAGGCGTGAAGATCGGGGGATCATGAGCCAAGAGCTGGACGTGATGGTGCTGGCCACGCACGGGGCGCAGGTGCTCATCACAGAGATGCTCACCGGCGGCTGGCAGCTTCTGCGCGAGAAGATTGCGCGTTTCCTGCGCAGGGACGGCCAGGAGACGTCAAGCCGTCAGCTGGAGATGCTGGACGAGATCGAGCGAAGCCTGCCGGAGGCGTCCGAAGCAGACCGGGAAGCGATCCAGGAACGTCTGGTGCGGCAGTTTGCCGCCTACCTCGACCGCTTCCCCGAGATGGCCAACGAACTGCGTGAGCTGCTGCCGACCCAGGACGAAGCCTCTTCACCTGCGTCCACGATGGCCGCGTACAACAACACGAACAGCCAGATCCTGCAGTCCCTCGGCGACATCGATGCTGGAGACGGAGGCATCAACTACGGCGTTCCCTCAAGGAAGGGGGAGCGCTGAGGTGACCGTTGCCGCTGCGAGCGTCGAGAGAAACGGTGGCGTGCCCGCTCACCAGCTCAGCGCCGCCGATATCTCGGACTCCGTCCTGTACATGGCCGGGCGGGACATCAACCTCCACACGCGTCAGACGTTGAGCACGGTCCCCGTGACCCGCGATGAGCGGGCAGCAGTCAGGCGTGCCTGGGCGAAGCGTGACCGGCAGGGGGACCTTCTGACGACGGCTCCCGCGGTGCTGGAGTTCCTGAAGCAGGAGGAACCGGTCGTGGTGATTGCCGGAGCACGCGGCATGGGTAAGACCGCTGCTGCGGTCAAGGCGCTCAGTGATTACGGCCGTGACCACGTCGGCGAGCAGGCGGAGGCGCCGTGGGTCCTGGAGCACGTCCTGCCTGACTGGGAGCAGCCAGGTGAGGGGCTTTTGCCGTCCAAGCGCTGCCGCGGCTACATCCTCGACGTCTCCGAGGAGATCGACGGGTGGGCTGACCCCGTGGCCGTGGCCAAGAAGATCGTCGCTCACGGCGACGCTCTGCTGAAAAAGGGCTCGCGCCTGATTGTCATCGCCAGCCAGGACGGCTGGCCCGCCAGCCAGACCCCGGGGCTTGGCCGCATCGTTGTCCGTGCCACGGCCGCGCCGTCGGGCAGGGAGATCGTTCAGACCCATCTCGCCCGTCTGTACCCGTCGGTGGCGGAGCGGGCCTGGCTGACGGCAAACGCTGACGACCAGGGCCACGTTCTGACCGACCTGTTGGGCGTCGATATGTATCCAAGCGACGCTGCGGCCCTGGCGTTGGAACTGAGCAGAATCGACGACTCTCCCCATGCGGTGGAGACGGCGCGTGCCGCCGCCACACACTGGCGGGACGTCGTCAAGAAGGTGTTCACCGCCACCCGCGAGAACGCAGATGACCGAGCGTTGCTGCTGGCAGCCATCGCGCTCGAAGGCCTCGCGCCGCCCGACGTTCTCGCGGCGTCCCGCCTGCTGCTGAAGGAGAAGACCTCCAAGAGCGTCCGCCAGATCCTTACCGGACCCGACCTGGTGACACGTCTGGAGGAAGTCGAAGCACGTGTCGCTTCCGGCAAGGTCTCCTTCGCGCACAAGCCCGGATACCCCAACGCAGTTCTCGGCTATGTCTGGCGTCAACTGAGCGACGTGCAGAAACCTCTGCTGGCCTGGGTGAAGCTCCTCACCAAACACGGTGCACTCGGGTTCAGCCGGCTCTCCCAGATCGCCGACCTCCTCGTACAACTCGCGACCGACGAACAGGACCTCGGCCCACTCGACGTCGCCCGTGCCTGGGCGACGTCCGGAGACCAGGCCGGCCGCGAGGCGGCGGCGTCGATGCTCGCCACGGCCGCGGCCGACCCCACCTTGGGGACCGTGACCCGCGCCAGACTGCGGGACTGGGCCCAGCAGGATGTGGACCCGGCACGGGTTACGGCCGTGGTCTGCCAGGGCAGCTTCGCCGCCATCTATCCCCGTCAGGCGCTCACATGCCTCCGCCACATCATGGGACGCCCCATCGTGGATGAAGCCGTCGCCGACGGTGAGAAGGCCCTGCGGGCCATGGCCGAGGACGACTTTCTGCTGCCACAGGTATGGGAGGCGATCACAGGCTGGATCGAAGGCAAAGCGAAGCCAGCCGGATGCCGGGCCTTTCTCGCCCTCCTCGACCCCAAGGCCGCACCGTCCACCGTCACCCTCCTGCTGAACGACGCCTTGGCGCACCCTGAGACCGCCGACGAACTGGTCACCGGCTGGTGTGCCTGCCTGGCTGATCCCGCCCTGGCCGATCGCTGCGAACGGCTGCTTGAGAAATGGGCCGAAGCAGTGGCCGACCACGATCTCGCCGACGACGCAGTCGTCCACGTTCTCGACCGAGTCGTCGATGAGCACATGGTCACCGGGCCGATGGCCGCATTCCTGCTCGGCAAGGAAGGCGTCGCCTACAACTCCCCCGCCGTCATCGCCATGCGCGAACGACTCATGCTTCGCCGCCACGAGCGCCGAAACCACACCCCTCATGCAGGAGACGAGGGGGCTGCCGCCCTATGACGTACCGATCGGCGCGATCGCGGCGGCGTGCTCTCAGGCGCGGCATCACCGAGTTCCCCGCCGTCTTGTCGAGCCTGCGCCCAGGCATTCGCTTCACCACGACCATCACCGCTTACCCCGAGGCCGGCCCATCCGGTGCCTACGACCCCGATGCGCTCGCGGACCAGGTCCGCCTCGCCCTGCGGGCAGCGGCAGCGGACGCGGTACGGCACATGGACCCACGGGACCTGCCAGCAGCCCAGGATGCATGTGCGCGAAGCCTGCGGCGATCACGCCGCATCGACACAGAATCCGGTCTTGAGGTGAGAGCCGAGTGCCGTCTCACGCTCGCATCTGACGATGATGAGGCGGTCCGGGCACTGCTTGAGGCCAGCAGGAAGCAGGGCATTCAGGAAGCCCTGACACGCCAACGCAACCGGGCCCTTGTACGCGAACTCGCGCACCCAGCGGGGGTCTTTGCCTGGTGGCTGCAGCAGGCAGCGCAGCCGGCGGCCGGACTGCCGGATCCCCCGAGCGACGAGGTCCTGCGCCAGACAGCCGATCGCCTGCGGAACTACCCCCTTGACGATGAGGAGCCCTTCGAGGCCCAACTGCTCGAAGTTCTGCGGGACTTCCTCACCACCTTCTCCCGCAACGAGCAAAAACGCATGCTGCTCAGCCTCCTTGCCGACGGCATGCGGGCCGCTCGGCAACCCGAACACGCTGTGGCCATCGAAGTCATCGCCGCTCAGAACGGAACGGGATCCAGCGGTCCCGGAAGCCCATGACCACGTTACTGAGGTGGATCCTGGCGCCCCTCACCAGCTGCAGCGCCCTCCGCCTGATGTGGACCAGCCCTGACAAGCCGTCCTTCGACGTCGCTTGGCGGCAAGCACGTATCCGGCGGCACCCGGATGAGGCCCCCTTCCGGCAACACGGTCACGGCACCCCCGGTGCTCGGCGTCCCTCCGCGGCAGACGATCGGCACACTCAGAGCAGGGACTGATGCTGTTCACGCAAGCGGCAATGAAGAGGCCGCTGGCAGCCTCACCGCGTCGAGGTGCCCGAGGAGAGCTGTTCGTCGTCAGATTGCCTGCCGGCGGCCAGCAGATTTCATTTCCCCGCTCGCGGCCACTTCAGCTCCCCACCGTGGCCACTTCCCTTCCCCGCTGGCGGCCACTTCGAGTACGCAGCGTGAGGTCAACCTCGGCGGCGCTCGCCCCACCACGGCAGGATCGGGGGCAGATCGCTGAGCCCGCGGGCCGGCCGCCTCGGCATCGGCGACTCCCCGTCGTCCCCGTCCCAGCGGCGTGCGTACTGGTCCGGGAGGCTGCCCCAGCCCCAGTAGGGAACCGGGAGGTCGGGCCCCTCGCCGAGTTCGTCGAGGGGATCGATGCGCTTGTCCGCCACCGTGCACAGGTGGGCCCAGTCATCACCCATGTCGAAGACATAGGCGAACCGCTCGCCGGCCTGCAGCCTGCTCAACTTGGTCGCATGGCCGTCCATGGTGCCGTCCGGGGCCTCGTCGTCCCACCAGTCCAGGGGGCTGACCCGGGCGCCGTCGGACAAAGTGAACAGGTGCAGATGGGCCAGATCCCAGCGGCCGAAAGCGAGATCGATGGCCGTGGCGAACTGGGCGAAGGAATGCGAAGGCGCGCCGGCAAAGACCCGGCCGGGGCGAGGCCACAGGTCCGCACCGTGCCCAGAGACCAACTCCACCCGGATGGACAGCCAGGTACGTGCCACGATCAAAACCCCTTCATGCGCCAGATCCACGAGCCAGCACCGAGGCTACTGAGTGTGACTGACCCATAGGGAAACGCGCTGCACGTACGCGGGGAATTTCCAACCGGCAGCTGACAAGCTCGGGCGTGGTCTTGCCGAAGGGGCACGCTGCAGTGTCGTGGCGTGGGAGGGCGAGCACCGAATCGGGGACCTTGGCCAAGAGGGCAGTCTCCCTTTACGCCGGTCCGGCAGCAGTCGATTGGTTCACCGAGGTTCACACGGCATCGTTGCCGATCTTCACCCGTGGGATGCCACGTGGCGAACCCGTCCGCTGGCCTGCCGGGCTCCTGGCCTCCATCTGTGCGGGCAGCTCCACGGCGAGGACTGTCAGTGGCGAGTGATACACATATCACTCGCCATCGTGAATCAGACGGGTAGAATTGATTCAGAAGGAGGTGCTACGTGGATCTTGAGCTTGTGGGGGAGCGGATCCGCCGTGAGCGTGAACGCGCTGGGTTCAGCCAGCGCGACCTCGCCGCTCGCGCTCACCTCTCCCAGCCAACCTTGACACGCATCGAAAATGGCGCCCGCGCCAACGTGACGCTCGCTGAGCTGGATCGCCTCGCAGTTGCCCTGGACATTCCGGTGCGGCTGTTGACCAGCGGAGATCCTGTACGCAGCAGAGTGCGCATCGCGGCCAGGGTCAACGACGTGGTGACCGAGGAGCGTGAGGAGGCCCTGCGGCACACCCTGGAAGTGCTTGAGCTGGATGCTCGTCTGGACAAGCTAGGGCCCGCGGCCACCCAGCAGCGCAAGCCGGATGGCTTTTTGCCCGTGCCGGATGAGCGCCTGCCGCGGGAGCAGCAGGCGAAGGAACTGGCGCAGTGCGTTCGGGTGGCTCTCAACCTCGGCAGTGCGCCCATCGCTGACGTGGATGAGCTGATCGAGCAACTCACCGGCGTAGACACAGCAGTGCTGCAGCTGCCCAGGACGACGGACGGATTCACCGCCACAGATCCAGAGCGTGAGACCACACTCATCGCTGTGCGTGCCTGCGACGTCCCAGAACGTCAGCGGTTCAGTTTCGCTCACGAGCTTGGTCACCTGCTGTGGAACGACGGTGCCCAAGTGCACGAGCTGGATGACGGACGAACGCCCGGGGAGCGGCGGTGTGATGCCTTCGCTCGCCACCTCTTGGCGCCGGAGGAAGGAATTAACACATGGCTATCCGCCGCTAGGCTGTCTGAAAAGGGCAGTATAAACGAGCGTACGGTAGCGCTCCTGGCCCGCCACTTCCGAGTCAGCTTCGTCGTGATTCTCATCCAGCTTGAATTGATGTCGCTGATCACGGAAATCCAGAAGAAGGAACTTCGCGGGCCGACCGGCGCCCAGCTGGCACAGCGGTATGGCTGGGGGCCAGCATACAAACAAGAACAACAGGCTGCCGAAGCGGTAAGGGCTCCTCGGCGTATCCTGGAGCGCGCGGTCGAAGCGTACCGTCGGAATATGATTGGAGTCCGCGCTCTGGCTATGCTGGAAGGGCGTCGTCCGGAAGAGGTCGAAGCCGGACTCAGGGAAGCTGGCATAGTTCCCAGCCCTCCGAGTCCAAAGCGCGCTAATCTCTCTCGGTTGGTCGCCCGCGGCTTGGCGAAGGACTAGTAGAGTAGTCCAGACGGAGGCGTCGAAGGGGTGGGGCTTGCCCGAGGAGCGGATAGAGGCATCCGGTGAGGACGCTTCACTGGAGCAACAGGAACCGGTCTGCATTCTGGACGCGGTCATCTGCGTGCACTTCGTCGGCGCAAACCTCCAGCGCCTCCTGGTGGACGTCCTGCAGAAGGCCGACCTCGTGCTCCTCGTGCCACAAGAAGTCTGCGACGAAGTCGCACGTAAAGACCGGAAGTACAAGGGGATCAAGCTCAGATGGGCCCGCTTCACGAACAGTGACTGCGTCAGGGTGCTGCCGGCGCTCCAAGCCCAGTCAGCACCCGACCGCGTGGTTGAGGTCTTCGTGGAAGTGCGAGGTCGTCAACTCGAAGATGCCCTGCGGGAGTCGAAGGATCTCGGCGAAGCAGTCGTCGTAGCCCACGGAGTGCACTACCAGGACCAGGGGCACGAGGTCCTGGTCGCCATCGATGACCAGGGCGGCCAGGCCCTCGCGGCAGACCGCGATCTCCAGATCATTACCGTCGAGGATGTTCTGGAAATGGCTGTCGAATTCGGAAAATTCCCCACCGAGGGTGACCTCAAGAAGATCTACGAAAAGCTTCGTAAATTCGGCGACGGGCTGCCACCCTACGGGTACACGTCACTGTCCGTCCGTTTCAAGGAATGGCTGGCCCGTAAGTCGGAGGGGTAGCGGCAGGCCCGGTTCCACTCCGTTACTCGCCTTCATCGCATCAACGAAGCAATTACTCCGTCCCCATTATCTCATGTGTGCGCCGGACAAGTGACAGATGATTGGCTCAACTGAGGGCCAGGGTAATTCGCCCAATGCCTCCCGATTCCGGTGGCGCTCAGCACTCGTGGGAAGCGACCTGCCAGCCCTGTGACCCTCGGTGGGATCCAGGTTGTCAGTGGGCGTCAGTACGATCTCGGGAGACGAGCCACATGCCCTTCGTGATCAAGGAGCATGCGGACGGCCGACACTGCAGTACCGCGTTTCGGTAAGGGGCAGGACATGACTTTCGACACGAGGTTGATTCAGACAGCAGTCCTGGGTGATCCCGACTCAGACGAGCCGGTGATCTGTCCAGAGGACCCGATCGAACTGGACATCTTCAAGGAGGAGACGCAAGGGGCCACATTCTGGTGCAGCCCCTTGTTGGGGGGATGCGGCCGGCAGTTGGGGACACGGAGATGCGTTACCCGCGCGTCCCACTTCTTCCATCTTCACGATCCGGAGGGTGTGCAGTCTGATTGCACCCGGCGTACACGGGGCGGAGGTATCGGCAGCGCCGATCACCTCTTCGTCAAGAGCGCGATGCAGAGGGTGTTCCACCGCCAGGGACTGGAGCCGCGGTACCGGTTCGTAAGCCTTGATGACGCACCGGTCGGCTCGGTGGTGGACATCGAGCTCAACGGCCACAGACTACGCGTTCATATGAACAAGGACGTCCCTATCGATTGGAAAGCGGTCGGGACTGGTGAACTCATCCTGGGGCCCGGAGTCCAGATCAGCGACGACCTGCTGCAGGTGCTGCGGTATGTCAACCGCGTGAAGTTCAGGAGCGAGGGCCGTCGACGGATCATGGTCATCGGTACACAAGTCGCAGGGGAAGCCACGACCTGGGGCATCGATCCATCAGACTGCAAAATCGCAGATGACGGCTGGCTCGTGACACCCGTCGTGGAACGAGTCTGGAACACCGAGGGCCACGACCCCGCACGGCTGCAGGACGTGTGCAGGAGAGCAGGCGATGAAACGGCATCCGAAGCTTCGCCGCAGATCGGGGAGCTGATCCGCCTGATCAAGTTGGACATGCATGCCGGGCTGACAGGCTCAGTGCAGAGCTTGTGTGAACAGGCCGAGCAAGAAATCAGTAGATGTCGGGGTACAGCCCTCAGCCGGCTGAGGGCGGTGCTCGCGGAGGCCCGTGACTGGCTCAACGGACAGGACCGTGATCGGCAACGCCTCTTCAACCTCCTCGGCAAGGCTCAGCGAAACCGCGACGTTACCCAGACACGCGCTCTGGTCGCCCGGGCAGAAAAGCTCCTCAAGCGGGGCACGCCAGCCTCACAGGCAGAACAGGACATCCTGGCGTCCGCGAGGCGAATGATGGCGACACCTGCTCCGGTGCCAACGCCCAGGCCTCCCACTCCGTCTCTCACGGTCAACGTTGTCCCTCCCCAGCCCGAGCACCAGTCCCCGGCAGACCGTTCACGGCAAAAGCAGCGAGCTGAGCGCGAAGACCTGACGAAAGCCAAGGAAATTATCGTTCGTCTGCGCAGCAAGAGACTGTCTGACAAAGAACGGCTGGACCTCCTTACCCGACTGGTCTCGCTGGAGGAGACCGTCGGCCACCGTTTCTCCGTCCGAGAGCGACACGACGTACAGCGCTGGAAGAGGAGGTTTCCCTCCCTGCGCGGTAGCGCCGCAGGCACGGCCGTTACTGACAGTGGCGCACCGGCGGCCGCTGCCATGACCGAGTGATGCTGCACCTACTCAGGGAAGGATTTGCCGTTCCCTCTTCTCCGGAGCGAGGTAAAGAGCGATGCCCGGCATGGCTGGGAGCGGTCATCTTCGCCCGGCAGCACCCCTCGACGACGGCCCAATGTGACCCAAGCAAGGCGCTCGCCTCCAGTCGGCATCGTGACCGCAGCCGCCGTGCCCAAGACATGCTGCGCGACCAGGTCGCAGGAACGGCCGAGAAGGCCGGTCAGGAAACGTCTGTCTCTTGTGGCTTGAGGTCGGGTGGGTAGCCCTTTGCGCGGAGCCAGGTGTCGAGGGCGAGAGCGACGATGTCTCCGTGGGGTACGCCGGTGTCGGCGTTGTAGTGGCGGATCCGGCGCTGGAGCTGGAGGATTTCGGGGACGGCGTGGTTGAACTGTCCGCGTTTGGTGTGCCGGTTTCTGATGACGTTCAGGGTGTCCGGGTGCGGCGTGAGAACGTCATCGGTCGGTTGGGGCTCGGCGTCGAGCGCGTCGGCGATTTCACGTAGTCGGCGGGCGTAGGGGGAGTGATCAGGCATGCGAGCTGCTCCGGTCGGTCCGGATAGGCGGATAGCTATCCGCCTATTGGGTTATTGGAATAGTCGGCACGGGGCGGCCGCCCTCTTGCGTGAGGGTGGCCGCCCTGTGCCTTGAGGTCGGGTCAGAACCCGCGGGTGGTGAGCCACTCGTCCAGGGCGACCGAGACGATGTCGCCGATGGGCAGGTGGTCGAGTTCGTTGTCCAGCGCGAAGCGCTTGAGCCGCTTCTTCAGCTTCAGCGCTGTGGGGACCGACGAGTCGAGACTCTCGCGCGTGATGATGCGCTGGTTGAGAACGACGGCGGTCTCAGGAATGTCCTTGGGACGGCCGGATCCCTGAGCCCACGGTGTTCCTTGGCTGGGCGCTGCCTGTGATTGCGCCTCCTGTTCCTGGTGAGCCCGTGGAACATCGGTCCTCACCGGGAACCCGTTGCCGCCTGCGGCCGTCGGGGAATCTGCAGGGCGAAGCGCTACCTCGGCGCCCCAGGCTGCGCCGGGAGCCGCGGATGTGCCGTGCTGCACAACGGGTGCGGCTGGCTGCGTGGGCTGGATGGCAGGTGCTGCGGGCTCGGCAGCCGGGAGTGCAGGCGATACCTGCCGCTCCATCGGCTGACCGGCGAATTCCGGCCCCGCCTCGGTGGCGGCGACGGCCGGGCGAACTGGCTGACTGGCGGCCGGCTCCGGGACGGGCCTGTTCGGGGCCTCTGCAGTCGGCTGGGCGGAGGTCTGTGCTACTTCGGGCATCGCCTCGGCCCGGCCGTGTGCTGACCCCTCGGGGTTGGGAACAGCGAAAGGAGCGGGCTGAACCTGCGGCTCGCCGGCCGCGGGACGGCCTTCGCCCGGGGTAGCGGCCTGTTCGGCGGCGTACTGCTCGTGGGTGAGCTCGGCGGCCGGGGGAGGGGGCGGAGGGGTCGTCTTCCTTGCTCCGCCCAAGGCACGACCGCCCGGGCGTCGGGCCGGAGGCCTGATCCTTTCATTCTTCTCGCTCATGCCGCGGTCAGCTCCTTCATCAGGTTGGCGTACTCGCTCAGCTCGGTCGGGATCTCGCCGAAGGCCTCCATGTAGTGCACCCAGGAGTGGATGGTGGTCTCGGCGAGCGGGAACGCCTCGTCGCGGTCCGGGCCGATGCCCTCGCCCTCGGCGGGGTCGAGCAGCTGGTCCTTTGCCCGGCCGGGCAGGCTGGTGCGGTCGTCGGCCTTGACCATCACGACATGGGCGGTGACGCCGTGCTCGTTGCGGGCGGCGGCGCGCTCAGCCTCGTCGAAGGTGGCCACAAGCTTGCGGCGCTCGATCTTGGTGGGGGCGACCGGGACGAGCAGCAGGTTCGCCTCGGTAACAGCCTCGTGGAAGATCCGGGCGCTGCCGCCGCCAGCGTCGACCACGATCGCGCCGAACTCGGCGCGCTTGGCACGGATGTACTCGGCGATGTCGTCGAACGGGTACCGCTCGACAACCAGGTTCTCGGGAATCTCGAAACCGGCGGCCTGGGCGACCTTGAACCAGTCGTAGGCGGACTGACTGGTCGCGTCGGCGTCCAGCAGCAACGTGGGCAGGCCGAGGACGACGGCGTAATAGAGGGCGATGAACCAGGCCGAGGTGGTCTTGCCGGTGCCGCCCTTGAGCATGCCGACGACGATCACGAACGCGTCGAAGGCGCTTGCTGTGGCTGCGGCCAGGGTCTTGTGACGGGTGTTCTCGTTCACGTGTGCTTGATCTCCTGAAACGGGAAGGGGTGTTGTTTGGTACGTGCGTTGTCGAGCGGGCCGACGACGGGGGTGCCCGTGCTGCCACGTGGCGGCCGGATTGGCGCATGGCCGCCTTTTTGATCTGCCAGGCGGGGTGGGGCGCACCTACGAGGACGTGGGGGTTCATGGCCGCTTCCTCGGGGTGTGGGCGGGTCCGTGGTGGTGCTGGGCCCGCATGTGGGTGCCTGCTTGGTGCAGGAGCCGGTAGACGGTGGCGATGGAGTAGCTGTGCTCCCTGGCGAGGTCCGGGACCGTGGCGCCTGCCTCGTACCGTGCGCGCAGGGACAGTGCGACCTTGTGCCGTTCGGCGGCCCGCGCTGCGGCGCGCATCCGCAGGGTCTGCTGGGTGGTGCGCACGGTGCCGCCGGCTTCGATCAGCAGGCGCCGGGCACCGCGCCTCGTCTCTCCCGCGGTCGCGGCGAGTTCGGTGAGGGTTGCGCCGTGCTGCTCGTACAGGGTGCGCAGACGGGCCGCGAGTCGCCTGCGGGCTTGTGGGTTCTGCCGCATCCGGCGTGTCTGCCAGGAGGTGCGCATGACGGTTCCGGCGTCGTGCAGCCGGTTGAGGACGGTGCCGTAGGACAGGCCGCTGGCGGTGACGAGTTCGTCGACCGTGGCACCGGACTCGTACTGCTCGCGCAGGGCTTGGGGCGTCACCGCTTTGCTCGCGTCGGACGTGACCGGGGGATGTGGGTTCATGCGACGGACTCCCATTCGCTGAGGGCTTCGGCATGGGCGGCGGCCAGCTCGTCGTAACTGCGCTGGTCGGCGGAGGTGATGAGGATCAGGCGGCCGTCGGTGGCGATGCGCCAGTCGGCGGCCGGACGACCGGTGGCCGGGTCGAGGACGCGCCCGTCCGGGGCGTGCCACGGCGGTGGGATCTCGTCGGGACGCGGCACGGGTACCAGGACTTGACGGCCGTCGCGGACGATCACGAGAGCCCTGCTGCGGTGCTCCGCAAGCCGGTTCAGTGCCTCCTGGTAGGCCGCCCGCTCGGCCGCGTGCAGGGCCTTCCGCCGGGCCGCGATGCCCCAGGTGCCGTGTTGCTCGGCGACCTTGTCCCAGCCCTGTGCCGGCGCTGTGGTGCGGCCGCTGTCGGCGTCCGGGAGGCGGATACCGAAGCCCTCCAGAGCACGTGGTGCGAGGGTCCAGGTCTCCCCGGTGTGCTGGACGAGGCCGTGGTCGGCGAGGCGTTTCAGGGTCCGGTAGGTGGTGGCGCGGGAGACCGAGGAGGTACCGACGAGCTCGGCAACGGTCTGATCCTGGCGTACGCGTAGAGCGCTGATGATCATGAGGGCAGCGCTGCCGAGGCCGTGGTGGGCAAAGGCGTCGTGGGCCATCAGGCGGCCGAGGACGGTGGAGTCGATGTCGGCGTTCGTGGCCGTCTCAGGGGTGGTCCACTCCTCAAGTGCCGGGTCGGGGGGGAACTGAGTGGACCGGAAACGAGACAGCAGAGCCGGGCAACCGTGACCGGGGATGTTGCCGTCGCCCAGGTACCAGGTGGAGCCCTCCCGACCATGACCCACCCGCAGACGCCGCAGCCAGCCACGCGGCCGGAGGACCGTCTCGTAGACGACCCGCAGTGTCGTGCGGGACACCCCGGCTTCCTCCGCGGCCTGCCGCTCACTGGCGTGGTGCAGCGGGCCGCCGGCGACCTCGGCGAAGTTCAGGTGCGCTCTCAGGACCCGCAGCGCTGTCCGTCCTCGTTCCCCGCGCCACGGTGTCGTTTCGATCCGGTCGCGCAGTGCGGCGAGAACCTCGTACGCGGCGTGCCGGGAGCCCAGCGCACTGGTGCTGCTGATCGCGTCCGAGGCGCTGGCCCACACCCGACGGATGTAGTCCAGGGCGCGGGACTGCCCGGAGCGCAGTGCAATGTTGCGGGCGTGACGTCCGCCTTCGTGCTCGGGGTGCAGCAGGAGCTGCGTCAGCTGGTCGACGGTGCCGCCGGCGCGGGCCACGTGGCAGGCGATGGCCGCCGTGATTCTGTGGCCGTGCTCGGCCGCGCCCTGGCGATCCGCGCGCAGGACCACGCTCCGACGGTCGGAGCCGAGTTTGCTGTAACTGCCGGAGGCGTAGCGGCCGGTGAGGTCGCCGAGCAGGACGAGATTGGCCGCGGCGGGAGGCAGCCGGTGAAGACCCAGTCGCTCGCTCGGGTGAATTGGTCGTCGGGGTGAGTCTGCCTGGTGGGTGTGGTGTGGCACTGTGGGGTCGTCTCGCAAGGACGTGGACGCCACCTGGGCCCGCTAAAACCACGGGTGGTGTCCGGAACCGACCTCCAATCGGTGCCAAGCGAAGCCTCCAGGATTGCCGTCCTGGAGGCCTTCGTATGCCTGGCCCCGCATCAGAGGCAGGCGTCCCCATCGCGGCTCGACCGAGATCGATTCGGAGTGTCGCCAGAGGAGTCCAGATCCGTTCGACACCGCCCTGACCTCGGCCGATTCGGGGCCAAACAGAGGGCGATTGCCTCTGGCTGGCTCCGAGCAGCTCGGGTCGAACCCGGGTCGAATCAGAGCGGTTTCCTCTGACTGCCTCCGATCGCCTCTGCAACCCGACCTAGCAGGTCACAACCGATCCAGCCCGCAAAGGCGCAGGTCAGAAGGGTGCTCAGGAATACCCGGCGTACAGCCCGACTCGTCTGCCTCCCGGCTTTGTCCGCCTAGCGGAGTCGATGGGCGTCTGTCTGGAGTCCTCCGACCCGGTCGGTCCCGTAGGTAAGCTTGATCGCACCGTAGTCGCGGCCCGACGGGCTTCCGCTCCACTCTGGTGGAGTCTCGAAGGACATGCCCCCACCCGCACGAGTCATTTCGTGCTGCCTGGGGGAAGTCCTTGCTGTTCCGCGCGTCCGCCGAAACGGTCGCCGTCATGGCGCTCGACGGCTCGCTCTTCCTGCATCTCACTGAGCAGTTTGCGCATATGCACGGCTATTCCCCCGGTCTGTCCGAGGTTCGCTCCTGGGAGCGAAGTCTCCCGGTTCTCGCGTCCGCTCTGAACGAGGCTGGTCTCGGCGCTGTCGAGGTCATGATCGAGTATGCGCTGCCCCTGAACAGCAAGCGCGCCGATGTCGTGCTCGCCGGCGTGCACCCGGCCACGGGGGAACCGTCGTACGTCGTGGTGGAACTGAAGCAGTGGAGCCAGGCAGAGCCCGACGAGGATGATCCGATCCTGTGCCATGTGGACGCCTACGCGCACCCGGTCCTCAACCCCATTGAACAGGTGCGTAGATACAGCGAGTACCTCGTCAATTTCAATGGCGCGGTCGCTGAGCACCGTCAGCGTGTCAGTGGAGTGGCATTCCTGCACAACGCCACCGAGTTCGGGGTGAGTGGACTGCGTGAGCTCGAGGTCGACGGCCAAGGGCAGTTGTTCACCGCCGAGCGTCGAGGAGAATTTTTCAGCTACCTCCGCGCCAGGTTGAGCGACAAGCATCCGGGAGCTCGGGCAGCGGACGAACTCCTCGCGGGCAAAACGGTCCCCTCGAAGCAGCTGATGTCCGTCGCGGCCCAGGAAGTGCGCGACCGTGAACAGTTCATCTTGCTGGACGAGCAACAGGTCGCCTACCGCATGGTCCTCAACGCCGTTCGCAAGGCGAAACGGTCCGACCACAAAGAAGTCCTGATCGTCACCGGAGGGCCCGGAACGGGCAAGAGTGTCATCGCCCTCTCCGTGCTCGGTGAGCTGTATCGGCAGGGTGTCCCGGCCCTGCACGCCACCGGCTCCCAGTCGTTCACGAAGACCATGCGCAAGGTGGCCGGGGCCCGTAAGCGCGAAGTGCAGGACCTGTTCAAGTACTTCAACAGCTTTATGACGGCCGAGAAGAACTCTCTCGACGTAGTGATCTGCGACGAGGCTCATCGCATTCGTGAGACCTCCGCCAACCGCTACACCCGGGCCGCCCAGCGCACCGGGAAGCCGCAGATAGACGAACTCATCGACGTCGCGCGCGTTCCCGTGTTCCTCCTCGACGAACACCAGGTGGTGCGCCCGGGCGAAATGGGCACGGTGGCCGAGATCAAGGCAGCGGCCGCCCGCAAGGGGGTCGCCTGCCATGTCATCCCGCTGGAGAGCCAGTTCCGTTGTGGCGGTAGCGACGCCTATCTGCGATGGGTGGTACGGCTGCTCGGCTTGGAGCCGGGCGGCCCTGTGACCTGGGACCCCGACGACCGCATGCGGCTACTGGTCGCCGAGAGCCCTCAGGAGATGGAATCCTTCCTGGAAGCCCGTCGCACCGAGGGCTACGGAGCCCGCATGTCTGCCGGCTACTGCTGGCCGTGGTCCCCGGAGCCCAAGCCCGGCCATCCGCTCCCTCTGGACGTCGTCATCGGCGAATGGGCCCGGCCCTGGAACCTGCGCGGCGAACGTGCGGTGTCGGGGGCGCCGCCGTCGGCCCTGTGGGCTACCGACCCGGCGGGTTTCGGACAGATCGGCTGCGTCTACACGGCCCAGGGCTTCGAGTACGACTGGTCCGGCGTCATCATCGGCCCGGACTTGGTCTGGCGGGGTGACCGCTGGGTCACGGATCGCACGGCGTCCAAGGACCCGGTGTTCAAGAAGTCCACGTCGGATGCCGAGGTGGACCGGCTGATCCGCAACACCTACAAAGTCCTGCTGACCAGGGGCATGGTCGGAACCGTCGTGTATGCGACGGACCCGGAGACCCAGGAGAAGCTGCGCGAGCTGGTGGGAGCGGAGAAAGTGGCAGCTGCGGTGTGAAAGTGGCGACGCCTTCTGGGCTTCCGCGATCGCATTCACACACCGCCGTGTTTTCGCCAACGGTGCTGCCCCGCCGTAGCAACCTCGAACAGAAGCCGTCCGCGTGGATCAGCGGTCTGCCTAAGATCACCCGTACCGGATGCGGCCCGACGGGCTTCCCTCAGCAGGACACGCCCCCACCCGCACGAGTCACTCGTGCCCTGGGGGAACCTCCTCGTGTCGATGCTCCTGCTGAAACTCTCGGCAAGGGACCTGCTCACACTCAATTCGAGGCGCAGAATGGTGCCTCATCTCGCAGAGCGGTGGAAGCATTTCCGGCGCACCGAGGCGTCACTGACCGAGCGCAGCGCTTGGGCCGAGAGCCTGGTCAACCTCGCCAACGACTTGGTGGCGGCGGATCGTGGCAACGTACAGATGGTCGTCGAGTGCGCGGCGACGGTGGATCAGCCCGAGGATGCGAACGACCTCCGTCTCGTCGACGTCGTTCTCATCGGCAGACACCCGGACAGCCACGAGCTGTCGGTGCAACTCGTCGAACTGAAACGATGGTCCACGGTGACCCGGGTCGAAGCGGCCACCGCCGACCTGGTTCACGTACCCGGAATGATGGAGCCCAAGAAGCACCCCGCCCTCCAACTACGGGAGTACTACCAGCTCTTCACCGGTGACCGAGGGCCGCTGAGCGGACTGGCCTTCGAGTGCGGGGGCTTCGCCTACCTGCACAACGCCACGGACGAATCCGTCAAGCCCCTGATGGACATCGCCGCGCCCACGGGCGCGTACGCGCGCCTGTACACCAACGACGGCCGCGACCGGCTCCTGATGGATCTCCGCAAGCACTTCGCGCGGGAGGGTGGTGACTCCGCGGCCGAAATACTTCTCAGCCGGATGAACCTGCGGAACACCCCCTTGCTCGACGCGATGATCCGGTCACGCGGTGAGGACACGGTATTCACTCTGCGCGGGCGGCAACGGCAGGTTGCGGAGGACATCCTGGGCACTGCTTCCGCGGTTCTGGGAGAACCGGGCCAACCTGCTCTTGTCCCGGATGACAGACGTGTCGTGTTTCTCGTGACCGGTGGCGCCGGGACCGGGAAGAGCGCCATCGGCCTGCAGGTGAAGGCGGAACTCGAAGCCCAGGGGCGAACTGTGAAGTACGCCAGCGGCAGCCGGGCCTTCAACGGCGCGATGCAGGAGCACGTCGGTTACGGTGACCGGGAGTTCAAGGAGAGCTTCACCTACTTCAGCAGCTTCGTCACGCCGCCGGAGCCTCCTCTGGACGTACTGATCTGCGACGAGGCACATCGCCTCCGGGACCGCTCGACGAGCCGTTTCTGGAAACCCGAACAACAGGGCACACAGCCTCAGGTTGACGAGCTGCTCGACGCGTCTCGTCTGACCGTGTTCTTCCTGGACCGGAGTCAGACCGTACGGCCGAACGAGGTCGGCACGGTCGAGCTGATCGAAGACGCCGCGAAGCGGCGCGGTGCCGCATTGGTCCCCTATCAGCTCCGCGAACAGTTCCGCTGCGGAGGGAGCGACGCATACGTCCGCTGGGTACGAGCAGTCCTGGGGTTGTCGGAGGACCAGCCGGCGGAATGGACGCCGGACGGGCTGATGCACATCGAAGTCGCCGACACCCCGGCGGAGTTGGAGCGGATCATTCGCACGGAGGCCCTTGCCGGTGCTTCGGCCCGTATGGTCGCGGGCTATTGCTGGCCCTGGACCAAACCGCAGGGCAAGGAGAAGCGCCTCGAGGCCGACGTCCGCATCGGCGGTTGGCATCGCCCGTGGAACGCGGACAGTGACAGCTTCTGCGAGAACGGGGCACCCCCGTCGAGGATCTGGTCCGTGAACGAGGCGGGGCTCGACCAGATCGGCTGTGTGTACACGGCGCAGGGCCTCGAATGGGACTGGTGCGGCGTCATCATGGGCGACGACATGGTGCGCCGCGACGGCCACTGGGTGTTCCGGCGTGGCAAGGACTTCAAAGAGCCGGGAACCAGCATCAGACGAGTGGCGGAGTCAGGGTCGTTCGACCCGAAGGTGCGGGCGAGCAGTCTCACCGATGACGAATTCGCCCGGTGCGTCCGCCACGCCTACCACGTGCTGATGACGCGTGCGAGCCGTGCCACTGTCCTCTACTCCACGGATGACGAGACGAGGGCTTACCTGAAGGAGCTTGTGGGCGAGGTGCACGTCCACGGGCTGCGCCCCACGTGGGAAAACCTCCCGCCCGAGGCCCGGGTGCCGCATCTTCCGCGCCCGACACGTGGTGGTAGGCGCCGCTCGCGCAAACGGAGGATCACCGCGCCGTCCGGACAGCATCCGTTGTTCTGAAGGGGGTCCGAACGCTGTCCTGACGCGCATGGAGCCGGGCGTGAAAGAGTGGCGGGCTCACCGGGCCCGCCACTTGCCCGCGTCAGAAGAGCAGGCGCGCTGCCGCCGCCAGCGCCGCCAACACGAGGTTGGACACGACTCCGGCGGCGGCGCCCACCAGGACCTCACGGGGCCAGGTGCGACGCGCAGACTTGTACTCGTCAGTGTTCACTGGGGCCACTCCTCGGTGATGGATTCGGAATGGCAGGGATCGCCCTACCGGGCAGCCGCCCTCACCGTGAAGTGAGGTCCACTTGGTGGCACCACCGTTCGTCATCCACGACCGCTGAGGCGGCTCGCGAACTCTGCTCGCGTACCCTCCGGGAAGGTGCGCAGCGTGAACGCACCTTATCGCACGGTGCAGTTGAGGAGTCCCCGCCGTGAGTTGGAGTGGTCGTGGCACGTGGGAACGACGATAGGGCTGCTTTCCGCTGCCAGTTACCGCAATGCTTCAGCGCTCTGGGCGTGATCGGGCGGTGGGCGCTCGCTCGTCCAGCCGATCGTCGTCACGCCGGCCATGGCGACGGGGTGGCCGCATTCCGTCTGTAAGCGTGTCCCCAGCACGCCGGGCTGACAGGCAGCGGAGGTGGTTGCGCGGCGAGGTAGCGTCAGATACTGCGAAGAGCCACTTCAGGAGCCGACGATGGACGACGACCTTCAGTTGATCAGCGACGGTGACGGCCTGGCCGTCATCGGAAGCCCGACGGCTGTCGAACGCTTCCTCGTCTCCGAAGGACTGCCGTCGAAGGATCTCGGACTGTCAAGGCTCGGCCCCATCCTCGGTGCTGCGGCGGGAGCCGCGCAGGCTGGCGCCGAGGTCGCGGCCGGCTCGGGGCGCTGGGTGAAGTTGACCGAGCAATCGGCGCACGCCATCGAGAAGTACGGGCTGATGAAGGGCTCGAACTCGGGTGTAAGCCGTGCCGTGTTGATGAAGAACGGCAAGATCAAGGGGCTCCTCGAAATGGAGAGGACGCCTGGATCGTTTCTCACCAATCCGGCACGTCTGGCCGGTGCGGCGGGGCTCATGGCGCAGCTTGCGATGCAGCAGACCATGGACGAGATCACCGACTATCTCGCGGCGATCGATGCGAAGGTCGACGACGTCCTCCGCGCTCAGAAGGACGCCGTGTTGGCGGACATGATCGGAGCTGGCCTCGTCATAGAGGAAGCCATGACCGTCCGAGAGCAGGTGGGCCGGGTCTCCGCGGTCACGTGGTCGAAGGTGCAGGCCACGGCGATGACCATCGCGCGGACCCAGGCCTACGCACTGCGTCAACTCGACGCGCTCACCGAGAAGATGGAGCACCAGACCAAGATCGGTGACCTCGCCAAGGTCTCCAAGGACGCGGAGGTCGCAGTGGGGGAGTGGCTCGCCGTTCTGGCTCGTTGCTTCCAGCTCCACGACGCCATCTCGGTGCTCGAACTCGACCGCGTACTGGACGCGTCTCCGGATGAGCTGGACCGGCATCGCCTCGGGCTTCGGGTAGCCCGGCAGAACCGGAGGGAACTCATCTCGCAGACCACCGAGCGTCTACTGGTCCGCGTGGACGCGGCCGCCGGCAGGGCCAACACGAAGGTGCTGCTGCACCCGACCACGTCCCCGGCTGTCGTACATGCGGGCAATCATGTCGCGGTCGCCGTCGTCGACTTCCACGGGCGGCTCGGGATCGAGCACGGTCGACGGTCGGTGGACGCGAGACGGTGGTTGGACGCGGCCGCCGAGGTGAGGGACAAGGCGCTCGACACGGGAGCCGGAGGCGTCAACGCCGCGAGGCGTCTCGGTAACGAGACCCTCAATCGGGCCAGGTCGGTGACGAGCAGACTCTCCAGCGAGATCGGCGACCGAGCGCTCCGTCGGCGTCGGGATGACGAGGAACGCGACGAGAAGGGAGACGAGGAGGGAGACGAGAAAGGGGACGAGAAAGGCTGAGATCTCGGTATGAACGGGGACAGCACGACACCGTGCGCTTCGACTGGGTGATCGTGCGGAGACCTCCGGCCTCTGGAGGCCGTCGGCTTCGACTTCGTGCCCCTGGACGACGAGGGCCGGATCGTCGCCGACCACCAGTACTTCGACACCCCGCTCAGCTACGTGGTCCCGGCGCCCGGAGAAGCCGCCTGGCCTGCTCTACTCCGCAGCGGCGTGCACACGGGTCAGAAGTGCCCCCGTGTCCGCGTCGGCCGGCAGGAACGCCTCGACGGCCAACTCGGCGACGGTCACGTCCAGCGGCATGCCGAAGGTGGCGATCGTGCAGAACAGGGAGAGCTCCATGTCCCGGTAGCGCAGGCGTAGCGGCAGGGTCAGGTCGGCGTTGTCGCCGTGCGGTGGGTGAGTGGGCTCGGGGCCCGCCGGATATGTGCACAGCTCGTCGTACAGCTCCGACAGGCCCGGCTCGGCGGTGAGTTCCACGCGTCGGCGCAGCCGCTGCATCAACTGCGCGCGCCAGTCGGGGAAGTTGAGGATGCGCGGCTGCATGCCCTCGGGGTGCAGGGCGAGGCGGAGTGCGTTGACCGGGGAGCGCAGCAGATGGGGCGCGGCGCCCTCCGCGAAGAGCGCGAAGCCGCTGTTGCTGAGCACGATGTTCCAGTGGCGGTCCACCACGAGGGCCGGGAAGGGTTCGTGCCCCGACAGGATCTGGCGGAGCGCATCGTGTACGGGGCGCATCTCGGCGGCATCCAGGGGAGAGTCCGTGTAGGCGGGCGCGTAGCCGGCGGCCAGCAGCAGCTGGTTCTGGTCGCGCAACGCCAGTTCGAGGTGGCGGCCCAGTCGCAGCACCATCTCGCGGCTGGGCTTGGAACGCCCGGTCTCCAGGAAGCTGAGATGACGCGCGGAGATCTCGGCCCGGGTGGCCAGTGCGAGCTGGCTGTAGCCCCGCTGCTCCCGCCACTGCCGCAGCAGCTCGCCCACGGGGCGGGCCACTTGCCGGCTCACCTGCACCTCGGTCATCTCTTCACCCTGCATCATTCCGGGCGTTGGGGACAACGGTTGAAGACGGTCACCCGAGCGGTCCGTGAGCGGTCCGTGAGCGGAGACGGGGGACACCGCTCACGGAGCGAGGGTTCTGGGGGCCGCGGGTTCACCGAAGAGGCTCAGCCTCATACCGGTGGCTCACGCGAAGTACCGGCCCGCCCCCACGAAGCGGCGATGCTCGCGGACCAGGCCCTGATCGTCGCGGAGCAGGAAGTCCACGCCGGTCTCGCCCGTCGCCGTACGCCACGGGTAGCGGAAGGCGTCGTGCTGAGCCGAGGCGCTGCCCGCCCGCTGCCGCGCCCCGCTTGTCACGAGGGCCGCGGCGATGGCGTCCACACCGTCGTGCGCGCCGGTCTCGTCGACGTACAGCGCGCCCGGCAGATAGAGGTCGGCGACCTTCTTGCGCGGTTCCTCGGCCGTACCGGCCGCCAGGTACCGATCGGCCTGCGCGTCCAGTTCGTCCGTGGGCAAGGGCGGCTCGGTGAACTGGTAGTCGGCGATGATGCGGCCCTCGTCGTCGAGGAGTACGACGTCGAAGCCGAGGGCAAGCACGGTGTCGGAGTCACCGGGTGTCATCAGCCAGTTGAACGTCAGCGCGCCGGCGTGGCCGACCGGGTTGTCCCCGGACCGGAAGCGCAGGCCCTGTCCGGCCACGAACTGGTCGTGCGCCTCGGTGACCCGGACCACCAGCTGCTCGGTGCCCTGGAAGCGGCGGGTCTGGGTGTGGTGGAGCCCGTCCGGGGTCCACAGGCTCGCCACCTCGGCCCCGCGCGCGGCGGCGTCGGGCTCGTTCCAGACGGCGACGTAACGCTTCAGCAAGTCGTCACGCTTCAGCAAGTCGTCACGCTTCAACAGGTCGTCACGCTTCAGCAGGTCGTCATGCTTCAGCAGGTCGTCGGCGTTCAACGTCAACTCTCTCTGTGTGTGAGTGTCGGAGCGGCGGCACGACGGCCGCCGCTCGCAAGGGGTGGTGCGGGAGCTACTTCCCGGCGTTCGTCCGCGGCAGCGCCTGCACCAGCAGGGCCAGGGCCGCGGCCACCCCGACGAGGAAGCAGATCCCCATGTCGAAGGCGTGCGCGTAGGTCGAGGCCACGGGGTGGTCGCCCAGTGTGTTGTAGAAGATCACGCCGATGACGGCGACACCGATGGAGTTGCCGATCTGGAGGCCGGTGGTCAGGACGCCGGCGGCCGAGCCCGCGTACTGCGGGTTGACCCGGGCTAGCACCGCGGACGCCAGCGGCGCGACCGCCAGGCTCATGCCGGCACCGTCGATCGCCAGGCCGGGGATCAGCCACGCGGTGTGGCCGCCGTCGCCGAGCTGGGCGGCGGTGATGCCGATGACAGTCAGCCCGACGGCCATGATCAGGGCGCCGACGGCGATGACCTGGCGGCCGAGCCTGGCGGCGAACTTCGTCGCGTTCATCGAGGTGTACATGTAACCGGCGCCGATGGCGGCGAAGAGCAGCCCGGCCTCCAGCGCGCTCAGCCCGCGGCCCGCCTGCATGTACAGGGCGAGCACCAGGAAGAACGACGCCTGGCCCATCCAGAAGACCAGCTGGCAGCCGAGGCCCACGACGAACGCGCGGTCCTTGAACATCGCGATGTTCACCAGCGGGGAGCCGCCCCGTGCCGCGAACGACCGTTCGGCGCCCACGAACACGGCCAGCAGTACCGCGAACGCCGCGAAGCAGCCCCAGGTCCAGGCCGGCCAGCCCTTCTCGCGGCCCTCGATGAGCGGCAGCACCAGCGCGACCAGCGCGAGCGTGATCACGCCGACGCCGAGGACGTCCAGCTCGGGCTTGCCCTCGGCCTTCGACTCGGGGACCAGCTTGACGGTCAGGGTCATGATCAGCAGGCAGATCGGCAGGTTCACCAGGAAGCAGGCACGCCAGTCGAGGCCCGCGATGTCGGCCTCGATCAGGAGACCGCCGATCAGCTGCCCGAAGACGGCGGCCAGACCCATGGCCAGGCCGTACCCGGCGAACACCTTCAGCCGGGCCGGGCCGGTGAAGATCGTGCCCAGCAGGGCCAGCACCTGGGGCGCGAGCAGTGCCGCGGCGAGGCCTTGCAGGACCCGGGAGAAGACCAGGAACTCACTGGTCTGTGCCACACCGCACAGCAGCGAGGCGATCGTGAACAGTCCCATGCCCAGCAGGAACATCCTGCGGCGGCCGAAGAGGTCGCCCAGCCGGCCGCCGGTGATCAGGCCGACGCCGTAGGCCAGTCCGAATCCGGCGACCACCCACTCGATGGCCGAGGAACCCGCCCGCAGATCCGTCTGCAACGAGGGGATGGCGACATTGACGATGAAGAAGTCCAGCGTGGTGATGAAGACACCGGCGAGCACCGTCGGCAGGATCAGCCGATGCGGTACGGCCGGGGGCGCGGCCGCCGGTGCGCCCGGGGACGACGCGGGTACGGCCGGGGGCGTGGCCGACGATGCGCCCGGGGACGACGCCGGGGCGCTGCGGTTGGTCTCGGTGGTCATCCTTCGTAACTCCCAACGAACACACGGGCGTTCAGCTGCGCCCCGGCCGGATGGCCGATGGTCGAGTGCGAACTCCAGCGTGTCGTCGCGGCGTTCCGGGGGTCAATTACCTACCAGGTAGGCGAGGTCCGTCACTCGCGGCGCACGAGCGTCGCGCCGACCACCATTCCCACCGCGATCGCCATTACGATCGTCACCAGCTTCAGCAGATCCTGGAAGCCCTCGATGACGTAGCCGCCCGCCAGTGTCGTCAGCCCCCGCATGCCCAGGGAACCCACGGTCAGCGTGAAGAACCCGGGCAGCAGGAGGACCAGCCGGGGCGGCCGCCGCGGGGCCCGGGCCAGCACCGTGGCCGTCGCCGACAGCACCACCGCGGCCACGAACGTACCGCCCGTCTCCCCGATCAGCTTGGTGACCAGCGACTGCACCGCGACCGTCAGGTACACCAGGGCCAGCAGCGGCCAGAAAAGGCGGTACGGCACCGCGAACGCGAGCACCGTGCCGACGGTGAACACGATCCACGACAGGAACAGCGCCCAGCGCGGCAGATCGGCCTCCGCGGCGACGTCGAAGAGGGCACGGGTCGAGGCGCCCGTCGCGTACACGCCCAGCAGGACGCCCAGATACAACTGCACCAGCAGGAACACCGAGTTGACCAGGCGGATCGCGCCGGTCGTCATCCGCCCGGCGGCCAGCTCGGCCGTCGCCGCGCTCAGGTAGTCGCCGGGGACGAAGTAGAAGAGCGCCGGGAGCATCAGCAGGACCGGACCGCCGTGGGACGGGGAGCGGGCGAACACCTCGATAGTGACGATCGAGATCACCGTGGCGGCGACCAGCGGCAGGATCGCCGCGAGGCGCGGCACTCGGTCCGCGACGACCGCCAGAGTCGCCGCGATCGTGCCGAGCACCGCCGTGCTCGCCACCTCGTACGAGGTCGACTGCATCAGCGGCGCGAACCCCAGCGCGAACAGCACGATGCCGATCAGCTTCGCCCACCAGGGATACGGCGGCCCGGACTCCTCGATCGCCGCCAGCCGCGCGCTCGCCCGCGTGATGTCGGTACGACCGGCCCGCACGTCCGCCAGTAGCGGTTTCAGCGCGGTGACCTGGTCCAGCCGGAAGACCTCCGGAACGCCACGCGCGATGACGGTCCGCGCGGCGCCGTCCCCGGCGGTGACCGTGAGCGTTGCCGCGTCCGGGACGAGGAGCAGCGACGCCTCACCGCCCAGCGCCCGGGCCGTCGTCGTCACCGTCTCCTCGATGCCCTCCGCGCCCTCGCCGCTGGTGTTCAGCAGCAGCCGGGTCAGCCGGGTGAGGAAACCGGCGAGCTCGTCGAGGTCCGGGGCGACCGCACGGGACGACTCCACCCAGCTCCTCAAGGACTCCGACGTGGGCCCGGGGCGACCGCACGCGATGTCTCCACCCAGGCCTCCTCAGGGACTGCGATGCGGGCGTGGGGTGACCGCACGGGATGACTCCACCCAGGCCTCCTCAAGGACTCCGACGCGGGCCCAGGGTGACCGCACGGGACGACTCCACCCAGGCCTCCTCAGGGACTCCGACGTGGGCCCGGGGCGACCGCACGCCACGACTCCACCCACGGCCTCCTCAAGTACCCCGACGCGATCGACGCCCCTCCCGCACGAGCCCCTCCAGCCTCCCGTTCCGCCGACCGGAACGGCCAGGCGGGTGGGCCGTACGGGCGATGCCGGCGAGAGGAGGAGCGCCACCCTGCGTCACCCCTACGGCCTAAGCCGTCATGCGGGCACCTCGGAAGCGCCCGAGGCTGGCAGCACCCCAACTGCCCAGCCCCGGGAGGGCTTCATGGCATCGATGGACGTGCCCGCCGACCTGCCGGAGCGGACGCAGACGGCGCCGCAGGCGCAGGCGGCCGTGACGGCCACTCCCGCCCCCGTTCTCACCTGGGTGACCCTCGCGCTGATGACCACCGCCTCGGTGGCCAGCCTGCGTGCCGCCCCGACGATGGCCGTGTACGGGCTCGCCTGTGTGTTCCTCTACCTCGTCCCGGCGATCGTGTTCCTGCTGCCCACCGCGCTGGTGTCGGCGGAGCTCGCGTCCGGGTGGAACGGCGGCGTCTACCGGTGGGTGAGCGAAGGGCTGAGCAAGCCGCTCGGCTTTCTCGCCGTGTGGTGCCAGTTCGCGATGACGATCTTCTACTATCCGAGCCTGCTCGCGTTCGTCGCCAGCACCATTGCGTACGTCATCGACCCCTCCCTCGCCTCCAACGGCCTCTACACCGCCATCGTCATCATGGTCCTGTACTGGACGGGCGTGTGGGTGTCCTCGCGGGGGACCAAGGCCCTTGCCGGGCTGTCCAGTTGGGGGCTCATCATCGGAACGCTGGTGCCCGGCACGATTCTCGTCGTGCTCGGCATCGTGTTCCTCGGGCAGGGCAACCCGTCCGCCGCGCCGATGACCGCCGACCACCTGCTGCCGCAGTGGACCGGCCTCGCCAGCCTGGTCCTCATCGTCAACAACTTCCTGTCCTACTCCGGCATGGAGATGAACGCCGTCCACGTCTCGTCGCTGAAGGACCCGGCCAAGGAGTACCCCAAGTCGATGTTCCTGGCGATGGGGTTGGTGCTGCTCATCTTCATCCTCCCCGCGCTGGCCATCAGTTGGGTCGTGCCGGCCGACCAGACCAGCCTCACCGCCGGTGTGATGCAGGCCTTCAACGCCTTCTTCTCCTACTTCCACATCGGCTGGATGACCCCGATCGCCGCCGTGATGCTGGTGGCCGCCTCCCTCGGCGGCATGCTCACCTGGCTCGCCGGCCCGTCCAAGGGTCTGCTGGAGATCTCCCGCAGCGAGGGCTATCTGCCGCCTTACCTCCAGAAGCTCAACAAGTACGGCATCCAGCAGAACATCCTGGTCACCCAGGGCCTCGTCACCACCGTCATCGCCCTGATGTACGCGCTGATCCCGAACGTCTCCAGCGTCTACTGGATCTTCTCGACGATCACCACGCAGGTGTACCTCATCGTGTACCTGCTGATGTTCGCCGCCGCCGTCCGCCTGCGGAAGACCCAGCCCGATCACCCCCGTGGCTACCGCGTCCCCGCCCTGCATCTGATCTGCACGGTCGGCCTGCTCTCCTCCCTCGCGGCGCTCGCGATCGGCTTCGTGCCGCCCTCGCAGTTCGGCGGCAGCAGCGTCCTGTCGTACGTCCTGTTCATCGGCGGCGGTCTGGTCGTCCTCGGCCTGCTCATCCCGTACGCCTTCCTCAAGTTCCGCAAGCCCGGCTGGCGTTCGGAGGAAGCGGCCACCGAGGGGAGTGCATCATGAGTCCCACCCGGTTCGCCTCCGAACACAAGTGGGTCTACGTCGGAGCGATCGTCCTCCTCGTCGCCCTCGCGATCATCGGCGTCATCCAGTACGAGAGCGTGAAGTCCACCAACGAGGCGGCGGAGAAGGCCAACAAGCTCGCCGACGCCGCCGAGGACGCCGGCTATCCGCGCCCCGACACCGAGGTGATCCAGCGGGCGCTGGGCACCGACGGCGGCATCGTCTGCGAGGACCCCGCGACCGCCCTGCGGTCCGCCCTGTGGAAGATCAACGTCTCCAACGGGGCCGCGTTCGTGGGCCAGCGACCGGTCATCGGCGACACCAAGGCGCTGCGGGCGGAGGCCAAGATCCTGGAGATCTACTGCCCGGACAAGCTCGACAAGTTCAAGGACCGGCTCGACGACCTGAAGACCGACGACACGGTGAGGCGGGACGCATGACGACCACGACCGAACTGGCCGCCACCATCGCCGCGTTGATGCCCCGCGCGAAGCAGGACCTCACCGACCTCGTCGCCATCCCGTCGGTCGCCGACCCCCGCCAGTACCCGCCCGAGGAGTGCCACAAGGCCGCCCGGTGGGTCGCCGACGCCTTCGCCGAGGCCGGGCTGCGCGACGTCCACCTCGCCGAGACCCCCGACGGCAGCCACGCCGTCATCGGGCACCGCCCGCCCCCGCCCGGCGCCCCCACGGTCCTGCTCTACTGCCACTACGACGTCCAGCCCCCGCTCGACGACGACGCCTGGACCACCCCGCCCTTCGCGCTCACCGAACGCGACGGCCGCTGGTACGGGCGCGGCACCGCCGACTGCAAGGGCAACATCGTCATGCACCTCACCGCGCTCCGGGCGCTCGGCGAGGACATCCCGGTGGGCCTGAAGTTCGTCGCGGAGGGCTCGGAGGAGCAGGGCACGGGCGGCCTGGAGGCGTACGTCGCCCAGCACCCGGAGCTGTTCCTCGCCGACGCCCTGCTGGTGTGCGACACCGGCAACGCCGAGGTCGGCACCGGCACCGCCACCATCACGCTGCGCGGCCTCGCCAACCTCGTCGTCACCGTCGAGACCCTCGACGGGGAGGTCCACTCGGGCATGTTCGGCGGCCCGGCCCCCGACGCCCTCGCCGCCCTCATCCAGATGCTGGCCACGCTCCGCGACCCCGCGACGGGCGCCACCCGCATCAACGGCCTCGACTGCGACGGCACTTGGGACGGCGTCGGCTACGACGAGGCCCAGTTCCGCGCCGACGCCGGCGTCCTGGACAGCGTCCGGCTCACCGGCACCGGCACGGTCGCCGACCGCCTCTGGGCCCGCCCGGCCGTCACCGTGCTCGGCGTCGACTGCCCGCCGGTCGTCGGCTCCGCCGCCGCCGTGCCGCCGACCGCCCGCGCCCGCGTCAGCCTGCGCGTGCCGCCCGGCACCGACGCCAAGGCCGCGCTCAAGGCCCTCACCCAGCACCTCACGGACGCGGCGCCCTGGGGCACCCGGGTAACGGTCGAGACCGAGGGCACCGGCTCCCCGTTCCGGGCCGCCACCGACGGCCCCGCCTACACGGCCCTCGGCAAGGCGATGCAGCAGGTCTACGGCAAACCCCTCGCCTTCCTCGGCCAGGGCGGCTCGATCCCGCTGTGCAACGTCCTCGCCACCACCTACCCCCGCGCCGAGATCGTCCTCATGGGTGTCGAGGAGCCGCGCTGCCTCATCCACGCGCCCAACGAGAGCGTCGACCCGTCGGAGATCGAGCACATGGCACACGTGGAGGCCCTGTTCCTGCAGGAGTACGCGGCCGCGCACGGTCGTTGAGAAGGCCGGGCGCCCCCAGCGGGTCCTAGCGGGGGCCCAGCGACCTTTCCCGCACCCGCTCCAGATGCCCGGCGAAGACCTCACGGGCGTCCGGCGTCAGAGTGCGCAGGGCGATCAAGGCGGTGATCACGACATCGCACAACTCGCTCTCGACGTCCTCCCAGGTATGGGAGTTGCCCTTGCGCGGGTTGCGGTTCATCGCCCCGATCACCGCCTCGGCCACCTCGCCGACCTCCTCCGACAGCTTCAACACCCGCAGGAGGAGGCTCTGTCGCCCGTCCGAGGAAGGCTCGTCGGACGGGCGGTGCGAGTCGAGCCACGCCCACAAGTCGTCGATGCCCGACCAGATGCCGGGGTCCTGATCACTCATGGACGCAGCTTGGCACGCTCGACAGGAGCTAGCCGAGGAGCTTGTTCATCTCCTCGATCTCCGCGGTCTGCCCGGTGACGATGTCGTCGGCCATGGCGGTGGCGGGCTCGTAGGCGCCCTTCGCCTTCTCGGTCCTGGCCATCGCGACCGCGCCCTCGTGGTGCTCGACCATCATGGTCAGGAACATCGTGTCGAAGGCCTCGCCGGACGCCTTCTCCAGCTTCGCCATGTCCGCGTCGCCCATCATGCCGGGCATCCCGGCGTCCGCACCGTGGTCCATGCCCGGCATCGACTCCGCCGACCCGGTCGCGGCCGGGACGTCCTCGCCCCACGCCTTCAGCCAGCCGGACATGGTCTCGATCTCCGGGTCCTGCGCCTTCTCGATGCGCGCCGCGAGGTCCTTGACGTCCGCGGACGAGGCCCGGTCGGCGGCGAGTTCGGCCATCTCCAGCGCCTGCCGGTGATGCGGGATCATGCCCTGCGCGAAGGAGACGTCCTGCGCGTTGTGGCCGGCGGACGCGGACGCCGACGTGGAGGGGGAGGCGGACGTGCCGTGGCCGGCGGCCGCGTGACCGCTGTCGTCGCCCCCGCACGCGGTGAGGACGAGGGCGGCGGTGACGGTCGCCACGGCCAGAACGGCAGCGCGACGCGTACGGATGGTGCTCATACTGGAACTCCTGCTGGATGAAGGGGATCTGGACTCCGGGCATGCCGAGGCGCACGACGTGCGCACGGCAGCCGTGTCTAGATCCGCAGGAGTTGGAGTTCCGCCAGGGACGGGGGAGCGCGGGCCCCGTCCGGGTCCGCGACCGCACACGCCCGCAGTACGTCGTCCCGTACGACGCCGACGACCGGGTCGGCCACCAAAGCGGGCAGCGCCGGGCCCCCGCTCACCGCGGCCGCGGAACAGGCCGCGTCGGCATGCGTCACATGCCCGGAGCCGCAGTGGCCCTCGCCACCGCAGTCGTCGTGGGCCGCCGACACGGAGACGACGCCGGCCATCGGGGAGGAGTGCGGATGATCGCCCGGGAGGGCCATGCCGGGGGCCAGGGCGTGCATCGCCATGACCCCGGCCAGCACCGCCAGCACGAGCAGCCCCCGCCACCGCCGCAGGGGCGGTCGTACGCGGAGGCGCTCGGGACGGTTCACGGGGCACAGCCTAGGGGCACGGGGGAGGGCAGTTCCGGGTGGGGCGGTCAGAGGTGAGGCGGGTCACTCCTCGGCCTCACTCCTCCCCGAACAGCGCCTCCTGCTCGTCGAACCCCTCCGCCGCCTCCTCCTTCTTCCCGTCCCGCACCCGCCGGTTCCGAGCCCCCACGACCACCGCCGTCAGCGCGGCGGTCGCCGCCAACGCCGTGGGGACCATCCAGCCGCGGTCGAACACGTGCCCGACCGCATGGTCGAGGGAGAGGCGCCCGGGACCCGCGACGGCGAGACCCGTGGCCGCCAGGCCCAGGGTCGCCGCGTACTCGAAGCCGCCCTCGGCGTTGAAGAAGCCGTTGGGGGTGTGCACGGCGGACGCCCCCGCCATCGCACCGGCCGCCGCCGCGCCCGCGGCCGGCGTCGCCAGGCCCAGCGCCAGCAGCGTCCCGCCACCGGCCTCGGCGAGGCCCGCCGCGGTCGCGCTGGCCTTGCCCGGCGCGTAGCCGACGGACTCCATGAACTGGCCGGTTCCCTCCAGGCCATGGCCGCCGAACCAGCCGAACAGCTTCTGCGCGCCGTGCGCGGCCAGCACACCCCCGGTTCCCAGGCGGAGCAGCAGCAGGCCCAGATCACGTCGGTCGTACGTCGTCACGATGACTCCCGGAGAAGATGGAGAAGACGGCAAGAACAGCCCCTCCCGCGTTTCCACCGTCGCACCCCTGACACCTCCCGGGGCCGCCCAGGGCCGCCGTTCGGGTGGCGGGCCCGGAACGGTGGTGTGAGTCTGACTGACATGACGATTCAGACGTCCAAACTCAGCGACCCGGCCGTCCGCGCCTTCGTCGGTGCCGTCAACGCGCACGACCGCGACGGGTTCATGGCCCTCCTCGCCCCCGGCGCGACCATGTCGGACGACGGTTCCGACCGCGACCTCACCGACTGGATCGACCGGGAGATCTTCACCTCGCACGGCCACATGGAGGTCGACAACGAGTCCCGCGGCGGCCGCGACCTCATCGCCCGCTACAGCAACGACACGTGGGGCGAGATGCGCACCAAGTGGCACTTCGAGGTCGAGGACGACGGCAAGATCTCCCGCTTCGAGACCGGCCAGGCGTGAACCACCGGCAGTGAGCCCGCGCTTCTAGTACTGCGCGTACGACTGCTGTCGCTGCTGCCCCCGTTGCTCGGTCAGGGTGATCTGCCCGGCCTTGATCGTCGCCAGCCGAGGTGCCCGCCGTGCGATCGACGAGTCATGGGTGACCATCACGAACGTCAACCCGTACTCGTGCCACAGCCCTTCCAGCAACGCCATGATCTCGTCCCGCATCGACTCGTCGAGGTTGCCGGTCGGCTCGTCGGCGAGCAGCACCTTCGGCTTCTTGACCAGGGCCCGCGCGATGGCCACGCGCTGCTGCTGCCCACCGGACAGCTCGGCGGGGGCGTGTCCCAGCCGCTCACCCAGCCCCACGGACCGCAACGCCTCCGCGGCCCGCTCACGGCGTTCGGCGGGCTTGACGCCGAGCGGCACCAGCGCCGTCTCCACGTTCTCCTGCGCGGTCAGCGTCGGGATGAGGTTGAACGACTGGAAGATGATGCCGATCTTCTCCGCCCGCAGCCGGGTCAGTCTGGCCTCGCTGATCTTCGCCAGGTCGACGCCGTCCAACTCGACGCTGCCCTCGGTGGGGCGGTCCAGTCCGCCGATCATCTGGAGCAGTGTGGACTTGCCGCCGCCGGTCGGGCCCTGGATGACCAGCTGGTCGCCGTCCTCGATGGTCAGGTCGACGCCGCGCAGCGCCTCGACCGTCTCCTTGCCGCGCGTGTAGCGCTTCGTGACGCCCGTGAGTCTGTACATGTGAACTCCGTAGAGAGGAAGAGTGGGGTGGTGCGACAGCGCGGGCGCCGTCAGGACACGCTGCGCAGCGCGTCCGCCGGCCGCATGCGCGAGGCCCGCCAGCCGCCCATCGCGCCGGCGATCAGACCGCCGGTCACCGCGAGGCCGACCGCGAGGGCGATGGTGGTCGGCGAGACGGGCGCGGAGAGCGCGATCTCCATGGTGTTCTGCGCGGACTGCTGCCCGGGGCCACCGCCGCCGGGGCCGCCGCCCATGCCACCACCACCGGTGTTGCCGAGCTGTGCGGTCAGCTTCGGGCTGATCGCGGTCACGGTGTAGGCCGCCGCGAGGCCCAGGCCGATGCCGAGGGCGCCGCCGAGCAGACCGTTGACCATCGATTCGCCGACGACCTGCCGGGTGACCCGGCGGCTCGGCCAGCCCAGCGCCTTCAGGGTGCCGAACTCGCGCACGCGCCGGGACACGGCGGACGAGGTGAGCAGCGCGGCGACCAGGAAGGCCGCGGCGAGCACCGCGATCGACAGCCACTTGCCGACGCTGGTGGCGAGGTCGGAGGCGGTGGAGAGGGAGCCGGAGACGGTGTCGGCGAGGTCGGCGGAGGTCGTCACCGTCGTACCGGAGATGTTCTTCTGGATGGTCGCCTTGACGGCGTCGATCTGCTTCGAGTCGGTCGCCTTGACGTAGATCGTGGTGACCTGGTTCTTGGCGTCGGCGAGCGTCTGGGCCTGCTTCAGCGGCAGGTAGACGTCGGTGGTGGACTCGCTGCTGGAGGCCGTGGCGATGCCGATGACCGTGTACTTGGTGCCGGAGATCTTCAGGGTCTTGCCGATCTTGTACTTGTTCTCCTTGGCGTACGACTTGCTGAGCACCGCGACCTTCGCGTTGGTCTGCGCCGCCGTGAACGTCTTGCCGGAGGTGATCTCCATGCCCGCCAGCGGGCCGAGGGTCTGGTCCGTGACGTCCACGCCGGCGACCGAGTAGGAGTTGACGTCGAACGAGGCGCCGCCGCCCTGCACCTGGGGCGCCGCCGTGCTGTTGCCGCCGCCACCGGGGCCGCCCTGGTCCTGCGACTGGCTGTTCCCGGTCGTGGACTGCGCCTTGCCCTGGGTGAAGGAGCCGTTGACCTTGGTGACGTTGAGGGTGAGGGCGCCGACGGCGTTCGCGACACCGTCCTGCCCGGCCACCTTCGCGACGAGCGCGGCCTTGAGGGCCTGGCCGCCCTGGGTCATCACCCGGTCGGAACTCTGCTCCTCGTCACTGTCGTTCGACTTGGCGTCGAACTCGAAGTTCGGTCTGCCGGAGCTGTTGCCGGTGGGCGCCGACCGGGCCTTGGTGACGGTCATGTCGGTGCCGAGGCCGTACAGCGACTTCAGGACCTTGTCCTGAGCCTGCGTCATGCCGGCCGACACCGAGTTGACGGTGATGACCAGCGCGATACCGAGCGCCAGACCCAGTGCGATGACCAGGGCCGCCTTCTTGCGCCGGCCCAGCTCGCGCTTGAGATAGATGCCAAACATCCCGTTCCTCGAGGTTCGTGGCGCCCGCGTGGTGGGCGCGGCCTCAAGTTAGGGACGAAAGGTTGAGCGGCCGTGAGGAAGCGATGTGCGCTGCCTGAGAGGCGATGTGCGGGAGCTGAGAATCCGCGCCGCCGGCCCGAAGCGCACGGCAGCCGTCGCCCCGAACTGCACGGCAGCCGTTCCACCCGCCGGTGTGCACCCCGCGGTCCCACGCGGAGCCCACCCCCAACCGGCGTGGTGGAACGGCTGCCGTCTCCCCCCTCGGTGTGGCCGGAATGCCTCCACTCCAACTGTGAAGCTCTTGTGGAGAGGAATTGAGCATAAGTCCGCGACCGGCCGTGATGGTGCGGAGTGAACGATTCCGGTTGTGCAAATTGTCAGTCGGCGATGGCGGTGGGTGAGGCTCAGCCGCGCCCCACGTACGGCATGGCCGTCGCCAGTACCGTCGCGAACTGCACGTTCGCCGCGAGCGGCAGCTCCGCCATGTGCCGCACGGTGCGCGCCACGTCGGCGACGTCCATCACGGGCTCGGGCGCGATCTCGCCGTTGGCCTGCAACGCACCCGTCTGCATGCGTGCCGTCATGTCGGTGGCCGCGTTGCCGATGTCGATCTGCCCGACCGCGATGCCGTACGGCCGCCCGTCCAGGGACAGCGACTTGGTGAGGCCGGTCAGCGCGTGCTTGGTCGCCGTGTAGGCGACGGAGTGCGGGCGCGGGGTGTGGGCGGAGATCGACCCGTTGTTGATGATCCGGCCGCCCTGCGGGTCCTGCTCCTTCATCTGCCGGTACGCCGCCTGCGCGCACAGGAACGCCCCGTTGAGATTGGTGTCGACGACGTGCCGCCAGGCGTCGTACGGCAGCTCCTCGACCGGCACGCCACCGGGCCCGAACGTACCCGCGTTGTTGAACAGCAGGTCCACCCGCCCGAACCGGTCCACGGTCGCCGCGAACAGCGCGGCCACCTCGTCGGGACGTGAGACATCCGTCCGTACGGCGAGACTGGGGCCCTCGGGCGCGAGCGCAGCGGTCTCCTGGAGCGTCTCGGTGTGCCGTCCCGCCAGCGCCACCGACCAGCCCGTACGCAGCAGTTCCACGGCGACCGCGCGGCCGATGCCGGAGCCCGCTCCGGTCACAACGGCGATCCTCACATTTTTGGTGTCCATGAGCGCGCAGCGTAGGTGAGCCTCCGCGATACGGAAGCCACTGTCCGCCATCCGGGTGCTGCCAGCCCCGTGACCGTGTGTCGCCGCCGGGCGCGCGCCCTTCCCCTCCCTCAACTGTGACGGGAGGAACGAATGACCATCACACCGGGCCGACCGGACGGGCGCAGCCGTGAACTGCGCGCCGCCGCCCGCCACATCGGCCGCCGCCGCTTCCTGGGCCTGACCACAGCGGCCGCCGCACTCGCCTTCGCCGTGGACCTGCCCGCCACCGGGACCGCGGCCGCCGCCGAGCTCGACGCGAAACGCATCACCGACTTTCCCTTCACCCTCGGCGTCGCCTCCGGGGACCCGCTGCCCGGCTCGGTCGTCCTGTGGACCCGGCTGGCGCCCACGCCCTACCAGGCCGACAGCGGCATGCCCGCCGAACGCGTCGACGTCGACTGGGAGATCGCCGAGGACGAGACGTTCGCGACGGTCACCGCCAGGGGCACGGCCGTCGCTCATCCGGAGTTCCACCACAGCGTGCACGTCGAGGCCGAGGGCCTGGCACCCGGCCGCGTCCACTACTACCGCTTCCGGGTCGGCGACTGGCTCAGCGAGACCGGCCGCACCCGCACCGCGCCCGCCGCCGACAGCGCGGTGTCCGCCATGACCCTGGCCGCCGTCTCCTGCCAGGCGTACCACGACGGCTACTTCACGGCCTACCGCCACCTCGCCGAGGACGACGTCGACCTGGTCCTCCACCTCGGCGACTACCTCTACGAGTACGCCGTCGACCCGGCGGGCGGCGCCCGCGGCTACACCGACCGGTCGCTTCCGGCCCTCTTCGACCACGAGACGGAGACGCTGGAGGACTACCGGCTGCGTTACTCCCTCTACAAGAGCGACCCGGACCTGCGGGCCGCGCACGCCAGGCACCCCTTCGTCGTCACCTTCGACGACCACGAGACCGAGAACAACTACGCCGGTGCCGTGCCCGAGAACGACGTTCCGGAAGAGCAGTTCCTGCTGCGCCGCGCCGCCGCCTACCGCGCCTACTGGGAGAACCAGCCGCTGCGCCTCGCCCAGCTGCCCGTCGGCCCCGACATGCAGCTCTACCGACGGCTCCAGTGGGGCCCGCTGGCCCAGTTCGACGTCCTCGACACCCGCCAGTACCGCTCCGACCAGGCCTACGGCGGCGCCAAGCACGTCCCCGGGCCCGAGTCGGAGGACCCTTCCCGCACGATGACCGGGGCGGCCCAGGAACGCTGGCTGCTGGACGGCTGGAGCACCTCGCAGGCCCTGTGGAACGTGGTGCCCCAGCAGGTCTGCTTCGCGCAGCGCCGACTGGACCTCAACCCGGTGGCCACGGTCTCCATGGACGCCTGGGACGGCTACCCGGCCGCCCGCCGCCGCATCCTCGACGGCGTCAAGGCGGCCGGGATCCAGAACCTGATGGTGCTCACCGGCGACCTCCACCGCGGGTACGCCTTCGACCTCAAGGACGACTTCGACGACCCCTACTCCCGCACCCTCGGTACCGAGGTCGTCGCCACCTCGGTCAGCAGCGGCAAGGACGGCGAGGAGAGACCCGCGAACTGGACCACCTACCTGGCCGCCAACCCCCACCTGCAGTTCTACGACGGCCGGCGCGGCTACACGACCGTCACCCTCGACGGGGCCGGGGCCCGCGCCGACTTCAAGGTCCTGCCGTACGTCACCACGGCCGGGGCGCCCATCTCGACGGCCGCCTCCTTCGTGACGGAGGTGGGCAACCCCGGGTTCACGCCGGCCTGACGGCCTCCCCGGCGAGCTCTCCCGGGTAGCGGACGCCGACGCGGTCCCTGACCGCGTCGAGCGTCCGCATCACGGCCAGGGTCCCGTCGAGCGGGACGAGCGGTGACTCGGTCTCGCCGGCCCGCAGGGCCCGCATCACCTCGGCCGCCTCGTGCTTGAGGCTGTTGCGCGGACCGGCGGCCGCGTCCGCCTTGAACTCCTCGGGGTCACGGCCGTCGCGGTGCAGCACGAACCGGTCCGGGAAGAAGAACCCGTACGGCACGTCGATGCGGCCCTGGGAGCCGGTGACCGAGGCCGAGGTCGCCGTACCGCCGATGATGGAGCAGTGCACCGAAGCGAGAGCGCCGCTCTCGAAGGAGAGGAGCGCACCCGTCTGGAGATCGACCCCCTCGTCCGAGAGCACCGCTCTCGCCGCCACGTCGGACGGCTCCCCGAGCAGCAGCTGAGCGAACGACACCGGATACACGCCGAGGTCCAGGAGCGCGCCACCGCCCTGCGCGGGGTCGCGGAGCCGGTGCGAGGGCGGGAAGGGGCCGGCCAGCCCGAAGTCGGCCTGCACACTGCGCACCTCACCGATCGCGCCGTCGTCCACCAGCGCCTTCAGCTGCCGGATCAGCGGGTTGCAGTACATCCACATCGCTTCCATCAGGAAGCTCCCGCGCTCCCGCGCCAGCCCGACGAGCTCCTCCGCCTCGCGCGCGTTCAGCGTGAACGCCTTCTCGCACAGCACGTTCCGCCCGGCCTCCAGACACAGCCCGGCGGCGGCCCGGTGCGCCGAGTGCGGCGTGGCGACGTACACGACATCGATGTCCGCGTCCGCGGCCAGCGCGCCCCACTCCCCGTACGCCCGCTCGATCCCGAACCGCTCCGCGAACGCCCGGGCCGACTCCTCGCTGCGCGAGGCCACCGCCACGACCTCCGCGTCCGGCAGATCCACCAGATCCGCCGTGAACGCCGCCGCGATCCCGCCCGTCGCCAGAATGCCCCAGCGCACGCTTCTCTCCGCCATCCCGCTGCCCGCCCCTGCTCGCGTTGGTTCGCGTGACCCTCGCCACTGTGTACGAACTGAGAGCATAGGTGCCGGACCACGCGAGACATCGGGAGAGGGAGAGGGAGGGGCGCATGGCCGAACGCGGGGCATCGACACCGGACCTGAACCAGGCGGCCGTACCGGCGACGGAGGCGGCCGCCCCCGCTGTGCGCCGCACCGGACTGCTCGTCACCTTCATCCTCGGCGGGCTGACCGCGACGCCCCCGCTGGCGATGGACATGTATCTCCCCTCGCTCCCCGAGGTCACGACATCCCTGCACGCGCCCGCGGCGACCGTCCAGCTCACCCTCACCGCCTGCCTCGCCGGCATGGCCCTCGGGCAGCTGGTGGTCGGCCCGATGAGCGACCGCTGGGGCCGCCGCCGCCCGCTGCTCATCGGCCTGGCCGTCTACGTCCTCGCCACCGCCCTGTGCGCCCTCGCCCCGACCGTCGAGACGCTGGTCGCCTTCCGGCTGACCCAGGGCCTCGCCGGCGCGGCCGGGATAGTCATCGCCCGGGCCGTCGTACGCGACCTCTACGACGGCGACGCCATGGCCCGCTTCTTCTCCACCCTCATGCTCATCGGCGGCGTCGCCCCGATCGTGGCACCCCTCATCGGCGGCCAGATCCTGCGGGTGACCGACTGGCGGGGCGTGTTCGTCGTCCTCACGGTCATCGGGGCGCTGCTCGCCGGGCTGGTGTGGGCACGGCTCCCGGAGACCCTCCCGGTCGAGGTCCGGCACGTCGGCGGCGTCGGCGAGGCCCTGCGCTCGATGCGCGCCCTGCTCGCCGACCTGCCCTTCGCCGGTTACATGCTGACCGGCGGCTTCGCCTTCGCCGCGCTGTTCGCCTACATCTCGGCCTCGCCGTTCGTGGTCCAGGAGATCTACGGCGCCTCCCCGCAGACCTTCAGCCTGCTGTTCGGCGTCAACTCGGTGGGCCTGGTGGCCGTGGGCCAGATCAACGGCAAGCTGCTGGTCGGGCGGGTCAGCCTGGAGAAGGTGCTCGGCGCCGGCCTGCTGGTCGTCACGGCCGCCGCGGCCGCGCTGCTGCTGATGTCCCTCGGCGTCCTCGGCGAGATCGGCCTGGCCCCGGTGGCGGCGGCGCTCTTCGTCCTGATGTCGGCGATGGGCCTGACCCTCCCCAACGCCCAGTCCCTCGCCCTGCTGCGCATCAAGCACGCGGCGGGCTCCGCGTCCGCCCTGCTCGGCACGTCCTCCTTCCTCATCGGCGCGATCGCCTCCCCGCTGGTCGGGATCGCCGGGGAGGGAACCGCCGTCCCGATGGCCGTCGTCCAGTTGTCGGCGGCACTGGTAGCGCTTACCTGTTTCATGGCAATGTGCCGTCCTTGGAACAGACGTGCGAGTGCGGAGGGAGCGGAGAGCTGAGCGCGCCGAGACTGCGCAGCGACACACCGGAACGGGCCGGACTGGACCCCGAGGAACTGCGGTTCCTCGCCCAGGACGTCCACGACCTCACCACCGGCGAACGCCCCTGGGCCGCGGGCGCGGTCGTCATGGCCGGCCGGGGGCCGGTCGTCGCCGTGGCGGAGGCGGCGGGCTGGGCGGTCCGGTACGCGTCGTACGACCCGGAGGCGGACGCGGGCGTGGAGCTGCCGCGCCGGAGCCGGGTCCCGATGACGACGGACACGCCCTTCGACCTGGCCTCCCTCACCAAGCTGTTCACGGCGGTCGCGGCGATCCAGCAGATCGAGCGGGGCACGCTCGGCATCGACGCCAGGGTCGGCGCGTACCTCCCCGACTTCCGGGCGGCGGCCGCGCACGGCATCACCGTCCGCGAACTGCTCACCCACACCTCGGGCCTGCGCCCCGAACTCCCGCTGTACGACTACCCGGACGACACGGCCCGCCTCGCGGCCCTCCAGGCGGAGCCCCCGATCGGCGTGCCGGGCACCTACTGCTACTCCGACCTCAACCTCCTGCTCCTCCAGCACGTCCTGGAGCGCGTCAGCGGCCGCACCCTCGACGTCCTGATCCACGACGGGATCACGCGCCCCCTGGGCATGACGTCCACGACCTTCGGCCCCTGTCCCGGGGCGGCGGCGACGGAGGACCAGCGCCGGCCCTGGGCGAAGGCGGACCGGGGGATGCTGCGGGGTGTCGTCCACGACGAGAACGCGTGGGCGCTGGGCGGCGTGGCCGGCCACGCCGGCCTGTTCTCCACGGCCCACGACCTCGCGGTGTTCTGCCGCGCGATCCTGGCCGGCGGCTCGTACGGCCCGGCCCGCATCCTGGGCCCCGACTTCGTGGAACTCCTGCTGACCCCACCGGGCCTCGGCTTCGCCCTGGACCAGCCGTGGTTCATGGGCGAACTGGCGGGCAGAGGCGCCGCCGGCCACACCGGCTTCACGGGCACGTCCCTGGTCCTGGACCGCGCGACGGACACCTTCCTGGTCCTGCTGGCGAACACGGTCCACCCGAGACGCCGCCCGCCGGCGAACGGGCCGAGGGCGCGGGCGGCGACGCGGGTGGCACGGGCGGTGCGGGAGAAGTGACCTCATCGGGGCCGGGTCGGCAACCGTAGAATCACCGGGTGAACGCCCCCGTACCCCCGGCCGAAACCCTCCGCGCCACCCTCGCCGGCCTCCTCGACGGTCTCCCGCCCCGGCAGGCCGCCCAGGCCGTGGAGCGGCTGATCGCCACCTACCGCGGGGCCACCCCGACCGACGCCCCGATCCTCCGCGACCGCGCGGACGTCGCCGCGTACGCCGCCTACCGGATGCCCGCCACCTTCGAGGCCGTGCGGTCGGCCCTGGAGGAGTTCGCGGCGGCCGCCCCCGACTGGTCCCCGCACAGCCACGTCGACGTCGGCGGCGGCACCGGCGCCGCGACCTGGGCCGTCACCGCCACCTGGGACGGCACCCGCCCGGTCACCGTCCTCGACTGGGCCGAACCCGCACTGGCCCTGGGTCGCGAGATCGCCGGCGCCAACCCGGCGCTCGGCGAGGCGACATGGCAGCGCTCCCGTATCGGAGCGGCGCTCACCATCGAGAGCACCGACCTCGTCACCGTCTCCTACGTCCTCAACGAACTCACCCCCGCCGACCGCACCGCCCTCGTCGACGCCGCCGCGACCGCCGCGCAGGCCGTCGTGATCGTCGAGGCCGGCACCCCGGCCGGCTACGCCCGCGTCATCGAGGCCAGGGACCGGCTCATCGCCGCCGGCTTCCACATCGCCGCCCCCTGCCCGCACAGCGCCCGCTGCCCGATCGTCCCCGGCGAGGACTGGTGCCACTTCTCGGCCCGGGTCAGCCGCTCCTCCCTGCACCGCAAGGTCAAGGGCGGCTCCCTCGCCTACGAGGACGAGAAGTTCAGCTACGTCGCCGCCACCCGCTTCCCCGTCACCCCGGCCGCCGCCCGCGTCGTGCGCCGCCCCCAGATCCGCAAGGGCCAGGTCCTCCTCGACCTGTGCGAACCGGACGAGCGCCTGGTCCGCACGACGGTCACCAAACGCCACGGCGACCTGTACAAGGCGGCACGGGACGCGGACTGGGGCGACGCCTGGCCGCCGGACGCCGAGGAGGCGTGACGCCGGCAGCGGTACGGTCGCTCCATGGTCAAGAAGCCCGCCTCCGACCCCACCCGCCGCAGCGAGAAGTCCCGCCGCGCCATCTACGACGCCGCCCTCGCGCTGGTCGGTGAGGTCGGCTACCCGAAGACCACGATCGAGGGCATCGCCGCCCGCGCCGGTGTGGGCAAGCAGACCATCTACCGCTGGTGGTCCTCGAAGGCGGACGTACTGCTGGAAGCCTTCCTCGATCTGTCCGGGCAGACGGGCGGCGAGACGTACGCCATCCCCGACACCGGCGACCTCGCCGCCGACCTCAAGGCCGTCCTGCGGGCCACCGTCGACGAGCTCAACGACCCCCGCTTCGAGAGACCCTCGCGCGCCCTGGCCGCCGAGGGTGTCGTCAACGAGGCGCTCGGCCGGGAGTTCGTCACCAAGCTCCTCGACCCCTCGCTCCGGCTCTACGCCGAGCGGCTGCGGGCCGCGCAGGCCGCGGGTGACGTCCGCCCCGAGGTCGACCCGCGCATCGCCCTCGAACTCTTCGTCTCCCCCCTCGCCCAGCGCTGGCTCCAGCACACGGCCCCGATCTCCTACGGGTACACCGACACCCTCGTCGACTACGCCCTCCACGGCCTCGCGCCCCGCTGAACCGGCCGCGCGGCCCCCCGCACCGGCACCCGCGCCAGCCGCCCCGGCGCGTCCGTGATCACGCCGTTGCAGCCGAGGGCCAGCACCCGGTCCCGCTGCCCCGGCGTGACCACCGTGTGCGCCCACACCCACCGGATGCCGGACCGCACCGCCCGCCGCAGATCCCGGTCGCGCCCCCTGAAGTCGACGTCGAGGAGATCGACGTACGACCGCCACCGCTCGGGCCGGTCCTCGCGCAGCTGCTCCGCCGAGCGCCACAGCTGCGTCAGCAGCCCAAGGGCGTGCGCCCGCCGGGCCAGTGCCGGGTCGTTGGAGTTCACGAAGACCGAGCGGGTCAGCCCGCGTGAGCGGAGCAGGGAGGCCAGCGGACGCAGACTGTGCGGGTCCTTCGCCTCCAGCATCAGCAGGATCCGCCCGCCGAGGCGGTCCAGGACCTCCGCCACCGTCGGCGGCCGCTCCGAGCGCCAGCTGCCCGGCAGGGACGCCTTCGGCCGCAGCCGCACGCCCCGCCACTCCCGGCCGTCGAGGCCGCGCACCTCGCCGCCCAGATAGGTCGTGCGGTTGAGCAGCGGGTCGTGCATCACCACCAGCGTGCCGTCGCGCAGCATCCGGGTGTCGAAGTCCAGCACCTGCGCGGTACCGCGGCCGTAGGCCGCCATCAGGCCGGACATGCTGTTCTCGGGAACCTCGCGGGCGCCGCCGCGATGGGCGACGTACGTCACACGCGGCAGCGAGTCCACCGTCAGCGGGCCGGTGCCCCACTCCAGCGGGGCCGTCGGCCCGGTGAGCGGGACCAGGGAGGCCGCCGACGCCAGGACCGTCAGCGTGATCCTTGTGACCATGGCGACAACCGTAGGTGCGGCAGGGGGCTAAATCCCGCCAAAGCGGGCCATGACGCGCGATCCATGGCCCCGGTACGCCCTGTCCCACCTACCCCGCTTGTCGGCTCCGGCCCCCCGGAGCGCAGGATGGTGGGACCATAGGGCATGCTGTCCGCACACAGCGAGGCGAGGGGATAGATGAGCCAGGAGTTCGGCGGCCGGACCGGCCTTCAGGGCAAACTCACCCAGTGGCTGCGCGGACGCCGCCCCAAGGAGGCCGCCGACGACAGCGGCCGTGAGGCCCTGCTGCTGGCCGCCGCCGGAGCGGGACTGCCGCTCGCGCCCGCCGCGCACCCGGCTCCCGGCTACCGCTGTTCCTGTGACCGGGTCGGCTGTCCGACCCCCGCCCGGCACCCCGTCTCCTTCGCGTGGCAGACGCAGTCCACCACCGACCGCGGCCAGATCGAGCGCTGGGCCCGGCATCAGCCGCAGGCCAACTTCATCACCGCCACCGGCATGGTCCACGACGTCCTCGACGTCCCCCTGGAGGCGGGCCTGGAGGCCATGGAACGGCTCCTCGCCTCCGGCATCGAGGTCGGCCCGGTCGCCGAGAGCAGCGACGGCCGCCTCCTCTTCTTCACCCTCACCCGCGGCACCCCCGAGGACGAGGACGAGTGGTGGCCGTGCGAGCTGGACTGCCACCCCGAGACGATGGACGAGCACCCCGGACTGCGCTGGCACTGCCGGGGGTCGTACGTCCTCGTACCGCCCGCGCGGCTGCCGGGTGACGGACAGTCCGTGCACTGGGTCCGCGGCCTCGAACACCCGCTGCCCGACCCGCTGAGCCTCCTCGAGGTCCTCACCGACGCCTGCGCCCGCCACGCCGGCGCGGAGCCTGACCACGCCTCCGCGGCCTGGCCCCTGCGCGGCTGACTCCTCTTAAGAGGGGCTCACTTCAAGAGGGGCTCACTCGCCCTTGCCGGCCGTCAGGCCCTGGATGCGGCCCAGCAGCTTCACCTGGCCGCCCGCCGTGCTCTTCGGCGGATCGAGGGCGATCTCGTTGGAGATCGACTCCAGCGTCAGCGACTGCTTGACCTCACCGGTCGTCAGCGCCCGTACGGCCGCCGTCTGGGTGGGCACCGAGGTGCCGGGCGCGGCGGTCTGCTTCTCGTAGTGCCGCGTGGTGAAGAACACCGCCGCTCCGCCGTCCTCGGTCCGCAGCGCGAGCGGGGCGTACGCGCCGCTGGTGAGCGGCTCGTCGATGTACTGCTTGACCAGGCCCGGCTTCTTGGCCGCCTTCTGCCGATCGGTACGCCACCCGCTGGTGTGCGTGCCGTCCGCGAAGACCTTCCCCTTGCCGTCCTGGAGATACGTCGCGTAGTCCTGGCTCAGGTCCGCGGGCGCGACGGTCAGTTCGGTGGAGTTCACGGGGACCGCCTCGGCCCGGCCGTCCGCGTCCGTCTTGAACTTCGGTACGTCGTCCGGGGCGACCAGCGTCAGATACGCCGCCTGGAACGGCTGGTTCAGGCCGCTGCGGGTGAACACGAACAGCCAGCGCGCGCTGCCGCCCTTGTTGGCGGCCGCGTCCACGACGAACCAGCGCGGCCAGCCCGCCTTCTCGGTGATCGTGTACTTCACGTCCGTCAGCTTCAGCGGCGTGTGCGACGGGTTGCCGTCCGGGCTGGTCACCGAACCGGCCTTCAGACGCGCCGCGTCGATGTCGCCGAGGGGGCCGGTGACATGGTCCGCGTCCAGTGAACTGTCGTAGGCCTTGTCCGCGGCGTTGTACGCGGTCGTGAACTCCTGAAGTGCCTTCGCGGCCTCGGCCTTGGTCGTCGCGGGGAGTACTTCGCGTTCCCCGTGCACCACCACGCACCCGCTCGCCGTCAGCGACAAAGCGGTCACCGAGGCCGCTGTCAGCGCCCTTCGGTCAATCCACCGAAGAAGACGTGGCCTTCGAGGGCTGCGATCCCTGCTCATCGGGTACCTTCACCTTCCCCTTCCCGGAGGCGAACCCTACCGGGGCGAGGAACAGGGCGAGCGTCGGGATCACGTACAGCAGCCACACCGTGACCTGGAGGACCGTCGGGTCGGGCTGGAAGTTGAAGACACCCTTCAGCAGGGTGCCGTACCAGCTGTCCGGCGGGATGGTGTCGCTGATGTCGAAGGCCCGGTTCGTGAGCCCCGGCAGCCAGCCCGCCTCCTGGAGGTCGTGGAAGCCGTACGCCAGCACACCGGCGGCGACGACGACCAGCATGCCGCCGGTCCAGGTGAAGAACTTGGAGAGGTTGATGCGCAGGGCACCGCGGTAGAAGAGCCAGCCCAGGACGACCGCCGTGAGGATGCCCAGGGCCGCCCCGATGAGCGGGCGCGGGGTGCCGTCGCCGGCCGCGTGCACGGACGTCCACACGAACAGGGACGTCTCCAGGCCCTCCCGGCCGACGGCGAGGAATGCGGTGGCGACCAGCGCGCCGGTGCCCATCTGGAGGGCGGCGTCCAGCTTCCCGTGCAGCTCCGTCTTCAAGTGCCGGGCGGTGCGCCGCATCCAGAAGACCATCCACGTCACCAGGCCGACCGCGATGACCGACAGGGAGCCGCCGAGCGCCTCCTGCGCCTCGAACGTCAGCTCCTGGGAGCCGAATTCGAGCGCGCAGCCGAAGCCGAGCGCGAGCGCGACGGCGACGCCGATGCCGGCCCAGATGGGCTTCAGGGCGTCCGTGCGGCCCGTCTTCACCAGGTAGGCGATGAGGATGCAGACGACGAGAGAGGCCTCCAGGCCCTCGCGCAGACCGATCAGATAGTTGGAGAACACGGTCGCTCACGCCTCCTTGGAGAACAGCGTCCGGCCCCACCAGTCGTCCTTGTCCCGGACGCCGGGCGGGACGGCGAAGACGGCCGAACCCACGTGCTGGATGTACTCGTTGAGGGCGTCCGTGGCCAGGTTGCGCTGGATGCGGATGAAGCCCTCGCGGACGTCCTTCTGGTACGCGAGGAAGAACAGGCCCGCCTCCAGACGGCCGAGGCCGTCCGTGCCGTCGGTGAAGGAGTAGCCGCGGCGCAGGATCGTCGACCCGTGGTTGGAGGTCGGGTGCGCGAGGCGGACGTGCGCGTCGGGCTTCATCGCCTTCAGGAACGGCTCGTCGCGCTCCTTGGCCTTGCCGACCGGGGCGCCCTCGCCCTTGTCACGGCCGAAGATGTCCTCCTGCTCCTGCAAGGAGGTGCGGTCCCAGGTCTCGATGTGCATCCGGATGCGCCGGGCGACGAGATAGGACCCGCCGACCATCCAGTCCGGCCCGGCTTTCTCGTCGACCCACACGAACTTCTTCAGGCGGTCCGTCTCCGTGCCCGCGATGTTGCGGGTGCCGTCCTTGAAGCCCATGAGGTTGCGCGGGGTCTGCTCCTCGGGCGTGGTCGACGAGGTCTTGCCGAAGCCGAGCTGCGACCACTTGATGACGACCTTGCCGAAGCCGATGCGGGCGAGGTTGCGGATCGCGTGCACGGCGACCTGGGGATCGTCGGCGCAGGCCTGGACGCACAGGTCGCCGCCGCTGCGGTTCTTGTCGAGCGCGTCCCCGGCGAAGTGCGGCAACTCGACGAGCGCGTCGGGCTGTTGGTCCGCGAGGCCGAACTTCTGGAACAGGGAGGGACCGAACCCGATGGTGAGGGTCAGCCGCGACGGCTTGAGCCCCACGGCCTCGCCGGTGTCGTCCGGCGGTGCCTCGGCCAGCCCGCCGAAGGCCCCGTCCCCGACGGCCTGGCCACCGGTCATCCGGCGGGCCGCGGCCGTCCAGTCCTTCAGCATCTGCACGAACTCGGCGCGGTCCTCGGTCTTCACATCGAACGCGGCGAAGTGCAGCCGGTCCTGCACGGGCGTGGAGATACCGGCCTGATGAGCGCCGTGGAACGCGATCGCGGCACCCGCGTCGGCGGACACGGTGTCGACGTCGTCGCCGCCCCGGGTCATGGCCACCGCGCCGCCGGCCGCGACGGCACCGAGCGCGAGCCCGGCACCGCCCCAGCCGATGAGCGAACGCCGGGACGGGGCAGGCGAGGTGTCGGTCTGCGGGTTCTCGCTCATCGGGTGCCCCCACTCACTTCACGACGACGGCGGCGGCGAGCTTGGACAGCGGCTCCGCGAGCGCGTTCACCGCGTCCGACAGCTCCTTGCGGTCGGCCTCGCCGACCTTGTCGTACGAGGTGAAGTCGTACGACGACTTGTCCGCCCGGTACTTGTCGAGCAGCGTGTTCAGCGCGGCGAACTGCTTGTCCAGCTCGGTCACCAGGGCGGCGTCGTTCTCCTTGGCGACGGGCTTCAGCAGCTCGTACGACTTCTCGGCGCCCTCGACATTGGCCTTGAAGTCGACGAGGTCGGTGTGCGAGTAGCGCTCCTCCTCGCCGGTGACCTTGCCGGTGGCGACCTCGTCGAGGAGCTCCTTGGCGCCGTTGGCCATGGAGGTCGGGGTGATCTCCGCCTTGCCGACCCGCTTCTGCCAGTCCTTGAGGTCGGTGATCAGCTGGTCGGCCAGCTCGGAGTCCCGCGCGGTGAGCTTCTTGTCCTTCCAGAGGGACTTCTCCAGCCGGTGCCAGCCGGTCCAGTCCTTCGCCGGGTCCTGACCCTCCTCCAGGCCGTCCTCACGGACGTCGACCTTGGGGTCGATGTCACCGAACGACTCGGCGACGGGCTCGGTGCGCTCCCAGCCGATGCGGGAGGGGGCGTAGGCCTTCTGGGCCGCCTCGAGGTCGCCGTCCTTGACCGCCTTGGCGAAGGTCTCGGCGAGCGGGAGGGTGGCGTCGGCCTGCTCCTGCACGTAGGTGCGGTAGGAGGCGACGGCCTTGTCGAGGCGGGGGTCGCGCTTGGCGGCGGTGCCGCCGGTGGCCTTGACGTCCTGGCGGATGCCGTCGCCCTTCATGCCGGGCTTGCAGGCGATGGTGTAGTCACCGGCCTTCACCTCGGCGGTGACCCGCTGCTTGGTGCCGGCGCCGATGTTCTCCCGCTCGGTGACGATGCGGTCGTCGGGGAAGAGGAGGTAGACCTCGGTGACCTTGGAGCCCTTGTTCTCGATGGCGAGCTCGACGTGCCCGGCCGGGAACTCCTTGGTCGACACCTCGCACTTGCTGTCGGTGGCGGTCACGTTGATCACCCGATCACTGCTCGCGTCGCCGCCCTTCTCGGTGCATCCGGTGAGGGCGGTCAGAGCCGCCACGGTTGCGGTGGCGGTGACGGCGGACAGACGGACGGCTCGCATGCAGGCTCCCGTGGGTGGCTATGGGTGGCCGAAAAATCACGTGACAGCGCTCACACGGATTGGTGAGGCTGCCCTAACTTAACCGAGGCTTACCTGCGTGATACCCGGTCGTGCCGTGATTCACCTCTCATAGACGCTGTAAGGGCACGAGCCGATCACGCTGACCTAAAACGGACCCCAAGAGAATCCCAAGAGAAACTCAAAGGGAGCTCACAGGCGTATGACTGGTCCCCATGACCAGGGGACATCGGGAACTGCTGGGGCCGGGACGGCTGGTGCTGAGCGTGTGCGGCCGTCCAGGTCCGCCGCCGTTGCGCTTCGAGACCGCGGGTGACGGCGGGATACTGCTGCGCCAGTCGGAGCGGCCCGTGCTGCTGGGCCGGACGGTGGGCAGGCACTGCTGCCGTGACCTGTATCTGCACCGCCTCGACGGCTACCGCTCCCCGCTGCCGCCGCTGCGCGCGGCGGACTTGAGGTCCGCCGTCAACTGGCCGCACCGGTACGGACGGTGGCTGGAGGACGCGGACGGCACCCCGTTGTCCGACGGGCGCTGGGAGCTGGCCCTGCGGACCGAGTTCCCGCCGTACGTCTGGGGCGAGGAGTTCGTACGGGAGTGGCCGGGCGGGCGGTTGGAGCTGTCGTGCGGGGGCGGCTGGAACGGAGTCCTTCCCCTGCGCCGCCTCTCCCCGCCTGACGCCGGGCGCGTGAAGGCGTACCGCAAACACGCCCGCGAGGGCACCCTCGCGCCCGTCCTGCTGTGGACCGTGGCCTTCCTGGACGGCTGTGTGATCCTGGACGGCCATGACCGGGCGGTGGCGGCGCTGGCCGAGGGGCAGACGCCGGAGTGTCTGTTGCTGAGCCAGGTACCCGACGAGAAGGACTGGCGGCGGGCGGCCGAGACCATGGCCGAGGGCCACGAGCACCGCCTCCGCGGACTGGCCGGCGGCCCGGGGGCCGAACACCGGCGGACCGCCCTGGAAAAGGGATACGCGGAAGCGATCGCCACCCTGCCCTACGGCCTGCCCCCGACCCGTTTCTGGCCCCTCCCCGGCGGAGCCCCCACCTGGGAAGCCCTCGCAGCCCGCGCAGTGTTTCAATGCCCCCGTGACTGACTACGACGTCCTCCGCGTCTTCTGTGCGCCCAATGGCGGATACGGCAACGAACTCGGCGTCGTCCGTGAGGGCTCCGTGATGCCCGGCAGGGACGAACGCCAGGCGTTCGCGGGCAAGCTCGGCTTCAGTGAGACCGTGTTCGTCGACGACCCCGAGCGCGGCGTCATCGACATCTACACCCCCACCCTGCGGCTGCCCTTCGCCGGGCACCCCTGCGTCGGGACGGGCTGGCTGCTGGACGTGCCCGAACTGGTCACGCCCGCGGGACCCGTCGGCGCCCGGCTGGACGGGGAGTTCAGCTGGATCGAGGCGCGTGCGGAGTGGGTCCCGCCGAGGACACTGCGGCAGTACGCGTCGGCAGCGGAGGTCGACGATCTCCCCGTACCGCCCAAGGGGGAGTGGATCTACGCCTGGGCCTGGGAGGACGAGCCCGCCGGCCGGGTCAGGGCGCGCGCCTTCCCCGGCCGTGACGACGGCATCGACGAGGACGAGGCGACCGGCGCCGCGGCGATCCTGCTCACCGATCTGCTCGGCCGCGCGCTGAACATCACCCAGGGCGCGGGCTCCCAGATCCTCACCGCCCCCCAGCCGTACGGCTGGGTGGAGATCGGCGGCCGGGTGGTGCTGGAGCGCGAGCCGGAGCGGTAGGCCGCCCGGGCGCGTCTCAGGCGCTCAGCGGGAATTCGTCCCCCAGTGCCTGGAACACCGCCGTGTTCAGCGCGAACGCCCGCTTGCACTCGGCCACGATCCGCTGCTTCTCCAGGTCGTCCGCCCGGACCGCGTCCAGCAGCGCGCGGTAACCCCGCTTGAACGCGGCCGGGTTGGCGATCCCCTCGAACACGTAGAACCGCACGCCGTCGCCCTTGCGTGCGAAGCCCCACGTCCGCTCCGCCTTGTCGCGGATGATCTGGCCGCCGGACAGGTCGCCGAGGTAGCGCGTGTAGTGGTGGGCGACGTACCCGGCGGGCCAGCGCTCGGCGCACTCGCGCACCCGGTCCGCGTACGCCCGCGTGGCGGGCAGCGCCGACCGTCCCGTACGCCATCCGGGGCCCCGCAGATGCTCCAGGTCCCGCTCCAGCGCGGCCAGCCGGTACAGCTCCGGCCGGATGAAGGGCCCGGCCACCGGGTCCGACGCCAGCCGGTCCGCGCCGGACTCCAGGGCCTCGTACACGAACCAGAGCTGCTCGGTGTAGCGCGCGTACGCGTCGACGCCCAGCCGGCCGCCGAGCAGGTCGCTCATGAACGACGAGGTCTCCGCCTCGACGTGCTGTTCGTGGGACGCGGTGCGGATGACTGTCGAGAAGGAGTCCATGCGCCCTATCCTCTGAGGTTAGGCTTACCTAAGTCAATATGTTTGCCGACAGGCTGTCGGTAAAACGGTACAAGAAAAGACCCGCCCCCAGCAGGGGACGGGTCTCGGCGGCCTACGGCAGCGTCAGGATCTCGGCGCCGGTCTCCGTCACCACCAGCGTGTGCTCGAACTGTGCCGTCCGCTTGCGGTCCTTCGTGACGACCGTCCAGCCGTCGTCCCACATGTCGTAGTCATGGGTGCCCAGCGTCAGCATCGGCTCGATCGTGAACGTCATGCCGGGCTGGATGACCGTCGTCGCGTGCGGGCTGTCGTAGTGCGGGATGATCAGGCCGCTGTGGAAGGACGAGTTGATGCCGTGCCCGGTGAAGTCGCGGACGACGCCGTAGCCGAAGCGCTTGGCGTACGACTCGATGACCCGGCCGATGATGTTGATCTGGCGGCCCGGCTTGACCGCCTTGATCGCGCGGTCGAGGGATTCGCGGGTGCGCTCCACCAGCAGCCGGCTCTCCTCGTCGACCTCCCCGACCAGGTACGTGGCGTTGTTGTCGCCGTGCACCCCGCCGATGTAGGCCGTCACATCGAGGTTGACGATGTCGCCGTCCTTGAGGACCGTCGAGTCCGGAATCCCGTGGCAGATCACTTCGTTGATGCTCGTGCACAGCGACTTGGGGAAGCCGCGGTAGCCGAGCGTCGAGGGGTAGGCGCCGTGGTCGCACATGTACTCGTGCGCCACCTTGTCCAGTTCGTCGGTCGTGACGCCGGGCGCGATCTTCTTGGCCGCCTCGGCCATCGCGCGGGCCGCGATCCGGCCGGCGATCCGCATCGCCGCGATCGTCTCGGGCGTCTGCACCTCCGGACCGGTGTACGGCGTCGGCGCGGGCTTGCCGACGTACTCGGGGCGACGGATGTTTCCGGGCACGGAACGGGTGGGGGACAGCTCCCCTGGGACGAGCAGCGACTGGCCAGACATGCCAGCGAGTCTAACGAGCCGCGGTGGGGGAACATGTCCCTGGCGAGAGGAGCAGGTCATGGCGTTGTTCAAGAAGCGCACGGTCGGCAAGCCGGGCGAGTGGTACTACTGCCTGGAGCACAAGAAGGTCGAGGAGGGGCCGGACTGCCCCGCCAAGGACCGCTTCGGCCCGTACGCCTCCCGGCAGGAGGCCGAACACGCGATGCAGACCGCCCGCGAGCGCAACCTCCAGTGGGAGAACGACCCCAAGTGGCACGACGCCGCGAAGGGTGCGGACGAGGACTGATCAGGCCTGCGCCGCCGCCTCGCGCTGAGCCCGGACCCGGGCCGCGTGGTCGTCCGTGCGGGCGTCGTACGTCATCAGCTTCGGCAGGCACAGGGCCAGCAGCCCCACCGCGCCCGCGCACAGCAGCCCGCCCGACCACACCGACGCCCGCACCCCCCACCAGGCGGCGAAACCGCCCGACCTGACCTGGCCGAGGGTCGGGCCGACCGAGTACGACAGCAGCTCGATCCCGGCGAGCCGGCCCCGCAGCTCGTCCGGGATCGTCTGGTTCCACATGACCCCGCGGAAGATCCCGCTGACCATGTCGCAGCCCCCGGCCACGGTCAGGAACAGCAGCACCAGCCATACGTTCCCCACGACCCCGGCCGCCGCGATCGCCACGCCCCACAGGGCGGCCGCCAGGACGACCATGCGACCGTGCCGGTGGACGCGTGCCGTCCAGCCGCTCGTCACGCTCACCAGCATCGCGCCCAGCGGCACCGTCGCGTACATCAGCCCCAGCGACCACTCGGCGTCCAGCTCGTCCGCGAGGAACGGCAGCACCGCCAGTGGCATCGCCAGCAGCATCGCGACCACGTCGACGGCATAGGTGCCGAGCAGCTCCTTGCGGCCCCATGCGTACCTGGCGCCCTCGGCGATCGCCTTCAACGACGGCTTCGCCGCCTCGTGCGCGGCGGGGGCGGCCGCGATCGGGATCATCAGGGCCACCGAGATGACGAAGGTCGCCAGGTCGACGGCGTAGGCCCAGCCGAGGCCCGCGTACGCCACGACCACACCCGCCAGCGCCGGGCCCGCGACCCCGCCGACCGTCCAGCGGAAGGAGTTGAGGGAGGCCGCGGCCGGCAGGTGCTCATGCGCCACGATCCGCGGCCACAGCGAGTCGAGCGCGGGCCGCTGCACCGACGTCAGCGCCGAGGAGAGCGCGGCCACGACATACAGCGGCCACACGGCAGGCTCCGGCAGCAGCGCGTTGAGCAGCAGCACCCCGCTCAGCAGGCCCTGCCCGGCCTCCGTCCAGATGATCAGGCCGCGCTTGTCGAGCGCGTCGGCGAGCGCACCGCCGTACAGCCCGAAGACGATCAGCGGGACGAGCTCCACCGCGCCGATGGCCCCGACGGCCGCAGCCGACCCCGTCAGCTCCTTGATCTGCACCGGCAGCGCGACGAACGTCAGGAAGCTGCCGAAGTACGAGATCAGCCCCGACACCCACAGCCGCCGGAAGTCGGCCGAGGCATGCCAGGGGGTCAGGTCGGGCAGGACGGAGCGGATTCGGGAGCGGGCGGGATCGGCGTCGGTCACGAGCGGCCATGCTCGGGCGGAGCGTCCGACCCGGCAACCGAATTTCCCGCTACCAGCGCGCCGGCGGCGGTGCCGTCAGCTGTTCCGTCAGCCGGGAGAGCCGGTCGCGGAAGCGGCGCGGGCCGCGGGGCGCGGGCAGGGCGTTCTCCCCGGCCGCCGCGCTCACCAGATGCTGCACGGTGTCCAGATCGAGGTCCGTGCCCGCCGGCACCGCCAGCGACTCGTGGGCCATCGCCGCCAGGCCGCCCTCGCCGGGGCCGAGGGCGAGGACGGTCGCACCGGCCCGCCGGGCGTCGTGCACCCGCTCCAGCAGCGGGGCGTCCGGCTCCTCCGGCGCCACCACCAGCAGCGTCTCGCCGCGCTTCGCCGCCGCCAACCGGCCGGGGCCGACGGCCAGATGGGCCGGATCGGAGGGGCGCGCGTCATGCCGTACGAGGGTGGGGGCCAGCTCCGGGGTGCCGGACCAGGCCGCCTCGTCCACCAGATGGGCCGCGAGATGCCAGGGCTCGTACTCCGGAGTGCCGACCAGCAGCAGCCCGCCCCCATGGGAGACCACCGACCCGCGCAGCACCCCCGCGAACCGCCGGGTCGTCCCCAGCCACTCCGTCCCGGCGAGCACTTCGCGCAGCAACGCGACCCGTACGGCGTCCATGCGACCGCATCCTGCCGCAACCGGTCGGCCGCGACCCCGGGTTCCCTTCGAATTCGCCCGTATCGGTCAGGGCAGCGTTTTGGAGCGCACCCCCGCGCTCACCTGATCGGCCGGGGTGCGGGAGGCGCACGTAAAGTCAGCCCATGACCTCTACCGACAGTGCTGCACAGACCCCCGCGAAGGCGCCCGCCAAGGACCCCTGGGACCTCCCCGACGTGTCGGGGCTGGTCGTCGGCGTGCTCGGCGGGACCGGCCCCCAGGGCAAGGGCCTCGCCTACCGGCTCGCCAAGGCCGGCCAGAAGGTGATCATCGGCTCGCGGGCCGCCGACCGCGCGCAGGCCGCCGCCGCCGAACTCGGGCACGGGGTCGAGGGCGCCGACAACGCCGAGACCGCGCGGCGCAGCGACATCGTGATCGTCGCCGTGCCGTGGGACGGGCACGGCAAGACGCTCGAGTCGCTGCGCGAGGAACTCGCCGGGAAACTGGTCGTCGACTGCGTCAACCCGCTCGGCTTCGACAAGAAGGGCGCCTACGCCCTGAAGCCCGAGGAGGGCAGCGCCGCCGAACAGGCCGCCGCCCTGCTGCCCGACTCCCGGGTCGCCGCCGCCTTCCACCACCTGTCGGCCGTCCTGCTCCAGGACCCGGAGATCGACGAGATCGACACCGACGTCATGGTGCTGGGCGAGGAGCGGGCCGACGTCGAGATCGTCCAGGCCCTCGCCGGCCGCATCCCCGGCATGCGCGGCGTCTTCGCGGGCCGGCTGCGCAACGCCCACCAGGTCGAGTCGCTGGTCGCCAACCTGATCTCCGTGAACCGCCGCTACAAGGCACACGCGGGACTGCGCGTCACGGACGTGTGAGGGGATGGGGGACACTGGACGCCGTAGCGCAGCAGTGTCCCCCGACGTGTCCCGCGACGGGGCCCCCGACAGGAGAATCGCCCTCATGCCCCGCCTCGCCCTCTACGCCCTGATCGTCTGCCTGCTCGCCGTCGCCGCGGCGGTCGTCTCGTTCGTGCAGGGCAGCTTCCTGGGGATCGTCTGGGTGCTGATCGCGGGCCTGTCCAGCAACATGTGCTGGTACTACGTGAAGCGGGGCAAGGTCACGAGCTGACCGAGCAGAAGTCGCTGGTCTGCCAGAAGCGGTAGAGGTCCTGGCCGCAGTACGTCTCGAAGTCGCTGATCCCGAGGCCCGCCAGGATCGAGTCGACCACGTCGAAGAACGCGTGGTTGACCGACGGCACCCACAGCAGCGCGAAGACGAACAGCAGGCCGAACGGGGCGAACGGCTCCACCTGGCGCTTGATGTTGTGCGACAGCCAGGGCTCGATGACGCCGTAGCCGTCCAGGCCCGGCACCGGCAGGAAGTTCAGGATCGCCGCCGTCACCTGGAGCAGGGCGAGGAAGGCGAGCGCGAACCGGAAGTCGGCCGGCACGCCGTCCAGGGCGTCCAGCCAGAACGGGGCGGTGCACACGGCCGCGAACAGCACGTTGGTCAGCGGTCCCGCCGCCGAGATCAGACTGTGCCGCCAGCGGCCCCGGATGCGGCCCCGCTCGATGAACACGGCACCGCCCGGCAGGCCGATCCCGCCCATGATCACGAAGAGGACGGGCAGGACGATGCTCAGCAGGGCGTGGGTGTACTTCAGCGGGTTCAGGGTCAGATAGCCCTTCGAGCCGACCGAGATGTCACCGCTGTGCAGGGCCGTCCGCGCGTGTGCGTACTCGTGCAGGCACAGGGAGACGATCCACGCGGCCGTCACGAACAGGAACACCGCCACCCCGGGCTGCTCGGCGAACCCGGTCCAGGTCGCCCACCCGGTCACCGCCGTCACGGCGAGAATCCCGACGAAGACGGGGCTGATCCGCCGGTCGCTGCGGCGGGCGGCAGTGGCTGTCATGGGGTTCCCCCGACTCTCGTACGCGCTGTGGGACTGCCCGACCGTACCGGGCGTACGGGGAAAACGTCTCGCGGGCGGCCATCGGTTCCAGAGAAGGTGGGGGACGAGGCGGACCGCCTCCGTAACCCCGTGACCGGCCCTCGAACTACCAGAGACAATGGACCCCGTGCGCTATCGCATCCTCGGCACCACCCAGGCACTCCGTTCCGACGGCACCCCCCTTCCGGTCGGCGGGGCGCGGCTGCGTGCCCTGTTGACCGTGCTGGCGCTGCGGCCCGGCCGCACCGTGACCGTGGGGCTCCTGGTCGCCGAGGTGTGGGGCGCAGACCCGCCCGCGGACGCGCCCGCCGCCCTCCAGGCGCTGGTCGGGCGGCTGCGCAGGGCCCTCGGCGCGGACGCCGTCGCCTCCGTCGACGGCGGCTACCGGCTCGTCGCCGCCCCCGACGACATCGACCTGCACCGCTTCGACCGGCTCACCGGCGAGGGCGCCCGCGCCCTGGCGGACGGCGACGCGACCAAGGCGGCCGGCGTCCTGGACGACGCCCTGGCCCTGTGGCGCGGCCCCGCCCTCGCCGACCTGCCCGACCGCACCGCCGAGTCGGCCCGGTGGGAGGCCCGGCGTCTGGACGCCCTGCGCGCCCGCCACACCGCCGCGCTCGCCCTCGGCCACGCCGAACAGTCCCTCCCCGAACTGACGGCCCTCTGCGACAGCCACCCCCTCGACGAGCCCCTCCAGGCCCTCCGCCTGCGCGCCCTCCGCGACGCGGGTCGCACGGCGCAGGCGCTGGCCGCCTACGAGGACGTACGCCGGTTGCTGGCGGACCGCCTCGGAGCGGACCCCGGGCCGGAACTGCGCGCGCTGCACGGGGAGTTGCTGGCCGGGGCGCCCACACCCGCTGAGGCGCCCACACCCGCTGCGGCGCCCGCCCCGGCCCGGCCCTCCGAAGGGGGTGCCCCCCTTCGCGGCAATCTCCGCGCCCGGCTCACCTCCTTCGTGGGCCGCGAGGCCGACATCGAAGCCATCCGCGGGGATCTCGCCACGGCCCGGCTCGTCACGCTGCTCGGACCCGGTGGAGCCGGGAAGACGCGGTTGTCGCAGGAGGCGGCCGAGACCGTGCGGGACGCGGCGCCGGGCGGGGTGTGGCTGGTCGAGCTCGCTCCCGTCGACGACCCCGCCGACGTGCCGCAGGCCGTGCTCACCGCCGTCGGCGCCCGCGAGACCGTGCTGTACGGGGCCGGCGCCGAAGCGATGCGGGCCGGGAACGAGCGGCACGACGACCCCGTCGAGCGGCTCGTCGAGCACTGCGGCAGGCGGCGGATGCTGCTGATCCTCGACAACTGCGAGCATGTCGTCGAGGCCGCCGCCCGGCTCACGGAGGCACTCCTGGAGCGCTGCCCGCAGCTGACGGTGCTGGCCACCAGCCGTGAACCGCTCGGTGTGCCGGGGGAGTTGCTGCGGCCGGTCGGCCCGCTGCCCGAGCCCGTCGCGCTGCGGCTGCTCGCCGACCGCGGGGCCGCCGCCCGGCCGGGCTTCCGGGTCGAGGCCGACGAGGAGACCGCCGCGGCCTGCGCCGAGATCTGCCGGCGCCTCGACGGGCTCCCGCTCGGCATCGAGCTCGCGGCCGCCCGCCTCCGCATGTTGACGCCACGTCAGATCGCCGACCGGCTCGACGACCGGTTCCGGCTGCTCACCTCCGGCAGCCGCACCCTGCTGCCCCGCCAGCAGACGCTGCGGGCCGTCGTCGACTGGTCCTGGGAGCTGCTGGACGAGGCCGAACGGGAGGTGCTGCGGCGGCTGTCGGTA
>NZ_JBHUYR010000002.1:1077552-1712707 GCF_042668605.1 Streptomyces sp. NPDC057280
CTGCTGCCCCGCCAGCAGACGCTGCGGGCCGTCGTCGACTGGTCCTGGGAGCTGCTGGACGAGGCCGAACGGGAGGTGCTGCGGCGGCTGTCGGTGTTCGCCGGCGGCTGCGACCTCGCCGCCGCCGAGGCCGTGTGCGGTCCGGCCGCGCTGGACGCGCTCGGCTCGCTCGTCGACAAGTCCCTTGTGGTGGCCGCCCCTTCGGACGGCGGGGAGATGCGCTACCGGCTCCTGGAGACCGTCGCCGAGTATGCGAGCGAGCGGCTCGACGAGAGCGGGCGACGGGCCGAGGCCGGACGCGCGCACCTCACGTACTACCGCGAACTCGCCCGCACCACCGACCAGTTGCTCCGCGGCCCGGGCCAACTCGCTGCCGTAGGACTGCTGGAGCGCGAGTACGAGAACCTGCGCACCGCCCTGCGGCTCGCCGTCGCCGAACGCGACGAGCAGGAGGGGCTCTGCCTGGTGCTGTCGCTGGGCTGGTACTGGCAGATGCGCGATCTGAAGATCGAGGCCCGCAACTGGTCCCGGGAGTTCATGGCCCTCGGCCCCGACCCGTTCCCCGAGCCCGCCCGCCCCGCACGGCCGGTGTGGCAGCGCTGCACGGACACGCCGCCGCCCTGGACCGGAGAGGTGCTCGAAGAGGCCCGGCGCGGTCTGCATCTGACCCATCTCGCCTGCATGGACACCGAGTTGGAGGCCTGGCAGAACCCGGCGGCGCAGGCGAAACTCCGGTCCATCGCCCAGACCTACGAGCCCGGCATGCCGCAGACCTGCCGCATCCCCGGCTCCCTGTGGCTCTTCGCGGTCATGCTCACCGGGGACATGGAGCGGCTGCGGCTGATCCTCGACGAGACCGTGCGCACCTCCCGCGGGACACCCGGATACGACTGGGAGCTCGCCGCGAGCCTGCAGTGGCGGGCCAACCTGTTCGCCCACCGCGTCGACTGGGAGGGCGACGCCCTCGCGGACGCCGACGAGGCCCTGGCGATCTACGAGCGCCTCGGTGACCTGTGGGGCACCGCCGAGGCGCTCGCCGCGCGGGCCGAGTCCCATGAGCGCAAGGGCCGTTGGGGCGAGGCAGCGGCCGACTACGAGGCCGGGATCGACCTCGCCGCCCGGCTCGGCGCCCGCGCCCAGCAGGCCGTGCTCAAGGCCCGGCTCGGCAGCGTCCTGATGGAGTCGGAGCCCGAGCGGGGGGAGCTGCTGCTGCGCGAGGTGCTCGCCTCCCACGACGGCGGCCACAACGAAGCGCTGCCCGCCGCCCGGCTCTTCCTCTCCGCCCGGCTCGCCCAGACCGGCCGGGTGGCCGAGGCACGCGAGCAGGTCCGGCTGCTGCGCGAGGAGTTCGGCATCTCCCACTTCATCATCTTCGACGCCTTCATCCTCGGCGCGGAGGCCCACGTGGAAGCGGCCGCCGGCTCCTTCGAAACCTGCCTCGACAAGATCCGCCAGGCCCTTGGCCGGGCCGAGGACCCGCTGTCCCAGGCCATCGCCCCGCACATGCGCGCCCAGTACCTGCACATCGCCGCGCTCGGCCTGGCCGGTGTCGGCGGCCGCGCCGCGGACGGAGCCCGCTGTCTCGCGGCCGGCGACGCGCTGCTACCGGCCGGCCGTGTCATGCCGACCTACGAGCGGGAGCCCCGCGAGCGGGCCGAGCGGCAGCTGCGTACCCTGCTCGGCGACGCGGCCTACGCCGCGGCGTACGACGAGGGCGCCGGTCTCTCCCCCGGGGAAGCCGCCGCCCTCGTCTGACTCTCGCCGCCGGCCGATGTCAGCTCTTCGTACGGAACTTGTGGATCGCCACCGGCGCCATCACCGCGGTGATCGCCACCGACCAGCCGATCGTCACCCACAGGTCGTGGGCGACGGGACCGCCCACCATCAGTCCGCGCGCGGCGTCCGCCAGCGTGGACAGCGGGTTGTAGTCGGTGAAGGTCTGCAGCCAGCCCGGCATCGAGGTCGTCGGCGCGAAGATCGACGAGCCGAACTGGAGCGGGAACAGCACCAGGAAGCCCATCGCCTGCACGGACTGCGCGCTCTTCATGACCACGCCCAGGGTGAGGAACACCCACATGATCGACGAGGCGAACGCGGTGGCCAGCGCGACGGTCGCGAACAGTCCCGGCCAGTTGGTGATGTCGAAGCCGACGGCCACGGAGACCAGCATCAGCACGGTCGTCGCGAACAGCATCCGCATCAGCTCGACGGAGATCTTCGCGAACAGCACCGAGCCGCGGCCGATCGGCAGCGACCGGAACCGGTCCATGACACCGGAGTTGAAGTCCTGGCTGAACCCGGTGCCGACGCCCTGGGAGAGCGTCATGCTCATCATCGCGATCATGCCGGGGATGACGTACTGGACGTACTGGTCCTGGCCGCCGCCCAGCGCCTGCCCGATCGAGCCGCCGAAGACGAACACGAACAGCAGGGTGAAGATGACCGGCATCAGCAGCGCGTCGGCCATCGACTCGGGGTCCTGGCGGATCCACAGCAGATTGCGGCGGATCAGCGCGCCGGTGTGCCGCAGATGCCCGCGCAGCGGGATCCGGACGTCGTCGGCGGACTTGGCGGAGCTGTCGGCAGTAAGGGTGGCGGCGCTCATACGGCGACCTCCTCGCGGGTCTCGGTGGGCACGGTGTCCTGCGGGGCACTGGCGCGGTGGCCGGTGAGGGACAGGAACACCTCGTCCAGGCTGGGCAGTTCGGTGGTGATGGCGGAGACCGTGATGCCGCGCGCGGTGACCGCGCCGACCACGGCGGTGAGCTGCTCGTCGCTGAGGATCGGCACCAGCAGGGAACCGGACTCCGGGTCGACGGTGGTGGTGGCCAGGCCGGTGATGCCGAGGCCGTCGAGGTGACCGGCGAGGGGCCGCAGCTGCAGCGGGTCGGCGGGGCGCACCCGCAGGGTCCGGCCGCCGACCTTCGCCTTCAGCTCCTCGATGCCGCCGCCCGCGATGACCTTGCCGCGGTCGACGACGGTCAGCTCGGAGGCGAGCTGCTCGGCCTCCTCCATGTACTGGGTGGTGAGCAGGACGGTGACCCCGTCGCCGACCATCCGCTTGACCTCGTCCCACACCTCGTTGCGGGTGCGCGGGTCGAGTCCGGTCGTCGGCTCGTCCAGGAAGAGCACCGCCGGGTGCCCGATCATGGAGGCGGCCAGGTCGAGACGGCGGCGCATACCGCCGGAGTAGGTGCTCGCCGGGCGCTTGGCGGCCTCGGTGAGCGAGAACCGCTCCAGCAGCTCGTCGGCCCGCCGACGGGCCTCCTTGCGGGGCAGGTCGAGCAGCCGGCCGATCATGTAGAGGTTCTCCCAGCCGGGGAGCTTCTCGTCGACGGAGGCGTACTGCCCGGTGAGCCCGATCACCCGGCGCAGCTGCCGCGGCTGCCGGACGACGTCGTACCCGGCGACCGTGGCGTGGCCGGAGTCGGGGGAGAGAAGGGTGGACAGGATCCGTACGAGGGTGGTCTTGCCGGCGCCGTTCGGCCCGAGCACACCCATCACGGTGCCCTCGCGCACATCCAGGTCGACGCCGTCCAGCGCCTTGGTCTCGCCGTAGTGCTTGACCAGTCCCCGCACGGACACGGCGATGTCGGCGCCGCTGCGGTGGTTGTCGATTCGCGTCATGCCGAGAACGGTGCCAGGGCCCACCGACAAACGACCTACAGGTCACCGACAGCCGCCTACAGGCCGCCTGCAAAACCGGCAGCCCGCCGATGGGGGAAGTCGGCGGGCTGCCTCTGTGCCGCTATGGCTCTAGTGGACGCTGTGCTCCTCCAGCGGGAACGTCCCGCCGACCACGTCCTCCGCGAACGCCTTCACCGCGTCGCCCATGACCGTGCGGAGGTCGGCGTACTGCTTCACGAACTTCGGCACCCGCCCGCCGGTCAGGCCGAGCATGTCGGTCCACACCAGCACCTGCGCGTCCGTCTCCGCGCCCGCGCCGATGCCGACCGTCGGGATGTGCAGCGTGCGCGTGACCTCGGCCGCGAGCTCCGCCGGGACCAGCTCCAGGACGACCGCGAAGGCACCGGCGTCCTGCACGGCCTTCGCGTCGCGCAGCAGCTGTGCCGCCGCCTCCTCGCCGCGGCCCTGGACGCGGTAGCCCATGGCGTTGACGGACTGCGGGGTGAGGCCGATGTGGGCCATCACGGGGATGCCGGACTCGACGAGGAGCCGGATCTGGTCGTACGAGCGCTCACCGCCCTCCAGCTTGACCGCGCCCACCCCGGCCTCCTTGACCATCCGGGTGGCCGAGCGCAGCGCCTGCACCGGGCCCTCCTGGTAGGTGCCGAAGGGCAGGTCGCCGACGATGAGCGCGCGGGACGTACCGCGGACGACGGCGGCCGAGAGCATGGTCATCTCGTCGAGGGTGACCGGCACGGTCGACTCGTAGCCGAGGTGGCAGTTGCCCGCGGAGTCGCCGACGAGCAGGACCGGGATGCCGGCCTCGTCGAAGACGCCGGCGGTCGCCGAGTCGTAGGCGGTGAGCATGGGCCACTTCTCGCCGCGTTCCTTGGCGAGGGCGATGTCGCGGACGGTGATGCGGCGGGTGCCCTTCCCCCCGTACAGCGCTTTGCTGCCGTCGGAGGGCTTAGTCGGGGCAGCCGGAAGCTGCGTCATGGCAACGGCTCCTTCAGTCATCTCGAGGCGCCCTGACGGCGTCCCCGGATCACCTCCATGGTGGCACCTCGTGTCACGCGCGGCCAGACCGGGTGACGGGACGTGGGTCACGCGTCGAGCGGTCCTCGTCCGCCGCCCTGGGCCGTTTCTTAAGGTCTCCGTAAAGAATTCCGATACGAGACGGTGCCGTATCGAAATAGGTCTAGTCTCGACCCTATGACTTCTCCTGCCGACCCCGCCCTGACCGGCCCCCGTATACCAGAGGCCGTGCACCGGCGCCGCTGGGCGATCCTCGGCGTGCTGATGCTGAGCCTGCTGATCGTGGTGCTCGACAACTCGATCCTGAACGTCGCGATCAAGACGATCTCGACCCCCGCCCCGACCGGCCTGGGCGCCACCCAGAGCGAGCTCGAATGGGCGATCAACGCCTACACCCTCGTCTTCGCGGGTCTGCTGTTCAGCGCCGGGCTCCTCGGTGACCGGCTCGGCCGCAAGCGGGTGCTGCTCGGCGGGCTCGCCGTCTTCGGCATCGGCTCCGCCCTCGCCGCCTCCTCCGGGTCGCCGGAGCAGCTCATCGCCTTCCGCGCGGTGATGGGGCTCGGCGCCGCCTTCGTGATGCCCGCCACCCTCGCCGTCCTCATGAACGTCTTCGAGCGCGAGGAGCAGCCCAAGGCGATCGGCATCTGGGCCGGCGGCGTCGGTCTCGCGATCGCCATCGGGCCGATCACCGGCGGTGTGCTCCTCGACCACTTCTGGTGGGGCTCGGTCTTCCTCATCAACGTGCCGATCGTGGTGCTCGCGCTCGCGCTGATGCTGTGGCTGGTGCCGGACTCCCGCGACCCCGACCCGGGACGCGTCGACCCCGTGGGCGTCGTCCTGTCGGTCGTGGGCCTGGTCCTGCTCGTCTACGGCATCATCAAGGGCGGCCAGCTCGCCGACTTCACGGACCCCAAGGTGCTGTCGACCATCGGCGCCGGTCTCGCCGTGCTCGTCGCGTTCGTGGTGTTCGAGAAGCGCAGCGACCACCCCTCCATCGACGTCACCTACTTCAAGAACAAGGTCTTCTCGGCCGCCATCGGCGCCATCGCGCTGGTCTTCTTCGCACTGATGGGCGTGACGTTCTTCTCCGTCTTCTACACCCAGAGCGTGCGCGGGTACTCGCCGCTGCAGACCGGTCTGCTGATGCTGCCGCTCGCCGCCGCGCAGATGATCTTCGCACCGCGGGCCCGGCTGGTGGTCGACCGGTTCGGCAACAAGGCCACCACCACCGCCGGGCTGCTGGTCATCGCCGCCACCCTCGCCGCGTTCGCCGCGTTCGAGGCGGACACCCCGATCTGGCTCCTGGAGGTCGTGTTCTTCCTCATGGGGGCCGGCATGGCGCACATCATGACCCCGGTCAGCGTCGTCATCATGCAGGCGCTGCCGCGCGAGAAGGCCGGTTCCGCGTCCGCGCTGAGCAACACCTTCCGGCAGCTCGGCGGCGCTCTCGGCATCGCCGTCCTCGGCTCGGTCCTCTCCACGGCCTACCGCAACGGCATCGAGGACAAGCTCGGCCTGCTCCCGGCCGGCGCCCGCCACGCCGCGGGCGAGTCCATCGAGGCCACCCTCGGCGTCGCCGAGAAGCTCGGCCCCCGGGGCGATGCGCTCATCGCCCCGGCCCACGACGCCTTCCTGCACGCCATGCACGTCACCGCTCTGTGGGGCGCGGGCGTCGCGGTGCTCGGCGCGGTCGTGTGCGCCGTGTTCCTGCCGGGCCGGCCGCCGGCCGGTGAGAAGGACGAGCAGGGGCGGGAGTTGGTGACGGCGGCGGAGTAGCCGGGCGCCCGTGTCAGTGGGGGGACAATCAGCTCGGACCACAGAAAGGGACGCAGCGACGTGACCAGCCTCGCCGAAGCCGGAGGCACCCTCCGCCCCACCACCCCCGCCCGCGGGCGCCCCCGCAGCGAAGCCGTCGAGCGGGCCATCGTCGAAGGGGTGATGAAGCTGCTGGAGGACGGGATCCCGCTCGCGGAACTGTCCATCGAGCGGATCGCCCGGACCGCCGGCGTCGGCAAGGCCGCCATCTACCGGCGGTGGAGCGGCAAGGAGGAGCTGTTCGTCGACGTCGTCCGGACCGCCGAGCCGCCGGACCCGCCGCTGCCCGGCACCTCCATGCGCGACGACATCGTCGTCCTGCTGGAGCAGCTGCGGCAGCGCGGGCTGGTCAGCCGTACCTCGGCGATCCTGCACAACGTCTACGCCCAGATGAAGCAGAGCCCGAAGATCTGGGCCTCCTACCACGACGCCGTCATCGCCCCCCGGCGCCGCGTCGGCCTCGAGGTCCTGCGCCGCGGCCGGGACAACGGCGAACTCCGCGCCGACCTCGACCTGGAACTCGTCAACGACCTGTTCGTCGGCCCGATGCTGGTGCGCGCCATCATGCGCCCGGACGACGACCTGCCCGAGGGGCTCTCCGAGCAGATAGTCGACGCCGTCCTGGAGGGTCTACGGCCCGTCAGCTCATCGTCCGTCAGTTCGCCGAGCCCGTAACCCCGATGTGCGCGTTTCGTCACAGAGGGCGCTTTCCGCTGCCGTGTCCGGAACCCCGAACGGCGACTTGTACGTCCTCGTGCGGGTACGGCCGTCATGGGACGGCAGGATCGGAACCGATCATCCCCTAGGGTCTTGAGTTACGTCGGGGGACGGACGGATGCACGGCAGGCAGTGAGGCGACGCGGTATGGCGCAGCAGGCGTACATGGAGGAGACGGACAACGGCGGCTCGGGGCCCGAGCGCCGGGGCTCCAGGTTCCGACGCCTGCTGGACAGACTGACCGGCCCCTGGCGCGGCGACCCCCGGATCTGGCGGCGCGGCCTCGTCCTCGCCGCCCTGGCCCTGGTCCTCGCGCTGATCATGCTGATGCACTCCCGCATCCCCAACGCCATCGGCAACCTCGGCAGCCTCACGGAGACCTTCCTGCCCTGGCTGGGCCTCTTCGTCCCGGTGCTGCTGGTCCTCGCCTTCGTACGGAAGTCGGCGACCGCCCTGATCGCGGTGATCCTCCCGGCGGTCGTCTGGCTCAACCTCTTCGGCGGGCTGCTCGGCGACAAGGCCGGCGCCGGCGGCGAGCTCACGGTGGCCACGCACAACGTCAACGCCGACAACCCCGACCCGTCCGACACCGCCCGTGACGTGGCGGCCTCCGGCGCGGACGTCGTCGCCCTGGAGGAGCTGACCTCCGCGGCGGTGCCGACGTACGAGAAGGCGCTGGCGGGGACGTACAAGTACCACTCGGTGCAGGGCACCGTCGGGCTGTGGAGCAAGTACCCGCTGAGCGGGGTCAAGCCGGTCGACATCAAGCTGGGCTGGACCCGGGCCATGCGGGCCACGGTGGCCACGCCCGAGGGGCGGGTCGCGTTCTACGTCGCCCATCTGCCCTCGGTCCGCGTGAAGATGGAGGCCGGGTTCACCGCCCGGCAGCGCGACAAGAGCGCCGACGCGCTGGGCGAGGCCATCGCCGACGAGCCGCTGGAGCGGATCGTGCTGCTGGGCGACCTCAACGGCACCATGAACGACCGCGCCCTCAACGCCGTCACCTCCCAGCTGCGCTCCACGCAGGGCGCGGCCGGCAGCGGGTTCGGCTTCAGCTGGCCGGCCTCGTTCCCGATGGCGCGCATCGACCAGATCCTGGTCAAGGGCGTCGAGCCGGAGAGTTCGTGGACCCTGCCGGAGACGGGCAGCGACCACCTCCCCGTGGCCGCCCGCCTGAAGGTGGACACCTCCTCGTAACCGTCTGGAATACTGGGCCTGCAAGGCTTTGTTCCGTAGGTGAACATAAGCACCCCGGAACAACCCTGAAAGGCCCTTCATGCCCCTCGCCCTGCTCGCCCTCGCCGTGGGCGCCTTCGGCATCGGCACCACCGAGTTCGTCATGATGGGCCTGCTGCCCGAGGTAGCGGACGACCTGCACGTCTCCCTCCCCACCGCCGGCCACCTGGTCTCGGCGTACGCGCTGGGCGTCGTCATCGGCGCCCCGCTGCTCGCCGCGGTCACCGCCCGCATGTCCCGCCGTACGGTCCTCATCGCGCTGATGGGGCTGTTCGTGGCCGGCAACGCGGCCTCCGCCTTCGCGCCGGACCACCACTGGCTGCTGGCCGCCCGCTTCCTCAGCGGCCTGCCGCACGGCGCCTTCTTCGGCGTCGGCGCGGTCGTCGCCACGACCATGGTCGCGCCCGAGCGCAAGGCCCGGTCGGTGTCGCTGATGTTCCTCGGGCTGACCGTCGCCAACATCGCCGGTGTGCCGGTCGCCACGCTCATGGGCCAGCACCTCGGCTGGCGGGCCACCTTCCTCGGGGTGAGCGCCATCGGCCTCGCCGCGATCGCGGCCCTGGCCGCGCTGATCCCGCACGACCGCGTGGCCCCCGCGCACGGTGGCCTGCGCGGCGAGCTCGCGGCCCTGAAGTCCCTTCCCGTCTGGCTGGCCCTCGGCACGACCGTCGCCGGGTTCGGCGCGCTCTTCGCCGCGTACAGCTACATCACGCCGATGCTCACCGACTCCGCCGGGTACGCCGACGCCAGCGTCACGCTGCTGCTCGCGCTGTTCGGCGTGGGCGCGACGGTCGGCAACCTGGTCGGCGGACGGCTGGCCGACCACGCGATGCGGGCGACCCTGTTCGGCGGCCTGGTCTCGCTGGTCGTGGTGCTCGGCGCGTTCCCGCTGCTGATGAGCACGCCGGTGAGCGCGGCCGTGGCGGTCGTCCTGCTCGGCGTCGCGGCCTTCGTCACCGGCTCGCCGCTCCAGCTGATGGTCATGGAGAAGGCCTCCTCGGCCCCCTCACTGGCCTCCTCCGCCAACCAGGCCGCCTTCAACCTGGCTAACGCCGGGGGCGCGTGGATCGGCGGCCTGGCCCTGGCCGCGGGCTTCGGGACCACCTCCCCGGCCCTGGCGGGGGCGGTGCTCGCCGTGCTCGGCCTGGGCGTGGCGGCAACAGCGGCCATGGTGGACCGCCGTCGCGCGACGGCGCCGGTGCCCGCACGGGAACGCGTCGTCGCGGGGCACGTACCCGACGGACTGGACGTGAGCCTCAGCCGCTGAGGCCCCGCGCTGGAGACGAGCCTCGGCCGCTGAGACCTCGCGGTGCCCGGCCGCGGCTCATCAGTCGTGGCGATACGCGGGCGGCACCCGCGCCCACACCTCCCGGCGCGCCGACCCACGTCAAGGGCGCTCCGTCGCCCCCGCCCTCAGTTCCCCGAAAGCTCCTCGAACCGCTCCAGATCCCGCAGCCACGCCCGTGCCGAACTGTCCGACGGCGCACGCCAGTCGCCGCGCGGCGACAGGGAGCCGCCCGCCGAGACCTTCGGGCCGTTCGGCATCGCCGAGCGCTTGAACTGGGCGAAGCCGAAGTAGCGGCGGCAGAAGACCCCCAGCCACTTGGCGATCTCCGGCAGGTCGTACGCCACCCGCTTGGCCTCCGGGAACCCCGGCGGCCACGCGCCGGCCTCCGCGTCCCGCCAGGCGTGCCAGGCGAGGAAGGCGATCTTCGACGGGCGGAAACCGTAGCGCAGGACGTGGAAGAGCGTGAAGTCGTGCAGCGCGTACGGGCCGATCTTCGACTCCGTCGACTGCATCTCCTCGCCCGGTACCAGCTCCGGGCTGATCTCCGTGTCGAGGATCGCGGTGAGCGTCTTGCCGGTCTCGTCGCCGAACTGGCCGCTGCTGACGACCCACCGGATGAGGTGCTGGATCAGGGTCTTCGGGACGCCGCCGTTGACGTTGTAGTGGCTCATCTGGTCGCCGACGCCGTACGTCGACCAGCCGAGCGCCAGCTCGGAGAGGTCACCGGTGCCGAGCACGATGCCGCCGCGCTGGTTGGCCAGCCGGAAGAGGTAGTCGGTGCGCAGGCCCGCCTGGACGTTCTCGAAGGTGACGTCGTACACCGGCTCGCCGGACGCGAACGGGTGCCCCATCTCCTGGAGCATCAGCCGCGCGGTCGGCGTGATGTCCAGCTCGGCCGCGGTGACGCCGAGGGACCGCATGAGGGCGTGCGCGTTGTCCTTCGTGTGGTCGCTGGTGGCGAAGCCGGGCAGCGTCCAGGCGAGGATGTCGCTGCGCGGGCGCCCGGCGCGGTCCATCGCGCGGGCGGCGACGATGAGCGCGTGGGTGGAGTCGAGGCCGCCGGAGACACCGATGACGACCTTCGAGCCGCCGATCGAGGCGAGCCGCTGCTGGAGGCCCTGGACCTGGATGTTGTAGGCCTCGAAGCAGTCCTGGGCGAGCCGGTCCGCGTCGGCGGGCACGAACGGGAAGCGCTCCAGACGCCGCCGCAGCCCCAGGTCGGTCAGCGGCGGGTCCAGCTCGAAGCCGACCGTGCGGAAGTCGCCGGTGCGCGCCGCGTGGGTACGGCGGTTGTCGTCGAACGTCCCCATCCGCAGCCGCTCCTGCCGCAGCAGGTCGAGGTCGACGTCGGCGACGGCGTGCTCGTCCCCGAGCGGGAACCGCTCGGTCTCGGCGAGCAGCACGCCGTTCTCGTAGATCATCGTCTGCCCGTCCCAGGACAGGTCCGTGGTCGACTCGCCCAGCCCCGCCGCGGCGTAGACGTACGCCGCGAGACAGCGCGAGGACGCCGAACGGCACAGCAGCTTGCGGTCCTCGGCCCGCCCGACCGTGATCGGGCTGCCGGACAGGTTGACCAGCACGGTCGCCCCGGCGAGGGCCGCCTCCGCGCTCGGCGGCACCGGCACCCACATGTCCTCGCAGATCTCGGCGTGCAGGACGAGACCGGGCACGTCCGACGCCTCGAAGAGCAGGTCCACGCCGAAAGGAACCCCGACCCCGCCCACCCGGATCGCACCGCCGCGCTCGTCGGCGCCGTCGCCGATCTGGCGGCGCTCGTAGAACTCGCGGTAGTTCGGCGGGTACGACTTCGGTACGACCCCGAGCACGCGGCCGCGGTGCACGATCACCGCGCAGTTGTAGACCCGGTTGCGATGCCGCAGCGGCGCCCCGACGACCAGCACCGGCAGGAGCCCCGCGGACCCCTCCACCACGGTCGCGAGCGCCGCCTCGACCTCGTCGAGCAGCGCGTCCTGGAGCAGCAGGTCCTCGATCGAGTACCCGCACAGCACCATCTCGGGAAAGACCGCGACCGCGACCCCTTCGTCCGAGCAGCGCCGCGCGTGGCGCAGCACCGCCTCGGCGTTGGCGGGCGGATCGGCGATGACGGTGTGGCCCGTACAGGCGGCGACACGCGCGAAGCCGTGCTGGTAGATCGACCGGAAGTTCAGCGGAGTCGGAGGCACGGCGTCCAGTGTAATCCGTTTAATCGTCAGAGCGACGCGATGGGGCGCGGGACGAGATCGTCCCGCGCCCCATGGGCTGCTGTGCCGGTCAGTGCAGCTTGTACGACTCCACATAGCCGTTCGCGGGCGTACCCACGCCGGTGACGGGGTCGTACCCCTTCACCGCGGCCAGCGAGCTGTCCTTGCCCAGCGACCGCACGGACGTCGCCAGACCGTCCGTCGCGTCAACGCCGTTCACGAAGTCGACGCGCGCCACCGCGAGCTCCGAACCCGTCGGGGTGTCGGTGACGTCGTGGTAGACCTTCGACCCGTACTTGGCGTAGATCGACGGGTTGGCGAAGCCGATCGCCTTGCCGCCGCGCGCCTCGGTGGCGAGCGCCTGCACGGCCGCGATGACCGGAGCCGCCAGCGACGTGCCGCCGATCCGGTACTCGCTGTACTTCTCCGAGCCGTCCGGGAAGGTCTGCGTCTGGCCGACCTTGAAACCGGTGTTCGGGTCGGCGATCGCGGAGATGTCCGGGACCACGCGGTTGCCGGTCGCGTTGTTGGCCTTCGCCAGCGCGTCCGGGACGACACCCTTCTGGTAGAAGGGCTCGGCGACCGTCTTGCTGGTGCCGCCGCCCGCACCCGAGGTGAACGCGCCGGGGAAGTTGGTCCAGCTCTTGCCGTCCGCGGACAGCGTGGCCTTCTCGGTGCCCCAGCCGGTCTCCCACAGGTACTTGTCGCCCTTGCCGACCGCCAGCGAGGTACCGCCGACCGCCGTCACCCACGCCGAGTTGGCCGGGGTGTCGACCTGCTTCGTCTGGGTGTGGGCGACCTCGTCGCCGTTGTCACCGGAGGAGAAGTAGAAGCCGATGCCCTCGACCGCGCCGAACTGGAAGACCTGGTCGTAGGCGGCCGCGAGGTCCGGCGTCTGGTTGGCCTCGATGTCGCCCCAGGAGTTGGAGACGATGTCGGCGAGGTGCTTGTCGACGACCTTGCTGAGCGCGTCCAGCAGGTCGTCGTCCATGCAGGACGCGCCGCCCACGTACGTGACCTGCGCGTCCGGCGCGACCGCGTGCACGGCCTCGACGTCGAGGGTCTCCTCGCCGTACCAGCCGGAGGCGTCGCACTCGTCGGGGCCCGTGTACCGGTAGTTCTTGGGCAGCACCTGCTTCAACTGGCCGGTCTTCCAGGCCGCGTCGCCGTGCTTCTTCGCGTAGGTGGCCGCGTCGTAGGCGATGGTCGGCGAGGCGAACGCGTCCGTGATGGCGACGCGCACCTTCTTGCCCGTGTACGTGCCGGCACCGTAGGCGGCACGCAGCTGCTTGCCGGTGTACCCCTTGACGGCGTACGGGATCTTCGTGCCGTACGCGTCCGGCAGCGTGGTCGCGATGTTGGAGCCGTAGTACGAGGAGAACGGCCCGGAGTTCTTGAACACGGCGCCGGGACCCGGCAGCTGGTCGGCCTTGGTCGCCTTGTGCGGAGCGTTGTCCAGGCCGGTGACGGTCAGGACGGCGCCGTTCAGGCTCTCCGGCGCGGACGCCGCCTTCGACGGCGCGCGGTAAGTCTTCGTGCCCTTGGCGTAGTTGTGCAGCTGGGTGCCGAACGCCTTCTCGGCGGCGGCCACGTCACCGGTGACGGAGACGTAGTGCTGCGTGACGCCGGTGACCTTCAGACCGGCCGCCGTCAGCCACGACTTGACGGCGGCGACCTGGGCCTTCGTCGCGCCGAAGCGGGACTGCGCCTGCCCGGCGCTCAGGTACTTGCCGTACGACGCCGAGGCCGGGTCGGAGACGGACTTCGCGTACGCGGCGAGGCCCGCCGCGTCCTTGCCCGCCAGATAGACGCGGGCCGAGACCCGCGAACTGTCGGCGGTGGCGCCCTTGTCCGCCTTCGCGGTGGCCCACGCGGGCTTGGTCCCGGCCAGCGTGTCACGGGCCGGGGAGTCCGAGGCGTGCGCTGCGGGTATGCCGAGCGCCAGCGCGCCGGCGATCATGGGCAGTGTCGCTGCCATGCTCACTCCGGCGCGCGTTCTGGCGCGGTTGGATCTCATGGAACCCCCTGGTTGCGGTTCGTCGCGAGTGGATCACTCGCCGGGGCAACTCTTTCGGCGAACCGTTCATGCCAGGGGAATACGAAACCCAAGAAGAACCCAATTAACCTAATGCCAAGGCCATTTGAGCGTTAACGGGCTATGAGGACCGAGGGGAAACCCTCTATGGACCGCCGCGGTTCCCCTGAAACCCCCTAGGAACGCGGCTTCGCGCCCCGCTCCTTGAGCATGTCCGTCATGAGATCGATCTCGGACTCCTGCGCGTTCACCATGCCCTGCGCGATGTCCTTCTCCACCTTCACCGTGCAGCGCGCGACACAGCCCTCGGCCATGTGGATGCCGCCCTTGTGATGGTCGGTCATCAGCTGCAGATAGAAGATCTCGGCCTGCTTGCCGCTGAGGGTGCCGAGTTTCTTCAGCTCGGTGTTGGTCGCCATGCCCGGCATCAGCGCGCCGTCCTTGCCGTCCGCCATGCCGCCCATGTCCATCCAGGTCATCGGCGGGTCCGAGGACACCTTCGGCAGCCCCCACAGATCGAGCCAGCCCAGCAGCATGCCGCGCTGGTTGGCCTGCGTCTGCGCGATGTCGAAGGCGAGCCGGCGCACCTCCTCGTCCTTGGTGCGGTCGCGCACGATGAACGACATCTCCACCGCCTGCTGGTGGTGCACCGCCATGTCCCGCGCGAAGCCCGCGTCCGCGGAGTCGGCGGTGGGCGTGGCCGCGGCGTCGTCGCCGTCCGCGACCGCGTAGGTGACCGCGCCGGCCGCGACGAGCGCGGCCGCCGCGGTCCCCGCGATCCAGCCGACCTGCCTCACTGCGCCTTACCGCCCGTGCAGACCGCGCCCTTCTCGGGCGTCTGCTCGCCCTGGACGTACTTCTCGAAGAACTTCGCCACGTTCGGGTCGTCCGCGCCGGTCACCGTCCGCTGGTGGCCCCACGCCGTCAGCATGATCGGGGCGGCCTGGCCCTCGTACGGGCTCATCAGCGTGTACGGCGTCGCCTTCACCTTCGCCGCGAGCTTGTCCACGTCGGACTTCTCGGCCTTGTCGGTGTACGTCACCCAGACCGCGCCGTGCTCCAGCGAGTGCACCGCGTTCATGTCGTCGAGCGGCTTGGTGTAGACGTCGCCGTTGCAGTTCTGCCAGACCGCGTTGTGGTCACCGCCGGCCGGGGGCGTCATCGGGTACTTCACCCGCTTGGTGACGTGCGTCTGGCTGAGCTTCGCCGACCACGTCTTCACGCCGTCCTTGCCGGTGGTCCAGTGGCCCGGGTTCTTCGAGTCGGAGGCGGTGCTGCTGTCGTCGTCCCGCGACTGCACGATGACGACGGCGCCGACGACGAGAGCGGCCACGACCGCGACGCTCGCCCCGATCGTGAGGATCCGGTTGCGGCGCTCGCGAGCCTGCTCGGCACGCCGCATCTCGGCTATGCGCGCCTGCCGCGCGGCGGATTCCTTCTTCTTGGCGGAGCCCATGGGGTTGTGTCCTTCAGGGGAAAGGGGGCCGGTCGGGTCCGCTGATCGTAATGGGGAAGGCGTGGTCTCTCGTAGGGCGGGCACAGGAATGGCCGAAGACCGGGTTCCGCCGGCGACCGGGGCGTGCCGGCTCACAGCATGCCCGGCATTACGTATACGGGTCCGAGCAGGCAAGATGGGCGGCAGAACAGTACACCTGTCGGACGTGAGGCGTTCAACCGGGCGTCGGCCTGCCGATCATGGTCCGCAACACGGATGAAATGGTGTTGTGGTGGGATGCTCAGGTGCCCAACCGTCTCTCGCGGGACCGGAGGCAGGCGGCCTGACCAGCAAGGATGGGGAAGCTAGATGGACAAGCAGCAGGAGTTCGTGCTCCGGACGTTGGAGGAGCGCGACATCCGGTTCGTACGCCTGTGGTTCACGGACGTGCTGGGCTTCCTCAAGTCCGTCGCCGTGGCTCCGGCCGAGCTGGAGCAGGCCTTCGACGAGGGCATCGGCTTCGACGGCTCCGCGATCGAGGGCTTCGCCCGGGTCTACGAGTCCGACATGATCGCCAAGCCGGACCCGTCGACGTTCCAGATCCTGCCCTGGCGCGCCGAGGCCCCCGGCACCGCCCGGATGTTCTGCGACATCCTGATGCCGGACGGCTCCCCGTCCTTCGCGGACCCCCGCTACGTCCTCAAGCGCGCCCTGGCCCGCACCTCCGACCTCGGCTTCACCTTCTACACGCACCCCGAGATCGAGTTCTTCCTCCTGAAGGACAAGCCCCTCGACGGCTCGCGCCCCACCCCGGCCGACAACTCCGGCTACTTCGACCACACCCCGCAGAACATCGGCATGGACTTCCGCCGCCAGGCGATCACCATGCTGGAGTCGATGGGCATCTCGGTCGAGTTCTCCCACCACGAGGGCGCGCCCGGCCAGCAGGAGATCGACCTCCGCTACGCCGACGCGCTCTCCACGGCCGACAACATCATGACGTTCCGCCTGGTCATGAAGCAGGTGGCGCTGGAACAGGGCGTCCAGGCGACGTTCATGCCGAAGCCGTTCTCGGAGCACCCGGGCAGCGGCATGCACACCCACCTCTCCCTCTTCGAGGGCGACCGCAACGCGTTCTACGAGTCGGGCGCCGAGTACCAGCTCTCCAAGGTCGGCCGCTCCTTCATCGCGGGCCTGCTGAAGCACTCCGCCGAGATCTCCGCGGTCACCAACCAGTGGGTGAACTCGTACAAGCGCATCTGGGGCGGCTCCGAGCGCACGGCGGGCGCCGGCGGCGAGGCCCCCTCGTACATCTGCTGGGGCCACAACAACCGCAGCGCCCTGGTCCGCGTTCCGATGTACAAGCCCGGCAAGACCGGCTCGGCCCGTATCGAGGTCCGCTCGATCGACTCCGGCGCCAACCCGTACCTGGCCTACGCCGTCCTGCTGGCGGCCGGCCTCAAGGGCATCGAGGAGGGCTACGAGCTCCCGCCGGGCGCCGAGGACGACGTCTGGGCGCTCTCGGACGCCGAGCGCCGCGCGATGGGCATCGAGCCCCTCCCGCAGAACCTCGGCGAGGCCCTGACCCTGATGGAGCGCAGCGACCTGGTCGCCGAGACCCTCGGCGAGCACGTCTTCGACTTCTTCCTGCGCAACAAGCGCCAGGAGTGGGAGGAGTACCGCTCCGAGGTCACGGCCTTCGAGCTGCGGAAGAACCTGCCGGTGCTGTAGGCGCAGGTCAGAGCGGTTTTCCTGCTGGTTCGGCGGATAGGGCCGACGGTCGCGGACCGTCGGCCCTATCGCGTCTCACTGACCCTGGGCCGTCTCTGGGCCGTCAGGCCCCGAATCGGTCCCCTCGTACAGGCCGTCCACGGCCTTCCGGGCCCGTGCGTCGCTGCTGGGCATGAGGTGCGTGTACACGCGGAGCGTGAACCCCGGATCGTTGTGTCCGAGGTAGTTGCTCAGCGCCTTGACGTTCTCGCCGACGTCCAGCAGGACCGAGGCATAGAAGTGCCTCAGGGCGTGCATGCCGTGTTCGCGGGCGGCCTGGTGGCGCTCACCCGGTTTCGGGGCGGGGATGACTCCAGCCGCGACGAGAGCGGGCTTCCAAGCGCGGTCGTTGAAGTCCGTACGCCGAACCGCACCTCTCCCATCGAGCCGGGTGAACAGCAACCGCTTCGTGACGGGCGGGCCGCCCACTCGGAGCCAGGGCAAGGTGATCTCCACTGGAGGGAACGCGTCCATGTGCTGCTTGAGGACGTGCGCCACGCGATCCGGCAGGGGGACGTCACGGAGCTTGTTGCGCTTCGGTGGGGCGAATACGAGACCCTCCTTCGTCACCTTCACCTGGTTCACGATGTGGAGCCATCCGGTGTCGAAGCTGATCTCATCGACGGGCAACCCGAAGATCTCCCCTTGCCGGAGTCCGCATCCGCCTCCGAGGTCGACGGTCGCGTGGAATCGCTCGGGCAGTGCTGCCCGCACGGCGAAGACACGCTCTGCGGTCCATGGCACGACCCGTCCACTTCCTGGTGCCGGTGGACGCACGGACTGTGCGTGACAGGGGTTCTTTGACAGGTGACCGTCGTCAACGGCTGCGTTGAAGATGGTCGCCACGCCGTTGTAGATCACGCGCCGGTACGACGACGCCTGTACGGCCCGTTCCAAAGCGCTCAGCCAGTCCCGGATGTTCTCCGGCTTGAACGAGCCGAGGGGGCGTGACCCCAGATAGGGAATTGCGTGGCCGCGGATTGCGGATTCCACGGACTCACGCGTGGTCATGTCGGTGGTCTGCGTGCTCAGCCACTTTTCGGCGTACTGGCGGAAGGTCACCCGGCTTGCGGCGGGGTCCACGTACTGGCCCCGCGACATGTCTGCTTCGATGTGAGCGAGCCACTGGTCGGCCAGTCGCTTCTGTCCGTCAGGGAACGACTTGCTCTTCTCGGTCCCGTCCGGACCGATGTAGCGGGCTCGGTAGCGGAGGCCCGCCCCGTAGCGGTCGGTTCGCACACGACGGGGTTTGCCGTTGGGGTCGGTTTCGGTCTTGTACCAGCGGTCTTGGATGTGGCCGGCCATGTGGCGGCGTTCCTCTCTCGACAGACAGCAGGGAGAGCCGTTGGTGACGGCTCTCCCTGCTATGTGCGGTGGGTGTTCAGCTACGCGGCGTTGCGGTCGGCGTCCTTGCGTCGGGTGACGTAGGCATGCACGTCGGCGGGGTCGTAGCGGAGGTGTTTGCCGATGCGGAAGCCGGGCGGGCCGGTGCGCTTCTTACGCCACTGGTAGACGGTCTCGATGGGTACCTCGAACATCTCGGCGATGTCGTCGGGGGTGAGGTACCGGTCGGGGAGGCCGCCTCGGAGAGTGGCGCGGGGGTCGTCACTGGCGGGGGCGGGCGCGCTCACTGAGTCCTCCACGGTTTGAGGCAGGGAGAGTTGGTCCCAGGGGCCGGGTGGGACCGGGCCTGTCCGAGGCTCGGATTTCTGCGTCATTGCGTCATCAACGTCATTCGCGCTTCTGACCAGCGGCTTTGTATGACGCAGCGGTTTGGGCGTGCGTCATCGGTGCGTCATGGGCTGCGTCATCGGTGACGCAGCCCATGACGCAGATGACGCAGGATGACGCAGGCGCGGCCGTCTGCGTCATGGTCGTTGCCGCAGGTCAGGGGCCGTTTTTCGGTCCGCATGACGCAGATGACGCAGCGTTTCTCTCTTAGGACAAAAAGAGGGGGTGGTTTCTGTTGCGGTGCGGCTTCAAGTGTGAAGAAGGAGCCGCTTCGCGGCGCGACCCTTGGGCGGCGTTCCGCCGAACAGCAAGAAGAGCACGCCTCGCCGGTGGTGCTCTTCTTGCTTGTCCGGGGGACGACGCTGCGGGAGCGTGGGTCAGAACATCGGCTTCTGGTCGTGCGGCGGCGGGGCCGCCGTGCGGGTCATTTCGAGGTAGCGGCCCTCAGCGGTGCGGCCGGAGTCGATGAGGACCCCGCGGGCGGCGAGCGTCGGCTGAAGCCGCTTGAGCCGGTCGGAGAGCACCTTGCCCGTGGTCGGCCACCCTCGGGGCAGCGGACGGCAGTCCTCGCCGCTGTAGAGGCCGCTGAGGAGGTGCAGCCACTCCGTGGACGTCATCCGCTGATCGGTGCCCGGATCGAGGCTGTCAGCGTGCCTGAGGACGGTCTGCGCAAGCAGGTCACCTTCGATGACGTCGTCGTTGAGGTCATCGAGACTGGCCCGGTAGGCCGTGAGCGCCCCCCAGCCGGTGGCGGCATCGAGCTGGGCGCACAGGTGCGCGAAGTCCGCCATCCGCAGATCGGTCGGGGTCTCCGCCTCCACCGCACGCACCTTGACCGTGAGGTCCAGGAGCGAGCCTAGGACCACGGGCAGCGCCTCCGCGTACTCCGCCCACAACTCCGCCTCCGTGCGCCGCACCTTGGGCCGTTCCAGCCGCAGCGGCAGCAGCCGTTCGGCGAGGTCGGGGCGGATCACGCCCACGTCGATACCGGTCAGCAGCAGCGGGCGGCGGTAGCCGACACGGAACACGTCGCCATCGGTCCACAGGGCCCGCTTGACGTTCTCCGCGCCGGTGACGATGCAGCACATGGCATCGGACAGGTCCGGGGTCATGTGGGAGAGGTTGTCCAGGGCGGTGACCCATCCGGCCGCCACCGCCGCGATCAGGTTCTCCTCATCCTTCGGAGCGCGGCGCAGGTCGCCGCTCATGCCCTCGATGATGCGGATGAGCATCCGGCCGCCGGTGGACTTGCCCGCCCCCTGCGGTCCGGTGAGGAACGGCGCAGGAACCGGCACCGATGGCCCGAGGCAGCCGATCAGCCACGCGATGGCCAGGCACTCGGCCTCCGCGTTGGCGAAGTTGCACAATCCCAGCAACAGGTCGAGGCCCTTGCCGTTGGTGCCCTTGGCCGGCAGGGGCAGCTCCCCGGTGAGCTGGGTACGCCGCCAGCACACCTCACGCGGATCGGGAACGGCGATGTCCCAGCCGGTGGGGTGGATACGGACCGACTGACCGTCGTCGCGGCCCAGGTCCAGCCACGTGGCCCCGTCGAAGCCGGGGGCCACGCGGATGTGCACGGGCTGCACGTCCTCGGTCAGCGCGAGCGCTTCGATCAAGTCCAACGCCTCCTTGAGTGCAGTTCCGTTGAACACGCCGACCCCGTCTTTGAACATGCCGACCATGAGTTCCTGGCGGTGGCTGCCGGTGGTGCCCTGGGAGCGCATCGGGCGTGCCACGGGGTGGCCGTTGCGCTGGGCGTACACGGTTCCGTCAGCGGTGCGGAAGTACCGGAAGTTGGCTTGCGCGTAGTCGGAGATGACCTTGCGTGCAGGGTCCTTCTCGTCGTCGGACATGCCTAAAGTCCCAACCTGGTACGGGCGTTGGTCCACGCGTCGGTGCAGTGCCGCGGGGTTTCGCCCTTGATCTGCGCGGCGGCGAACAGCCGGGCGATGTGGGCGTCGGTGAGGCAGCCGCAACGGCCATGGGCCGACAGCACCGCCAAGAAGGTGCGGTAGACGGTGTGGTGGATCGCGCTGCGCGCGGCCGTGATCTGCTGCTCCGCCATGGTGATGCCGCGTTCCAGGTAGGCGGGCGTGCGGTGGGGGCACGCCCCGTCCCCGCCCGGCACAGTGCCGGCGGGAGGCGTCGGCCGGATCGTCGGTGTCCTCGCGGTGAGCGCCCGGACGGCATCCGGCAGGGCCGCGATGCGGCCGGTGCCAGACCCGAGATAGCGGGCATAGGCCATGGACGACTTGATGTCCACGCCGGGCCGGACGCCGTTGCACGAGCGCATGACGCCTCGGTAGATCCAGTGCTGGCCGCGTGTGGTGGGCACGGTCCGGGTGGCGGGCAGGTTCCGCTGTGCCCATGCCACGGCGTCGGGGGTGTCGAGGTCAACGACGGTGAGGCGGGCGCCGCCCGGGTGGTAGCCCACGCCTGCCGCCTCCCGCCAGGCGCGCGCCCACACCGGGGAGGTGAGGACGTCGGGGTCGGTGGTGGCGGCGGCCCATGCGTGGCAGGGGGCCGGGCAGGTGCAAGGTCCCGCAGTCTTCATGTTCTGCCGTCCGCCGCACGCGTTGCGGATGCAGCCGGGGCAGTTGCCGACGGGCACCTTGCCGCGCCACAGCGGCAACACCGGCACGCCGGCGGAGGCGAGGTTCAGCGCGGTGCACAAGGGGGTGGTTTGGGCCGGTCGGCCCTCGCCGATGGACGCTCGTTGGGTCATGCTGGATGTCTCCTGCTCTCTTGGAGGGACGGGAGAACCGGGGCGGGCGCAGGCTTGTGGTGAGACGGCGCCCGCCTCGGGCGTATCTAGGCGATGTCGAGAGCGAGTTGGGCCGGTTCGTCATCCGCTGCTTCGGGCACGGTGGCAGCGAGCAGGGTGCGGTAGGCCAGTGTGGCCTGATGGATGACCACCCCGTTGCCGAGGATCTTGAGCTGGTCGGAGCGGGACAGGCCCAGGTCCGTGCCGGTGACCCAGCCGGGATCGGCGCCCATCATCCATTCCACGAACGCCGGGGACAGGCGGCGGTTGCCCTTAGTACCCGGCTCGGTCGGCTCCGGCGCGGGCCGTCCGAGGACGGCCTCCCACCGGTGGATGGCGGGCCCGTAGTCGGTGCCGTTGGTGGCCACCCACTGTCCGTCGAGCCGCACGGCCTGGCCGGGCAGGTAGTAGTTCCCGGCGCTGTCTCGCTGGTTGGGTCCACCGTGCGGCCCGTCCGACGCCTTCGGCGTGGGCAGCAGGTTGACCACTACCTCGTTGAGCGGGCGGGAGTTGGTGCCGATCAGGTTGGAGGCGCCCGACTTCCAGTCCCGCGCCGCCGGGGTGGGCAGCAGGGTGACGGCGGTGCGCAGGTTCATCCCGCCCTTCCGTTTGGGGGAAGTGCCGGGGCCGCCGGTGCCGTCGGCGGCGGCCGGGGTGGGCAGCAGCCTCAGGCCTCGGCCGGGGGCAGCAAGAAGACCACTTCGTCCTCCAGCGTGGGTCCGTGCCCGCCCGCCCTGCGCTTGTCCGGGTGCTGCGGTCCCCCGTTGCGGCCCAACTGGGAGGTGGGGGTCTTCAGCAGCGGGATACGCGACGGCGAACCAGCGGTCGCGGCGGTGGCAGGCTCCGACTTCGGGATCTCCAGCGCGTAGGCACATCCACCGCGCGTCATACCCGAGCGCGGCCAGGTCGGCGGCGACGACGTCGAGTCCCCGGGAGCGGAGGGCAGCGACGTTTTCCAGGAAGACGAGTCGGGGTCGAAGATGGCGAATGGCTCCGTGGGCGATGGTTTTCCACAGTCCCGAGCGGTCACCGGCGATCCCTCCCCGAGGTCCGGCGTTGGAGATGTCCTGGCAGGGAAATCCGGCCGTCAACGCCGCCGGACGGGGTACCGACGCGGCGAGCGCGGGCCAGTCGACGGCGGTGATGTCGCCCAGGTTGCGGGCGTCGGGCATGCGGGCGGCGAGCAGTCGGGAGGCGGCCGGGTCCTTCTCGCCGACCAGGGTCGTGGGTAAGCCGGTGACGGCTTCCACGGCCAGGTCCAACGCGGCGGAGCCGGTGCACAGGCTGATGTTGCCGCCCTCCGGCGGCACGGAGGGACGATGGGTCATGCTGTAGGTCTCCTGCTCTCTTGGAGGGACGGGAGAACCGGGGCGGGCGCAGGCTTGTGGTGAGACGGCGCCCGCCTCGGGCGTAGCTAGTGGTCCGGGTTGGGAAGCTCTGGCAGTCCGGCGCGTTCCAGCGCGACGGGGTCGTAGCCGGGCAGGGCGGCGCGGTGGATGAGGGCGGCGGCGAGCTGTTCGGCGTAGACGGCACCGGCTTGCGCGACCTCGACCTGTGCGGTGGCGCGGATGGTTTCCACGCGTTCGAGGTGGGCGTATTCCTCGCGTCGCTCGCTGGTCTCGCGCTGGTAGGCGACGGTTTCGCGGCGATCGGTGCGCCAGTAGCGGGCAGCGAGCCCGTAGGCGCCGGCGGTGGCCAGCGACCACAGCAGCAGCGGCAGGGGCAGGCCGTCGGCGTATCCGGCCACCCCGGCGAACGCGAGGGCGCCGGAGGCGGCGAACGCGGTGCCGACCAGGACGGTGTCGCCGGTGGCGTTGCCCGCGACCACGCCCGCGGCGGCGGCACCCATGGACAGGGCCGTCATGAGCACGGCGTTGCCGACGGAGTGTTCGGCGCCGTGGGCGTTCCAGATCCGGGCCAGGATCAGCACCGTGGAGGTGGCGAGCGCGGGCGCGGCCTTGGGCAGCGCGGCGGCCACCCAGTGCGGGGCAACGGTGTTGTCGTGCATGGGAGTTGTCCTCTCAGCCGAGCGAGGTCAGGAAGCGGGCGAAGGAGGCCACGAGGTCGCGGATGGGGCCGTAGGCGCCGGTCCCTGCGGTGAAGAACCCGAACAGGAACAGCACCACCGCAGCGCCCCCGTTGGCGGCGCGGGAGCGGACGGCGACGACGGAGGCGAGGGCGAACAGCAACACCGCGGAGAGATTCAGGGTCATCGCGACGCCTCCGAGCGCGGGGTGTCGGTGCCCGCGCGGTAGATGCGGGCCCACCGGTTGTAGAGCCAGCGGCCGATGCGTATGCGGCGGCCGGTGGCGTTGCAGCGGCGGCAGTCCTTGCCGCGCTTGAGGCGTCCCTTGCGGTCGGACTTCATGGCGAAGCCCCAGCCGGAGCACTTGCGGCAGGGGCCGAACGGCGACACCGCACACACCGACACGTAACAGAGCGTGATTCCGATGAGGAGGGTGATAGCGAGCAGGACAGGGGTCATCACGAGCCCTTCCAGGCGGTTTTCAGGGGTTTCCGCAGGTGGGCCGCTATCCGCTAGCGGCCTGATCAGAGTGGGTTTGGGGCGCTAGCGGGGCCGCTAACGTTAGCGGGGTGTGCCGCTAGCGCTAGCGGCCCCAGACGCTCAGCCCACGTCCCGGTTTCCGTCACGCTCCGCAATCGCGGCGACGATGTGGGAGCGGTCGATACCCCGCCGGTTGACCACCTTGCCGTTGACCCGGCGGCCCACCTGGATGGTGGAGATGCCGTGCGGCTTGAGCGCGGCAGCGAGAGCCTCGGGGTCCCAGCCGTCGTAGACCTCGGGCCGCAGTTCACCGAGCCGGGCGGCCACGGTCTCGGACCACACCTTGGGTTCGTCGGCCGGGACCACGGCGAGGATGTCTCGCAGCAGGTCATAGCCGCTGGTCGTCGGCTCCGGCTCGTCCCCCAGCGCGTACCCGGCGAGCGTGCCGGCGTCCTCGCGTGCCTTACGGGCTCGCAGGGCGACCCGTTCGGCGGTGGGAGCGTCCACGTACACGCTGCGGATGATGCGGGCGTCGGAGCCGTCGCCGACCAGGTAGGCGATGCCCTTGTCGGCCCAGGCGAACATGGTGGCGCGCACGCCCCGCTTGTAGGCGGAGGTGCCCAGGACCATGTCGTTCTCGGTCTGGCCCATCACCTTCATGCACACCCGCACGCCCGCGTTGGCGGAGATGCCGGTGGGCAGCGACTTGGCGTCCGGGCGCTGGGTGGCCAGCATCAGCACGATCCCGGTGGCAGGTCCCCGCTTGACCAGGTCGGTGCAGATCTCCTCGAACTCCTTGCCGTACTTGTCGTGCTCGAACCACACCTGGCACTCGTCCACGCAGATGACGATGGGGTGCAGTCCCAGACTCGGCTTGGACGCAAGCTCCGAGGTCACCTTCGACTCGGGGCAGATGTCCCGGGGCAGGGAGCGGATCACCTTGGCGCGGCGGCGCAGTTCACCGCGTACCTCGCGCATGTCGGCGATCGCGTACTCGATGTCTTCGTCTTCCTCGCCGGCGCGGTGGCGGTAGGAGACGTGCTCGCCGACCGGGTCGAGGTCGCCGGTGCCCTTCAGGTCGTAGGTGTGCAGCTCCGCGCGCGGGTCGAGGGCGGCGATGAGGGCGAACAGGCGCAGGAGGAACGTCTTGCCCATGCGCGGGATCGCACCGATGATCGCCGCGATGTACATGAACGTCAGGCCCACCCAGCGGCCCCGCTGGTCGGTGGAGAAGTCGACCGGCTTGAACAGATCCACCAGTCCCGACTTGGCCAGCGACCATGCGGGCTGGTTGGCCCGGTTCATGTCCTGATCTCCCACCCACAACACCAGGCGCCCGGTGTGCTCATCGGCCACCGCCTCCGGCCACACACAGCCCAGCGGGCGGCGCAGACCCGATGCGAGCCGCTCCCGGCGCTCGATGATGTCGGTGACGGTCACGCCGTAGGGGAGGTTGCCCTCGGCACGCCAGCCGGGGCCGTCGCGGGTGATCGGGGCGGTGAACTCGAAGCCGTCCCGGCCCTTGGCCTGCGCCTGATTGATGGCCGGGATGCCCAGCGAGCCGAGGGCCCGGAGCACGATGTCGGACGTGAGCTTGGTTGCCTTGGGGACTTCCACGGCGCGGTGGATGACCGGTGCGTCCGCCTTGCGGCCGGCGTAGCCGAGGGCGAGCACGACCGTGCCGACTGTGAACGCCTTCAGCCAGTCGGGGCCCAGCACGTACAGGGCGAGCGCGGCCCCCAGGCCGATGAACATGGCGAGCACCGTCACCAGAGTGCGCAGTCGGACGCGTCCGTCGCGCTGCCGCGACAGTTTCAGGTACTCGGCTGCGTCCTCGCGGCGCACCGCGGCGAGCCGGACCGGCTCACCCTCGCGGTCGGCGACCCACCGCATCACCCCGCCCACGAAGCGGGCGGCCCCGGTGGGTGCCTGGAAGGTGAGGCGGACGGCGTAGACCGGGGAACGCAGCGCGTGATAGCCCAGCGAATGGGCGTAGTGGCGGGCCACCCACCCGGTAGCGGTGCGTAGTTCGGAAAGCGAGCGCAGCCACACCGGCACGACCGCGCGGCGGCGGGCACCGGCGAGCCGCCCGAGGTAGCCCGGACCGGTCGCGGCCGGAGCCGACCCATCGACCATGACGCGGGCGGTCGGGTCGCCCGACTCGGCACCCGCCCCACTGTCGCGGGAGTCGGCCGACCGGTCGGCGGCGGGTCGGGCGGTCGGGTCGGCCGACTCGGTCCGGGCCGATCGTGCCTTGTCGAGGTCGACTACCTCGCCCCCCGGGTCGGGGCGGGAGTCGGCGGCCATCTCGGCTTCGAGTCGGTTGAAGAGTTCGTTGTCGTCGTCGGGGTGCTTCACTGAAGGTTCCTTCCAGATCTGCGGGAGGGGGCCCGGCCGAACGCTGTAGGAGGTGGGCGGTCGGGCCCGTAGACAGAGAATCGGTGCAGATAGGCCGTAGCTGGGCACGCAAAGTGCGTGCCTTGTAGGGCCGTTGAGGGGCGGCGGTCACCACCAACTGGACGTCTTCTTGGGCACGGGGTTGGGGCAGCCGTTGAGCATGTGGTCCACGCACGCCGGGCAGTCCTGCCGGGGCTTGAGCCTGCGGTGGATGCTGCGGTCGTGGGCGTGCTGCCAGCACTGCGGGCACTCGCCCGGCGGCGTCTGCTTGGCCGCCATGGTCACCACCAACTCGATGACTTCTTGGCGGCCTTGGCGGTGGCAAACTCGTCCACGACGCGCTGCCGCTCCTTCTCCAGCGCGCGCAGCTCCGACGTGAGCCGGTTCGTCACCGACTGCGTCAGCATCTCCAGCCTGCGTTCCGCGCGGGCGGGGCTCTTGCCCCGCGCCACCTTCAGCGAGCCTCCGGCGAGGGCGCCCATGATCTGTCGGCGCTCGGAGCCGGTCAGCGGCCACCACTCGTGCTTGCGCACCGCTTCGATCTTGTCCTGTGCGAGCCGGATGTCGCGGTCCAGGCGGCGGGTGTCGGGCTTGGGCATGGGTTCAACCCCTCTTTGAGAGTGCGGAGTTGGCGGGTGTGGTGGTGTCGGGGTAGGCGCAGAGCACGCAGCAGCCGAGGGAGGTCGGCAGGCAGTAGCTGTAGGTGATCCGGCAGATCGGGCAGGTGCGGCGGGCCAGCATCGCCAACGCGAGGGCGCCCCACTTGCGCGACGTCATCGGCCGCACCGGCTTGGCGAGGTCGACGCGGTAGAGGTAGGCGACCTGCACGCCCGTCTTGCGGCCCCGGTGGCAGCGCATCACCTGCGCGGCCACCGGCTGACCGCCGGGACGTAACCCGCGCTCGCGTAACTGGCGTCGGGTGGCGTAGCCGTCCGGGGCGAAGTGCCACGGATACGTGGGCACCCCGAACCGGGCGCCGGCGGGGTCGTAGCACTTGGCGTACGCGGCCATCAGGCTGCCTCAGCCGAGTCGTCAGACGGGCCCGCGTCGGTGACGGGGGTGTCGACCGCGTGCAGCGGGCGGCCCTCAGCACGCTCCGCCTTGAGGGTGTCGCGCAGGATGCGGGCGTTGGCCTGCGAGACGTGCACCGCAGTGCGGATACGGTCCGCGGTCAGCTCCCCGTCCGACCAGCCCTCGGTCTCCTTGCGCGCCTCGGTCAGCAGCTCCTCGAAGGTGCGCTGCGTCTTGGCCTTGCTCCTGGCGGGCCGCTTGCGCGGCGCCTTGGGCGCCTCGGCCTTCAGCTCCTGCGGGGCCTGCTCCGGCTCCGGCTCGGGGTCGACCGGCAGCGCGGTGGTGGGGGCGAGGTCGCCCATGCGCAGCATCACGCGCTCGCGCCGCGGGGTCTGCGAGCGCCACCGGCGGCCGTAGCGCTCGCGTAGGTCCGCGCGGGCCAACTGCCGCTCCTTCTCCCGCGCCAGCGCCTCGCTGTAGGAGGTGATCTCCCACAGCGTCATGCGCCGCCACAACGCGAAGGTGGAGGGGAAGGCGAGCAGCCAGCGGGAGAACCGGATCTTCTCCATGCGGCGGCCGGTGGCGGCGCCGATGCGCACGGCGTAGATGTGCGCGCCGATCTCGGAGAACACCACCCACAGCACCGGCATGGTGCCGTGCGCGACCCGGGCTGACAGGCTCTGTCCGGCGGCGATGTTCAGGCCGCAGGTGATCAGGGTGAGCACCCAGGGCACGAACCGCACCCAGGCGAGCGCCATGTCCATCCGGATCAGCAGCAGGTTGGCGACGGTGAACACCGGGATGGCCACGTCGATACCGACCGGCAGCATCCACGGCTCACCGAACCCCCACCGCAGCGCGGCAGCGGACACCGCGTCGAAGGAGGAGATCAGACCGAGCGCGCCGACCCCGGCCGCGGCGAGCGCACCGATACCGGCGAGCCCCATTTCCGGGCGGGTCAGCGGCGGCACCCCAGACGGCGCCGCCTCCGGGGTGGCGGGCGTCGTGGTCATGCCGCAACCCCCTTGCGGGCCGTGCGCCGGCGGCGGGCGGGGCGGGGCAGCGGGACAACGTCGACCAGGTCCGGGTGTTCCTCGATGACCTGCGCGGCCATCCGGATCAGGTCGTCGTACATCTCGGGGTGGTCGGCGAGGATGTCACGGGCGGCGTCCTCACGGGCCGCGCGCTCCATCTCGGTCTCGCCCTCGACCCCGAGCCAGAGTTCCGGTGGGGTGCCGAGCGCGAGTTCCGCGAAGTCCTCAGCAGTAACGGCCTGTTGACGGCCGATGTAGGCACGCATGAATGCTCCTGAAATGGGAGGGACGGAAGAGGGCCGCAGCAGACGCAGGCGTGTTGGTGAGACGGCGACTGCTGCGGAAGAACCCCAAGCCGCAGCGCGGGTGCGGAGAGTGCCCCGGCCGGGAGTCGAACCCGGCCTGCGACCATCGGGGCGGTGATACGAGGGGTCAGACGGTGGCAATGACCAGCGCGGCAACCAGCAGCCACAGGTGGTGGAAGGACTGGTCAAGGGCGTAGGCACCGGTGCCGATGTGCGGGTTGTCGTCGCGGCCGGCGCGCGGGCCCCGAGCCGGTAGAACCCGCCCAACCCGAGCACCTCAGCGAGCCGGGCCAGCGTGCTGCGCCGGTCCGCCCACCAATGCGTGAGCGCATCCACGCCCAGTCCCAGCACGGTGCCGAGGACCGACAGGCGCAGATCGAGCAGCCACGCAACCGGCAGCAGCACGGCCAGCTTGGTCAGCGTCAGGGTGGAGACGTGCCGGGCGTCGGCGAGGCGGCCGACCCAGCCGGGGCGGCCTTTGTTCGCGGACTGGTGGGAGGTCTGTACCCAGTGGTCACCCACGCTGTGAGCGACGTACAGGGCGACGAACACGGCGGCGAAGACGGCGCCTTCCATGGCGGTCACCGGCTCTCGTCGCGGGACTGGACCAGCTGGATGGCCAGACGGGCGAAGTGGGCGACCGCGTCGAAGTCAGCGAACGTCACGCCGTGCGCCTCGGCCGCCTGGATCATGTCCCGCAGCACCGATGCGGCATCCGCCTTCTGCGTGGGCGTCGGCTGGTAGCCGGGGCCGAACTCAGCGGCAGCAGACGCGATGCGCTCAGCGATGGAGTTCAGGTCGTGCTGGTCCATTACTGCTCCTCAGGTGGAGGGACGGGAAGGGCCGGAGCAGGCGCAGGCGTGGTGGTGAGACGGCGCCCGCCCCGGCAGAACCCCAGCCGCAACACGGCCAGGGGGAAGTGCCCCGGACCGGAGTCGAACCGGTCCTGCGACCATCGGGGCGGTGGCGGCTTCACCGGCCCGCCATTGGTAGCGGACCGGTCCCGAGCCGGTGAATCGGGTGCGTCATCGTCGCTGCTCTGACGCCAGCAGGCGGCCTGCACGAATCGGTGCAGGGTGGCGTGCCGCCGACGACATCACCCGGTCGTCGCGGGGGCGGTCTCACTCTTGCCGCCACGTGCGTTGGGGCCCCGCTGTACTTCCCCACACCCGAGACCGGGTGGCGCCTGCCAAGCGCGTAAGGGAGAACCGACGTCCATCACGGCGGTTTGCCCCCGGACCCTCGCCCTAGGCACCTACCGCGACCGCCGACTCTGCGTCAGCCCCGCACGATCACTATTCAGTTCTTCGTAGCGCTTGCTCCGGGCCTTGCCTCCGGGCGCTATTTGTGCAGGTCAAGCACTTACGAGTTCGGATGCCGAATCCCTTTCGGGCCTCACCTTCCGGCGTGACTTCAGATTGACCTAGGTCAATCTGACTGTCAAGAGGGTGCGGCAGAACAGCGTGAGATTGACCTAGGTCCGGTTACTCTCGGGGGCATGGATCAGAGCCTCGAAGCGCCCAAGTCCACGCCGACGGCCAAGGAGATCGCGGCGCAGTTCCGCGAGAAGATCACGGGCCCCGATCGCGAGTACGGCGCGGGGGACCGGCTCCCAGCAGCTCGCGCCCTTGCCAAGGAACTTGGCGTGCAGCTCATGACCGTTCAGAGCGCGTACGGCCAACTCCGCGACGAGGGGCTGATCCTCACTCAGCAGGGGCGCGGGACGTTCGTCCGAGACCCTGCCGCACCCCTCGGCACCGAGCCGGGCAGCAGCCCTGCTTTCGCGGCCTTGGCCGCAGAACTCAGCACGATCCATGACGCTCTCCGGTCACTCGGGGAGCGGCTTGACCGGCTTGAGAGGCTCGTGGGTAGCGAGACTCCACCGTCGCCGTGAGGTCATCCGCACGCCTCAGCAGGTCTTCGACCCTGAGGCGTGCCTCCCTCAAACTCGCTTTGATCAAAGCGAGTTCAGCAGGAGTCATGCATTCCAGCTCGCCGCTTCGCTCATTGATCCCTGGCATGGCAACGAGCATGTAGCCGTGAACGGCGGAGGACCCGGACAGAGTGTCCGGGTCCTCTTTCCTTGCAGCTCAGGAGGGTTGACGACTCGTCATTGAGTAGCTTCGTCCACGGCTTCCAGGACTGCCCCCCAGGGGAGTTCGCGCCCCGCTGGCGCCTCGCGCGGCTCGTACAACGGCCACACATCCGGGTCGTCGATGATGCGTACGCCCCCAGCTCGCAGGGTGTCGATGTGGTGCTGCCACGCGGGGTGGCGGGCGTGCGCCGCGTTCACCCGGGGGAAGACGACGACCGGCAACCCGAGGGTGCCGATTGCCTCGCCCACTTGAGTCAGAGCCTGGTTGTCCATCAGGCCCGTAGCGAGCTTGGCAACCATGTTGGCCGATGCGGGGGCTACGACGTAGCAATCAACCGGTGGGTGTGGTCGTGCCTCGCCAGGCAGGCGCGGTTCGTCGCGCACGGGCAGACCGGTCAGCTTCTCCAACCGCTCGACCTCGCCGCTCATCCGTAGCCACTGACCTGCGGTCGGCGTCAGGGTGACAGCCACCTGCCATCCGCGCTCCATCGCGGGCTCAACCAGACCAGTACGCAGCGCCTCCACGCCTCCGGCCGCCGACCCGACGACTCCGAGCACCCCACGCTTGCCTGAACTCACTGCACCGCCCTGCACCGTTGAGCCATCACGAACACCTCAGACGATCGCGAGCCGCCGGTGACAGGCGATTGCTTGATCAGGTCCCGCAGCGTCTCGCGCACCCTCGGATTGGTCCGTACGAGCTGCGGCGATGTGCGTTCGGCCGTGCGGAGTTCCGTGAACGCCTCATCGCCCTGTCCGCTGAGCGAGAGGGCGCGGGCGAAGTCGATGCGGTGCGACACGCTGCGTTCCTGCGGCATGTGGTCGACGTTGATCCGGCCGTGTTCCACCACGTACGACACGTTGTCGAGGTCCAGCTCAACCGACAGGCGGTGAAGCAGGACGTTCGTGGGACCGAAGCCGGTCTGCCAGTAGTTCTCATCCGAGCCGAGGTCATCCGCGAGTTCCTCGGCTCGGTCCAACAGGCCGGTTGCGGTGGGCCGGTCCTGGTGGCGAGCCGCTGCGACAGCCGCCCGCAGGTGGATCATCCCCAGCAGACTCAGCGCCGCAGGGTCGTTGTCGGTCACCTGAGACGAGAGCCACGCGGCGGCGGTGTTGCCCAATTCCAACGCGTCGTCGTACCGGCCGTTGGCCAGCAGGGCGTGCGTGCCGGACCGTGCGGCGGACGCCAGCACGAGAGGGTCGTCGGACTCGTCTGCGGCACGCATCGCACGCTCCGCAGCGAGCCATGAGATGTCCGACTCACCGATCTTCGCGAGGGTCGTCGCTGCGAGGTGATGGGTGCGGGCCGACACTGCCCAACAGTCGCTACGGTCTTCGCCGCGCCGTGCGGCTCGCTCCTCCAGCTCTTGCGCAGTCTGGAGGAGTGTGGGAAGCGCGGCGATGACGCTACCGAGTCGCCCACTCTGATAGTCGTTCCAGGCTTGCTCCACGCGCACGGCCACAGGCGCCGGCGTGGGGAGCTGCACCTCAGCCTCGGGGCCGAACAGCAGACGAGACAGCCGACGCGGGCTCATGAGCGCGTCGCGCACGGCCGGAACGTCGTCCTGCTGCTTCTCGTCCTCCATGAGGACGGTCTGACCGAGCAGATCCCCGAGGGGCACGCGCAGGATGCGCGACAGCTCCGCGAGCATGTCGATCCGGGGAGGCTTCCGGCGCCCCGTCTCGATCTTCGCCAACCAGTCGGTGCTACGCCCGACCAGACCGGCAAGCACCTCTTGCGTGTAACCGCGACGCTTCCGGTAGAAGGCGATACGTTCGCCGATGCTGAGGTGATCTCCAAGACCACGCATTGCGTGCTGCCTCCTGCGGGTGGTAGGGGCCTGTCTCACGGTACAGAGTCGGTGACGACGCAGGTAGTTGGCCCTGCTCGTCATCGGCCACGACAAGAATGAGCGGCTCATGGCGAAGGGACCCGGACACAGTGTCCGGGTCCCCCTGCCGTGAACTGTCGTCAAGCAGTGATCTTGCAGAACGGGTGTTCATTTTCGAGAGTCGGATCGCGAGAACTCGATACCGGCTGCCCGAATGTGCGGGATTGAGTAGGATGCCTACCTCGCTACGCGAAGGGGGCAGGCTGTTCATGGAAAATGTCACTATTCCCGAGGACCTAAGTGGTGGAGAAGCCGACCGGTTTGCACTTTCGATCGAGTCAATCACCCTCGAAAACGGTCTAACGGTCAGCCCGCCGCCGGTTGGCGTGACGGTAGTGGTTGGCGGAAATAATGTCGGCAAATCGACGCTGCTTAGGCAAGTTGCTAATCTTGCCGCACGTCAGCCTGGAAACCCTAGTGACATTGCACGCTGGCAGCTCGTTACCGACATTCGGTTTAATGCTTCCGGAGACGTCAAGGATCTGTGTGCATGGCTAATTGCGCAAGGGGGCGCGTTCACGCGAAACGGGATGCTTTGGTTCGGTGCGCCTGGACAGACTAACGTGCATGAACACAATGTGCGGCAATTCTTTGGCGATCGGCAGCGGGGGGTCGACAGACTTTCAACGCTAGCGGATACATTGCTGCTATTCTCGGACCCGTGGCAAAGAGCCGGTGTCATTCAGCCGCAAGAGATGAGAGAGAGTCTTGAAACTCCCTCGCGAAACGTAATGCATCGACTAGAGGAGTCGGTGCAAATGCTAAATGAAGTCCGGGAAATTTGTCGTGAGGTTTTCCGTATCGATTTGACGCTCGACACCTTGGCTCGAATGATTCAACTGCGCATCGGTAGAGTTACCACCCCTGCGCCGCCTGTCGATGCAGTTACTCCAGATTATCGAAAAGAGGTCGCAAGCCTTCCACCGCTAACGGAGCAGGGGGACGGGATCAAGAGCCTGATTGCTCTTATCCTGCCCCTCGTAACTGCTGAACAGCGTATTGTCATGATCGATGAGCCGGAAGCATTCTTGCATCCGCCTCAGGCCAGTGCGCTCGGTCGAATCTTGGGTCGCCTCGCCCGGGAGAAGGGAATTCAAGTAATCCTTGCGACTCACGACAAGAATCTCTTGACGGGACTCCTGGGTTCCGAGGCGGAAGTGTCTATTGTTCGCCTGGATCGGGGCATGGACGGCGGTTCACAGGCTCATCAGCTCGCGGTCGAAGATGTTCGGGACCTGTGGGGTGATCCTTTGTTGAGATATACGAACGCCCTGGATTCGCTGTTTCATCGGCTCACGATTGTTGCCGAGGCGGATCAAGACTGTCGGTTCTATGCGGCGGCGCTCAATGAATACGAGCCTCCGGCGGAGGTGCCGATTCCTCCAAGTGATGTACTGTTCATTCCCTCGTACGGTAAGGCGGCTATCTATAAGCTTGTCAGGGTGCTCAGGGCGATCTTTGTTCCCGTTGTCGCGGTACCCGATATCGATATTTTGAATGACGAATCCAACATCTCCCGGCTGGTTAGGGCGTATGGGGTGGACTGGGAGTCGCTGAAGTCTGACTATCAGGTGGCGACCCAACCCTTCAGGCAACCCCGAGGTTCGACAACTCTTGGGGATGTGATTGCGGCTGTGCAATCGGTTTTTGCAGGGAGGGAGATGGAAAATTATGATGCCGAAGCGAAGCGCGAGGTCCTCGCTCATCTTCGGGTGCAAGATAGTCCCTGGAGCCTGTTGAAGAAGTTCGGCGAGTCGGCATTCGAGGGCCAGGCGGCGGTAGCCGCAAAAAGGCTACTGGAGAATCTGGAAGAAGTCGGGATCGTGCTCGTCAGGGTTGGAGAACTGGAAAAGTTCGCTCCGGCGCTCGGCGTCGCCAAGGGGCCAGCCTGGTTGAACGCAGCGCTGGCAGCTGGGGCGCACCGCGAGCCGCCTGTGCGCGAGCACGTTAGACGCTGCCTATCCGTACTCGATGGGTCCGCAGAGTGACACCGGACTTGCCTCAGAAGTCCACACCGTCAAGCGATGGCAAGGTGGCCCTACCTCCAGATCCGGGCCGTCCGTGGGCCGTCGAAGGGTGGCCCACGGTGACCAACAACGACCAGTGACGACCCCTCGACCGCAGGTCACCGCAGCGCCGACGTCGATTGCGCGAGGTCGCCCCGACCCCCCGTCACTTCCTGCGCAACAAGCGCCAGGAGTGGGAGGAGTACCGCTCCGAGGTCACCGCGTTCGAGCTGCGGAAGAACCTGCCGGTGCTGTAGGCGCAGGCCGGCTACCCCTCTGCCAGTTGCGCCAGCACCTGGTGGAGGGGTTCCGTGGCCCTGCGGCGGTACTCCTGGATCGCCCAGCCGTTTCCGTCCGGGTCCTTGAAGTACATGAACGTGGCGCCGTCCTGGGGGCCGAAGGACTGCGGCTCGGTCACGTCCAGACCACGCGCGGTCAGCTCCTCGTACGCCGCCTTCGCGTCCGTCACGCACAGCTGCATGCCGTGGTACGTGCCCGGCTGCGGGGTTCCGGTCGGGACCTGGAGGCCGTCCACGAGCGCGATCGAACAGCCCGAGCCCGGCGGGGTCAGCTGGACGATCCGGACGCCGGGCATCACCTCGCCGTCGAGGTCCACGTGGAAACCGACCTTGTCCCGGTAGAACTCCTTGGCCCGGTCCACGTCGGTGACCGGCATGAGGATCACTTCGAGGCTCATGTTCACGGCAAGGCTCCCTCAGATGAATCGCCATCGCGTCTGACTGAACGGCTCCCCCTTACCGAAGCCGAAAACGGTGCGTGGCGCCACCGAAAAGACCAGAGCGCTCCCCCCGCCGTGGTGGAAGCTGCCGTCCCGCACGTCGAAGTGCCAGAACTCGCCGTACTTCGCCTCCCACGCGGCCGCCAGCGCGCGCAGCCGGCCGTCGTCGGCGACGCGCACCGCCTCGCCCTCCACGACCAGGTCGTACCCCTTGTCCCAGGTGTTCGTCCCGGTGGTCAGCACCACCTGCGGGTTCGCCGCGAGGTTCAGGGCCTTGCGCTCCTCGGGGCCGGTGCAGAAGTGCAGGGCGCCCTCCGACCAGACCGCGGGCAGGGGTGTCACATGCGGCCGCCCGTCCGGCCGTACCGTCGAGATCCAGAACAGCTCCGCCGACTCCAGCAGCGCCGTGGCCCGCGACCAGGGGACGGCCGTGGCGGTCGGGTCGCTGTAGCGCTCGTCCAGCCGGGTATCGGGTTCGTCGTGCGTCATGTCGTGAGTCATACAGGGCAGACCCCGTTCCGGCCCGGAACTCATCGGCGCTTCCCGCAGGCTCTGCGGTTAGGCTCGATCGCGGTAGATCACGCACATCCCGCAGATCACGCGGGTCGCGTACGACCTTGATCCGACGGGAGGGCCGGGGATGACGGCGCCGGGGCGCAGGAGCAGTACGTTCAGCAGGCTGCTCCGGCACGGATTCACCGATCCCTCCGCCGCCGAGCGGCTCCTGGACGGGCCGGAGCTGAGCGGCGTACGCAACGACCCGGTGCTGCTGGAGGCCCTCGGGGCCACCGCCGACCCCGACCTCGCGCTGCACGGCCTCGTCCGGCTTCTGGAGGCGCAGACCGACCGCGAGCTGCTCGACACGGTCATAGCGGCCAAGCCGCTGCGCGACCGGCTCCTTGGGGTGCTCGGCGCCTCCGCCGCGCTCGGCGAGCACCTCGCCCGGCACGCCGGGGACTGGCAGGCGCTCGTCATGTACGAGCCGCGCGATCTGCACCCCGGCGTGGAGGAGTTCGAACGCGGGCTCGCCGGGGCCGACGACCCGGTCTCCCTGCGCGTCGCCTACCGCCGCTGCCTGCTGTCCATCGCCGCCCGTGACGTGTGCGGCACCACCGATGTGGCCGAGACCGCCGCTGAGCTCGCCGACCTCGCCACCGCGACCCTGCGCGCCGCCCTCGCGATCGCCCGCGCCGCCGCCCCCGAGGACGCCGCCCTGTGCCGGCTCGCCGTCATCGCGATGGGCAAGTGCGGGGGCCATGAGCTCAACTACGTCTCCGACGTCGATGTCATCTTCGTGGGCGAGGCGGTCGACGGAGCCGACGAGGGCAAGGCCCTGCGCGCCGCCACCAAGCTCGCCTCGCACATGATGCGGGTCTGCTCCGAGACCACCGTCGAGGGCTCCATCTGGCCCGTCGACGCCAACCTCCGCCCCGAGGGCAGAAACGGTCCGCTGGTCCGCACGCTCTCCTCCCATCTCGCCTACTACCAGCGGTGGGCCAAGACCTGGGAGTTCCAGGCCCTCCTCAAGGCCCGCCCGGTCGCCGGGGACATCGAGCTCGGCGAGGAGTACGTCGCCGCCGTCGAACCCCTCGTCTGGAAGGCCGCCGAGCGCGAGAACTTCGTCGCCGACGTGCAGAAGATGCGCCGGAGGGTCGTCGAGAACATCCCCGTGGCGGAGATCGAGCGGGAGCTGAAACTCGGCCCCGGCGGACTCCGTGACGTCGAATTCGCCGTCCAGCTCCTCCAGTTGGTGCACGGCCGCGCCGATCCCTCGCTGCGCAGCGGCACCACCCTCGACGCCCTCCAGGCCCTCGCCGCCGGCGGCTACGTCGGCCGCGACGACGCCGTGCAACTCGACGACGCCTACCGCTTCCTGCGCTCCATGGAACACCGCATCCAGCTGTTCCGGCTGCGCCGCACCCACCTCGTCCCCGAGGACGAGGCCGACCTGCGCCGCATCGGCCGCTCCCTCGGCCTGCGCACCGACCCGGTCGCCGAGCTGAACCGCGAATGGAAGCGGCACAGCAGTGTCGTACGGCGCCTGCACGAGAAGCTCTTCTACCGCCCGCTGCTCGACGCCGCCGCCCAACTGGCGCCGGGAGAAGCCAGGTTGAGCCCGGAGGCGGCCCGGGAGCGACTGGTGGCGCTGGGGTACGCCGACCCCGCCTCCGCCCTGCGTCACCTGGAGGCCCTCGCCTCCGGCGTCACCCGCAAGGCCGCCATCCAGCGCACCCTCCTGCCCGTGCTGCTGGGCTGGTTCGCCGACTCCGCCGACCCGGACGCCGGACTGCTCAACTTCCGCAAGGTCTCGGACGCGTTGGGCAAGACCCCGTGGTACCTGCGGCTGCTCCGCGACGAGGGCGCCGCCGCGGAGAACCTCGCCCGGGTCCTGTCCGCCGGCCGCCTCGCCCCCGACCTGCTGATGCGCGCCCCCGAGGCGGTCGCGCTCCTCGGCGACGAGGAAGGGCTCGCGCCCCGCGACCGGGCCTCGCTGGAACCGGAGGTCCTCGCCGCCGTCCGCCGCGCGGACAGCGCCGAGCAGGCCGTCGCCGCGGCCCGTGGCGTACGCCGCCGCGAGCTGTTCCGCACCGCCGCCGCCGACATCGTCGGCTCCTACGGCACCGAGACCCAGCCCGTCGAGGCCGATCAGGGCGCCCTCGTCGACCGCGTCGGCGGCGCCGTCTCCGACCTCACCGCGGCGACCCTCGCGGGCACGCTCCGCGCGGTCGTCCGCGCCACCTGGGGCGACACCCTGCCCACCCGCTTCGCCGTCATCGGCATGGGACGCTTCGGCGGCCACGAACTCGGCTACGGCTCCGACGCGGACGTCCTCTTCGTCCACGAGCCGCGCAACGGCGTCCCCGAGCAGTCGGCTGCCGAGGCCGCGGGCAAGGTCGTCTCCGAGATGCGCCGCCTGCTGCAGCTCCCGAGCGCCGACCCGCCGCTGCTGATCGACGCCGACCTGCGCCCGGAGGGCAAGTCCGGGCCGCTGGTACGGACGCTGAAGTCGTACGAGGCGTACTACCGCCGGTGGTCGCTGGTCTGGGAGTCGCAGGCGCTGCTGCGGGCCGAACCCGTCGCCGGGGACGAGGAGTTGGGACGGCGCTTCATCGAGCTCATCGATCCGCTGCGGTACCCGGCGCAGGGGCTCGGGGAGGACGCCGTACGGGAGATCCGGCGGCTCAAGGCGCGGATGGAGTCCGAGCGGTTGCCCCGCGGCGCGGACCCGAAGCTGCACACGAAGCTCGGGCCGGGGGGTTTGTCCGACGTCGAATGGACCGTGCAGCTGCTTCAGCTGCAGCACGGCTGGGCCGAGCCGGGGCTCCGTACGACCCGTACGCGGGAGGCGCTGGCCGCCGCGTGTGCTGCCGGGCTCATCTCGGGTGAGGATGCCGAGATCCTGGACGAGGCCTGGGTGTTGGCCACGCGGGTGCGAAATGCCGTGATGCTGGTGCGGGGGCGGGCCGGGGACACGTTTCCCACCGAGCCGCGCGAACTGGCCGCTGTGGGGCGGTACTTGGGGTACGGGCCCGGGCATGCGGGGGACATGCTGGATGCGTATCGGAGGACCGCGCGGCGGGCTCGGGGTGTGGTGGAGACGTTGTTCTACGGGGCGTAGACCGTTTTCGGCTTGCGCGCCGTCGTGGTTGCTCGCGCAGTTCCCCGCGCCCCTGTGGGGCGCGTCATGGCGACGCCGACCAAAACCACTGCCATGCCTGCCAGCACCCTCAGCCCTACCTGCTCGTCGAGCAACAGTGCGCCCAGGCCTACCGACACGACGGGCAGCAAGTAGCCGACCGTCGCGGCTGTCGTCGGCCCTTCGTCCGCGATCAAGCGGTAGTTGAGGTAGAAGGTGACCCCCGTTCCCAGCACGCCCAGTGCCGTGACCGCGCCCAGCCCCACCAGGTCCGCGTCCACCGGCCCGGCCACCGGCGCCGACAGTGTCGCCCACCCCGTCGCCATCAGCATCTGCGCCGCCGACATCGCCATCGGCGCCCGTTTGTCGGTCAGTTTGCGGGCCATGTACGCGAACGCCACCGCGTAGCTCGCCGCCGCGCCCAGCAGGGCCAGCGCGGCCCAGCTCAGCAGGCCCGAGCGCTGCCAGGGCGCGAAGATCAGCACTGTACCGGCGAAGCCGGCGACCAGCCCGGTCAGGCGCAGCGGACGCAGTCCTCGGTCGGTGCCCAGCAGCACGCCGATCAGGAGCGACCACAGCGGGGTCGTGGCGTTCAGGACGCCCGCGATGCCCGAGTCGAGGTGCTGCTCGCCCACCGCGAACAGGGCGAACGGGATCGCGTTGCAGAACAGCGCGGCGATCACCAGATGCCCCCAGGTGGCGCGGGAGCGGGGGAGTCGCTGGCCGGCCGAGCGGGCCAGCACCAACAGGGTGACCGTCCCCAGGGCGCAGCGGACGATGGTGATCTGGGCGGGGGAGAGGCCGTGGTCCAGGGCCAGCTTGATCCAGAGGAACCCGGAGCCCCACAGGAGGGCCAGGGCGGCCATGCGCAGGGTGGAGGTGGGAGACATGGCTCTACGGTCGGGGAGCGGACGCGTGAGGACAAGTGAAGAGTTCTGCATGAGTCGTTAAGCTGTGCTACATGCTGGATGTGCGTCGCATGCAGGTGCTGCGGGCCGTGGTGAGCAGCGGGTCGGTGACGGGGGCCGCGGCGGTCCTCGGGTACACGCCGTCGGCCGTGAGTCAGCAGATCGCCGCGCTGGAGAAGGAGGCCCGGACCGAGCTGCTGGAGCGGGTCGGGCGCGGGGTGCGGCCGACGGCGGCCGGGCTGCTGCTGACCGAGTACGCCGACACCATCAGCCGCCAGGTCGCCGAGGCGGAGACGGCGCTGGCCGACCTGCTCGCGGGCCGTACCGGGCGGCTGGCGGTGCGGTACTTCGCCACCGCGGGTGCCTCACTCGTCGCCCCGGCGGTGGCGCGGCTGCGGGAGGAACACCCCGGGGTGCAGATCGAGCTGAAGCTGATCGACCCCGAGGACCCGCTGCCGGACGTCCGGGAGGGCCGGGCGGACCTGGCGCTGGTGGTGGGGCCGCGGAACCCCGCCCACGACGGCGTACGGCTGCTGCATCTGCTGGACGATCCGTACCTGGCCGTGCTGCCCGCCGGGCACCGGCTCGCGGACGTTTCCGACCTGGCGCTGTCCGACCTCGCGGCCGAGGCCTGGGTCGGCAGCGAATGGCCCGGCCCCTGTCTCGACGCCCAGCTGGCCGCCTGCGAGGCCGCCGGCTTCCGGCCGGGGTTCGTCGTCGAGAGCGAGGACTACGTCACCGCGCAGGGGTTCGTCGCGGCGGGGATGGGGGTGAGCCTGATCCCGAGACTGGGGCTGGGAGTGGGCGTCCGGCCCGGTGTGGTAGTACGCGAGCTGCGCGGCCCCCAGCCCTCACGCTCGATCCACGCGGCCGTACGCGAGACCGCGCCACCACAGCCCGCACTGCGGGCGTTCATCACGGCGATGCGGGCTGCCGCCGGGGCTGCTTGACGGGCGCCGGGACCAGCTGCGGCAGGCGGTACGGCAGTGCTCCGTACCAGAGCCGTGCCACCGTGAAACCGAAGGCCAGGCAGAGCATGCCGCCGACCGCGTCCAGCCAGAAGTGGTTGGCGGTGGCGACGATGACGACCAGGGTGGCCGCGGGGTACAGCAGGCCCAGGACCCGCACCCACGGCACCGACGCCAGCGCGAAGATCGTCAGACCGCACCACAACGACCAGCCGATGTGCATCGACGGCATCGCGGCGTACTGGTTGGACATGCTCTTGAGGTCGCCGGACGCCATCGAACCCCAGGTCTGGTGGACCACGACGGTGTCGACGAAGTCGCCGCCGTTCATCAGCCGGGGCGGGGCCAGCGGATACAGGTAGTAACCGACGAGGGCGACGGCGGTGGTGGCGAACAGGACCGTGCGGGTCGCCGCGTAGCGGCCGGGGTGGTAACGGAACAGCCACACCAGCACACCCAGCGTCACCACGAAGTGCAGCGTCGCGTAGTAGTAGTTCATGCCCACGATCAGCCAAGTCACCGAGTTCACGGCGTGGTTGACCGACTCCTCGACCGCGATCCCCAGGTCGTGCTCAACCCGCCAGATCCAGTCGGCGTTGCGCAGCGCCTCGGCCTTCTGCTCCGGGACCGCGTTGCGGATCAGTGAGTACGTCCAGTAACTCACCGCGATCAGCAGGATCTCGAACCAGAGGCGGGGGCGGCGCGGGGTGCGCAGGCGGCGAAGGAGGCTCCTGCCCGAATCGTCCGAGACAGGGTGCAGAACGGCCTCTTCGCGGCCTTCCACTGTTGTCACGGTCGAATCACCCATGGACACAGAGTCTGCCAGAAAAGCCCTTGCCCCCAGATCATCCCTCGGGCGGGTTCAGGACGCATGTTCTACGGCGGGACGAGACCCTCGTCTCCTCCCCGCGCAGGGCCCGGAACCCCGTTTTCTCCACCTCAGGAACGAGAACGCTCCCCACGGGACGAAACAGGCGCCGAAGCCGTCGAACCGCGCACCACCAGCTCGGGCATGAACACGAACTCACTGTGCGGCGCGGGCGTCCCGCCGATCTCCTCCAGCAGCGTCCGCACCGCGGCCTGGCCCATCGCCGGAACCGGCTTGCGGACCGTCGTCAGCGGCGGATCGGTGAACGCGATCAGGGGGGAGTCGTCGAAGCCCACCACCGAGACGTCCTGCGGCACTTCGAGGCCGAGCTGCCGGGCGGCCCGTATGGCACCCAGCGCCATCATGTCGCTCGCGCACACCACCGCCGTACAGCCCCGGCCGATCAACGCGGTGGCCGCGGCCTGACCGCCCTCCAGGGTGTAGAGCGAGTGCTGGACCAGCTCCGCCTCGACGGCCTCCGCCGACAGCCCCAACTGGTCCTGCATCGCCCGTACGAAGCCCTCGATCTTGCGCTGTACCGGCACGAACCGCTTCGGGCCGAGCGCGAGACCGATCCGGGTGTGACCGAGCGAGGCGAGATGCGTGACCGCCAGCGTCATCGCGGCGCGGTCGTCGGGGGAGATGAACGGCGCCTGCACCTTCGGCGAGAAACCGTCCACCAGCACGAACGGCACGCCCTGGCCGCGCAGCTGCTCGTAGCGCTGCATGTCGGCGGAGGTGTCCGCGTGCAGTCCGGAGACGAAGATGATGCCCGCCACGCCCCGGTCGACGAGCATCTCCGTGAGCTCGTCCTCCGTGGAACCGCCCGGGGTCTGGGTGGCCAGCACCGGGGTGTACCCCTGCCGCGTCAGCGCCTGCCCGATCACCTGGGCCAGCGCCGGGAATATCGGGTTCTCCAGCTCCGGGGTTATCAGGCCCACCAGGCCCTCACTGCGCTGCCGCAGGCGCACCGGGCGCTCGTAGCCCAGGACGTCGAGAGCGGCCAGCACGGACTGGCGGGTGGTGGCGGCGACGCCCGGCTTCCCGTTGAGGACGCGGCTGACGGTCGCTTCGCTGACCCCCGCTTGAGCAGCGATGTCGGCAAGCCGTGTGGTCACAGGGTTGGACTGTACCGGCCGACCCTCGCCTTGCACACCAATCGGACGCCGTGGGCGACCTGTTGACCGTCCCGGTCCGAGTTGCTGGGTCATCGCGCTCCCTCGTGAAAGTGATGGCAAGAGCTTGCAGAGTCTTGCACAGGGCGCTCTTTCCCGCTCCACCCCTGGAAACAAGCGTCTCACGGCGGTAGCCACGAGGTCACGCCCGGATAACGTCGATGACGTCTTGCACTTTTTTGCTGCAAGGTCTTTCGCAACGCTTACATCGCTGTTACGTTCGGCGACGCCCGGCGGCGGCAACGGCGCGGTCGGCAAGACGGTGAGGGCGGCTGACGGGGCCGGCCCTCACATCACGCGGGGAGCGGGCGGGACCGCCCCTCGCACCACACGGGCTTTCACCCTCAAGGAGAACTCATGCGGCGTGGCATAGCGGCCACCGCGCTGGTGGCGTCCCTCGCCCTCGCAGCGACGGCGTGCAACGGAGACGACAGCGGCAGCGACTCGAGCGGTCCGGTCACCATCACCTGGTGGGACACCTCCAACGCCACCAACGAGGCGCCGACGTACAAGGCCCTCATCAAGGAGTTCGAGGCCGCGAACAAGGACGTCAAGGTCAAGTACGTCAACGTCCAGTTCGACCAGGCGCAGAACAAGTTCGACACCGCCGCCGGCTCCAAGGGCGCCCCGGACGTGCTGCGCTCCGAGGTCGGCTGGACCCCCGCCTTCGCCAAGAAGAGCTACCTGCTGCCCCTCGACGGCACCGAGGCCCTCGCCGACCAGGCCAAGTTCAAGCCGAACCTGATCGAGCAGGCCAAGTACGAGGGCAAGACCTACGGCGTCCCGCTGGTCACCGACACCCTCGCCCTCGTCTACAACAAGGCCCTCTTCGAGAAGGCCGGCGTCGAGGCCCCCAAGACCTGGGACGACCTGAAGAAGGCCGCCGCCACCATCAAGGCCAAGACCGGCGTCGACGGCTACTGGGGCTCCACCCAGGCCTACTACGCCCAGTCCTTCCTCTACGGCGAGGGCACCGACACCGTCGACGCCGCCGCCAAGAAGATCACGGTCAACTCCGACGCCGCGAAGAAGGCGTACGGCACCTGGCTGAGCCTCTTCTCCGGCAAGGGCCTGCACAAGGCCGACACCACCGCCGACGCCTACGCCCACATCCAGGACGCGTTCGTCAACGGCAAGGTCGCCGCGATCATCCAGGGCCCGTGGGAGATCACCAACTTCTACAAGGGCTCCGCGTTCAAGGACAAGAACAACCTCGGCATCGCCACCGTCCCGGCCGGCTCCACCGGCAAGGCGGGCGCCCCGACCGGCGGCCACAACCTCTCGGTCTACGCCGGCTCCGACGCCGCCCACCAGAAGGCCGCGCTGAAGTTCGTCAACTTCATGACCTCCGCGAAGTCCCAGTCGACCATCGCGCTGAAGAACTCCACGCTGCCCACCCGTGACGACGCCTACACCGCCGAGGTCAAGGCCGACCCGGGCATCGCCGGCTACCAGGGCGTCCTCGCCGCCGCCCAGCCGCGCCCGGCGCTGCCCGAGTACAGCTCCCTGTGGGGCCCGCTGGACACCGAGCTGCCGAAGATCGCCGGCGGCAAGGAGTCCCTCGACAAGGGGCTGAGCAACGCCGAGACCGCCATCGCCAAGCTGGTCCCGGACTTCAGCAAGTAAGCCCCGAGCGGCCGCCGGATCCCCCGAAGCATGGGGGGAGGGATCCGGCGGCCATCGGCCTGTGAGCCGTACACGAGCCGTACACCCCTTGAACCTCCCAGAAGGTGTCGAACCATGACAGTCGCCATCGACCGCGCGACCGGCAAGCGCCGCGGTGACCGCGGGCCCCGGCCCGGGCTGGGCCAGCGCCTGAAGCGCGGATACCAGAAGCACTGGTACGCCTACGCGATGATCGCCCCCGTGGCGATCGTCCTCGGCGTCCTCGTGCTGTACCCGCTGGTGTACGGCCTCTACCTCACGCTCACCGACGCCAACAGCCTCAACACGGCGCGGACGATCGGCGTCAACCACATCGACGCCACCTACAAGTTCATCGGCCTCGACAACTACGCCGACATCCTCTGGGGCGACACCGCCTACGACCGCTTCTGGTCGCACTTCATCTGGACGATCGTGTGGACGGCCGCCTGTGTGGCCCTGCACTACGGCATCGGACTCGGCCTCGCCCTGCTGCTCAACCAGAAGCTGCGCGGCCGCACCTTCTACCGGCTGATCCTCATCCTGCCGTGGGCCGTGCCGACCTTCGTCACCGTCTTCGGCTGGCGGTTCATGCTCGCCGACAGCGGCATCATCAACAGCTTCCTGGGCAGCCTCCACCTGCCGGAACCGTCCTGGCTCGAGGACACCTTCTGGCAGCGGTTCGCCGCGATCATGGTCAACACCTGGTGCGGTGTGCCGTTCATGATGGTCTCGCTCCTCGGCGGACTGCAGTCCATCGACTCCTCGCTCTACGAGGCCGCCGAGATGGACGGCGCGAACGCCTGGCAGCGCTTCCGGTACGTCACCCTGCCGGGCCTCAGGTCCGTCAGCTCCACCGTCGTACTCCTCGGCGTGATCTGGACCTTCAACCAGTTCGCCATCATCTTCCTGCTGTTCGGCAACACCGCCCCCGACGCGCAGATCCTCGTCACCTGGGCCTACTACCTCGGCTTCGGACAGCAGCCACGTGACTTCGCCCAGTCGGCGGCCTACGGCATCCTGCTGCTGGCCATCCTGATCGTCTTCACCTCCTTCTACCGCCGCTGGCTGAACCGCAATGACCAGCAGCTCGCGATCTGAGGCAGGAGTCACCATGAGCACCTCAACCCCCTCCGAGATCAAGGCGGACCGCCCGGTGACCCCCCAGGTCCTCGAAGCCTCCCGGCCGCGCAAGGTCCGCGGCCGTGAGCAGCGCGGCCGCGCCGCCGCCCTCGCCTCCCACGGCATCCTGATCGTCGCGAGCCTGATCGCGCTGTTCCCGATCGCCTGGCTGGTCTATCTCTCCCTCGGCCCGGACAAGGACGACTACCTCCACCCCGGCGGCATCTGGGACAAGATGACGCTGGACAACTACTCGTTCGTCCTTCAGCACACCAGCTTCTTCGACTGGCTGAAGAGTTCGCTGATCGTCTCCCTCGGCACCACCGTCATCGGCGTGTTCGCTGCGGCCACCACCGGCTACGCGGTCTCCCGCATGCGGTTCCCCGGCTACAAGAAGCTCATGTGGGTGCTCCTGGTCACCCAGATGTTCCCGATCGCCGTCCTCATCGTGCCGATGTACCAGATCCTCGTCGACCTTCAGCTCGTCGACAGCTACCTCGGCCTCGTCCTCGTCTACTGCGCGACCGCGGTCCCCTACAGCGCCTGGCTGCTCAAGGGCTACTTCGACACGATCCCCTTCGAGATCGACGAGGCCGGCCGCGTCGACGGACTGACCCCCTTCGGCACGTTCTTCCGGCTGATCCTGCCGCTCGCCAAGCCGGGCCTCGCGGTCGCCGCCTTCTACAACTTCATCACCGCCTTCGGCGAGGTCGCCTTCGCCTCGACCTTCATGCTCAGCGACGACAAGTACACCTTCGCCGTGGGCCTGCAGAGCTTCGTCAGCGAACACGACGCCCAGCGCAACCTGATGGCCGCGACCGCGGTACTCATCGCCATACCGGTGTCCGCGTTCTTCTACCTCGTGCAGAAGAACCTCGTGGCCGGCCTCACGGCCGGCGGCACGAAGGGCTGACCGTCGGCCGGGGGTATCGCCCCCTCCAGACCCGAGGCGGCCGTGGTGTCCATCCGACCCCGCTGTCACCGCGGCCGCCTCGCATCACCTTCGTCTGCACACCTGACCCCATGACCCCGTTACGTATCAAGGACGCCATGAGCCAGCAGCACTCCGCCCTCGCCTCGGCCCCGACCCCCGCCCAAGTCAAGCGCGGCGACTGGTGGCGGGACGCGGTGATCTACCAGGTCTATCCGCGCAGCTTCGCCGACAGCAACGGCGACGGCATGGGCGACCTGGAGGGCATCCGCTCCCGACTTCCGTACCTGCGCGACCTGGGCGTGGACGCCGTGTGGCTCAGCCCCTTCTACGCCTCCCCGCAGGCCGACGCCGGCTACGACGTCGCCGACTACCGGGCCGTGGACCCGATGTTCGGCAACCTGCTGGACGCGGACGCGCTGATCCGCGACGCGCATGAACTGAGCCTGCGGATCATCGTCGACCTGGTCCCCAACCACTCCTCCGACCAGCACGAGTGGTTCAAGCGCGCCCTGCGCGAAGGCCCCGGGTCCCCCCTCCGCGACCGCTACCACTTCCGCCCCGGCAAGGGTGAGCACGGCGAACTCCCCCCGAACAACTGGGAGTCCATCTTCGGCGGCCCGGCGTGGACCCGGGTCACCGAACCCGACGGCACCCCCGGCGAGTGGTACCTCCACCTCTTCGCCCCCGAGCAGCCCGACTTCAACTGGGAACACCCCGCGGTCGGCGACGAGTTCCGCTCCATCCTGCGCTTCTGGCTGGACATGGGCGTGGACGGCTTCCGCATCGACGTGGCCCACGGCATGGTGAAGGCGGAGGGGCTGCCGGACATCGGCGGCGACGGCGACCAGCTGAAGTTGCTGGGCAACGATGTCATGCCGTTCTTCGACCAGGACGGCGTGCACGACATCTACCGTCAGTGGCGGCTCATCCTCGACGAGTACGCCGGCGAGCGCATCTTCGTCGCCGAGGCCTGGACCCCGACGGTCGCCCGCACCGCGAACTACGTCCGCCCCGACGAACTCCACCAGGCCTTCAACTTCCAGTACCTGGGCACTTATTGGGACGCGGAGGAGCTCCGCAAGGTGGTGGACCTCACCCTGGAGGCGATGCGCCCGGTCGGCGCCCCGGCCACATGGGTCCTCTCCAACCACGACGTCACCCGCCACGCGACCCGCTTCGCGAACCCGGCGGGCCTCGGCACCCAGATCCGCACGGCGGGCGACCGCGCCCTCGGCCTGCGCCGCGCCCGGGCGGCCACCCTCCTCATGCTGGCCCTCCCCGGTTCGGCGTACATCTACCAGGGCGAGGAACTGGGCCTGCCGGACGTCGTCGACCTCGCGGACGAGGTCCGCCAGGACCCCGCCTACTTCCGCGGCGCGGGCCAGGACGGCTTCCGCGACGGCTGCCGCGTCCCGATCCCGTGGACGCGCGAGGGTTCGTCGTACGGCTTCGGCACCGGCGGCAGCTGGCTTCCGCAGCCGGCGGAGTGGGCGGACCTGAGCGTGGAGGCCCAGACGGGCGTCGCGGGCTCCACCCTGGAGCTCTACCGCACGGCCCTCGCCGTCCGCCGCGCCGAACCCGACCTGGGCGCGGGCGACTCGGTGGAATGGCTCCGCGCCCCGGAGGGCGTACTGGCCTTCCGCCGCGGCGAGTTCGTCTGCGTGGCGAACACCACCGGCGAAGCGGTGACGACTCCGTCGTACGGCCGTGTGCTGCTCGCGAGCGGCGAGGTGACGGAGGCCGACGGCGAGACGAAGGTCCCGGCGGACACCACCGTGTGGTGGACGACGGCCTGAGCGGGAACACGGACGCCGGGTCCCCGCTGCCTTCGGGCGGCGGGGACCCGGCGTCTTGCCGGAGCTACTTCCAGGTGTCGACGGCCGTGTAGCCCGACGAACTGCCCGTGGTGTACGAGCGGTTGGTCCCGGACTCCCAGGTCACGTTCCCGGAGGCGTCCTTCTTGATGTACTTGTACGTGAAGGCCGTGCTCTTCGGCACGATCACCAGCTTGCTCCACGTCGGGTAGGACGCCGACGACAGCGGGATCGCCGCGCTCGTGTCCCATGAACCCAGGGAGGGGACGGAGCCGACGACGTAGACGTCGGTGCCCCAGTCGGTCGTGGCCGTGACGTCGAAGGTGACGTCGGTGGCGCTGGCGGTGGCCACGTTCCAGGAGCTGTTGACGGACAGGGCCGAAGTCGTGGTGGTGGCCGTTCTGTTGGCGTTGGACTCCCACGTCACGTTGCCGGCGCTGTCGCGCTTGATGAACTTGAACTCGAACGACGTGTTGATCGGGACGTCCACCGCGCCGGACCAGATCGGATACCCGGACGACGACAGCTTCACCGCCTTCGACGTGTCCCAGCCGCCCAGCGCCGCGATCGAGCCGACCACGTACACGTCCTGACCGGACGTCGTCGCCGCGTACTCGCCGAAGGTGGCCGTCACGGTCGGCGTGGAGCCGCCGTCGTCCTCGCAGGACGCCGTGCACGGTGTGAACTCACCGTCGTAGAAGGCGATCGCGCTCTTCGCCGGGATCGTGAGCGTCGCGCTGCCGCCCGACACCGTCACCGTCGTCGCCCCGTTGTCGATGACGTTGGTGTACGTCCCGTCGGCCAGGCCTGTCGCGAAGGTGTAGGTCGCCGCCGACGCACCGTTGTTGATCGCGATGTAGCCGGCGGTGCCACGGGAGAAACCGATCACGCTCGACGACTTCGTCGACCAGTGGGACACCGCCTCCGAGCCCACCGCGTTGTGCCACTTGACCATGCCGGTGACGGCGGTGTCCCGGTCGAGGCAGTACCAGCCGTGGGCGCAGTCCGTGTCGGTGACGAACCCGGCGGAGTTCGGCGGGCCTGGTCGCTCTGGGTGAACTCCCAGCCGGCATAGATGGTCGGCGTCGACCACTTGTAGGCCAGCTGGAAGAGGTTGGCGAGCTTGTACGCATCGCCGTCCTTGTAGGACATGTGCAGCCCGTTGCGCTCGGTGTCGTGGTTGGTCACGAAGGACACCGAGTTGGCGGGGGTGAGGATACCCGAGGAAGACAGCGACTCCAGGTCGCTGACGTTGCCCTGGAAGGCGGACTTCAGCTTGCTCGCGTAGGTGAAGTCGAGGACGTCGCCGGAGGCGTAGTAGTCCGAGGCCGCCGGGGTCGAACCCGGGTACACCTCCTGGAAGACGTACGGGTCCGCACCTGACGTCGTGTCGGTCAGCTTGGCCTCGATCGCCTGGAGGTCGGCGGTCGGGATGTGCTTGGCCGCGTCGACGCGGAAACCGTCGACGCCGAGGGCGAGTTGCTTGTTGAGGAAGCCCGCGATGCCGCTGCGGACGCTGTCGTTCTCGGTCTCCAGGTCGGGCAGGCCGAGCAGTTCGCAGTTCTGGACCTCGGTGAGGTTCGACCAGTCGTCGATGACGAGGTCGGAGTCGGAGCAGTCGTCCGACTGGTGGTAGTCACCCGGGTCCCAGTCGGGGGTGTCGTACTTGTCGGTGATCGTGGTGCCGTCGTAGCCGGTGCCGGTCTGCGCGGCGGTGTGGTTGATCACCGCGTCCGTATACACCTTGACGCCGGCGGTGTGGCAGGCGGAGACCATCGCCGCGAACTCGGACGCCGTACCGAAGCGGCTGTCGAGGTTGTAGGAGTACGGCTGGTAGGCGTCCCACCAGTAGTACGAGGACTGCTTGAGGGACTCGGCGGGCGGGGCCACCTGGACCGCCCCGTAGCCGTTCGGTCCGAGGACGCCGGTGCACTCGGCGGCGACCGAGTCCCAGTTCCACTCCCACAGGTTGGCGATGACATCGCCCGAGGTGGTGGCGTCGGCGTGGGCGGTCGCGGCGGGCAGGGCGGTGACACCGGCGAGCGCCAGGGCGCCGACCGCCAAGGCCCTCGTGGTACGGCTCAGCGCACCCGGTAGACAGGTCATGTGCGGCTCCAGGAGGGGGAATCGGGGAGGGGGGAGCTGGAGTCGATCAGAGGTCGGGGATTCAACAAGTCGTGAGCGTGCGGCAGTTGAGAAGGGCACGTCAAGAGAACCGGTGAAAGTTCTTTCTGTGAGTTTCAAGCCCCTTGCTGTAAACCTTTCGTCAGCGGTACGTTCACGCCGGCACCGGGCAAAGACGCCCGGCCGTCCCGCAAGGAGCCCCACGTGATATCGAGATGGTCAGCCGGCGCGTCCCTCACCGCGCTTGCCGCAGCAGCGGCCCTCGTCGCCCCCGCCACTCCCGCCGTCGCTTCCCCGCCCGGCACCAAGGACGTGACCGCCGTCCTGTTCGAGTGGAAGTTCGCCTCGGTCGCCAAGGAGTGCACCAGCACCCTCGGCCCCGCCGGATACGGCTATGTCCAGGTCTCCCCGCCCGCCGAGCACATCCAGGGCTCGCAGTGGTGGACGTCGTACCAGCCCGTCAGCTACAAGATCGCCGGTCGCCTCGGTGACGCCACCGCCTTCAAGAGCATGGTGGACACGTGTCACGCGGCCGGGGTGAAGGTCGTCGTCGACACCGTCGTCAACCACATGTCGGCGGGCAGCGGCACCGGTACGGGCGGGTCGTCGTACACGAAGTACAACTACCCCGGCCTGTACTCCTCCTACGACTTCGACGACTGCACAGCCACCATCAGCGACTACACCAACCGCACCAACGTCCAGAACTGCGAACTCGTCGGCCTCGCCGACCTGGACACCGGTGAGGAGTACGTCCGTTCGGCCATCGCCGGGTACATGAACAGCCTCCTCGGCTACGGCGTCGACGGCTTCCGCATCGACGCGGCCAAGCACATCCCGGCGACCGACCTCGCCAACATCAAGTCGCGCCTGTCCAACCCCTCCGTGTACTGGAAGCAGGAGGTCATCTACGGCAGCGGCGAGGCCGTCCAGCCCACCGAGTACACGGGCAACGGGGACGTCCAGGAATTCCGTTACGCCTACGACCTCAAGCGCGTCTTCAACAACGAGAACCTCGCCTACCTGAAGAACTACGGCGAGGGCTGGGGCTACCTGAACAGTGGCGTCGGGGGCGTCTTCGTCGACAACCACGACACTGAGCGCAATGGCAGCACGCTCAACTACAAGGACGGCGCGAACTACACCCTCGCCAACGTCTTCATGCTCGCCTACCCGTACGGCGCCCCGGACATCAACTCCGGCTACGAGTGGTCGGACACGGACGCCGGCCCGCCCAACGGCGGCACGGTGAACGCCTGTTGGCAGGACGGCTGGAAGTGCCAGCACGCCTGGCCCGAGATCATCCGCATGGTCGCCTTCCGCAACGCCGTGCGCGGCACGGCCGTCACCAACTGGTGGGACAACGGCGGCGACGCGATCGCGTTCGGGCGGGGCAGCAAGGGGTTCGTGGCGATCAACCACGAATCGGGCTCGCTGGGTCGTACGTATCAGACGTCTTTGCCAGCGGGGACGTACTGCGACGTGCAGGGGAACAGGACCGTGACGGTGAACTCCAGCGGGCAGTTCACAGCCACTCTCGGCTCCAACACCGCCCTCGCGATCTACGTCGGCAAGTCGAGCTGCTGAGCTTCGAAGCAACGGAGCAACACGGAGGCCAGTGAGGATTCGAACCGTCGTGTGATCGAAGGCGTTGGAACGCATGCGCTCATGGCGCGCATAATTTCGACCGGATGTGATCTTGGTGCGATAGATCGATTGCGCGCCCATACGGTGATCTGCATGAAGCTCCGGTACAACGTTCGTGTGTACCCGAGCGCCTCTCAGCGCGGCAGTCTGGCGAGGGCGTTCGGGTGCGCCCGCGTCGTGTGGAACGACGCCCTTCGACTGCGTCGTGACGCGTATGCGCAGGGTGTGCCCCGCCCGACGGCGGCTGAGCTGTCGAAGCGGGTTATCACCGAGGCCAAGAAGACTCCGGAACGGGCCTGGCTCGGTCAGGTGTCCGCCGTGGTGCTCCAGCAGTCGCTGCGCGATCTGGAGACCGCGTACAGCAACTTCTTCGCCTCGAAGAACGGCACTCGCAAGGGGCCGAGGATGGGCCCGCCGAAGACGAAGAAGAAGACCGCCCGGCAGACGATTCGGTTCACCGCGAACGCCCACTCCATCACCAAGAGCGGCAAACTTCGGCTGTCGAAGATCGGCGACGTCGAGGTGCGCTGGTCACGCAAGCTGCCCTCACAGCCGTCGTCGGTGACGGTCATCCAGGACCCGTCCGGACGGTACTTCGCCTCGTTCGTGGTCGAGGTGGACGACAAGCCTCTACCCGAGCTGGACATGGAGGAGACGGACACCGGGATCGACCTGGGCCTGTCCTCCTACGCCGTGCTGCGCGGCCGGAAGATCCTGTCCCCGAAGTTCTTCCGCCGCCAGGAACGCAAGCTCAAGAGAGCGCAGCGAGCCATGTCTCGTAAACAGAAAGGATCGAACAACCGGCGCAAGGCCAAGCAGACCGTCGCGAAGATTCATGCCCGCATCGCTGACCAGCGACGCGACTTCATCGAGCAGGAGACCACCCGCATCGTCCGCGAGAGCCAAGCGGTCTATGTAGAGGACCTGAACGTGAAGGGCATGGCCGCCCGCGGTGGCTGGCTCGGCAAGAGCGTCCTTGACCAATCCCTCGGCAGATTTGCCCGCACCCTGGAGGCCAAGTGCGCACGGTACGGGCGGACCTTCGTCAGGATCGACCGGTGGTTCCCCTCCACCCAGCTGTGCTCCCGCACCGGGTGCGGGCGACTTACCGGCCCCAAGGGCCGCGGGCAGCTGAACGTCCGCGTGTGGACGTGCACGGAGTGCGGAACCCAGCACGACCGAGATGAGAACGCCGAGGCGAATCTACGCGCCGCTGGACGGAAACGTGTCGCTGAGATGCGCCACGAGGCGGAGCGTCAAAACGCCTGTGGAGAGCACGTCAGACCTCGCAAGCCGGGGCAGCGCTCGTTGAAGCAGGAACCCACCCGAAGCCCAGCCGCTGCGCGCGGCGGGGCAGGCGGGAATCGCTCACGTTCACGTGGGTGAGGACGTCAATGCAACGTGCAGAACAACTTCCCTTGTTGAGAGTCTCGCTGAAGCGGCTCCTGAAATTTCTTACCGACAGTTTCAAGCCTCTTGCTGTAATGCTTACGGCGGCGATACGGTCGCGCGGGGTCGGACCCACCGAGAGCCGTAATCGCAAGGAGCCCATCTGTGATACCGAGATGGCCGACGCCGTCGAGGCGCCGTACCGCCCATGCCGGACGGGTCGCCGCGGTCACCGTCACCGCGCTGGCCGCAGCGCTCGTCCAACCCCTCGCGGCGCGGGCGGACACCCCGCCCCCGCCACCGTCCGACGCCAAGCTCGCCGCCGAGCCCGCCCGGCACGACTCCACGCGCGAGCAGTTCTACTTCGTGCTCCCGGACCGATTCGCCAACGGTGACACCGGCAATGACCGGGGCGGTCTGACTGGCACCCGCCTCACCACCGGGTACGACCCCACCGACAAGGGCTTCTACCAGGGCGGCGACCTCAAGGGCCTGACGAAGAAGCTCGATTACATCAAGGGGCTCGGCACCACCGCCATCTGGATGGCGCCGATCTTCAAGAACCAGCCCGTGCAGGGCACCGGGGCCAACGCCTCGGCCGGCTACCACGGGTACTGGATCACCGACTTCACCCAGGTCGACCCGCACTTCGGCACCAACAAGGACCTCGAGACCCTCATCTCCAAGGCGCACGCCAAGGGCATGAAGGTCTTCTTCGACGTCATCACCAACCACACCGCCGACGTCGTCGACTATGAAGAGAAGTCCTACGACTACCTCTCCAAGGGCGCGTTCCCGTATCTGACGAAGGACGGCAAGCCGTTCGACGACGCCGACTACGCGGACGGCACCCGGGACTTCCCCGAGGTCGACGCCGGCTCCTTCCCGCGCACGCCGAAGGCCGCCAAGAACAACAAGGTCCCGTCGTGGCTCAACGACCCGACGATGTACCACAACCGCGGTGACTCGACCTACGCGGGCGAGTCCACCACCTACGGCGACTTCTCCGGCCTCGACGACCTGTGGACCGAGCGTCCCGAGGTCGTCAGCGGCATGGAGAAGATCTACGAGAAGTGGGTGCGGGACTTCGACGTCGACGGCTTCCGGATCGACACCGTGAAGCACGTCGACATGGACTTCTGGACCCAGTGGGCCACCGCCCTCGACGCATACGCCGCCCGGCACGGCCGCGACGACTTCTTCATGTTCGGCGAGGTCTACTCCGCCGACACGTCGATCACTTCGCCGTACGTCACCCAGGGCCGCCTCGACGCCACGCTCGACTTCCCCTTCCAGGAGGCGGCCCGGCAGTACGCCTCCCAGGGCGGCAGCGCGCAGAAGCTGGCCTCCGTCTTCGGCGACGACTACAAGTACACGACGGACAAGGCCAACGCGTACGAGCAGGTCACCTTCCTCGGCAACCACGACATGGGCCGCATCGGGTACTTCCTGAACCAGGACAACCCGAAGGCGACCGATGCCGAGCTGCTGAAGAAGGACAGGCTCGCCAACGAGCTGATGTTCCTCAGCCGCGGCAACCCGGTCGTCTACTACGGCGACGAGCAGGGCTTCACCGGCTCCGGCGGCGACAAGGACGCCCGCCAGACGATGTTCGCGTCGAAGACCGCCGACTACCTCGACGACGACGAGATCGGCACCGACCGCACCCACGCGAGCAGCTCCTACGACACGAGCGCCCCGCTCTACCGGCAGATCAGCGCGCTCGCCAAGCTCCGCAAGGCCGACCCGGCCCTCACCGACGGCATCCAGACCGAGCGCTACGCGGCCGACGGCCCGGGCGTGTACGCCTTCTCCCGCACCGACGCCAGGACCGGCCAGGAGTACGTGGTCGCGTTCAACAACGCCGGTGAGGCCAAGTCGGCGACGTTCGGGGTCGGTTCGGCCGCCATGGCGTACCAGGGCATCTACGGCGGCGACGCGTCCGTGACGTCCGACGCCGGCAAGAAGCTCACCGTCACCGTCCCGGCCGGCTCCGCGATCGTCCTCAAGGCGGCGGCCAGGCCCGCCAAGGCGGCCACCGCGCCGACGATCACGCTCAAGGCCCCGGCCGCCGGCGCCACCGGCACCGTCGAGCTCGGCGCAGACGTCGACGGCGGCCGGCTCGACCGGGTCGTCTTCGCCGCCCAGGTCGGCAACGGCAAGTGGAAGACGCTCGGCTCCGCCGACCACGCCCCGTACAAGGTCACGCAGGCGATCGGCAAGGACGTACCGGCCGGAACCGCCCTGCGCTACAAGGCGGTTGTCGTCGACTCCCAGGGACGCACCGCGAGCGCCCTCGCCGCGTCCACCACCGGCACCCCGCCCGCCGAGGAGGTCCCCACCGCCTCCTCCCGCGACTACGCGATCGTCCACTACAAGCGCACGGACGGCGACTACGCCGACTGGGGCCTGTACGCCTGGGGCGACCTCGCGGACGGCGAGGCCACCGACTGGCCCGCCAGCCACCCGTTCACCGGCCGGGACGCCTACGGCGCCTTCGCCTACGTCAAGTTGAAGCCCGGCGCCTCCAACGTCGGCTTCCTCGTCATCGACAAGGACGGGAACAAGGACGTCTCCGCCGACCGCACGATCGACGTCACCAGGACCGGCGAGGTCTGGATCGAGCAGGGCAAGGCGGATGTCCTGACGGAGAAGCCGGACTATCCGGCGCAGGACAAGACCAAGGCCGTACTGCACTACCACCGCGCCGACGGGAACTACGACGGCTGGGGGCTGCACGTCTGGACGGGCGCCGCGAACCCCACCGACTGGTCGAACCCGCTGAAGCCGGTGAAGACTGACACCTATGGCGCGGTTTTCGAGGTACCGCTCACCGACGGTGCCACCAGCCTCAGTTACATCATCCACAAGGGCGACGACAAGGACCTCCCGTCCGACCAGTCGCTCGACCTCACCGCCAACGGCCATGAGGTGTGGCTGTTGAACGGCCAGGAGAAGTACCTGCTCCCGCAGCCCGCCGGTTCCGCGGCCGCCCTCGACCTGACCACCTCCAAGGCGGTCTGGATCGACCGGAACACGGTCGCCTGGAACGGCTCCGACGCCGCCGCCTCCACTCAGCTCCTCTACAGCCGCGACGGCTCGATCGCGGTCAAGGACGGGGCGCTGACCAGCGACGACGAGCGCTGGCTGCGGCTGACGAAGACCACCCTGACCGACGCCCAGAAGGAGAAGTTCCCGCACCTGAAGGCGTACATCGCCTGGACCGTCGACCCCCGTGACCGCGACCGGGTCCGCCAGGCCCTCAGCGGTCAGGTCGTCGCCTCCCAGCGGGCCGCGAACGGCGCCGTCCTCGCGGCGACCGGCGTCCAGATCTCCGGCGTCCTCGACGACCTGTACGCGGACACGGCGACGAAGGCGCATCTCGGGCCGACGTTCAGCAAGGGGCGTCCCACGCTCTCGGTCTGGGCGCCGACCGCGCAGTCCGTGAAGCTGGAACTCGACGGCTCCACCGTCGCCATGAAGCGCGACGCGAGGACCGGCGTCTGGTCCGTCACCGGCCCGAAGTCCTGGAAGGGCAAGGAGTACCGGTACGTCGTCAAGGTCTGGGCGCCCAGCGTCCGGAAGGTCGTCACCAACAAGGTCACCGACCCCTACTCGGTCGCCCTGACCACCGACTCCGCGCGCAGCCTCGTCGTCGACCTCGACGACAAGTCCCTGGCCCCGTCGGGCTGGACGTCGTACACCAAGCCGAAGGCCACCCCGCTCAAGGACGCGCAGATCCAGGAGCTGCACATCCGGGACTTCTCGATCGCCGACAGAACGGCGGACCATCCCGGTACGTACCTCGCCTTCACCGACAAGAACAGCGACGGCTCCCAGCACCTCAAGGAGCTGGCCAAGTCGGGCACGTCGTACGTGCACCTGCTGCCCGCCTTCGACATCGCGACCATCCCCGAGAAGAAGTCCGACCAGGCGACCCCCGACTGCGACCTCGCCTCCTATCCGGCCGACTCCGACAAGCAGCAGGAGTGCGTCGCGAAGACCGCCGCGAAGGACGCCTTCAACTGGGGCTACGACCCGTACCACTACACGGTCCCCGAGGGTTCGTACGCCACCGACCCGGACGGCACCGGGCGCACGGTCGAGTTCCGCAAGATGGTCAAGGCGCTCAACGACGACGGTCTGCGGGTCGTCATGGACGTGGTCTACAACCACACGGCGGCGAGCGGGCAGGCGGACACCTCCGTCCTCGACCGGATCGTCCCCGGCTACTACCAGCGGCTCCTCGCCGACGGTTCGGTCGCCAACAGCACCTGCTGCGCCAACACCGCGACCGAGAACGCGATGATGGGCAAGCTGGTCGTCGACTCGATCGTCACCTGGGCCAAGGAGTACAAGGTCGACGGCTTCCGCTTCGACCTCATGGGCCACCACCCGAAGGCCAACATCCTGGCGGTCAGGCGAGCGCTCGATTCCCTGACTCTCGCCAAGGACGGCGTCGACGGCAAGAAGATCATCCTGTACGGCGAGGGCTGGAACTTCGGCGAGGTCGCCGACGACGCCCGCTTCGTGCAGGCCACCCAGAAGAACATGGCCGGAACCGGCATCGCCACCTTCTCCGACCGCGCCCGTGACGCGGTCCGCGGCGGCGGGCCCTTCGACGAGGACCCGGGCGTCCAGGGCTTCGCGTCCGGCCTCTACACCGACCCCAACTCCTCCAAGAACAACGGCACGTCCGCCGAGCAGAAGGCCCGGCTGCTGCACTACCAGGACCTGATCAAGGTCGGGCTGAGCGGCAACCTCGCCCGGTACTCCTTCACCGACACCGATGGCAAGCAGGTCACCGGCGCCCAGGTCGACTACAACGGGCAGCCCGCCGGGTACGCGGACGCGCCCGGCGACGCCCTCGCCTACGCCGACGCGCACGACAACGAGTCGCTGTTCGACGCGCTGACGTACAAACTGCCCGCCACGACCAGCGCCGACGACCGCGCCCGGATGCAGGTCCTCGCCCTGGCGACGGCCACCCTCTCGCAGGGCCCGGCCCTCTCCCAGGCGGGCACCGACCTGCTGCGCTCCAAGTCCCTGGACCGCAACTCCTACGACAGCGGCGACTGGTTCAACGCCATCCACTGGAACTGCGCGGACGGCAACGGCTTCGGCCGGGGTCTGCCGATGGCCGCCGACAACGAGTCCAAGTGGTCGTACGCCAAGCCCCTGTTGGGCCAGGTGAAGGTCGGCTGCGAGCAGATCCAGGGGGCCTCGGCGGCCTACCAGGACCTGTTGAGGATCCGTACGACGGAGAACGTGTTCTCCCTCGGCACGGCCGCTCAGGTGCAGTCCACGCTGTCCTTCCCGCTGTCGGGGAAGGACGAGACGCCCGGGGTGATCACCATGGAACTCGGTGACCTGGTCGTGGTGTTCAACGCGACGCCACAGGCGCAGGAGCAGCGGGTGGCCGCGCTGGCCGGCACGGCGTACGCGCTGCACGAGGTCCAGGCGACGGGTGCGGACCCTACCGTCAAGCGGTCGTCCTACGAGCGGGTTTCGGGCACCTTCGCCGTTCCGGGGCGCACGGTGGCGGTGTTCTCCCGCAAGTCCTGACAACGGCATAACCTTGGTGGGGCAGACCCGGTCCGGGTCTGCCCCGCTGTGTGTCCAAGGGCTCTGAACACATGGATGTCGACGCAAACCCCACAGGCACGACCGTCATGGTCGTGGACGATACGGAAGCAAGCCGCTACGCGATGAGCACCCTGCTGAGCCGGGCGGGGCACCGCGTCGTGCCCGTCGCCAGCAGTGGCGAGGCGCTCGCCGAACTCGACGCACGGCGGCGCAAGGGCACCCTGCCGGACGTGGCCCTCGTCGACGTGGGCCTGCCCGACATGAGCGGCTTCGACCTGTGCCGCCGCTTCAAGGAGCGCCCGCACACCGCCGGGCTGCCCGTCGTGCACTTCTCCGCCGCCCAGGTGGCCCCGGTCGACTGCTGTGAGGGCCTGGACACGGGATCCGAGTCCTATCTGAAGGTGCCCGCCGAGCCCCTGGAGATCGAGGCGGTGGTCCGGGCCGCCGTGCGCAACGCACGGGTGCGGGCCGACGACCGGGCACTGGTACGACGGCTGACCCTGCTGTCGGAGACGATCGTCACCATCCAGGCGGCACGCTCCTTGCAGGAACTCACCGACGCGGCCGCCGAAGGCATCTCGCGGGTCACCGGCACCCCCGCCGTCGTCTTCGTCCTGGACCAGGAGGACCGGCTGTACCGGGGCCTGTCCCGGGACCGGGTACCGGTCGCCCTGCCGGACGACGGGTCCGACCGGACGGTGGCCGCACTGCTGCGGCGGCTCACCCGGGGGCAGGGCGGCGGGGTGCAGCTCACGACGGTGCCCGCACCGCTGTGGCCGGCCGGCTACTTCCGGCCCGGCGTCGAGCACGACGCCCGGCTGGCGCTCGTCCGCACCCAGGACGGCAGGGCCACGGTCTGCCTGGCCGCGCCCGCGCGCGGGATGCGGCGGATGGGCCCCGAGCGCGAGAGCCTGCTGGCCCAGCTGACCCAGGCGACCGCGTACGCCGCCGAACCGCTGCTCATGTACCAGGTGGAGCGGCATGTCGCCCTCACCCTCCAGCACAGCTTCCTGCCCCAGCCGCACCGGCTGCCCGAGCTGCCCGGCGTGAACGTCGTGGTCCGCTATGTGCCCGCGTCCACGGAGACCGAGATCGGCGGCGACTTCTACGCGGCGCTGAGCACCGGCGACGGTGTGCTCACCGCGGTCGGTGACGTCGTCGGGCACTCGCTGGACGCGGCGACCGTCATGGTGGAGATCCGGCACGCGCTGCGCGCCTACGCCGTCGAGGACAGCGACCCGTGCGTGCTCGCCGAGCGCCTCGACCGGATGCTCCAGCGCTACCACCCCGACCTCACGGCCACGGTCTGCATGGCCCTCGTGGACCCCGCCACCGGGCGCACCCAGGTGGCCAACTCGGGCCACATCCCGCCGCTGATCGTCCGCGACAACGGCAGCGCCGACTACGTCAAGGCGGCCGGACCGCTGCTCGGCATCGGCCTGCCCCACCCGCCCGTCACCGAGCTGTTCCTCGAACCCACCGACCGGCTCCTCATGGTCACCGACGGCCTGATCGAGACCCGCGGCACCGACCTCTCGGCCTCCATGGAACAGCTCCGCGCGGCCGCCGTCGGCTCCCTGCCCGGCCTGGACGCCCTGTGCGACACCCTCCTGGCCTCCTTCGGCCACGACCGCGAGGACGACATCGCGATGCTGGCGCTGCGGCTAGGCTGAGGCCCTCGGCCTAGAACAGGAGTACCCATGCCGCAGATCACCGTCGACTACTCCCGGACGATCACCCCCGCCTTCGACCGGGCCGGGTTCGCCCGGGCGCTGCACGAGGCGACGGTGGAGATCGCGGCGGCGAAGCCGGAGGCGTGCAAGACGCAGTTCCGGGCGAGCGAGGACACGGCCTTCGGATACGAGGACCCCGACGAGCTCGGCCACGCGGTCGTCCATGTCACCCTCGGTCTGCTCGCCGGACGCACCGAGGAGACCAAGGCGAAGCTCACCGAAGCCGTCCTGGAACTGCTGCGCAAGCACATCGAGGCCGACCCGGGCACCGTGCTGCACGCCTCCGCCGAGGTCCGTGACCTCGACGCCTCGTACCGCAAGTTCTAGGACGCCAGCGCGATCAGCCGGCCGACCAGGTCGGCGAACGGACCGTCGGTCGGCTCGTCGCGGAGCATGACGCGCATCAGCGCGCCCATCTCCTCGTCGTACGCGGCGCTGACCGCGGCGAGCGCCGCGAAGTCGTGCACCAGCTGCACCTCCAGCTCGCCGCGCGGGATGCGCCGGCCGTCCAGCCAGATCAGTGCCGTCGACTCGGCGAGCGAGATCCAGGAGCGGACGACCAGTTCCAGTCGCGCGGGCGGGTCGGTGATGCCCAGATGCGACAGGATCTGGTCGTACGCGGCCTGCCGTACGGAGTCGATGAGCGCGTTGGTCGCCGAGGAGCCGACCGCCGGGCCGCCGCGCATCAGGGCCGCGAAACCGGGCCCGTGCTCGTCCACGAAGTCGAAGAAGCGCCGCATGACCCGCAGCAGCCGCGACCCCAGCGGCCCTTCCTGCGGCTCCACGAACCGGCCCGCCAGATCGTCCGCCGCCCGCTTCAACGCGGCCTCGTACAGGCTGAGTTTGCCGGGGAAGTAGTGGTAGACCAACGGGCGCGAGATGCCCGCCGCGGCCGCTATCTCGTCGATGGACACGTCATCGGGCGAGCGCTGGCTGAACAGTTCGAGGGCGACGCCGATCAACTGCTGCCGCCGCTCCTCGACTCCCATTCTTCGCCGTACCCCGGTAGTCATGCGAACACCTTACCGATCGGATCCGGCCCGGAACGGGCCGGTCCGGCCATGGGTGTTCACATATCCAACACAAGCCGCTCACTTCGCGCCCGCGAAACGCAGATGAGCATCGAGTCATCGCGCTCGGCGTCGGTCAGCAACTCGTCCCGATGGTCCACCTCGCCCTCCAGGACCCGCTGTTGGCAGGTCCCGCAGAAGCCCTGCTCGCAGGAGTAGAGGGTGTTCGGCAGCTCCGCCCGGACGGCCGCGAGGACCGTGGAGTCCGCCGGGACCGTCAACGTCCGCCCGCTGCGGCGCAGTTCGAGCTCGAAGGCACCGCCCGGCGCGGCGGCCCGCGGCGTGAACCGCTCCGAGCGCACCTGCGGGAAACGCTCCTCGACCGCCGCCCTCAGCCCTTCCGGTCCGCAGCAGTACACGGCGGCGCCCTCGGGCACCTCCAGCGTGTCGAGGTCGGGCACCCCGGTCACGACGGTCACCCGGTCCAGCCGCTCCAGCTCCGCCAGGAACGGCATCGACTCCCGCGTCCGCCCGCAGTACAGCAGCCGCCAGTCGGCGCCCGCCGGCAGCGACCGCAGCATCGGCAGGACGGGGGTGATCCCGATGCCGCCCGCGACGAAGACGTACGACTCCGCCTCGACCAGCGGGAAACGGTTGCGCGGCCCGCGCACCTCGATCTCCATGCCCTCGGTGAGCTGCTCGTGCACCTCGCGCGAGCCGCCCCGCCCGTCCTCGACGAGCCGGGTCGCCACGGTGTACGAGGAGGTGTCCGCCGGGTCCCCGCACAGCGAGTACTGGCGCACGAGCCCCGACGGCAGCACCAGGTCGAGATGCGCACCGGGCTCCCAGCGCGGCAGGTCCCGCCCCTCCAGGCGCAGTTGGACGACTCCCTCGGCGACCTCCGCGCGCGCGGCCACCAGCAGCCGCAGCGCCCGCGACCGGGGCCGCCCGGAGACCGGCTCGTCCAGGGCGGGCATCGGCCACAGCGGCGAGACCCGGATACGGCGGCGCATGGTCCGCCGGGCGAGCAGCGCGGCCCCGGCGACGACCGCGACGGTGAGCGGCTTCGGCATCAGGCGGCACCCTTCTCGGCCGCCAGCGCAGCGGGGGACTGGGCGAGATAGGCGACCGCCTGCTCGGTGCAGCCCTCCTGGGAGGGGTGGTAGGCGCGGCTCAGATAGCGCGGTATCGACCGGAGCATGGCGCCGGTCCCGGGCAGCACACCCTGCCGCCCGCGGACGTAGAAGTCCTTGAAGCTCGCCCTGCCGTCGACGAGCGTCGGGTCGTTCTCCATGAAGAACCGCGCCCCGCGCTGCCACAGGAACACCAGCGTCGCGAAGGCCAGCGCCCAGGTGCGCACCCGGCGCCGGTAGCCGCCGTCCACGTGCATGAAGAGCTCGAAGGCGACCGACCGGTGCTCGACCTCCTCGGCGCCGTGCCAGCGCAGCAGGTCCAGCATGGTCGGATCGGCGCCCCGCCGGTCCAACTCCTCGGCGTTCAGCACCCAGTTGCCGAGGAAGGCGGTGTAGTGCTCGATGGCCGCGATGATCGCCACCCGCTCCATCAGCCACCACCGGCGCGGCCTGCCCGGCGGCAGTGTCCGGTCGCCGAGCAGCTTCTCGAAGAACCAGTCGATCTGCGCGGTGTACGGCGTCGGATCGAGGCCCAGCTCCTTCAGATGCGGCAGGACCTCGTCGTGCGCCTGGGAGTGCATGGCCTCCTGGCCGATGAACCCGATGACGTCCTCGCGCAGCCGCTCGTCCCGGATGAGCGGCAGCACCTGCCGGTAGACGTGCACGAACCAGCGCTCGCCGGCCGGCAGCAGCAGGTGGAGCACGTTGATGGTGTGGGCGGCGAAGGGATCACCGGGCACCCAGTGCAGCGGGGTGTCGTCCCAGGAGAAGGACACCTTGCGGGCCTTGAGGTGCACCCGGTCCTGCGTGTTAGACATGGCGTCAATGTACTGACGGGTAGGGCGGTCGGGAACCCCTGCGCGGCCTCTTGTTTACGTCAGTGTCAGCAAGCGGGTCTGTGAGCGGGTCTCAGCGCAGCCCGTTGATCGCCCGCCCGTCGGCCAGCGTCCCCTTCAGCCCGGCCTGCGCGCCTTCCTTCGCCTTCACGGCCAGCAGGTTCCCCTGTCCCGAGCCGCGCACCGCGCCCGTCGCGCTGATCGACGCGGTGTTCTTTCCGCCCGCCGCCAGCAGGTACCAGGAGCCCGACCCCGACTTCCACAGCACACCCGCCAGCACGTTCGGGTCGCGGGGGCCGCACGCCGGGACGTTCTCGGCCTGCGCCGCGACCGCCCCGTACGCCGAACCCGGAGTGCGGAACTGCGCCAGCGCGCGCGTCCCGCCGCCGCGCCAGGTCTCCGCGCGCGTGCACACCCAGTCCGCCGACCCGCCGGCCTCGGGCAGCTGCTGCTCGGCGTACGCCCACGCGTTCACCGTCCGTACGCCGGCCGAGCGCATCGCGCCCAGCGAGCAGGCGTACGGCGCCCAGGTGCGCAGCGCCTCCGCACCGGACGTCTCGTGCACCGCGCCGGGGCGGCCCGTGGTGAGGCGTGCCGGGACCAGTTCGCCGAGGTCGCTCATCAGGCGGGTGCCGGAGCGGTCCGTCAGCTGGAGCACGTTCCAGGACGTGCAGCCGCCGTTCTGCTGGGCCGGGCCCGCCAGCGGCGAGGTGACGCCCTTGGCCAGGGTCAGGTCCATCGCACCGGAGGCCGGCTTGAGCAGGTCGCGCTCGGCGGCCTTCTTCACCCAGGGCGCCAGCAGATAGCGGACGTTGCCGTCGGCCCGGCCCAGCACGACCGCGCTCGCCTCGGCCGGCGTGGCCCCGTCGACGCGCGCGAAGTCGAGGGCGGCGCCCTGGGTGCCGTCCTTCGGCTCGGCGTACCGGGCGATGCGCAGACCGTCGTAGAGGATCACCACGCGCGCGTTGTCGACGAGCCCCGCGTACAGCAGCTGTGGCGGGCCCGCCGGGCCGCCGGAGGGGGTGCCGGGGGTCGCGGAGACCTGGACGGTCTCGCCGGGGCGGGCCCAGACGGCGAGGGCGCGGCGCAGCAGCGCCGTGTCGTGGGCGAGTTCGCCGCGGGCGGGCCAGACGGAGAAGTCGTTGCGGGACGCGGCCTGCCAGGCGGTGGCCGGGACGCGGGTCAGGTTGGCGGGGTCGAGGGCGGCCTGCGCGGACGGGTTCTGCGCGTACGCGGGCGCGGCGGCGCCGTCGGGGCCCCAGCCGTCGCCCGGCAGACCGAGCAGCGCTCCGCACACGGCGACCGCCGCCGCGGCGGCGAGCACGGCCTTCATGTGCTGCCTGCGGCGCATCAGGTCGGTGGGGCGGGCCTGGAGCGAGCAGGGGTCGAACTCGGGGGAGTCCAGGAGGGCGTACTCGGCGGGTACTTCACCGGCCTCTTCCAGCGCCTCGTCCGGGTCCTCGACCCCGGCCTCGGTCAGCACCCGGCGGACGTCGCCGTCCGGGAGCCGCTCCAGACCGCGCAGGACGTAGGCGGCGCGGGCCTCGCCGGACAGCGCGGACAGCCGCTGGTCCAGGGCGAGTTCGTCGGCTCCGCCCGAGCGCGGGAAGAGCCTGAGACCCCACACCTGGGGGAGCAGCGGCGGGAGTTGGGAGCGCTTGGGCCAGGCCCGGAAGGTCAGTGGCAGGCCCGCCTCCAGTGCCGTACGCAGCACTTGGAGGCGGACGAAGGCGTACCCGGGATCGCCGTCGCGGCCGGTCGACTGGGCCGGGATGACCGGCGTCGAGGCCCGGCGGCGCGGCAGGGCGCGCTGGGTGAGGGCGTGCGCGGTCAGGACCCGCCGGTTGCGGCCGAGGCCCGGCGGCAGCACCAGGTAGGCCAGCCGGACCAGCCGTGGGTAGTGCTCGACGAGCGCGGCCTCGGCCTGTTCGACATCGACGAACGGCTCGGCGGAGGCGGACGGTGCGGGGCGCGGGGCGACATCCTGTGACTGCACGTTCAGCAGAACGAGCGAATCGTGCGTTGGTCACCGCCAACCGGGCGACTCAGTCGTCAGGGTCGACCAGTGCGCGCGCGTAGTTGGCCATCGAGCGCTGGTAGCGCGGCAGATGCGGGGCCAGTGCGCCAAGGACGAGCGACAGGCCCTCGCGGTCGCGGCCCAGGCTGGACAGGCACAGGGCGAGACACGCTCGTACGGCGTCGTCCAATTCGTCGGAGGGGCCGTCCAGTTCGGGCGTCAGGAGCTTGACGCCCTCCTCGGCCTGGCCGATGTTCCGCAGCGAGCTGGAGAGCTGGATCTTCGCGCGGCGCCCCTTGTAGCCGGACAGCCCCCGCGCCAGCGCCTCCCGGTACAGCGGGGCCGCCTTGTCCGAGTGACCTGTCGAGTCCCAGGCGCAGGCCTGCTCGAAGGGGCCGAGCGGGCTGTCGGCGGGGAGTTCGGCGACCAAGGCGTCGATCACCGCCCGGAAATCGGCGGCTCGCTCCTCCGGGTAGTCGTCGAAGGTGGCCCAGGCGGCCGTCACACGCTGTTCCCAGTTCTCGTTCACCGGCACACTTTCGCACAGGCGTGCCCACTGGGACAGCCGATTTGAGCGCAGCGTGCTCCCCGGCCGTATGGAAGGGGACGGGCACCCAGGCCCACGGGAAGGTTCCGGAGGAACAGATGAGGTTGACCCGACCGATGCTCGCGGCGACGGCAGCCGCGGCGGTCCTCGTGCTGGCGGGCTGCGGCTCCGGCGACGGTGACGACAAGGCCGCCGTGCCGCAGACGGCGAGCGGCAGCCTTGAGCACCTGGCCGCGGAGGTGGGCTGCAAGCCGACCATCCAGATCGACGCCGACGAACTCCGCCAGGCCTCGTGCCGCAAGAGCGCCGCCCACGGCAAGTTCCTGCTGGCCACCTTCGCCACCGACCGCGGCCAGCGCGAATGGATCGACGGGGCCAAGGACTACGGCGGTCACTACCTCGTCGGCCGCAAGTGGGTGGCCGTCGGCGAGACGAAGCAGGTGACGGCGACGCTGCGCAAGACGCTCGGCGGGGACATCGAGGAAGGCCAGGACCACAGCGCGCACTCCGGTCACTGAACCCGAAGAACACGAGAGAGCCGGCGGTGGGAATTCCACCGCCGGCTCTCTCGTGCGCTAGCTAGCTCACTGGCACCGCTGGCCGGTGTTGATGCAGTTGACCATCTTGTTCATCAGGTTCGTGGAGAAGAAGTTGATGAAGTCGTTGTGGTCGGTGATCGGCTTGTGGATGTTCTCAGGGAAGGTGTCCACCGCGTACGGCTGGATCACCTGGCCGTTCTGGAGCTTCGGGGCCGGAACGTTGTAGACCAGCCGGACCTGGAGCTGCGGGATCGCCTTGAAGCCGTTGGCGCAGGAGCCGTCGGCCTGGACGAACGCCACGTGCGTACGGTGGTTGGCGCTGTCGATGTTCTTGCCGTCCCAGCAGCTCTGGAAGTTGGTCGTGCGCACCACCTGGCTGCCCTGCGGGCAGATCGGGTACTTGTCGTGCAGCTGGACCTTGTTCTCGAAGCCGGTGCAGCTCCAGTTGACGTTGGCGTTCGCGTTGCCGTTGACGAAGGCCTTCGCGTCACCGGTGATGATGCGCAGGGCGGTCGGCATCGCGACGACGTTGCCCTTCTTGTTGCCGACGAACTTCAGCTGGGCCTTGACGGGCTGGAGGATCTTGCCGACGTTGCCCTCCTTGCCACCGCCGTCCCGGTTCTGGTCGAAGTCCTGCTGACCGTTCTGCAGGCGCAGCACCGGCCAGAAGTACGAGGACTTGTCGCCCTGGTTCTGGCACGTGGTCTGGGCCCCGGCCAGCTCCTGGTCGCTCGCGAACGCGTCGTTGCTCTGGTTGCCGACGTAGTCGTGCAGGTGGTGGGCGCCGTTGCTGACACCGGGCGCGACGATCACGTTGTCCGTGTTGTGGTTCTTGTTGCCGTTGGTGCCGCACTTCGTGATGAACACGCCGCGGGAGCCGGAACCACCGTTCGCGGGCAGGCCGTTCTGACCCACGCCGAGCTGCGCGTTGCCCTGCACCTTCGTGATGTCCACGAAGTCGGCGGCCGTCGGGCCGTTACCGCCCTGGCCGTTCTGCTGCTGGCCACCCTGCTGCTGGCCGCCTTGCTGTTGACCGCCCTGCTGCTGGCCACCGTTCTGCTGCTGGCCCCCGCCGTTCTGCTGCTGACCGCCCTGACCGGCGTTGGTCTGCGGCTGCGCGGCCGGGACTCCGGTGCAGGCGGCGAACTGCGACAGGTTCGCGACCTGTCCGCCGGCCCGCTGGATGTTGATCCGGATGCGGTCCAGCGCGGCGGACCGCTTTTCCTTCAGCGGGCCGAGGATCGCGTTCTGCACGAACCCGGGGTCGTTCGCCTGCGCCTGGCGCGTGGACGCCAGCCGGGCGTACGCCTCGGTGATCTGCTTGTCGAGGTTCGCCAGCTCCGTACTCACGCCGTTCCGGGCGCCGTTCGGGACATTCGTCAGCTTCTGACCGACGTCCGGGCACTGGATCGTGGCGATCTGCGCCCCGGCGGCCTTCACCTGGTTCTGCCCCGAGTTCGACTCGTGAGCCGATGCGTAGAAGTTCGCCCAGACAAGCCCGCCCCCACCGAGCGCTAGGGCTGCCGATCCCGCCACGACCTTGGTGGTCATCGACGTACGGCGTTTGCGATTGTTGCGTCCCATGGAACTCCTCTGACTTCCTTGCGGGGCTATCGAGGCGCCCGACAGGAGTGAAGCGGCGTCGTTCCATACGGACGTGGTCCCACGGGTGTTCACCCGTCTCTCATAAAAATCAGAGGATTACTCGACAGCCCTGCCACAACAGCCGCTTGAGCAGCGGAAGTTACAGAAAATCAGCGGCTGTTCACCGGCCCTGGTCCAGATAGGCGAGGACCGCGAGAACGCGCCGATTGTCGTCGTCCGACACCTCCAGGTCCAATTTGGCGAAGATGTTGGAGGTGTGCTTGGCAATGGCCCGTTCTGTGACGACGAGCTGTCCCGCGATCGCCGCGTTGGACCGGCCCTGCGCCATCAGGTCCAGCACCTCCAGCTCGCGCGGGGTCAGCCGGCCCAGCGGCTGGTCGGCTGCCGCGCGCCGGGTGAGCAGCTGCTGGATCACCTGCGGGTCCATCGCCGTACCGCCCGCCGCCACCCGGTGCACCGCGTCCACGAACTGCGCCGCGTCGAAGACCCGGTCCTTCAGCAGATAGCCCACCCCGCCGGTGCCGTCGGCGAGCAGCTCGCGCGCGTACAGCTGCTCGACGTGCTGCGAGAGCACCAGCACGGGCAGCCCGGGTCTGGCCCGCCGGGCCGCCAGCGCGCACTGCAGCCCCTCGTCGGTGTGCGTGGGCGGCAGCCGTACGTCGACCACGGCGACGTCCGGCTCCAGCTCGGCCAGCGCACGGGTGAGCTCGGGGCCGGACTCGACGGCGGCGGCGATCTCGAAGTCATGGGCTTCCAGCAGCCGGACCAGCCCGTCCCGCAGGAGGAACAGGTCTTCGGCTAGGACAACACGCAAGGGATCTCCATGGTGACCATGGTGGGACCGCCTGCGGGACTGCTGACGGCCAGGACGCCGTCGAATGTACCGAGCCGGCGCTCGACCCCGGCCAGCCCCGACCCGGCTCCGATCACCGCGCCGCCCTTGCCGTCGTCGGTGACGCTGATCCGCAGGGTGCCGTCCTCGTGGTGCAGGTCGATCCAGAGCCGCTGGGCGTCCGCGTGCTTCACGGCGTTGGTGAGGACCTCGCTCACCGCGAAGTACGCCGCCGACTCCACCGGCGCGTCCGCCCGCCCGGGCAGCTCCACCGTCACCTCGGCCGGCAGCGGCAGCCGCAGCGCCAACGCCCGTACGGCGTCGCCCAGTCCGCGCTCGGCGAGCACCGGCGGATGGATGCCGCGCACCAGGTCGCGCAGTTCGGCGAGGGCGTCGACGGATGACTTGCGGGCCTGCGCGAGCAACTCCTTCGCCTTCTGCGGGTCCTTGTCGAGGAGCAGCTCGATGGTGCCGAGGTCCATGCCCATGGCGACCAGCCGGGCCTGCGCCCCGTCGTGCAGGTCCCGCTCGATGCGCCGCAGTTCGGCCGCGGAGGTGTCCACGGCGTCCTGCCGGGTCTCCGTCAACACCCGTACACGTTCGGCGAGTTCGGCCTGGCTGGGGGTGAGCAGGGCGCGGGTCAGACGGAAGTGGGCGCGCAGCACGGGCGTGGAGAACTGCCGGAACAGCAGCAGGAGGACCAGCGCGAGCGCTCCGGCGCCGAACGCGGAGGCCTGCCCGGTGACCGGCACGAAGGCGTACCAGTACCCGTCCGGGAAGACCCGCCACAGCCCGGCGGCCAGCGCGAGCCCCTCCACCGGGTAGAGGACCAGCACGGCCGGCAGCAGCGCGGTCAGGAACCCCGCCGTCATGTCGACCGGCAGCCACCTCAGGTCCCGCCAGGTCGCCGGGTCACCCAGCATGCCGAAGGTGCGCCCCCAGGGGTTGGCGTTCGCCGGGAGCGGCCGGTACGCCGACGGGATCCGCACCCCGCCCCACTCGGCGGCCAGGACCCGGCGCCAGTCGGCGAACGCCCGTACCCCGGTCAGCACCCACGGGGTGGTGACGATCCCGACGCCGATCGGGATGAGCGCGATGGACACCAGCGACAGAACGAGGCACAGGACCGCACCCGGCAGCACGACCAACGCCAGCCCGAGCCCCCGCAACGCCGCCAGACCCGAGGTCCGTGCCCATGTACCGCCCCTGCCGTGCTGTGTCTCGATGCTCATGACAGCAGTCTCGCCGAGCCCCAGCACCGGGTCACGGGGCTTGGCCACCCGGTCAGGGGGTGGTGCCAGGTACACCCCCCGCCGCGCTGGCGAGCACCTTCGCCTCCACCGCCGGGGCGAGCCCCACCTCGGGCCGGTCCGGCCGCTGCGGGGCGGTGCCGCCGATCTCCCGCAGCCAGCTCCAGGTGTCGGCGACGGTCTCGGTGACCGGACGGCACTCCAGCCCCGTGCCCAGGGCCTTGGTGACGTCACCGGTGTGCAGGGCCGCATGCAGGTCGCTGCCCGGCGGCACCCACACCGGCAGCTGGGTCCAGGGCTCGATGCCCGCGTCGAGGACGACGTCCGGGTCGGTCCAGCGCAGCTCGGCGCCGGACCCGGTGACCTTCGCGCAGGCCTCCAGCAGGCCGCCCATGGTGGCGTGCCCGCTGGGCGAGACCAGGTTGTACGGCCCGCTCAACTCCCGCTCCACGGCGCCCAGTACCCACGCGGCGAGGTCACGGACGTCGATGTACTGGAGGGGCAGCTCCCGCGGCCCCGGGGCGAGCACTTGTCCGCCCCGCGCGATCCGGTTCAGCCACCACGGCAGCCGCCCGATGTTCTCGTAGGGGCCGAGGATCAGCCCCGCCCGGACGAGCAGCGAGCGGTCCGCGCCGAAGACCTCGGTCGCGGCCAGCTCGCCGCCCCGCTTGTCACGGGCGTAGTCACTCTGCCCGGCATCGGCCGAGGCGCCCTCCACCAGGGGCGCGTCCTCGGTCAGTCCGGCGGCCGGCGGCCATGCGTACACCGAGCGGCTCGACACATACACATACCGCCGGGCGCGCTCTTGCAGCAGCCGCGCCGCGTCCCGCACCGCCCGGGGGGCCGCCGACCAGGTGTCGACGACGGCGTCCCAGGTGTCCGTGCCGGCCAGGGCGGTGAGCCTGTCGGGCGCGGTGCGGTCGCCGTGCAGCGACCGCACCCCGGTCACGGGGGCGTGCCGTCCCCGGTGGAAGACGGTCACGTCCCAGCCGCGCCCGAGCGCCGCCTCGACGACGGCCCGCCCCACGAACTCCGTACCACCCAGCATCAGAAGCCTCATGGCGGAGACTCTGCCTGGTGCAAGGGGGCCGCGGAACGGGTCTCTGCCGTCAGCAGACAGCCTGCCGCGATGTCAGCGCCCGGCCGGCGGCGCGTACTTGTAGCCCACCCGGCGGATCGTCTGGATCGCCTGCCGGTGCTGGGCGCCCAGCTTGCGGCGGAGCCGGGCGATGTGGACGTCGACGGTGCGGCCGTCGCCCACGTGCCCGTAGCCCCACACGGTGGTGACCAGCTGGTCCCGGGTGTGCACCCGGTGCGGGTTGGCGACGAGGTGGGCGAGGAGCTCGAACTCCAGGTACGTGAGGTCGAGTTCGACGCCGTTCACCTCGGCGGTGCGCTGCACGGTGTCGATGCGGACGAGCGGTTCGTCGTCGCTCTCGGCATCCAGGGCGCCCAGGGCGCCGGGCGCACCGGTCACGGCCGGCTCGGTCGGCAGCAGCGGCTGCTGGTCGGCCGGGACGAGCACCAGGTAGCCGATCATCGGCGGCTGGCCCGGCAGCGTGGGCAGCGCGTGCTGTGGGGCGGGCAGCCAGGTGGCACCCGGCGGCAGGAAGTCCGCCACGTGCAGGACGTCGTCCGGGCCGACGGCCCTGAGCCGGTGCCGGGGGCCGGGCTCGGCCGGGGCGGTGCCGAGGGGGGCGGGAGACAGGGAACGAGTGGTCGCCATGAGGGTCAGCTCTTTCGCGCGAGGAGGTCGTCCGGGGGACGGGTCGTCCCAAGACGTGGATCGACTGCGCGCTGGCCGAAGGCCGGACGGGGTGTGTACGGCTTTAGAGGGCCCGCGCGTTCATCACGCGGCAACACACCCGGTCGAAGTCGTGGTGCTGACGGGAAGGCCAGAACGGCTCGAGGTCATGGCGACCTGTCGCGCTGGGGTTCTGGAAGCTGGCCATGCCCATATTGAAGCAGACACAGGCCCGCAACAGGACCCTCCTCTCACAGCTTGGACGCTTCCTTGACGCGAATCCGACGTTGCGTACGTCACCCCACCAGGCGTTTGCGCCAGTTCAGGGGCGTGACGGTGATGGCCCTGGACGGGTCACCGTCCCACTGGGTGGACAGTCCCGCGGCGTCGAGGGCGGCGACGACCGCACGGCCGACGTCGGCGGTGGTCTCGGCCGAGCCGTCGAAACCGCCGTAGAGCAGCGTCAGTCCGTGTCCGGCGGCGGCGCTCTCGGTGCACTGGGAGTGGAAGTAGACGAAGCCGCGATCGCCCTCGGCGCGCTCGGCGGCTATCTCTGCGGTGCCGCAGGTGCGGCAGCAGGTGAAGTTCTCCCGGGCGGTGATGCCGGTGGAGTTCAGGGCCTCGAAGGCCCGGGTGATGCGCTCGGGGTCGGTGGTGCCCTCCCAGGTGCGCTGTTCGGCCACCCGCTCCAGCCACAGCCGATCCACGAGCAGCCGCGCCTGCGCGGGGGAGACTGGACGGTCGTCGCCGTCGACGAGCCATTCCTCGGCGTCCTCGGTCAGCCTGCGGCGGTCGTCGTACCCGCACCGCAGCAGATCGCGCACCCGCGCCTCGACGTCCTCCCGCACCTCGTCGGGGAGTTCGGGCACGTCCTCCTGCTCCGTGTCGAAGTCGACCGGCGCCCAGGAGATCCCCGTGTCCCAGCCGTCCTCCGCACGCGCCCAGCCCGCCAGCACATCGGCGACGGGATCCGGGCCGGCGAGTTCCGCACGGAAGAAGGCGGTGCGGCTCGCCCGGTGCTCCACCTGATAGGCACCGCCGCTCTCGTGCCACACCTGCGCGAAGACGTCCGGCAGGTCCGGGACGCGCTGGATCACCAGCCAGCGGTCCCCGCTCGCCCCGATGCGGTGCACGAGCTCCCGCAACTCCCGCTCGCCCACGCCGGTGAGCGTCTCCCCGTACTCGGACATGACCTTGACGGCCAGACCCCCGTCGATCTCCATGCCCCCACCCTGACAGACCCCACTGACAACGCGCCGAGGGGCGCCCACCGCGGTCGGTGGGCGCCCCTCGGGAAGCTGCTGCGGGGATCAGATCTGGCCGGCCTTCTCCAGGGCGGTGCAGCAGGTGTCGACGATCAGGCGGGTCACGACGTACGGGTCGACGTTGGCGTTCGGGCGGCGGTCCTCGATGTAGCCCTTGCCGTCCTTCTCGACCTGCCACGGGATACGGACCGAGGCGCCACGGTTGGAGACACCGTAGGAGTACTCGTTCCACGGGGCGGTCTCGTGCAGACCGGTCAGGCGGTCGTCGATGCCGGCGCCGTAGTTCTTGACGTGGTCCAGCGGCTTGGAGCCCTCACCGAGCGACTCGCACGCGGTGATGATCGCGTCGTAGCCCTCGCGCATCGCCTTGGTGGAGAAGTTGGTGTGCGCGCCGGCGCCGTTCCAGTCGCCCTTGACCGGCTTCGGGTCCAGGGTCGCGGAGATGCCGAAGTCCTCGGCGGTGCGGTAGAGCAGCCAGCGGGCCACCCACAGGTGGTCCGAGACCTCGAGCGGGGACAGCGGGCCGACCTGGAACTCCCACTGGCCGGGCATGACCTCGGCGTTGATGCCGGAGATGCCGAGACCGGCCTTCAGGCAGTTCTCCAGGTGCGCCTCGACGACGTCACGGCCGAAGATCTCGTCGGCGCCGACACCGCAGTAGTAGCCGCCCTGCGGGGCCGGGTAGCCGCCCTTCGGGAAGCCGAGCGGGTAGCCGTCCTTGAAGAAGGTGTACTCCTGCTCGATGCCGAAGATCGGCGCCTGGGAGGCGAACTTCTCGGCGACCTCGGCCAGCGCGGCACGGGTGTTGGAGGAGTGCGGCGTGAAGTCGATGTCGAGGACCTCACACAGGACCAGGATGTCGTCGCCGCCGCGGATCGGGTCCGGGCAGGAGAAGACCGGCTTGAGCACACGGTCCGAGGAGTGCCCCTCGGCCTGGTTCGTGGACGACCCGTCGAAGCCCCAGATCGGCAGCTCCGCGCCCTTGGCGTCGTCCGCCAGGATCTTCGTCTTGGAACGGAGCTTGGCCGTCGGCTCGGTGCCGTCGATCCAGATGTACTCAGCCTTGAAGGTCACGGGCCACATCCTTCGGGGGTGGGTCTCTAGGCGCACTTGCGGGTGCTGCAGGGTGCTGCGGCGCTGCGGCACTGAAACGCCGCGCTTGATGTGCGCGAGCCTGTCAACAGGCGATTTCCCGGCCATTGCTCGAATGTGAACCCCGTGTTACCTGCTCGTTCTGTGGCGAGATTCACGCGGTGAGGGGCAGCGGCGACCGGAGACCGGCCCCGCAAGCAGGCCGCGCAGCCGGTGGCTCCGGCTCGTATGCGATGGGGTTGGCGGCTCGGTCCGTCCCTCGGGCCGACCCTCAGCCGGTCCTTCTGTCCACCCCTCAGCCGGTCCCTCAGTCCGTCCTCTCGGTCCACCCCTCAGCCGGTCCCTCAGTCCGTCCTCTCGGTCCGCCCTTCAGCCGGTCCCTCAGTCCGTCCTCTCGGTCCGCCCTTCAGCCGGTCCCTCAGTCCGGCCCCCCCGGTCCGCCCCCCGGTCCGCCCCCCGGTCCGTCCCTCAGTCCTCCTCGGCGGCCGCCTCCCGCACCCCGCTGAGGAACCCCCGGATCGCGGCCTTCTCCCGCTCGTCGTATGTCGCCAGCAGCCCCACGGTCCGGTCGATCAGCGGCCCGAAGAAGGCCCACCCGAGCTCGACCGCCGCCTCGCTCACCTCGATCACGACCCGGCGCCGGTCCCGCTCCCCGCGCACCCGCCGGACATGCCCCGCCCGCTCCAGCCGGTCGACCAGCGCGGTGGTGCCCGCCGAGTTCAGGCCGAGCGCCGCCCCGAGCCGCCCCGCCGTCATCTCCTCACGCGCGCGTCCGGCGTCCATGAGGGCGATCAGGGCCCGCACATCCGTCGGATGCATGGCATGGCGCTGCGCGAACCGGGCGCTGTGCAGGCCGAGTTCGACGGTGGCCGCGCGCAGCAGATGGACGATCTCCATCTCGGCCCCCGTAGGTGTCATGCCGCTCGTGCCGCTCATGCCACTCCTCGGCTATTGTCTCGTTCGTCGAACATCTCGCTCAACGAGATAATAGGGGAGGGCTCGATGAGCACGTACGACGACGGCGCTTTCCAGGCGGCCTACGACAAGGTCATGGCCAAGTGGCCCGCGGACCGGGAGGCGGTCCGGGTCCCCACGCCCTTCGGCACGACCCACGTCACGGTGTGCGGACCGGCCGACGCGCCCCCGCTCGTGCTGCTGCCCGGCGGGGGCGCGACCTCCGCGTCCTGGTACGCCCAGGCCGCCGAGCTGGCCCGCGGCCACCGCGTCCACGCCGTCGACCTGATCGGCGACGCGGGCCGCAGCGTCCCGGCCGCCGACCGTCACCCCCGTACGGTCGCCGACCTGGCGGCATGGCTGGACGCGGTCCTCGACGGCCTCGGCATCGAGGAGACGGACCTGGGCGGGCACTCGTACGGCGCCTTCGTCGCCCTGCACCACGCCCTGCACGCGCGCGTGCGTGAACCGGCGCGGGTGCGCAGCCTGTTCCTGCTGGACCCCACCCAGTGCTTCGCCGGATACCGCCCGGCGTATCTGCTGCACGCCCTGCCGATGCTGCTGCGGCCCGCGCCCCACCGCGTCCGGGCCTTCCTGAAGTGGGAGACCGGGGGAGTGCCGCTCGACCCCGACTGGCTCCGCCTCCAGGAGGCGGCCGCCGGCTTCCCCTCCGTCGCGAAGCCGGTGACCGGCCCGCGCCCGTCCGTCGACGCCCTGCGCGGGCTGGACATGCCGGTCCTGCTGCTCGTGGCCGCGAACAGCAGGACGCATGACACGTACAAGGTGACGGCCGGGGCGGGTGAACTGCTGCCGCGCGTCGAGACGGTGGTGGTTCCCGGTGTCTCGCATCACGCGCTGCCGCAGTCGGCACCCGCCGAACTGGGCCGCCGCCTCACGGAGTTCCTACGTCGTTGAACCTCACCCCACCTTCTCGATCACGGCGCGCCGGATCAGGAACTTGCCCGGTTCGCGGACCTGCTCGAAGGCGGCGTTGTTCAGCAGGGCACAGCTGCCCGAGACCGAAGTGACCTTCACCGTCGTGGACTTGTTGTTGTCCAGGTTGGTGACCTTCAGCGTCGTCCCCGCCGGGAACTGGTTGCTGGACGCGGCGGGCGCACCGCCCTCACCGGAGAGGGTGACGGTGGAGCCCTTGCAGACCTGCTGCCCGGAGGCGGCGGCACCGCCGTTTCCGGTGTTTCCCGCGGAAGCGGCCGGTGCGCTCGCGGCGGCACTGGGCGCCGCGCTCGGTGCGGCCGGAGCCGCCGGCTGCGCCGCCTGGGAGCCCTGAGCCGACTCCCCAACGGCGCACCCGGACGCCTTCTGCTGCACCTTGATCTGCTCGATGACCGCTTCCCGGTTGGCGATCCGGGCCGCCGACTGCGCGTCCGGATTGGCCCGTTGGCCGTCGATGAACTTCTGGTTGTTGCCGAGGGCGGTGGCGAGCCCCTGGCAGACGCCCGAGTCGGCCGCCTTGGTCTGCGGTTGCTGCGCCTGGGAGGCACTCGACGTGCTCGCCATGACGAAGGCCCCACCGCCCGCCACCGACGCCGCGCCCACGAACAGCGCGATCTTCTTGCCTGTACTGAGAGTTCTCCTACGCGACATGCGCGCCTCCTGAAGAGGTAGGGGAGCGTACGCCGCTATGTACGAGATACCGAACGAGGTTACTCAGCAGTTACAGGAGTCACCGAAGTAACGTACGTCACACCGAGTCCGGGTCCTCGTACGCGACGACGTTGTCGTCGGCGTACCGGAGAAGGTCCTCGGTCTGCTCGGTGAGCGTGGCCTCGTCCTGCTCCGAGCCGTCGCCCCACTGCCCGTTAGCGAACACGACGGACCGCACGGTCATCAGCCGCCGGAACACCCCGGCCGAGCCGGGCGGCACCGTCGGCAGCCCGGCCCCAGGCGGCGGATCGAGCGACACGACCTGATAGGTCACCGGGTCCATCGAGGCCATCGCGAACACCGACGAGGCGTCCTCGACGCGCCGGAAGCTCAGCACGGTCACCGTCACCTGCGAGCGCCGGTCGGAGTCGGTGAACAGCGCGGCGGTCAGCCGCTCGCACCCCTGGCCCTGCTCGATGAGTGCGGCCAGCTCCGGTGCCATGCCCTCGGCGCAGTCGGAGGTGGTGGCCAGGTCGACCCGCTCGTACCGGGAACCGTCGGACAGGCGCACGCTCTTCGCCGGGAAGGCCTGCTCCGGGCGGATGATCGGCCGGGAGAGCAACGAGGGCAGAGCGGACGGGGCGTCGGAGGGGAGGGAGACCGCGACGGACGGTACGGCCGGGGACGGCGCGATGGCGGACGGGGCGGTCGAGGACGAGGCGGCGGCCGCCGCGCCGTCCCCGCCGCCGTCCGTGTACAGCACGGCGCCCGCGGTGATCGCCGCGACCAGCACGAAACCCGTCCCCGCGGCCACCGCCCGCCGGGTGCGCCGGCGCCGGCGTATCCGCTCCTGTTCGATCACCCACTGGGTGTACGGGTCCGGGGCTCCGTGGGCCGCGTACGGCATTCCTTGATCACCGAAGGTCATGGCGGCGGAGGGTAACAGCGCGAAGGCCCTGAACTCCCGCCGCCGGACAAGCGGTTACCTACCGGGACAAGGCGTCCCGGACGGCCTCCTCGCTGCGGGCGACCACCGCCGTGCCGTCGTCCGCCGTGATGATCGGCCGCTGGATCAGCTTGGGGTGCTCGGCGAGCGCCTTGACCCACCGGTCCCGTGAAGTCTCGTCCCGGGCCCACTCCTTGAGCCCGAGCTCCTTGGCGACGGCCTCCTGGGTGCGGGTGATGTCCCACGGCTCGAGGCCGAGCCGGTCGAGCACGGCCCTGATCTCGTCCTCGCTCGGCACGTCCTCCAGATAGCGGCGGACGGTGTAGTCGGCCCCCTCGGCGTCGAGCAGGCTGAGCGCGCTGCGGCACTTGGAACAGGCCGGGTTGATCCAGATCTCCATGGGGTCAAAGGTACCCCTGAGGTCCCCTGAAAGCCCCTGTGGCCAGGGCCTTTTGTCAGTGCCGGGCGGTACACTAGAAGAAGTGTTCGAGGGTGTTGGGGGGCTGCCGAACCCCCCGTTTCCGACCCCCTCACCGCGACAGGAGGATGCCTGTGCCCGCTGCCGCTCTGAAGCCGTTGCCCACCCAGTCGACCGTCCAGCACCCGGTGTTGCTCGACCTGCCGTACACCCCCGTGGAGAAGCGCCCGCTGCCGCCGGGACGGCCACGCGAGTGGTACATCACGCACAACCGCCGCCTGAAGGCGATGCGGCTCGCCATCGCCCTGCTCGACTCGGGCGTCTACCTGCCGAACCAGGCGCGCAACGAGAAGATACGGAGCACGGCGGAGATGATCGGCGTACACCCGCCGTCGGACACGACGTGCCACATGGTGCGGGCGCTGATGCGTTACGCGCGGTGAGCCGTGGGGTGCCGGGTGCCGTGTCCCGCACGGCACCCGGCACCCGCCGCTCCCGGCCCCGCCGCGCCCGCGGCCCTACCCCGCCAACTCCCGCTCCAGCGGCGTCCGGAAGCGGGGTGTCACCCGGGTCGCCCCCACCCACCCGCGCAGCCGCTCCGCCTCCGCGGCGATGGCCGCCTTCGCCTCCCGCCCGACCCCGTCCTCGTCCAGCAGCCGCCAGACGATCTCGCCGTCGGGCCGCTGGGCCCAGCCGCCCACCACCCGGCCGTCCCACCACACGGTGGGTCCGACATTGCCGCTCCTGTCGAACAGCAGGGGCCGCAGACCGGGCGCGAGGAACCAGTCCCGCTGCTGCCAGCCCATGGCGGTCGGATCGAGAGCGGGCAGCAGAGCGGCCCAGGGCCGGTCGCCCCCCTCCACGGGCTCGGCGTCCCCCTGCGCCACATACCCGGTGCCCTCGTCGAGCGCCACGGCCTCCGCACCGGTCGCCGCCAGCGCCCGCCGGACGTCCGTCACCTTCCAGCCGGTCCACCACCTGAGGTCGTCCTCCGTGGCCGGTCCGCACGCCGTGAGCCAGTGCCGGAGCAGGGACGCCTGGGCCTCGGCCACGTCGAGTTCGGGATGCGGGGGAGCGGCCGCCCACCGGAACTGGCTCGAGGTCCAGGACCCCAGCGGCCGCCCCCGCACGACCTTCCCCTCCACCCCCAGCACCCTCAGCAGCCGGGTCGAGACGGTGTGGACACCCTCGTAGCTCTTCCCGGCGGCGTACACGAACTGCTCCCGCAACCGCGGCTCGTCCTGGGCGAGTTCGGCCGCGGTCGCCTGTCCGCGCCGCTCCAGCGCGGCCAGCGTGGCCGCCTCGACGTCCGCCAGCCAGACGGCGTCCGGCGCCCCCGCCCGGGCCATGTCCTTGACCAGAGAGGCCCGCTCACGCCCCGCCACGACCAGTCCGGTGGAGGCGTGCACGACCGCGGTCAGCTCCGCGGGGAACACGAACACCGTGTGCCGCATGCCGTGCATCCGCACCAGGGTCCGGTCCTCGTACAGCGCGCGCCCGGTCTCCTCGACGGTCTTGCCGGCGTCCGCCAGCCGGGCCCCGACGGCCAGGTACACGGTCGCCGGATCGGTGCCGTGCAGTGCGACGAGAGCCTCGGCGACCTCCTCGGGCCGCCCTGCTCGCGCACCCTCCGTCAGCCGGTGCCGCACGCCCAGCCGCTCCCGCCGCTCCGCCACCCCGATGTACCGCATCCGACCTGCCCTCCGCCCGCACACCACCGACGCCCCCATCCTGCCGAACCCCACTGACAACCGACCCCGGCCGCCTTGCCGCCGACGTCACTCCCCACCCCCGTCACCCGATCGCCGTACTCCACATGCGCCCGCCCCCCTCGCACGCTTCCCTGCGATCAGGAGGTGTCCGACACCAGGGACCAGCCGGCACGGCGAAATCGGGAGGCGCGATGCAGAGGCACGGCGGATGAGCGCCCCCGGCACCCCCGGAGCCCCGGGCGCCCCCGGCGTGGCCGGAACCTCCGCCGGCCCCGGCGACCGCGCGGCCCAAGGACGATCCGCCCGCAAACGCGTCCCCCGCTCCGCCCACGCCACCTGGAACCCCTCCCTCGACCGCCCCGACCCCGTCGCCGTCCTGGAACGGCAGGGCCGGGACCGCCTCCCGGAACTCCTGCCGATCAGATACGGCAGGATGTCGGCCTCCCCGTTCGCCTTCCTGCGCGGCGCCGCCGCCGTGATGGCCGCCGACCTCGCGTCCCAGCCCCACACCGGCCTCACCGTGCAGCTCTGCGGCGACGCCCACCTCCTCAACTTCGGCCTCTACGCCTCCCCGGAACGCACCCTCCTCTTCGACCTCAACGACTTCGACGAGACGTTCCCCGGTCCCTTCGAATGGGACGTCAAACGCCTCGCCGCGAGCGTCGTCGTGGCCGCCCGCGAGAACGGCCACAGCGAGGCCAAGGCACACCGGGCGGCCGTGGAGGCGACCGCCGCGTACCGCACGTCGATGCGCCGGCTCTCCCGGCTCGGGGAACTCGAGGTCTGGTACGAGCGCCTGGACGCCGACACCCTGCTCCCGCTCGTCCGCTCCACCCGCCACCGCCGCCGCGCCCAGTCGACCCTCACCCGGGCCCGCCGCCGCACCAGCCTCCAGGCCCTCGGCAAGCTGACCGAGGTCGTCGACGGGCGCCGCCGGATCATCCAGGACCCACCGCTCCTCGAACCGGCCGGCGTCCCCGACACGGCCGCCCTGCGCAAGATCTTCAGCGACTACCGCTCCACCCTCTCCGAGGAACGCCGTCTCCTCCTGGACCGCTACCGCTTCGTCGACGCCGCCCGCAAGGTCGTCGGCGTCGGCAGCGTCGGCACCCGCTGCTTCATCGTGCTGCTCGCCGGCCGGGACGCGGACGACCCGCTGTTCCTCCAGATCAAGGAGGCCCGGAAGTCCGTACTGGAGGAGCATCTGCCGAGCGGCCCGTACGACCACCCCGGGCACCGGGTCGTCGCCGGCCAGCGACTGCTCCAGGCCGCGAGCGACATCTTCCTGGGCTGGATGAGCGGACCGCAGGGGCGCGCCTACTACTGGCGGCAGCTGCGCGACATGAAGGGTTCGGCGGAGGTCGCCGGGATGAGCCCCGCGGAGCTCACCACGTACGCCCGCCTGTGCGGCACCGCCCTGGCCCGCGCCCACGCGCGTTCCGGCGACCGCATCGCCATCGCCGCCTACCTGGGCGGCGGGGACACCTTCGACCACGCGATCGCCGAGTTCGCCCGCTCCTACGCCGTCCAGACCACCACGGACCACACCACCCTGGGCGCCGCGATCGCCGCGGGCGTGGTGACGGCGGCACCGGAGGTGTGACCGCGGTCTCGGCGGCCCGTCCACCGACGGGAGCCGGGCGCACGCGTTCACGGCGGTTTCCCAGCGCAGGCCGTGGCGGCGCGGATGCTCCGGGGGAGCCGCGGATCGGTTGACGCAGGGGGGCCGGCCGGGCCGTGCGGGATGCTTCTCAGGCGTACCGCTCCAGCAACCCGCCCACATAAGCCTCCAGTCGCCCGCCCAGCACCTCCGGCGTCAGATCGCTCCGCCCCAGCTCGCGCCACGGCCCCGCCAGCTTCGCGGCGTCGGGGGCGTAACCGAGGGCGTCGAGCAGCCGCCAGTACAAGTGGTCGGCCCCGTCGGCGAGTTGCCGCCCGCCCCGCGCCTCGTACCGCTCCCGGAACGCCAGCCCGTGCTCCGGCCCGTGCAGCAGCGCGAGCGCCGTCGAGCAGTGCGCCACGTCCAGGTCGGCCGGCCCCCACGAGGTCTCCACCCAGTCGACGACCCCGCTGATCCGGCCCTCGGCGAAGAGCACGTTCCCCGGGTGGAAGTCCCGGTGCAGGAAGACCCCTTCGTACGCCGGCGGCTCGCGCCGGATGACATCCACGGCCCGCTCCCACATCGCGCCCTCCGGTACCCGCACCCGCTCGGGGGACGTCCACGCCTGATACGCCCGCGGCCGTTCCTCCGGTACGACCGCATGGACACGGGCGAGTTGTCCCGCCAGCAGGTCGAGGCGTCGTACGAGATCCTCCTCATCCTCCTCGTCCACCCGCACCCGGCCGGGCAGCCGGGTCATCAACAGGCTGGGATGATCGGCGAGTTCGGCGGTGGCGTCCACGGCGAGCAGTCCGGGCGCCGGGACGCCGTCCGCTCCGGCGAGCAGCGTGAGGATCGCCGCCTCGCGCGCGAGGAGCCCGGGTGCGTGGTGGCGGAAGAAGGGCTTCACGAAGGACCGCAGCACCAGCTCGGTGCCGTCGTCGAGGGTGAGTCCGCGCATCTGCGAGCTCCAACCGCCCGCCAGGAAACGGGTCGCGGCGACCCTGCGGCCCTCGGGGAGCTGCTCGGCCAGCCAGGCGCGGGTCGCGGTCCAGCCGTCGACCAGCAGCGCGTCGGCGAACTTCCGCAGGTCGTCCGGGTGATCGTGGAACCAGACCCCCAACCGGTGTCCGGCGTCCGGGAATTCGAGGCGGGTGAACCGCGACCGCGCGGCCAGCGCGTCCTGCACGGCCTCGGTCACCGCGGCCGGGATCACCGGATCGTGCCGCGGCACCGCCAGCACCGCCCGGCCCTCGTACGCCCGCAGCGTGTCGAGCGCGGGTGCCCCGCGCCAGCTGTCCGGGGTACGGATGATCTCGCTGAACCGCCCGTCGCCGTCCCCGAAGGGCACGTCCCACGCCTCGGCCGCGTACACCGCGGGCGAGCACAGGCCGAGCGCCGACACCCGCCGCCCGTAGTGCCGCAGAAGATCCGCGACCGTCTGCCCGCTCATGCTGAACCCGGCCAGGATCAGCGGACCGTCGGCCGGGACGCGCGCGTCGATCACCGCGGCGGCCTGCTCGAAGCGGCGGCGCAGGCTCAACTCGCCCAGCTCGCCGCTGCTTTCACCATGCCCGGAGAAGTCCAGGGCGAGCACACCGCAGCCCCGGCCGGCGAACTCCTCCAGCACCGGCGTCAGCCGCTCCGTGCTGCCGTTTCCGGCCCCGTGCAGTACGACGGCGGTGGCCCGCCCCGGACCACCGCCGCGCTGTACCCCGTTGAGCCGTTCGCCGTCATGACCGAGGGTGAAGGAGGAGAGCATGCCCTCATTCGATCACCCGCTGCCCCGTCGGCCGACTCCGGGCCGCGGGAAAAGGAGATGCACGCCGAGTTACGGACTCCCTACGCTGGACACCCGTTGCGGAGCCGTCACCTCTGCTTTCCGCAGGGCGGGCGTCACTCTGCGCGTTCGGCACTACTCTGCTGCACACCCACCCACGCACACGGAGGCCACCGATGGGCACCATCGTCATGGCCGGGACCGCAGTTCTGGTCGTCTTAGGATTCGGGAACCACCTCTACTGGCTCGCCGCCGTCGCCGTGCTGTTCCTGTACATGCAGTACGGGCGCGGGACGTCCGCCACCTCGTCCCGGGGCGGCGGCTCGTCGTCCGGCGGCGGGATGATGCCCAGCGACTACCGCGCCTACCGCGACCGCCGGGACAAGCAGGCCAAGTGGGAGCGCCGCTACCGTCGCGAGCGCCCCTTCGAGTCCCGCCGTCAGGAGCGCGAGAAGAGCAAGTGAGACCCGTACGGGTAACCCCTGGTCGGTGAGGTCACAGACCGGGGGCGCCCCACACCGGGAACCAGCGGCTCAGATCCTGTTCGAGCCGTAGATCGTCCGCGAGCGCGGCCTTCACCCGCAGCTCCAGCGCGTTGTCGCGCCGCTGCCCGCCGTCGGGCAGCGGCGCGAACGGGTAGAACGTGCCGCGCTTGTAGAGGTAGACCAGCGCGAGCGTGCGGCCCGCGTCGTCCCGGAAGCCCGCGAGCGAGCACAGCAGCTGCGGGCCGAAGCCGTTGACCTCCATCGAGGAGTTCACCGCGTGCAGATCGTTGACCAGCAGATGCAGCTGGTCGGGCGCGCGCTGTGACACCAGCCAGGAGTAGCCGTAGTCGTCCCGCCGCAGCTCGACCGGAGGGCCCTCGCGGTCGGTGTCCGCGTCCAGCAGCGCCTGCACCTCGCGGTGCGTCTGCTCGAACGCCGCGCCCTCGACGGTCGCGAAGCACACCGCACCGCTCCCGGACGGGGTGAACCCCACCGCGGCCTCCAACGTCACGGCCGCCGACGGCAGGGCGAAGAGCCGGTCGAGATCGGGCGCGACCGGCTTGGTGCGCCCGAGCAGGATGTCCAGCAGCCCCATCCGTTACTCCGGCTTCCCCGGGCGGGCCGCCTCGCCCAACTCGGCGGAGATCCGCCCCAGTTGATCGAGGCGCTGTTCCAGGGTCGGGTGGGTGGAGAAGTACCGCTCGATGCCGGGCTCCTTGCCGGTGGCCGGGGTGAAGTAGAAGGCGTTGAAGGCCTGCGCGGTCCGCAGGTCCTTGGTCGGGATCCGGGCGATGTCCCCGGACACCTTGGTCAGCGCGGAGGCGAGGGCCGAGGGCCGCCCCGTCAGCTGCGCCGCGGCCCGGTCGGCGGCCAGCTCCCGGTACCGGGACAGGGCCCTGATGAGCAGGAAGCTCAGCGCGTACACGGCCGCCGAGACGCCCATGACGGCGGCGAAGATCACGGCGGTGTTCTGGTCCTTCCGCCCGCCGAAGACCTGCGAGTAGAACGCGAACCGGACGATGAGCCCGGCGATGACCCCCAGGAACGAGGCAACCGTGATCACGGCGACGTCCTTGTGCGCCACATGCGACAGCTCGTGCGCGAGGACACCCTCCAGCTCGTCCTTCTCCAGCCGTCGCAGCAGCCCGTCCGTCACGCACACCACGGCGTGCTCGGGGTTGCGCCCGGTGGCGAACGCGTTGGGCATGTCCATGTGAGAGACGGCGACGACGGGCTTGGGCATGTCCGCGATGGCGCACAGCCGGTCGACGACCCCGTGCAGCTCGGGATACTCCTCCCGCTCCACGACCCGGCCCCGCATCGCGAACAGCGCGACCCGGTCGGAGAACCAGTACTGCGCCCCGAGCATCGCGGCGATCACGACCACGACCAGCACCCAGGACTTCAGCAGGACGATCAGCGCGCCCACGAAGACGACGTACAACAGCCCGAGCAGGAACAGCGTGACCGTCATCCGCACGGTCAGGCGCCGGTCGCTCCGGAAGCGGCTCTGCATCTGCATCACCCCGCAGTCAGGCACTCGTCCCGACTCCCAGTGTGCACCCGGCCCCACCATGAAGCGGTCGCGATCAGCCCTGGGACGGGCAAAGGCTCAAGCCGGAAGCCCCGCTTCCCACTTGCGCCGCTTCAGCACGTGGTCACTGAACAGCTCCCGACTCCGGTCCAGCAGCTCACCCACCTCGACCACCCCGTGGGGCACGTCCTCGGTCGGGTGCCAGCGCTGCACGGCCTGCCGGGCCGCGTGCCGCAGTGTGTCGTCCGGGTCGTCGATGAGCGCGACCGCGGCCCGCAGCCGTGCGAGACCGCTGTGCTCGTGAAGCAGCCGGAAGGCGGAGACCCGCACCGCCCGAGATCGTCCCGGCTCGAGCCGCCCCAGCAGCCACTCGTCGTCCAACGACCGCGCCGAGAGCACCAGCTCCCTCGTCGCCTCGCGCACCACCCCGGCGTCGGGATCGTCGAGCAGCGCCGTGAACCGCGCCACGTCCGTCACGTCCAGACTGCGCAGCCCCGCCACGGCCCGCGCCCGTACCGCCGCCACCGGGTGCGAGGTCAGCGCCCACAACACGGCCGCGTCCCCGCGCTCCCCGCACTCCGCGAGTCCGCTGACGACCCCCGGCGACACCTCCGCACCGGCACACCGCTCCCGGTACCAGGCCGCCGGATCACCCCCGTACTGCCGCACTACATACCGCGCACAGGCCCGCACCCGCCCCGCCCGGTCCCCGAGAAACCCAGCGGCCCGCTCGGGCATCCCGGCCCGCCGCAACGCGGTGACCCCGGCGGCCCGCGCCCGCGGATTGCGCGCGCCGAGCAGCGGTTCCAGTACGTCGTCCCGCGCCCCCTCCTGCGCCACGGCGGCCAGCGCGGCATCGGCGCACAGATCCTGTACGACGGTGTCGTCGTCGAGCGCGGCGGCACGGGCGAGCTCGGCGGGGGAGAGCAGACGGCTGCCGATGACGAGACGGTGGGCGTAGCGGCGTACGGCACGGTCGGTGTGCCGGCACAGCGGGTCGAGGACCTCGCGGGGCGCGGCGCCCAGCAGCGCGGTGGCCAGTTCGGCGGCGAAGCCGCCCCGCCCGCGGTGCCCCATGCGCAGGATCAGCGGTGCCAGCCGGGCCGCGCCCGCGGCGTCCAGCAGCTCCGCCAGCCGCTCCCGGGCACGCTCACGCACCTGGGGAACCCAGTCGGCACAGCGCACGACCACCAGCGGTAGCAGCGCCGGGTGCTCGCCGACCCGCTCCAGCGCGGACTGCCGGACCCGGCCGTCCCGGTGACACAGGCCGAGCGCCAGCTGCGACTCGGTGAGCCGGACGCCCCGGGGCAGCAGTCGCCGCTCCCGGCCCAGCACCTTCACGAGCAGCCGGCCGCTGTCGGTCCGCTCCCACGCGGACGTCCCCAAGCGCTCGCCCGGCGCCCGGGTCAGCGCCCGTGCCCCGGCGTCCAGCGCGGTCCAGCCGGCCGGGTCGGTCGTGTCGAACGCCTCCCGCAGGGAAGCCCCCTCCGCGAGCCGCACCGCCGCCGCGATCCCGTCCTCGATCTCCACACCCCTGCCCCTCCATGTCCGGCGAGCGTAAGCGACCGAACCGCGCAGGGGCGCGCGATTTACCTGCTCAGCGCCGCGCTCAGTACGGCGCCCGGAACCCGCTGTACCCCAGCAGCACGATGACGACCGCCACGATGCCGAACACGAGCGCCGCCGAGGCCCAGCCCGAGCGGGGGCGGGAGACGCCCTCCGGGTCGGCGCGGAACGGCTGGGGCTCCGGGGGGTTGTCCTTCCAGCGGGCGGCCAGCATCCGGGCCCTCGCCGAGGGCTCCTTGAGCTCGGCGGCGTCGGCCCAGCGGATGTCGAACTCCCGCTCCTCGTCGTCCCGTTCGGACATGTCCGTGACCCCCGTCAGCTTTCTTCGAACAGTAGTGCCCGAAACCATACGACGACGCCCCCATCCCCGGAAAACGGGGGTGGGGGCGCCGTCGTACGGACTACGCGTCGATCACACGTCGAAGTACAGCTCGAACTCGTGCGGGTGCGGACGCAGCTGCAGCGGAGCGATCTCGTTCGCGCGCTTGAAGTCGATCCACGTCTCGATCAGGTCGGACGTGAAGACGTCACCGGCGAGCAGGAACTCGTGGTCGCGCTCGAGGGAGTCGAGAACGGCCGGGAGCGAGGTCGGGACCTGCGCCACGCTCGCGTGCTCCTCGGGAGCCAGCTCGTAGAGGTCCTTGTCGATCGGCTCGGCCGGCTCGATCTTGTTCTTGATGCCGTCCAGGCCCGCGAGCAGCAGCGCCGAGAACGCCAGGTACGGGTTGCCGGAGGAGTCGGGCGCACGGAACTCGACGCGCTTGGCCTTCGGGTTGGAGCCCGTGATCGGGATACGCATGGCCGCGGAGCGGTTGCGCTGCGAGTACACCAGGTTGATCGGCGCCTCGAAGCCCGGCACCAGACGGTGGTACGAGTTCACCGTCGGGTTGGTGAAGGCGAGCAGCGACGGGGCGTGCTTGAGGATGCCGCCGATGTAGTAGCGGGCGGTGTCCGACAGGCCCGCGTAACCGGCCTCGTCGTAGAAGAGGGGCTGGCCGCCGGCCCACAGGGACTGGTGGACGTGCATGCCCGAGCCGTTGTCACCGAAGATCGGCTTCGGCATGAACGTCGCGGTCTTGCCGTTCTTCCAGGCCACGTTCTTCACGATGTACTTGAAGAGCTGGAGGTCGTCGGCCGCGGCGAGCAGCGTGTTGAACTTGTAGTTGATCTCGGCCTGGCCGGCGGTGCCCACCTCGTGGTGCTGGCGCTCGACCTGGAGGCCGGAGGCGGCGAGCTGGAGGGAGATCTCGGCGCGCAGGTCGGCGAAGTGGTCGACCGGCGGGGTCGGGAAGTAGCCGCCCTTGTAGCGGACCTTGTAACCACGGTTGTTCTCGACCGCACCGGTGTTCCAGGCGCCGGCCTCGGAGTCGATGTGGTAGAAGCTCTCGTTCGCCGAGGTGGCGAAACGGACGCTGTCGAAGACGTAGAACTCGGCCTCGGGACCGAAGTACGCGGTGTCGGCGATGCCGGTCGACGCGAGGTAGGCCTCGGCCTTCTTCGCCACGTTGCGCGGGTCACGGGAGTACTGCTCGCCCGTGATCGGGTCGTGGATGAAGAAGTTGATGTTCAGCGTCTTGTCACGGCGGAAGGGGTCGACCCGGGCGGTCGACAGGTCCGCGCGCAGCGCCATGTCGGACTCGTGGATGGCCTGGAAACCGCGGATCGACGAACCGTCGAACGCGAGCTCCTCGTCCGGGTCGAACGCCTCGACGGGCAGCGTGAAGTGCTGCATGACGCCCGGCAGGTCGCAGAATCGGACGTCGACGAACTTGACGTCCTCGTCCGCGATGAACTTCTTGGCCTCGTCGGCGTTCTGGAACATCCAGCTCCTCCTACTCCCGACGGTTCCGTGCCGGGGTGGTAGTTCGTTCGTGCGGCCAGTGCGGTGGCACACGCTGTGCCCGACCCTAGGGACGCGTGATTTCTCAGGCGTGACCCATTTGTTTCGCACAAGTTAACCGGATGCCTTCCGATCCACCCCACCTGTCCGTATCCCGAAACGCGGGCAGTACCGTGGACGCGTGGACAAGAGGGAAGCAATCGGATCGTGGCTCTCCGGCCCCCGTGCGGCCGCCGAGGAAGCCGGTGTGGACTTCGGATACCGCGGTCAGCAGCTGGGGCTGCCCGAGGAGGGGCCGGGCTCCATCGCCCGGCCGGGTCGGCGCCTGGGCGCCCTGGCCGTGGACTGGGGGATGAGCGTGTTGATTGCATCCCAATTGATCACTCAGGGCTACGAGACCCCGGCGACCTCGAACTGGGCGCTCCTGGTCTTCTTCGTGATGAGCGTCCTGACCGTCGGCACCATCGGCTTCACGCCGGGCAAGCGGCTCTTCGGCCTCCGGGTCGTCGAGGTGACCACCGGCCAGGTCAAGCCGCTGCGCGCCCTGCTGCGCTGCGTCCTGCTGTGCCTGGCGGTCCCGGCCCTGATCTGGGACCGCGACGGCCGCGGCCTGCACGACCGGCTGGCGGGCACGGTCGAGGTGCGGATCTGATTCCCGTTCTTCTACGGCTTCTTCTACGACGAAGAGGGCGCCCGGAGTGATCCGGGCGCCCTCTTTCGCGTACGACGTCGATCAGCGCGCCTTCGGGCCGCCCTTCGGCAGCTTCATGCCCTTCGGCATGGGCCCCTTCGGGAGCGGCATGTTGCTCATCAGGTCGCCCATCGCCCGCAGCCGGTCGTTGGTGGCGGTCACCTGGGGGCCGGTCAGCACGCGCGGCAGCTTGAGCATCGAGGTGCGCAGCTTCTTGAGCGGGATCTGGTCCTCGCCCGTGCCCACGATGAGGTCGTGCACCGGCACGTCCGCGACGATGCGGTTCATCTTCTTCTTCTCGGCGGCCAGCAGGGTCTTCACCCGGTTCGGGTTGCCCTCCGCGACGAGCACGATGCCGGCCTTGCCGACGGCCCGGTGCACCACGTCCTGGCTGCGGTTCATCGCCACCGCGGGGGTCGTCGTCCAGCCCCGGCCGATGTTGTCGAGGACGGCCGCGGCGGCGCCCGGCTGGCCCTCCATCTGCCCGAACGCGGCCCGCTCGGCCCGGCGCCCGAACACGATCGCCGTCCCGAGGAAGGCGAGCAGGAGGCCCAGGATGCCGAGGTAGATCGGGTGACCGATCAGGAAACCGAACGCGAGAAAGACACCGAGGATGAGGAGGAAGACGCCCGCGAGCACCAGGCCGATCTTCTTGTCGGCCCTGCGGGTCATCTTGTACGTCAGGGCGATCTGCTTCAGACGCCCGGGGTTTGCGGCATCCGCCGCGCTGTCACTTCTCGCCATGGCACGAAGTCTACGTGGCCCCGGGAGCGCCGACGACGGCAGTCTCCCGACAGCCGTCGGCGTCACGGACGGGAGGCGAGCGCCTTCTCCAGGACCTGCTGGGCCTCGACCCGGTCCTTGGCGCGGCGGCGGTCCTCCAGGACGGACGTCCAGGCGTTGCGGCGGGCGGTGCGCTGGCCGCTGCTCATGAGCAGCGACTCGACGGCACGGAGTGCATCGGTGAACGACGGGATGGCGGTGGCGCGTACGGGCGCGGCCTGCATGATGGAGGTCCCCCCTCAGGGATTGCGGCTCTGGTGAGTGGTGCACGGGCTGTACAACCAGGGTTACTGATTGGTGTTACCAGGGCGTGACCGACCGGTCAAACACCAATGAAGCCTTGATATGCGGCCCGAAAACGCTGACGCGGCCCTGATGAGGCCCCCATCTGCGGGGACATCCAGGACCGCGCCAATCGGCCACTACCGTGCGGTAGTTGCTTGTGCTCGGATTCACACGGAGTGAGTGGCACTCCGTGCCATCCAGTTGTTCTCCAGTGCGGCTCAGACGGCCTGCGAGGCGACGAACGAACCACGCTTCTCGACGGCCATCTGGTAGAGCCGGCCGGCCCGGTACGAGGACCGGACGAGCGGGCCCGACATGACACCCGAGAAGCCGATCTGCTCGGCCTCCTCCTTCAGCTCCACGAACTCGTGGGGCTTGACCCAGCGCTCCACGGGGTGGTGGCGCACGGAGGGCCGCAGGTACTGCGTGATGGTGACGAGCTCGCAGCCGGCGTCGTGCAGCTGCTGGAGCGCCTCGCTGACCTCCTCGCGGGTCTCGCCCATGCCGAGGATCAGGTTGGACTTGGTGACCAGGCCGAAGTCGCGGGCCTCGGTGATGACCTTCAGGGAGCGCTCGTAGCGGAAGCCGGGGCGGATGCGCTTGAAGATCCGCGGGACCGTCTCGACGTTGTGCGCGAAGACCTCGGGACGCGACTCGAAGACCTCCCGCAGCAGCTCCGGTACGGCGTTGAAGTCGGGGGCGAGCAGCTCGACCTTGGTGTGGCCGCCCTCGCGCTCCGCGGTCTGCTGGTGGATCTGGCGCACGGTCTCGGCGTACAGCCAGGCGCCGCCGTCCTCCAGGTCGTCGCGGGCGACGCCGGTGATGGTGGCGTAGTTCAGGTCCATGGTGACCACGGACTCGCCGACGCGGCGCGGCTCGTCGCGGTCGAGGGCCTCGGGCTTGCCGGTGTCGATCTGGCAGAAGTCACAGCGCCGGGTGCACTGGTCGCCGCCGATGAGGAAGGTCGCCTCGCGGTCCTCCCAGCACTCGTAGATGTTGGGACAGCCGGCTTCCTGGCAGACCGTGTGCAGCCCCTCGCTCTTCACGAGCTTCTGCATGGCCGTGTACTCGGGACCCATTTTCGCCCGGGTCTTGATCCACTCGGGCTTGCGCTCGATGGGGGTCTGGGCGTTCCGGACCTCCAGGCGCAGCATCTTGCGTCCGTCGGGTGTGACTGCGGACACATCGGCTCCCTGTAGCTTCGATTCTTCGGCGTACACCAGGGTACGCCCGTGTTTTGTACGGCCCTACAGCAGAGGCCAACCTCAGGACTCCGGGGGCCATTCCCCACCCTCAGGCGGTCGCCCGTTCGATCTCGCGAGGCTTCAGCTCCGCGTTCTCCAGCACGTCCCGCAGATGTCGCTCCACCACCGGCAGCACCTCGTCGATCGTCACGTCCCGGCCCAGCTCGTTCGCCAGGGAAGCGACGCCGGCGTCGCGAATGCCGCACGGGATGATCCGGTCGAACCACCGGTTGTCGGGGTTCACGTTCAGCGCGAAGCCATGCATCGTGACGCCCTTGGCGACCCGGATGCCGATCGCCGCGATCTTGCGGTCCTCGCGCCGCTGCCCGGCGTTGGACGGGGCGTACTCGGGCCCGTTCATCCGCGGGTCGAACTCGTCGTCGGTCAGCCGGGGGTCGAAGTCCAGCGACAGGCCGCCGAGCGAGGGGCGCTGCTCGACCGGGTCGCCGAGCACCCACACCCCGCTGCGCCCCTCTACCCGGCTGGTCTCCAGGCCGAACTCCGCGCAGGTGCGGATCAGGGCCTCCTCGAGACGTCGTACGTGCGCCACGACGTCCACCGGACGCGGCAGTTTCTGGATCGGGTAGCCCACCAGCTGGCCGGGACCGTGCCAGGTGATCTTGCCGCCGCGGTCCACGTCGACGACCGGCGTGCCGTCGAGCGGGCGTTCGTTGTCGGCCGTGCGCCGGCCGGCCGTGTAGACCGGCGGGTGTTCGAGCAGCAGGACGGTGTCGGGGACCTCGTCCGCGAACCGCGCCGCGTGCACCCGGCGCTGCTCGTCCCACGCCTCCTGGTACTCGACGGCGTCCGCGCCGAACCCCATACGGACGAACCGCAACTCACTCACGGCAAGCGCCTCCCTAGCACGACCGGCTGTCGTAAGGCACGAAACGTGCCTACGCCACTGTACGACTCGCCGTCGCGCGTCAGCCGTGCGGTCAATCCTCACACGATCGGATGAACGAACGTGGAAGTGTGCGATCGTCTGCTCACTCTCCGCTACATTCACGCCGTCCTATAGAGGCCAAAAGGGCTGCTCACCGGCAATCCGGGCAGGAGACACCACCGCAGATGACGGAACGACCCGCGCAGCGCACTCCCAACCGCCAGCTCGCCGCGCTCATCGCAGAAGCGGGGTTCTCCAACGCGGGACTCGCCCGTCGAGTGGACCAGCTCGGTCTGGAACACGGGCTTGATCTGAGATACGACAAGACATCGGTCACCCGGTGGCTGCGCGGCCAGCAGCCCCGCGGCACCACCCCCGCCCTCATCGCCGAGGTCTTCACCCGCCGCCTCGGTCGGCGCCTCAGCGCCCAGGACCTCGGTCTCGACGCCTGCGCGCCGGTCTACGCGGGCCTGGAGTTCGCGGCCACCCCCGAGGAGGCCGTCGACATCGTCAGCGGGCTGTGGCGCAAGGACTCCGGCAGCCACGCCGAGCTGCGCAAGATCGCCTTCACCCCGGCGGGCCTCGTCGTCCCCAGCCGCGACTGGCTGATCGGCCGGGCCGACGACAAGGTCGCCCGCGGTGAACCCCCGGCGCGCGTCCCCGCCCAGGGCCGCCCCGCCGTGCCCCGGCAGCGCGGCGCGGAACGCGGCCCCGGCCAGAAGGTCACGGGCGGCGACATCGCCGCGCTCCGCTCGGTCGGCGAGCTCTTCCGCTCCCTCGACAACATGTACGGCGGCGGCCACGCCCGCCAGGCCCTCGTGCGCTACCTGGAGCACGAGTGCGAGCCGATGCTGCGCGGCACCTACGGCGAGCAGACCGGCCGCCGGCTGTTCGCGGCCGCCGCCGATCTGACCAGGCTCGCGGGCTGGACGTCGTACGACATCGCGGCGCACGGGCTCGCGCAGCGGTACTTCGTGCAGTCGCTGCGGCTCGCGCAGGCCGCGGGGGACCGGGCGTACGGGTCGTACGTGCTGATCACGATGAGCCGGCAGGCCGTCTATCTCGGGCACGGGCGCGAGGCGGTGCAGCTGGCGCGGGTCGCCCAGCAGGGACTCGGGACCAACGCCCCGCCGGTCGTGCAGGCGCTGCTGCACGCCGTCGAGGCGCGTGGGCACGGCGTGCTCGGCGAGGTGCGCAACTGCACCGGCGCGCTCGTCCGTGCCGAGCGCGCTCTGGAGGCGGCCCGGCCCGGTGACGAAGTCCCTTACTGGGCCCGCTTCTTCGACGAGGCGCAGCTCGCCGACGAGTTCGGGCACGCGCACCGCGACCTCCAGCAGTTCCGCGCGGCGGCGCAGCACGCTGAGCGCTCGCTTCAGCTGCGGGCGCCTGCTTATGCCCGTAGTCGGCTTTTCTGCCGGGTGGTCCTTGCCTCCGCTCGTCTTGGCCTCGGTGAACTCGATCAGGCCTGCGCGCTGGGGGCGGAGGCCGCGAATGCCGCCGCCGAGATGCGGTCGGTGCGGGCGATCGAGTATGTGAGGGACTTCGAGCGGAGGCTGGAGCCGTACAAGGATGCCGCGCCGGTGAGGGGGTATCGGGACAAGGTGGCTGCGCTTGGGTAGTCGGCTGCGGGCTCGTTGTGGCTGGTCGCGCAGTTCCCCGCGCCCCTTTGCGGCGTCTAGGCGGCCCGTGTTGCCGGGAGCGGGTCCGCCCTGTGCATCGAACCCCGTGCGCCGAGATCCGTCAGGATCGCCGTCGTCGCCCGGTGCGCCGAATGCAGCGCCCCCTGGACCGTGCTCGTGTCCCGGTGGTCGCCGCAGACGTACAGGCCCGCCAGGAGGCGTACCGGCCGGCGCAGGTCGTGGGGGGCCCGCATGGTCGGTACCGCCTCCGGGGTGTGATGGACGGCGAGGGTCTCCCAGCGGGTCGTCGACATGCCGTAGAGGCGGGCCAGGTGCATGCGTACGGCGGTCTCGACGTCCGGCGGGGGCGGGCCGAGGACCGTCGAGGAGATCAGGGCGCGGCCCGCGGGGGCGCGGCTCGGATCCACCTGGCTGACCACCGCCGTGTGGGCCACCGGGCCGCCGCGGTCCGCGTCCAGCAGCAGCGCGGCGCCGGTCGCCGGCGGCTCGTCGGTGGTGTGATGGACCACCGTCACCTGGTGGAAGTCCGGTACGCGCAGCCCCGGCAGCAGCTCCGCGGCGGCGCGCGCGTCGGTCGCCAGGAGGACCGCCCGGCAGCGGAACTCGCCGTGTTCGGCGGTGGTCACCGTGTTCGTCGAGACCGAGGTGACCCGGACCCCGGTGTGCACCGTCCCCGGCGGCAGCGCGCGTGCCAGCAGCTCCGGCAGGACCTCCGCCCCGCCCTCCGGCACACACAGCCGCCCGCCCGCGAAGGAGCGCAGCGCGAGGTCCGCGCAGCGGCTGGACGTGGTCAGCTCCGGGTCGCACAGCAGGGCGGCGAGCAGCGGCCGCAGGAACCCGTCGATCGTGCGGGCGGGCAGACCGCGGGCGGCGAGACCCCGGGCGGCGGGGAGTTCGGGGCGGGCGAGGAGGCGTTCGACGGGGGCGTTCGCGATCCGGGCCAGCGCGGCGCCGAGGCGGGCCTGGTCGACGGCGGTGCCCAGCGGGGCGGTGCCGCCGCGGGGGAGCGCTGTCGGGCGCGGCGCCGGGCGGGGGGCGCTCGCCAGGGCGCGTACGGCGTGCAGTGCGCCCCGCGCGCTCCTCGTGCTCCGTACAGCGCCTCCCGTGATGCTCCCGGGGGCGCTCCTGGTGTTCGCCGGGGTGGCGCCCGCGCGATGGTGGCGTCCGTCGCTGTGCAGCAGGACACCGGGGGCGAAGGGCCGCAGCACCAGCCCGTCGAGCCCCGGTGTCAGGCGCAGTTCGGGATACGCCGTGGACAGCAGCTGCCCGATGCGGTCGAGCCGGAAGCCGTCGACCTTCTCCGTCGACATACGGCCCCCCACACCGTGGGCGGCCTCCAGGACTGCGGTCGTCACTCCTGCGCTGGTCAGCCGATGTGCCGCGGAGAGCCCGGCGACCCCGGCTCCCACGATCACGACGTCCGCCTGGTACGCGGGCTCAAGCACGTGCCCCTCCTCGAGGTTGCGCGGCCGGTGGAGACGTCATGCCCCCAACTGGCTCCGGGGATACCCGAGTTCGGCTCGAGGTTAAGGCCGTGATCGGTCAGGGACAGTCGCGCATGAACAGGGCACGGTCGCACGGCGGTCGCATACGGTCACACCGCGGCCTTCAAGGCCCCCTCGATCTCCGGGAACGCGAAGGTGAACCCCGCCTCCAACAGCCGCTTGGGCACCACCCGTTGACTCCCGAGGACGTCCCCGGCCATCTCGCCGAGCACCGTCCGCAGCACCGGCGCCGGCACTGCGAACACCGTCGGCCGGTGCAGCACGCGCCCCATCGCCTCGGTGATCTCCCGGTTGGTCAGCGGGGTCGGCGCGGTGAGGTTGAACGGCCCGGACAGCCCGTCGGTGTCGACGAGATACCGGATCGCGGCCACCTCGTCGTGCAGCGCGATGAACGACCAGTACTGCCGCCCGTCGCCCAGCCGCCCCCCGAGCCCGGCCCGGAACAACGGGAACAGCCGCCCCCAGGCCCCGCCGCCACGCGCCACCACCAGCCCGGTCCGGGTGAACACCGTCCGGACGCCGGCCTCCTGGGCCGGAGCCGCGGCGCCCTCCCACTCCACGCACACCTCGGGCAGGAAACCGTCGCCGGGCGGCGCGCTCTCGTCCACGACCCGGTCGCCGGTCTCGCCGTAATAGCCCATCGCGCTGCCGTTGACGAAGACCCGCGGCGGCACGTCGAGGGAGGCGACGGCCTTCGCGAGCGCCGCCGTGCCCTGCACCCGGCTGGACCGGATACGCGCCTTGTACGCCTCCGTCCACCGCCGGTCCCCGACCCCGGCTCCCGCGAGATTGACCACGGCGTCGCACCCGGCGAGCCCGGCCGCGTCCACCTTCCCGGCCTCGGGATCCCAGCGCACCTCGCCCTCCCCGCGCGGCTCCCGCCGCACGAGCCGCACCACCTCATGTCCGTCCGCCGTGAGGGACCGCACCAAAGCACTGCCGATGAGACCGGACGCACCGGCCACCGCGATTCGGGAAGGCTGCATGCGGCCCATTCTGCGCCCGGGGCCCCCGAAAAACCCCTCGCCGCGAGGCGGCCCCGCCCCCGTAGGCTGACCGTCATGTCCGAGCCGTACATACGCCGAGCCCTGCCCGCCGACGAAGAGGAGCTGGGGCGTCTCGACCGCGCGACCTGGTCGCCGCTGCACGCGGTGATGCCCGAACCGCAGCCGCCCTACGGGCCGTTCTTCGACGAGCGGAACAGCCCCGAGGACCACCTGGTCGCCGTACTCGACGGCCGCGTCGTCGGCTACGTCCGCCTGGCCTTCCCCACCCCGCTCGCCGCGAACGCCCACGTCCGCCAGATCCAGGGCCTGGCCGTCGCCGAGGAGGCCCGCGGCCGGGGCGTCGGCCGGGCGCTGATCCGCGCGGTCACCGAGGAGGCCCGCCGCCGCGGCGCCCGCCGCCTCACCCTCCGCGTCCTGGGCCACAACACCCCGGCTCGCAAGCTCTACGAATCCGAGGGCTTCGTCGTCGAAGGGGTGCTGCCGGAGGAGTTCCTGATCGACGGCGGGTATGTCGACGACGTGTTCATGGGCCGCAGCCTCTGAGGCTCAGCGGCACCCGGTTCAGCAGTCCCTGACCTGGTCGGCCTCGGCGGCGTCGCGGCGTCGGCGGACGACGACGTAGAGCGCGGCCCCGGCCACCAGCAGGGAGATCAGGAAGAAGACGGGCAGTGTCATGGGCCCAGGGGTACGCCCGCGCGGGCGCCCGGCCATGGCATTGGCCCGTACGAGGGCGCCGTCATCGCGTGTGGCGGAAGGCGCGTCACGACGTGATCAGCTCGCCCGTGTCCACCGGCGCCGTCGCGTTCGCCGCGCGCTCGGCGTCCGCGGCCACCTCGTCGGCGGTGAGGACGTACCCCGTCTCGTCGTCCGACGTCGACCGGGCGAAGACCACGCCGTACACCTTGCCGTCCGTGGTCAGCAGCGGTCCGCCGGAGTTGCCGGGCCGGACGGTGGACCGGATCGAGTAGATCTCGCGGGTCACGCTCGCGTCGTTGTAGATGTTCTGGCCGTGCGCCTGGACTCGGTTCGCCACCGTGGCCGCCTGGAGGTCGAGGTCGCCGTCCTGCGGATAACCGGCGACCACCGCGGAGTCCCCGCGCGAGGCGCTGTCGTCGAACTTCAGCACCGGCGCCTGCAGCCCCGGCACGTACAGCACGGCCACGTCCTTGTCCGGATCGAAGAGCACGACCTGTGCCTCGTACGACCTGCCGACCCCGCCGATCCGCACGCTCGGCTGGTCGATGCCCGCCACCACGTGCGCGTTCGTCATCACGTGCTCCGGCGCGTACACGAAGCCGCTGCCCTCGCGGCCCTGGGTGCCGGAGGCGCCCTCGATCTTCACGGTGCTGACCTTGGCGGCGGTCGTCGCGGCCTTGGTGACGCTGTCGCCGGTGGGCTTGGCGACCCGGGCCGTCGACTCGTTCTCGAACGGGTTGAAGACCTGGGGGAAGCCCGCCTCGGTCAGCGCGGACGTGGCCCGCGAGAACCAGCCCGGTGTGGTGTCCGGCATCGCGTCCTGCACCGCGCCCAGCAGCCGCGAGTCCCGGATCGACGACGTGAGCAGCGCCGACGAGGACGCGCCCAGCACGCTCGCCGCCACCCACGCCACGATCAGCACGGCCACCGAGTTGGCGGCGGCCCCGCCGATCCCGTCGGCGACCCGGAGCGGCCCCTTGTCCAGCTCCCGGCGCAGCCGCAGCGCCAGCCGCCCCGCCAGTTCATGCCCCACCACGGCCGGGACCAGCACCGTCAGCACCGCGGTCACCGTCGCCGACGTACTGCCCGGGGTCACCAGGTCCATCATCCAGGGCAGCACCCACACCCCGATGACCGCGCCGCCGACGAACCCGGCGAAGGAGACGCAGCCGGCCATGAGGCCGCGCCGGTAGCCGGATGCCGCGTAGGCCAGGACGACCAGCACCAGCACGATGTCGAGCAGATCCACGGAGCCGCCTTTCTCTCGGACCCCTTATTACGGGCGGGACGGGCCCGGTGATCAGCACGCCCGCGCGCGTGGCACCGGAACAGGCCACGCGCGCGTGCACACGATGTCCGTGCACCCGGAGAAACGCCCCGGACCTGGACGATGGTTCCACCGGGTGGCACACCACACATCGCGGGCGCGGCGGATCGGGCCGAGAGTGGGACCATGCGTGTCCGAAGAGCACGGGGGATGCGAAGAGGCCGCCGACCGGTCCGAATACGGACCGGGCCGCCGTGGCGAAGCCGCCGCGCGCTGCTCCTGCTGTCCTGCCTGCCCGGCCTCGCGGCCGTGGTGGCCCTGGTCCTGTGCGCGACCGGCGTCGAACGCCGTGCCGAGGCCCGTTCCGGGCGCGCCCTCGCGGCCCGCCCGGCCGCCTCGCACCACGCGCCGAGGCCGCACATCGTGCCGCGCTCGGTGTGGGCGACGGGCACGGGGGAGGCGAACAGCGTCGCCCGGACCCCGCCCCCCGCGCGCTACGACGACAAGGTCGTCGCCGTCTTCATCCACCACACCGACTCGCCCAACGACTACGACTGCGCGGACGCGCCCCGCATCATCCGCTATCTCGCGGCCGGCCAGACCGGCGTCCGGGACTGGGACGACATCGGCTACAACTTCCTCGTCGACCGCTGCGGCACGATCTACGAGGGCCGCGCGGGCGGCGTCGACCGCCCGGTCACCGGCGCCCACACCCAGGGCTTCAACCACCGCACCAGCGGCATCGCCGCCCTCGGCACCTTCACGGCGGGGGTCCGGGTCCCGGCGGCTATGGCGCACGCGATCGCCGCCCTGGCGGCCTGGAAACTGGGCCTGGCGGACGTCGACCCGCGCGCGCGGGTCACGCTCCGGTCGAGCAACAGCTACAGCCGCTACCCCACCGGCACCACCGCCGCGCTCCCGGCCGTCGCCGGCCACAACGAGGGCTACATGACCAGCTGCCCCGGCGCCGCCCTCACGGCCGAACTCCCCGCCATCAGGAACGAGGCGGCCCGCCTCCAGGGCAGGCGCACCCCGTCACCGACGCCCGAGCCAGACCCGCACCGCTCGCTGTAGGACGGCCCCCTGGCTGCCCACCGGCCGCTCCCACTCGCCGAGGTACTCCACGACCCGCCCACCGGCCCCGGTCTTGAACAGCAGCCGCCCCAGCAGCTTGTTCTCGGTCAGCACCGGCGTGACGGACCGCAGGTCGTACGTCTGGGCACCCGCCGCCCGCGCGTCGTTGAGCATCCGCCACAGCAGGGCGCTGCTGGGCCGGAGCTGACGCCCCTGACGCCCGGAGGCGGCGTACGAGTGCCAGCTCCTCGACCCGACGTTGATCATCAGCGCGGCGGACAGCACGACCCCGTCGTACTCGGCGAGATACAGCCGCACCTGGTCGTCGTCCAGGGCGTTGAGCGCCTTCCACAGGCCCCGGAAGTAGTCCGGCGGCCGGGCCCTGAAGCCGTCGTGGGCGGCGGTCGCGGCGTAGAGGCGGTGGAAGTCGGGCAGGTCGGCCGCCGTTCCCCAGCCCACCCGGACCCCCGCCCTCTCCGCGGTCCGCAGCGCCTGCTCCCAGTGCGGCGCGAGGCCCGCGCGCAGCTCGTCCACCGACCGCCCGGCGAGCGGCACCCGGCACCCGTACCGCGGCTGCCCCGGCCCGAACCCGTCCGCTTCCTGCGCGCACCGCCGCCATCCGAGCCGCTCCAGCCGCGCCCCGGCGTCCAGCGCGAACCCGTCCACCCCGTCCGCGGGCACCTCCCGCAGATGCCGTACCGCCGGGTCGGCGACCCCCGCCGCGACGGTGCCCGGCTCCCAGTGCCGTACCACCAGCGGCGGCCCGATCCGCAGCGAGAAGGCGCCGCGCTTCTCCACGTGCGCGACCAGCGGATCGAGCCAGGGTTCGAGACGCGACCGCCAGTCGATCGACGGCCCCTCCGGGACGTACGCGAGAGAGCGGCGGGTCCCGGGCAGCGGCCGGTACAGCACGAGCGCCGCCGCCAGGAGCACGTCGCCCTCGAACCAGCCCACGCTCTCCGCCTGCCAGTCGGGCTTCACATCGCCCCACTCGGGGATCTGGAGATGACTGACGTCAGGGTGCAGCCGCAGGTGGGCGAGATGCTCCTCGCGCGATATCTCCCGCACGTACGGGCTGGTCATGGGCAGGGCGCTCCTGTTCGGGGGCGGCCACGGTACGCCGCGTGCCACGTCACGGGTCAAGAGACCGGAGGTGAACCTTCCGGGCGGGCTCCGTGAGGCCGGTCACCGGGCCGCCGGCCGCGCGGACACCGGGCCGTTCACAGACTTCTCGCAGCCGGCTCAACGGCCACCCCGAAACAACCTCCCTACCGTCGAGGCACACGCACTGACCGGAGGTGGGGAAGATGAACAGCAGTCACAGCGGCACCAGGACGTCCCGCGGCCCCTGGGCGGCGCTCTGCGCGGCCGTGGCGGTCGTCCTCGGGCCCGCCGCCGTCACGGCCTCCGCGCTCGACCAGGCCAACGCCGCACCGATGCACCACGTGGTCCTGAAGGCGGACCAGACCCAGGCCTACATCCCGACGGACAGCACGCGCAGGCGCACCGCGGACGTCAGCCCCTGAACCGCTCCCACAGCTTCGGATACCGCTCCGCGAGCGCCGCCTCGTCCTCGAAGTCGAGCGGTGTGCCCGCCGGCTCCGGTGGCGCCGGCGGGATGCCGAGGTCGGGGGCGACCACGCCGGTGAGCTGCTCGTACGCCTCGTCCGCCGCGTAGCCGAGCTCCTCGCCGTCCCCGTCGATCTCCTCGTCGAAGTCGCCGAGCAGGTCGGCCAGCGAGTCGGGGGCGTGCACGGCACCCTCGTACACCTCACGGCCCTGCCCGATCAGCCAGCAGCGGAAGAAGTCGAAGGCGTCGTCGCTGGCCCCGTCCAGCAGCAGCCAGGCGGCGCCCCACAGATCCCAGGTGTACGCGCGGTTGTAGCGGGCCTCGAAGTGACGGGCGAAGTCGAGGACCATCTCCGGGTCCAGTTGGAGGAGTCTGTCGACGAGCAGGTCGGCCTGCTCCTCGGGGTCGCCCTCGGCGGCCTCGCGGGTGGCGTCCACCAGCTCCCAGAACTCCGTCTCGTCCATCACGGGTCCAGCATCGGCCCTGCGCGGGTGGGGCGCACGTGGAGTGCGGCGGATTGTTATGTCCCGTACAGGCGCCCCAGGCGCTGCGCGTCCGCGGCGAAGCGCGCCCGCAGGCTCTCCGGAGCCAGCACCTCCACCTCCGGCCCCAGGCTCGCGAGCTGGGAGTGCGCCACCTCCTCGGACTCCACGGGCACGGTCACCGTCACCCAGCCCTCCGCGTCCGGCGCCGCGGCCCGCGCCAGCGCCTCCCGCACGGAGAGCCGGTCCAGGACGTGCGGCAGCACGCGCACGCCGTCCGGGGACAGCCGTACGACCACTTCCGCCCGCAGGATGGCCCGCGCGAACTGGGCGGCCCGCTCCTCCCAGAACTCCGGCAGCCCGAAGCCCGCGTCGCGGTCGAAGCGATCGCCGGTGGGCTCCACCGCCGTGAACCGGTCGATCCGGTACACCCGGAACGCTCCGGAGGCTTGCGGCACCCGCGCGCACAGGTACCAGACGCCCGCCTTCAGCACGAGCCCGTACGGCTCCAGCTCCCGCTCCACCTCCGCCTCGCCCTTGCGGTAGCGCGCGACGACCCGCCGGTCGTCCCACACCGCGTCCGCGACGGCGGGCAGCAGCTCGGGCGTCTTCGGCTCGCTCCACCAGGTCGGGGCATCGAGGTGGAAGCGCTGGGCGGCCGAACGCGAGGCGTCCCGCAGGGAGGGCAGCAGCGCCGCCGACACCTTCAGCCGGGCCGCCGAGGCCGCGTCCTCCAGGCCCATCTCCCGCAGCGCCCCCGGCAGCCCGGACAGGAACAGCGCCTCCGCCTCACCGCGGTGCAGGCCCGTGAGGCGGGTCCGGTACCCGCCGATCAGCCGGTACCCGCCGGCCCGCCCCCGCTCCGCGTACACCGGCACCCCCGCCTCGGACAGCGCCTGCGCGTCCCGGGTGACGGTCCGCTCCGACACCTCCAGCTCCTCGGCGAGCTCGGCGGCGGTCATGGAGGGGCGGGACTGGAGGAGGAGCACCATCTTGATCAGGCGGGCGGCACGCATGGGGCCCATCATGCAACGAGGCCCCCGCCTCAGCGGGGGCCTCGTCACTTACCGAGCATCACTCTCCGGGCGGCTACAGCCCGTACTTCTCGCGCGCTTCCTTCACCGCCGTCGCCTTGACCTCGCCGCGGCGGGCCAGCTGGGCGAGCGCGGCCACGACGATCGACTCGGCGTCGACACCGAAGTGGCGGCGGGCCGCCTCGCGGGTGTCGGAGAGGCCGAAGCCGTCCGCGCCCAGCGACGACCAGTCCTGCTCGACCCACTGCGCGATCTGGTCCGGGACCTGGCGCATGTAGTCGGAGACGGCCAGGACCGGGCCCTCGGCGCCGTGCAGCGCCTGACGGACGTACGGCACCCGCTCCTCGCCGCGCAGCAGGGCCGCGTCGGCCTCCAGCGCGTCACGGCGCAGCTCGGTCCAGGACGTCGCCGACCAGACGTCGGCCGCCACGCCCCACTCCTCGGCCAGCAGCCGCTGCGCCTTCAGAGCCCAGTGGATCGCCGTGCCGGAGCCCAGCAGCTGGATGCGCGGGGCGTTGGCCGCGGCCGCGTTCAGGCCCGCCGACTCCGCCGTGTTGAAGCGGTACAGCCCCTTGACGATGCCCTCGTCGATGCCGAGGCCGGACGGCTTGGCCGGCTGCGGGAGCGGCTCGTTGTAGACCGTCAGGTAGTAGAAGACGTTCGGGTCCTCACCCGGGGCCGCCTCGCCGTACATCCGGCGCAGACCGTCCTTGACGATCGTGGCGACCTCGTACGCGAACGCCGGGTCGTACGTCAGGGACGCGGGGTTGGTCGCCGCGATGACCGGCGAGTGGCCGTCCGCGTGCTGGAGACCCTCACCCGTCAGCGTCGTACGACCGGCCGTCGCGCCCACCAGGAAGCCGCGGCCCAGCTGGTCGCCGAGCTGCCACATCTGGTCGGCCGTGCGCTGCCAGCCGAACATCGAGTAGAAGATGTAGAACGGGATCATCGCTTCGCCGTGCGTGGAGTACGCGGTGGACGCGGCGATGAAGTCGGCCATCGAACCGGCCTCGGTGATCCCCTCGTTGAGGATCTGGCCGTTCTTGGCCTCCTTGTAGTACATCAGCTGGTCGCGGTCGACCGGCTCGTACGTCTGGCCCTTGGGCGAGTAGATGCCCAGGGACGGGAAGAGGCTCTCCATACCGAAGGTGCGCGCCTCGTCGGGGACGATCGGCACCCAGCGCTTGCCCGTCTCCTTGTCGCGGACCAGGTCCTTGATGAGGCGGACGAAGGCCATGGTGGTGGCCACGTTCTGGGAGCCGGAGCCCTTGTCGAAGGAGGCGAAGGCCTTCTCGGCGGGGGCGGGCAGCGGGGCGAGCGCGTGCGTGCGGCGGGCCGGGGCCGGGCCGCCGAGGGCCGCGCGGCGCTCCTGGAGGTAGCGCACCTCGGGGGAGTCGGCGCCGGGGTGGCCGTAGGGCACGACACCGTCGACGAAGTCGCTGTCCGAGATGGGCAGCTCGAGAAGATCACGCATCGTCTTGAACTCGTCCACCGTCAGCTTCTTCATCTGGTGGTTGGCGTTCTTCGACGCGAAGCCCTCGCCGAGCGTGTGGCCCTTGACCGTCTGGGCCAGGATCACCGTCGGGGCGCCCTGGAACTCGACGGCGGCCTTGTAGGCGGCGTACACCTTGCGCGCCTCGTGGCCACCGCGGGAGAGGTGGAAGCACTCCAGGATCTTGTCGTCGCTCAGCAGCTTCGCCATCTCGGCGAGCGCCGGGTCCTTGCCGAAGAAGTCCTGGCGGATGTAGGCGGCGTCGCGGGTCTGGTACGTCTGGACCTGCGCGTCCGGTACCTCGCGCAGCCGGCGTACGAGCGCGCCGGTGGTGTCGAGCTGGAACAGCTCGTCCCACGCCGAGCCCCACAGCGTCTTGATGACGTTCCAGCCGGCGCCGCGGAACTGGGCCTCCAGCTCCTGCACGATCTTGAAGTTCGCGCGGACCGGGCCGTCGAGGCGCTGCAGGTTGCAGTTGATGACGAAGGTGAGGTTGTCGAGACCCTCACGCGAGGCCAGTGCGAGGGCCGCCGTCGACTCCGGCTCGTCCATCTCGCCGTCACCGAGGAACGCCCAGACGTGCGAAGCGGACACGTCCTTGATGCCGCGGTTGGTGAGGTACCGGTTGAAGCGCGCCTGGTAGATGGCGGAGAGCGGACCGAGACCCATGGAGACGGTCGGGAACTCCCACAGCCAGGGCAGGCGGCGCGGGTGCGGGTACGACGGGAGGCCGTTGCCGCCGGACTCGCGGCGGAAGTTGTCGAGGTGCGCCTCGTTCAGGCGGCCGTCGAGGAAGGCGCGGGCGTAGATGCCGGGGGAGGCGTGGCCCTGGATGTAGAGCTGGTCGCCGGAACCGTCGGCTTCCTTGCCCTTGAAGAAGTGGTTGAAGCCGGTCTCGTAGAGCCAGGCCGCGGAGGCGAAGGTGGCGATGTGGCCGCCGACGCCGTACTTGCTGCCCCGGGTCACCATGGCGGCCGCGTTCCAGCGGTTCCAGGCGGTGATCCGGGCCTCCATCTCCGGGTCACCGGGCAGGCCCGGCTCCGCGGAGGTGGGGATGGTGTTGACGTAGTCGGTCTCGAGGAGCTTCGGCAGCGCGATGCCGTTGCCCTCCGCCCTCTCCAGCGTGCGGCGCATCAGGTACGCGGCACGGTGCGGGCCGGCAGCCTTGGCGACCGCGTCCAGGGAGGCCTGCCATTCGGCGGTCTCCTCGGGGTCCCGGTCGGGGAGCTGGTCGAGCTCGCTCGGCTGGATGGCGTTGGGGTCGGTCATGTCGCCGCCTTCCTCAGTCGAAGGGGGTTCCCTCATCGGTAAGGGTTCGGGGGTGCCCTTGGTCTTTGGCAGGACAGGGCTTGAGCTTCGGTGGAAGCCCGGCGGGCCCCGGTGGAGGCCCGTCGGCGACTGTAACTCCCTGATCGATGATCGATCAAAGGGTTGAGTGGCAAAACCTCTCGAAACCGAGAAAGTAGGCACGGGGTGCCTCCGGCGGTGGCACGGGGTGACCTGTGTTGGCGCCGGTTTTCGCAGGTGAGCGGGGGTGTGCTCGGGTGGTTTCGCGGTAGGGGGTGCGGGTGTCAGTGCGTTGGCGGGTGCGGGTGCGTCGTGGTTGGTCGCGCAGTTCCCCGCGCCCCTGGGTGGGCTGCCCTACTCCCCCTCATGCCGCGGGGCGCAGCCCAGCACATGCGCCTTCACCAGCTCGGCGATACGCGGATCCCGGCGCCGAAACGCCTGCACCAGCTCCTCGTGCTCCTCCGCGTACGACTGCTGCACCGTCCCCAGCCAGCGGATCGACAGGGCCGTGAACACCTCGATGCCCAGCCCCTCCCAGGTGTGCAGCAGCACCGAGTTGCCCGCCGCTCGGACCATCTCCCGGTGGAACCCCACCGTGTGCCGCACCTGCGCCGTGCCGTCCGACTCCCGGTCCGCCTCGTACAGCGCGGCGACATGCGGCTCCAGGGCCGAGCAGTCGCTCGCCAGCCGCTCCGCCGCCAGCTCCGCCGCGATCGCCTCCAGACCGGCCCGGACCGGGTAGCTCTCCTCCAGGTCGGCCGCCGTCAGGTTCCGCACCCGCACGCCCTTGTTCGGCGCCGACTCGATCAGCCGCAGGGACTCCAGCTCGCGCAGCGCCTCCCGCACCGGCGTCTGGCTGACCTCCAGCTCGGTCGCGATCCGACGCTCGACGATGCGCTCGCCCGGCTTCCAGCGCCCGCTGACGATCCCCTCCACGATGTGCTCGCGGATCTGTTCGCGCAGCGAGTGGACGACGGGCGCGGTCATGAGTGCTCCTTAAAGAGGGGCCGCCCATCGGCCCCGGGGGCGTTTGACGTTTAGACAATAAGGCCGCAAGCGCTTCCGGGAGGGGCGCACGGGGGCGCTTTCCCGCAGGTGAGACGAGACTTACACGCTCACAGGCCGACTCGCCCTGTAAAGCCCCGTACCGGAGCGGCCCCGGAGGCGTCACCGCCGTGTCACCGGAGGAACCCCGGCAGGCCGCTTCCCCGTCGCGGTCGGCATGGGGTGCCCGTGCGGGGCGCCCTCGCACCATCGGGGGATGGCATGAACAAGCGAGGACGGCGCGGAGCGCTGCGCTGGACGGCCGCGGCGGCCGTGATCGGCGCGATCGTCGGCATCACCGGCTGCCAGCAGACGGCACCCCGGGCGAAGGCGGCGGCCACGCCCGGCAGCACCGAGGCGATCACCAACATGGCGGGCGGCGGCCAGGCCGGCGGCGCCTGCGTCTTCGTCAAGCCGGACGGGGCCCAGAAGTTCGGCCACGTCGGCTGGGGCTTCCGGGTCACCGGCACGGACCAGTGGGTCTACGGCGCCGTGGAGAACCCCACCAACAAGCTCTACACCCCGCCGGGCGGCGACATCGGCGCCTGGCACGCGCAGGGGTCGTACGACCGCATGCTCAGCGACATGTCCCGGGACGCCCACTACCCCGGCAAGTCGACGCACCCCTACAGCCGTTACCGCTGTGTCGCGTCCTCGACCAGTGACGTGAACGCGGCCTGGGCGATGATCCGCACGGTCGAGAGCCGCGGCTTCCTCGTCGGCTTCGACCGCAGGACCGGCGAGCTCACCTCGCGCGACTGCCTCGACGCCACCTACGACGTCCTGAAGGCCTACCGGACCCGGCACCTGACCTACTCGCCCCGGCTCAACGTCCCGAACGTGTGGGTCGAGACCCTGTGGGCCTGGAGCGACCGCACGCTGACGCCCCGCTGAAACGCCGGTGCCCCCGCCCGGAAAGCTCCGGACGGGGGCACCGTACTGGCACTGAAGAGCCTTACAGGCCGAGCTCGACCTCGAACTCGCCCGCCTCCAGGATCGCCTTGACCGCGGTCAGGTAACGGGCCGCGTCGGCGCCGTCCACCAGACGGTGGTCGTAGGAGAGGGTCAGGTAGGTCATGTCGCGGACGCCGATGACCGTGCCCTCCTCGGTCTCGATCACGGCGGGACGCTTGACCGTCGCGCCGATGCCGAGGATCGCGACCTGGCCCGGCGGCACGATGATCGTGTCGAAGAGCGCACCGCGCGAACCGGTGTTGGAGATGGTGAAGGTCGCGCCGGACAGCTCGTCGGGCGTGATCTTGTTGGCGCGGACCTTGCCGGCCAGCTCCGCCGTGGCCTTCGCGATGCCGGCGATGTTGAGGTCGCCCGCGTGCTTGATGACCGGGGTCATCAGGCCCTTCTCGGAGTCCACCGCGATACCGATGTTCTCGGTGTCGAAGTAGGTGATCGTGCCTTCGCCCTCGTTGATCTTGGCGTTGATCGGCGCGTGCGCCTTCAGCGCCTGGGCCGCGGCCTTGACGAAGAACGGCATCGGGGAGAGCTTGACGCCCTCACGGGCCGCGAACGCGTCCTTGGCACGGGCGCGCAGCTTCATCAGCCGCGTGACGTCGACCTCGACGACCGAGGACAGCTGCGCCTGCTCGTGCAGCGCCTTGACCATGTTGTCGCCGATGACCTTGCGGATGCGGGGCATCTTGACGGTCTGGCCGCGGAGGGGGGAGGCCTCCAGGGTCGGCGCCTTCTTGGCGGCGGGGGCGGCCGGGGCTGCGGCGGCCGGAGCCGGGGCAGCAGCGGCGGTCTTCGCGGCCTCGGCGGCGGCGATGACGTCCTGCTTGCGGATACGACCGCCGACGCCGGTGCCCTTGACGGAGGCCAGCGCGACGCCGTGCTCGGCGGCGAGCTTGCGCACCAGCGGGGTCACGTAGGCGCCGTCGTCACCGGAGGTCGCGGCCGGAGCCGGAGCCGGGGCCGCGGGGGCGACCGGAGCCGGCGCGGCCGGCGCGGGGGCCGGGGCGGCCGGAGCCGCGGGGGCGGCGGCGGCCGGAGCGGCACCCGGGGCGCCGATGACGGCGAGCTTGGCGCCGACCTCGGCGGTCTCGTCCTCGCCGACCGTGATCTCGAGGAGCACACCGGAGGTGGGCGCCGGGATCTCGGTGTCGACCTTGTCCGTGGAGACCTCGAGCAGCGGCTCGTCGGCCTCGACGGAGTCGCCGACCGACTTCAGCCAGCGGGTGACGGTGCCCTCGGTGACGGACTCGCCGAGCGCGGGCAGGACGACGTCCGTGCCCTCGGCACTGCCGCCGCCGGTGGCGGCCTCGGCGGTGGGAGCGGGCGCCGGGGCGGCCTGCTCGGTGGACGGGGCGGCAGCGGCCGGCTCCGGAGCCGCAGCGGGCTCGGGGGCGGGCTCGGCGGCCGGGGCCGGGGCGGCGGCGGGGGCGCCGGTGCCGTCGTCGATGATGGCCAGCTCGGCGCCGACCTCGACGGTCTCGTCCTCGGCGACCTTGATGGAGGACAGGACGCCGGACACGGGGGAGGGGATCTCGGTGTCGACCTTGTCGGTCGACACCTCGAGCAGCGGCTCGTCGGCCTCTACTCGCTCACCCTCGGCCTTCAGCCAGCGGGTGACAGTGCCCTCGGTGACGCTCTCGCCGAGCGCCGGAAGGGTTACGGAAACCGCCATGGTTTCGGTTGCTCCTTACGAATTGCGGAAGTCTGTGTCGTCGCGGAGTCGCGGAGTCGCGTGCGCTTCGTCGACCGAGGGTCAGTCGTGAGCGTGCAGCGGCTTGCCGGCCAGCGCCAGGTGGGCCTCGCCGAGCGCCTCGTTCTGCGTCGGGTGGGCGTGGATGAGCTGGGCGACCTCGGCCGGCAGCGCCTCCCAGTTGTAGATCAGCTGGGCCTCGCCGACCTGCTCGCCCATGCGGTCGCCGACCATGTGGACGCCGACCACGGCACCGTCCTTGACCTGGACGAGCTTGATCTCGCCCGCGGTCTGGAGGATCTTGCTCTTGCCGTTGCCCGCCAGGTTGTACTTCAGAGCGACGACCTTGTCCGCACCGTAGATCTCCTTGGCCTTGGCCTCGGTGATACCGACGGAGGCGACCTCCGGGTGGCAGTAGGTCACGCGGGGGACACCGTCGTAGTCGATCGGGACGGCCTTGAGGCCGGCCAGACGCTCCGCAACCAGGATGCCCTCGGCGAAGCCGACGTGCGCGAGCTGGAGGGTCGGGACCAGGTCACCGACGGCGGAGATGGTGGGGACGTTCGTCCGCATGTACTCGTCGACCAGGACGTAGCCGCGGTCCATCGCGACGCCCTGCTCCTCGTAGCCGAGACCGGCGGAGACCGGGCCGCGGCCGACGGCCACCAGCAGAACCTCGGCCTCGAACTCCTTGCCGTCGGCCAGGGTGACCTTGACGCCGTCGGCGGTGTACTCGGCCTTCGAGAAGAAGGTGCCCAGGTTGAACTTGATGCCGCGCTTGCGGAACGCGCGCTCGAGCAGCTTGGAGGAGTTCTCGTCCTCGACCGGGACGAGGTGCTTCAGGCCCTCGATGACCGTGACGTCGGCGCCGAAGGACTTCCACGCCGAGGCGAACTCGACGCCGATGACACCGCCGCCGAGGATGATCGCGGACTTCGGCACGCGGTCCAGGACGAGGGCGTGGTCCGAGGAGATGATGCGGTTGCCGTCGATCTCCAGGCCCGGCAGCGACTTCGGCACGGAGCCGGTCGCGAGGAGCACGTGGCGCCCCTGGATGCGCTGGCCGTTCACGTCGACGGAGGTCGGGGAGGAGAGCCGCCCCTCACCCTCGATGTACGTCACCTTCCGGGAGGCGACAAGTCCCTGGAGACCCTTGTACAGGCCGGAGATGACACCGTCCTTGTACTTGTGGACCCCGGCGATGTCGATGCCCTCGAAGGTGGCCTTGACACCGAACTGCTCGCTCTCGCGGGCCTGGTCGGCGATCTCGCCCGCGTGGAGCAGGGCCTTCGTGGGGATGCATCCCCGGTGCAGGCAGGTGCCGCCGACCTTGTCCTTCTCGATCAGGGCGACGTCCAGGCCCAGCTGCGCCCCGCGCAGGGCCGCGGCGTAACCGCCACTACCACCGCCGAGGATCACTAGGTCGAAAACGGTGCTGGCGTCGTTCGCCACGTCACGTCCTCCATGCATGTGCGCCTACGCCGGTCTGCGGTGACCGGTCGGCGGCTGGTGTCCGGCCGCTCTTTCTTCGGCCCTGTGGTGGGGCCCTGTCCTGCCGAGCCCCATCTTCGCACTTGTCCGGAGGGAACGAGACGCCGGGCCGGGGTGTGAGACACCACACGCTCACATGTGAAGAGACGGCAAGGTGAGGTGCGTAAGGGGCGCGGGGAACTGCGCGACCAGCCCCCACGCCCCTGCAGACGCCACACAACCGATGGCACCGAGCTACTGGGCGAACATCACCCCAGGTCACCCGCAGCGGTCAGCTCCGCAAGCCGCACCAACGTACGCACAGCGGTACCCGTACCCCCCTTGGGCGTGTACCCGAACGGCCCACCTTCGTTGAACGCGGGTCCGGCGATGTCGAGGTGCGCCCAGGTGATTCCCTCGCCCACGAACTCGCGCAGGAACAGCCCGGCGACCAGCCCGCCACCCATCCGCTCACCCATGTTCGCGATGTCCGCGGTCGGGGACTCCATGCCCTTGCGCAGGTGCTCCGGCAGCGGCATCGGCCACGCCGGCTCGCCGACCTCCTCCGCGGCCTCGTGCACGGCCGTACGGAACGCGTCGTCGTTGGCCATGATCCCGTACGTCCGGTTGCCCAGCGCCAGCATCATCGCCCCGGTCAGCGTCGCCACGTCGACGATCGCGTCCGGCTTCTCCTGCGACGCCGCCCACAGTGCGTCGGCCAGCACCAGCCGCCCCTCGGCGTCGGTGTTGAGGACCTCGACGGTCTTGCCGCTGTACATCCGCAGCACGTCACCCGGGCGCACCGCGGACCCCGACGGCATGTTCTCGGCGAGCGCCAGCCAGCCGGTGACGTTCACGTCGAGACCGAGCCGCGCGACCGCGACGACGGCGGCGAAAACGGCCGCCGCACCGCTCATGTCGCACTTCATCGTCTCGTTGTGACCGGCCGGCTTCAGCGAGATGCCGCCCGAGTCGTACGTGATGCCCTTGCCGACCAGCGCGAGGTGCTTCTTCGCCTTGGAGGAGGTGTACGACAGCTTCACCAGCCGCGGCTTCGCCTCGGAACCGCCGCCGACGCCCAGGATGCCGCCGTAACCGCCCTTGACCAGCGCCTTGTCGTCGAGCACCTGCACCTTCAGGCCGTGCTCCTTGCCCGCGGCCTGCACGATGGCGGCGAAGGCCTCCGGGTACAGGTCGTTCGGCGGGGTGTTGATCAGGTCTCGAGCGCGGTTCAGCTCCTCCGAGACCGCGAGGGCACGCTCGACGGCCGCCTTGTAGGCGCGGTCGCGGGGCTTGCCGCCCAGCAGGGCCACCTCGGCGAGCGGCGCCTTGCCCTTCTTCGGGTCCTTGCCGTTCTCCTTGTACGCGTCGAAGGAGTACGCGCCCAGCAGCGCGCCCTCGGCGATCGCACCGGCGTCCGCGGCGTCCGTCACCGGCAGTGCGAACGCGGCCTTCTTCGAGCCGTTCAGCGCGCGGGCGGCCGTACCGGCGGCCCGGCGCAGCGCCTCGGCGTCGAAGGAGGAGTCCTTCTCGGGCTCCGGGCCGAGACCCACGGCCACCACGAGCGGCGTCTTGAAACCGGAGGGCGCGGGCAGCTTCGTCACCTCGCCCTCGGCACCGGAGGCGCCGAGGGTCTCCAGGACGCCGGCGAGCTTGCCGTCGTAGGCCTTGTCCACGGCTTCGGCGCCGGGGGCGACGACCAGGCCCCCGGACCGGGATGCAGCGCCCTTGGCGACACCGATCACGATCGCGTCGGCCCGCAGGCCGGGCACCGCGGCGGTGCTGAGAGTGAGAGCAGTCACGGTGGTGAAATCTCGCTTCCGATGTGAAGTTCCAGTGGTCGAGCGGGTGGGTCGACCGGGCCCGACAGCCGACCCTAGATCTGACTGAGGGGGCGGCATCGACCGGGGCCTTCACCCCGTCGATGAACACCCGGAACGAGCCTACGCGCGTGGCGCGGTTTCGCTCATTCCTACGGGCGTTCACCTGTGGGTGGCGTCGTGGCCGCTTCTCGGCTCTCACACCCCGTCACCTCAGCCACACTCGCTGTGTTCCGGCGGACGCTCTGTTCGCCGCTTTGCATCATTTCCACGGATCCTCCCCGGATTGCCCGCAAAAGGGCCGCACGAGGATCTTCTGGGGGGAAGGACACCCGATGGCGCACAGTGCGCACAGATGGAAGGCCGTCGCCGCCGTCTCCACGGCGGCGGGACTGATGGCGCTGGGCCTGGGGGCGCCCGGTGCCACCGCGGCGACGACACCGCGCATCGATCTGAAGGTGCTGGTCGTGGACAACGGGGACAGCCCCGTCCAGGCCATCACCGCTCAGCTCAGGAACACCGGCATCCCGTACACCACCGTCGACCTGAACGACGCGAACCGCCCCGCCATCACGGCAGCGTTCCTCGCCGACACCGTCAACGGCACGCCCCGGGCCCGGTACCAGGGCGTCGTGCTGCCCAACGAGGCCCCGTTCGGGGCCGGTTCGGCGGAGCAGACCGCGCTGGAGACGTACGAGAAGACGTACGGCATCCCGCAGGTCGACGCCTACACCTGGGCGAACCCGGAGGTGGGCCTGGACTACAGCGCGTACTCGGGGACGCTGGACGGCCGGACGGCGGACGTCACCACGGCGGGCAGGGCGGGCTGGTTCGGCTATCTCGACGGGGCCGTCACCTTCGAGGACAACTCGGCCTCGACGCAGGAGAGTTACGGCTTCGTCGCCACTCCCCGCACCGGCTTCACCAGCTATGTCGACGTGCCCGTGCCGGGCGGCACCGGCCGCGGCAGTCTGATCGGCGAGTACGCGCACGACGGCCGCCGCGAACTCGTCGTGACCTTCGCCTACAACCAGTACCAGCAGCAGTTCCGGGTGCTGGCCCGCGGCATCGTGGAGTGGCTGACCCAGGGCGTGCACCTGGGACAGGCCCGCAACTACTTCGAGGTCCACGTCGACGACGTCTTCGCCCCCGACAGCCGCTGGGACACCGCACACAACTGCACCCCGGGCGACTTCACCTGCCCCGGCGGCGACGGCGCGGGCACCGTGCCGATCCGGATGACCGCCGCCGACGCCCAGTACGCGGCGCAGTGGCAGCAGGAGCACGGCTTCAAGCTGGACATGGTCTACAACGCCGGTTCCGGCGAGGAGTGGAAGACCGAGAACGGCGGCACCGACGCGCTCGCCGCCCAACTGCTGGCCGACAAGGCCAAGTACCGCTGGATCAACCACACCTACACGCACAAGTTCCTCGGCTGCGTCCAGGACACCACCAGCGTGCCGTGGAGCTGCGCCAAGAACGCCGACGGCAGCACCCGGTACCTGAGCCGCGCCGAGATTTCCGCGGAGATCGGCGACAACTACAACTGGGGCGTCGGCAAGGGCCTCCCGCTCAACCGCGCCGAACTCGTCACCGGCGAACACTCGGGCCTGCGCACCCTGCCCCAGCAGCCCGACGACAACCCCAACCTCGCGGGCGCGCTCTCCGCGAACGGCGTCAAGTGGACCGCCTCGGACAACTCCCGTGAACCCGAGCAGCGTTCGGTCGGCAGCGGCGCCCTCACCGTGCCGCGCTACCCGATGAACGTGTACTACAACACCGGCACCGACGCGGAGATGGCCGACGAGTACAACTGGATCTACACCTCGGCGGCCGACGGCGGCAGCGGCCTGTGCGAGAACAACCCCTCTTCCACCTGCCTGCCCGCGCCGCTCGACACGGCCACCGGCTACCGGTCGTACATCGTCCCGCAGGAGGCCCGCACCGCCCTCGGGCACGCGATCTCGGGCGACCCGCGCCCGCACTACGCCCACCAGTCCAACCTGGCCGAGGACCGCACCCTCTACCCGGTCCTGAACAAGGTGCTGGCCGACTACCAGGCCCTGTTCGCCGACGACACCCCGCTGGAGAACCTGGCCCAGGCCGCCATCGGCACCGAGCTCCAGCGCCGCGCCGCCTGGCAGGCCGCGCTGGCCTCCGGCAAGGTCACGGCGTACCGCGTCGGCAACACGGTGACGATCACGGCCCCGAGCGGGACGCAGATCCCGGTGACGGCACCGGAGGGCACGAAGCAGCAGCTTCTTCTCGGTACGACCACCTTCGGTACGGCGTATGCGGGCAGGCGCTCGGCCTGGGGGACGCCTGCGGCACTGCAGTCGGCGTTGACTCTGAAACTGCCGTAAGCGGCAACGCCCACAGGGGCGCGGGGAACTGCGCGACCGGCCACGACGAACCCGCAGTCGGGGTCCGGTCCGCAGTCCCCCACCACATCCGCATAACAGGGGGGAACACGCGCGGCTATGCGAACGGGCCGTCACGTCACCATGCTCACCGAAGGCACCTACCCTCACGTCCACGGCGGCGTCAGCACCTGGTGCGACCAGCTGGTCAAGGGCATGCCGGAGGTCGACTTCCACATCCTGTCGCTCACCGGCAGCGGCCGCGAACCCGTGACCTGGGAGTTGCCGCCGAACGTCTACCGCCACACCTCCGTCCCCACCTGGGGCCCGCGCCCTGGCCGCAGGTCGGCCCCGACGGGCAGGGCGAGGCGCCGCTTCCTCGACTCCTACGAGCGTTTCCTGCTCGCCTTCCTGGACCCGGCCACCGGGGACCACCACGACTTCGGCGACGCCCTCTACGACCTGGCCCGACTCGCCCGCGACGGACGGCTGCCGGCGGCCCTGCGCACGGAGCCGGCCCTGCGTTCCCTGATGTGGATCTGGACGATGCCGCACCTGCCCACGGCCGCCGCCCGCCCCACGGTCCACGACGCCCTCACCGCCACCGACCTCCTCGAACACGCCCTGCGCCCCCTGGGCGTGCGCATCCCGGAGGACTCGGTGGCGCACGCCGTGAGCAGCGGCCTGGCCACCCTGCCGGCCCTCGCCGCCCACGCCCTCGACGGGGTGCCGTTCCTCCTCACCGAGCACGGCATCTACCTCCGCGAGCGCTACCTCGGCTACCGCTCCGACGCCCAGCGCTGGCCCGTGAAGGCGTTCATGCTCGGCTTCTACCGCGAGCTCAACTCCCTCGGTTACCGGGCCGCCGACCTGATCACCCCCTGCAACCAGTACAACCGCCGCTGGGAGGAGCGCGGCGGCGCCGACGCCGACAAGATCCGCACCGTCTACAACGGCGTCGACCCGGCCGCCTTCCCGCACGCGGGACCCGAACCCGAGGTCCCCACCCTCACCTGGTGCGGCCGCGTGGACCCCATCAAGGACCTGGAGACCCTGATCCGCTCCTACGCCATGGTCCGCGCCGAACTCCCGGAAACCCGCCTGCGGTTGTTCGGACCGGTCCCCCCGGGCGGCGAGGACTACAGGACCCGCCTGGAGAAGCTGGCCGCCGAACTCGGCGTCACCGACGGCCTCACCTTCGAGGGCCGCATCAGCGAGGTCTGGCGCGCCTACGCCGCCGGCCACGTGGTGATGCTCTCCTCCATCTCCGAGGGCTTCCCGTTCTCCATCATCGAGGCCATGTCCTGCGGCCGTACGACGGTGTCGACGGACGTCGGCGGGGTGCGCGAGGCCGTCGGCGACACGGGCCTGGTGGTCCCCCCGAGGGAACCGGAGAAGATGGCGGCAGCGGCCCTGACCCTGCTCAAGGACGACGAACGCCGCCTGAAGCTGGGCGAGTTGTCCCGCCAGCGCGTGATCGACCGCTTCACGCTGCGCCGCTCGGTGGACGCCTTCCGCACGATCTACCAGGAACTGGCAGGCCTGCCCGAGGTGTACGAGCCCACGATCGAGACCGTCACCGACTGGACCCTCGAACTGCGCGACCCCTGGTACGCGGCGGTCGCGACGGACGGAACCGACTGGTGAGCGGCTCGATCTGGCTCCCCCCGGGCGCCCGCCCCGCCACCATCCCCGCCATCCCCGGGCAACGCACCACGCCCAGCTGGGCCGGCCCCGACCCCATCGACGAACTCGCCGCCCGCCTCGACGACTTCGTGGCGGCGGCGGTCCACCCCGACGAGATCGCCGCGCTCCTGGAGTCCGACGGCCTGTCGGACGACCAGATACGCGAGCGGTACGGCGTGAAGAACTCCTTCGCGCTGGCCGAGGAGCTCTACGAACGCGTCGCCCGCCGCCACCCCGAGCCGGCGACCCCACTCCAGGACCCGTGGCGGGTGAGCCTGCTGACCTGCCTGCTCCGGGGCGTGCTCTTCGCCCTCCCCGGCCTCGCCTACGTACTCGGCGCGGCAGCCCCGCTCCCTCTCCTGGCAAGCGCCCTGACCGGCTGGACCTGGAACCAGGGCCTGGCCCATCGGGCGTACACCTGGCTGGGGTTGGGAGACGAGAGAGCAGCGAAGCGCAGCCTGCTGCTGGGGGCGCCGACGGGGGTGGCGCTGGGTGCGCTGGTGGCGTGGCTGGTGTCGGGCCTGGCAGACGGGGCTGTGCTCTTCGCGGCGGGCCAGTCCGTGTACCTGGGGGCATCGACGATCCTGCTGGTACGGGCTCGTGAACGAGCATTGCTGCTGGCCCTGTCGCCCATGGCGGCAGGAGCAATGCTGACCCTGCTGCATCCCATCCCGAGCGCAGCGAGACTCATCCTGCTATTGGGCTCCCTGTTGGCTGTGACGATCCTGGGGCTGCTTGAAGTCATGCCTCGGGGCAACGCTGCCAAGGGGCGCGGGGAACTGCGCGACCAGCCACAACGCACCCGCAGCCGCCGCACAACATCCGGCCCCCCGCTCCTAGGGTCTTTCCCCTACGCCCTGTTCGGCCTGGCCACCGGCACTTTGGTCCTCCACGCAGCCCTCGCCGACACCCTCACCGCCCTAGTCCTCACCCTGAGCATGGGCCCCGCCGAATACCTCCTCCACCGCCTCCGAAGCACCACCCTCACCGCCCTGCGCTCCACCACCACCCCAACTGCCTTCCGCCGCACCACCACCCGCACTCTCCTGCACTGCCTCACCGCCTACCTCCTCACCCTCCTCGCCCTGGCCCTGGCCACCGGCATCAGCCCGGCACCCCTGCTGCTCCTCGGCGCAGTCCTGTGGACGGCCCTGCTGCTCCAGTCCTTCGGCGCGATCGTCACCACGACGGCGATCTGCTGCACGGCGGCCCTGACCCAGACACTCGCCCTGCTGACCGCCCTGACCGTGTACGCGACCGCCGCCACGGCCCAAGCGGCCCTGGCCTGCGCCCTGTTGGGGAAAGCGACCGCCCACCGATGACGAACCTCCTGCTCCCGTACTACGAGCACCCGTCCGTCCGCCCCCGGGAATGGGACGCGGTCATCGCAGCGGCCCCCCACCTCTACGCGGTCGTCCTCAACCCGGCGAGCGGCCCGGGCGACCACCCCGACGAGGCCTTCGCGGAGTTGGCCACCCGGCTGAAAGCCGCCGGCGTACGCACACTCGGCTACGTCGACACCGCCTACGCCCGCCGCCCCCACACCGACGTCGTCCGCGACCTCGCCCACCACCACGACTGGTATGCCACGGACGGCGTCTTCCTGGACCAAGTGGCCACAGGTGAAGCCGAGTTCCCGTACTACCGCCGCCTCGCGACAGCGGTCCCCGGCACCCTCGCCCTCAACCACGGCACCGCCCCGCACCCCTGCTACGCCCGCATCGCCGACGTCCTCGTGACGTTCGAGGGCCCCTGGACGTCGTACCTCCACCTGGGCCCACCGAAGTGGCGCGGCGGCACCGGCGTACGGCTCTGCCATCTCGTCCACGGCGTCCCGCGTGGCGCGGATCTCGCGGTGCACGGGGCGGATCTGTACTGCGGGGTGCCCGGGATGGGTGATCATCCTTGGGGTACGTTGCCCCACGCTCTGGAGCCCGCTCAGTGAAACGCCTTCTGTGGCTGTTCCCCGTCCTCCTCCTCGCCGCCTGCACCACGGCCCAGGACGGAAAGCCGAGCCCCCGTTGGCAGCCGACGCCCGGCCTGGCCTGGCAGTGGCAGCTGAGCGGCAAGACGATCGACACCTCCGTCGACGTCCCGGTCTACGACATCGACGGCTTCGACCAGCCCAAGGCGACCGTGACCGCCCTGCACCGCGAGGACCGCAAGGTGATCTGCTACCTCTCCACCGGCGCCTGGGAGGACTGGCGGCCCGATGCGAAGAAGTTCCCGAAGTCGGTGATCGGCCGCGGCAACGGCTGGGAGGGCGAGCGCTGGCTGGACGTCCGGCAGGTCGATGTCCTCGAGCCGCTGATCGCCGCCCGCATGGACATGTGCCGGGACAAGGGCTTCGACGCGGTGGAGCCGGACAACATGGACGGCTACAAGAACCGCACGGGCTTCGCCCTCAAGGCCTCCGACCAGCTCCGCTACAACCGCCTGGTCGCGAAGCTCGCCCATGACCGGGGCATGGCGGTGGGCCTGAAGAACGACCTCGACCAGATCCCGCAGCTGGTGGACGACTTCGACTTCGCGGTCAACGAACAGTGCGCCCAGTACGACGAGTGCGAGGCCAACACCCCGTTCATCAAGGCGGGGAAGGCCGTGTTCCACGTGGAGTACGAGCTGCCGACGAGCGCGTTCTGCGCACAGTCGCGCCGGCTGAAGCTGAGCTCGATGGCGAAGAAGTACGAGCTGGGGGTGTGGCGCCGGGCCTGTTAGGTACCGAGGCTGAGGACGACCAGCGCCGCCGTCGCCGCGGTCTCCGCCAGCCCCCCGAACACGTCCCCGGTGATCCCGCCGAAGCGGCGCGTGCAGTGCCGCAGCAGCAGCTCGGAGGCGGCAAGGGCGACGACCACGGCGACGACAGGGCCGTAGCTCCCCGTCAGCAGCCCACCCGCGCCCGCCGCCACCAGCACCGCCACGGCGACCCCGACCGCACCCGCCACCGGCACCACCCCCGCCACCGCCGCCCCCAGCCCCTCCGGCCGGGCGGCCGGCACCCCGGTACGGGCCGCCAGGGTCAGCGCGAGCCGCGCGACGACCGCCGCGACGACGGTGGCCACGGCGCCCCGGGCCCATGAGTCGTCGTAGGCCCGGGCCAGCGCGGCCACCTGGCCCAGCAGCACGAAGACCAGGGTGATCACCCCGAACGGCCCGATGTCCGACTGCTTCATGATCCGCAGCGCGTCCTCCGCGGGCTTGCCGCTGCCGAGTCCGTCGGCGGTGTCGGCGATGCCGTCGAGATGCAGGCCCCGGGTCAGTACGGCCGGTACCGCGGCCGAGCCGACCGCGGCGAGCAGCGCCCCCGAGCCCAGCCACAGCAGCGCGAGCCCGACGCCCGCCGCGAGCCCGCCGATCACCACACCCACCAGCGGGGCGCACAGCATGCCGCCGCGCGCCGCCTCCCGGTCCCAGCGGCTCACCCGGACGGGGAGCACACTCAGGGTGCCGAAAGCGAAACGAAGGCCATCGAGACGGCCGTGGAGCTGCGGGGACGTGGACACGCCCGGAAGACTAGCCCGACCACCACCCCCGCCCGGCAGCCCCACCCCCGGGTCCTCGTGGCCCGGCCATCGCGCCGGTCCGGCAGCTCGCCCGCGGGTCTTCGTGGCCGGTCGCCGCAAACGTCCTGCAGACCGCCCCGGGTCCTCGTGGCCCGGCCATCGCGCCCGCCCGGCAGCCCGCCCCCCGGGTCCTCGTAGCCCGGTCGCCGCACCCGCCAGGCACCCCCTCCCTCCCTGTCCGAGACTGGGCCCATGGGCCACTGGCTGCACCGCAACATCGTCGAACCCGGCAAGCTGCCCCTGCTCCTGGCCCTGACCGCGTTCGTCGTCACCTTCCTCGTCACCCGGGTCATCACCCGGCTCATCCGCGCGGGCAAGGGGCCGTTCGGCAACATCAGCTCCGGCGGGGTGCACATCCACCATGTGGTGCCCGGCGTGATCCTGACCGTTCTCGGAGGCTTCGGGGCGGTCGCGAGCGGCCGGCACGGCTTCGGGTCGGCGGCGTTCGCGGTGGTCTTCGGGGTCGGCGCCGGTCTGGTGCTGGACGAGTTCGCGCTGATCCTGCACCTGGACGACGTGTACTGGACGGAGGAGGGGCGCAAGAGCGTCGAGGTGGTCGTCCTCACGGCGGCGCTGGTGGGGCTGATGCTGTCCGGGTTCTCGCCGTTCGGGGTCAACGACATGAGCCAGGACGAGCTCAAGGACCGCGGCAGCGTCATCTCGACCGTCTTGGTCAACTTCCTCTTCGCCCTCGGTGTGCTCCTCAAGGGCAAGACCCGGATGGCGATCTTCAGCGTCGTCGTCCCGTTCGTCGGCATCATCGGGCTCGTCCGCCTCGCCCGGCCCGGCTCACCCTGGGCCCGCCGCCTCTACCGCCGCCGCCCGCGCGCCCGCGCCAAGGCCATCCTGCGTGCCTACCATCACGACCGCCGCTGGGCGGGCCCCCGCCGCCGCCTCGAGGACCTGATCGGCGGCAAACCCGACCCGGACCCCGCACTCGACGCCGGCCGCCGGTGACGGTGCCGCAGGGCCGACACCCCGCACAGCGCCAGCACCGCCACGATCGCCGCCAGATGCTCCTTGCCGGCGAGGTTGTCCTTCAGCACCACCTCGACCACCATCGCGACGATCACCACGCCCGCGGTGACGTACGCCCGGTACCGCCACCCCAGGAACACGGCCAGCCCCACCACCGCCGCCGACGGGCCGGTGTCGACGACCAGGGCGTCCGAGGCGGGCAGGCCGAACGGGCTGTCGGGGCCCAGCCAGATGCCGACGCGCGCATACAGCGTGCCGGCCAGCGTGGCGACGTACGCGATGACGAGCGTGCGCCACCAGCCCAGACAGATCTCCGCGATGCCGAAGACCAGCAGGATCTGGGCGAGCGCGCCCCAGACGGGGAGGTCGAGGGCGGGGACGAACAGCGACAGGGGAGTGCGGAGCAGGGCCAGCCAGAGCGGGTCCTCGGCCCGTACCGCCCCTACGTCCTCGACGAAACGGAAGCCCCACGACTGGTTGTGCACGAGGTGCAGCACCGCCGTCAGACACACCGCCCCGACCGTCATCGGCGCCGCCCGCCACCGCCGCCGCACCAGCGGCCCGCGCACGGCGGCGTACAGCGGCCCCCATTCGGTACGGGCCCAGCGGGCGAGTGTCGTCATCTGTGCTTCTCCAGGTGTGTCCGGTGCAGCCCCGGCAGCTCCAGGAACCCCTCCGCGCGCGCCGAGGCGAGCCCGATGCGCGGCAGGTCCGCGCTCTTCTCGAAGAGCAGGAACCGCGGCTCCCAGATGGGCCGGTACTTGGCGTTGGCGCGGTACAGGGACTCGATCTGCCACCAGCGCGAGAAGAAGCTGAGCAGCGACCTCCACAGCCGCAGCACCGGTCCCGCACCGAGCCGTCCACCACGTTCGAAGACCGACCGGAACATCGCGAAGTTGAGTGAGACCTGAGTGATCCCGATCTCGCGGGCCCGCCGCAGCAGTTCGATCACCATGAACTCGACCAGTCCGTTGTCGGAGTCCCGGTCCCGTCGCATGAGATCGAGCGACAGCCCGTGCGGCCCCCACGGCACGAACGACAGCAGCGCCCGCAACCCGCCCTCGGCGTCCGTGCATTCGAGCATCACGCAGCGCCCGTCCCGGGCGTCCCCGAGCCGCCCCAGCGCCATGCTGAAGCCGCGCTCGGTGGCCCCGTCGCGCCAGTCGTCGGCCCGCTCGACCAGCGCGGCCATCTCCGCGGCCGGAATCTCCTCGTGCCGCCGGATCCGCACCGTGTACCCGGCCCGTCGCACCCGGTTGTGGGCCTGCCGCACGGTCCGCATGGCCCGCCCCTCGAGGGTGAAGTCGGCGACCTCCACCAGCGCCTCGTCCCCGAGCTCCAGCGCGTCGAGCCCGTGCCGCGCGTACACGGTCCCCGCCTCCTCGCTCGCCCCCATCACCGCCGGGATCCACCCGTGCGCCCGGGCCTCGGCCAGCCACGGCTCAATGGCACCCGGCCAGGCCTCCGGATCGCCGAGCGGATCTCCGGAGGCCAGGGAGACACCTCCCACGACGCGATAGGCGACGGCGGCCTTGCCGCTCGGCGACCAGACGACACTCTTCTCCCGGCGCAGCGCGAAGTAGCCCAGCGAGTCCCGCTCGCCGTGCCGGTCGAGCAGCTCCCGCAGCCTCTTCTCGTCGTCGTCGGTGAGCGGGTCGACGGCACGGCGGGAGCGGAAGGCGGCGTAGAGGACGGCGAGGAGGAGAACCGTGCTGAGCCCGTTGACGGTGACGTCGACCCAGTTGGGGGTGGCGATGCCGGGGGAGCGGAAGTCGGTGATGGAGACCAGGCGCAGGGTGCCGTAGCGCCAGCAGGCGGCGAAGGTGGAGCGCCGCTCGTTGGTCACCGTCACCAGCAGCGCCGCCAGCAGTGAGGTGGCGAGCAGCCCGCCCGCGCCGACGGCGGCGGCCAGCTTCGGGTTGGTCCGGTCACCCTTGGCGTAGAACTCCCGCCGCCCGAGCACCAGCGTGCCCACGAAGGCGGCGGTCAGGCCCAGCGACACCCAGTTCTGCGGGTGCCGCCGGATCTCCGGGAACACCATGGCGAACGCCAGCAGCGCGAGGAACGCCCCGCTCAGCCCGAGGTTGAGCAGCCATGCGGCCCGCTTGCGGCGCCGCATGGTGATCGCCAGGAACGCCGTGAAGACCCCGGAGGCGAAGCCGGCGGTCAGCAGATACGGCGTGAACAGATCCTGCTGGTTGTGCCGCCGTACGTCCTGCCCCAGGGACACCCACACCGCACTGAGGAAGTTGACGAACGCGACGAGCCGGAGGTACCAGACGGCAAATCGGGCGTATCCCATGAATTGGGATCATAAAAGTATCCCCCGTCGCAACGGCGCTCAGCCACGGCGGCGGATCCCGGCGGTGCCGAACCGGCCCGGGCCTACTCCTCCTTCTCCGGCTCGTCCTCCGGCTCCTCCTCGACCGCCGGCTTCTCGGGCAGCTCGGCCGCCAACGCCGCCGCGGCCTGCACCAGCGGCAGCGCCAGCAACCCCCCGGCGCCCTCTCCCACCCGCACCCCGTGGTCGAGGAGCGGTTCAAGGGCCATCCGGTCCAGCGCCTTCGCCTGCCCCGGCTCCCCGGAGTCGTGCGCCGCCAGCCACCAGTCCGGCGCCCGGAAGGCGATCCGCTGCCCGACCAGCGCACAGGCGGCGACGACCACGCCGTCCAGGATCACCGGCAGCTTCCGCACCGCGGCCTGCAACAGGAACCCGGTGATCGCGGCGAGGTCGGCGCCGCCGACGGTCGCGAGGAGCTGCAGCTGATCGCCCAGCACCGGCCGCGCCCGCCGCAACGCGTCCCGGATCGCCGCGCACTTGCGCATCCACGTCAGGTCGTCGATCGCGAGCCCGCCCCGCCCCGTCACCACCGACGCGTCGGTCCCGCACAGCGCGGCGATGAGCACGCCCGCCGCCGTGGTCCCGCCGACGCTCACATCGCCGAGCACCACCAGATCCGTACCGGAGTCGGCCTCCTCGTCGGCCACCGCCATCCCGGCCCGGAACGCCGCCTCGGCCTCCTCCGGGGTCAGTGCGTCCTCGATGTCGATACGTCCGCTGCCGCGCCGCACCCGATGCCGTACGACGTCCTCCGGCAGCGTCTCCGGGTCGGTGTCCAGCGCCAAGTCGACGACCCGCACCGGGACCCCGAGCCGCCGGGCGAGCACCGACACCGGCCGCCCGCCCTCCAGCACCTCGCGCACCAACTCCCCGGCGCTGCCCGCCGGTCGGGCCGAGACGCCGAGCTCGGCGATGCCGTGGTCGCCGGCGAAGAGCACCACCCGCGGTCGTTCGACCGGCCGTACCGGCACGGCGGACTGCGCGGCGGCCAGCCACTCACCCAGGTCATCGAGGCGGCCCAGCGATCCGGGCGGCACGATCTGGCGCTCGCGACGCGCCTCGGCGTCGCGGCGCACCCCGCCGTCGGGGCGCTCGATCAGATCGGAGAAGTCGTCGAGATTAAGCGAGCTCATTCGCCGAACAGTACCGGCACCGGTCGAACAGGACGGCGGCACAGGGGCACCACGCACACCTCACGTCGTTGCTCCCAAGATCGAGATCCCATACGTTCCGTTTTGCAGCGGAATGTCGTATGCCTCAGGGAGCCCTCATGAAACGCCTGCGCGCCCGACTCGCCGACCTCGACCGCAGACGCCGCCACCGCTCCACGGCCCGCGCGATGCTGCGCCTGAACCCCGAACCGGAGAGCTGGCTGGACGTCGGCACCGGCGAGGCCCATTTCCCGGCCGAGGCCAAGGCGTTCTTCCCGTACACCTCCTTCGACGGCCTCGACACGACCACGGCCGTGCTGGTGGCCCGCGAGGCGGAGCGCCTGGAGGAGGCCTACCTCGGCACCCCGGCGGCCCCGCACCTCAGCAAGGCCCTGACCGCCCGCTACGACGTGATCAGCGTCCTGAAGCCGGTCGCGGAGCTCGGCGCGGTCCTGGCGTTCCTCCGCCCGGGCGGCCATGTGCTGGTGGAGACCGAGGGAGCCACCGACGCGCTCCGCGGGGAACTCGAGGCCGCGCACTGCACGATCCTCCCCAGTACCCGGCACCCCGCCCTCGACCGCCTGGCGAGGACGACGCGCGTGATCGCCCGCAGGCAGTCGCGGCCCTCAGCCCCGTAGCACCAGCGCCTGCCCCGCCACCACCAGCAGCACCTGCTCGCACTCCGCGGCGAACGCCGCGTTCAGCCGCCCGAGTTCGTCCCGGTAACGGCGTCCGGACGCGGTGGCGGGCACGATCCCCGACCCCACCTCGTTCGACACGGCGACGACGGTCCGCCGGGTCGCCCGCACCGCGTCCGTCAACTCCCGCACCCGCTTGCGCAGCGCCCGTTCCCCGCCCCCGGCCCACTCCGCGTCGTCCCACGCCCCGACGGCGTCCATCGCGTCCGTCAGCCACAGCGACAGACAGTCGATCAGCAGCGGCGGCCCCTCGCCGGCGAGCAGCGGCACCAGGTCGCAGGTCTCGGTCGTACGCCAGGAGTTCGGCCGCCGCTCCCGGTGCGCGGAGACCCGCGCCGCCCACTCGCCGTCCCCGTTCCGGGTCCCGCCGGTGGCCACGTACAGCACCTCGGGGAAGGCCTCAAGGCGCCGTTCGGCCTCCACCGACTTCCCGGACCGCGCCCCGCCCAGCACCAGCGTCCGCCGGGGCACATCCGGTACGTCCTCGTAGGCGCCGACGGTCAGCGTCGTCCCGTCGGGCACGGCCCGCGCGCCCGCCGCCGCGAGCCGGCGCCGCAACTCGCCGCCCGGCGGCACGTCGTGGTCCAGATGCACGGCGACGACATCGGTGGTCGGCCCCACGGCCCCCACCGCCCGCAGCCTGGCCAGCGCGTCCGGCCGCCCCACGACATCGGCGAGGACCATGTCGTAGACGTCCTTGCCGTTCTCCTCCAGCCCCGCCGGAGCGCCCCCGGGCGGCAGATACAGCAACCGGTGCCCGTCCGGGCCGGTCACCGCGTACCCGGTGCCGGGCGCGTCCATCGCCACCGCCCGCACCCGGTGCCCCGTCAGCAACGCCAACTCCCGCCCGTCCGGCACCCGGCCCGGCTGCGGCAGCCCCGCCGGCACCTCCACGGCGGGCCCGTCGTGCGGATGCGACAACAGCACCTGCCGTACGCCGCCGAGCGAATGCCCGGCCCGGGCGGCCGCGAAGGCGACACCGGGCGTGAGATCGAGCATGAGCGCCCCGTCGACGAGCAGCGCGGTGGCGGCACGGGCGTCGCCACCGAGCGCGACGGCACACGAGGAACAGGGGCAGGAGGGCCGGGGCAGCCCCGAGGGCCCGCCGGTACCGAGCAAAGTCACGTCCACAGGACAGATTTTCGCCGGTAACTTCTGATCATGCGCGCGCTGCATGCCCCCACGCAGCCGCGGACAACCGAATAGGCTCTGAAACGCAGTCACACCTGGGAGGCGTACATGGCGGCATGGACGTGGCGATTCGAGAAGGCCGACGGGACGGAGGTCCAGCCCGCGGTGCAGCCCGAGGAGTTCACCACGCAGGGGGATGCCGAGTCCTGGGTCGGTGAGTACTGGAAGGACCTCGCCGAGGGCGGCGCGGATCAGGTGCACCTCTTCGAGGACGACACCAAGATCTACGGTCCGATGAGCCTGCACGCCGAGGAGGCGTAGGACCTGGAAAAAGAAGGGGGGCGGCCTGCTCGGGCCGCCCCCCTTCTCACTGCTCGCCCAGCGTCACTTCCACCGTCTTCTCGTCCCCGTCCCGCGTGTACGTCACCGACGTCTTGTCACCCGGCGCATCCGACGCCAGCGCCTCGGAGAGGGACGTGATCGTGGTGATGTCGGTGTCACCCAGCTTGGTGATGATGTCGCCGGGCTCCAGGCCGGCCTTGTCCGCGGCCCCGCGGCTCTTCACCTCGACGACGGCCACGCCCGCGGCCTGGAAGCTGTCGTCGACGACCGTGCGCCCGGTGATGCCGAGCGCGGCCCGGCCCGAGTCGGTGACCTTGCCGTTCGCGACGATCTGGCCGGCGACCGTCTTCACCATGGACGCGGGGATGGCGAACCCGATCCCGGGCGCCGCGCTGTTGCCGAAGTTGGGGTCGGTCGCGGCGAGCGTCGGGATGCCGATGACCTGCGCGTCGAGGTTGACGAGCGCGCCGCCGCTGTTGCCGGGGTTGATGGCCGCGGAGGTCTGCACCATGTTGCCGATCGTCGCGCCCGTACCGCCGTCCGAGCGGCCCTCGGTGACGGTCCGCCCGGTCGCCGAGACGATGCCCTGCGTCACGCTGGACGACAGTCCGAGCGGCGAGCCCATGGCCAGCACGATCTGGCCGACCTGGACCTTCGAGGAGTCCGCGAACGTCGCCGCCTTCAGCCCGCCCGGCACCTTGTCCAGCTTGATGACGGCGAGGTCCTGCTCCGGGTAGGAGTAGACGAGCTTCGCCGACAGGGTGTTCTCGTTGTTGGCGGTGGTCACCTGGAAGGTCTTGTCGTTGCCGACGACGTGCGCGTTGGTGACGATGTGTCCCTTGTCGTCGTAGACCACCCCGGAGCCCAGGTCACCCGAGGCCTGGATCTGCACGACCGACGGCAGGACCTCCCTGATGACCCGCTGGTAGTCGTCCTGGAGATCGCTGTCGACGGCGGGGGCGGCGGCCTGGGTGGTGGGGTCCTGTCGCTCGCCGGAAGAACCGGAGGAACCGGAGCCGGAGCATCCGGCGAGCAGCGCGACGGAACAGGCGAGCGCGGCGAAGGGCGTGACAAGGCGTAGGGCACGGCGGCGGTAAGCGTCCATGCCCCGAGTCTCACTTCAGGGTGAATGTCCGGCTTGCGCTGTACACCCGAACGGGCGCCTGAGCCGCTGTACATCCGAACGGGCGCCTCGGCCGCCGTACATCCGAACGGGCTTCGTCAGCCCCGTACCCCGCACAGGTGCAGCAGCGCCGCGACCGCCCGGTACGGATCGGTCCGCCCGGCCCGCTCCTCGGCCGCCAGCAGCGACTCCAGGTCGGCCGGGATCTCCGCCCCGTCCACCGCGGTGTCCGTGAACACCCGTACGCCGTACCAGGCCTGGAGCGGCGCCCCGATCCCGGCGAGCGTCGCGGTCAGCGCGGCGAGCCGGTCGGCGCGTACGTCGAGGCCGAGACGGTTGGTGTACGAGACGGTGTCGAAGGAGGCGAGAGCCGTCGCCCAGTCACCGGACAGCCCCGGCCGCATGGCCAGCGCGTCCGCGTTGCGCACCAGCAGCGACACCAGCCCGCCCGGCGCGAGCATCCGCCCGAGGCCCGCCAGCAGGGCGTCCGGCTCCTCGACGTACATCAGCACGCCGTGGCACAGCACCACGTCGAAGCTGCCGGGCAGGAAGTGCACCCCGGTGTCCCGGCCGTCGCCCTGGACCAGCCGCACCCGCTCCCGGATGCCCTCCGGCTCACCCGCCAGGGACTCCCGGGCCGCGGCGAGCATCGTCGCGTCCTTCTCGACGCCGGTCACCTGGTGACCGGCCCGGGCCAGCCGCAGCGCCTGTGTGCCCTGGCCCATGCCCACGTCGAGCACGCGCAGCCGCTGCCCGACCGGGAAACGTCCCGCTATCTGCTCGTCGAGCTGCCGGGCCACCAGCTCCTGTCGTACGACGTCCCGCAGTCCGCCCAGCTTGTTCAGCCAGGCCTCCGCGCCCCCGGTGAACGGCGTTGTGCTCAGGGCCGCTCTCCGCGCTTGACCTGCGGCTTGGGCAGCCGGAGCCGGCGCATCTGGAGGGAGCGCATGAGGGCGTAGGCCACCGCGCCCTTCCGGTTGTGGTCCGGGAAGCGCTCGGCGAGCCGCTTCTTCAGGCGGAAGGCGGTGAGGATCGAGTCGAGCACGATCAGCACGATCACGACGAGCCACAGCAGCAGCGCGATGCTCTGCAGCGCGCCCACCTGCACCATGCTCAGCACGAGGATGATCACGGCCATGGGCAGGAAGAACTCCGCCACGTTGAACCGCGAGTCGATGGTGTCGCGCGCGAACTTGCGGACCGGGCCCTTGTCACGGGCGGGCAGATACCGCTCGTCACCGCCGGCCAGCGCCTGGCGCTGCTTCTCCATCGCGGCACGACGCTCGTCGCGCTGCCGCTTGGCGGCGTCCTTGCGCGTCATCGACGTGTTGGCGACGCTGCGGCGCTGGGACTGGGCCTCACTCCGCTTGGGAGTGGGCCGACCCTTGGGGGCCTGCGGATCGCGGGGCTGCTTGGAGTCGGTCACCGGGGCCTGGGCGGCGGTGGCCTTCTCTTCCTTGGTGGCACGGCTTCGGAACACAAAACCCAAGGGTACGGGGTGCCCGGGGTTGGACCCCAGCCCGGTGGGGAACGATCCGGCAACACCAGTCGTCATGCAGGGGGACAGAGGGGACGTCCGGTGGCCGACCGCTCACCCTGAAGGTCACCTACTCCTCACGCCGGAGCAAGGCCTGAGGCAGTCGTCCTTGGGGATGAGCGCATCCGTCCCCGAACAGTGCGTCAATGGATGCAGGGCCCGTACTGTGGGTTCTGTCGCAGAGCTGGAGCTGGAAGTCCGTCAGAAGGGGGCGCGCGAAGCCCATGAGCGGTGTCATGAAGCGTATGGGGATGATCTTCCGCGCGAAGGCGAACAAGGCCCTTGACCGGGCCGAGGACCCGCGCGAAACCCTCGATTACTCGTACCAGAAGCAGCTGGAGCTGCTCCAGAAGGTCCGCCGCGGGGTGGCCGACGTGGCCACGTCCCGCAAGCGCCTGGAACTCCAGCTCAACCAGCTGCAGTCGCAGTCCTCCAAGCTGGAGGACCAGGGCCGCAAGGCGCTCGCGCTCGGCCGTGAGGACCTCGCCCGCGAGGCGCTGTCCCGCCGGGCCGCCCTCCAGCAGCAGGTCACGGACCTGGAGACCCAGCACGCGACGCTGCAGGGCGAGGAGGAGAAGCTCACCCTGGCGGCCCAGCGGCTCCAGGCCAAGGTCGACGCCTTCCGTACGAAGAAGGAGACCATCAAGGCCACGTACACCGCGGCCCAGGCCCAGACCCGCATCGGCGAGGCCTTCTCCGGCATCTCCGAGGAGATGGGCGACGTCGGCATGGCCATCCAGCGTGCCGAGGACAAGACCGCCCAGCTGCAGGCCCGCGCGGGCGCGATCGACGAACTCCTCGCCTCCGGCGCCCTCGACGACCAGTCCGGCATGCACAAGGACGACATCCAGGCCGAGCTGGACCGGCTCTCCGGTGGTACGGATGTAGAGCTGGAACTGCAGCGCATGAAGGCCGAGCTGGCCGGAGGCTCCTCCTCCCAGCAGGCCATCGAGGGTGGCCCGAGCCAGTCGCAGTCCCAGCAGCAGCCGCAGGACACCCCGCGCTTCGACAAGCAGTGACGGACGGCGGGGCCCACGCCTAGGAGGGCGACATGATCGTACGGATCATGGGGGAGGGGCAGGTGAGGCTGGCCGACGGCCACCTCACCGAGCTGAACAAGCTGGACGACGAGCTGTTGGCCGAGATGGAGAACGGCGACGGCCCCGGCTTCCGCCGCACCTTCGACGCCCTCCTGGCCAAGGTCAGGGAGCTCGGCGAGCCGGTGCCGGACGACTCCCTGGAACCCTCGGACCTGATCCTCCCGTCGCCGGACGCGACGCTGGACGAGGTCCGGGAGATGCTCAGCGACGACGGGCTGATCCCGGGTTAGAGGGCCACTTTTCAGCCGACAGTAAACGGGTGGCGGGTGGGCACAGGCCGGGGGTCTGGGGGCGGAGCCCCCGGTGCGGGCACGACCGACGCCGGGCAAGGCGACAGCAAACCTACAGGTGGCCCCCGTTCCGCCCCCGGCACGGCACCCGTACCTTGGCAGACGTGAGCACCGTCGACCGCATCCGGCACCAGCTGAAGGCGCACCCCATGGCGCTGGACGCCCTCCTCGCGATCGGCGTCCTCGCCTGCATGGTGGCCGGCTCCTTCGTGGACCCGCACGGCCCCGACGGAGTCACCTGGGGCATCCGCACCCCGGACCCGCTCAGTCTCGTCCTCATCGGCCTCAGCGCCGCCGCGCTCGTCTTCCGCCGCCGCGCCCCCATCACGGTCCTCGCCCTCACCGGCACCTTCTCGATCGTCGAGTGCGTCACCGGCGACCCCCGCGCCCCCGTCGCCATGTCCGCGGTGATCGCCCTCTACACCGTCGCCTCCACCACCGACCGCCCCACCACCTGGCGGGTCGGCCTGCTCACGATGACCGTCCTCACCGCCGCCGCCATGCTCGGCGGCCCGCTGCCCTGGTACGCCCAGGAGAACCTCGGCATCTTCGCCTGGACCGGCATCGGCGCCACCGCGGGCGACGCGGTCCGCAGCCGCCGCGCCTTCGTGCAGGCCATCCAGGACCGCGCCGAGAAGGCGGAACGCACCCGCGAGGAGGAGGCCCGCCGCCGGGTCGCCGAGGAGCGGCTGCGGATCGCCCGCGATCTGCACGACGTCGTCGCCCACCACATCGCCCTGGTCAACGTCCAGGCGGGCGTCGCCGCGCACGTCATGGACAAGCGGCCCGACCAGGCCAAGGAGGCGCTGTCCCATGTGCGCGAGGCCAGCCGCTCCGCGCTCAACGAACTCCGCGCCACCGTCGGCCTGCTCCGGCAGTCCGGCGACCCCGAGGCCCCGACCGAGCCCGCTCCCGGCCTCGACCGCCTCGACGAACTCGTCGGCACCTTCCGCAGCGCCGGGCTGCATGTCGAGGTCGCCCGCGCCGACGCCGGCACCGTCCTGCCCGCCGCCGTGGACCTGGCCGCCTACCGGGTCATCCAGGAAGCCCTCACCAACGTCCAGAAGCACGCGGGCGGCGAGGCCAAGGCCGAGGTCAGCGTCGTCCGCGTGGGACCGAACATCGAGATCACCGTCCTCGACAACGGCGCCGGCGACGGCGACGACCCGGCGGACGGCGGCGGGCACGGGCTGCTCGGCATGCGCGAGCGCGTCACCGCCCTGCGCGGCACCCTCACCACCGGTCCCCGTTACGGCGGCGGCTTCCGGGTCCATGCGATCCTGCCCGTCAAGACCCGCGGCCGCGACGCCGCCGACCCCGTATGACCGACCCGCGGAACTCAGGCACACCCCGCGGCAGTTGTCGTAGCACCGAGCTTTCCGCCGCGACCGGGACCCCCGCCGCGATCCGGCGTCTCGCCGCAACCGAACCCCCTGCCGCAGAGGACCCCGTATGACCATCCGCGTCCTGCTCGCCGACGACCAGGCCCTGCTGCGCAGCGCCTTCCGGGTGCTCGTCGACTCCGAGCCCGACATGGAGGTCGTGGGGGAGGCCTCCGACGGGGCGGAGGCGGTGCGGCTGGCCAAGGAGGAGCGGGCCGACGTCGTGCTGATGGACATCCGGATGCCCGGCACCGACGGCCTCGCCGCCACCCGCATGATCAGCGAGGACCCGTCCCTCGCCCAGGTCCGTGTCGTCATCCTGACGACGTTCGAAGTCGACGACTACGTGGTGCAGTCGCTGCGGGCCGGCGCCTCCGGCTTCCTCGGCAAGGGCAGCGAGCCCGAGGAACTGCTCAGCGCGATCCGGATCGCGGCCGGCGGCGAGGCGCTGCTGTCCCCGGCCGCCACCAAGGGCCTCATCGCCCGCTTCCTCGCCCAGGGCGACGGCGCCGACGAGAGTGCCGACCCCGCCCGCACCGCCCGCCTGGAGGCACTGACCGTGCGGGAGCGCGAGGTGCTCGTCCAGGTCGCCGGCGGGCATTCCAACGACGAGATCGCCGAGCGGCTGGAGGTCAGCCCGCTGACCGTGAAGACGCACGTCAACCGGGCCATGGCGAAACTGGGCGCGCGGGACCGGGCGCAGCTGGTGGTGATCGCCTACGAATCGGGGCTGGTACGTCCGAGGGTGGAGTGAACTCCACCCCGGCGTACTGCGGCCGGAGTATGCGCCGGATAAGGAAATGGACCTGGGGGCTACGAAACACCCGTCCCACAGGACACAGGGTGTAGGGGCCACTTCTGCCGCTCACAGAATTGAGATCCCTGACCCATGTCCTGGCTGTCGAAGTTCAGCCTCGCCCAGCGTGCCCTGATAGGCCTGATGTCGATCATCGCGCTCGCCTTCGGCGCGATCGCGATCCCCCAGCTCAAGCAGCAGCTGCTGCCCTCCATCGAGCTGCCCATGGTGTCCGTGCTGGCCCCTTACCAGGGCGCTTCCCCGGACGTCGTCGAGAAGCAGGTCGTCGAGCCCATCGAGGACAGCCTCGAAGCCGTCGACGGCATCGAGGGCGTCACCTCGACGGCCAGTGAGGGCAACGTCGTGATCATGGCGTCCTTCGACTACGGCCCCGACACCAAGCAGCTCGTCGCCGACGTCCAGCAGGCCGTCAACCGGGCCCGCGTCCAGCTCCCGGACTCCGTGGACCCGCAGGTCATCGCCGGTTCCACGGACGACATGCCGACCGTCGTCCTCGCCGTCACCTCCGGCAAGGACCAGCAGGCCCTCGCCGACCAGCTCGACAAGACGGTCGTGCCGGAGCTGAAGTCGATCGACGGCGTCGGCCAGGTCACCGTCGACGGCGTCCGCGACCTCCAGGTCACCGTCACCCCGGACGACGCCAAGCTCGCGAAGGCCGGTCTCACCTCGGCCGCCCTCGCCCAGGCCCTCCAGGCGGGCGGCGCGACCGTCCCGGCCGGTTCCTTCGACGAGGACGGCGCGAACCGCACCGTCCAGGTCGGCGGCGGCTTCACCTCGGTCGCGCAGATCCAGGACCTGATGGTCACCGGTACGCCCGGAAGCAAGCCCGTGCGCCTCGGTGAGGTGGCCGCCGTCAAGCAGGAGGAGGCCGCCGCCGACTCGATCACCCGCACCGACGGCAAGCCCAGCCTCGCCGTCATGGTCACCATGGACAAGGACGGCAGCGCGGTCTCCATCTCCGACGCCGTCGAGGACAAGCTGCCCGCCCTGCGCAAGGACCTCGGAAGCGGCTCCGAGATCACCGTCGTCTCCGACCAGGGACCGGCGGTCGCCAAGGCCATCGAGGGCCTGACCACCGAGGGCGCGCTCGGCCTGCTCTTCGCGGTGCTCGTCATCCTGGTCTTCCTGGCGTCCGTCCGCTCCACCCTCGTCACGGCGGTGTCCATCCCGCTGTCGGTGGTGCTGGCGCTGATCGTCCTGTGGACGCGCGACCTGTCCCTGAACATGCTCACGCTGGGCGCGCTGACCATCGCCATCGGCCGGGTCGTCGACGACTCGATCGTGGTCCTGGAGAACATCAAGCGCCATCTCGGCTACGGCGAGGAACGCCAGGACGCCATCCTCAAGGCGGTCCGCGAGGTCGCCGGCGCGGTCACCTCCTCCACCCTCACCACGGTCGCCGTGTTCCTGCCGATCGGCCTGGTCGGCGGCATGGTGGGCGAGCTGTTCGGCTCCTTCAGCCTGACGGTGACGGCCGCGCTGCTCGCGTCCCTCGTGGTCTCGCTGACGGTCGTCCCCGTCCTGTCGTACTGGTTCCTGCGCGCCCCGAAGAACACCCCCGAGGACGCGGAGGAGGCCCGCCGCCTCGCCGAGGAGAAGGAGGCGAGGAGCAGGCTCCAGCGGCTCTACGTCCCCGTCCTGCGGTTCGCGACCCGGCGCCGCCTGACCAGCGTGCTGATCGCGGTCGTCATCCTCATCGGCACGTTCGGCATGTCCGGGCTGCTGAAGACGAACTTCTTCGACCAGGGCGAGCAGGAGGTCCTCACCGTCAAGCAGGAGCTGAAGCCCGGCACCAGCCTGGCCGCGACCGACGAGCAGGCGAAGAAGGTCGAGAAGCTGCTCGCCGACACCGAGGGCGTCAAGGACTACCAGGTCACCATCGGCTCGTCCGGCTTCATGGCCGCCTTCGGCGGCGGCACCGACACCAACCAGGCCTCCTACTCGGTGATGCTGGACGACTCGGCCTCCTCCGACGACGTCCAGGACAGCATCGAGGCCGGACTGAAGAAGCTCGACGGCATCGGTACGACGACCATCGCGGCCGGCGACGGCTTCGGCAGCCAGGACCTGAGCGTCGTCGTGAAGGCGGCCGACGCGAACGTCCTGCGCGAGGCGTCCGAGGAAGTGCGCAAGACCGTGGCCGGGTTGGACGACGTCACCGACGTCACCAGCAACCTCGCCGAGAGCGTCCCGCGCATCTCGGTGAAGGCCAACTCCAAGGCGGCCGCGGCCGGTTTCAACGACCAGACGCTCGGCCAGGCCGTCGCCCAGGCGGTCAAGGGCACCACCGCCGCCAAGGCGATCCTCGACGACACCGAGCGCGATGTCGTCATCCGGTCGGCGAAGCCCGCGCGGACGCTGGACGAGCTGCGGAACCTGAAGCTGGGCCCGGTGAAGCTGGGTGACATCGCCACGGTGAAGCTGGTGGACGGCCCGGTGTCGATGACCCGGATCGACGGTCAGCGCGCGGCGACCATCACCGCCAAGCCGACCGGCGACAACACGGGCGCGGTGAGCCAGGACCTCACGTCCAAGCTCGACGCGCTGAAGCTCCCGGCGGGCGCCACGGCCGAGATCGGCGGTGTCACCTCCGACCAGGACAGCGCGTTCAAGAACCTGGGCCTGGCGATGCTCGCGGCGATCGCGATCGTCTTCATGCTGCTGGTGGCGACGTTCCGGTCACTGGTCCAGCCGCTGATCCTCCTCGTCTCCATCCCGTTCGCGGCGACGGGCGCGATCGGCCTGCTGATCCTCACCGGTACCCCGATGGGCGTCCCCGCGATGATCGGCATGCTGATGCTCATCGGCATCGTGGTGACGAACGCGATCGTGCTGATCGACCTCATCAACCAGTACCGCAGGCAGGGCTATGCCACGGTCGACGCCGTCATCGAGGGCGGCCGCCACCGGCTCCGCCCGATCCTGATGACGGCCCTGGCGACGATCTTCGCCCTGCTCCCGATGGCCCTCGGGGTCACCGGCGAGGGCGGCTTCATCGCCCAGCCGCTGGCCGTCGTCGTGATCGGCGGTCTGATCACCTCGACCCTGCTGACCCTGCTCCTGGTCCCGACGCTCTACACGATGCTGGAGCTCCGCAAGGAGCGCCGCGCGAAGAAGCGGGCCCTGAAGCGGGAGAAGAAGGCGGAGGCACCGGCCCAGCCGGAACCCGCGGGAGTGTGAGCGTCCCGTAGGAGGGCGGCCGGGCGACCGGCCGCCCTCGCTGTTCCCGTGCGTATTCTGTGGCCTCGAACTGCCGTGCGCAGGAAGGGGTATGCGGTCGTGCCACTGCACAAGGACGACCCGAAGTCGGTCGGCGGGTACAAGCTGGTCGACCGGCTCGGCTCCGGCGGCATGGGCGTCGTCTACTGGGGCAGATCGCGCTCGGGCCGGGACGTCGCCGTCAAGGTGGTGCACGCCCAGTACGCGGAGGACAAGGTCTTCCGCGCCCGCTTCCGCCAGGAGATCGAGGCCGTCCGCAAGGTCAGCGGCGCCTTCACCGCACCCGTGGTGGACGCCGACCCGGAGGCGGTACGGCCCTGGATGGCGACCCAGTACGTCCCGGGCAGCTCCCTCGCCGAACGCATCCGCGACCACGGCGCCCTCAAGGGACCCCAACTGCGGCGGCTGGCCCTGGGGTTGGTGGAGGCGCTCCAGGACATCCACCGCGCCGGAGTGGTCCACCGCGACCTCAAGCCCGCCAACGTCCTGATGGCCGAGGACGGCCCCCGCGTCATCGACTTCGGTATCTCCCGCGCCGCCGAGAACCACCAGACCCTCACCGAGACCGGCCAGATGATCGGCACCCCGCCGTTCATGTCCCCGGAGCAGTTCACCGACGCCCGGACGGTCGGCCCCGCCTCGGACGTCTTCTCACTCGCCGCGCTCCTCGTCTTCTCGGCCACCGGCCGCGGCCCCTTCGACGCCGACAGCCCGTACCTGACCGCGTTCCGGGTCGTCCACGAGCCACCCGGACTGGACGGCGTCCCCGAGCAGTTGCGCGCGGTCCTGGAGCGCTGCCTGGTCAAGAACCCCGCCGAACGGCCCCCACTGGACGTCCTGGCCAAGGAGTTCGCCGAGGCCCTGCCCGAGCCGGACCTCCTGGACCCGGACACCACGACCCTGAGCCTGGGCGATCTGCGCACCGTCGAGGAGACGTACGGCGGGACCGGCTCGGCCGCCGCGACGACGAGCGGGCGTCGCCGGCGCAGGCTCCGCCCCCTGCTGGTGGCGGCCGGCGCGGTCGGCGCACTGGTCCTGGGGGCGCTCGGGTACGCGCAGTTCGGGGCCGCGGACCACGCGCCGGCGGAGAGCGACGACCCGGGTTCCCGGTGGGCGGCGCCGCCCGACGGCTGGCAGCCCTGGCGGACCACGGTGACCGAGCCGGCGCGCTGGGGCGAGATCCAGCCGCTCGGCACGGCGGGCGGTGCGGTCGGCGACGCCTCCTGCCTGCGCAGCGACGACGCCGTCTACTGCGCCGGCGCCCAAGTGCTCCCCGAGCGTCTGGACGCGCGCACCGGCAAGACACTCTGGCGCGCCTCCCTGGCCTCGACGGGCACCACGAAGACCGGCACCACGAAGACCGGCAGCACGAAGGAGACCTACGACGCCTCGATCCTCGGTGTGCACGACGGCGCGGTGCTGATCCGGCAGTCCGTGGCCGGCGTGGACTCCTCACGGGCCACGGTCCATGTCATCGCCCTCGACGTGCAGCGCGGCGACGAGCTGTGGCGGCGCGAGGTGAACGACCAGAACGCCCAGCTGATCATGGATCGCGGGATCGTCCTGACCGTCGACCCCGGCGGCAGGATCGTCACGGCCCGCGACCCGCGCACCGGCCTGGACCGCTGGACCAGCGAGCTGCCGTCCGGCAGCAACTGCGCGTTCCTGACGGTCGGCACCGCCCTGTACGAGCACTGCTTCCCGCAACGGGGCGGCACCGACGCGCAGCTCCTGCGCCTGGACCGGTCCGACGGCTCGGTGGTCAAGCGCATCGAGACGCCGTACGACAGCGGTGTGGCCGGCACGGTGGAGGGCCTGCTGGCGGTGCTGCCCGCGAACCGCAGCGGCCCGGACGCTCTGGAGGACGCGACCTTCAGCGAGGTCCTGCTGATCGAACCGGACACCGGCAAGCGCACCACGATCAAGCTGACGAAGACCTACACGGGCTCCACGGCCCTGGCGGGCGGCACTCTGTGGATCACCGAGGTCGACGGCCGGGTGTCCGCCGTGAACCCGCTGACCGGCAGACCGTCGTGGCAGACGAGCACCATCGTGGAGAACTCGGGCCCGCCCACGTACGACCCCGAGACCCGGACCGTCTTCGTGGCCAGCCCCAGCGGCCGGGTGGCCGCGCTCGACGCCCGCACCGGCGAGAACCTGTGGGAGACGGGCCCCCACGCCCAGAAGATCTCCGACAGCGGCACGACCAAGGCCCAGGTGCTGCTGTACGGCGGCGCGCTGGTCGCCGTCACCCCGGACGGCACGGTCTTCGGCCTCGACCCCTCAGACCCCTCAGACCCCGAGGAGGACTCCTCCTCGGGGTGATCACCGGGGGTTACGGCAGCGCCAGCATCCGCTCCAGCGCGAGCTTCGCGAACGTCTCGGTCTCCTTGTCGACCTCGATGCGGTTGACGAGCTTGCCCTCGGCGAGCGACTCCAGGGTCCACACCAGGTGGGGCAGGTCGATGCGGTTCATGGTCGAGCAGAAGCAGACCGTCTTGTCGAGGAAGACGATCTCCTTGCCCTCGGGCGCGAACCGGTTGGCGAGCCGGCGTACGAGGTTCAGCTCGGTGCCGATGGCCCACTTGGAACCGGCCGGGGCCGCCTCCAGCGCCTTGATGATGTACTCGGTCGAACCGACGTAGTCCGCCGCCGCCACGACCTCGTGCTTGCACTCGGGGTGGACCAGGACGTTGACACCCGGGATGCGCTCGCGCACGTCGTTGACGGAGTCGAGCGAGAACCGGCCGTGCACCGAGCAGTGGCCGCGCCACAGGATCATCTTCGCGTCCCGCAGCTGCTCGGCGGTCAGGCCGCCGTTCGGCTTGTGCGGGTTGTAGACGACACAGTCCTCCAGGGACATGCCCAGGTCCCGGACGGCGGTGTTGCGGCCGAGGTGCTGGTCGGGCAGGAAGAGCACCTTGTCGCCCTGCTCGAAGGCCCAGTCCAGCGCCCGCTTGGCGTTCGACGAGGTGCAGATCAGACCGCCGTGCTTGCCGGTGAACGCCTTGATGTCGGCCGAGGAGTTCATGTACGACACCGGCACGACCTGCTCGGCTATGCCCGCCTCGGTCAGCACGTCCCAGCACTCGGCGACCTGCTCGGCGGTGGCCATGTCGGCCATCGAGCACCCGGCCGCGAGGTCGGGCAGCACGACCTTCTGGTCGTCGCTCGTCAGGATGTCCGCCGACTCCGCCATGAAGTGCACACCGCAGAACACGATGTACTCGGCCTCCGGGCGCGCGGCCGCGTCCCGGGCCAGCTTGAAGGAGTCGCCCGTGACGTCGGCGAACTGGATGACCTCGTCGCGCTGGTAGTGGTGGCCGAGGACGAAGACCTTGTCCCCGAGCTTCTCCTTGGCCGCGCGGGCACGCTCCACCAGGTCCGGGTCGGACGGCGAGGGCAGGTCGCCGGGGCACTCCACACCCCGCTCGCTCTTCGGGTCGGCCTCACGGCCGAGGAGCAGCAGGGCGAGGGGCGTCGGCTGTACGTCGAGCTCCTGGGTCTGGGCGGTGGTCACGACACGCACCCTTTCTACTTTTCGTCGTTCTGACGTTATCTATCATAACCCGGTTCACGTCACTTTGACGATGGTCATTGCGTCGATGTGACATGAATCCCGACGCGGCATTTTCCGCCGCCTGTCAGGTGTGCGAGCATGAAGAGGACGCCGGAAAAACGGCGCCCGGCCCGGAATGAATCCGCGGCCTTGCCGGTTGCACCAGTCGGCAAGCAGTCTCCGTACAACCCGGGAGAGATGTAGATGTCCGTATCGGACGAGACCAGCACCGTCACCGACGGCATCATCCTGTCCGACGCCGCCGCGGCGAAGGTCAAGGCCCTGCTCGACCAGGAAGGCCGTGACGACCTGGCCCTGCGTGTCGCCGTCCAGCCCGGTGGCTGCTCCGGCCTGCGCTACCAGCTCTTCTTCGACGAGCGCTCGCTCGACGGTGACGTCGTCAAGGACTTCGACGGCGTGAAGGTCGTCACCGACCGCATGAGCGCCCCGTACCTGGGCGGCGCGTCCATCGACTTCGTCGACACCATCGAGAAGCAGGGCTTCACGATCGACAACCCGAACGCGACGGGCTCCTGCGCCTGCGGCGACTCCTTCAGCTAAGCCCCACGGCTGAAGAACCGAACAACGCGAAGGCGGCGGCCCCCTCCGACAGGGCCGCCGCCTTCAGCTGTTCTCCGGGACTTCGGATCTACCGTGCCCCGGACGTCCCCGGGAGCCGGGCCCCCGCCTTCTCCAGCGGGATCTGCTCGCCGCCCGAGCCGACGACCTTCCGGTCACCCAGCGGCGCGTCCAGCCGCACGCTCTGGTGGTACACCTTGGCGATCATGATGCAGACCTTGTCGGGCCAGGGTGTCTCGGTCACCGTGACGGTCACCTGGTCCGGGCCCTCGACCGCGGCCGCCTTGTAGTCGGCGCAGACACCCCCCTTGAAGCTCACCGTGAGTTCGTTGCCGTCGGCCGTGTAGCCGTCCACCTGCACGTCCTTCGTGGCCGGCGCCGCGGTCGGCTCGTCGGAACCCGGTCCGGTCGGGCGCGGGCTCGGTGGAGCGGTCGGCTCACCGCTCGGCTCCGCGGACGGTGTCGCCGCGGCGATGTACTTCGGGTCGACCGCCGGATACGTCACCGTGAACGCGTCCTGCGCCCCCGCCGCCTTCACCTCGAACAGCCAGGACGGCACCAGCGTCTGCCGAGCGTCCACATACTGCGCGGCGAGACCGAACACGGCCTTCTCGACGGTGATGGTGTCCTGCTTCGGCGTACCGGGCGTGCCGGACGAGGCCCCGCAGGGCGCCTCGAGCCGGTCCTTCAGCGGTACGGGACTGGCGCAGCCGCCGATCCCCATCCGATGGTCGGCCGCGGGCCGCGCGTTCATCAGCTCCAGCGCCTTCTCCGCACCCACGACGGGGTACGTGTCCCCCTTCACCGGCGCCTTCAGCTGCCCGCTGCCGCCGACCACCTCGCCCTGCACGTTGACCACGACGCCGGTCGTCCAGCCGTGCGTCGGCAGCCCGCCCACCACCGGATCGGCGTTCACCACCCGCTGGGCGCCCATGACCTGGCTCGCGTCGATCTTCGCGTCGTCCTGCCCGACCGCCTTCAGGACCGGTGCCGCCGCCTTCTCGGCGACGTCCTCGCTCACCGGGTCGTCGGCCGGGGCGGCGGGGTCGCTCGCGCACACCGTCTCGCTCTTGCAGTCGTCGGTGCCGGGCGCGTACCGGTGGAAGGTCCAGGTTCCCGGCGCGAACTGGTTGACCTGGAGACTCGGCCCGGCGGCGTCCTGCCCGCCGACCTTCCAGGCCTTCCCCTCCAGGACCGGCGTCCCGCTCACCCCGAGCGCCTCGGCCAGCCGGGCCACCTCGTCCTTGGTGACCTCGCCGGTCGCCCGGTACACGGGCGCGGAGTCGGGGCCGTCGGGGAGCGTGCCGGCGGCCTCGTAGGTCACGCCGTACGGGTTCGGCTCACCGGGTGCGATACCGCCGGTGCCGCCGCCGTCGGTGTAGCCGTCCAGATGCAGCGGCGGGGGAGTGTCGTCGCCGGGCGCCCCGGACGTCGTGCCACCGTCGCCCGAGCCGCTCGCGGCGCCGGTGGCGAGATACGCCCCGCCCCCGCCGACGAGCAGCACGGCGGCGGCGACGGAGGCGATGAGCACGGGGGAGCGGCGCCGGGTGGGGTGCTCGGTGTCGTCCCGATCCGCCGTGGCCGCGACGACCGGCTCATGAGGATCGCCGGCGGCCTCCTCGGCATCCGACTCCGTCGACTCCGTGGCCTCGGCAGCGGCCTCCGCGACTTCGCCGGCCTCCTCGGCGACCGACTCGGAGCCCTCGCCGGTCTCACCCGTGACCGCCTCAGAACCCTCGCCGGTCTCCTCCGTGACCGCCTCAGAACCCTCGCCAGTCTCCTCGGCGACCGCTTCAGAGGTCTCGCCGGCCTCCTCGGCAGCCTCATCGGCGCCCGTGTCCCTGTCGACGACCTCGGCGTCGTCGTTGTCGGGTCGCTCGGTGTTCACCGCATTCGCTCCTTCGGCCGCGCAGCTGTCCCTGTGACCCTGACCCGGCCCTGTCAAAACGGTGAGCCGGTGGGGTCGTATCCCGCATCCCCTTTACGGGGGACAGCGATGGGACGCAGCGGGGGAGCGCGCGGTTCCCTTCAGAGCGCCGGGCTCAGTCTCCGTAGTCCGACATCGCGTCCAGCAGCCGGGCGGACTTCGTCGGCACCTTCACCCCGTGGATGAGGGAGGGGGAGACCGGGAGGGAGGCGACCCGGTCGGGGGCGGCCCAGTGCGGGACCATCCGGGCGCAGTCACCGCGCAGCGACGCCAGGTCGCCGTCGAGGTCGGCCGGAGCGGGGGCGGGGGCCTTGAGGTTCGTCATAACGGCACCGTATGCACGCCGACGCCTGCGAAGAAAGATCTACTATCGGGTAGTTTTGGCGGCTTCAGAGCCCCGCGCGGACCGGGTAGCGTGAACTGTCAATCCAGTTTCTCCCCACAGGAGAGTCCACGCCGTGCGCATCGCAGTCACCGGCTCCATCGCCACCGACCACCTCATGACCTTCCCCGGCCGCTTCGCCGACCAGTTGGTCGCGGACCAGTTGCACACGGTCTCGCTCTCCTTCCTGGTCGACAACCTCGACGTCCGCCGCGGCGGCGTCGGCGCGAACATCGCGTTCGGCATGGGGCAGCTGGGCACCGAGCCGATCCTGGTCGGCGCCGCAGGCTTCGACTTCGACGAGTACCGGGCGTGGCTGGACCGCCACGGCGTCGACACCGCCTCGGTCCGTATCTCCGAGACCCTGCACACCGCCCGGTTCGTCTGCACCACCGACGCCGACCACAACCAGATCGGCTCCTTCTACACCGGTGCGATGAGCGAGGCCCGCCTCATCGAGCTCAAGACCGTCGGCGACCGCGTCGGCGGCCTCGACCTGGTCCTCATCGGCGCCGACGACCCGGAGGCGATGCTCCGCCACACGGAGGAGTGCCGCTCCCGTGCCATCCCCTTCGCCGCCGACTTCTCCCAGCAGATCGCCCGCATGAACGGCGACGAGATCCGGGTCCTGCTGGAGGGTGCCACGTACCTCTTCTCCAACGAGTACGAGAAGGGCCTCATCGAGTCCAAGACCGGCTGGAGCGACGAGGAGATCCTCGCCAAGGTCGGCCACCGGGTGACCACCCTCGGCGCGCGGGGCGTCCGGATCGAGAAGGCCGGCGAGGAGCCGGTCGTCGTCGGCTGCCCGGAGGAGGACCGCAAGGCCGACCCGACCGGCGTCGGTGACGCCTTCCGTGCCGGGTTCCTGTCGGGCCTGGTCTGGGGTGTCTCGCTGGAGCGGGCGGCCCAGGTGGGCTGCATGCTGGCGACCCTCGTCATCGAGACCGTAGGCACCCAGGAGTACCAGCTGCGCCGCGGCCACTTCATGGAGCGCTTCACCAAGGCGTACGGCGACGAGGCCGCGGCCGAGGTCCAGAAGCACCTGGCGTAAGGCCTTAGGAGGTCCGGCGGACGAGGTAGGCAGTTCCCTGGTCCGCCGGCTCCTCACCCACGTACTCCTGCTCCCGCATCTCGCACCACGCCGGGATGTCGAGACGGGCCGCCTCGTCGTCCGACAGCACCCGCACGAGCCCGCCCACCGGCACCTCGCCGATGACCTTGGCCAGTTCGATGACCGGGATCGGGCAGCGCTTGCCGAGGGCGTCGACGAGCAGCTCGTCCTCGTGCACCACCGCGGTCGGCGTGGGCGCGCCCAGCTTCTCCCGTACGCCGTTCACCACCCCCGGCAGCACGGCGAGAAACCGCTCCACGTCCTCGGCCGCGGTCCCCGCCGGCAACGAGACCCGCACATTCCCCTCACTCAGCACCCCCATCGCCTTCAGCACATGGCTGGGCGTCAGCGTGCTGCTCGTACAGGACGAACCGGAGGAAACGGAGAACCCCTCCCGGTCCAGCTCGTGCAGCAAGGTCTCCCCGTCGACATAGAGACAGGAGAAGGTGACGATCCCCGGCAGCCGCCGCTCCGGATCGCCGACCACCTCCACATCCGCGACGAGCTGAGGCACCCGCGCCCGGATCCGCTCCGTCAGCTCCCGCAGCCGTACCGCCTCTTGAGCCGCGTCGGCCCGCACGGCCCGCAGCGAGGCCGCCGCCGCGACGATCGCGGGAAGGTTCTCGAAGCCGTAGCCCCTCTCGTCCACCGGCCCCTGAGCGGCGAACCGCACCCCCTTCCGGACGACCAGCAGCCCGACTCCGGCGGGCCCACCCCATTTGTGCGCACTGCCCGCGAGAAGCGACCAGGGCCCCTCGACCGCCCCCCAGGCCAACGACTGCGCCGCGTCCACCAGCAAGGGCACCCCGGCCGCCCGACACAGCTCGGCCACCTCGGCCACGGGCTGCTCGGTCCCCACCTCATGGTTGGCGGACTGGAGACAGGCGAGCGCGGTGTCCGGACGGAGCGCGTCGGCGTAGCCGGAGGGAGCGACCCGCCCCCCGCGGTCGACCGTCACCTGGGTGACCGAACCGCCCTCTTTCTCGTGCAGTTCGGCCGAATGGAGCACGGAGGAATGTTCAACGGCTGACACGATCAGGTGACGTCCCACGCGCCGCCGCCCGGCCAAGGCGCCCGCGATGCCGCTGTGTACGGCATGAGTCCCTGAAGGGGTGAAGCGCAGTTCGTCCGTCCGGCACCCGACAGCCTCGGCAGCGGCCTCCCGGGCGGCATCGAGCAACATCCGGGCCCTACGCCCTTCCCGGTACAACCGCGAAGGGTCAGCCCACCCCTCGTCCAGGGAGGCCAACAGCGCCTGACGGGCTACGGAATGGAGCGGAACACTGGATGCCGCGTCGAAATAAGACACACGGCAACGCTAACCCCCCAGGGGCGCGGGGAACTGCGCGATCAGCCCAAACCAACCCGCAGCCGCCAATCCAGCGAACCACCCCGCCCACTAGGCACCCCTCCCCGCGAACCCCCAGAACGCGTCGGCTAGGGTTTGGTCCGCATAAACATCCAAACCCCTGCCCGACGCAGGGCGGCGACCGACCACCGAGTAAGGCAGGCCGCAGCCAACACGCGCGGGCGAGACTCTCGGGAAGGCGCTACGTGAGTCCCAACGGCTCCGACCGCTCGCCGCGGCGCCCGATGCGGCGGAAGCTGCTGCAGGCAATGACCGCGGGCCTGGTCCTGGCGACCGCCACCGGTTGCACATACAAGGACTTCCCCCGCCTTGGTATGCCCACCCCGACCACGGAAGAGGCTCCGCGGATCCTCTCCCTGTGGCAGGGCTCCTGGGCTGCCGCGCTGGCCACCGGCGTGCTGGTGTGGGGCCTGATCCTGTGGAGTGCTTTCTTCCACCGGCGCAGCCGCACGAAGGTCGAAGTTCCTCCGCAGACCCGGTACAACATGCCCATCGAGGCGCTGTACACCGTGGTCCCGCTCATCATCGTCTCGGTGCTGTTCTACTTCACGGCCCGCGACGAGTCGAAGCTCCTCAGCCTCGACAAGAAGCCCGACGTCACTGTGAACGTGGTCGGCTTCCAGTGGAGCTGGGGCTTCAACTACATCGAGAACGTCGACGGTTCCACCGGCGACGCGAAGACCGACAAGAACCTGGACGCCATTCCGGACCGGTTCAAGAAGGACTTCCCGGCGAACGCCGGCGGTGTCTACGACGTCGGTACGCCCGGCACGCGGAACCCGCAGACCAACAACCCGGGTCCCACGCTGTGGCTGCCCAAGGGCAAGACGGTCCGCTTCGTGCTCACCTCGCGTGACGTCATCCACTCCTTCTGGGTGGTGCCGTTCCTCATGAAGCAGGACGTCATCCCGGGCCACACCAACTCCTTCCAGGTGACCCCCAACAAGGAGGGCACCTTCCTGGGCAAGTGCGCCGAGCTCTGCGGCGTCGACCACTCCCGGATGCTGTTCAACGTGAAGGTCGTCTCCCCCGAGCGCTACGAGCAGCACCTCAAGGACCTCGCCAAGAAGGGGCAGACCGGTTACGTTCCCGCGGGCATCGAGCAGACCGCCCACGAGAAGAACCGGGAGACGAACAACCTGTGAGCATCCTCAACGAACCCCAGGGTGCCGCGGCAGCTGAGGGACACTACTCAGACGAGCTGCCGGTCCGGCGCAAGCAGCCCGGCAACGTCGTGATCAAGTGGCTCACCACCACTGACCACAAGACGATCGGGACGCTGTACCTCGTCACGTCGTTCGCGTTCTTCTGCATCGGTGGCGTGATGGCGCTGCTCATGCGCGCCGAGCTCGCCCGGCCTGGTCTGCAGATCATGTCGAACGAGCAGTTCAACCAGGCGTTCACGATGCACGGCACGATCATGCTGCTGATGTTCGCGACGCCGCTGTTCGCCGGCTTCGCGAACTGGATCATGCCGCTCCAGATCGGCGCCCCCGACGTCGCCTTCCCCCGCCTGAACATGTTCGCCTACTGGCTGTACCTGTTCGGCTCGCTCATCGCGGTCGGCGGCTTCCTCACCCCGCAGGGCGCGGCCGACTTCGGCTGGTTCGCCTACAGCCCGCTCTCCGACGCCGTCCGCAGCCCGGGCGTCGGCGCCGACATGTGGATCATGGGTCTGGCCTTCTCCGGCTTCGGCACCATCCTCGGCTCGGTCAACTTCATCACCACCATCATCTGCATGCGCGCGCCGGGCATGACCATGTTCCGCATGCCGATCTTCGTGTGGAACGTGCTGCTGACCGCCGTCCTGGTCCTGCTCGCCTTCCCGGTCCTCGCGGCCGCGCTGTTCGCCCTGGAGGCGGACCGCAAGTTCGGCGCCCACGTCTTCGACGCCGCCAACGGCGGGGCCCTGCTGTGGCAACACCTCTTCTGGTTCTTCGGCCATCCAGAGGTGTACATCATCGCGCTGCCGTTCTTCGGCATCATCTCCGAGGTCATCCCGGTCTTCTCCCGCAAGCCGATGTTCGGCTACATGGGTCTGATCGGCGCCACGATCGCGATCGCCGGCCTGTCGGTGACGGTGTGGGCCCACCACATGTACGTCACCGGCGGTGTGCTGCTGCCGTTCTTCTCCTTCATGACGTTCCTCATCGCCGTTCCGACCGGCGTGAAGTTCTTCAACTGGATCGGCACGATGTGGAAGGGCTCGCTGTCCTTCGAGACACCGATGCTCTGGGCCACCGGCTTCCTCATCACCTTCACCTTCGGTGGTCTGACCGGTGTCATCCTGGCCTCGCCGCCGATGGACTTCCACGTGTCCGACTCGTACTTCGTGGTGGCGCACTTCCACTACGTCGTCTTCGGCACCGTCGTCTTCGCGATGTTCTCCGGCTTCCACTTCTGGTGGCCGAAGATGACCGGCAAGATGCTCGACGAGCGCCTCGGCAAGATCACGTTCTGGACGCTGTTCATCGGCTTCCACGGCACGTTCCTCGTCCAGCACTGGCTGGGCGCGGAGGGCATGCCGCGGCGTTACGCCGACTACCTGGCGGCCGACGGCTTCACGGCCCTGAACACGATCTCGACGATCAGCTCGTTCGTGCTCGGCGCGTCGATCCTGCCGTTCCTCTACAACGTGTGGAAGACGGCCAAGTACGGCAAGCCGGTCGGCGTCGACGACCCGTGGGGCTACGGCCGTTCGCTCGAGTGGGCGACGTCCTGCCCGCCGCCGCGGCACAACTTCCTCACCCTGCCCCGTATCCGCAGCGAATCCCCGGCGTTCGACCTGCACCACCCGGAGATCGCCGCTCTCGACCAGCTCGAGAACGCGCCTCACGGTGAGAAGGCGCTCGCTGGTGGCAAGGAGGCCGGCAAGTGAAGATCCAGGGCAAGATGTTCATGTGGCTGAGCGTCTTCGTCCTCGCCATGGCGGTCGTCTATGGCGTGTGGTCGAAGGAGCCGGCCGGTACCACGGCCCTCTTCCTGGCCTTCGGCCTGTGCATCATGGTCGGCTTCTACCTGGGCTTCACGGCCCGGCGGGTCGACGCGGGCGCGCAGGACAACAAGGAGGCGGACGTCGCGGACGACGCCGGCGAGGTCGGGTTCTTCAGCCCGCACAGCTGGCAGCCGCTGTCCCTGGCGATCGGTGGCGCGCTCGCCTTCCTGTCGATCGCGATCGGCTGGTGGCTGATGTACTTCTCCGCGCCGCTGATCCTGGTCGGCCTGTGGGGCTGGGTCTTCGAGTACTACCGCGGTGAGAACCGCACCCAGTAGCACGGCCTGAGCTCAACGAGAGCCCGGACACTCCGTCAGGAGCGTCCGGGCTCCCGCTTTTGCAGCAGCCTTGCAGCAGCCCCGATGGCCGGATGCAGCAGTATCCGTCCCTCGTACGAGTTACTCGCCGCGCCGCTGCTGACGAACGTTCCTAGCGTGAAGTACATGAGCCACACTCCGCGCACGCGCACCGTTCTCTCCTGCACCTTGCTGGTGCTCGCCGTCACCGCGGGCGCCACCGCCTGCAGCAGCGACGGCAACCCGCTGTCGGCGGCGCCGTACGACGCGGCGGACCAGATCTCCTTCAACGGCCCCTCCGGCGACGGCAAGAAGGCCGACCCGGACAAGCCCCTGGAGGTCACCGCCGAGGACGACGACGGGCGCATCACCGACGTCACGGCCATGGACGCCACGGGACGCCATGTGGCGGGCGAACTGTCCGCCGACGGCACCCGGTGGCACAGCACCACCCCGCTGGCCGCCAGCGCCCACTACACGGTCCGGGTGAGCACCGAGGACGAGGACGGGGCGCCCGGCCGCCGGGTCCTCGCCTTCGACACCGGCAAGCCCACCACCAAGAAGCGCCTGAAGGTCACCTTCGGCCCCAAGGCGGGCAAGTACGGCGTTGGCCAGCCCATCACGGCCAAGCTGAACAAGCCCGTCAAGGACAAGGCACAGCGGGCCGTCGTCGAGCGCGCCCTCAAGGTCGACTCGATGCCCGCCACAGAGGGCGCCTGGTACTGGGTGGACGACAAGGAACTCCACTACCGCCCCAAGGAGTACTGGCCCGCCCACGCCACGATCCAGGTCCGCAGCAACCTGGACGGAGTGAAGATCAGCGACCGCTTGTGGGGCGGTCGGACGAAGCCCCTCAGGCTGACCACCGGGGACCGCATCATCGCGGTGACGGACGCCTCGTCACACAGCATGACGGTCTACAAGAACGGCGAGGTGATCAAGGAGCTCCCGGTCACCACCGGCAAGCCCGGCTTCGACACCCGCAACGGCGTCAAGGTCGTCCTCGGCAAGGAGTACTTCGTACGGATGCGCGGCACCAGCATCGGCATCGCCGAGGGCTCGTCCGAGTCGTACGACCTGCCGGTCTACTACGCGACCCGGGTCACCTGGAGCGGCGAGTACGTGCACGCCGCCCCCTGGTCGGTCGGCTCCCAGGGCTACGAGAACGTCAGCCACGGCTGCACCGGCATGAGCACCGGCAACGCCGAGTGGTTCTTCGACACCGTCCACGAGGGAGACGTGGTGAAGGTCGTCAACTCGAACGGCGACACCATGGAGACCTTCGGCAACGGCTTCGGCGACTGGAACCTCAAGTGGAACAAGTGGCGCAAGGGCAGCGCCCTGACCGCCGGCACCCCTGAGGCCCCCAGCGCCGAGCAGCGGGCCCGACTGCGGCCGGAGAGCGTCTAGAGGCCGCTTCTCAGGCTTCCCCTGAGGCTCCTGGACCATCCCGCCGCCCAGGCCCCTTCAGGCGCTCAGGGCCCGCTTCTGGCGCAGCAGGGAGGCCAGTGCCGAGGCGAACTCCACCGGGTCCACCGGGTGCGTCACAGCGCTCTCGGCGCGGCTCCAGGTGGCCAGCCAGGCGTCCTGCGGGCGGCCGATCAGCAGCAGCACCGGCGGGGAGTTGAAGACCTCGTCCTTGATCTGGCGGCACAGCCCCATGCCGCCCATCGGTACGGCCTCGCCGTCCAGCACACAGACGTCGATCCCGCCCCGGTCCAGCTCCTTGAGCACCGCCGCAGGCGTGGCGCACTCCACGAACTCGACCACCGGGACGTCCGGAGCCGGCCGCCGGCCGGTCGCGAGCCGTACCTGCTCGCGGGTGTTGGCGTCGTCGCTGTAGACCAGCACCGTGGCGGTCGCCTGCATGCTTCCTCCGTGACATCAGCGTCGTACGGACAGAACAGTTGCCGCGGATGCTACTCCCTTGAACAGCGCGTCAACACCCGCTGGAACATGCCTGCGATGGGCCATCCGGGCAGTACACACGGTGCGAACACTCCGAACGGCACCCCCCGGAGTGAGGGCGGGATAAGCGACCGACATAATGTCGGTCGTGGCGACAGCAACGACAGTAGAAACCGGGCACGCGCACCCGTCGGTCAATCGGCCGAACCTCACCAGCGTCGGAACCATCATCTGGCTGAGTTCCGAGCTGATGTTCTTCGCGGCCCTCTTCGCGATGTACTTCACCCTGCGATCGGTGACGGGTCCTGATCACTGGAAGGAAATGGCCGAGAGCCTGAACTTCCCGTTCTCGGCCACCAACACCACGATCCTGGTGCTCTCCTCCCTCACCTGCCAGCTCGGCGTGTTCGCCGCCGAGCGCGGTGACGTGAAGAAGCTCCGGGGCTGGTTCATCGTCACCTTCATCATGGGTGCGATCTTCATCGGCGGTCAGGTCTTCGAGTACACCGAGCTGGTCAAGAAGGACGGGCTCTCGCTCTCCTCCGACCCGTACGGCTCGGTCTTCTACCTGACCACCGGCTTCCACGGCCTGCACGTGACGGGCGGTCTCATCGCCTTCCTGCTGGTCCTCGGCCGCACCTACGCGGCGAAGAGGTTCACTCACGAGCAGGCGACGGCCGCCATCGTCGTGTCCTACTACTGGCACTTCGTCGATGTCGTCTGGATCGGCCTCTTCGCCACGATCTACATGATCAAGTAGTCGGGGCCCGTTCCCGAGCGCTTCCACGAGAAGCGCACTTCCAGAAGCATCGACGCAGAAGATCCTGACACCGGGGTAATCCGTGAAAAAGCTCTCCGCACGACGACGCCATCCGCTGGCGGCGCTCGTCGTCCTACTCCTCGCGCTGGCGGCCACTGGGGGGCTGTACGCCGCGTTCGCGCCCGCGGACAAGGCGCAGGCCGATGAAACCGCCCAGTCCCTCACCATCGAGGAGGGCAAGAAGCTCTACGCCGTGGGCTGCGCCAGCTGCCACGGCACCGGTGCTCAGGGCACCACCGACGGGCCGAGCCTCGTGGGTGTCGGCTCCGCGGCCGTGGACTTCCAGGTCGGCACCGGCCGTATGCCGGCCCAGCAGCCGGGCGCCCAGGTCCCGCGCAAGAAGGTCATCTACACGCAGGCCGAGATCGACCAGCTCGCCGCGTACATCTCCTCGCTGGGCGCCGGTCCGGTCGTCCCGACGAAGAACCAGTACAGCCCGGAGGGCGCGGACATCGCCAAGGGTGGCGAGCTGTTCCGCACCAACTGCGCGCAGTGCCACAACTTCACCGGCAAGGGCGGTGCGCTGACGCACGGCAAGTTCGCGCCGAGCCTCGAGGGTGTCGACCCGAAGCACATCTACGAGGCCATGCAGACCGGCCCGCAGAACATGCCGTCGTTCCCCGACACCACGCTGTCGGAGCAGAACAAGAAGGACATCATCGCGTACCTCGACGCGGTCAACGGTGACGACACCGAGAGCCCCGGTGGCCTCGAGCTGGGCGGCCTCGGTCCGGTCAGCGAGGGTCTCTTCGCGTGGGTGTTCGGACTCGGTGGCCTGATCGCGATCGCCGTCTGGCTCGCCGCTCGGACCGCAAAGGCCAAGAAGTCATGAGTAGCCAAGACATTCCAGAAGAGAACCTGCCCGCAGAGCAGGACGCCCACGGCGCGGTAGGCGTCGCGGACGACAAGGACCCCTTCGCCGACCCCGGCCTGCCGCCGCACGAGCACCGGGTCCAGGACATCGACGAGCGGGCCGCCAAGCGGTCCGAGCGTGTGGTGGCCATGCTGTTCACGCTGTCGATGCTGGCCACGATCGGCTTCATCGCGGCGTACGTCGGCGTCCCGCACGACAAGGCGATCTACGTCTTCCCGATCGGGCACATCAACGCGCTGAACTTCTCGCTCGGCCTGACCCTCGGCGTCGCCCTCTTCTCGATCGGCGCGGGCGCGGTCCACTGGGCCCGCACCCTGATGTCCGACGTGGAGATGGTCGACGAGCGTCACCCGATCGAGGCGCCTCCCGAGGTCCGCGCGAAGGTCATGGAGGACTTCAAGCAGGGCACCAAGGAGTCCGTGATCGGCCGTCGCAAGCTGATCCGCAACACCATGCTCGGCGCGCTCACCCTGGTGCCGCTCGCCGGTGTCGTGCTGCTGCGCGACCTCGGCCCGCTGCCCGGCACCAAGCTGCGGCACACCATGTGGCGCAAGGGCCTCCAGCTCGTCAACATGAACACGAACGAGCCGCTGCGTCCCGAGGACGTCGCGGTCGGTTCGCTCACCTTCGCCAAGCCCGAGGGCCTGGAGGAGCACGACGAGGAGTTCCAGACCGAGATCGCCAAGGCCGCCCTGATGATCGTCCGGATCCAGCCGGACAACATCAAGGACAAGCGCGAGCTCGAGTGGTCGCACGACGGCATCGTGGCGTACTCGAAGATCTGCACCCACGTCGGTTGCCCGATCTCCCTGTACGAGCAGCAGACGCACCACGTGCTGTGCCCGTGCCACCAGTCCACCTTCGACCTCTCCGACGGTGCCCGGGTGATCTTCGGCCCCGCTGGTCACGCCCTGCCGCAGCTGCGCATCGGTGTGAACGAGGAGGGTTACCTCGAGGCGCTCGGCGACTTCGAGGAGCCCGTCGGTCCTGCTTTCTGGGAGCGCGGATGAGCACCAACGAGAACAACGAGTCCTCCCGCCCCCGCGGGAAGGCCCCGGCCGGCGAGAAGCTCGCCGACTGGGCTGACGGCCGGCTCGGGATCTACTCCCTGGCCAAGGCCAACCTGCGCAAGATCTTCCCCGACCACTGGTCGTTCATGCTGGGTGAGATCTGCCTCTACAGCTTCATCATCATCATCCTCACGGGTGTGTACCTGACGCTGTTCTTCCACCCGTCGATGAACGAGGTGGAGTACCACGGCAGCTACGTCCCGCTGCAGGGACAGCTGATGTCCGAGGCGTTCAACTCGACCATGCACATCTCCTTCGATGTGCGCGGTGGTCTGCTGATCCGGCAGATCCACCACTGGGCGGCGCTGATCTTCCTCGCCGGCATGTTCGTGCACATGATGCGCGTGTTCTTCACCGGTGCGTTCCGCAAGCCGCGTGAGGTCAACTGGCTGTTCGGCTTCCTGCTGTTCGTCCTGGGCATGTTCACCGGCTTCACCGGTTACTCGCTCCCGGACGACCTGCTCTCCGGCACCGGTGTCCGCTTCATGGAGGGCGCGATCCTGTCCGTGCCGATCGTCGGCACGTACCTGTCGTTCTTCCTGTTCGGCGGCGAGTTCCCGGGCGGCGACTTCGTGGCCCGCTTCTACTCGATCCACGTCCTGCTGCTGCCGGGCATCATGCTCGGCCTCGTGGTGGCCCACCTGATCCTGGTGTTCGTCCACAAGCACACGCAGTACGCGGGCCCCGGCAAGAACAACAACAACGTCGTCGGCATGCCGCTGTTCCCGGTGTACACCGCCAAGGCCGGAGGCTTCTTCTTCCTGGTCTTCGGTGTCATCGCGGCCATCGCGGCCATCGCCTCGATCAACCCGATCTGGTCCATGGGCCCGTACCGTCCGGACCAGGTGTCCACGGGCGCCCAGCCCGACTGGTACATGGGCTTCTCCGAGGGCCTGATCCGTGTCATGCCGGGCTGGGAGATCAACTTCTGGGGCCACACGCTCGTCCTGGGCGTGTTCATCCCGCTGGTGATCTTCCCGCTGGTCCTCGTCGCGATCGCGGTCTACCCGTTCATCGAGGCCTGGGTCACCGGCGACCGCCGCGAGCACCACATCCTGGACCGCCCGCGCAACGCCCCGACCCGCACGGCGTTCGGCGTCGCGTGGATCACCTGGTACATGGTGCTGCTCGTCGGTGGTGGAAACGACCTGTGGGCCACCCACTTCCACCTGTCGATCAACTCGATCACCTGGTTCGTCCGTGTGGCGTTCTTCGTCGCGCCGGTGCTCGCGTTCATCGTCACCAAGCGGATCTGCCTCGGCCTCCAGCGCCGCGACAAGGACAAGGTGCTGCACGGCCGCGAGTCCGGCATCATCAAGCGCCTGCCGCACGGTGAGTTCATCGAGGTGCACGAGCCGCTCAGCCAGGACGCGCTGCACACGCTCACCGCGCACGAGCAGTACAAGCCGGCCGAGATCGGCCCGACGGTCGACGAGAACGGCGTCGAGCGCAAGGTGAAGGGCTCCGAGAAGCTGCGCGCCAAGCTGAGCGAGGCGTACTTCGGCGAGGAGTCGCAGATCGCCAAGCCCACCGTCGAGGAGTACAAGGAGATCACGAGCGGCCACGGCCACCACTGATCGCTGCGCTCGCCACGCGCACTGAAGGGCCCCCGTCCGGTCTTCGGACGGGGGCCCTTCGCCGTGTCCTGAGCTGGATAGGGTGGGGGTCAAACATCTGTTGAAGCAGGTCCTACGACACCCAGGAGCGGCCTTATGAGCGCTGTGACCCCCGCTGGAGGCGACACCGCGGCGGGCCGTTCCTGGCCCGGGGTGCTGAACGCCCTGCTGTACGGGCAGGACCAGAGCGCCGACGCCACCGCCTGGGCGATGGACAAGATCATGCGCGGTGAGGCGACCGACGCGCAGATCGCCGGGTTCGTGGTGGCCCTGCGGGCCAAGGGCGAGACGGTCGAGGAGATCACCGGCCTCGTCCAGGCGATGTACGAGCACGCCAACGTGATCGAGGTGTCCGGGCGGACCGTCGACATCGTCGGCACCGGTGGCGACGGCGCCAAGACGGTGAACATCTCCACGATGTCCTCCCTCGTGGTGGCCGGCACCGGAGCGAAGGTCGTCAAGCACGGCAACCGCGCGGCCTCGTCGGCGTCGGGTTCCTCGGACGTGCTGGAGAAGCTGGGCGTCAACCTCGACCTCACCCCGAAGCGGGTGGCCGAGGTCGCCGAGGAGGCCGGCATCACCTTCTGCTTCGCCATCAAGTTCCACCCGGCGCTGCGTCACGCGGGCGCCGCCCGCGGCCAGTTGGGCATCCGCACGGTGTTCAACGCCCTCGGCCCGCTGACCAACCCGGCGAAGGTCAAGGCGCAGGCGGTGGGTGTCGCCGATCCGCTGATGGCGCCGATCGTCGCCGGGGTGTTCGCCGAGCGCGGCAACTCCTCCCTGGTGTTCCGCGGCGACGACGGCCTCGACGAGCTGACGACCACGGCCACCTCCCGGGTGTGGATCGTCCGCGACGGCAAGGTCACCGAGGAGGCCTTCGACCCGCGTGACGTCGGCATCGAGCTGGTGCCGGTGGAGGCGCTGCGCGGCGGTGACCCGGCGTTCAACGCGGAGGTCGCGCGCCGGCTGCTCGACGGTGAGACGGGTCCCGTCCGGGACGCGGTCCTGCTGAACTCGGCGGCCGCTCTGGTGGCCCTGGAGCCGGGCTCGGGGACGCTGGCGGAGCAGCTGCGGGCCGGCATGGACCAGGCCGCCGAGTCGATCGACTCGGGCGCCGCCAAGCAGACCCTCGACCGCTGGGTGGCGGCCAGCAACCGGTAGTCGTGTGGTGCGTCGTCCCGCGATCCGGACACGGGTTGCGGGCCGACGATCACATCGCGTACGTTCCTGTACCAGGTCATGAGTGACAGTCATGAGGCCCCGGCCGACTGTCCGGCAACCCTCCGTCCGTGGCGGGGTGCCCCGGGTGAAGACCAGGCCGTAGGCAGCGAGGTCTACGGCAAGCGCGGGCCCCTCTCGAAACCAGGGGTCCTGGTCCTTCGAGGGAGTCTTCCGTGAGCAAGCGAATGCGATAGGGCTGCTGAGCCCCGCCTCCGCGCACCCTTCTTCTCTTCACCGCATGCCCTGCTTCGGCATGCCCTCTCACGGGAGTTCCCCATGTCCGTCTCCACCGCTGCCGCCGCCCAGACCATTTGTGCCCCCCTGCCCGTTCTCGGCCGAGATGTCACCGTCCCGCTCGTCACCGGTGGCGAGGTCACCTACGCCGCCCTCGACTACGCCGCCAGTGCGCCGGCCCTCCAGCGGGTGTGGGACGACGTGGCGGCGTACGCGCCCTACTACGGCAGCGTCCACCGTGGTGCCGGGTACCTCTCGCAGCTGTCGACCGACCTGTTCGAGAACGCCCGCAGGACCGTCGCCGAGTTCCTGGGCTGCCGCGAGGGCGACCAGGTCGTCTTCACCCGGTCCACCACCGACTCCCTCAACCTGCTCGCCGCCGCGCTGCCCGCCGACTGCCAGGTCTTCGTCTTCGAGACCGAGCACCACGCCTCCCTGCTGCCCTGGCGCGGCGCCCGCGTCACCTACCTCAACGCGCCCCGCACCCACCAGCAGGCCGTGGAGACCCTGGAGAAGGCCCTCGCCGACCGCGACCCGTACGGCCCCGCCCTGGTCTGCGTGACCGGCGCCTCCAACGTCACCGGCGAGCTGTGGCCGGTGCGCGAACTGGCCGCCGCCGCCCATGCGCACGGCGCCCGGATCGTCCTCGACGCCGCCCAGCTCGCCCCGCACCACGCGGTGTCCGTCGCCGACCTCGACGTCGACTGGGTCGCCTTCTCCGGCCACAAGCTGTACGCCCCCTTCGGCTCCGGCGTCCTCGCCGGCCGCGCCGACTGGCTGACCGCCGCCGAGCCCTACCTCGCGGGCGGCGGCGCCAGCCGCAAGGTCACCCGGCGCGAGGACGGCGGCGTGGACGTGGAGTGGCACGAGAGCGCGGCCCGCCACGAGGCCGGCTCCCCGAACGTCATCGGCGCCTACTCCATCGCCTCGGCCTGCAAGGCGCTGACCGAGGCCGGCTTCGACACCCTGGTCGCCCGCGAGCAGCACCTGATCGAGAAGGTGCGGGAGGGCCTGGCGGACGTCCCCGAGGTCCGCGTCCTCTCCCTCTTCGGCGACGACGCCCCCCGTGTCGGTGTGATCTCCTTCGTCGTCGAGGGCTGGAACAGCTCCCACTTCGCCGCCGCGCTCTCCGCCGAGTACGGCATCGGCGTCCGCGACGGCCTCTTCTGCGCCCACCCCCTCGTCCGCACCCTGCTCGGCAGCGACCCGCAGATCCAGGGGGAGTGCGGCGCCCCCGAGGCCGCGCCCGGCGAGAAGTCCCTCAACGCCATCCGCGTCAGCTTCGGCGCGGGCACGCCGGACGAGCACGTGGAGCGGTTCGTGAACGCGGTGCGCGAACTGGTCAGTAACGGTGCGAAGTGGCAGTATCGGACCGAGGAGGGGCGCTGCGTCCCGGCTGTTTGATGACCGTGTGGATCTCCAGCTGGCGTGGGCTGCCGACGATCATCCGCAATGAGACCGTGTCAAGTCGGCGTAGCCGTCAGTGCCAGTCCTCGGTTCCTCTATCCAGCCACTTGCCACTATGCAGTGGCCGGCGGTTTGGGTGACTGAGACCGGCCCTGCGTAGGTTCCATACGTCCCGTTATCAACGTCGGACTTGTCTGTGGAGCAGAGCGGAACAGTACTACTGTCACGGCAGCGCCCCACAGCCGCCTCCATGTTCGACTTACCGCTGAATCCCGGCGACCTATAGGTGACGGCGCAGTTTGTGCCGCCGTTCGCGCTGCTGTAATAGACGAGAAGAGTGCCGTACCGGAACCCGCTGTCATTGGTCACGACGGGGATGCTTTCGATTAGGCTGCCAGGGCATCCGAAGTCCCCAGCTTGCGCCGGGGGTGCCAGCACGAGTCCTCCGGCGACCAGGCATGAAACAGCGGCTGCTCGACTTGCGTACTTCCAGACCGTGCGCACAGCTCCTCCTCGGGAACAACAACAGGTGTTCGAAGGGTAGTGCGTCACTCCACTGCAGTGAAGATCTTGAGTCGTCTTCGTCAAGAGGTTGATCCAGGTCAGGAATCCAGCCCGATCGCGAACGCCGCCTCAAGATCGTGCTGGGAGTATGTGCGGAATGCGACGTGGGTATCGGTCGCCTCGACGCCCTGGATCTTGCTGATGCTGCCGGGGATGACTTCCGCGAGGTCGTCGTGCCGTCGGACACGGACCATCGCGATTAGATCGTAGGTGCCGGTGACGGAGAAGACCTCACTCACACTGTCCAGCGAGGCGATCTCCTCGGCGATCTCGGGGATCCGGTCCACACTGGTCTTGATCAGGACGATTGCTGTGATCACGGCTGGTTCTGCTTCCTTGTCCTCGAGCATTGGCGCTCGGATCGGATGGTTCGCTCTCCGCCCGAAAGGCTGGAGTCCTGGACCGGCAGTCTGGTCCGTCGGCGATCGGCCCGTTCCTGGATGATCTGCTTCACCCGCGCATGCGAGGTGTGCAGGGTGATGTCGGGGTCACCGTCTCGTTCCAGGACGTTGATCGCTGCCGCGTGGTCTGCCTGCCACACTGCCCCGCACTGAGTGCAGTGAAGTCGGTCCCCTTTGCGCGTGCCGAGGATCCGGCAGCAGGGGGCGACTTGTGAAGTGTAGGCCGCGTTGACCAGCGTCAGCGCAGAACCTCTGCGCTCCGACACGCTGTTGAGTGCCTCAGCTGTGACGCCTTTGGTCCACATCGCGAGGCGGCGGTTGGTGTCCTTGCCGAGCTTCTTCCGCGGTGGGAAGCTGCGGGTCAGGTCCTCGGCGACGATCTGCTGCGCTTTGTCCAGGACCTGATGTACCGCAGTGAAGGTGACCGACCGGACACGGGCTTCGAACGAGCGGCGGCGGTGGCTGCGTTTGGCCGTGCCTAGGTTATTGGCTTCGATCCGTTCAGCTTTCGCTGTATCTCCCGACTTGCGGGCTTTCTCTGCGATGAAGCGGATCTTGGCTCTGCGAGCGTTCTTGGTCTTGAGGAAGTCCGACTCGGCTCTGAGCAGCCCGCCGAGGGCGGTCCCGTAGTGGCTGCCTTCGGAGTCGGTGAGGACTTCTGTGTACCCCTTGTCCAGCCCCGTCTTTGCTGTGCCGCACGGTCGCTGTGAGGACCGTAGTGTGCAGTCGTCGATGGTGTAGTGCACCTCGACCCGGTTGTTTCGCAGGATGAGCCGCAAGGTGCCAGTGGGGGCAACCCTGGTGTTCAGAGGGATCCTCACTGCGCTGCGACGCTCCAGCCCAGGCACCGAGAGCCAGATGTCGCCGTCCTCTACGAGGGCGTACGTGCGGTAGTCGTCGGAACGAACCACAATTTGGTTCATTGTGTGGTTCTGGCCGCGTCGCCAGTGGTGGCGCATCTGCCGGGCCAGGTACGGGTCGTTGGCCCACTGGTCGCGTTTCAATGCTGTGAAAAGGCGCTTCCGCTCCGTCTGGTCGGCGGTGTGGCGCCGGATAGCTTGCCGAACCTTGACTTTTGCTGCCTCGCGGGTCGCCCTGATGCTGACGACTGCGTCCCGCACGGTCTCCTTCCACGAGTTAGCCAGTACGCCGAAGGTGTCACTGGTGCCGTCCTTCATCCACTGGTCGCGGATCGTGCGGTCGGACACCCCCACACCTGCGAGGGCGCCATAGCGGCGCCATACGAGCGAGCGCACTCGACCGAGCCGTTCGGCTTGCTTGACGAGTTGGTCGTACTTACAGGCGTTGAGGTTCTTGCTGTAGGCGATGCGAGTGACCTTCATTGGCTGCCGCCAAGTTCGGCCTTGAGCTCCTTCTCGTAGCGGTTCAGAAGCCGCAGGCGGCGAGAGAAGGTGCGCATGATCACCAGCAGGTCTTCGGTCAGCTCCTGTCGCGGAGACAGTAGCTCGCTGTTCGCGGACACGATCTCGCAGCCGTGCCGGTCGGCGAGGTACTCGATGAACTCGAATCCGAACCGGGCTAGGCGGTCCTCGTGGGCGATGACCAGTCGGCTGATCTCGCCGGCTTCGATTCGGTCCATCAGACGGCAGAACTCTCGGCGGTGCAGGTTCATCCCGGTGTCGATCTCGCTGATCCACTCATCCACTGCGATGCCAGCGCCGAGGCAGAAGAGTTCCATCGCCTTGACTTGCGATTCCAGATCGCTCTTCTGGCCCGGTGAGGAGACTCGGCAGTACACGACGGTGGAGCGGCGGGAGGCGTCGAAGCCAGGATTCAGGGCGGCGAGCACATCGGAGTCGTCGAAGTATCGCTGCCCGGATGCGGAGCGCTTGACCGTGATCCGGCCCTCACGCTCCCAACGGCGAACAGTCGAAACGGACCGTCCGATCCGGGTGGCGAACTCGCCAATCCGATATTTCCTGTGCATGACGAGCAAGAGTAGATAGGAGTGAGCAGAAAAGCAACCTCTATGTATGATCTCCGCTTCGGATTGGCGCCGCATTGGTAGCACGGCCGAAACGCACCCACGCGAAGGCGAAGCCCAGGCCGAAGCCCACCAGGTGCGCCAGATACGCCACCCCGGGCCCGTTCGGCGCCCGGCCCGCCGCCAGCCATTGCAGGGCTGCCCAGAAGGGCAGCACCACCCAGGCCGGGAAGCGCAGCGGGAGGAAGAAGAGGAACGGCAGCAGGCTTGTCACCCTGGCCCCGGGGAACAGGTAGAGAAACGCTCCGAGCACGGCTGAGATCGCCCCGGAGGCTCCCACCAGCGACTGGTCGGAGTCGGAGTTCGCCGCCGCGTACCCCAGCAGCGCCAGATAGCCGCAGCCGACGTAGAACAGCGTGAACTGGACGCGGCCCATCCGTTCCTCGGTCAGCACTCCGAAGACATAGAGGAAGAGCATGTTGCCGAGGAGGTGGACCCAGCTGCCGTGCACGAACAGGGCTGTCGCGGGGGTCAGGGCGGCGCGGGCCGAGCCTTCGAACAGTTCTGCGGGGACCACCCCCCAGCGGTGGAAGTAGGCCCGCTGGGCGGCCAGCAGTTCGTCGCCGGTGCCGTAGGCCGGATTCAGGCCGGCCGCCGGGCCGATCAGGAACAGCAGACAGCACAGGGTGATCAGGCCGTAGGTGACCGGTGCCGACCCCCACAACGACCTGCTCGCGCCACGGACCGTCACCCTCCAGTTGCTGATCATGAACACAGAGCATGACGTAACGGGACGCAACCGAACAGACCGCCTCGCCGCCGGGTGGGCGATGTGGACGGCCGAGCGACGAGTACCCGCCAGGCCGTAGGGTTACGAGCCACACGCACCGGGACCGGTGTGTCGCGGACAGTAGAAGACCTAGCAGGAAAGAGCACAGGCACGATGACGGTTCCCCTGCCGACCGCCTCGACGCGGTGGCGCTGCACCCTCTGCGGCAACCTCACGCGGTTCGACGTGACCCGCTCGTCGAAGGTCGTCGAGTACGTCCACCTCGACCTGGCCGGTGAGCCGAAGGTCGAGGAGCGCGAGGTGGTCAGTGAGACCATCGAGTCGGTGCGCTGCCGCTGGTGCAACGCCGTGGATCAGGTGGAACTCGTGGACAGGCCGGGCGCCGGCTCCTGAGGGAGCGGGCTCCGCACACAGGTTGGGGTGTTGACGGATGGTGGAGTCACAAGGCGGGGGGCCGGGCGACGGCGCCGCTGAGGTGCTCGACCGTCCGCTGCCCGACGGGGTGCGCCGTCGTGTCGTACAGATCGTGTCCGACGGCTTCGGCGGCCTGACCGTAGGTGAACTGCCCGCACAGCTCAGACAGTACGCGCGGTTCGCGCCGAACCGGCGGGCCAAGTTCGCCGGCAACGCGATGGCGGCGGCGCTGGAGACCGATCCGCTGTTCCGGCAGCGGATCGGCGAGAAGTTCAGAGAGGCCCAGCCGGAGCTCTCCGGCGCTCTCGACACCGGCTCGCCGCCCCCGGCCGCGGATCCGCTCGACGTGGCGGCCGCGGCCTATGTTCTGCGCCCCACGGGCTGGGTGAAGCTCGTGACCGCGGCCGGCGAGGAGGCCCAGCGGGCCGACGCCGAGCGCGCGGACGAGGAGAGCCGCGTCGAGCTGGAGCGGCTGCGCGAGGAACTGGTGGCGGCCCGGGAGCAGACCCGGACCGAGACCGAGCGGCTGCGCACCGAACTGGAGTCGGCGAAGAAGGAAGCCGAATCGCTTCACCGCAAGCTGCGCGCCGCCCTCAGTGACGTCAAGCGCGGCGAGGCGGCGCTGCGCAAGCTGCAGGGCGAGATGGACGCCGTGCGCGCCGAGGGGCAGACGCAGGTGTCCGCCGCCGAGGTCGAGACGCGGCGGCTCAAGGCCCGGCTGAGCGAGGCCGAGGCGGCCCTGGAGGCGACGCGCAGGGCGGCGCGGGAGGGACGCAGTGTCGAGGACATGCGGGTGCGGCTGCTGCTGGACACCGTGCTCGACGCGGCTCAAGGGCTGCGCCGGGAGCTGGCCCTGCCGCCCGTGTCCGTACGGCCCGCGGAGACCGTCGACGCGGTCGAACCGGGACGAATGACGCCGAAGGACATCGCCGCGCGGGCCCTGTCCGAGCACGATCCGGCCATCCTGGACCAGCTACTGGCCCTGCCGCAGGCCCACTTGGTGGTCGACGGCTACAACGTCACCAAGACCGGCTATCCGCAGATGCCGCTGGAGAAGCAGCGGCTGCGGCTGCTCGGTCAGCTCTCGCAGCTCGCGGCGCAGACCGGGGCGGAGGTCACCTGTGTCTTCGACGGCGCCGAGCTGGCCGCGCCGGTGCTGCTCGCGCCGCCGCGCGGGGTGCGGGTGCTGTTCTCCAAGCCGGGTGTCACGGCCGACGAACTGATCCGCCAGCTGGTGCGCGCCGAGCCGCCGGGCCGGCCCGTCATCGTCGCCTCCACCGACCGCGAGGTCGCCGACGGGGTGGCCAAGGCGGGGGCCAGGCCTGTCGCTTCGGCGATGCTTTTGAAGCGCCTGTCCTAAACATCGAACTTGTGCGCTCATTGCCCGAATTGGCGGGATCGTCACGCAACGTAGTGTCAAACGGGCATTACCGCACGTGAGTTGTGTGTAAAGAATGCAGTCCGTGACCGATTTTTTCGCGTGAGGATTTGAACTGATCACAAGAAGGTCACTAGGGTCTGGGCTCGAACCTCCGAACGGGTGATCACTCACAAGAAGGAGCTCACCTCCGTGGCGTCCCACCGTCGACCCAAGCAGCCGAGCCGCACGCGCGTGACCGTGCTGACCACCGCTGCTGCCGCCGCCGTCGCGCTGAGCGCCAACGCCGCCAACGCGGCACCGAGCGAGAAGCCCAGCAAGGACGAGGTCAAGTCCAAGGTCGACAAGCTCTACGAGGAGGCCGAGCAGGCCACCGAGAAGCTCAACGGCGCCAAGGAGAAGCAGGAGAAGCTCCAGAAGGAGATCTCGGCCATCCAGGACACCGTGGCCCGCGGCCAGGAGGAGCTCAACGGGCTCCGCGACTCCATGGGGCTCGCGGCCGCCGCCCAGTACCGCACCGGCTCCATAGACGCCTCCCTGCAGCTCTTCCTGTCGTCCAACCCGGACGACTACCTGGACAAGGCCTCCACGGCCGACCAGTTGAGCGCCCAGCAGGTCGAGGCGCTGAAGAAGATCCAGGAGAAGCAGCGCGAGCTCGCGCAGGAGCGTGCCGAGGCCTCCGAGAAGCTCAAGGACCTCTCCTCCACCCGGACCGAACTGGCCAAGAAGAAGAAGGAAGTCCAGGGCAAGCTCGCCGAGGCGCAGAAGCTGCTCAACACGTTGACGGCCGCCGAGAAGGCCGCCCTCGCCGCCGAGGACGCGCGCGCCAGCCGCTCCGCCAGCGAGCGCGTGAACCTCGGCGACACCCCGCCGGCCTCCAACTTCGCCGCCGCCGCCTTCCGGGCCGCCCAGTCCCAGCTCGGCAAGCCCTACGTCTACGGCGCCACGGGCACCGCCTCCTACGACTGCTCGGGCCTGACCTCCTGGGCCTACGCCCAGGCCGGCGTCTCCATCCCACGCACCTCCCAGGCCCAGGCCAACGCCGGCACGAAGATCTACTCGCAGAGCCAGCTCAAGGTCGGCGACCTGGTCATCTTCTACGGCGACCTGCACCACGTCGGCCTCTATGCCGGCAACGGCCAGGTGATCCACGCCCCGCGCACCGGCACGGTCGTGCGCTACGAGTCGATCGGCAACATGCCGTTCCAGTTCGGCGTCCGGATCTGATCACCCTCCAGGATCACCTTCAAGATCACGACACCCGCCGCCCGTTCGGGCGAATCGCGGCGACGTGAACTGACCCCGTGCCCCGCCACTGACCTGCGTCGGTGGCGGGGTGTCACGTTGTGTGGCCGTGGAGGTCTTTGGAAGCGCCCTTGTCGCGGGGCTACTGTCGGCCGCGTTTCCTGTCCGCCAGCGGAAGGGGTGCGGCTCCTCGTGAGGTCCCATCGCCGCCTTGCATCGACTTCGTCCGGGTTCGACCGGGGCGCCAGCGCCGCGCTCTGCGTCCTGACCGCCACCGCCGCGGCCCTCGGGGCCGTACCGGCCACGGCCGCCCCGCACGACGACACCCGTGCCGAGGTGGACCGCCTCTACGAGGAGGCCGAGAAAGCGACCGAGGCCTACAACAAGGCCGACGAACGCGCCGACTCGCTGAAGAAGCAGGTCGGCACCGCGCAGGACCGGATCGCCCGGCAGCAGGACCGCATCAACGCCATGCGGGAGACGCTCGGTTCGCTGGCCGGCGCCCAGTACCGCTCCGGCGGCCTCGACCCGTCCCTCGCCCTGCTCTTCTCCGACGACCCGGACGACTACCTCGACAAGGCCGCCGCCCTCGACCGGATCACCGCCCATCAGGCCGGTGAGCTCAAGGACCTCCAGTCGGCGATGCGCAAACTCGCCCAGGAGCGCGCGGAGGCGGCCGGTCAGCTGGCCGAGCTGGAGAAGAGCCGCAAGGCCGTCGCGAGCCACAAGAAGACGGTCGAGAAGAAGCTCGCCCAGGCCCGCCGGCTGCTCAACTCCCTGCCGTCCGAGGAACGCGCCGCCTACGACCGGGCCTCCCGCTCCGGCCGCGACGAGATGCCCGACCTCAGCGGCGCGCTGCCGCCCAACGCCCGGGCCGCCGCCGCGGTCGCCGCGGCCCGCGCCGCGCTCGGCAAGCCGTACGTCTGGGGCGCGACCGGCCCCTCCGGCTTCGACTGCTCGGGCCTGATGGTGTGGTCGTACCGGCATGCCGGCGTCTCCCTGCCGCGCACCTCGCAGGCCCAGCGCCACGCGGGCCGGCAGGTCCCGCTCTCCCAGGCGCAGCCCGGTGACCTGGTCACCTACCGGGGTGACGCGAGCCATGTCGGCATGTACGTCGGCAACGGCCAGGTGATCCACGCCCCCTACCCCGGCGCCCCCGTCCGCTACGACCCGGTGGGCATGATGCCGGGCGCGACGGTCACCCGGGTGTGACCCGGCCCTCTGCCCCGGCCCTCTGACCCTGGCGCCGCTCCCGCCGTACGATCGTGAAATGGCTGGTCGAAGGCGGGCGTCGAGACACGGGACACTCGCGCTGTGTCTGCTGCTCGTCTCCCTGGTGGCCTGTGGGGGAAAGCCGGGGACCGGGACCGCCAAGGCCGATGTCCAGGAGCTGCTCGACCAGCGGTCGGCGGCCGTGCTCGACCGGGACCGGGCGGCGTTCATGCAGACGGGCTCGCTGGACTGGTTCGAGAACGCCCGGGGCGTGCCGTTCGCGGCGTGGGCGTACCGGTTGACGGGGCTCCACCAGGACGGCGCCGAGGCCACCGCGGACGTCGAGCTCAAGTACCGCATACAGGGCTACGACAACGCGCCCGTGACCGTCGGTCGCACGCTCACCCTCAGCCTGGACGCGGGCGGCGAGTGGTACGTCGACCGGGAACAGCCCGCGAAGAAGTCCGCCCAGCAGCTGTGGGACCAGGGCGAGGTGGACATCGTCCGCGGCAGGCACAGCCTCGTCCTCGGTGTCGGGCGGTCGAGCGCGGCGCTGCACACCTACGCCGATCTCGCCGACCGTGCCGTTCCGGCGGTGTCGGCGGAGTGGGGCACGGACTGGACCCGGCACGTCGTCGTGCTCGTACCGACGTCGCTGGAGGGCATGGCGGGGCTGCTGGGGTCACCCGCCTCCGCGTACCGCGGGATCGCCGCCGTCACCACCGGTGAGACGGGCGCCCCGGCGCGCGCGCCCGCGGACCGGATCATCGTCAACCCCGACGCGTACAGCGTCCTCGGCAGCGTCGGCAAGCAGGTCGTGCTCACCCACGAGACCACCCATGTCGCCACCCGCGACCACACCACCGCCGCCACACCCCTGTGGCTGTCCGAGGGGTACGCGGACTGGATCGGTTACCTCGGCTCCGGCCGGTCGCCGGTCCAGGCCGCGCCGGAGCTGTGGCGGGCCGTGACCGAGGGGCGGGCGCCGAAGGCGCTGCCCGCGGACGCGGACTTCGGGTTCAGCGGCGACGCGACGAAGCTGGCGGAGGCCTACGAGAGCGGCTGGCTGGCCTGCCGGATGATCGCCGACCGGTGGGGCACCGACCGGCTGCGGGCGTTCTACCAGGCCGTGGGCGCCCACAAGCAGCGCGCCGGGGCGGTCGAGGACGCGCTGAAGACCGTGCTCGGCACGGACCTGGACGACTTCACGGCCCGGTGGCGGGACTATCTGCGGGATCAGCTCGGCTGAGCCGCTCGACGGCCTCCTCCAGCCAGGTGCGTTCCGCCTCTCCGGTGGCCCGCGCGACCCGCAGCATGCCCTCCCGGAACAGGTCCGCCGCCTCCTCCGCGCGCACGGGTCTGCCCTCGTCGTAGAAGAAGCTCGTGGGCGTGTCGAGGAACTCCAGGCGGCGGCGGAGCACCGCGGCCTGTTCGCGGCGGTCCGGGAGGTGGCGCAGGAACGTCAGGACCGTGTTGAAGCGGACCTGGTCGGAGATCTCCACCGGCTTGGGGTGGCGCAGGCGCTCCAGGAGGTCCGCGCGGCCCGTGTCGGTGAGGGAGAGCATGCGCCGCGGGGCCGCGCTCGCGCCCGGCTCGGTGTGCTCGTCGAGCTTGCCCGCCTTGATCAGCCGGGTGATGGCCGGATAGAGCGCGCCGTCGCTGACCGGGCGGACATGGCCGCTGAGCGCCTTGATGCGCTCCTTCAACTCATAGCCGTGCAAGGGCTCTTCGGCCAGGAAACCCAGGATCGACAGCTCCAGCACGCCGATTCCTCCTTGTGGTCGTCGTGACGCCATGGTACCTCTTATCGAGCTACCTCGAAACGAGGTAGCTCGTTTCGAGGGGGTTGGTGTGGTCATGGACAGTCATCGGCGTCGGCTCGTCGCGCTCGCCCGTCCCGTCTACTTCTCGCTGCTCGCCTCCGTGGCCGCCGGGATCATCAACACCGTCTGGGTCTCCCGGCTCGGCGGACCGGCGGTGGCGGCCGTCGCCGTGGCGACCAATGCCGAGAACGTCCTGCTGGGGGTCGCTCTCGTCTTCGGCTCGGGCACGACCGTGCTGGTGGCGCATGCCAGGGGCGCCCGGGACCCCGGGGCGGTACGGGCCGCCGTGCGCGGGGGCTGGGCGGTGTTCGGGGTGATCACGCCGGTGGTCGTGGCGGGCGGGTATCTGCTGCGGGAGCCGCTGGCGCGGCTGGTCCTCGGCGGGGGCGCGGCGCTGCCGCTCGCCGTCGGGTACTTCGCGATATCGATGCCGGGCATCGCCGTGTTCTTCGCCCAGCAACTGGTCGACGGGATCCTGAAGGGTACGGGGGACACCAGGACGCCGATGCGGCTCGCGCTGCTCGCCAACGGGCTGATCCTCGTCTGCGACCCGGTCTTCATCCACTTCTACGGCGTCCAGGGCGCCGCCGCCTCGACGGTGCTGTGCCGGGGCTTGGCGTTGGGGGCGGGACTGCTGGCTCTGCGGTGGAACGCGCTGCTGCGTACCGCCTTCGGACCCGGGATCGCCTTCCGGCGCGTGCCGCGCACCGGGCCGCTCATGGCCGCCCTCCGGAGGGTCCTGCGCACCGGGCTGCCCATGGCCGCCGACTTCACCGTGCGGCAGGGCGGGACGCTGGTGCTGGTCGGGATCGTGGCGCGGGTCGGAGTGACGGCCGTGGCCGCGTACGCCATCGCGTACAAGGTCCTGTACGTGGCCACCATGGGCTTCTACGCGGTCCGGCAGGCAGCCTCCATCCACACCGCGCATCTGCTGGGCGCGGGCCGGGACGCGCGGCGGGCGATCGGGCGGGAGGCGGTCGTGGTGTCCGGCGCCTTCGGAGCGGCCGCCGCTGTGCTCTTCGCCGTGACCGCGCCCTGGATCATGGCCGCCTTCGGCGCCGGGGGCGACGTCGCCGCCGAGGGGGTGCTGTTCCTGCGCTGCGCCGGGCCCTATCTGCTGCTGATGGCCTGCTTCATCGCGCTGGGCGGCGTCTTCGAGGGGAGCGGGGGCGCGCCGGTGCTGCTGAGGGTGACGCTGCTCGGTACGGCGGTCCAACTGCCGTTGGCGTACGGGCTGTCCGGGCTGGGGCTGCCCGGGGTGTGCCTCGCCATGGCGTCGGCCATGGCGGTGCAGTGCGCGGTGGTGGGCGTGGTCCTCGGGCGGTCCCGGCGTCAGGAGGTGACCGAGGTCTCCGACGGCTCCTCCGTGGCCCGTGCCGGCTGAGGCTCCTCGCGGCCCTCGGCGGGCGCGGTCACCGTGGCCCGCCACAGCCGGACGCCCGCCAGTACGGTCGCGGCGACGAGCAGGCCGTTGCGGAGGAAGAGGAGGGTGACGCCGAGGCGGTCGCTGGCGACGACGTTGGCGAAGTAGACCGGGAACTCCAGGACCGTCACGAAGGAGGCCACCAGGACCAGCAGCGCGGGTCCTGTCATCCGGCTCGCCCGGAAGCACAGGCAGACCGCCGCGAGGCCGATCAGCCACACCATGTACTGCGGGCTGATCACCCGGCTCGTGGTCGTGAACAGCAGCACCGCCACGAACGCCGCGTCCGCCGCGGTGTGCGCCTCGAAGCGGGTCGCGACCAGCCGCCACAGCAGCAGCCAGCCGAAGGCGATGCCGGTCAGGGCGAGCGCGGCGGTGCTGACGACGTTCACCCACGGGCCGAGGAATTCCACCGAGCCGTAGTTCAGCAGCACCTGGCCGTCCCAGCCGTACTGCCGGGCCACATGGAAGACCAGCGAGCCCAGCGACTCCACCTCGGTGCCCCGGTCGGCCTGGAAGGTCAGGAACGCGAAGGAGCCGGGCATGGTCACCGCGAACAGGGCCGCGAGCCCGGCCGCCGTGACCGCCGCCGACATCCAGACCCCGCGCCTGCGGGCGGCCACCAGCAGCAGCACCGGCCACACCTTGAGCATCGCCCCGAAGCCGATCAGGGCGCCCGTCACCCGCGGATGCCGGGCGCCCGCGAGCAGCGCGGCCACGGCGACGGCGGTCACCATCACGTCGTAGCGGGCGTACACGGTCGGGCCGAGCAGCGGGACGCCCACCACCCACACCCAGGCGCCGCGCAGGCTCCGGCCGGGGCGCAGGCCCGCGTACAGCAGCAGGGAGAAGACCACCAGGTCGGCGAGGAAGGCGAGGACGAAGAACGCGGTCGCGTACGGGAGGAACGGCAGCAGCGCGGGGGAGAGGATCGCCAGCGCGGCGGCCGGCGGGTACTGCCAGGTGACGTCGTCCTGCGGGAAGGTGCCGGTGCGCAGCACGTCGTACCAGCCCTGGTAGATCACCGACACGTCGCTCGTGACGTCCGGGCCGGGGAAGACGTACACCTTCAGGACGAACAGGAGCAGCAGCAGCCGTGTCAGGCCCCAGGCCGCCAGCAGTCCCGCCGGAGACCGCCTCGCACCCGCAATGTCCACCGGAGCCCCTGTTCGCGCGTTGCCGTCTGTGCCGTGATTGAGATGGCCATGATGTCCCGACCTGCTGTGAGGGTGCCATAAACGCGGCCGTGACCGGCTGTGAGGGGGTCGTGGGGCAGCGGTGGCCGCGCCGTTGGATAGGGTCGGCGGCGATGCGCACGACGATGTCCAAGACCCTGATCGTCACGAACGACTTCCCGCCCAGGCCAGGCGGTATCCAGGCGTTCCTGCACAACATGGCGCTGCGCCTCGATCCCGAGCGGCTCGTGGTCTACGCGTCGACCTGGAAGCGGGGCCGGGAGGGCGTAGAGGCCACGGCCGCCTTCGACGCCGAGCAGCCCTTCACCGTCGTACGCGACCGTACGACGATGCTCCTGCCGACGCCCGCGGCCACGCGTACGGCGGTCGGACTCCTGCGGGAACACGGCTGCACGTCGGTGTGGTTCGGGGCGGCGGCGCCGCTCGGGCTGATGGCGCCCGCGCTGCGGAAGGCCGGGGCCGAACGGCTGGTGGCCACGACCCACGGGCACGAGGCGGGGTGGGCGCAGCTGCCCGCCGCGCGCCGGCTGCTGCGCCGGATCGGCGAGGGCACGGACACGATCACCTACCTCGGCGAGTACACGCGGTCGCGGATCGCCGGCGCGCTGACGCCCGAGGCGGGATCGCGGATGGTGCAGCTGCCGCCGGGGGTGGACGAGAAGACCTTCCATCCGGGGTCGGGCGGTGCGGTCGTGCGGGCGCGGCTCGGGCTGACCGACCGGCCGGTGGTGGTGTGCGTCTCGCGGCTGGTGCCGCGCAAGGGGCAGGACACGCTGATCCTGGCGATGCCGCGGATCCTCCTCAAAGAGCCCGACGCCGTGCTGCTGATCGTCGGCGGGGGGCCGTACGAGAAGGAGCTGCGCAGGCTGGCGCGCGAGACCGGGGTCGCCGGCTCCGTCCGGTTCACCGGGGCCGTGCCCTGGTCCGAGCTGCCCGCGCACTACGGCGCCGGGGACGTGTTCGCGATGCCGTGCCGGACCCGGCGGGGCGGGCTCGATGTGGAGGGGCTCGGGATCGTCTATCTGGAGGCCTCCGCGACCGGGCTGCCGGTCGTCGCCGGGGACTCCGGCGGGGCGCCGGACGCCGTGCTCGACGGGGAGACCGGCTGGGTCGTACGGGGCGGGTCCGTCGAGGACTGCGCCGAGCGGATTCTCGCGCTCCTGGGCGACGCGGAGCTGCGGCGGCGGATGGGGGAGCGGGGGCGGGCCTGGGTCGAGGAGAAGTGGCGCTGGGACCTGCTGGCAGAAAAGTTGAAGACGTTGCTCTAGCCGTCTAGGCGGAACCGAATAATCCGCCCATGCTGCGCGCATGGCAACAAAACTGATGCAGCGTCAGCTGACGAGACGTCACATCCTGGGCATGGTGGCCCTTCAGACCGCCGCCGCGTCCGGTCTCACCCGCATCGGTCTGGAGTCGGCGTCGGCCGTGGAACCCGCCGCCGTCGACAACGCCCCGGCCATCGTGGTCGGTTCGGGCTACGGCGCCGCCGTGGCCGCCCTCCGCCTCGGCCAGGCGGGCATCCGCACGCTCATGATCGAGATGGGCCGGCTCTGGAACACCGCCGGCTCCGACGGCAAGATCTTCTGCTCCACCGCCGCCCCGGACCAGCGCTCCATGTGGTTCCGCACCCGCACCGAGGCACCGCTGGCCACGTTCCTGTGGCTGGACGTCGTCAACAAGGACATCAGCCCCTACCCCGGCGTCCTGGACCGGGTGCACTTCGCCAACATGTCGGTGTTCGTGGGCCGGGGTGTCGGCGGCGGCTCGCTGGTCAACGGCTGCATGGCGGTGACCCCGCTCAAGTCGTACTTCGCCGAGCAGTTCCCGACCGTCGACGCCGACGAGATGTACGCGACGTACTTCCCGCGCGCCAACTCCATGCTCGGCGTCAACACCGTCGACCCGGCCTGGTTCGAGTCGACGGAGTGGTACCGCTTCACCCGGATCTCCCGCAAGCACGCCCAGAACACCGGCCTGAAGACCACCTTCGTGCCCAGCACCTACGACTTCGCCTACATGCAGAAGGAGGCCGCCGGCACGGCGACGAAGTCGGCGCTCGCCCAGGAGGTCATCTACGGCAACAACCACGGCAAGAAGAGCCTCGACAAGACGTACCTCGCCGCCGCGCTCGGCACCGGGAACGTCACCATCACCACCATGGAGCGGGTCAGGGCCATCAGCCGGGCGAGCGACGGTTCGTACGTCCTGACCGCCGACCGCATCAACGACGCCGGCACGGTCGTCGAGACCAAGCAGTACAGCTGCACCTACCTGTTCCTCGGCGGCGGCAGCCTCGGCACCACCGAACTCCTCGTCCGCGCCCGCGACACCGGCACCCTGCCCGCCCTGAACGCGAGCGTCGGCGCCGGGTGGGGGCCCAACGGCAACACCATGCTCGGCCGGGCCAACCACCTGTGGGACACGGTCGGGGCCAACCAGTCGACCATGCCGGTCATGGGCATCGACGACTGGGCCAACACCGCCAACCCCGTCTTCGCCGAGATCGCCCCGCTGCCCACGGGACTCGAGCACTGGGTCAGCCTCTATCTGGCGATCACCAAGAACCCGCAGCGGGCCGCGTTCACCTACGACAGCGCCACGGACGGCGTGAAGCTGGGCTGGACCGCGGCCCAGAGCGCGGTGTCCTCGGGGATGGCGAAGAAGCTCTTCGACCGGATCAACGCGGCGAACGTGACCATCTACCGCAGCGATCTGTTCGGCACCCCCAGCCGGACCTTCGCCGACGACTTCACCTACCACCCGCTGGGCGGCTGCGTGTTGGGCAAGGCCACCGACAACTACGGCCGGGTGAAGGGGTATCCGAGGCTGTACGTCACCGACGGCTCGCTCGTGCCCGGGTCGATCGGTGTCAACCCGTTCGTGACGATCACCGCGCTCGCGGAACGGACGATGGCGCGGGTCCTCGTGGAGGACACCGCGCCATAAGTCTCGTACCGCTGGTCAACAGGCTTACTACTTCTGGTAGATCGCCTCGATCTCGTCCGCGTAGTCCTTCGCCACCACGTTGCGCTTGAGCTTCAGGGACGGCGTCAGGTGGCCCGACTCCTCCGTGAACTGGGAGGACAGAATGCGGAACTTCCGCACCGATTCCGCCTTCGACACCGCGGCGTTGCCGTCGTCGATCGCGGCCTGGACGGCAGCGTTCAGGTCCGCGTCCCCGGCCAGCGACGCCGCGGTGGAACCCGCCGGCTTGCCGTGCTCGGCCGCCCAACGGCCCAGGAACTCCTCGTCGATGGTGACCAGCGCGCCCACGAAGGGCCGTCCGTCGCCGACGACCATGCACTCCGCGATCAGCGCGTGCGCGCGGATCCGGTCCTCGATCACGGCCGGGGCGACGTTCTTGCCGCCTGCCGTGACGATGATCTCCTTCTTGCGACCGGTGATCCTCAGGTAGCCGTCCTCGTCGAGGGTGCCGATGTCACCGGTGTGGAACCAGCCGTCGGCCAGCGCCTCGGCGGTCGCGGCCTCGTTGTTCCAGTAGCCCTTGAACAGGTGCTCGCCGTGCAGCAGCACCTCGCCGTCGTCGGCGATGCGGACCACCGAGCCGGGCAGCGGCTGACCGACCGTGCCGATCTTCTGCCGGTCCCAGGGGTTGAAGGCGGTGGCCGCGCAGGACTCGGTGAGGCCGTAGCCCTCCAGGACCGTGAAGCCGATGCCGCGGAAGAAGTGGCCGAGCCGCTCACCCAGCGGGGCGCCGCCGGAGATGGCGTACTCGCCCTTGCCGCCGAGGACCGCGCGCAGCTTGCTGTAGACCAGCTTGTCGAAGGTCTTGTGCTTGATCTTCAGACCGAGGGACGGGCCCGACGGGGTGTCCAGCGCCTTGCTGTACGCGATCGCGGTGTCGGCGGCCTTGTCGAAGATCTTGCCCTTGCCGTCCGCCTGCGCCTTCGCGCGCGCCGAGTTGTAGACCTTCTCGAAGACGCGCGGCACGCCCAGGATCAGCGTCGGCCGGAAGGAGGCCAGCTCGTCGGTGAGGTTCTTGATGTCCGGGACGGTGCCCAGCTTGATCGGCGCCATCATCGGCGCGACCTGCACGAGCCGTCCGAAGACGTGCGCGAGCGGCAGGAAGAGCAGCACCGAACACTCGCCGGTGCGGAACAGCGGGCGCAGCCGCTCCACGACGTTGCCGCACTCCGCGAAGAAGCTGCGGTGGGTCAGCACACAGCCCTTGGGGCGACCGGTCGTCCCCGAGGTGTAGACGATGGTCGCCGGGTCGTCCGCCTTCGCCAGCGAGCTGCGCTCCTCGACGGCCGCGTCGCTGATGTCCTGGCCGGCCCGGCCCAGCTCCGCCACACCCCCGCCCTCGATCTGCCAGACGTGCTTGAGGGCGGGCAGCCGGTCACGCACCGACTCCACGGCAGCCGCGTGGTTGTCCAGCTCGACGACGCAGGCGGTCGCGCCGGAGTCGGCGAGGATCCACTGGATCTGCTCCGGCGAGCTGGTCTCGTACACCGGCACGGTGACCGCGCCCGCGCACCAGATCGCGAAGTCGAGCAGCGTCCACTCGTAGCGGGTCCGCGACATCAGGCCCACCCGGTCGCCGGGCTGCACACCCGAGGCGATGAGGCCCTTGGCGGCCGCGTGCACCTCCGCGAGGAAGGTCGTGGCCGTCACGTCCTGCCAGGCGCCGTCGACCTTGCGGGCGATGACGGCGACGTCGGGATGCTGCGCGGCGTTTCTGCGGACGATGTCGGTGAGGTTTCCGTCCGCAGGGACCTCGTACAAGGCCGGAAGGCTGAACTCGCGCAAGACTGCTGCTCCTAATAAGGCGCCGGCGCCACGACGTTGTGCGATGCGACGGTGCGGTCCAAGGCTCGGGCAGGTGCTCAGGCTTCCTTGCGTGGTGGCAGCCACGTGTCTTCGCATGGTTGCAGCCACTGGTTGAAATCCCGAGCACGACTGGACTGCCCGGACGTTACCCGCCGGTATGGCGTCTCCGACAGGGGGTCCCGGCGAGATGTTCGCTGCGTCACACGGATTGGTGTTTCTCAGCGCAGAGTAGTCGAGGCGTCTGATGACTGGCCAGTAACCGCAGGTCCGGCCGCCACTGTTCACGTATGCCGCACACGCCTACCCTTGATCGCCATGGCACCCTCACCGCCCCGAAACCGCAGGACACGCGTCCATGTGGTCAGCGACGTGCACGGCAACGCCCGTGACCTGGCCGCCGCCGGCGAGGGCGCGGACGCCCTGATCTGCCTGGGTGACCTGGTCCTCTTCCTCGACTACGCCGACCACTCCCGCGGCATCTTCCCCGACCTGTTCGGCACCGAGAACGCCGACCGGATCGTCGAGCTGCGCACCGCCCGCCGCTTCGAGGAGGCCCGCGAGTTCGGCGCCCGGCTGTGGGCCGGGATCGGCACGGACCGGGCGAGCGCCATCGAGAAGGCCGTACGCAAGCAGTACGCCGAGCTGTTCGCCGCGTTCCCGACACCGACGTACGCCACCTACGGCAATGTCGACATGCCGTCCCTGTGGGCGGAGTACGCCGGACCGGGCACCACGGTCCTCGACGGCGAGCGCGTGGAGATCGGCGGCCGCGTCTTCGGCTTCGTCGGCGGCGGTCTGCGCACCCCGATGCGCACCCCGTACGAGATCAGCGACGAGGAGTACGCGGCCAAGATCGAGGCGGTCGGCGAGGTCGACGTGCTGTGCACGCACATCCCGCCCGAGGTGCCCGAGCTGGTCTACGACACCGTTGCGCGCCGCTTCGAGCGGGGCAGCCGGGCGCTGCTGGAGGCGATCCGGCGCACCCGGCCCCGGTACGCGCTGTTCGGTCACGTCCACCAACCGCTCGTGCGCCGGATGCGGATCGGGGCGACCGAGTGCGTCAACGTCGGGCACTTCGCGGGGAGCGGACGGCCGTGGGCGCTCGAATGGTGAGGGACCCGTGACGCCCGCGGGGTGACGGGCGGTGAAGTCGGCCGCTCACGTGCGCGGTAGCCTTCACGCTGCACACACGTGCGCACGCTTCATGACCTACCGGCCCGCATCTGGAGGAGCCACGGCGATGGCGGAACACACCAGCTCGAGCATCACGATCGAGGCGGCACCGGCCGACGTCATGGCGGTGATCGCCGACTTCGCCCGCTACCCGGACTGGACCGGCGAGGTGAAGCAGGCGGAGGTCCTCGCGACGGACGCCGCCGGCCGCGCCGAGCAGGTACGGCTCGTCATGGACGCCGGCGCCATCAAGGACGACCAGGTGCTCGGCTACACCTGGACCGGGGAGAACGAGGTCTCCTGGACGCTGGTGAAGTCCCAGATGCTGCGCCAGCTGGACGGCTCGTACATCCTCAAGGCCACCGGCACCGGCGCGACCGAGGTCACCTACCTCCTGACCGTCGACGTCAAGATCCCGATGCTGGGGATGATCAAGCGCAAGGCCGAGAAGGTCATCATCGACCGGGCGCTCGCCGGGCTGAAGAAGCGGGTGGAGTCCGGAGCGGAATAGGGATTTGCCGCGTGGGGATCTACCGTTCACTCCCATGCGCACCCTCCTGATCACCGGTCCCGGCGGCAGCGGTCGTACGACCCTTGCCGCCGCCACCGCCCTCGCCGCCACGCGCGCGGGTGAGCGGACCCTCCTCCTCAGCGGCGACCGGACCGACACCCTCGGCGCGGTCCTGGGCGTGGCCACGGGGCCGGTGCCCGTCGAGGTCCGGGAGGGGCTCACCGCCTGGCGGCCCGACGCGACCGCCGGTTTCCGCGACGACCTCGCCGGCTTCCAGGAGCGCGCCTCCTCCGTCCTCGACCTGCTCGGCGCCGCCCGCCTCGACCCCGAAGAGGTCACCCCGCTGCCCGGCGCCGAGGAGCTCACCCTCCTGCGTGCCCTCAGGGACGCGGCCCTCTCCGACCGCCACGACCTGCTCGTCGTGGATCTGCCGCCCACCCCGCAGGCCCTCGCCCTCCTCGCCCTCCCCGAGGAACTGCGCCGCTATCTGCGCCGGCTGCTGCCGCCCGAACGGCAGGCCGCGCGGGCGCTCCGGCCCGTGCTCGGACGGCTGGCCGGGGTGCCGATGCCCTCGGAGTGGCTGTACGAGACCACCGCGCGCTGGGACCTGGAGCTCGCCGCCGTCGAGGCCGTCATCGCCGACCGCGACACCGTCGTACGCCTCGTCGCCGAACCCGGTCCCGCCGGGGCCGACGCCGTGCGCGACGCCGGCCTCGGGCTCGCCCTGCGCGGGCTGCGGCCCGAGCACCTGATCGCCAACCGGGTCCTGCCCGACGTGCCCGCCGACAACTGGCTCGCCGGGCCCGTCGCCCAGCAGCGCAAGACGCTGGAGGAGTGGCGGGAGACGTACGAGGTCGTGGAGATCGCCCACGCCGGACGGGACCCGCGCGGCCTCGACGACCTCGGCGCACTCGTGGTGCCCGGCGCGCCGGAGGCCTCCTCCCGCGTCGAGTGGCCGGTCGTCGACCGGCTGGCCGAGGACGGCGTGCTGGTGTGGCACGTGCCGCTCCCCGGCGCGATACGGGACCAGCTGGACCTCATCCGGCGTGGGGACGAACTCGTTGTCGCCGCCGGGCAGTTCCGGCGGATCGTGCCGCTGCCGTCCGCGCTGCGCCGGTGCACGGTCGCCGGGGCCGCGCTGCGGGACGGGGAGCTGCGGGTCCGGTTCGCGCCGGACCCGGATCTCTGGCCGCAGACCCCGTGAATCCGGACCCGGATCTCTAGCCGCAGACCCCGTGAATCCGGTGCGGCCGTTCGGGTAACGTCGTAAGGACGCAACGCAGTCAGGAGTCCGTCATGAGCGAAGAGCTCCGCCCGTCAGACGCCGCTTCGGAGCGCGAGGCCGAGGCTGACGAGGTGCGGGCCACCGACGCCGACGCGTGGGCGACGGCGTGCGCCGAGGACCTCGCGGCGGAGAAGGCCCGTCGCCGCGCGAGCTACGGCCCGCCGCCCGGCTCGGCCGCCGAGGAACTGCGCAAGCTCGTCGACGCCGTCACCGACAAGCTGTCCTCGATCCAGTCGCCGCTGTTCGGGGCGGTCGCCGGACCGGCCGCCCAGCAGGTGGTGCAGCAGGTCGTCCAGCAGGCCAAGGCCGCCGTCGAGCCCGTCATCGAACGCAACCCGGACGTCTTCGACCACCTGGCAGCGGCCGGCACCGAACTGCTGGCCGCCTACCGCTCCGCGGTCCAGGCCCAGGAACAGCGCTGGACCCAGCGGGACGCCAAGCCCCGGGAAGGCGGCGAGGAGGCCGGTCCGGGGGAGCGCATCGACCTGGACTAGAGCCCCCTCGGGTACGGTGGGCCGTAGCGGGGCTCGACCGAAACTGAGGGATTCATGGGACTCACCATCGGCGTCGACATCGGCGGCACGAAGATCGCGGCCGGCGTGGTCGATGAGGAAGGCAACATCCTCTCGACCTTCAAGGTGCCGACCCCGGGCACGCCCGAGGGCATCGTGGACGCCATCGCCTCCGCCGTCGAGGGCGCACGCGCAGGTCACGAGATCATCGGCGTGGGCATCGGAGCCGCCGGTTACGTCAACCGGCAGCGCTCCGAGGTCTACTTCGCGCCCAACATCGACTGGCGCAACGAGCCGCTGAAGGAGAAGGTCGAGGCCCGCGTCGGCCTCCCCGTCGTCGTCGAGAACGACGCCAACGCGGCCGCGTGGGGCGAGTACAAGTTCGGTGCCGGCAAGGGCCACCGCAACGTCATCTGCATCACGCTCGGCACCGGCCTCGGCGGCGGCATCATCATCGGCAACAAGCTGCGCCGCGGCCACTTCGGCGTCGCCGCCGAGTTCGGCCACATCCGCATGGTGCCGGACGGGCTGCTGTGCGGCTGCGGCTCGCAGGGCTGCTGGGAGCAGTACGCCTCCGGCCGCGCCCTCGTCCGGTACGCCAAGCAGCGCGCCAACGCCACCCCCGAGCGCGCCGAGGTGCTGCTCGCTCTCGGCGACGGCTCGCCCGAGGGCATCGAGGGCAAGCACATCTCCGTCGCCGCCCGGCAGGGCGACCCGGTCGCCGTCGACTCCTACCGCGAGCTGGCCCGCTGGGCCGGCGCCGGCCTCGCCGACCTGGCCTCCCTCTTCGACCCGTCCGCCTTCATCGTCGGCGGCGGCCTCTCGGACGAGGGCGAACTGGTCCTCGACCCGATCCGCAAGTCCTACAAGCGCTGGCTGGTGGGCGGCAACTGGCGCCCGGTGGCGGACGTGATCGCGGCCCAGCTGGGCAACAAGGCCGGGATGGTCGGCGCGGCGGACCTGGCAAGGGAACCCGACCCGATCATGTAAACAGGCGGTTGGGTGATGTCCCTCAGGGGCGCGGGGCTGTGTATATGTGCGGCTCCGCCGCGTGGGCGCGACAAGCCACGACGGCGGGCCATTCGCACATACACCTCGCGCCCCGAGCTAGGGGGCGCAAAAATCAACGCCATGGCACCTGACGATTCCGCCCTCGTCCGAGTCCTCAGCTACAACGTCCGCTCACTCCGCGACGACACAACCGCCCTCGCCCGAGTCATCAAGGCCTGCGCACCGGACCTCGTCCTCGTCCAAGAAGCCCCCCGCTTCTTCCGCTGGCGCAAGAAACTCGCCCGCCTGGCCCGCGCGGCCGACCTCGTCATCCTCACCGGCGGCGCCACAGCCGCGGGCCCGGCGATCCTCTGCGACCTCCGCGCCACCGTGGAGCGCACAGAAGACGTCCTCCTCCCGCTCACGCCGGCGCAGCACCGCCGCGGCTTCGCGACCGCCGTCGTGCGGTTCGGCAATGCCCGCCTCGGCGTACTCAGCTGTCACCTCAGCCTCCAGAAGGACGAGCGCTACGAGCAGGCCGGCATGCTCCTCGACCGCGTCGCCGGCATGGGCGTCGAGCACGCCGTCGCGGGCGGCGACCTCAACGAGCGCCCCGGCGGCCGTACGTTCCGCCGCCTCTCGGAGAGCCTTCAGGACTGCTGGGCGGTGGCCCCCGACGGCGGCGAGCACACCTGGGTCCACAGCGAGCCGCATCAGCGCATCGACGCGATCTTCGCGACGAAGGGCATCGAGGTGCTCGGCTGCGGGGTGCCGCTGCATCTGCCCGAGACAGACCTGAGGGCGGCCACGGACCACCTCCCGGTCCTGGCCACCCTCAGAGTTCCCGCCAACTAGACGACGGCTCCCCGGCCGGGGTCGTCGTCCTCGTCCTCGTCCGTCCGCATCCGCATCACCAGCGTCGCGAAGCCGCCCAGGAAGCCGCCGATCCCGATCGTGGCGAGCCACCAGGTCATGTCCCAGCGGAGCAGGACCGCCAGCAGCAGGAGCAGCGGACCGCCCAGCACCGCGAGCCACGCGAACTTGGCCGTGGTGTCGGCGTCCGGCAGCGGGGGCGGCTCCGGCGGGACGAAGTGACCCTCGTCGTCCTCGTCGAAGTCGTCCTCGGTCGGTTCCGGCGTCGTGTAGTCGCGCGGGCCGACGCCGGGCGCGAAGGCGACGGAGCTGCCCAGCGGCTTGGCCGGGGCGGGCTTCTCGTCCGCCTTCGGCTTCTCGGCTGCCGGGGCGGTGCCGCTGTCGGTGTCGTTGGTCTCCGGCTCCAGCAGGGCCAAGTCCTCCACCGACTTGAACGGCTTGGCGCCCGGCGGGTCCGGCGGCTCCTCGCCGTACCCGGCGACGATCGCCTCCCAGGCGGCGGCCTCGTCGAAGGGGACGTGCTGCTCCTCCGGGCCGAGACCGTCGCGGTCATCGCGGTCGTCGCGGTTCTCCCGGTCCTCGCGGTCCGAGTCGTACTCAGCCACGTACGGCCGTCCCTTCCTTGCTGCCGGAGCCGGCGGCGAGCCGGCCGATGAACGCGGAGCTCTCCTCGAAGATCCGCTCCGCGTCATGGTCCAACGTCGCCACGTGATAGCTCTGTTCCAGCACGATCTCCGATACGTCCGTCGACGACACCCGGCTCAGCACGCGCGCGGAGTCGGCGGCCGGCACGACATGGTCCTCGGCGCTGCGCAGCAGCAACAGCGGCTGGGTGACCTGCGGCAACTCGCCGTCGGCCAGCCGGAAGAAGGCCCGCAGGGAGTGCGCGGCGTGCAGCGGAACCCGGTCGTAGCCCAGTTCGTGCCGGCCCTCCTTGGCGATGTCATCGGCGATGCCCGGCGTCGACCGCAGGAGATGACGGGCCACCGGAAGGGCGTACGGCGCGAGGCCGTGCATACGGTTCGCCGGGTTGACGACGATCACGCCCCGCACCGCGTCGCCGTGCTTCGCCGCGAGGCGCAGGGCGAGCGCGCCGCCCATCGACAGGCCGCCCACGAACACGGCGGAGCAGCGCTCGGTGAGGGCGCGCAGCTCGCGGTCCACCTCGGCGTACCAGTCCTGCCAGCCGGTGAGCTGCATGTCCTCCCAACGGGTGCCGTGGCCCGGCAGCAGGGGCAGCGACACCGTCAGGCCGCGCTCGGCGAGGTGCTCCGCCCAGGGGCGCAGCGACTGCGGGGAACCGGTGAAACCGTGGCAGAGGAGGACACCCGTCTCCCCGCCCTCATGGCGGAACGGCTCGGCTCCAGGGAGGACCGGCACCTTCGGTCTCCTGTTCATGGGGTCGGTTGCGTGTTCATGGGATCGTGCGCAGGTACTTCACCGTACGCGACCGCACTGACACCGACCAGGGTCGTCGGCTCCTTCGACGGTGCTCCGGGTTAAGGTCTGATCGACAGACACAGGAGGCACTCGGTTGTTGTACGGAACGATGAAGGTCGCCATCGGAGGGCCGCTGAAGGTCGCCTTCAGGCCCTGGGTGGAGGGCGCCGAGAACATCCCGGCCGAGGGCCCCGCGATCCTGGCGAGCAACCACCTCTCCTTCTCGGACTCCTTCTTCCTGCCCGCGGTCCTGGACCGCAAGGTCACCTTCATCGCGAAGGCCGAGTACTTCACCACGCCCGGGGTGAAGGGCCGTCTGACGGCCGCCTTCTTCAAGGGCGTCGGCCAGCTCCCCGTGGACCGCTCCGGCGCGCGCGGCGCGGGCGAGGCGGCCATCAAGAGCGGCATCGAGGTCCTGGAGCGCGGTGAGCTGTTCGGGATCTACCCGGAGGGCACCCGCTCGCCCGACGGCCGCCTCTACCGGGGCAAGCCGGGCGGCCTCGCGCGCGTGGCGCTCGCCACCGGCGCGCCGGTCATCCCGGTCGCCATGATCGACACGGAGAAGATCCAGCCGCCGGGCAAGGTGATGCCCAAGCTCATGCGGCCGGGCATCCGCATCGGCAAGCCGCTGGACTTCGGCCGGTACCACGGCATGGAGCACGACCGTTTCGTGCTGCGCGCGGTGACCGACGAGGTCATGTACGAGATCATGAAGCTCTCCGGCCAGGAGTACGTCGACATCTACGCGACCGCCGCCAAGCGGCAGATCGCGGAGGCGGCCAAGGCCGAGAAGGAAGCCGAGAAGGCGGCGAAGGCCGCCCTCACGCAGGCTGAGAAGGAACGCTCCGGGTCCTAGCGGGCTCCTGGGGGACGGGTGGGGGAGACATGGCCAGGCGTGAGCGTGTCATGAGGATGTCGGTCGAACTGCCGCTGTGGCGTGCGCTGACCGGCTACCGGGTGCTGACCATGCTGTACGCGGTGGGCCTGTTCGCCACGCAGTACGACGACTACGACCGCCCCGGCATCGCCATCGGCTACTTCGTCGTCCTGTGCGTGTGGACCCTCGCCACGCTGCCCCGTGTCCAGAACGAGGCGGCCTGCACCAAGCGCTTCCTCGCCGCCGACCTGACGATCGCCCTCACCGGCATCGTGCTCACCCCGCTGGTCGTCAACGACGCGCACATCGACAGCGGCGGCCCGACCCTGCCGTCGATATGGACGGCCGGCTCGGTCCTCGCGTTCGCCATCAAGGGCGGCTGGCGCTGGGCCGCGTTCGCCTCCACGCCGGTCGCCGTCGCCAACCTCATCGAGCGCGGTGCCCCGGCCCGGGACACCATCCACAACGTGATCCTGGTCTGGGTCGCCTCCATCGCCATCGGCTACGTCGTCGAGGTCGCCCGCGCCTCCGAGCGCACCCTCGCCCGCGCCCTGGAGATCGAGGCGGCGACCAGGGAGCGGGAGCGGCTGGCCCGGGACATCCACGACAGCGTGCTCCAGGTGCTGGCCATGGTGCAGCGGCGCGGCGCCGTCCTCGGCGGCGAGGCGGCCGAGCTGGGCCGGATGGCGGGCGAGCAGGAGGTGGCGCTGCGCACCCTGGTCTCCGGCGGGCTGACGCGGGTCTCCTGGGCGTCCGAGGACGCGGCCCTGGGCGCGGTCGTACGGGCCGTCGACGAGCCGGAGCCCGAGGGTCCCGTCGATCTCCGCGCCCTGCTCGCCCCGTTCGCCGCCGCCAAGGTCAGCTTCGCCGAGCCCGGTGCGCCGGTGGAGCTGCCCCCGGCCGCCGCGCGGGAGCTGGCCGCCGCGGTGGGGGCCACCCTGGACAACGTACGCAAGCATGCGGGGGAGCAGGCGCGCGCGTGGATCCTGGTCGAGGACGAGCCCGACGAGGTGATCGTGACCGTACGGGACGACGGGCCGGGCATCCCGGAGGGGCGGCTCGCCCAGGCCGAGGGTGAGGGGCGGATGGGGGTCGCCCTGTCCATCCGGGGGCGACTGCGCGACCTCGGCGGCAGCGCCGAGCTGATCTCGGTGCCCGGGCAGGGCACGGAGGTCGAACTGAAGGTACCGAAGGCTTCACGGGGGAAGGCAGGACAGCGATGAGTGAGCAGCAGGGCCCGATCAAGGTGATGGTGGTCGACGACCACCCGATGTGGCGCGACGCGGTCGCCCGCGACCTGGGCGAGTCCGGCTTCGAGGTGGTGGCCACCGCGGGCGACGGCGACCAGGCGGTACGCCGGGCCAAGGCGGCCGGACCCGATGTGCTCGTGCTCGACCTGAACCTGCCGCTCAAGCCCGGCGTCCAGGTCTGCAAGGAACTCGTCGGCCACAACCCGGCGTTGCGGGTCCTGGTGCTGTCCGCCAGCGGCGAGCACGCCGACGTGCTGGAGGCCGTGAAGTCGGGCGCGACCGGCTATCTGCTGAAGTCGGCGTCCACGGAGGAGCTGCTCGACGCGGTGCGCCGGACGGCGGTCGGGGACCCGGTGTTCACGCCGGGCCTCGCCGGTCTGGTCCTCGGTGAGTACCGCCGCCTCGCCTCCGAGCCCGCGCCCGCCGCCGACGCCGACCAGCCCAAGGCGCCCGAACTGACCGACCGCGAGACCGAGGTGCTGCGCCTTGTCGCCAAGGGCCTGAGCTACAAGCAGATCGCCGAGCGCCTGGTCATCTCCCACCGCACGGTCCAGAACCACGTCCAGAACACCCTGGGCAAGCTCCAGCTGCACAACAGGGTGGAGCTGGTCAGGTACGCGATAGAGCGCGGCCTGGACGACGAGTAGACAGACCGTCGGGTTTGCCGACGAGCGAACCAACCGACGAGTAAACCAACCGACGAGTAAACCAACCGCCCATGGATTCACCGGAATTGCCCTTCCCGCCCATCCCTGTGTGACCTGGATCACCATTAGCGTGGCCTTCACCAGGCAACCGCGGCGAAGGGACATTTCCATGCGGGTCGGAGTACTGACCGGAGGCGGCGACTGCCCCGGGCTCAACGCCGTCATCCGGGGCATCGTCCGCAAGGGCGTGCAGGAGTACGGCTATGACTTCGTCGGCTTCCGGGACGGCTGGCGCGGGCCCCTGGAGGGCGACACCGTCCGCCTCGACATCCCCGCCGTGCGCGGCATCCTGCCCCGCGGCGGCACCATCCTCGGCTCCTCGCGGACGAACCCCCTGAAGCAGGAGAACGGCATCCGCCGGATCAAGGAGAACCTCGCCAAGCTGGAGGTCGACGCGATGATCGCGATCGGCGGCGAGGACACCCTGGGCGTGGCCGCACGGCTCACCGACGAGTACGGCGTCTCCGTCGTCGGCGTACCGAAGACCATCGACAACGACCTGTCCGCCACCGACTACACCTTCGGCTTCGACACCGCGGTCGGCATCGCCACCGAGGCCATCGACCGGCTGCACACCACCGCCGAGTCCCACATGCGGGTCCTGGTCTGCGAGGTGATGGGCCGGCACGCCGGCTGGATCGCCCTGCACTCCGGCCTCGCCGGCGGCGCCAACGTCATCCTCATCCCCGAGCAGCGCTTCGACCTCGACCAGGTGTGCGCCTGGATCACCTCCCGCTTCAAGGCGTCGTACGCCCCGATCGTCGTCGTCGCCGAGGGCGCCATGCCGAAGGACGGCGACATGGTCCTCAAGGACGGGTCGCTGGACTCCTTCGGGCACGTCCGGCTGTCCGGGGTCGGCGAATGGCTCGGCAAGGAGATCGAGAAGCGGACCGGCAAGGAGGCCCGCACCACCGTGCTCGGGCACATCCAGCGCGGCGGCACCCCCAGCGCCTTCGACCGCTGGCTCGCGACCCGCTTCGGCCTGCACGCCATCGACGCCGTACGGGACGGCGACTTCGGGAAGATGGTCGCGCTGCGCGGCACCGACATCGTCCGCGTGCCGATCTCGGACGCCACGGCCAAGCTGAAGACGGTCGACCCGGAGCTGTACGCGGAGGTGGGGGTGTTCTTCGGCTGACCACCCCGGCCGGACCCGGACCCCGAACGCCGTCGCGGTTTCCGTGGCGGCGTTCGGCATGTGCGGGGACGCGCTCACGGAGCGCCTCCGCGGGGGTCTGTGAGATATTCGCCAGGACCAGACAAATCCGGCGTACCCCCGGAGGGCCGCGTGGAGATCCTCGCGTTCGGTGTCCAGGCCGACGAGAAGCCCCTGATCGAGCGGGCCTTCCGGGGCCACCACGAGGTCCGCTGCCTGGACGTCTTCCTCAACGAGGACACCGCCCCCATCGCGGCCGGCTACGAGGCCGTCTCCACCAGCGTCAACGCCGACCTCGGCCCGCGCGTCCTGGAGGTCCTCGCGGCCGGCGGCACCCGGATGATCGCCCAGCGCTCCACCGGCTTCAACAACATCGACCTCAAGGTCGCCGAGCGGCTCGGCATGACCATCGCCCGCGTCTCGTACTACTCGCCGTACTCCGTCGCCGAGTTCGCCTGGACCCTCGCCATGGCCGTCAACCGGCGGATCGTCCGCGCCTCCACCCGCACCCGCGACTTCGACTTCCGCCTCGACGGTCTGATGGGCCGCGACCTGCACGGCCGCACCGCGGGCGTCCTCGGCACCGGCAAGATCGGCGAGGCCTTCACCCGGATCGCCCACGGCTTCGGCATGAAGCTGCTCGGCTGGGACATCGCCGAGAACCCCGCCTGCCTGGAACTCGGCATGAAGTACGTCCCCAAGGAGCAGCTCCTCGCCGAGTCCGACCTGGTCACCCTGCACGTCCCGCTGATGCCGGAGACCAGGCACCTCATCGACGCCGCCGCCCTGAGGGCGATGCGGGACGACGCGATCCTGGTCAACTCCAGCCGCGGCGGCCTCATCGACACCGCGGCCCTCGTCACCGAACTGCGCGCGGGCCGCTTCGCGGGCGTCGGCCTCGACGTGTACGAGGCGGAGGCGGGCCTGTTCTTCCTCGACAGGTCCCTGGAGGCCATCGAGGACGACACCCTGGCCCGCCTGGTCACCTTCCCGAACGTCCTGGTCACGTCCCACCAGGCGTACTACACCGGGGACGCCGTCGGCCAGATCGTCGACGCCACGGTGCGCAACGTCCTCGACTACAAGGCCGGCCGCCGCTCGGAGAACGTGCTCGTGCCACGCAGCTGAGCCGTCAACTCCCGTACGATCGCGGCCCCGTTCAGCGTCAGCACCGACTCCGGGTGGAACTGCACACCGGCGAAGCCCGGTCCGCGCAGCGCGTGCACCTCGTACGACCCACTCCGGCTCACCTCGACCTCGTGCGCGGCCAGCTCGGCCGCCGTCTCGTCGTCGCAGCGCGCCACGAAGCTGTTGTAGAAGCCGACGGTCTCCTGGCGCCCGAACAGGTCGACCGTCGTCTGCGCCCCCTGGTACGGCACCTCCTTGCGTACGATCTCCAGGCCCAGCTCCGCCGCGATCAGCTCGTGGCCGAGGCAGACGCCGAGCACGCCGTGCCGGTGCTCCCGGATGACACGGGCGGCGAGGTCGCGCAGGAAGCGCATCTTGGGGTCGGTCAGGTCGGAGGGGTCGCCGGGGCCGGGGCCGAGGACGACCGGGCCCTCGTGGGCGAGGACCGCCTCGCGCAGACCGGGCTCGTCGTAGCGCCGGACGGTCACCTCCAGCCCACTGGAGCGCAGGACGTGCGCGAGCATCGCGGTGAAGGTGTCCTCGCCGTCGACGACGAGCGCGTGACCCTCCAGCTCCTGAGTCCGCTCCTGCATCCGCAGCCAGAACGGCGCGAGGGAGGAGCGGCGCCCGTCGAGCGCGGCCCGCACCCGGGGGTCGTCGAACAGCCTCGGGCGCGCCTCCTCCGCACGCGGGCGTGACGGTCGTACACCCAGCGCCGCCAGCACTCCCGCCGCCTTCGCGTGCGTCTCGGCCACCTCGCTCGCCGGGTCCGAACCGCGGACGAGGGTGGCACCGACCGGGACGCGCAGGCGACCGTCGGCGGAGATGTCGGCGGTGCGGATCAGGATGGGGGAGTCGAGGGTCTGGGCGCCCCCCGAGTCCCGGCCGAGCAGGGCCAGCGCGCCCGCGTAGTAGCCGCGCCCGCCGACCTCGTGCCGCTCGATGACCCGGCAGGCGTTCTGCACCGGGGAGCCGGTGACGGTCGCCGCGAACATGGTCTCCCGCAGCACGTCCCGCACATCCAGAGAGGACTTCCCGCGCAGCTCGTACTCGGTGTGCGCGAGGTGGGCCATCTCCTTCAGGCGCGGTCCGATCACCACTCCGCCCATGTCGCCGACCGTGCACATCATCTTGAGCTCCTCGTCGACCACCATCGACAGCTCCTCGATCTCCTTGCCGTCGGCGAGGAAGCCGAGCAGGTGCTCGGGGGTGGGGCCCTCGGCGGGATAGCGGTACGTCCCGCTGATCGGGTTCATCACGACCGTGCCGCCGGACATCCGCACATGCACCTCGGGGCTGGCGCCGACGAGGGTGCGGTCGCCGGTGTGGACGACGAAGGTCCAGTAGGCGCCCCGCTCACCGACGAGGAGCCGCCGGAACAGGGCGAGCGCGTCCTCGCGGGAGAACCCCGGGATCTCGCCCTCGTACGTCCGCCGGATCACGAAGTTCGCGCCCTCGCCCCGCCCGATCTCCTCGCGCAGCACCCGGCCGACGATCTCGCCGTACTCCTCGTCGGCGACGTCGAAGCCGCCGTTCTGGACGCGGACGTCATGGGCGGGGAGCTGCGCCAGGGCGTCCGGCAGGGCCAGCGTGTGCGTCTCCTCGGGGACCAGCACCGTCAGGGGTGTCCCGTCGTCCCGCACGTCGAAGCCGCGCTCGCGGATCTGCCGGAAGGGGACGAGGGCGAGGCCCTCGTCGGGGAGGTCGGCGAGGCGGTCGTACGAGGAGACCGGGCCGAGGAACACCTCGACGGTGTTCTCGTCATGGCCCGGTGTGCGGCGGCGCAGCAGGGCGAACGGGCGGTCGTCGTGCACGAGCTGTGTCAGGTCCATGGTTCCTCAGCTGTCGATGACGTCGATGTGAGGAACGACCCCGGAAACACCGAAGGCCGCCCCTCGGGCGGCCTTCGCGAAGTCTTGTGCGCGCGATTCAGTGGGCCGCCGGATGAGCGGTCCACCACCAGTTCTGGGTCGAGTGCGCGAACATGCGACGCACCTTACCCCATGTCCGTTCTCTGTACTGCGTGTCTCATTTGTTGGGCATGCGCCGGGAGCCGTGACACGACCCCGTAATGTTGAGGCCGTGACCGTGAACGCTAAGACCAGCGCGAGCGCTGGCAACACCTGGCGAGAACTGCCCGCGGCGCAGCAGCCCGAGTACCCCGACCCCGAGGCTCTGCGCGCAGTCGTTGCGGAGCTGGAGTCGTATCCGCCGCTCGTCTTCGCGGGCGAGTGCGACCAGCTGCGCGCCCGGATGGCGGCCGTCGCCAAGGGAGAGGCGTTCCTCCTCCAGGGCGGCGACTGCGCCGAGGCCTTCGACGCCGTGTCCGCCGACCACATCCGCAACAAGCTCAAGACCCTGCTCCAGATGGGCGCCGTGCTGACGTACGCCGCCTCGGTGCCGGTCGTGAAGGTCGGCCGGATCGCCGGCCAGTACTCCAAGCCGCGCTCCAAGGGCACCGAGACCCGCGACGGCGTGACCCTGCCGACCTACCGCGGCGACTCGGTCAACGGCTTCGACTTCAACGAGAAGGCCCGCGTCCCGGACCCCGAGCGTCTGAAGCGGATGTACAACGCCTCCGCCTCCACGCTCAACCTGGTGCGCGCCTTCACCACCGGCGGCTACGCCGACCTGCGCCAGGTGCACGCCTGGAACCAGGACTTCGTGAAGTCGTCCCCCTCCGGCCAGCGCTACGAGCAGCTCGCCCGGGAGATCGACAACGCGCTGAACTTCATGCGGGCCTGCGGGACCGACCCGGAGGAGTTCAAGACGGTCGAGTTCTACTCCTCGCACGAGGCGCTGCTCCTGGACTACGAGTCGGCGCTCACCCGCGTCGACTCCCGCACCGGGCACCTGTACGACGTCTCGGCGCACATGGTGTGGATCGGTGAGCGCACCCGGCAGCTGGACCACGCGCACATCGAGTTCGCCTCGAAGATCCGCAACCCGATCGGCATCAAGCTCGGCCCGACCACCACGGCCGAGGAGGCGCTGCAGTACATCGAGCGCCTCGACCCCGAGCGCGAGCCCGGCCGGCTCACCTTCATCGTGCGCATGGGCGCGGACAAGGTCCGCGACAAGCTGCCCGAGCTGGTCGAGAAGGTCACCGCCTCCGGCGCCACGGTCGCCTGGGTGACCGACCCGATGCACGGCAACACCTTCGAGGCGGCCTCGGGTCACAAGACCCGCCGCTTCGACGACGTGCTCGACGAGGTCAAGGGTTTCTTCGAGGTCCACAAGGCCCTCGGCACCCACCCGGGCGGCATCCACGTGGAGCTCACGGGCGACGACGTCACCGAGTGCGTGGGCGGCGGCGACGAGATCTTCGTCGACGACCTGCACCAGCGCTACGAGACGGCCTGCGACCCCCGGCTGAACCGCAGCCAGTCGCTCGACCTGGCCTTCCTCGTCGCGGAGATGTACAGGGACCAGTAAGGGTTTCGCCTGTTACAGGGACATGACGTGGGGCGCGGATCACATACGATCCGCGCCCCACTCCTCTTTTGCGGCTCCCACAGGGCGGGTAAGGTTAGGTTAGCCTCACCGATCAACGGGGATGGCAAGACCGATCAATCCCCTCGGGAGGTGGCCCGCGTGTACGTCTGCAGTTGTTTCGGGGTCACCGAGCAGCAGGTGAAGAAGCACGCGGAGGCCGGTGCCTGCACCCCTCGCCAGATAGCTTCCGCCTGCAAGGCGGGCACGGACTGTGGTTCCTGTGTGCGCCGTATCCAGGCGATCCTGGGCCGGGGCGCCTGTCCGCGACGCGAGCTGGCCGACCAGGGCATGCCGGTTCTCGCCAAGGTGTCCGAGGCCGAGGTGTCCGAAGTCGAGGTGTCCGAAGTCGAGGTGCTGGAAGAGGCTGCCTAGCCGCTCGCGGCTCAGCTCTCCGGCTGCTCGATCAGCTGGGCGATGTACAGCGCCTCGCCGAGCTTCTCCAGGAGTTCCAGCTGGGTGTCGAGGTAGTCGATGTGGTGCTCCTCGTCCTCCAGGATCGACTCGAAGATGTTCGCCGACGTGATGTCGCCCTTGGCGCGCATCACCTCGATCCCGCGCTTGAGGCGGTCGATCGCCTCGACCTCGATCTGCCGGTCCGCCTCGAACATCTCCTTGACCGTCTGTCCGACCCGGACATGGAACAGGCGCTGGTAGTTCGGCAGCCCCTCCAGGAACAGGATCCGGTCGGTGAGCACCTCGGCGTGCTTCATCTCGTCGAACGACTCGTGGCGGGTGTACTTCGCGAGCTTCGTCCAGCCGAAGTTCTCCTGCATCTTCGCGTGCAGGAAGTACTGGTTGATCGCGGTGAGCTCGCCGGTGAGCTGCTCGTTGAGGAATTCGATGACCTCGGGGTCGCCCTGCATCGCAGAGGCTCCTTCCAAAGGGGGAACTGGCAGGTTGCGGGCCGCATCCTTGCACCGTCACCGAAGATCGTCCAGTAAGTCTTCGCTTAGTAAGTAAGTACAGGCTTAGTCCGGTTTGAGATGAATCGGGATGGGGTTGGTCAGGTGCACCGTCCCTGGTCTGTCAGGATGGAGTCATGGGTCAGCCGGTGGAGCGCGAAAGTGGAGAAGCGGCACATTCCGAGCTACCGCCGGGGCAGCGACTGCAGCGTGGCTGGCCCGTCACCCACTACGGGCCGGTTCCCAAGTTCCGGCCCGAGCGCTGGGAGTTCCGGGTCTTCGGCGCCACCGCGGACGGCGAGAAGCGCTGCTGGAACCACGAGGAGTTCACGGCCCTGCCGCACACCTCCGTCGTGGCGGACCTGCACTGCGTGACGAAGTTCAGCATGCTCGGCGCCGAGTGGGGCGGGGTCCCCGCCCGGACCGTCCTGGAGATCGCCCCGCCCGCACCGGATGTCACCCATGTGATGGTGTGGGCCGAGTACGGCTTCAGCTCCAACCTGCGCCTCGCGGACTTCGCCGCCGAGCGCACCATCTTCGCCACCCACAAGGACGGCGAACTGCTGACCGCCGAGCACGGCTTCCCGCTCCGTCTGGTCGTCCCCCATCTGTACGCCTGGAAGGGGCCCAAATGGGTCCGTGGCGTCGAGTACATGACCGCCGACCGCCGCGGCTTCTGGGAGGAACGCGGCTATCACAACATCGGCGACCCGTGGAAAGAGCAGCGGTACTCCTATCAGGAGGAGCCGGGGGACGGGCCCGAGGCGTAGGTGCCCCGGTCGGCGATGCTGGTGGACTACCGCGTCAGTGGTGCTGGTGCACCACCGCGTGCCCCTTGCCCCGGCCGATCATCCACTTGTTCACCGGCACGGTGACGACGAACGCGATGGCCAGTGAGATCGCCAGCGCGCCCCAGAACAGCAGGTCGGCCAGTTCCGCGTCCATCGCGCCCGGCCAGAGCACGATCACCCCGTTGTCGACCAGTTCCATCACGGCGATGGACAGGGTGTCCGCGGCCAGCGCCACCCGCACGGCGGCCCGGAAACCGAGACCGGAGCGCAGGACGCCGCGCAGGGTGAGCGAGTAGCCGAAGAAGAACGCCAGGACGATCGCGAGGATCGTCGTCGGCAGGTTCCCCCAGCCGAGCGCGGTGCCGATGACCATGCCGAGCACTTCGCCGATGGCGCAGCCGGTGAGGCAGTGGAGGGTGGCCTGGACGGCCATGGACCAGCTGCTGCCGGGGGCCTGGTGGCTCTCGTGCCGGTGGTGAGCGTGTTCCGTGTGCGCCTCGTGCTGCATGAGTGCCCCCAACGTCAGGTGACGGTTCCTGCTTCGAGCAAGAACCGTATACCCCCCAGGGGTATTCCGTCACGGATTACGCGTCGCGAAGTTTCTTCAGTCGCTCCACGTCCGCGGCATGACCTTCCTTCCCGCCGGGTGTCTCGATGATCAGCGGTACGCCTGCCGTGGCCGGGTGGGTCATCAGTGCCCGGAACGGGTCCTCGCCGATGTGGCCGGCGCCGATGTTCTCGTGCCGGTCCTTGTGGGCGCCGACGACGTCCTTGGAGTCGTTGGCGTGGATCAGCTTCAGTCGTCCCTCGCCGACGGTGTCGACCAGCAGGTCGAGAGTCTGGTGCATGCCGGACGGACCGGTCAGATCGTGTCCGGCCGCGAAGATGTGGCAGGTGTCGAGGCAGATCCCCAGCTTGGGGTGGGCGTCCAGGGCCTCGAAGTACGGTCCGAAGTCCCAGGTGCGCGAGCACAGCGAGGCGCCCTGTCCGGCGGTCGACTCCAGGAGCAGGAACGGGTCGTCGTCGTGGGTGAGTTCGTCGAGCAGCGGCAGCATGTGTTCCCGGACCTGCTTCAGGGCCACGGACCGGTCCCGTCCGCCGGTCGCGCTGCCCGTGTGCACGACCACGCCGAGCGCCCCGATCTCCCGCCCGCGCCGCAGCGAGTGCCGCATGCTCTCCACCGACTTCTCCACGGTGGCCTCGGTGTGCGAGCCGAAGTTGATCAGGTACGGGGCATGCACGTACGCCGGGATCGACTCCGCCGCGCACGCCGCCCGGAACTCCTCGTCCTGCCGCGGGTTGCCGGCGGGGGTGGCCCAGCCGCGCGGGTTGGCGACGAAGACCTGCACGGTCTCGGCCTCGAGGTCACGGGCGTAGGACAGTCCGACGGAGTTCAGACCGCCGGCCACGGGGACGTGGCCGCCGACGGGGTTGCGCTGAGTCATCACCCATTCAGGGTGTCATGCGCGGGGGAGTGCCCCGTCGCCGGTCCTGGACCGTCGCTGAAGCCTCCCGTCGGCGGTCCAGGGGCGGTCCAGGATCCTGTCTCAGCGGATCTCGATCGTGATCGTCGAGCCCTTGGGCGCGGTGTCGCCGCCGTCCACGGACTGGCTCTTGACGGTGTCGCCGAACAGCCCGAGGAGTCCGCGGTCCTCGTCGACCTCGAACCCGGCGCCCTCCAGCGCGGCCTTAGCGTCGTCGACGCTGTCGCCGACCACGTCCGGGACCTCGACCATCTCGGGGCCCTTGGAGATCGTCAGAGTCACGGTGTCGCCCTCGGCGGCCTCGCTGCCCTCATCCGGCGTCTGGGCGGCCACCTGGCCCTTGTCGAACTCGGAGTTGACCTGCTCGGTGGCGACCTTCACCTTCAGGCCCGCCTCCGTCAGATCCGCCTTGGCGTCCTCCAGGCTCTCACCGGTGACGTCCGGGACGTCGACCGGGCTGCCCTTGCTGACGACCAGGGCCACGGCCGTACCCGCGTGGAGCTTGTTGCCGGCCTCGGGGTCGGTGCGGATCACGAAACCCTTGATGACGTCGGAGCTGAACTCCCGGGTGACCATGCCCGGTTCCAGACCGTCGTTCTTCAGCCGGAGCCGCGCCTTGTCCAGCCGGTAGCCCTTGAGATCGGCCAGCTGCACGGTCTCGGGGCCGTCGGAGACGGTCAGTGTCACCGAGTCGTTGTTCCGTATGCGGGTGCCGACCTCCGGGTCCGAGTTGATGACGCGGCCCCGCTTCACGGTGTCGCTGAAGGCGTGCTTCACCTTGCCGACGTCGAGACCCTCCTGGGAGAGCCGCTCCCGCGCCTGCGCCTCGGTCTTGCCGATCAGCGCCGGGACCTTGGTGAACTGGCCGGAGTTGATGTACCAGACGCCGGCGCCGACACCGAGGATCAGCAGGAGCGCGACGACGATCGCGAGCGGCCCGCGCGGAACGCCCGAGCGGCGGCGCCGGGGCGGCGGGGGCGGCGGCGTCGCGAACACGCTGGTGCGGTTGAGCGCGGCCTCGTCGTCCCCGTCGACCGGCAACGGCCGCGGCACCGTCAGCGAGCGCGGGATCACACTCGTGCGGTCCTCGGTGTTGTCGTGCTCGGTGGTCAGCGCCTGCGGCGGTACGGCGTCCAGCTGGTCGGCGCTGAGGGCGGCACGCGCCTCGCGGACCTGGGCGAGCATCGCCACGGCGTCGTGCGGGCGGACGTCCGGGGTGCGGGCGGTCGCCGAGGCGACCAGCTCGTCCAGCCCGAACGGCAGGCCCGGCACGATCGCCGAGGGCGGCGGGACGTCCTCGTGCAGGTGCTTGTAGAGGACGATCGCGGGGGAGTCGCCGTCGTGCGGCTTCTCGCCGGTCAGCATCTCGTAGAGCACGACACCGCACGCATACACGTCGACCCGGGCGTCGGCGGCACCCGGCTGCTCGATCTGCTCGGGCGCGAGATAGGAGACGGTGCCGAGCACGGCACCGCTGGTGTTGGTCACGGTGTCGACCGAGCGGACCAGCCCGAAGTCGGCGACCTTGACCCGGCCGTCGTCCCCTATGAGGACGTTCTCGGGCTTCATGTCCCGGTGCACGAACCCGGCGCGGTGCGCGGCGCCGAGCGCGGCCAGCACCGGCTCCAGGATGTCGAGCGCGGCCCGCGGCTGCAGCGCCCCGCGGTCGCGCAGCACGTCCCGCAGGGTGCAGCCGGCGACGTACTCCATGGCGAGATAGACGTACGACCCGTCGGTGCCCTGGTCGAAGACCTGCACCACGTTGGGGTGGGCGAGCCGGGCGACGGACTTGGCCTCGCGGATGAAGCGGTCGACGAAGGTGGCGTCGGCAGCGAGGCCCGGGTGCATCACCTTCAGGGCGAGCACGCGGTCGAGGCGGGTGTCCAGGGCCCGGTAGACCGTGGCCATCCCGCCGACGGCGATCCGCGCTTCCACGCGGTACCGGCCGTCGAGCACCTGCCCGACCAGAGGGTCCTGAAGGGTCGTATCCACGCAGGTGAGTGTACGAGCCGTGACTGACAGGGCCGGGGGTTCGGGTGAGATCGGGGCGGGACTGAAGCCGAGCTGTGACGGACCTCGCACCCGCTCCCGAATCTCATCGAACGTACGTTCAGAATGCCGGGCGTTCCGGGTCGAGACGCGCCAACCCCTCGGTGGGGGAGGACGCTTCGGCGAAGTGGCGCTTGGGAATCCGGCCCGCCCGGTGGGCCAGCCGGCCCGCCTCGACCGCGTGCCGCATCGCGTGCGCCATCAGCTCCGGCTCATGGGCGCGCGTCACCGCCGAGGCGAGCATCACACCCGAGCAGCCCAGCTCCATCGCGAGCGCCGCGTCCGACGCCGTACCCGCCCCGGCGTCCAGGATCACCGGCACGCGCGCGTGCTCGACGATCAGCTGGAAGTTGTGCGGGTTGCGGATGCCGAGCCCGGAGCCGATGGGGGAGCCCAGCGGCATGATCGCCGCGCAGCCCACGTCCTCCAGCTTCCGGGCCAGCACCGGGTCGTCGTTGGTGTACGGCAGTACCGTGAAGCCGTCGTCGACCAGGGTCTCCGCAGCCTCCAGGAGCTCGATCGGGTCCGGCAGCAGGGTCCGCTCGTCGGCGATGACCTCCACCTTGATCAGGTCCGTGCCGAGCGCCTCGCGCGCGAGGCGGGCCGTCAGCACCGCCTCACCGGCCGTGAAGCAGCCGGCCGTGTTCGGCAGCACCTGGATGCCGAGCTCGGTCAGCACGGACAGGACCGAGCCGTGCACGGTCGGGTCGACGCGCCGCATCGCGACGGTCGTGAGTTCCGTGCCCGAGGCGATCAGCGCCCGCCTCAGCACATCCAGGCTGGGCGCCCCGCCCGTGCCCATGATCAGCCGGGACGAGAACGCCGTACCGCCGAGGATGAAGGGATCGTCGGCCATGGGTCAGCCTCCTTGGACGGCGGTCAGGACCTCGACGCGGTCCCCCTCGGAGAGGGACGTCGACGGCCACTGCGCGCGCGGGACGACGGTTTCGTTGAGGGCGGCGGCCACTCCGGAGGGTGCCGGGGTGAGGGCGCGCACGACGGTGTCGAGGGCCGTGCCGGGGGCGAACTGGCGCGGCTCCCCGTTGACGGAGATGTTCATGCGGGCTGCTCCGTGAGGTGCTTCGTGAATCGCCTGGGGGTGAAGGGGCGGGCCTCGTCCGGGAGTTCACCGGTGGTCAGGGCGTGGGCCATGGCATCGCCGGTGACCGGCGTCAGCAGCACGCCGTTGCGGTAGTGGCCGGTGGCCAGCAACAGCCCCGGCAGCTCGGTCGGGCCGAGCAGGGGCGCGTTGTCGGGGGAGCCGGGGCGCAGCCCCGCGCGGGTCTCCGTCAGCGGCAGCTCGGTGATGCCGGGGACCAGTTCGTGCGCGTCGCGCAGCAGCTCGTACACCCCGCCCGCGGTCACCGTCGTGTCCCAGCCCTGCTCCTCGCTGGTCGCCCCGATCACCAGCTCGCCGTTCTCCCGCGGGACGAGATAGACGTGGCTGCCGCGCACCACGGCCCGCACGGTCCGGCTCAGGAACGGCGCGTACCGCTGAGGCACGGTCAGCCGCAGCACCTGCCCCTTCACCGGACGCACCGGCGGCAGCACGGCCTGGGGGACCCCCGCGAGACGTCCGCTGAGGCTGCCCGCCGCCAGCACGACCTGCCCCGCGCCCAGCCGCGTACCGCCGGTCGTGGTGACGCCTGCGGCCCGGTCCCGCACGACGTCGAGCCGCTCGGCCCAGTCGCGGTGGAACACCACGCCCGCCCGCTCGCAGGCGGCCAGCAGCGCCCTGGTCAGCCGCCGGGGGTCGATCTGGTGGTCGCCGTCCACCCGCAGCCCGCCGCGCACGCCCGGCGCGAGCATCGGCTCCAGACGCCGGCACTCACGCCCCGACAGCCACTCGGACTCCAGCCCCGACTGCTGCTGCAGGGCGTGCAGTTCGCGCAGATGGGCGCGGTCGTCGGCGTCCAGGGCGACGGCGAGCGTGCCGCAGCGGCGGTGGCCGAGGTCGAGCCCGGTCAGGTCGGTCAGCTCGGCCGCGAAACCCGGATAGCGGCGGGCCGAGGCCAGGTTCAGGCCGAGCAGGGTCTGCTCGCCGTAATGGAGTTCGGTGACGGCGGCGAGCATGCCGGCCGCCACCTGGGCGGCCCCGCCGCCCGGTTCGGGGTCCACGACAGCCGTGGCGAAACCGCGCTGCGCGGCCCGCCAGGCCGTGACGAGGCCGATGATTCCGCCCCCGACGACGAGGACGTCTGACGTACGTGAGGACATGGGCGTCCAGCCCCTCCCTTCGCCGGCATGACCCGGATCAGGTTCGTACGGTCGGAGGCCGCCAGCCTCCCTCTCAGCCCGGTGCGTCCGGGCTCCCGCGAGTGCTCTACGTTGGCCACCCTAGCCCGACGTCGTATGTCTCAGTAAGGGAGCCTCTCTCGGTGGCACGCTCGCTCGACGGTCTCGTCCTCGCCCCGGTCGCCGACCAAGCGCCAGGTCAGGTGGGGACCCGGACCCGGTTCACCTACCACGAGAAGGACGGCGAGATCTGGGCCGAGTACGCCGGTGGCGATGTCGTCCGCGGGCACCTGGTGGGCACGCGCGCGGGCGACCGGCTCGACTTCCGGTACGTGCAGCTGAAGCACGACGGGACGACGTCGAGCGGGCACTGCGTGTCGACGGTCGTGGAGCTCGCGGACGGGCGGGTGCGCCTTGAGGAGCGCTGGGAGTGGGAGTCGCAGCCCGGCAGCGGGACCAGCGTTGTGGAGCAGGTCACTGTGCAGGGCTCCTGACTGACAAATTGTCAGTTGTCTATGGTGATCAGGTGAGCGACGAGACGGAGACGCAGGCGCGGCGGCGTGTGGTCGTGGTCGGCGCTGGCATGGCCGGCGTACAGACCGCGGTGGCCCTGCGCGAACAGGGCTTCACCGGCACGGTGACGCTGATCGGCGCGGAACCCCACCAGCCCTACGACCGGCCGCCGCTGTCCAAGGCGGTGCTGCTCGGCAAGGCCGAGGGCTCCGCCTTCGACGTCGACTTCGAGGCGCTCGGCATCGAACTGCGGCTCGGCCTCGAGGTGCTGGGCGTCCGCCCGGCCGACCACGAACTGGACACCGAGGGCGGTCCGGTGCCGTACGACGTCCTGGTCCTCGCCACCGGCGCCGAACCGATCCGGCTGCCCGGCACGGAGGGCGTCCCCGGCGTCCATCTGCTGCGCACCCTCGACGACGCCGAACGGCTGCGCCCGGTGCTCGCCCGGCAGCACGACATCGTGGTCGTCGGCGCGGGCTGGATCGGCGCCGAGTTCGCCACCGCCGCGCGCGACGCGGGCTGCGCGGTGACCGTCGTCGAGGCCGCCGACCGGCCGCTCGCGGGGGCGCTGCCCGCGGAGGTGGCCACGCCGATGGCGGCCTGGTACGCCGACGCCGGGGCCGAACTGCGCACGCACGCGCGCGTGGCCCGCGTCGAGCCCGGTGAGGTCGTCCTCGACGACGGCTCCCGGCTGCCCGCGGACGCGGTCGTGGTCGGCATCGGCGCCCGCCCGGCCACGTCCTGGCTCTCCGGCTCGGGTATCGGCCTCGGCGCGCACGGAGAGGTCGTGGCCGACGCGGCGCTGCGCACATCGGTCCCGGACGTGTACGCCGTGGGCGACTGCGCGTCCTTCCCCTCCGGGCGCTACGGCGAGCGCCTGCTGGTCCACCACTGGGACAACGCCCTCCAGGGGCCGCGCACGGTGGCGGCCAACATCATCGGCGAGACGCCGTCGGTCTACGACCCGGTGCCGTACTTCTGGTCCGAGCAGTTCGGCCGTTTCGTCCAGTACGCCGGCCATCACCCGGCCGCCGACACGGTCCTGTGGCGCGGGGACCCGTCCGGACCGGCCTGGGCGGTGTGCTGGCTGCGGGAGAACCGGCTGGTCGCGCTGCTGGCGGTGGGCCGGCCGCGGGATCTGGCCCAGGGGCGGCGCCTGATCGAGGCGGGGACGGCGCTCGACACCGGGTTGCTGTCGGATCCCGGCCGGCCGCTGAAGGCGGCGGTCGTCTAGGCGATGGTCCAGCGGAAATGTCGAGGTGGGAGCCGTTTCGGGCGGCCCCGGCTTCCGACTGTCAGTGCGGGATGGCAGGCTTGATTCCGTGACCGAGATTGACGCAAAGATCGATGCTCTCGTCCCCGCCTGGCTCACCCTCCCCGACATCGCAGAAATGCTGGACGTCGAGGTGACGCGTGTTCGGCAGCTGGTCAAGGAGGGCCAGCTCATCGCCGTACGCCGAGGTGAGAACCGCGCACTGCACGTCCCCGCCGCCTTCATCGACGGGGCCGAGCAGAAGGTCGTCAAGGGCCTCGCCGGGACCTTGACCCTTCTGAGGGACGACGGCTTCACCGACGAAGAGATGCTGGAGTGGCTCTTCACCCCGGACGACAGCCTGCCCGGCACCCCGGCCCAGGCCCTGAGCGAGAACCGCGGCACGGAGGTGAAGCGCCGCGCCCAGGCGCTGGCCGTCTGAGTCGAACGCTGTCCAGCCCCAGGAGCCGTCTGCCGTAGCTGCGAGGACATGTCCCTACGCAGCTGCGGGCAGTCGTGCCGCTGGGGCGGCGGCCCACCCGGCGCGGCGACGGCCAGGTCTGTGCGGTAGCTGTGGGCGGTCGTGTCGCTGGGCGCAGTCCCACGCGAGCGGCGGCAGTCAGGCCTCCGCCATAGCTGCGGGCAGTCGTGCCGCAGGGCGGCACGGGTGGGCGCAGCGGCACCCCGCCAACGCGGGTGAGTGACACCCTCCCCGGCCCGCGCGCCCCACCACGGCGTACCGGCATGCCCCCGCCCCGACCCACCTGTGGTTCACTACCGCCCGCCAAGGCCGACCGCACTCGTCCACGGCCCGCACGCCACCGACACCGGGGGACCGAACATGACCGCCGCAACCGACGCCGCCCGCACCACCCGCGCCCAGCTCGCCGACGCCCGCGTCTACCTCTGCACGGACGCCCGCAAGCGCCAGCGCGACCTCCCGGAGTTCCTCGACGCGGTCCTGGCCGGCGGCGTCGACATCGTGCAGCTCCGCGACAAGGGCATGGAGGCCGCCGAGGAGCTGGAGCACCTCCAGGTCTTCGCCGACGCCTGCGCCCGCCACGGCAAGCTCCTCGCGGTCAACGACCGGGCCGACGTCGCCCACGCGGCCCAGGCCGACGTACTCCACCTCGGCCAGGGCGACCTCCCGGTCCCCGCGGCCCGCGCGATCCTCGGCGACGACGTCCTCATCGGCCGCTCCACCCACGCGGAGCAGGAAGCGGAAGCCGCGGCGGTCCAGGACGGCGTCGACTACTTCTGCACCGGCCCCTGCTGGCCCACCCCCACCAAGCCCGGCCGCCACGCCCCCGGCCTCGACCTGGTCCGCCACACCGCCGGCTTGCGCACCGACCGCCCCTGGTTCGCCATCGGCGGCATCGACCTCGGCAACCTCGACGAGGTGCTGGAGGCGGGCGCCGACCGCGTCGTCGTCGTACGGGCCATCACGGAGGCGACCGACCCCGGCGCGGCCGCCGCGGAGTTCGCCAACCGCCTGCGCCGGCGGTGACCAGCCACATCGGGAGCCCCCGATGGACGAAAACTGTCCGAGGGGTGGACAACAAATCGACAAAACGGGCAAATTTCCGCGATCTGGTTGGGTGACCAGCGCCCCCTGGCTAACCTGCCGGTATGGCCCTCGGAACCGCATCCACCAGGACGGACCGCGCACGCACCGTGCGCGACATCCTCGCCACCGGTAAAACCGCGTACTCGTTCGAGTTCTGGGCTCCGAAGACGGAGAAGGGCGAGCGGAACCTGTGGAACGCGCTGCGGAGGGTCGAGGCGGTGGCCCCCGACTTCGTCTCCGTGACGTACGGCGCCGGCGGCTCCACCCGCGCCGGCACCGTCCGCGCCACCGAGCAGATCGCCGCGGACACCACGCTCACCCCGGTCGCCCACCTCACCGCGGTCAACCACTCGATCGCCGAGCTGCGCAACATCATCGGCCAGTACGCCGACGCCGGGATCCGCAACATGCTCGCCGTGCGCGGCGACCCGCCCGGCGATCCCATGGGCGACTGGGTGCCGCATCCGCAGGGCCTGACGTACGCGGCCGAACTGGTCCGGCTCATCAAGGAGTCGGGTGACTTCTGCGTCGGCGTCGCCGCCTTCCCGGAGATGCACCCGCGCTCCGGCGACTGGGACACGGACGTCGAGCACTTCGTCGACAAGTGCCGCGCCGGCGCCGACTACGCCATCACGCAGATGTTCTTCAAGCCCGAGTCCTACCTTCGCCTCCGCGACCGCGTGACCGCCGCCGGCTGCGCCACCCCGGTCATCCCCGAGGTGATGCCGGTCACGAGTGTGAAGATGCTCGAACGACTTCCGCAGCTCAGCAACGCGTCGATCCCGTCCGTCCTGAAAGAGCGGATCCTCACAGCAAAAGACGATCCGGCCGCTGTACGCTCCATCGGTATCGAATTCGCCACCGAGTTCTGCGCGCGGCTGCTGGCCGAGGGAGTGCCCGGACTGCACTTCATCACGCTCAACAACTCCACGGCGACGCTGGAAATCTACGAGAACCTGGGCCTGCACCACCCACCGCAGGCCTAGACCGGCCGCACGGATATACGACACACTGCGTAGCGGTCACTGGGAGAGGGGCGTACATGGGCTGGACGGTCCTCTACATCGCGTTCGGCATCGTCGCGCTGTGGTTGCTCGGCGAGGTGCTGCTCCAGTACAAGGCGCGGCTGCGCTGGCGGCTGCTCGCCTTCGCGGGCTTCCTCGGCGTCGTCCTCGGCGTGCTGATCCCCTCGGTCATCGTCATCGGGCTGGGCGCCATCGCCTTCGCGATCGGCCAGACGTACGTCACGCTCTCCTTCCGCCGCGGCTTCGAACAGGGCTGGGCGGTCAATCCGCCGGCCGCCCTGGGCGGCCTGACCGGCGGCAAGCGCCCCCGCCGTGAACGCGGTCGCGAGGAGCCCACCCTGGAGGTCTCCGACCTCGAGGCGTCGGACGCCGACTACGGCGACGAGGCCAACTACCGTCAGGAACAGGCCGGTTACGGCGACGACTACGACCGCGACGACGTGTTCACGCCCGCCCGCCCCGCCGCGGCGGCCGAGACCACCGCGGTCTACGAGCCCCAGCCGATGCCGGACGACACCGGCTCCTACGGCATATACGGCGACACCCCCTACCCGGCGGCCACCGGCGACGGCACCTACGCCGGCCAGGACCAGTACGCGACGGCCGCCCAGGGCGCCGACCAGAGCTATTCCTACGACGGCTACACCGGCTACGACCAGCAGCAGTACGGCTACGACATGGCCGGACAGCAGCAGTACGCCGCCTACTCCGACCCGTACATCGGCACCCAGACCTACGGCGGCGTCGGCTACGACACCTCGTACGGCGGCCAGCAGAGCTACGGCCAGCAGGCGTACGGCCAGGACCAGTACGGCAACGCGACCTACGGCGGCGAGACCCCGGCCGGCGGCGTCTGGGTCCCGCAGCAGCGGTCCGACGACTCCTACGGCGGCGAACTCCCGCCGGAGCAGCAGTACCCCTACCAGGGCAACGGCCAGCAGGGGAACGGCTACGACGAGCAGTACCGGTTCTGACGCCGAGGGGCGCTCGGCGCGCGGGTCACTGAGAGCCCCGGAAGTCCGGTCCCTCCACGATCAGTCCGGCGACCAGCGCCCCTGACATCCCGGCGTGCGGAAGACCGCCGCCGGGATGCGCCCAGCCACCCACCCGGTACAGCCCCGGCAGCGGGGTCGTGTTGGCCGGGTGCAGGAAACGGCCCTCGCCGGCGGCCAGCGCGGGGGCGGGTACGGCGCCGAACGAGGCGCCGGTCTCGGCCTCGGTGTGCTCGGGTGTACGCACCTCACGCCACATCAGCCGCTCGCGCAGCCCCGGCACGGCCGCCTCCGCCGCTGCCGCCATGAGGTCGGCGAACCGGTCGTCGGTCGCGTCGACACCCCAGTCGGCCCGGGTCGGCACCGTGGCGGACAGCACCACCGACTCGAAGTCTCCCGCGGGGTGCAGCGTGGGATCATCCGGCCGCAGCACCGTCACGGTGGGACGTGCCGGCTCACCGCGCGCGGAGTCGAGGAACGCCAACTCGGCTGCGCGGTCCGGGGCGTGCACCACCGTGCGATGGACCGCACCGGCCTCCCGCGCGCCGCGCAGCGCCAGCAGCACCGTGAACCTCCCCGGCCGGTCCGCCGCCGGGCCAGGCCGCACCCCGCCATCGCCGTACAGCGGATGCTCCGTCAGTCCGGCGAGCCGGGCCGGGTCCACGCCCGCCACGACATGGTCCGCCTCCGCCACACCGCCGTCGGCGAACTCGACCCCGGCCGCCCGGCCGTCCTTCTCCATCACCCCGGTGACCTCGGCGCCGAAGTGGAACTCCACCCGGCGCGCCACACACCGCTCGTACACCGCGCGCGCCAACTCCCGCAGGCCGCCGCGGACATACCAGGTCCCGAAGGCATGCTCCAGGTACGGCAGCACCGCTGCGCTCGCCGGGGCGGCGCTCGGGTCGAGGCCGTACGCCAGTGCGTAGCCGTCCAGCAGCGCGGCCAGCCGGGGATCGCGCAGCTCCCACGCGCCGATCTCGGCGAGCAGTCCGGCGCGGCGGGTGCGCAGGAGCTTCTTGTGCGGGACCGACGGGTAGGGCTCGCGCTCGGCCAGCACCGACCAGTTGGGCCACAGCGGCTCCTCCAGGAGCGGCCGGCGCGTGCGGTCCCAGGCCTCGCGGGCCCGGACCAGGAAGTCGCCCCAGCGGTCACCGGCGCCCGCACCGAGCGACTCGTTCAGCGCGGCCACCACGCCCGCGCGGGACGCGTTCGGCAGCGAGACATCCGTGCCGTCCGCGAAGAGATGCCGCGACGACGGGTCGACCTGGGTCAGCTCGACGACCGACTCCAGCGGCTCCTTGCCGGTCTTGATGAACAGGTCGCGGTAGACGGCGGGCAGCGGCAGCAACCCCGGGCCGGTGTCGAAGGCGAAGCCGTCGCGCTCGAAGCGGCGCACCGCACCGCCGTACGTCTCCGTACGCTCGTACACCGCCACCCGGTGGCCCGCGACGGCCAGCCGGGCAGCGGCCGCCATCGCGCCCATCCCGGCGCCGATCACCGCAATCCGTGCCATGCCCGCGACTTTATCGGCCGCCACTGACAGCTCCGGTGACAGGTGGGGTCACCAGCCCGGCGGCGCCCCCGAGCGGCCCGCGAGCCGCTTCTCCTCCCGGCGCTGGGCCCTGCGCCGCAGGAACCGCCGGATGCGGGAGATGAGGAAGATCAGTATCACCAGCCCGCCGATGAGCAGCACGGCCGCGATGATCGCCGCCGCCTGCGGGTGGAAGATCGCGAAGGTGACGAGGCCGGCGACGCCGAGATCCTCGGCCAGGCTCACGATCACGTTGCTGAGCGGCTCCGGCGAGGTGTTCACCGCCATCCGCGTCCCGGCCTTGACCGCGTGGCTGGCCAGCGCCGTCGAACCGCCGACCAGGCCCGCGACCGCGTCGTTGAGCGAGCCGCTCTGGCCGGCCAGCACCGCGCCGACCCAGGCGCCCGCGGCGGGCCGGATCAGCGTGTGCACGGAGTCCCACGCCGAGTCGACGTACGGGATCTTGTCCGCGACGGCCTCGCACAGGAACAGCAAGCCCGCTGTGACGAGGACCTCAGGGCGCTGCAAGGTCTCGGGGACGTCGTCGCTCAGCCCGGTCGCGCCGAAGACGCCGAGCAGCAGCACGACGGCGTACGCGTTGATTCCGCTGGCCCAGCCGCTGGTGAAGACGAGAGGGAGTACCGACACGGAGGCGATCGTAACCAGTCGGCGACGGGGCGTCCTGGGCCTGAGTGCGCAGCTCTGAGTATCCGTACCTAGGGGGCGAGATGAGTACGCGCGCGGATGGGGCCCGACCTGCGTGAACGAGAGAGTGGAGCCACGGAGAAGGGAACGGCTCCGGCACCGGCGACACGGGGCGCCGGAACGGAGCCGCCCCGGATCCGCTCCTTCCGCCGGCGGAAGTCGGCGGGAGCGAGGCACGGGGGCCCGGGGGAACGACCGAACGGGGGTCCAACGGGGGGACGGGGGAAACGGGGGAGCACGAGAGAGCGCCGGTTCGAGGTGGCCCGCGGGGGACGCGGCCACAGCGGACCGGCGCTTTCGTGTCTACGCGCGCGTACCGCTCACCCGGCCCTGCAACAGCCGCGACAGCGCCGAGTGGACGTCGTCCAGCGAGCGCTCCGGCTGGAACGCCTTCCAGTCCAGCGCGGCCACCAGCACCATGCCGACGAGCGCCGAGGCGGTCAGGGAGACATCGATCGCCTCATGGAACTCGCCGCCCTCGACGCCCTCGCGCAGCACGTTCTCGACGACCGCCACCGCCTGCTGACGGACCACCATGAGCGTGGACTGCCAGGCCCGGTTGGTGCGCCACAGCTCGGCCACGTACAGCTGCGTGAAGGCCGGGTAGCGGTCGATGAAGACCAGACCGGCCCGGATCATCGCGTCCAGGGCGTCCGTCTTGCTGCCGCCCGCCGCGGCCGTCCGCTCCGCCGCCTCCTTGAGGGAGGCGGTGAGGAGTCCCACGCCGTGCCGCAGCAGCTCCTCGAAGAGGACGGACTTGCTCGCGAAGTTGTAGTAGACGGTGCCCTTCGCGACCCCGGCCCGCTCGGCGATCTCGTCGACCGTGGTGGCGGAGAAGCCCTGCTCCGCGATGAGGGTGACGGCCGCCTCGTAGAGCTTCTGGCGGGTGGCCTCGCGGCGCGTGCTGCCGCTGCTGCTTTCCATGGCCCTGATTGTCACAGCTGCCGGCTCCGGGGAGGTCGTCGAGGTCACAGGCTCAGCTCCGGGTGCAGTCGGTCGAGGGTCCACACCTGGCGGCGGCGGGCCGACAGCGCGGTCAGCGCGAGCGCGCCCGCGGTGAACGCGACGAGCACCACGCACGCGTGCCACACCGGACCGAGCCCACCGCCCGTGATGAGCCGGCGCAGCGCCTCGACGACGTAGCTCATCGGCAGGAAGGGGTGGATCGCGTTGAAAAAGCCCGGGCTGGTCTGCACGGGGTACGTGCCGCCCGCGGACGTCAGCTGGAGCATCAGGAAGGCCAGGACGAGGATGCGTCCCGCCGCCCCGAAGCGGGCGTTGAGCCACTGCACGATCGCCGCGAAGCACGCCGTGACCAGGAACAGGAAGCCCACGGTCCCGGCCGCCCGCACCATCTGCAGGCCGATCGCCCAGTGCAGCACCGACATCAGGGCGACGGTCTGGAGCACCCCGACCGCCACCACCGGCAGCCAGCCGGCCAGCGCGATCCGCCAGGCGGGGGCGCCCGCCGCGAGCGCGCGCCGGTTCATCGGCGCCACCAGCATGTACGCCACCATCGCGCCCACCCACAGGGACAGCGGGATGAAGTACGGGGCGAAGCCGGTGCCGTAGTTGGGCGCCTTGTGCAGGTCGCGGGAGGCGAGCTGGACCGGGTCGGCCATGACCCCGGTGCGTTCGTCGCGGTCGGCCTTGTCGTAGTCGGGGATCCGGCCCGCGCCGTCGTGCAGTCCGTCGGAGAGCTTGCCGGTGCCGTCGACGAGCTTGAACATGCCGCCGTTGAGATCCTCGGCGCCGGTCTTGAGCTTGCCGACACCCTCGTCCAGGTCACCGGCGCCGGTCTTGGCGGTGCCGAGGCCCGTGTGGAGGGTCTTGGCGCCCGCGGCGACCTTGCCCGCGCCCTCGTTCAGCTTGTTGATCTTGGAGACGGCGTCGTCGAGGTCCTCGGACAGGTTCGGCGCCCGGTCGGCGAGGGCCTGGGCCTGCTTCTGGAGGGTCGCCAGGTTCTTGTCGAGCGTCTTCAGGTCGCCGTCCTGGTCGTCCACGAGGGTGTTCAGGTCGTCCGCGATGGTGGCCACGTCGGCGGCGGCCTCCTTGGCCTTCTTCAGGTCGGCGCAGGCCCCGTCCGGCAGTACGGGGTCCGTGCAGCGCGCCTTGTAGACGTCGTCCAGGGTGTCGGAGGCCTTGTGGGCGCCCTTGGCGGCGACAGGGGCCGTCTTCACCAGGGTGTCGAGGTTGGCGCGGATCGCCCCGGCGGAGTCCGCGACGAGCTGGGCGGTGTCGCCGATCGTCTTCTCGTTGTCCTTCAGGAACGGGCCCACCTTGTCCGCGACCCCGTTGACCTTGTCGGCCAGCGTCTGGGTGCCCTCCGCGACCTGTGCCGAGCCGTCCTGGAGGTCGCCCGCGCCCTTGTCGAGCTTCTTGAGCCCCTTGGACAGCTTGCCGCTGCCGCTCTTGGCGTCCGTCAGCCCGTCGGCGAGGTCCTTGGAGCCCTTCTCGGCCTTGGCCGTGCCGGTCTCCAGCTTGTCGGCGCCCTTGGCGGCCTTGACGGTCGCGCCGTGGATGTCGGAGAAGGAGATGAAGATCTGGTCCAGGAAGGACCGCGACGCCTTCGTGGACGCGGCCTGACGGACCTCACTGAAGACCGTGCGGGAGATCTGGCCGACGATGTAGTTGTTCGCGTCGTTGGTCCTGACCTGGAGCGCGCCCGTCTCGGGGGAGTCGCCCGCACTGGAGGCGATCCGTGCGCTGAAGTCGGCCGGCATGGTCAGCGACAGGTAGTACGTGCCGTCCTCGACGCCCGCGCGCGCGTCGGCGGCGCTCACCTCGTGCCACTCGAAGGTGTCGCTGTCGAGCAGCCCCTTGGTGATGTCGTCCCCCGCGGTGATCTTCTTCCCGTCGGCGGTCGCCCCCTTGTCGTCGTTCACCAGCGCCACCGGGATGCGGTCGAGCCGGCCGTACGGGTCCCAGAACGACCACAGGTACAGGGCGCCGTAGAGCAGCGGCAGCACCAGCAGCGCCACCAGGGCGGCGCGCGGCAGCTTGCCCCGCCCGAAGCGCCGCAGCTCAAGCGCGGCCAGTCGCGGCGAGCGCATCGGTCCCCTCCTTCTGTCCGGTCTGCTGTCCGGTGGAGATCGTCAGAGCGTCCTCCGGTGCCTCGCTGCACACCGCCACGACCGTGGTCCCGGCCTCGGCGAGCGACCTCAACAGGCCCCAGGCCTCGGCCCGTTCGGCATCCGACAGCTTCAGATCGACGTCGTCGACGCCGAGCAGCTTCGGACGCCCGATGAGCGCGAGCGCGAGGGACAGCCGCAGTCCCTCCAGCCGCTCCAGATCGCGTACGGCGGTCCGCGAGCCCTTGGGCAGGGCCTCGGGGTCGAGACCGGCGGCGGTCAGGGCGGCGTCGATGCGCAGCCTCGCCTCGTTCGCGCCCTCCGCGCGGGGCCGCAGCAGGGCGCGCAGGGAGTCCCCGAACCGGCGCTGGAGCAGGGCCCGCTCCCGCAGGTGCTCCCCGACGGTGAGGGCCGGGTCGAGGTCGGTGACGCCGGCGACATGCGCGACGGCGCTCATCCGCCGCACCGCCCCGAGCTGCTTCGGCAGCCGCGCCCCGCCCACGGTCGCGGTCCCCTCGGTGGCCTTCATCCGCCCGGTGAGCGCGAGCAGCAGACATGTACGGCCGGTCCCCGACGGGCCCTCGACCGCGACGAGCGACCCCGGCTCGGCCGCGAAGGTGATCCCGCGGAAGGCCCACCCCCGCGGTCCCTTGAGCCCGAGGCTCTCGGCTGCGACGGCGATTCCGTCCACAGCCCACCCCCTGAGTGTGTGGCAGGTTTTTGAACTGACTGGTCAGTGCAAAAGTAACCCGAACCTTCGATCGAAGCAAAAGCGCAGGTCAGAACGGATTGTCAGTGCCATACCTCACGATGGGCACATACGGCCACAACGCCGTCACGCAGACGACAGGAGGTTCGTCATGGCCAGCTATCACGCAGCAGCCGCCCGTCGGCGCCGCGCCACCGGCCCTGCCCCCTCACTGACCGGACCGGCGAGCGACGTACACCCCGTGCTGCGCCGGACCACGGCCCCGCCCGCCGCCCTCGACCTGCTCGCCCAGGCCCGCGCCGGACTCGACGAGGCCGCCGTCCTGGAAACACCGAACGAGCGCTATGCGACGGCGCATCTCGCCGCCCTGCGCACCGCCGCCGCCGTGCTCGCCGCGCGAGGCCGCCCGGAGCCCACGCCCCGACGCCGCGCCAAGATCCGGAGCGCCTGGGAAGTGCTCCCCGAGATAGCGCCCGAGCTCGCCGAGTGGAGCGCGCTCTTCGCCGCCGGGGCCCGGCGCCGCGCCCGGGCCGAGGCCGGCATCCAGGGCGCGGCCTCCCGCCGGGACGCCGACGACCTCATACGCGACGTGGCGATGTTCCTGCGCCTCGTCGAGCGGATGCTGGTCCTCCAGCCGGTCCTGCCCCAGCCCCGCCAGGACGCCGACCACCCGGACCCCGACGACCACCCAGGGAGCAGGGACATGCCGGACGCGGGGTGACGGGGGCGTCATCGGGGGGCGCCGTGGGGCGGCGCCGTCCGGCGTATGAGACGTCCCCCCGGCCCCCGCCCCGTGGTGACCGGGTGAGGCAACGGAGGCAATAGGGTGGAGGCGCCTGAAGCCCTTCGCCCGCCGTAGCCCGGGCGGGGAGGGTGCCCGTTCGCTCCGCCGCGCAAGAGGCGGTGCCGCGCCGAGGAGTCAACTGTCGTGTCGGACCCGCTGCGACCCCGCGCCTCCCTCCGTACCGCCGTGGTCTGGGAGGTCCTCCAGGAGGCTCTCGAACGACGGGTCAAGGCCACGGGCCGGGAGTCCCTGGACGTGCTCGACACCGGGGGCGGCAGCGGCAACTTCGCCGTGCCCGTCGCCCGCCTCGGCCACCGGGTCACCGTCGTCGACCCCAGCCCCAACGCGCTCTTCGCCCTGGAGCGCCGCGCCGCCGAGGCCGGCGTGGCCGACCGGGTCCAGGGCGTCCAGGGCGACGCCCACGGCCTCTTCGACGTGGTCGAGCGCGGCAGCTACGACGCGGTGCTGTGCCACGGTGTCCTGGAGTACGTCGACGACCCCGCCGAAGGGGTGCGCAACGTGGTCGCCGCGCTGCGCTCCGAGGGCGTCCTCAGCCTCCTCGCGTCCGGCCTCGGCGGCGCCGTGCTGGCCCGCGCCCTCGCCGGCCACTTCAAGGAGGCCAAGCAGGCCCTCGCCGACCCGAACGGCCGATGGGGCGCCGGGGACCCCGTGCCGAGGCGTTTCACCGCCGAGCAGCTCACCGCGCTGGTCGAGGGCGCGGGCCTGGAGGTCGGCGCCGTGCACGGCGTACGGGTCTTCGCCGACCTGGTCCCCGGCGTGCTGGTCGACACCGAGCCCGGCGCCCTGGAGGCGCTGCTCAAGCTGGAGGAGGCGGCGGCCGAGCTCCCCGCCTTCCACTCCGTGGCCACCCAGCTTCATGTGCTCGGCGAGACGCGGACGACCTCCTGAGGCCCGGGTGCCCCGTCCTGGTGCCGCGCTGATCAGGGACTTGGGTGCAGATGGAGTACGCCACAGGCCCCCCGATCGGGCGCCCAGCGCCGTATGATCGAGGGAGACCGCCCGGCATGACGGGTCGGCCACTGGGGAATGGAAGATTCAGTGGCCGGGACGTTCATGGCGGAATCCGGTTGGCCAATTGGCGTAGAGGGGCGGGTTTCACGGGGGCGATTCCCTGCCTATCCTGAAGGGACCCCCCGGGTCGCCCCGGCGACTGCACGATGAGGAGGACTCCGTGCCGCTCTCGGAGCACGAGCAGCGAATGCTCGAGCAAATGGAGCGAGCGCTGTACGCCGAAGATCCCAAGTTCGCGACAGCGCTTGAGGGAAGCGGGCTGCGCACGTACACCCGGCGACGGGTGTACCAGGCGGTCGCGGGCTTCCTCGTGGGTATCGCGCTCCTCATGGCAGGAATGGTCGCCAAGCAGGTCTGGCTCAGCGTGGTGGGCTTCCTCGTCATGCTGGGTTGTGCGGTACTCGCCGTGACCGGCTGGCGCAAGGCCCCCAAGCCGGGCGAGCAGCCCTCGGCAGGTGGACCGCACGCCCGCCGTCAGCCACGGCAGAAGCGCTCCATGATGGACCGCATCGAGCAGCGCTGGCAGCGGCGTCGCGACGAACAGGGCGGCCAGTAGCTCGACCAGAAGCCGATGAGGGGGTGACCGCCTGCCGGGCGGTCACCCCCTCACGCATGCCCTCGTCCAGGCCCCTGGCTCCCGCTCCTCCCGAGCCCACGCGAGCGCCTGAAAACAGCGGCGGACACAGCTGAGGCCCCGATCCATATCCCACGGACCGGGGCCTGTGCCGTGACGCGTGCCCTCCGGCCTCAGCTCTGCTGGCCGGACGGTCTGCGCAGGGTCGGCCGGGCCGCCGCCACCCGCGCTGTGACGCCGCTCCACCACTCCGAGACGGCCCACACCACCCGGACGGTGGAACGGGGGGCGAAGGCCGCGCGCAGCTGGGTGCTCCGCGGCGCCGTACCGCGCAGCCCGGCGATCGCCCGCCGGACGTCCTCCGCGAGCCCCGCCACCGGACGCGGCCGCGGCGCGTAGAGAACCTGCTCCACCGCTTCGGCCACACGATGCACCGAGGCCGCCGCCTCGGGTTCGAGATGCCCCAGCCGGACGATCCGGGCCGCCGCCTTGCGGGGGGTCTGCGACCCGTCCGGCACCATCCCGAAGTCCCAGGCCGTGTCGGTCAGTTCCAGCCAGACCGCCAGGGTGTGCAGCGCGGCGTCCGCCTCGGTCCGGCCGTGCGCCCCCAGGCGTACCGCCCGGGTCCGCATCCGCCACAGCGCGGGCGACAGCGGGATCGCCAGGGCGGCGAGACCGCCGAGCGCCCAGGCCAGCAGGACGTACCACTTCGGACCGTCGTCGTCCGTGGTGAGCGCGGCCGCCGCGGACTCGCTCGGGCACGCCTCCAGCTTCTTCTGCTCCGCCGTGCAGCTCTCGCTCGCTGAGGGGGCGGCGGAAGGCGCCGCGCTCGCCGACTGCGTCGGCCGGCCGGTGTCCGGCAGGTTGTTGCCCGGGGTCTCCGTCTGCGTGTACTCGGGCTGCGTCCCCCGGGTCGGGGTCGGCTCGAAGCGGGTCCAGCCCACCCCCTCGAAGTACAGCTCCGGCCACGCGTGGGCGTCCTTCAGCCCCACCGACACCGAACCGTCGCCCTGCGGCGTACCCGGCGCGAAGCCCACCGCGACCCGGGCCGGGATGCCGAGACTGCGGGCCATCGCGGCCATCGCGAAGGAGAAGTGGACACAGAAGCCCTGCTTGTTCTGCAGGAACCGGGCGATCGCCTGCGAGCCGCTGCCCGCCTGCACCTGGGTGTCGTACTGGAAGCCCCCGGTCACCGTGAAGTACTCCTGGAGCTTCACCGCCTCGTCGTAGTGGTTCGCGGAGCCGGCGGTGACCTCACGAGCGGTCTTGGCGACGATGGCGGGCAGGGACTTCGGCAGCTCGGTGTACTCGCGCTTCAGGGCCGTGGGCGGCTCCGGCGCCGTGGCGAGCTGCTCGGCCGTCGGCCGCACGTCCAGGCTCCTGACCGTGTACGTCGCCCCGCGCGTGGTCTGGCCGTGGTCCCCGACCAGCGTCATGCCCTCGGGTTCGTAGCGCCACTTCCCGTTGATGTCCACGCCGCTCGGCGGATACGGCATCGGCAGCCAGTCCTGCTGGTACCAGTCGGCCGCCGAGACCCGCGTCGTGATCTCGGCCCGCCGCACGTCGGCACCGAGGCCGAGCGGGGTGGGGAACTCGTCCGGAACCTTCTCGATGCTGCGCTTGGACGGCTTCCACGTGGTGCCGTCGAAGTCATCCAGGGAGACGATCCGCAGGTACTGGCTCGCGGCCGCCTCGGGGTTGGAGCGCACGGACAGGACCTGGCGGTCGTCGTCCGCGTTGAGGTTGTCGCGCAGGGACACCAGGGGGTTCACCGCGGAGATCGTGCCCCCGCTGCCGTTCCCCGCGCCCGCGCCCGCCCCCACGCCGTCCAGGAGGCCGCCGCTCATCGAGGGCAGGGCGACCGGCACCACGAGGGCCAGCCCGAGCGCGACCGCGCCGATGCGCCGCCCCGTGCGGACCGGGGCCACCACACCGGACTCCGCGCCGGGAGTGCGCGGTGCCCCGCCGAAGACCCGCCCCCACTGCGAGAGCCGGTCGCGTCCCTCGGCGAGCAGCAGCGTCAGATAGCCGGCCGCCGCGACCACGAACCACAGCCAGTCGGCGCCGCCGTCGGACAGCCCCGCGGCCACCGAGTACAGCGCCAGCAGCGGCAGCCCGGCCGGAGCCGCGCTGCGGAAGGTCACCGCGAGGGTGTCCACCGCGAGCCCGATGACCAGGACGCCACCGATGATCATCAGCCGGATGCCGGCCGACTCCAGCGGCGCCGGAATCGCGTACCGCGCGATGTCGTCGCTGCCCTGCTGGAGCAGGTCGGCGAAGTGCCGGAAGGCCTCGGGGCCGGGGACGATCCCGGCGACCGCCTGCTCCCGGGCGAAGACAAGGGTCAGCATCACCAGCGTGACCAGCGCCTGCGAGGCCACGGTCAGCGGCCGGGCCAGCGGCACCCGCCGGGTCGCCGCGCCCACCAGGGACTGGATGCCCAGCAGGAAGGCCGCCTGAATGATCCAGGTGGCCGGTTCGACCAGGGGCAGCAGGGCGCAGGACGCCATCAGGGTGGCCGCCCAGGCGCACAGCGCCAGCCGTGCCCGCCCGCTCATGCCGGTGCCCCCTCGCTGCCCACGCCACTCGCCACACCGAGACCGGTGCGCTCCCGGTCCGCCTGGCGCCACAGCTCGGTCAGAGAGGCGCCGCGCGGCACGCGCAGCGCCGTCCAGCCCGCCTCGCGCAGCATCCGCAACCGCTCCTCGCTCCTGTCCAACGGCCCGGCCACATCGGTCGGTTCCCGCCCCCAGCTCGCGCTGTCCAGCAGGAAGGCGACCGCCCCGCCGCTGCGCTGGCGCATCTTGGCGGCGACCGTGGCCTGTTCCTCGTCGAGGTCGCCGAAGAAGGCGACCAGCAGCCCTTCGTTTCCGCCGCGCAGCACGTCGTACGCGCGTGACAGGCCGGTGCCGTTGGAGTGGTCGATCACCGCGAGGGTGTCCATCATCAGGCCCGCCGCGTCCGCCGACTCCTGGTTGGCGCCGGCGAACCCGTCCGCGCCCTCGCCGGGCACCGAGCTGCCGGTGTCCGTCAACAGCCGTACGGAGAAGCCGCGTTCCAGCATGTGGACCAACGCCGACGCGGTGCCCGAGACGGCCCACTCGAACGCCGAGTCGGGGCCCGCGCCGTGGAAGGCCAGACCCCGGGTGTCGAGCAGCACCGTGCAGCGGGAGCGCTGCGGCTGCTCCTCGCGGCGCACCATCAGCTCGCCGTAGCGGGCGGTGGAACGCCAGTGCACCCGGCGCAGGTCGTCGCCGTAGCGGTACCCGCGCGGGATGACGTCGTCCTCGCCGGCCAGCGCGAGCGAGCGCTGCCGCCCGTCGCCGTACCCCTTCGCCTCGCCGCTGAAGCGGACCGGCGGCAGCGGCTCCACGCGCGGGATCACCGTCAGGGTGTCGTACGACGAGAAGGACCGGGTCAGCTCGCACATGCCGAACGGGTCGGTCAGGCGCAGCTGGAGCGGGCCCAGCGGGTAGCGGCCGCGCAGGTCGGAGCGGACCCGGTAGGACACCTCGCGGCGGCCGCCCGCCTCGACCCGGTCGAGGACGAAGCGGGGGCGCGGGCCGAGCACGTAGGGCACCCGGTCCTGGAGCATGAGCAGGCCGGTGGGCAGCCGGGAGACGTTGTCCATCCGCAGATGGACGCGGGCCTCGCTGCCCGCCGGCACGCGCGCGGGGGAGAGCCGGCGGGTGCCGGCGACCCGGTAGCGGGTGCGGTACAGGACGGTGGCGCAGACCAGGGGCAGCACGGCCAGCAGCAGGCCGACCCGCAGCAGATCGCTCTGCCCCAGGACGTACGCGCAGATGGCGGCGGCGATGCCCGCGGCCAGGAAGGACCGGCCGCGGGTGGTCAGGCCGGCCAGCGCGGTGCGCACCCCGCCCTTGTCGCCCCGGTCGGCCTCCGCGTGGCCCGGCCCGGCGGCGGTGGTCATCCAAGCCTCCGCGGCGGCTGCTGGCCGTAGCCCTGCGTGCCGTGGCCGAGGCCCAGGCCGCCCTGCTGCTGGGGCACCGGGGTGCGCTGCAGGATCTCCTGCACGACCTGCTCGGAGGTACGCCGGTTCAGCTGGGCCTGGGCGGTCGGCAGCAGGCGGTGGGCCAGGACGGCGACGGCGAGTGCCTGCACGTCGTCCGGCAGCGCGTACTCCCGGCCGCTGAGGGCGGCCGACGCCTTCGCCGCGCGCAGCAGGTGCAGCGTCGCGCGCGGGGAGGCGCCGAGTCTGAGGTCGGGGTGGGTGCGCGTGGCGGCGACCAGGTCGACGGCGTAGCGCCGGACCGGGTCGGCGACATGGACGCCGCGGACGGCGTCGACCAGCTTCACGATGTCGTGCGCGTGGGCCACCGGCTGGAGGTCGTCCAGGGGGTTCACCCCGCCGTGCACGTCGAGCATCTGCAGCTCGGCCTCCGCGCTGGGGTAGCCGATGGAGACCCGGGCCATGAAGCGGTCGCGCTGGGCCTCCGGCAGCGGGTAGGTGCCCTCCATCTCGACCGGGTTCTGCGTGGCCACCACCATGAAGGGGCTGGGCAGCTCGTAGGTCTGCCCGTCGATGGTGACCTGCCGCTCCTCCATGGACTCCAGGAGCGCGGACTGCGTCTTCGGCGAGGCGCGGTTGATCTCGTCGCCGATCACGATCTGCGCGAAGATCGCGCCCGGCTTGAACTCGAAGTCCCGGCGCTGCTGGTCCCAGATCGAGACACCGGTGATGTCCGACGGCAGCAGGTCGGGCGTGAACTGGATACGCCGCACCGAGCAGTCGATGGACCGCGCCAGTGCCTTCGCCAGCATGGTCTTGCCGACGCCGGGGACATCCTCGATCAGAAGATGCCCCTCGGCGAGCAGCACGGTCAGCGAAAGCCGTACGACCTCGGGCTTGCCCTCGATCACACCCTCCACCGAACTGCGGACTCGCTCCACAGTGGCAGTCAGATCAGTGAGGCTCGCTCGATCGTCATAGGTCGTCACCCGGCCCTCCTCGGCCCGTTCTTTCTCCGGGCCGACGCTCTGCGTTGCGGACCGGCCCACCCCGAATCACGGACACCACGCGGAAATGGTTCCGCGCGACGTCCATCCCCGCATTCTTGCTGCCGTTACCGATTCGTGTCACTCGCCTGTGGACAACTGCCTGCGATTTGTCAGGGCTTGCGACCCTTTGGGTAGCCCGCAACCGGAAATCAACAGCAGAACGACAGCTTCGGAGGGCGGCCCACCAGGATCAGGCGGGGTCGATCTCGCGCAGCAGACCGGTCTTCACGTCGAAGACGAAGCCGCGCACGTCGTCGGTGTGCAGCAGGAACGGGTTGGTGCGCACCCGTTGCATGGACTGGCGTACGTCCTGGTCGACGTCCCGGAAGGACTCCACGGCCCAGGCCGGGCGCTGGCCGACCTCCATCTCCAGCTCGGTGCGGAAGTCCTCGGTGATCGCCTCCAGACCGCAGCCGGTGTGGTGGATCAGCACGATGCTGCGGGTGCCCAGCTTGTGCTGGCTGATGGTGAGGGAGCGGATCACGTCGTCGGTGACCACACCGCCCGCGTTGCGGATGGTGTGACAGTCACCGAGCTCCAGGCCGAGTGCGGCGTGCAGGTCGAGACGGGCGTCCATGCACGCCACGACGGCCACGTGCAGAACGGGGCGGGCGTCCATGCCGGGGTCGGTGAACGCGGCGGCGTACCGCTCGTTCGCGGCGACGAGCCGGTCGGTGACGGCGCCGGTACGTATGGCGCCTTCGGATGCGGTGGCGGCGGATGCAGAAGTCGTCATGGTGACGACGTTACTGGTCACAGCTGGTCCGGTCCTCCGGTGAGAAGGGAAAAAGGCCGTCATCACGCTCTCTTTGTGAGGTAAGCCACAGGGGTGGCGGGGTACGCCCGAGCGGGTGATTTCCCGCCGTCGGACGCCTCGACCCGATGCCCCGCCGCGACGCGCAGGCCGGTTGATTGACCGCGAGACACCGTGGACTAAAGTGGCGCGAAGCGGGAGGCGAGGTCTCCCTGCTGGCATGAATTCCCCAGGAGAAACCGGCGCAGTCACCGGATCTCCCCACGCGCGCGGCGCGTACGTACGGCTCGGCCTCCTCCCGCTCCCGGCCGGCTGACGCTTCCGGCGCCGGCAGGCCTCCCCTTCACGAGCGGGCGGGGACCCGGCGGTGCGTACGGCCCGCCGGACCTGAGAGGGCCCCTTGAGCAACACGCGACATGTCCCGGTGATGCTCCAGCGCTGCCTGGACATGTTGGCCCCCGCCCTGCGGGCCCCCGGAGCGGTCGTCGTCGACTGCACCCTCGGTCTCGGCGGCCACAGCGAGGCCCTCCTCCAGCAGTTCCCCGAGGCCCGCCTCGTCGCCCTCGACCGCGACAAGGAGGCCCTGCGCCTGTCCGGCGAGCGCCTCGCGCCCTACGGCGAGCGCGCGACGCTCGTCCACGCGGTCTACGACGAGCTTCCGGAGGTTCTCGAGCGACTCCGCATCCCGCACGTCCAGGGCGTCCTGTTCGACCTCGGCGTCTCCTCCATGCAGCTCGACGAGGCCGACCGCGGCTTCGCCTACGCCCAGGACGCCCCGCTCGACATGCGCATGGACCAGACGACCGGCATCAGCGCCGCCGAGGTCCTCAACACCTACCCGCCGGGCGAACTGGTGCGGATCCTGCGGGCGTACGGCGAGGAGAAGCAAGCCAAGCGGATCGTGGCCGCGATCGTGCGCGAGCGCGAGAAGGAGCCGTTCAGCAACAGCGCGCGGCTCGTCGAGCTGATCCGGGACTCCCTGCCGCAGGCCGCGAAGCGCACCGGGGGCAACCCGGCCAAGCGCACCTTCCAGGCGCTGCGCATCGAGGTCAACGGCGAACTCTCCGTCCTGGAGCGGGCGATCCCGGCCGCCGTGAAGGCCCTCGGCGTCGGCGGACGGATCGCCGTGCTGTCGTACCACTCGCTGGAGGACCGGCTGGTGAAGCAGGTGTTCGCGGCCGGCGCCGCCAACACCGCGCCCCCCGGCCTCCCGGTGATCCCCGAGCAGTACCAGCCGCGGCTCAAGCTGCTCACGCGCGGTGCCGAACTTCCCACCGAGGAAGAGGTCGCCGAGAACCGGCGGGCCGCCCCCGCGAGACTGCGTGGCGCCGAGCGGATCAGGGCGGACATCGAGTGAGGAGCGGAGTGAGCAGGAAACCCGAACTGAGGGGGCGGGCGGCTCGGCTCGCGCGGCTCTTCCCACCCCATTCCGGCTCCGGCCGGCCCGGTTCCGGCCAGGCCGCCCGCACCCCCTTCGTGCTCCTCGTCGTGCTCCTTCTGGGCGGCGGCCTCATCGGGCTCCTGGTGCTGAACTCCGCGCTCAGCGAAGGGTCGTTCAAACTCGATGACCTGCAGAAGGAGACCAAGAGCCTCACCGACCAGGAACAGGCCCTCCAGCGCGACATCGACGCCTACTCCGCCCCCGACGCCCTCCAGCGCCGCGCCCGCGAGCTCGGCATGGTCCCCGGCGGAGACCCGGCCTTCCTCGACCCGAACGGCACCGTCAGGGGCGTCCCGAACGCCGCCGCGGAGCAGTCCGCGGTCCAGGTCGTACGGCCCCCCGAGGCGATGCCCGTCCCGGCCGCGTCCCCGACGCCCACGGCCGCAGCCACCGCCACGGCCGCAGCCACCGCCACCCCCGCAGTCACGCCCTCCACCGAACCGTCCTCCGCGACCCCGACCCCCGGCAGGTGACGGAAGTGTCCGACAGGGAACCGCCGCGCCGCCGTGTGCCCGGACCCGCCAGGCCCGCCCCCGACGGCCGCCGGCGCCCCGCCGGCCCCGGCGCCCGCCCGGCCCGCCGCCCGGCGGCGCCCCGCCCCGCGGCGCGCGCCACGGCCCCGCGCCAGATCCGGCTCGGCAGCCCCCGGCCCCGGCTGCGCATGGTCAGCCTCGGCCTCACCCTCGTCCTGATCGCCTTCGCGGTCCGGCTCCTCCAGGTCCAGGCCGTCGACGCGAGCACCTACGCCGCCAAGGCCGAGCAGAACCGGTACGTCGGCTACACCCTGACCGCCGAGCGCGGCCAGATCACCGACCGCGCCGGCGTGGCCCTCGCGACCAGCGTGGACGCGTACGACATCACGGCCGACCCCACGCTCTTCAAGCGCAAGCAGCTCAAGATCGACGACGGGCCCGAGCAGGCCGCCGCGCTGCTCGCCCCGATCCTCGGGCAGGAGCAGGCCGACCTGACCCGCAAACTCCGCACCAAGGGGCAGTACGTCAAGCTCGCCGGACGGCAGACGCCGCAGGTCTGGAAGCAGATCAAGGACCTCAAGAGCGCGCTCGCGACGAAGGCCGAGGACGGCACCGGGGTCAACGTCCTCGCCGGTGTCTTCGCCGTCGCCACCAGCAAGCGCGTGTACCCGAACGGCGATCTCGCCGCCGGGATACTGGGCTGGGTCAACGCCGACGGCAAGGGCGGCGGCGGGATCGAGCAGAAGCTGAACACACTGCTGTCCGGCAAGGACGGCAAGATCCGCTACGCCCAGTCCGGCGGCCGGCAGGTCCCGACCGCGGGCTCCACGGAGACGCCCGCCGTGCCCGGCAGCGACGTCGAGCTCACCATCGACCGCGACATCCAGTGGGCCGCGCAGAACGCCATCACCGAGCAGGTACGCAAGTCCAAGGCGGACCGCGGGTACGTGATAGTGCAGGACACGAGGACCGGCGAGATCCTCGCGATGGCCAACTCGCCCGGCTTCGACCCCGGTGACCTCTCCCAGGCCGACCCCGGCACCCTGCACAACTGGGCCGTGGAGGACGCCTACGAGCCCGGCTCCACCGCCAAGGTCATGTCGATGGCCGCCGTGCTGGAGGAGAACGTCGCGACGCCGCTGACGCACGTCACCGTGCCGAACCGGCTGCACCGCGGCGACCGGCTCTTCAAGGACGACGTCGACCACAAGACCTGGTACCTCACGCTCAACGGCGTGCTCGCCATGTCCAGCAACATCGGCACCATCCTGGCGACCGGCCAACTCGGCAAGACCCAGGCCCAGTCCAACCGGGTCCTCTACTCCTACCTGCGCAAGTTCGGCCTCGGCAGCTACAGCGGCCTGGACTTCCCCGGCGAGACGAAGGGCATCCTCGCCGCGCCCCAGGACTGGTCGACCTCGCAGCAGTACACGATTCCTTTCGGCCAGGGTGTCTCCCTCAACGCGATGCAGGCCACCTCCGTCTACTCGACGATCGCCAACGGCGGCGTCCGCGTCGAACCCACTCTGGTGCGCGGCACGCAGGGACCCGACGGACGCTTCGCCCCTGCCGCGAAGCCCAAGAAGTCAAGGGTGATCAGCGAGAAGACGGCGAAGACCCTCGCCCAGATGCTGGAGTCGGTCGTGGACGACGAGGCGGGCACCGGCGCCAAGGCGCGCATTCCGGGGTACCGGGTCGCAGGCAAGACGGGTACGGCCAACCGTGTGGATCCGGCCACCGGCAGGTACCGCGGCTACACCTCGTCGTTCGCCGGGTTCGCGCCCGCCGACAGCCCCCGCATCACCGTGTACTGCGCGATCCAGAACGCCACCAAGGGCAGTTACTTCGGCGGCCAGATCTGCGGCCCCGTCTACAAGCAGGTCATGGAGTTCGCCCTGAAGACCCTCCAGGTCCCCCCGACGGGAACCAAGTCCGCCTCCCTTCCCGTCACCTTCACACCCTGATCAGTACGAGCAGCCAGGAACCACCTCGTGACAACGATCACTCCCGATCCCGGGAACCAGAGCACGTCCGCGCCCTCACTTCGCTCCGGAGCGGGGGTGACCGGTACGCTCACCGCCGTGCCACACGCTGATCAGTCCCAAACCACCCAGAAGGGCCATCCCGTGACATATCCGGGACCGCCCCGGCCGGTCCGGGTCTCCGCAACACCCCTCGCGGAACTCGCCGATCAGCTGGGTGCCGCGCAGCCGGACAGCACCGCCGAGGTCACGGGCATCACCCATGACTCGCGCGCGGTCCGCCCCGGCGACCTGTACGCCGCCCTCCCGGGCGCCCGCCTGCACGGCGCCGACTTCGTCACCCAGGCCGCCGGCCTCGGCGCGGTCGCCGTGCTCACCGACCCGACCGGCGCCGAGCGCGCCGCGGCGACCGGTCTGCCGGTCCTGGTCGTGGACGACCCGCGCGCGCGGATGGGCGAACTGGCGGCCACCATCTACGGCCACCCGGGCCGCGACCTGCTCCAGATCGGCATCACCGGCACCTCCGGCAAGACCACCACCGCCTACCTCGTCGAGGGCGGCCTGAAGACCAAGAACAACACCGGTCTGATCGGCACGGTCGAGATGCGGATCGGCGACGAGCGCATCAAGTCCGAGCGCACCACCCCCGAAGCCACCGATCTCCAGGCCCTGTTCGCGGTCATGCGCGAACGCGGCGTCGAGGCCGTCGCGATGGAGGTCTCCAGCCACGCCCTGGTCCTCGGCCGGGTCGACGGCTGCGTCTTCGACATCGGCGTCTTCACCAACCTCAGCCCGGAACACATGGAGTTCCACTCCGACATGGAGGACTACTTCCGGGCCAAGGCACAGCTCTTCACGCCGGAACGCAGCAGACTCGGCGTCGTCAACCTCGACGACGAGTACGGCCGCCGCCTCGTCCACGAGGCCACGGTCCCGGTCGTCACCTTCTCCGCCGAGGGCCACCCCGACGCCGACTGGCGCGCGGAGAACGTCCAGGTGGGTCCGATGGACTCGACGTTCACCGTGATCGGCCCCGACGGCGAGCGCATCCACGCCAGGTCGCCGCTGGCGGGCCCCTTCAACGTGGCCAACACCCTCGCCGCGATCGCCGCCCTCGCCGCCGCCGGGCTCGACCCGCAGACCGCCGCCGACGGGGTCGCCGCGGTACCGGGCGTGCCGGGGCGCCTGGAGCGCGTGGACGCCGGACAGCCGTATCTCGCGGTCGTGGACTACGCCCACAAGACCGACGCCGTCGAGTCCGTCCTCAAGGCGCTGCGCAAGGTCACCGAGGGCAGCCTGCACGTCGTGCTCGGCTGCGGCGGCGACCGGGACCGCACCAAGCGCGCGCCGATGGGCGCCGCCGTGGCACGGCTCGCCGACACCGCCGTACTGACCTCCGACAACCCCCGCTCCGAGGACCCCCTCGCGATCCTCGCAACCATGCTCGAGGGCGCGGCGTCCGTGCCAGTACACGAGCGCGGCGAGGTCCAGGTCTTCGAGGACCGGGCCGCCGCGATCGCCGCAGCCGTCGCCCGAGCACGGCCCGGAGACACCGTGCTGGTCGCGGGCAAGGGCCATGAGCAGGGCCAGGACATCGCCGGGGTGGTCCGTCCCTTCGACGACCGCCAGGTGCTTCGAGAAGCCATCCAGAAGACCCAGGGATGAACTTGTGATCGCCCTCTCTCTCGCCGAGATCGCCTCAGTCGTCGGCGGGCAGACGCACGACATACCGGATCCGTCCGTCCAGGTCACCGGGCCGGTGGTCCGGGACTCGCGAGAAGTGGAGCCCGGCAGTCTCTTCGTCGCCTTCGTCGGCGAGCGCGTCGACGGCCACGACTTCGCGGCGCAGGTCGTCGAGGCGGGCGCGGCCGCCGTGCTGGCGTCGCGCCCCGTCGGCGTGCCCGCGATCGTCGTGGACGACGTCCAGACCGCGATCGGCGCCCTCGCGCGTGAGGTCGTACGACGGCTCGGCGCGACCCTCGTCGCCCTGACCGGCTCGGCCGGCAAGACCAGCACCAAGGACCTCATCGCCCAGGTGCTCCAGCGCAAGGCGCCGACCGTGTGGACGCCGGGCTCGCTCAACAACGAGATCGGGCTCCCGCTGACCGCCCTGTCCGCCACCGCGGAGACGCAGTTCCTCGTGCTGGAGATGGGCGCCCGCGGCATCGGCCACATCCGCTACCTCGCCGAACTGACGCCCCCGAAGATCGGCCTCGTCCTCAACGTCGGCACCGCCCACATCGGCGAGTTCGGCGGCCGCGAGCAGATCGCGCAGGCCAAGGGCGAGCTCGTCGAGGCACTTCCGGAGGACGGTGCGGCGATCCTCAACGCCGACGATCCTCTCGTACGGGCCATGGCATCCCGTACGAAGGCGAAGGTGATCCTTTTCGGAGAGTCCGACGAAGCGGACGTACGCGCCGAGAACGTGAGACTCACGGACACGGGACAGCCGGCCTTCAGGCTTCGCACACCCTCCGGTGACAGTGACGTGACCATGCGCCTGTACGGTGAGCACCACGTGTCGAACGCGCTCGCCGCGGCCGCCGTCGCCCATGAGCTGGGCATGTCCGCGGAAGAGATCGCCACCGCGCTCTCCGAGGCGGGCTCCCTCTCCCGCTGGCGGATGGAGGTCACCGAGCGCCCGGACGGCGTGACCGTCGTCAACGACGCCTACAACGCCAACCCCGAATCCATGCGGGCCGCACTGCGCGCGCTCGTGGCCATGGGCCGGGGGCGGCGGACCTGGGCGGTGCTCGGCAAGATGGCCGAGCTCGGGGACGAGGCGCTCGCCGAGCACGACGCGGTCGGACGGCTCGCCGTCCGGCTCAACGTCAGCAAGCTCGTCGCGGTCGGGGGCAGGGAAGCGTCCTGGCTGCAACTGGGCGCATATAACGAGGGTTCGTGGGGTGAGGAGTCGGTGCACGTGTCCGACGCACAGGCGGCGGTCGACCTGTTGCGCAGCGAGCTGCGCCCGGGGGACGTCGTTCTCGTGAAGGCGTCCCGTTCGGTCGGTCTGGAGAGCATCGCCGCTGCGCTGCTCGCGACCGGTGCCGAGGGTGAGGTTTCCGCCCGATGATGAAGCAGATCCTGTTCGCAGGAGTCATTGGTCTGTTCCTGACCCTGGTCGGCACCCCGCTGCTGATCAAGCTGCTGGCCCGCAAGGGCTACGGCCAGTACATCCGCGACGACGGCCCGCGCGAGCACGCCAGCAAGCGCGGTACCCCGACCATGGGCGGTATCGCCTTCATCCTGGCGACGGTCGCCGCCTACTTCCTGTCCAAGATCATCACCGGCTACCCGCCCACCTACTCGGGCCTGTTGGTGCTCGGCCTGATGGTCGGCATGGGTCTGGTCGGCTTCCTCGACGACTACATCAAGATCGTCAAGCGGCGCTCGCTCGGTCTGCGGGCCAAGGCGAAGATGGCCGGCCAGCTGATCGTCGGCATCAGCTTCGCCGTGCTCGCCCTGATGTTCCCGGACGCCCGCAACAACACCCCGGCCTCCGACAAGCTGTCGTTCATCACGGACTTCGGCTGGAAGATCGGCCCGGTGCTGTTCGTGATCTGGGCGCTGTTCATGATCCTCGCCATGTCGAACGGCGTGAACCTGACGGACGGTCTGGACGGTCTGGCGACCGGCGCCTCCGTGCTCGTCTTCGGCGCCTACACGTTCATCGGCGTCTGGCAGTTCCAGGAGTCCTGCGCCAACGCGGGCACCCTGACCAACCCCAACGCCTGTTACGAGGTACGCGATCCGCTCGACCTCGCCGTCATCGCCTCGGCGCTGATGGGTGCCTGCCTCGGCTTCCTGTGGTGGAACACCTCGCCGGCCAAGATCTTCATGGGCGACACCGGTTCGCTCGCCCTCGGCGGTGTCCTGACGGGTCTGGCGATCTGCTCCCGCACGGAGCTGCTCGTGGCCATCATGGGCGGCCTGTTCGTCCTCATCACCATGTCGGTGGTCATCCAGGTCGGCTCGTTCCGGATGACCGGCAAGCGGGTCTTCCGGATGGCGCCGCTCCAGCACCACTTCGAACTCAAGGGCTGGTCCGAGGTCCTCGTGGTGGTCCGCTTCTGGATCATCCAGGGCATCTGTGTGATCGTCGGCCTGGGTCTCTTCTACGCGGGATGGGCAGCAGAAAAGTGACCTCCACGGTGTCCGCGGACTTCCAGGGCAAGCACGTCACGGTCGCCGGACTCGGCGTCTCCGGCATCCCGGCGGCCAAGGTGCTGCACGCGCGCGGGGCGCTCGTCACGGTCGTCAACGACGGCGACGACGCACGCGCGCGTGAGCAGGCCGCCGAGTTGGAGGCGCTCGGCATCACCGTCCGCCTCGGCGACGGCCGGACTCTGCCCGAGGGCACCGAACTCGTCGTCACGTCACCCGGCTGGAAGCCCGGCAGCCCGCTGTTCGAGGCGGCCCGGGAGGCCGGAGTCGAGGTATGGGGCGACGTCGAGCTCGCCTGGCGCCTGCGCGGCCCCGACGCGGCTCCCTGGCTCGCGATCACCGGCACCAACGGCAAGACCACGACCACCCAGATGCTCGCGTCCATCCTGAAGGCGGCGGGCCTGCGCACGGCGGCCGTCGGCAACATCGGGATCTCGGTGCTGGACGCGGTGCTCGGCGAGGAGCGGTACGACGTCCTGGCCGTGGAGTTGTCGAGCTACCAGCTCCACTGGGCGCCCTCCGTACGCGCCCACTCGGCGGCCGTGCTGAACCTCGCCCCGGATCACCTCGACTGGCACGGCTCCATGGAGGCGTACGCGCGCGACAAGGGCCGCGTCTACGAGGGCAATCGCGTCGCCTGCGTCTACAACGTGGCCGACAAGGCCACCGAGGACCTGGTCCGCGAGGCCGACGTCGAGGAGGGCTGCCGGGCCATCGGCTTCACCCTCGGCTCGCCCGGGCCCTCCCAACTCGGCGTCGTGGACGGCATCCTGGTCGACCGCGCCTTCGTGGAGAACCGGCAGAAGAACGCCCAGGAACTCGCCGAGGTCTCCGACGTCAATCCGCCGGCCCCGCACAACATCGCCAACGCCCTTGCGGCGGCGGCCCTCGCGCGTGCCTTCGGGGTGCCTGCCAAGGCCGTACGGGACGGTCTGCGGGCCTTCACCCCGGACGCCCACCGCATCGCGCACGTGGCCGACGTGGACGGCGTCGCCTACGTCGACGACTCCAAGGCCACCAACACCCACGCCGCGGAAGCCTCGTTGGCGGCGTACGAGTCCATCGTGTGGATCGCCGGCGGGCTCGCCAAGGGGGCCTCCTTCGACGAGCTGGTCGCCAAGTCGGCAAAGCGACTTCGGGGCGTGGTGCTGATCGGCGCCGACCGTGCCCTGATCCGCGAAGCCCTCGCGCGACACGCGCCGGAAGTACCCGTCGTCGACCTCGACCGGACCGACACTGGGGCGATGCTCCAGGCGGTGACGGAAGCGAAGCGGCTGGCTCAGCCCGGCGACACGGTGCTGCTGGCCCCGGCCTGCGCCTCCATGGACATGTTCACCAACTACAACAAGCGCGGTGACGCGTTCGCGGAGGCGGTTCGCGAACTCGGCTCCTGACCGACGTAGCGGAGGCTCTGATGCCCAGCAGCCGTACCGGCCGACCGCCCGTGCAGCGGACCGTCAGACGTCCCGCCGCCTCCCGGACCGTGCGCGACAATCCCGTACGACAGCTCTACCTGCGCGCGAAGAAGGCCTGGGACCGGCCGCTGACCGCGTACTACCTGATCCTCGGCGGCAGCCTGCTGATCACCGTGCTGGGGCTGGTGATGGTCTACTCGGCCTCTCAGATCAAGGCGTTGCAGATGTCGCTGCCAGGCTCGTACTTCTTCCGCAAGCAGCTGCTGGCCGCGGCGATCGGCGCCGCGCTGCTGCTCGTGGCCTCGCGCATGCCGGTGAAGCTGCACCGGGCGCTGGCCTACCCGATCCTCGCGGGCGCGGTCTTCCTGATGGCCCTGGTGCAGGTGCCGGGGATAGGGATGGCGGTCAACGGCAACCAGAACTGGATCTCGCTCGGCGGCTCCTTCCAGATCCAGCCCAGCGAGTTCGGCAAGCTCGCCCTCGTCCTGTGGGGCGCCGACCTGCTCGCGCGCAAGCAGGACAAGAAGCTGCTGACCCAGTGGAAGCACATGCTGGTGCCGCTCGTCCCGGTCGCCTTCATGCTGCTCGGGCTGATCATGCTCGGCGGCGACATGGGGACCGCGATCATCCTGACGGCCATCCTCTTCGGCCTGTTGTGGCTCGCGGGGGCGCCGACCCGGCTGTTCGTCGGGGTGCTCTCGATCGCCGGTCTGATCGGCCTGATCCTCATCAAGACCAGCCCCAACCGGATGGCCCGGCTCGCCTGCATCGGCGCCACCGAGCCCCGGTCCGCGGGAGCCGACTGCTGGCAGGCCGTGCACGGCATCTACGCCCTCGCCTCCGGCGGAATCTTCGGCTCCGGGCTCGGCGCGAGTGTGGAAAAATGGGGGCAACTGCCCGAAGCGCACACGGACTTCATCTTCGCCGTCACCGGTGAGGAACTGGGCCTGGCGGGGACGCTGTCGGTGCTGGCCCTGTTCGCGGCTCTAGGCTATGCGGGTATCCGCGTGGCCGGCCGCACGGAGGACCCCTTCGTCAGGTATGCCGCGGGAGGCGTGACCACATGGATCACCGCGCAGGCGGTGATCAACATCGGTGCGGTGCTCGGCCTGCTGCCGATCGCCGGTGTCCCCCTCCCGCTGTTCTCCTACGGAGGATCCGCCCTGCTGCCGACCATGTTCGCGATCGGGCTGCTGATCGCCTTCGCTCGTGACGAGCCCGCTGCGCGGGCCGCGCTTGCGATGCGGCAACCCCGCTTTGGTAGAAAGCGGGGTGCCGGGGGCTCCGCTCGGACCAGGGAGCCGCGGAGATGGAACACGATGCGACGGCGTGCCTCGGCGGCACGCACGTCCGGAGAGCGGTGAATTTCGGTGCATGTCGTACTCGCCGGTGGGGGGACCGCCGGCCACATCGAGCCCGCGCTCGCCCTCGCGGACGCCCTGCGCAGGCAGGACCCGACCGTGGGGATCACGGCCCTGGGCACGGAGCGCGGCCTCGAGACTCGTCTCGTCCCCGAGCGCGGCTACGAACTCGCGCTGATCCCCGCCGTACCGCTGCCACGCAAGCCCACGCCCGAGCTGATCACCGTGCCGGGCCGGCTGCGCGGCACGATCAAGGCCGCCGAGCAGGTCCTGGAGCGCACCAAGGCGGACGCCGTCGTCGGCTTCGGCGGGTACGTGGCCCTGCCCGGCTACCTCGCCGCCAAGCGCCTCGGCGTGCCCATCGTGATCCACGAGGCCAACGCGCGCCCCGGCCTGGCCAACAAGATCGGCTCGCGCTACGCCGCCAAGGTCGCCGTCTCCACCCCGGACAGCAAGCTGCGCGACGCCCGCTACATCGGCATCCCGCTGCGCCGCACCATCGCCACCCTCGACCGGGCCGCCGTCCGCCCCGAGGCCCGCGCGGCGTTCGGCCTCGACCCGAACCTGCCGACCCTGCTGGTCTCCGGCGGCTCCCAGGGCGCCCGCCGGCTCAACGAGGTCGTCCAGCAGGTCGCCCCGTGGCTCCAGCAGGCCGGCATCCAGATCCTGCACGCGGTCGGTCCGAAGAACGAACTGCCGCAGGTGCACCATATGCCGGGGATGCCCCCGTACATCCCGGTACCGTACGTGGACCGGATGGACCTCGCGTACGCCGCGGCCGACATGATGCTCTGCCGCGCGGGCGCGATGACCGTCGCCGAGCTCTCCGCCGTCGGACTCCCGGCCGCCTACGTCCCGCTGCCCATCGGCAACGGCGAACAGCGGCTCAACGCCCAGCCGGTGGTCAAGGCGGGCGGCGGCCTGCTGGTCGACGACGCGGAACTCACCCCGCAGTGGGTCCAGCAGAACGTCCTGCCCGTGCTCGCCGACCCGCACCGGCTGTACCAGATGTCCCGCGCCGCCGCCGAGTTCGGCCGCCGGGACGCCGACGACCTGCTCGTCGGCATGGTGTACGAGGCGATCGCCGCCAACCGTGCACGCCACTAGGAACGTATGACCGAAGGGCAGGGAGCGTGGCCGGACCGACCACCGCCGAACGCGGTGAACGCCAGCAGGAGTCGTCCGTTCCGCCCCCTGCCCGACGGCTGAGGCCGCCGCGGCCTCGTACGATCATCATTCTCGCCGTCGCGCTGGTCCTCCTCGGTGCCGGCGGCGTCTGGGCGCTCTACGGCTCCCCATGGCTGCGCGTGGAACGGGTGTCGGTCTCCGGCACCGGCGTGCTGACGCCGGCACAGGTGCGCGAGGCGGCCGACGTACCGCTCGGATCGCCGCTGATTTCCGTCGACACCGATGCGATTGAGGCGCGGTTGCTCCGGAAATTGCCCCGAATTGACTCGGTTGACGTGACTCGCTCCTGGCCGCACGGAATCGGGCTGAAAGTGGTCGAGCGCACTCCGGTTCTGATTGTCGAAAAGGGCGGAAAGTTTGTCGAAGTGGACGATGACGGCGTCCGTTTTGCCACGGTTTCCCGGGCCCCGAAAGGCGTCCCCGCACTCGAATTGACGCTCGCCGACTCGGGCTCCGCCACCCCGAGCCTGCGCCGCTTCGGCGACGGCCGGCTGGTGCGCGAGGCGGTGCGCGTCGCCGGTGACATTCCGGCCGCCGTCGCGCGCACGACCCGGACCGTCAAGGTGCGTTCGTACGACGACATCTCGCTGGAGTTGAGCGACGGCCGGACCGTCGCGTGGGGGAGCAGCGAGAAGGGTGCCGCGAAGGCCCGCACGCTCACCGCTCTGCTGAAAGCGGCGCCCGGTGCGCGGCACTTCGACGTCTCGGTTCCCACCGCCCCTGCGTCATCAGGGAGTTGACGTACATCCGCGCAGGCCAGCACCCTGGTTGGCTACCGCTACGGCTGATCACATAGGGTGAAAAGAAAAACGGGAGGTTCGGCGTGTTCGTTGAACGTGCGCCACTTGTCGACTTAGTGTCCTGTTCAGAAGACTCCAGGGAACAGACACACTGGTAACCCTAAACTTCAACGTTAGGGTTCGGGTCGGCACTATGGACCGTCCCATTCGGCATCCGTCGTCGTATCGCATGACCACGCGAGACGACGACACGTAACTCGAGGCGAGAGGCCTTCGACGTGGCAGCACCGCAGAACTACCTCGCAGTCATCAAAGTCATCGGTGTCGGCGGCGGTGGTGTCAATGCCATCAACCGGATGATCGAGGTCGGTCTCAAGGGCGTCGAGTTCATCGCCATCAACACCGACGCGCAGGCGCTGTTGATGAGCGACGCCGACGTGAAGCTCGACGTCGGCCGTGAACTCACCCGTGGACTCGGCGCCGGCGCCAACCCGGCCGTCGGACGCAAGGCCGCCGAGGACCACCGCGAGGAGATCGAAGAGGTCCTCAAGGGGGCCGACATGGTCTTCGTGACGGCCGGTGAAGGCGGCGGCACCGGCACCGGCGGCGCGCCCGTCGTGGCCAACATCGCACGCAACCTCGGCGCCCTGACCATCGGCGTGGTCACCCGCCCGTTCACCTTCGAGGGACGGCGCCGCGCCAACCAGGCCGAGGACGGCATCGCGGAGCTGCGCGAAGAGGTCGACACCCTCATCGTCATCCCCAACGACCGGCTGCTGTCCATCTCGGACCGCCAGGTCTCGGTCCTCGACGCCTTCAAGTCGGCCGACCAGGTCCTGCTCTCCGGTGTCCAGGGCATCACCGACCTCATCACCACGCCCGGCCTGATCAACCTCGACTTCGCCGACGTCAAGTCGGTCATGTCCGAGGCCGGTTCGGCCCTCATGGGCATCGGCTCGGCCCGCGGCGACGACCGCGCGGTGGCCGCCGCCGAGATGGCGATCTCCTCGCCGCTGCTGGAGGCGTCCATCGACGGCGCCCGCGGTGTGCTGCTCTCCATCTCCGGTGGCTCCGACCTCGGCCTGTTCGAGATCAACGAGGCCGCCCAGCTGGTCTCCGAGGCCGCCCACCCCGAGGCCAACATCATCTTCGGCGCGGTCATCGACGACGCCCTCGGCGACGAGGTGCGCGTCACGGTCATCGCCGCGGGCTTCGACGGCGGCCAGCCGCCGGCCCGCCGGGACACCGTCCTCGGCTCGACCTCCTCCTCGGGCCGCCGCGAGGAGCCCACTCCGGTACGGCAGACCGAGTCCCGCCCGTCCTTCGGCTCGCTCGGCAGCGTCACGCCGAAGGAGGAGCCGGAGCCCGCGCCGGAGCCGGTCGCCGACCTCCCGGTCGCCCCGCCGGTCCCGCCGTCGCGCACCTACTCGGACAGCGCGGCCGAGGAACTGGACGTGCCGGACTTCCTGAAGTGATAGGACGGCGCGACACCGTGAGCGGCGCGCACTTCGCCTTCACCGACCGGTGGGGCGGGGTGAGCGCCGTTCCGTACGAGGAGCTCAACCTCGGCGGAGCGGTCGGCGACGACGCCGACGCCGTCCGTACGAATCGCGAACTGGCCGCCAAGTCGCTGGGGATCGACCCGGCGCGGGTGGTCTGGATGAACCAGGTGCACAGGGCGGAGGTGGCGGTGGTCTCCGAGGCGTGGGGGGACCGGCCGGTGCCCGAGGTCGACGCGGTCGTCACCGCCGAACGCGGTCTCGCCCTCGCCGTCCTCACCGCGGACTGCACGCCCGTCCTGCTCGCCGACCCGGTCGCCGGAGTCGTCGCCGCGGCCCACGCGGGGCGGCCCGGCATGGTCGCCGGGGTCGTCCCCGCCGCCGTACGGGCCATGGCCGAACTCGGCGCCGAACCCGGCCGGATCGTCGCCCGCACGGGACCCGCGGTGTGCGGCCGCTGCTACGAAGTCCCGGACGCGATGCGCGCCGAGGTCGCCGCCGTCGAACCGGCGGCGTACGCCGAGACGAGTTGGGGCACTCCCGCCGTCGACGTGACCGCCGGAGTGCACGCGCAGCTCGACCGGCTCGGGGTGCGCGACCGGGAGCAGTCGCCGGTGTGCACGCTGGAGTCGCGCGACCACTTCTCGTACCGCCGCGAGCGCACCACGGGGCGACTCGCGGGATATGTCTGGCTGGACTGAGAGAGCATGACGGACCGTAAGGGCGAACTCGCCGCAAATCTGGCGAAGGTGGAGGAGCGCATCGCCGCCGCGTGCGTGGCCGCGGGGCGCAAGCGTGAAGAGGTGACCCTGATCGTGGTCACCAAGACCTACCCCGCGAGCGATGTGCGGATCCTGTCGGAACTCGGCGTCCGCGACGTCGCCGAGAACAAGGACCAGGACGCGGCACCCAAGGCCGCCGAATGCTCGGATCTGCCCCTTAATTGGCATTTCGTCGGTCAGCTTCAGACCAACAAGGTGCGATCCGTGGTCGGTTACGCGGATCTCGTGCAGTCCGTCGATCGTTCGAAGCTGGTGACGGCCCTCTCCAAGGAGGCCGTCCGGGCCGGGCGCGAGGTGGGGTGTCTGCTCCAGGTCGCGCTCGACGCGGGGGAGAGCGAGCGAGGGGAGCGGGGTGGCGTGGCGCCCGGCGGAATCGAAGAGTTGGCCGACCTCGTGGCCGGCGCTCCGGGGCTGCGGCTCGACGGACTGATGACCGTCGCGCCGCTCACCGGGGAGTACGCGGGGCGCCAACAGGCGGCGTTCGAGCGGTTGATGGATTTGTCGACCGACCTGCGCCGAGCCCATCCGGCTGCGAACATGGTCTCGGCAGGGATGAGTGCGGATCTCGAACAGGCCGTGGCCGCCGGAGCGACACATGTACGCGTCGGTACCGCGGTACTCGGAGTCCGCGCGAGGCTCGGGTAACGTCGCCAGGAAGTCGGACCACAGCAGAAAATATGGTCATTACCGCCGGAAGGCGGGTGTAACGACCTCGTGGATCGCAGGCACTTGGCAGTCGTCAGCAGATCCACCACAGAGCGGAGGACTCAGAGCATGGCCGGCGCGATGCGCAAGATGGCGGTCTACCTCGGCCTCGTGGAGGACGATGGGTACGACGGCCGCGGTTTTGACCCCGACGACGACTTCGAACCGGAACTCGACCCGGAGCCCGAGCGGGACCACCGGCGCCACGAGCCGGTGCACCAGTCGCACAGTGCACATCAGTCCCAAAGGGACGAAGAGGTGCGAATCGTACAGCCGTCCACCCCGCGTGAACCGGTCGCCCGTTCCGCTTCGCTAGCCGCGGAATCCGGCCGTCCGGCGCGCATCGCGCCCGTGGCGTCCATCACACAAGAACGCCAGAGCCTGGAGAAGAACGCACCGGTGATCATGCCCAAGGTCGTGTCGGAACGAGAGCCTTACCGGATCACCACACTTCACCCGCGGACCTACAACGAGGCCCGTACCATCGGGGAACACTTCCGTGAGGGCACCCCTGTGATCATGAATCTCACTGAGATGGATGACACAGATGCGAAGCGACTTGTCGACTTTGCGGCCGGTTTGGTGTTTGGTCTTCACGGCAGCATCGAGCGGGTGACGCAGAAGGTGTTCCTGTTGTCGCCTGCTAACGTCGATGTCACGGCGGAGGACAAGGCCCGTATCGCAGAGGGCGGGTTCTTCAACCAGAGCTGAGACGCAAGGCCGGAAACAGCAGTACAAGTAGTACCCAGCAGCACGGAAAAACAGGGGAGAGGGAAGCACAGGTCATGAGCGTGGTTCTGGATGTCGTCTACATCGCGCTGATGTGCTTCCTGATCGTGCTCATCTTCCGGTTGGTCATGGACTACGTCTTCCAGTTCGCCCGCTCGTGGCAACCCGGCAAGGCGATGGTGGTCGTTCTGGAGGCCACCTACACTGTCACCGATCCACCGCTCAAGCTTCTGCGGCGGTTCATTCCGCCGCTGCGTCTCGGGGGCGTGGCGCTCGACCTGTCCTTCTTCGTACTGATGATCATCGTCTACATCCTGATCTCGATCGTGAGCCGGCTGTGAGCGATGTGAACTACCGTCTTGCCGATGCCGACGACTACGTTGAGGTGAAGAGATGCCGTTGACCCCCGAGGACGTGCGGAACAAGCAGTTCACGACCGTCCGCCTCCGAGAAGGCTATGACGAGGACGAGGTCGATGCCTTCCTCGATGAGGTCGAAGCCGAACTGACCCGCCTGCTCCGCGAGAACGAGGACCTGCGCGCCAAGCTGGCCGCGGCCACGCGCGCCGCTGCGCAGAACCAGCAGAACATGCGCAAGCCTCCGGAGGGTCCCGGCGGTCCCGGTCCGCAGGACCAGCAGCAGGGTATGCCCCCGCAGGGAATGCCTCAGCAGGGGATGCCGCAGCAGGGCATGCGAGGACCGGGCGGCCCCGTGCCGGCCGGCATATCTGGCCCGCCGCAGCAGCAGATGGGCGGCCCCATGGGTGGCCCGCCCCAGCTGCCGAGCGGTGCGCCGCAGCTGCCCGCCGGTCCCAGCGGCCAGGGTGGCCCGCAGGGTCCCGGTCCGATGGGCCAGGGTCCGATGGGTGGCCCCATGGGTGGTCAGCCGCCCATGCAGCAGCAGATGGGTGGCCCGATGGGCGGCCCCATGGGCGGTCCGATGGGCGGCCCCGGTCAGGGCCCCGGTGGCGACAGCGCCGCCCGTGTCCTCTCGCTGGCCCAGCAGACCGCCGACCAGGCGATCGCCGAGGCCCGCTCCGAGGCCAACAAGATCGTCGGCGAGGCGCGTTCGCGTGCCGAGGGTCTTGAGCGTGACGCCCGTGCGAAGGCCGACGCCCTGGAGCGGGACGCGCAGGAGAAGCACCGCGTCGCGATGGGCTCCCTGGAGTCCGCCCGCGCCACGCTGGAGCGCAAGGTCGAGGACCTGCGCGGCTTCGAGCGCGAGTACCGCACCCGCCTGAAGTCCTACCTGGAGTCGCAGCTGCGTCAGCTGGAGACCCAGGCCGACGACTCGCTGGCTCCGCCGCGTACCCCGGCGACCGCGTCGCTTCCGCCGTCCCCGGCGCCTTCGATGGCTCCGGCCGGTGCGAGCGCCCCGTCGTACGGTGGGAACCCGGGCGGCATGGGTGGTGCTCCGGCGCCGGCCGCTCCGTCCTACGGCGGTCAGCAGCAGATGTCGCCCGCGATGACCCAGCCGATGGCTCCGGTGCGGCCGCAGGGGCCGTCGCCGATGGGGCAGGCTCCCTCGCCGATGCGTGGGTTCCTGATCGACGAGGACGACAACTGACGAGGTGTAGTACGCCTTAGGCGTCGGCAGCGTTCAAAGGGGCGAGCCCTGGACTTCGGTCCGGGGCTCGCCCCTTTTACGCGGGTTGCTTCGCAGGGTGCCGGGTCAGGCTGTCAGGCGGCTGCTGGTCCGATGTGGCTGCGCGCGCAGTTCCCCGCGCCCCTGGGTTGGTGCAGCTGACGGCCGTTTCATGGCGAAGGCCCGGTTTCCCTGAGCAGGGAGACCGGGCCTTCGTCGGTTGTGCTGGTGTTACGCCTTGCGCAGGCGGAACGTCAGCGACAGGCCCTCGTCTGTGAACGGGGTGCCGTAGGTGTCGTCCGCCTCGCCCTGGGCGAAGTCCGTCGACAGGACCTCGTCGGCGATCAGGCCCGCGTGCTCGGTCAGGGCCGCGATCACCGCCGGGTCCGTGGACGTCCAGCGCAGGGCGATGCGGTCGGCCACGTCCAGGCCGCTGTTCTTGCGGGCCTCCTGGATCAGGCGGATCGCGTCACGGGCGAGGCCCGCCTGGCGGAGCTCCTCCGTGATCTCCAGGTCCAGGGCGACCGTCGCGCCGGAGTCCGAGGCGACCGACCAGCCCTCACGCGGGGTCTCCGTGATGATGACCTCGTCGGGGGCCAGCGTGATCGTCTCGCCGTCGACCTCGACCGAGGCCGTGCCCTCGCGCAGGGCGAGGGAGAGCGCCGCCGCGTCGGCGTTCGCGACCGCCTTCGCCACGTCCTGGACGCGCTTGCCGAACCGCTTGCCCAGGGCGCGGAAGTTGGCCTTGGCGGTGGTGTCGACCAGGCTGCCGCCGACCTCGGAGAGGGACGCCAGCGACTCGACGTTCAGCTCTTCCGTGATCTGCGAGTGCAGTTCGGGGTTCAGGGTGTCGAAGCCCGTCACCGCGACCAGCGCGCGCCGCAGCGGCTGACGGGTCTTGACGCCCGACTCCGCGCGCGTGGCACGGCCCAGCTCGACCAGGCGCCGGACGAGGACCATCTGCCGCGACAGCTCCGGGTCGATGGCGGAGAGGTCCGCCTCCGGCCAGGTGGACAGGTGGACGGATTCCGGGGCGCCCGGCGTGACCGGGACGACCAGGTCCTGCCAGACCCGCTCGGTGATGAACGGGGTCAGCGGGGCCATCAGCTTGGTGACCGTCTCCACGACCTCGTGCAGCGTGCGCAGTGCGGCCTTGTCGCCCTGCCAGAAGCGGCGACGCGAGCGGCGGACGTACCAGTTGGACAGGTCGTCGACGAACGCCGAGAGGAGCTTGCCGGCGCGCTGGGTGTCGTAGGCCTCCAGAGCCTGCGTCACCTGGTCGGTGAGCGCGTGGAGTTCGGACAGCAGCCAGCGGTCCAGGACCGGGCGGTCGGCCGGGGCCGGATCGGCCGCGGACGGCGCCCAGTTGGACGTACGGGCGTACAGCGCCTGGAAGGCGACCGTGTTCCAGTAGGTGAGGAGGGTCTTCCGCACCACCTCCTGGATCGTGCCGTGGCCCACGCGGCGGGCCGCCCACGGGGAGCCGCCGGCCGCCATGAACCAGCGGACCGCGTCGGCGCCGTGCTGGTCCATCAGCGGGATCGGCTGCAGGATGTTGCCCAGGTGCTTGGACATCTTCCGGCCGTCCTCGGCGAGGATGTGGCCGAGGCAGACGACGTTCTCGTAGGACGACTTGTCGAAGACCAGGGTGCCCACCGCCATCAGCGTGTAGAACCAGCCGCGGGTCTGGTCGATGGCCTCCGAGATGAACTGCGCCGGGTAGCGGCTCTCGAAGAGCTCCTTGTTCTTGTACGGGTAGCCCCACTGCGCGAACGGCATCGAACCCGAGTCGTACCAGGCGTCGATGACCTCCGGCACGCGCGTGGCGGCCTTGCCGCAGGCGTCCTTGGGGCAGGCGAAGGTGACGTCGTCGATGAACGGGCGGTGCGGGTCGAGGTCCGACTGGTCGGTGCCGGTCAGCTCGGTGAGCTCCGCGCGGGAGCCGACGACGGTGAGGTGGTCGTCCTCGCAGCGCCAGATCGGCAGCGGGGTGCCCCAGTAGCGGTTGCGGGACAGCGCCCAGTCGATGTTGTTGTTCAGCCAGTCGCCGTACCGGCCGTTCTTGACCGTGTCCGGGAACCAGTTGGTGTTCTCGTTCTCCTGGAGGAGGCGGTCCTTGATGGCCGTGGTGCGGATGTACCAGGACGGCTGCGCGTAGTAGAGGAGCGCGGTGTGGCAGCGCCAGCAGTGCGGGTAGCTGTGCTCGTACGGGATGTGCTTGAACAGGAGGCCGCGGTCGTGGAGGTCTTCCGTGAGCTTCTCGTCCGCCTTCTTGAAGAAGACGCCGCCGACCAGCGGGACGTCCTCCTCGAAGGTGCCGTCGGGGCGGACCGGGTTCACGACCGGGAGGCCGTAGGCGCGGCAGACCTTGAGGTCGTCCTCACCGAAGGCGGGGGACTGGTGGACCAGACCCGTACCGTCCTCGGTGGTGACGTACTCGGCGTTGACCACGTAGTGGGCGGGCTCCGGGAACTCCACGAGCTCGAACGGACGTTGATACGTCCAGCGCTCCATCTCGGCGCCCGTGAAGGACTGGCCGGTGGTCTCCCAGCCCTCGCCGAGCGCCTTGCCGACGAGCGGCTCGGCGACGACGAGCTTCTCCTCGCCGTCGGTCGCGACGACGTAGGTCACGTCGGGGTGCGCGGCCACGGCCGTGTTGGAGACGAGGGTCCAGGGCGTAGTCGTCCAGACCAGGAGCGCGGCCTCGCCGGCGAGCGGACCGGAGGTGAGCGGGAAACGGACGTACACGGACGGGTCGACGACCGTCTCGTAGCCCTGCGCCAGCTCGTGGTCCGACAGGCCGGTGCCGCAGCGGGGGCACCAGGGGGCGACGCGGTGGTCCTGGACCAGCAGGCCCTTGTTGAAGATCTCCTTGAGCGACCACCAGACCGATTCGATGTACTCGGGGTCCATCGTGACGTAGGCGTCGTCGAGGTCGACCCAGTAGCCCATGCGGGTCGTCAGCTCGGAGAACGCGTCGGTGTGCCGCAGCACGGAGTCGCGGCACTTGGCGTTGAACTCCGCGATGCCGTACGCCTCGATGTCCTGCTTGCCGCTGAAGCCGAGCTCCTTCTCCACCGCGAGCTCGACCGGCAGGCCGTGGCAGTCCCAGCCGGCCTTGCGGGCCACGTGGTAGCCGCGCATGGTGCGGAAGCGGGGGAAGACGTCCTTGAAGACGCGCGCCTCGATGTGGTGGGCCCCGGGCATGCCGTTGGCGGTGGGCGGGCCCTCGTAGAACACCCACTCGGGGCGGCCCTCGGACTGCTCCAAGGACTTGGCGAAGATCTTCTGCTCGCGCCAGAAGTCGAGCACCGCGTGCTCGAGCGCGGGCAGATCGACCTGGGCGGGCACCTGGCGGTACTGCGTCATCAGTCTTCCTCCGGCGGACTTGCTGCCTTCCGTCCGGAGGGACGAGAGCTACGTCATTTCCTGCGCCGCCTTCGGCGCGCTCCCGCGGTACCACCCTCCTTGGCTCCCCTGTGCGCCGTACGCACCGGTGAGCCCCCTCATTGGGGTCGCGAGGCCGGGTCTACTTGCCCTCCAGGGCGTTCTTCCGGCGGCTCCGGGGTGATCTTCACGTCGCGCTCGCCCCCGGGCTTCCACCGTCCCCGGGTCGCTCTGGGCTGCGTACGTCGCTACTCGTCCCCATCCACGCTTTTCGCTCCGCCCAGTGTACGGCGCCGCGAGGACAGCGGCCGACCGGTTTTCCCGGCCCCCGGGGCGCGGTCGTCGCGGCCGACGGAGTGACCCGAATGGAGCGGTACGCGTGTTCGGATTCTGGGACGCGCAGTCCGGCGGATTACCGGGCGGGGAGCTGGGCACAACGCTTGCATGCCTGGCGTTCTCCCTGCGCGAGGCGGGCGAATCGGGCGGTGTGCCCCGTTGCCGCGGGACTCAAGTCGATTTATCGTCCCAGCACGATTCGCGTGCAAGATCACAATATGTGAAGGGGCCGCGGCCATGGTGGCGAAGAAGACCGCCGATCAGAAGTCGGCGTCGGGCAGGTCCACACATGCCTCCGGCGGTGCGGCCAAGGACGTGGGCGGGAAGAAGGCCGTGGGGGCGGCGGCGAGAAAGGCGGCCGAGAAGGCGGCGGAAGGTCCTGAAAGACCGGGGGCCGCTGCCGGGAGCAGTAAGACGGCGGCCAAGAAGGCCGTGACGACGAAGACGGCCGCCAAGAAGACGGCGGGGGCGGCGGAGGCGGCGGTGAAGAAGGCGGCTGCCAAGAAGACGGCCGCCAAGAAGACGCCGGCCGAGAAGACCGCGGCGAAGAAGACGGCCGCCAAGAAGACCGCTGCCGCGAAGAGCACCACTGCGAGGACCACGGAGACCACGAAGGCGACGAGCACCAGCACGAAGTCCACGAAGTCCACGAAGTCCACGAAGAGCACCTCCACGAAGAGTGCCGCCGGCGAGAGCACGGCCGGGAAGACGGCCAAGAAGGCGAGCGCGGCGCAGGCCGCGAAGCAGACGGGAGCCACGACGGTGGTTGCGAAGAAGACTCCTGGCACGGCCACGGCGGCGAAGACGGCCGTCCCCAAGGCACGCCTCGCCGCGGCGGAGCCCGGCGAGCTCGCGGTCCGCCCCGGCGAGGACCCCTGGACCCCGGAGGAGGTCGCGGAGGCGCGCGCCGAGCTGCAGTCCGAGGCGCTGCGGCTGCGCGCCGAGATCACCACGTCCGAGGAGTCCCTCGTGGGCCTGATGCGGGACTCCGGGGACGGCGCGGGCGACGACCAGGCCGACACCGGCACCAAGAACATCACGCGCGAGCACGAGATGGCCCTCGCGGCCAACGCGCGCGAGATGCTCGAACAGACCGAGCGGGCCCTGGACCGCCTCGACGCGGGGACCTACGGTCTGTGCGAGAACTGCGGCAACCCGATCGGCAAGGCGCGTATGCAGGCGTTCCCGCGCGCGACCCTGTGCGTGGAGTGCAAGCAGAAGCAGGAACGCCGGTACTGAGGGTCCACCCGAGCGTGTCGTACCCTCGTCCTCAGTCAGGCACCTAGGTTGAGGGACTCACGTGACCGAAGCGGAGCGCATGATCGGTACGCCGGACACCCCTGAGGGGGACGGGGCCGAGCCGGAGCGGGCAGCCGGGCAGCAGGGCGTCGGGGAGCGGCCCCAGCCCAGGGGCAAGCGCCGGATCGCCGTGCTGTTCGCCGTCGCCGCCTTCGCGTACCTCCTCGACCTCGGCAGCAAGCTGCTCGTGGTGGCCAAGCTGGAGCACCACGCGCCGATCGAGATCGTCGGGGACTGGCTGAAGTTCGAGGCGATCCGCAACGCGGGCGCCGCCTTCGGCTTCGGCGAGGCCTTCACCGTGATCTTCACGGTGATCGCGGCGGCCGTGATCGTGGTCATCGCCCGCCTCGCCCGCAAGCTCTACAGCCTGCCCTGGGCGATCGCCCTCGGCCTGCTCCTCGGCGGTGCGCTCGGCAACCTCACCGACCGGATCTTCCGCTCGCCCGGCGTCTTCGAGGGCGCGGTCGTCGACTTCATCGCGCCGAAGCACTTCGCGGTGTTCAACCTCGCCGACTCGGCGATCGTGTGCGGCGGCATCCTGATCGTGCTGCTGTCCTTCAAGGGCCTCGACCCGGACGGGACCGTTCACAAGGACTGAGCGCGCGTTCGGGGCTGTCCGACCCGTCCGGCATACTCGACGGGTGAGCACAGTTCCCGAGGTCCGTACCCTGCCCGTGCCCGACGGCCTGGAGGGCGAGCGCGTCGACGCCGCCATCTCCCGCATGTTCGGCTTCTCCCGCACCAAGGCGGCCGAGCTGGCGGCGGCGGGCAAGGTCCAGGTCGACGGGGCCGTGGTCGGCAAGTCCGAGCGGGTGCGCGGCGGTGCCTGGCTGGAGGTCGAGATGCCCGGCGCGCCCGCGCCCGTGCAGATCGTCGCCGAGCCGGTCGAGGGCATGGAGATCATCCATGACGACGATGACGTGGTCGTCATCGTCAAGCCCGTCGGCGTGGCCGCCCACCCGTCGCCCGGCTGGACCGGCCCGACCGTCATCGGCGGCCTCGCCGCCGCCGGGTACCGCATCTCGACCTCCGGCGCCGCCGAGCGCCAGGGCATCGTGCACCGCCTCGACGTCGGCACCTCCGGCCTGATGGTCGTCGCCAAGTCCGAGTACGCGTACACGTCCCTCAAGCGCCAGTTCAAGGAGCGCACGGTCGACAAGCGCTACCACACCCTCGTCCAGGGCCACCCGGACCCCACGAGCGGCACCATCGACGCCCCCATCGGCCGGCACCCGAACCACGACTACAAGTGGGCGGTCACCGCCGACGGCAAGCCGTCGATCACGCACTACGACCTCATCGAGGCGTTCCGGGCGGCCTCCCTGCTCGACGTGAAGCTGGAGACGGGCCGCACCCACCAGATCCGCGTCCACATGGCCGCCCACCGACACCCCTGCGTCGGCGACCTCACCTACGGCGCCGACCCGACCCTCGCCAAGCGGCTGCGTCTGACCCGGCAGTGGCTGCACGCGGTCCGCCTGGGCTTCGAGCACCCCGGGGACGGGCAGTGGGTCGAGTTCGAGAGCGACTACCCGGAGGACCTCCAGCAGGCCCTGGACCAGGTCCGCGAGGAGACGTACGCGTGAGCCGGCCGCCGTACGCCGTGCGGGTCGCCGAGGACCCCGCCGACCGGGAGATGTGCTTCGCCGTGCGCAAGCAGGTCTTCGTCGTCGAGCAGGGCGTTCCGGAGGACCTGGAGTACGACGCGTACGACGCCGTCGCGGTGCATGTGCTGGCCGTGCGGGACGACGGGACCGCGCTGGGCACCGGAAGGCTGCTGTACGGCTCCGAGGCCGCCGAGAAGGTCGGCGGTGATCTCACCCTGGGCTCGCTCGGGCGGCTCGCGGTGGCCGAGGAGGCGCGCGGTCTCGGCGTCGGCGTGGCGCTCGTACGGGCCATCGAGGACGCGGCACGCGCGCGGGGGCTCGCGGCGGTGGATCTGCACGCGCAGACGCACGCGCTGGGGTTCTACGAGCGGCTCGGCTACGAGGCCTACGGCCCGGAGTACCTGGAGGCAGGGATTCCGCACCAGGGGATGCGGCGCGCGCTGTAACTGATCGGCGCGGCCGGCATGGCAGGCTGGACAGCTGGAGATTCCTGCTCGTCCGACCCGCCGGAGCCTGCCCGTGGATCAATTGGCCCTGCTGTTCCTGCTGTTGCTCGGGGCCGTGGTGAGCGTCCCGGTGGGGGACCGGTTCAAGCTGCCGGCGCCGGTCCTGATGACCCTGCTCGGGATCGTCCTCGCGCTGCTGGACTTCGTGCCCAACGTCGAGATCGCGCCGGAGCTGATCCTGCCGCTCCTGCTGCCGCCGCTGCTCTACGCGGCCGTGCGGCGCACCTCCTGGCGGCAGTTCGCGGCCAACGTACGGCCGATCCTGCTGCTCGCCGTGGCGCTGGTCTTCGTCACCACCCTGTGTGTGGCCGCCGTCGCCCAGGCGATCGTGCCGGGGCTGCCGATCGCCGCCGCCGTGGCGCTCGGCGCGCTGGTCGCGCCGCCCGACCCGGTCGCGGCGACGGCCGTCGCCGGGCAACTGGGGCTGCCGCGGCGGCTGGTGTCGATCCTGGAGGGCGAGGGCCTCTTCAACGACGTCACGGCCATCGTGCTCTACCACGTGGCGATCACCGCGGCCGTCAGCGGTTCCTTCCACGTCGGGGAGGCCGCGTTCGAGCTGGTGCTCTCCGCGGTCGTCGCCGTCGTCATGGGCGTCGCCCTGGGCTGGGGCGCGAACAAGCTGATGGACCTGCTCGACGACGCGACCCTCCAGATCGGGCTGACGCTCCTCGTGCCGTACGCCTCCTACGTGCTCGCCGAGGAACTGCACGGGTCCGGGGTGCTCGCCGTGCTCACCACCGCCCTCTTCCTCGCCGAGTACGGCACCGACGCCGACGACGTGCTCACCCGGCTCGCCGGGCACACCTTCTGGGACATCGTCGACACGCTCGTCACCGGGGTGGCCTTCGGACTGATCGGGCTCGAACTGCACAACGCGATCCGCACCGCGTCCGGACGGTGGGGCGAGATGCTCGGCTGGGCCGCCGCGATCGTCGTGGTCGTCGTCCTCGTACGCCTGCTGTGGCTGGTTCCCGCGACCTGGGTCGCCAAGCGGCTGCACGCCCGGCAGGACTACGACGAGGAGATCCCGATGACCTGGCGGGAGACCGTCGTCATGTGGTGGTCGGGGATGCGGGGGGTGGCGTCCGTGGCGTTGGCGCTGGCGATTCCGCTGAAGACCGACGACGGAGGCGCCTTCCCCGACCGGGACGAGATCGTGTTCATCGCTTTCGGGGTCATCATGGCGACGCTCGTGCTCCAGGGGCTGACCCTGCCGTGGCTGGTGAAGCGGCTCGGTGTGAAGGCCGACACCGAGCGGGAGAAGGAGTTCGAGAAGACCCTCGCCATCCGGGCCGCCAAGGCCGCCAAGCAGCGGCTGAAGGAGATCGAGGAGGTCGAGGAACTGCCGGAGGAGCTGTCCGAGCAGATGCTGCGGCGGGCCTTCGACATCGGGGTGCGGATCAGTCCCGACATGGGGGACGAGGAGCGCCGGGAGGCGCATCAGCAGCGGGCGAAGCGGCTGAAGCGGGTGCGGCGGATCCAGGGCGAGATGCTCAGCGCGGCGCGGCACGAGGTGCTGGCGGCGCGCAGTGAGCCCGGGGCCGATCCGGAGGTGGTGGACCGGGTGCTGCGGCACCTGGACGTGCGCAGTCTGCGCTGACCTGACAGTCGTATGACCTTCGTGTGAAGGCGGATGACGGGAGTCGCGGCCCTTCCTAGGGTGGGTTCATGGCTCGCAACGTGGTGATCAGTGGTGGCGGTACGGGAATCGGGCGCGCTGCGGCCCGTGTCTTCGCGGCGGACGGGGACCGGGTGCTGCTGCTCGGGCGACGGAAGGAAGTACTGGAGGGGGCCGGGGTGCCCGGGGCGCTGACCTACGCCGCCGATCTCAGTGACACGGCGGACGTGCGCGGGGTCGCCGAGTTCGTCGGACGGGAGCTGGGGGCCGTGGACGTGCTCGTCCACAGCGCCGGGGGGAACGGGCAGCTCGAACCGTCCGTCTCCGGGGACGATCCGCTGGACGCCGTCGCGCACCACTGGACCGTCAACTTCCGGCTCAATCTGCTGACCGCCGCACTGCTCACCGAGGCCCTCAAGGACCGGCTCGCCTCGCCCGGCGGGCGCGTGCTGTTCGTCAGCTCCATCGCCGCCTACCGGGGCTCCGGGAGCGGGGCGTACGGGGCCGCCAAGGCGGGGCTGCACCCGTACGCCCACGACCTGGCCCGGGATCTCGGCCCGCGCGGCATCACCGTGAACGTCGTCGCGCCCGGCTACATCGAGGACACCGAGTTCTTCGGCGGCGCCATCGACCCGGCCCGGCGGGAGCGGCTCATCAACGACACCGCGAACGGGCGCGCCGGGAACCTGGGGGACGTCGCCGAGACCCTGCACTGGCTCGCCTCGCCCGGCGCCGGACACGTGACGTCACAGATCGTGCAGGTCAACGGGGGCGCCGAGCGGGGGCGTTGAGCCGTTCTTTCTGCTGGGGGTCCGGGGGTCGTCCCCCGGGCAGGTGCAGCACCTCGCAGATCGTGCAGGTCAACGGGGGCGCCGAGCGGGGCAACTGACGGTCAGCGGCTCTGCCTCGGGGGCTCGTGGATCCTGCGGGGCGCGCCGTCCGGAGAGGCGGACGGGCGGGCGCCGTTCCTGCTCGGCGGCTGAGCCGAGTCGGCCGTGTTGACGCGGGGGAGGGCGTACGGGTGGTGGTCGGTCAGCCAGCGGATCATCTGCTCGCGGACCGTGACCCGTACCTTCCAGATGTCGTCGGCGTCCTTGGCGGTCACCAGGGCCCGCACCTGCATGGTGTTCGGCGTCGAGTCCGTGACCGTCAGATCGCAGGCGCGGCCGTCCCACGCCGGGCACTCGCGCAGGATGTCGCGGAGCTTCTCGCGCATCGCGTCCATCGGCGCCGAGTGGTCGAGGTGCCAGTAGACGATGCCGGTCATCTGGGCCCCGCCGCGCGACCAGTTCTCGAACGGCTTCGAGGTGAAGTACGACACCGGCATGGTGATCCGGCGCTCGTCCCAGGTGCGGACCGTCAGGAAGGTCAGCGTGATCTCCTCGACCGTGCCCCACTCGCCGTCCACCACGACCGTGTCCCCTATGCGCACCATGTCGCCGAACGCGATCTGCAGCCCCGCGAACATGTTGCTCAGCGTGGACTGCGCCGCGACACCGGCGACGATGCCGAGGATTCCGGCCGAGGCCAGCAGTGAGGCGCCGGCCGCGCGCATCGCCGGGAACGTCAGCAGCATCGCCGCCACCGCCACTACGCCGACGATCGCGGCGACGACCCGCATGATCAGCGTCACCTGGGTGCGCACCCGGCGGACCCGGGCGGGGTCCCGGTGCATGCGCGCGTACCTGCTGTACGACGTCTCGACGACCGCCGCCGCGATCCGGATCACCAGCCAGGCGGCCGACCCGATCAGCACGAGCGTGAGGGTCTGCCCGATGCCGACCCGGTGCTCGCGCAGCAGCTGGGCCTCGTCGTAGGACCCTCTGAGCATCGCGGCGCAGAGCACCAGCTGGTAGGGGATGCGGCCGCGGCGCAGCAGACCCCACAGCGGGGTCTCGCTGTGCCGTGCGTCGGCCTTGCGCAGCAGCAGGTCCGTGGCCCAGCCGATGACCAGCGTGAGCAGGACCGAGCCACCGATGACGATCAACGGTCGGAGTACGTTCTCCATGACCCCGAACCTAACCGGCACCACGGGGTCATGAACATGTGACTTCTGCGGAGATGTGGGTACGGGCGCTCGCCCGCGCTGTCGTACCCGGCTGGCACCATGGCCTCATGAACATCATGCTCTTTCACTCGACCTACGGTCTGCGGCCCGCCGTGCGCCAGGCCGCCGACCGGCTGCGCGCCGCCGGACACCAGGTCTGGACACCGGATCTCTTCGAGGGGCGCACGTTCGAGACGGTCGAGGACGGCATGGAGTTCAAGGAGAGCGTCGGCAAGGACGAGCTGCTCAAGCGGGCCGTGCTGGCCGCCGCGCCCTACTCGGAGCGGGGCCTGGTGTACGCCGGGTTCTCGTTCGGTGCCTCCGTCGCGCAGACCCTCGCCCTCGGCGACGACAAGGCGCGCGGGCTGTTGCTGCTGCACGGCACCTCGGACATCGCGGCCAACGCCGCCGTGGACGAGCTGCCGGTCCAGCTGCATGTCGCCGAGCCGGACCAGTTCGAGACGGACGACTGGCTGAGCTCCTGGTATCTCCAGATGGGCCGCGCGGGCGCCGACGTGGAGATCTACCGGTACGCCGGGGCCGGTCACCTCTACACCGACCCCGACCTGCCCGACTACGACGAGGAGGCCGCCGAGGCCACCTGGCGGGTGGCGCTCGGCTTCCTCGACTCGCTCTAGGTCAGCCTCAGCCGGCGCGGTAGGCCGCGAAGCTCTGCTGCATCCGCGTCACCTGGCCCGCGGTGAACTGGTACATGCAGTTGTCGTACGTGTAGTCCATGAAGTTGTGGATCGGGTCGACGCCGGTCTTGTTGGTGCAGCTGTCGCGGCCGGTCGGGCACTCGTAGGCGGCGCTCTTCTCGGCCGGGGTGTCGCTGACGTAGTCGCCGTTGCCGTTACAGCCGCCCTGGAAGGTGTGGTAGAGCCCCATCCAGTGGCCGACCTCGTGGGTGGCGGTGTCGCCCTCGTTGTAGTTGGTCGCCGAGCCGCCGGGCAGGGACGTGTCGAGGATGACGACACCGTCCATGGACGGGCTGGACTTGTACGAGCTGGGGAAGGTGGCCCAGCCGAGGAGGCCGCCGCCGAGGTTGGCGGTGTAGATGTTGAGCGCGTTCGCGCCGCCCTTGCGCAGGGCGGTCTTCATCGCCTTCTCCGCCGTGGAGCCGGAACTGACGTTGTACCAGGTGGCGTTGTCGGTGTAGTCGGTGCCGGCCAGCGTGAACTGGTAGCCGGAGTCGACGTTTCCGGTGCCCTGGCCGGCGTAGGCGGCGTTCAGGACGTTGATCTGGGCGGTGATGGCCGACGAGCTGAGGTTGCCGGTGGCGCCGTCGTGGATGACGTGGAAGTACACCGGGATGGTGGTGGAGGACGCGGCGGCGAGGCTGCGGCTGCCGGACTTGGGCAGCTTGTCGAGCTTGGCCTTGAGGTCGGCGTTCATCGCCTGGGCCTTGGCGGCGCTGACCTCGTTGGGCTCGGCGGCGTGCGTGCCGCTGCCGGGGCGGGCCTCGCGGGCCGCCGCGTGGGAGTCCGTGCCGGCGCAGTCGGCGGCGGCCGGAGCCTGGGCCGCCGCGAGTCCGGTGGGCGCCGACAGGGGAGTGAGCATCAGGGTTCCGGCCACAACTGCCGTGCCGAGAAGGCGTCTGCGCGTAGTGGGGGATATCCGGGCAAGCGCACGCATGCTGACTCCTAGCGGATGCGTTGGGGAGAGCGGACGCAGGGGTCTTCCTGGCCGCCGCCCGGAGATTACGTGTACATGCCCAGCCTGTAAATGCCTTCCGATCACCTTCTGACCGGCCACGGGGTGCGGCCGTATACGAACACGGGCCGCACCCCTTGCCGTTGGCCGGAACCTGACTACACGGGGTCGTACGTCCGTTCGACCTTCTGGGTGCCGGACTTCGTGCGGTACGAACGGGCCCAGGACGAGGTCGCGTTGGCCTTCGTCTTGTCGGAGACGACGTAGTAGTCCATCTGCGCGCGGTCGGCGGTGAGGTCCAGGACGCCGTAGCCGTGGCGGTCGGTGTCGACCCAGTGGACATGCCGGTTGGCGGCCTTGATGATCGGCGCGGCGAGCGCGGAGACCGTGCCCTCGGGGACCTTGACGATGTCGTCGAGGTTGTCGGAGGTCACCGAGGTGACGACGAACTCGGTGGCGGCCGAGGCCGACAGCGGATACGTACCGGCGTCCACCGGCACGTCGTTGGCCCACGCCATGTGGATGTCACCCGTCAGGAACACGGTGTTGCGGATCGCGTTCGCGCGCAGATGGGCCAGGAGCTCACGGCGGTCGTCCGTGTAGCCGTCCCACTGGTCGGTGTTGAGGGCGAGGCCCTCCTGCGGCAGGCCGAGCAGCTTGGCGAGCGGCTTGAGCAGGTCCGCGGAGAGCGAGCCGATGGCGAACGGCGAGATCATCACCGAGTTGCCGACCAGCCGCCAGGTGGTGTCGGAGGACTTCAACCCCGCCTTCAGCCAGTCCAGTTGGGCACGCCCGGTGAGGGTGCGGTCCGGGTCGTCGACCGAGCCGTTGCCGACGGAGACCTGCTGCGAACGGAAGGAGCGCAGGTCCAGCAGCGACAGATCCGCCAACTTGCCGAAGCGCAGCCGCCGGTAGGTCGTCCCCGCGATCGCCGGACGCACCGGCATCCACTCGAAGTACGCCTGCTTCGCGGCCGCCTGGCGCGCGGTCCAGGCGCCCTCCGCGCCCTCGGTGTGGTTCTCCGCCCCGCCCGACCAGGCGTCGTTGGCGAACTCGTGGTCGTCCCAGATCGCGACGACCGGAGCCACCGCGTGCAGCGCCTGGAGGTCGGCGTCGGTCTTGTACTTCCCGTGCCGCACGCGGTAGTCGGCGAGGGTCAGGATCTCGTGGGTCGGCGCGTGCTGCCGGACGACGGTGCCCCGCGTGCCGTACTCGCCGGTGCCGTACTCGTAGATGTAGTCGCCCAGGTGCAGCCAGGCGTCCAGGTCGCCGCGGGCCGCGAGATGGCGGTACGGCGCGAAGTAGCCGGCCTCCCAGTTGGCGCAGGAGACCACGCCGAAGCGGAGGCCCGGGACGGCCGCGTCCGCCGCCGGCGCGGTGCGGGTGCGCGCCGCCGGGGAGTCGGTGCCGCCCGCGGAGAAGCGGAACCAGTAGGTCGTGGCGGGGGCGAGGCCGCGGACGTCGGCCTTGACGGTGTGGTCGGAGGCGGCGGTCGCGGTGACGGAGCCCTTGGCGACGATGTTCGTGAACGCCTTGTCCGTGGCGACGATCCAGCTCACCTCGGTGTCCGGGCCGAGCCCGGAGCCGGGTATCGCCGCGGCCACGGGGGTCACCCGGGTCCACAGCAGGATGCCGTCGGGCAGCGGGTCGCCGGAGGCGACGCCGTGCAGGAAGGCGGGGACCTCGTCGGCGGCGCCGGCGGGGAAGGGGGCCGCGACGAGGGCGGCGCCCGCGGTGGCGGCGGCGGCCTTCACGACCGTACGGCGGCGCGGCGCCAGGGAGTTGAGGCGCTCGGATGCTCTGTGTCTACTGGTCACGACCGATCAGGTTACTGATCGGTATGAACGAGAGCGGGCGAACTGGTGAAAGTTCGCCCGCTCTTTGAGGTGAAGCGAAGGGTCAGGCCTTGAGGGCCGCCTCCAGCGCCGTGTTGAACTCGGCCACCGTCATCGGGGCGTTCTGGCCGTCGGAGCCGGTGAGGTTCTTGCCGTCCATCTGCAGGGTCGGGGTGCCGCTCACGCCGGCCTTGTCGAAGAGCTTGGACTCCTCCAGCGCCCACTTGTCGTAGGTGCCGTCCTTCACGTCCTTCTGGAACTGCTTGTTGTTCTTCAGGGCGTCGACCGTATTGGCGATCTTGATGAGGTAGGCGTCGTCCTTGAACTTGTCGTCGGTCTCCTCGGGGTGCCACTTCGTCGTGTACATCGCGGTCTTGTACTCGAGGAAGGCCTCGGGGCTGACGTTGAGCGCGGCGCCGAGCGCGCTGAGGGCGTTCTTGGAGCCCTCGCCGGTCAGCTTGTCGTCGAGGAAGGTGGCGCCGACGTACTGGATCTTGAACTTGCCGGCGTCGAGGTCCTTCTTGACGGTCGGGCCGACCGTCTGCTCGAACTGGGCGCAGACCGGGCAGCGCGGGTCCTCGTACATGACGAGGGTCTTCTTGGCGCTGCTCTTGCCGATGACGACGGTCGTGCCGTTCGTGCCGGTGGTGTTGGCCGGCTTGACCAGCTTGTCGTTCTTGGCGTCTTCCCAGTAGCCGGGCTTGTTGCCCTGGACGACGGCGTAGCCGATGCCGCCGGCTATCGCGAGGACGCCCACGATGGAGAAGGCGACGATGACCTGCCGCTTGACCTTGTCGCGCTTGGCCTGGCGCTCGCGTTCCTGACGCAGGCGCTCGCGCGCCGCGGTCTTCGCCGACTGGCTGTTCCGCTTGCTCATGGGGGATCTCCGTAAGGGGACGCGCACACGTGGGTGCGGGTACGTAAAGGCGTAAAGGGGGGTGGTGATGCTCGGTGCTGTGCGTGGTCGTTCAGGCCAGAGCGGCCGAGCAGGGCGGTCCACGCCGTCCCAGGGAGTGCACGAGAAGCCGGTCGCGGGCGACGGTCGTACGACGACGGGGGCGCCGCGGGACGCGGAGTGCCGGGGTCCGTCGTACCGCCACCGCGGCGACCGCGAGCAGGAGCGGGCGGAACGTCGTCGCCGCGACCGCCCGCAGCAGCTGGGCCAGCGCCCGCTCGCCGCGGCGCAGCCAGGCGGCGGCCAGCAGGCCGACGCCGATGTGCGCGCCGAGCAGCAGCCAGGCGGCCTGCGGATCGGCGTGGGCGAGGACGCTCGCGAGCCGGTCCGTGTCGGCGCCCGTGACCCGGGCGAGGGGGCTGCCGACGCTGGTGCCGTCGCCGCAGAACACGTCCCAGCCGACCGAGCGCAGCGGGCCCGCGACGGGGCCGCCCGCCGCCCCGTAGCAGACGTGCTGCCCGGTGGTGAGGACCGTGTCCGCGGCCAGCTCCAGCGGGACGAGCAGGGCGGCGATCCGCCCGAAGCTCCGCTCCCGGCCGGCCAGGGCGTATGCCACGGCGAACACGGCGACCGTGACCAGGGCCACCGTGTTCAGCGGGAGCGGGGCGCGGGACAGCAGTACGTGCGACGCGGTGCTGAGCGTCACGACGAGTGCCGTGAACAGCGCCGCGCGGAGCGCTCGTAGCTGGGTCCCGGATATGTCCATAGCGACAGAGAGTGTGTCACGCGCCCCTGTAAGGGACCCCTAAAAGGTCCCTGTGAGCGCCCCTATCGTTATCGACATCCCTGCGGTTTCCGTCACAGGCCCGGAATGCGGCCGTTGCGGAACAGGTCCACGAAGATCTGGTGGTCTGCACGCGCGCGTGCGCCGTAGTCGTGCGCGAAGGAGACCAGGAGCTCGCCGAAGCCCTCCTCGTCGGCCGCGATCGCCGCGTCGATGGCCCGCTCGGTGGAGAACGGCACCAGGGACTCGCCGGACTGGTCGTCCGCCGCCGCGTGCATGGTGGCCGTGGCCCGGCCGAGGTCGGCGACGACCGCCGCGATCTCCTCCGTGTCGTCGATGTCACCCCAGTCGAGGTCCACGGCGTACGGCGAGACCTCGGCGACCAGCTGGCCCGCGCCGTCCAGCTCGGTCCAGCCCAGCCACGGGTCGGCGTGCTGCTGCAGGGCGCGCTGGGAGAGGACCGTGCGGTGCCCCTCGTGCTGGAAGTAGCCGCGGATCGCCGGGTCGGTGATGTGCCGGGAGACGGCCGGGGTCTGGGCCTGCTTGATGTAGATCACGACGTCGTTCTCCAACGCGTCGCTGTGGCCCTCCAGCAGGATGTTGTACGACGGGAGTCCCGCCGAGCCGATGCCGATGCCGCGGCGGCCCACCACGTCCTTCACGCGGTACGAGTCCGGGCGGGCCAGCGAGGTCTCCGGCAGGGTCTCCAGGTAGCCGTCGAAGGCGGCCAGCACCTTGTACCGCGTGGCCGCGTCCAGCTCGATGGAGCCGCCGCCCGGGGCGAACCGGCGCTCGAAGTCCCGGATCTCCGTCATCGAGTCCAGCAGCCCGAAGCGGGTCAGCGCGCGGGCGTCGCGCAGGGCGTCCAGGAGCGGGCCCTCGGCGGTGTCCAGCGTGAACGGCGGCACCTCGTCGCTCTTGGCGCCGGTCGCCAGGGCGTGGATGCGCTCGCGGTACGCGGCCGCGTAGACGCGCACCAGCTCGGTGATCTGCTCGTCGCTGAGCGCCTTGGCGTAGCCGATCAGGGCGATGGAGGCGGAGAAGCGCTTGAGGTCCCACGTGAAGGGGCCGACGTACGCCTCGTCGAAGTCGTTGACGTTGAAGATCAGCCGGCCCGTGGCGTCCATGTACGTGCCGAAGTTCTCCGCGTGCAGGTCGCCGTGGATCCACACGCGCGAGGTGCGCTCGTCGAGGTACGGGCCGCCCCGCTTCTCCGCGTCCAGGTCGTGGTAGAAGAGGCACGCCGTGCCCCGGTAGAACGCGAACGCCGAGGCCGCCATCTTGCGGAACTTCACACGGAACGCTGCCGGGTCGGCGGCCAGGAGCTCGCCGAAGGCGGTGTCGAAGACGGCGAGGATCTCCTCGCCGCGGGGCTCGTCGTTGAGCGGCTGTACCGACATCGCGGGGTGCCTCCTGGTGCGAATCTGCGTGCAGGCCGTACCTGCATGTGTACGACAGCGTTTCTGTCGTCTGAACGGTCGGGGCCGCGCGAAAGTGCCCGCGGAACCCCCGCTGTGAAGGTACGCGGGGCGGCCCCCGAAGTGTCAGTCCCGAGGCATAGACTTCGACGCTGTCCCCCGAACTGTCCGCCCGCCTGTCGCCGAGTGTTTTCCATGGAGGCCACGCCGTGTCAAAGCCGCCGTTCACGCACCTGCACGTCCACACCCAGTACTCCCTGCTGGACGGTGCCGCGCGGCTGAAGGACATGTTCGACGCGTGCAACGAGATGGGCATGACCCATATCGCCATGTCGGACCACGGCAACCTCCACGGGGCGTACGACTTCTTCCATTCCGCGAAGAAGGCCGGGGTCACCCCGATCATCGGCATCGAGGCCTACGTCGCCCCCGAGTCCCGGCGCAACAAGCGCAAGATCCAGTGGGGCCAGCCGCACCAGAAGCGGGACGACGTCTCCGGTTCCGGTGGTTACACCCACAAGACGATCTGGGCGTCGAACGTCACCGGTCTGCACAACCTCTTCCGGCTCTCCTCGGACGCCTACGCCGAGGGCTGGCTGCAGAAGTGGCCCCGGATGGACAAGGAGACCATCTCCCAGTGGTCCGAGGGCCTCATCGCCTCCACCGGCTGCCCCTCCGGCGAGCTCCAGACCCGCCTGCGCCTCGGCCAGTACGACGAGGCCCTGAAGTCCGCCGCCGAGTACCAGGACATCTTCGGCAAGGACCGCTACTTCCTGGAGCTGATGGACCACGGCATCGAGATCGAGCGCCGGGTCCGCGACGGCCTCCTCGACATCGGCAAGAAGCTCGGCATCCCGCCCCTGGTGACGAACGACTCGCACTACACGTACGCGCACGAGGCGACCGCGCACGACGCCCTGCTGTGCATCCAGACCGGCAAGAACCTCTCCGACCCGGACCGCTTCAAGTTCGACGGCACCGGCTACTACCTGAAGTCCACGGACGAGATGTACGCCGTCGACTCCTCCGACGCCTGGCAGGAGGGCTGCCGCAACACCCTCCTGGTCGCCGAACAGGTCGACACCACCGGCATGTTCGAGGCCAAGAACCTCATGCCGAAGTTCGACATCCCGGAGGGCTACACCGAGGTCACCTGGTTCAAGGAGGAGGTCCGCCGCGGCATGGAGCGCCGCTACCCGGGCGGCATCCCCGAGGACCGCCAGAAGCAGGCCGACTACGAGATGGACGTCATCATCTCGATGGGCTTCCCCGGCTACTTCCTCGTCGTCGCCGACTTCATCATGTGGGCCAAGAACAACGGCATCGCGGTCGGCCCCGGCCGAGGCTCCGCGGCCGGTTCGATCGTCGCCTACGCCATGGGCATCACCGACCTCGACCCGATCCCGCACGGCCTGATCTTCGAGCGGTTCCTCAACCCCGAGCGCATCTCCATGCCCGACGTCGACATCGACTTCGACGAGCGTCGGCGCGTCGAGGTGATCAGGTACGTGACGGAGAAATACGGCGCCGACAAGGTCGCCATGATCGGCACCTACGGCAAGATCAAGGCCAAGAACGCGATCAAGGACTCCGCGCGCGTGCTGGGCTACCCGTACGCGATGGGCGACCGCATCACCAAGGCCATGCCCGCCGACGTCCTCGGCAAGGGCATCGACCTCAACGGCATCACCGATCCCTCGCACCCCCGCTACTCGGAGGCCGGCGAGGTCCGCGGGATGTACGAGAACGAACCGGACGTGAAGAAGGTCATCGACACCGCCAAGGGCGTCGAGGGCCTGGTCCGGCAGATGGGCGTGCACGCCGCCGGCGTGATCATGTCCAGCGAGACCATCACCGAGCACGTGCCCGTCTGGGTGCGCCACACCGACGGCGTGACCATCACGCAGTGGGACTACCCGAGCTGCGAGTCGCTCGGCCTGCTGAAGATGGACTTCCTCGGCCTGCGCAACCTGACGATCATGGACGACGCCGTCAAGATGGTGAAGTCCAACAAGGGCATCGACATCGACCTGCTGGCGCTGCCGCTGGACGACCCGAAGACCTTCGAACTCCTCCAGCGCGGCGACACCCTCGGCGTCTTCCAGTTCGACGGCGGCCCCATGCGCTCCCTGCTGCGCCTGATGAAGCCCGACAACTTCGAAGACATCTCCGCCGTGTCGGCCCTGTACCGCCCGGGCCCGATGGGCATGGACTCGCACACCAACTACGCGCTGCGCAAGAACAAGCTCCAGGAGATCACCCCGATCCACCCGGAGCTGGAGGAGCCTCTCAAGGAGGTCCTGGACGTCACCTACGGCCTGATCGTCTACCAGGAGCAGGTGCAGAAGGCCGCCCAGATCATCGCCGGCTACTCGCTCGGCGAGGCCGACATCCTCCGCCGCGTGATGGGCAAGAAGAAGCCCGAGGAACTGGCGAAGAACTTCACCATCTTCCAGGCGGGCGCCAAGAAGAACGGCTACAGCGACGAGGCGATCCAGGCCCTGTGGGACGTGCTGGTCCCCTTCGCCGGCTACGCCTTCAACAAGGCGCACTCCGCCGCGTACGGCCTGGTCTCGTACTGGACGGCCTACCTCAAGGCCAACCACCCCGCCGAGTACATGGCCGCGCTGCTGACCTCCGTCAAGGACGACAAGGACAAGTCGGCCGTCTACCTCAACGAGTGCCGCCGCATGGGCATCAGGGTGCTCCCGCCGAACGTCAACGAGTCGGTGCACAACTTCGCCGCCCAGGGCGACGACGTGATCCTCTTCGGCCTGGAAGCCGTCCGGAACGTCGGGTCCAACGTGGTCGAGTCGATCATCAAGGCCCGCAAGGCCAAGGGGAAGTACGCCTCCTTCCCCGACTACCTCGACAAGGTCGACGCCACCGCCTGCAACAAGCGCACCACGGAGTCGCTGATCAAGGCGGGCGCCTTCGACAGCCTCGGGCACACCCGCAAGGGCCTCACCGCGCACTTCGAGCCGATGATCGACAACGTGGTCGCGGTCAAGCGCAAGGAGGCCGAGGGCCAGTTCGACCTCTTCGGCGGCATGGGCGAGGAGGAGAGCAGCGAGCCCGGCTTCGGACTCGACGTCGAGTTCACCACCGACGAGTGGGACAAGACCTATCTGCTCGCCCAGGAGCGGGAGATGCTCGGTCTGTACGTCTCCGACCACCCGCTCTTCGGCCTGGAGCACGTGCTGTCCGACAAGGCCGACGCGGGCATCGCCCAGCTCACCGGAGGTGAGCACGCGGACGGCGCGGTCGTCACCATCGGCGGCATCATCTCGGGCCTGCAGCGCAAGATGACCAAGCAGGGCAACGCCTGGGCGATCGCCACCGTCGAGGACCTCGCCGGCTCCATCGAGTGCATGTTCTTCCCGGCCACCTACCAGCTGGTGTCGACCCAACTCGTCGAGGACGCCGTGGTGTTCGTCAAGGGCCGCCTCGACAAGCGCGAGGACGTCCCGCGCCTGGTCGCCATGGAGCTCCAGGTCCCCGACCTGTCCAACGCGGGCACCAACGCGCCGGTGATCCTCACCATCCCGGCAACGAGGGTCACCCCGCCGATGGTCAGCCGCCTCGGCGAGATCCTCAGCCACCACAAGGGCGAGAGCGAGGTCCGGATCAAGCTCCAGGGCCCGACCAAGACCACGGTCCTGCGCCTGGACCGGCACCGGGTCAAGCCGGACCCGGCGCTCTTCGGCGACCTGAAGGTGCTGCTCGGCCCGTCCTGCCTGGCGGGTTAGCCGTACGTCGAGAGGGCGCATCCGTGAACCGGATGCGCCCTCTCTGTGTGCCTGGGTCTCAACAACCCATGGGTCTCAACCCGTTATGCAGATGTCAGTTGTGACCGAAGCGCTTCTGCTTGCCCTTGCGGGCCATGTCACCCGGAGTCACCTGGGTCATGCGCTGCTCGGCCTGCGCCTCCATCGAGGACTGCTGGGCCTGCTGCTGACCACGCTCGGACTGCGGCTGCTTACGGTCACGGTTCTTGTTCTTGGCCATGGTGATCTGCCTCCTGAGGGGGATCTAGGGGCCAGGGCCGCGACCAGATTCACATAGGCTGGCAAAGAACGCATTTCGGATAATTACCGTGTGTGACAGGGGTGGTCGTCCGGCGATGCCCCGAAACGCCACGCCGAAGATCGAGTTCGGGCCGTTAACCTCCGCGCGGTCGGGCAGACTCGAAGGAAGCCCCGAAGCAAACCTCCCGGGAAGAGGGTGAGTCGCGTGGACCGCTGCATCGTCCTGGTGGACGCCGGCTATCTGCTGGGGGCGGCCGCCTCCCTCCTTGCGGGGGAACCTTCCCGATCCCGGATCACCGTCGACCACGCCGCCCTCATCCAGGGCCTGCGCGACCGCGCCGAGTCGGACACCGAGCGACCGCTGCTGCGCATCTACTGGTTCGACGGCGCCCCCGACCGCGTCCCCCAGCCCGAGCACCGCCGCCTTCGCGTGATGCCCCGGGTCACCGTCCGGCTCGGCGCCCTGACCCGCAGCGACGGACGCTGGGCCCAGAAGGGCGTCGACGCCGCCATGCACGCCGAGCTCACCGAACTGGCCCGCAACCGTGCCTGCTCCGACATCGTCCTCGTCACCGGCGACGGCGACCTGCTGCCGGGCATGATGGCCGCCAAGGAGCACGGCGTCGCCGTCCACCTGTGGGCCGTGCAGGCCGCCGACGGCGACTACAACCAGTCCGAGGACCTGGTCGCCGAGGCCGACGAACGCCGCGTCCTGGACCGCACGTGGATCACCAAGGCCGTCCGCGCCAAGGAGCTCGGCGGGATCTGCGCGCCGCCGCCCGCGCCCCGGCCCGAGATCGCCGCGATCCTCTCCGCGCCGCTGCCCGAGTCCGCGCTCGCCGCGGCCGCCGAGCGCTCCGCCGACGAGGGCGAGCACGCACCCGCCGCCGCGTCCGAGAACGGCACCCAGGAGCGGGTGCCCGCGCCCAAGGGCGTGCCCACCCCCAAGGACCTCGCCGCCCTGCGCGCCCCGGGCGTCCAGCCGCAGCAGCCCGCCAACGCCACCCTGCGCTGGTCCTCCGACAAGGGCTGGGTCGACCGGCCCGGCGGCGCCGCCGAACCGCCCGAGGTCGCCTCCATGCCGACGCTCGCGCAGCTCACCACCGCCGAGCAGCGATGGGCCGACCGGGAGGAGGACATCACGACCGTCGGAGGCGACCCCTACGAGGTGGGGCAGGTCTTCGCCCGACGCTGGATGGAGCGGCTGGGCGACCAGAGCCACCTCCAGAAGCTGTCCGGGATGTACCCGCGCATCCCGCACCGCATCGACGGGGAGCTGCTGCGCTACGCCGCCCGCTTCGGACTGCTCGCGCACAAGGACGACCAGATCGACGAGCACGACCGGTACGCCATCAGGGCCGGGTTCTGGCGCGAGATCGACGTCCGCACGGCCGCGGAGCACGCGCCCGCCGGGGAGTGAAACGGCACATACCCCGCCCCCAGGGGCGAGCGGAGCTTCCCGACCCCGTAGTCTCGTGCCTTGTGAGTACGCGCGCGGGACAGGCACTTCGGCATGGCGACGATGTCGTGTGCGCGGTGCGCGGACTGACCAAGACCTATCCCGCGGTACGGGGCAGGCGCGGGGTTCCCGCGACACCCGAGGTACGGGCCACCGACGACGTACGACTCGACATCCGCCGCGGTGAGATCTTCGGGCTGCTCGGGCCGAACGGCGCCGGCAAGTCCACCCTCGTACGCCAGCTGACCGGCCTGATGCGGCCCGACAGCGGCACGGTCGAGATCCTCGGGCACGACATCGTGCGCCACCCCGAGCGGGCCGCGCGCATCCTCGCCTACCTCGGCCAGGAGTCCACCGCCCTCGACGAGCTCACCGTCTCCCTCGCCGCCGAGACCACCGGACGGCTGCGCGGTCTGGACGCGCGGACGGCCAGGGCCGAGCGGGACGCCGTACTCGACGAACTCGGGCTCGCGCCGCTCGCCGGGCGGGCGATCAAGAAGCTGTCCGGCGGCCAGCGGCGGCTGGCGTGCTTCGCCGCCGCGCTGGTCGGGGAGCGGCCGCTGCTGGTGCTGGACGAACCGACCACCGGCATGGACCCGGTGGCACGGCGGGCCGTGTGGGCGGCAGTGGACCGGCGCCGGGCCGAGCGCGGCACGACCGTCCTGCTCGTCACCCACAACGTCATCGAGGCCGAGACCGTCCTCGACCGGGTCGCGGTCCTCGACCGCGGCCGCGTGATCGCCTGTGACACCCCCGTCGGGCTCAAGGAGCAGGTCGCCGGGGAGGTCCGGGTCGACCTGGTGTGGCGCGACGCCGCGCCGCTGCACGTCCCGGAGGTCGCCGCGCTGCACGACCGGGCCGTCGAGACCGGACGCCGCTGGACGCTCCGGCTCGCCCCCGAGGAGGCCCGCGCGGTCGTCGCCACCGTCACCGGCGGCGCCGCCTTCGCCGCCCTCGACGACTTCACGCTCGCCACGCCCAGCCTGGAGGACGTGTACCTGGCGCTCGGCGGGGCGGCGCGGCAGGGGCTGGTGAAGGCGTGAACGCTTTGAAGGCTCTTGAGTCAGGCTTGAGCGAGCGGGCCGTAGCATCCGTACGGAGACGGAACAGGGCGAACGTATCGGTGACCCCGTGGGTGAAAGGGAGCAGCGCCACGTGAGTGTCGTACCCGCCGAGGTGCTGCCGGGCGGCGCCCTGGCCGTCGAGGAGACGGACCGGGGGGCGGCCGAGCTCGGGCCGCGTGCGCGGCTGTGGCCGGCGCTCGTCGCCGTGTACCGGGCCCAGCTGTCCAGGGCCCGGGTCGCGCGCATCCCGCTGCTGTTCGTGGCGACCTTCCAGTCCGTCGGGATCATGATCCTGATGCGCGGGGTCGTGGACGGCGGGGCCGAGGCGCAGGCCGTGGTCGCGGGCTCCGCGGTGCTCGTCGTGGCGTTCGTCGCGCTGAACCTGCTCGCCCAGTACTTCGGGCAGCTCCGCGCGAGCGGCGGCCTCGACCACTACGCGACGCTGCCGGTGCCGCCCGCCGCGGTGGTGCTGGGCGCGGCGGGGGCGTACGCCTCCTTCACCGTGCCCGGGACCGTGGTGACCGCGGTGTTCGGGTGTGTGCTGTTCGGGCTGCCGATGGCGCATCTGTGGGTGCTCGTCGCCGTGATCCCGCTCGCCGGGGCCGCGCTCGCCGGGCTCGGGGCGGCCTTCGGGCTGCTCGCGCCGCGGCCGGAACTGGCGACCGTGCTGGGTCAGTTGGGCATGTCCGCGGCGCTGCTGCTGGGCGTCCTGCCGGCCGACCGGATGCCGGAGGGAGTGCGGTTCCTGCGGGACCTGCTGCCCTCGACGTACGGCGTCGAAGCCTTCGCGCGGACCTTCGGGCCGCATCCCGACTGGGCGTTCGTCCTCGGTGACCTGGCCGTCTGCGGAGCGGTCGGGGTCGTTTCCCTCGGCGTCGCCACCTGGGCCTACCGTCGAGCGGCCGTCCGGTGACGCGCCGCACAGGCGGGCCTGGCACGATGTCAGGGTGACCGCACCGCTGACTCCTCCTCCGCCGCCGAGCGACCCCTCTCCGCACCAGGCCTGGCAGGCACCGCCGCCGTACGGTGCCGGTGGGCCCGGAAGCCTGTACGAACAGGACGGCCCCGGAATGAAGACCGAACTGCGGGAAGCCGCCGTGATCACGGTGGCGGTGGCGCTCGGTGGGCTGCTGCTGGGGGTGCTGTGGTGGTGGCTGGCGCCGCATGTGCCGCTGGTGGGGGACATCGTCGACAAGCGCTGGATCGTCTACGTCAAGGACACCGAGGGGGAGCAGGCGGTCGGCGTCGACGGGACGTTCGCGCTGCTCGGGCTGGCGTTCGGGGCGGTGAGCGCGGTCGTCGTGTTCCTGCTGCGGCGGCGTGGCGGGGTGCCGCTGGTCGTGGCGCTCGGGGTCGGAGGGCTGCTCGGGTCGCTGCTGGCGTGGCGGGTCGGGGTGTGGCTCGGGCCCGCGCAGGACGTGCTGGCCCATGCGAAGTCCGTGGGCAAGGGGGTGACGTTCTCGGCGCCGCTGAAGCTCGGGGCGAAGGGGGCGTTGCTGGCGTGGTCGTTGGGGGCGCTGCTGGTGCACCTGGGGCTCACGGGGTTGTTCGGGCCGCGGGATCCTGAGGTGCCGGTGTATGGGGCGGGGCCGGGGCCGTATGGGGCGAAGCCGTCGGCGTAGCTCGTAAGGAGCCCGGGGTGGGGGCTGGGCGGGGGTGGGTTTGGCTCGCCCGCGCCTGCGGGGTGCCGCCGCGCCCACCCGTGCCGCCCTGCGGCACGACTGCCCGCGGCTGCGCGGGGAGCGCGTGCCGCTGAAGACCCCCCTACGCCGGGCGCCTGCCGTGGTTGGAGCGGCCCTTCTTGGTGCGCCATTTCCGCTTTCGCGTTTTCTTCGACATGTTCCTCGTACTTAACGGAGGAACGGACCCGCGTCGAGAGGTCAGGCGCGGCCGATGGGGGCCAGGATCGCGTCCGTGAGGTTCGCCAGGTCCTGCGGGGCGAGTTCGACCTCCAGGCCCCTGCGGCCCGCCGAGACGCAGATGGTGGGGTGGGCGGAGGCGGAGGCGTCCAGGACCGTGGGGAGCTTCTTGCGCTGGCCCAGGGGGGAGATGCCGCCCCGAACGTAGCCGGTCGTGCGCTCGGCGAGGGCCGGGTCGGCCATCGCCGCCCGCTTGCCCTTCACCGCCGCCGCCAGCGCCTTCAGGTCCAGCTGGCCCGCCACCGGGACCACCGCCACCGTGAGGGTGCCGTCCACGTCCGCGACGAGGGTCTTGAAGACCCGCTCGGGGGAGACGCCCATCGCCTCGGCCGCCTCCTCGCCGTAGGAGGGGTGGCTGGGGTCGTGGTCGTAGGAGTGGACCGTGTACTCCGCTCCCGCCGCCGTCAGGGCCACCGTCGCGGGGGTGCCGCCCGTCTGCTGGGCCTGCTTCTTGGACTTCTTCGCCATCGGTCGTCCCTCGGACTCAGTTCAGACTCGTCGGGCCGCGCGTCAGGTCCGACGCCGGCAACGACGGCAGATTACGGATGATCGCCGTCTCCGAGCGAAGGAGTTTCAGCTCGTCCCGGAGGCGGGAGGCCGTGTCGGGGGCCTGGAGGAGGCGCTGCTTGGTGGGGGTGTCGAGCATCATCGCGGCCGCGACGAGGTAGGAGACGACCGCCGGTTCGTCAGGGAGTTCGGAGCCGGAGGCCAGGGAGCGTTCTCGGGCGCCCGCCAGGCGCTTCTGGTACGCGCGGAAGGCCCTCAGGACGCCTTCGGCCAGGGCGCCGGCCTCCTCCCCCCGCTCCTCCGGGAGCTCCTCCAGTTCCGCGACGAGATACGGGCCCGACGCGTCGACGGACAGCAGCTTCACCCGGGTCGTGCCGGTCGCCAGGACCTCGAACGTGCCGTCGGCCCGTTCCCTGATCGTCGCCGCGTCCGCGATGCAGCCGGTGCCGTGGAAGGCCTTGGCGGGGTCGGCGCCGAAGCCCGCCGCGGGGCCGCGTTCGGGCACGGACGTGGGATCGGGCATGCCGGGCTCACTCGCCGCCACCTCCTGGCCGTCGCGGATGGCGACGACGGCGAAGCGGCGCGGTTCGTCCTCGGGGGTCTTCAACAGTTCGCGCATCATGGCGCGATAGCGCTCCTCGAAGACGTTCAACGGGAGCACCAACCCCGGGAACAGCACCGAGTTCAGGGGGAAGAGCGGGAGCCGGACGGTGGTCACGGCGCAAAAGCCTAATGGTCGCGGGAGTGTGCACGTCCACGGTGCTCACTCCGTGGAAGACCGGAGGCCGATCGCAGCCGGATCTCCTCCCGCAGTTCCAGGAACCGGCCCAGCGGGTCGTCGGAGACCAGTTCCCAGGGGAACGAGGTGGCGTACGGGCCGATCCGGCCGAGCTGCTCCAGGGCGTCCTCGCGGCGGTCCAGCAGCGCGAGGACGTACGTCAGCTTGTTCCGCATCTCCGCCGGCCACGGGTCCGCCGCCGGGAACCGGGCCGACAGCGCGATCGCCCGGTCCACCGCCGCGTCCAGCCGGGCGCGGGGCACGTCCGGGCCGCAGCCGTCGGTCAGATAGGCGAGCGCGGCCCGGGTGGGCAGGGCCTGGACGAGGGAGTCGGCCGGGGCGTCCTGCGCGGCCGTCTCCGCGAAGTCGAAGCACTCCCGGTGCGAGCCGTGCCAGCTCTCGGCGAGACAGCGCAGGGCGGCGGCATGGCAGCCGTAGTGGTGCGGGGCACGGCGGATCGCCGCCTCCCACAGCTCCTCGAAGTACTTGTGCCCGGCGCGCGAGCCGTGCGCGTGGTCCAGCGCGATCCGCCACGGCACCGGATCGCGGTCGTCACCGCGCGCGGCGGCCGTGATCAGCGGGCTCACCTCGCGCAGCAGTTCCTCCCGCGCGGGCGACCCCCAGGCGCGGGTCACGGCGAGCTGGGCGCGGACCACGAGCATGTCCGGGTCGCGCGGGGCGGCCGTACGCCAGGAGTCGAACCACTCGGGGCGCGCGCCCGCGAAGGACGCCAGGCGGACGACGTACCGGTCGCGGTGTTCCCAGGCGGCAGCCGCGCGGGTGCCGGCGAGCAGGGCGGCCGCCACCTCGTACGATCCCTGCCCGGCGGCCACGAGGGCCGGACCGAGCCGGTCGTCGGGCGCGTCGAGGAGCACCTCGTCGTCGGCCGGCAGCGCGACAGGCGGGTGCTCGACGGTCCTGGACGTCCGGGAGGAGCGGACGAACGGGGGCAGCAGAGCCATGGTGTCGACCATTGAAAAGCCGCAGGTCGTGCGAGCGCCAGAGGTTCCGGGCAAAGTACGGAAAGTTGTACGGCGGAAGGTCAAGAGCACGTAAAAATGATTAGTGTTCAACATTCGTTCGACCGCTGTGCCCCCGAACGGCGGCGTCAATTGCGTCTCAGCAGCCTGGTCGCCCCCGCCGCCACCGTCGTCGCCAGGATCCAGCCCAGCAGGATCATCGCCGCCGCCAGCCACTGCCAGCCGCCGCGCAGCTGCCAGAAGCCGACCTGGCCCAGGTCGATGACCGGCAGGAGCAGGTCGAGGGCGAAGAGGGTGGCGTTCCAGTGCGGGCCCTCGCTGCCCTTGAGCGGCGGATGGTCGGCGTGCGCGAAGGCGAGTGAGCCCGCCGCCCACAGCACCGCCATCCACACCAGCGCCCGCCCCGGCCGGTAACCGTAGGCGACCGTCCAGTCCTGCGCGTACCCCCACAGCTTCGCGGCGGGCGGCAGCGTCTCGCGGCGGCGGCGCTGCTTGGCGAGCAGCACCTCGCGGGCGTCCTCGTCCTCGCCGCCGGCCCGCAGCACCGCCGCCAGCCGCTCGTACGGCTCCGGGTTGTACTCGGCGGTCGCCGCGGCCACCCACGTCAGCCGCTCCTCCAGCGGGAACGGGCCCCTCGGCACCAGGTTCTCGTAGCCGAAGCCGCCCATGTGCAGCCGGCCCGGGCCCGGCCAGCTGTCGGTGCGGTCCATCAGGTTCACCACCCGCGCCCCCGACAGCACCACCCGCCCGCGCGCCGGTGCCTGCCCGAGGAAGCGCAGCTCGGGCGTCTGGATGCGGCGCAGCGACACCTCCTGGTCGTCGGTGAGGGTGAAGCGGGCCTTGTCGAAGTCGACCGCGTCCCCGAACCTGCCGTCGTCCAGGCGCAGCCCGCCCCGGCAGGTGAACCGCTGGATGCGGGTGCCCTGCGCCGGGGTGGCCCCGCTCAGCAGCGCGTTGCCGACGCCCGCCGGCGTCAGGTACATCGAGCGCCCGACGGTCAGCTGGGGCGCGTTGAGCGCGAGCCGCGTGTACGGGTTGGCCAGCTTCGCGCCGCGCAGGCTCAGCGAGACACCGATCTTGGCGCTGCGCAGGCTCAGCTCGCCGTGCGACTCGAGGAGCTCGGCCTGGAGATCCTGGCCCACGCTCATGCCGTCGGCGGCGATCGAACGGCCGCTGCGGTCCCGGTAGACGATCGCCTGGTTGAGCAGCAGGTCCGTGCCGATGTGCGCGTCGGTGAGCCGTACGCCGTTGTGGAACCGGCAGCGGGGGAGGTGCAGATCGCCTTCGGTGTGGACGCGGGCCGCCTCCAGGCGCGGCACCGAGCAGTCCACCAGGCGCAGGGTGGCGAAGCGGGCCTCCGGCAGCAGGACGTCCCGCTCGAACCGGCAGCCCTTCATCTCCACGTACGGCACCACGATGCCGCCCGCCAGGTCCAGCGCGCCGCTGATCTGCACGCCTGCCAGCTTCAGCGACGACACCCGGCCGGCCAGCGCGGGCGGCCCGTCCAGCAGCAGCCAGCACACGATGCGGGCCCGCACGGTCCGCTCCGGGCCCCACGGGTGACCGCCGTGCGGATCGTCGACGACCGCGTCGCCGCTGCTCAGGTCGTACACGCTGCCGTTGCGGAAGGCCTGCCACATGCCGACTTCGGCAGGCGTCAGATCGTCCGGCAGGTCCCCCTCGGTCACCATTCCTCCCATCCCGTGCGCGCCCCCGGTCATGCCCGCGTCATGCCCGCTCGGTGAGGCCCCGAACGCTAGACGTGAAGGCGATCTTCCAGGTTGCGTATCAGGCCGCGTATCAGCCATTGGAATGCCCGAACGACGCCGAACCGTGGTCTGAGAGAATTGGGGATGTGATCTCCCGAATCGATCTGCGCGGCGACGCCCTCCCCGAGGGCCCCGCCCTGCGCGACCTGCTGCCCCGAGCCGACTTCGACGTCTCGGCCGCCCTGGAGAAGGTGCGTCCGATCTGCGAGGCCGTGCATCATCGGGGTGACGCGGCGCTGATCGACTTCGCCGAGAAGTTCGACGGGGTCCGGCTGGAGTCCGTACGGGTCCCCGCCCAGGCCATCAGCGAAGCACTGCAGAACCTGGACCCGGCCGTCCGCGCGGCCCTGGAGGAGTCCATCCGGCGTGCCCGGCTCGTCCACCGCGAGCAGCGCCGCAGCACCCACACGACCCAGGTCGTCCCCGGCGGCACCGTCACCGAGAAGTGGGTCCCCGTCGACCGGGTCGGGCTGTACGCGCCCGGCGGCCGGGCCGTCTACCCGTCCTCCGTGATCATGAACGTGGTCCCGGCCCAGGAGGCCGGCGTCGAGTCCCTCGCCCTCGCCTCCCCGGCGCAGGCCGAATTCGGCGGCCTGCCGCACCCGACGATCCTCGCCGCCTGCGCGCTGCTCGGCGTCGACGAGGTGTACGCCGCCGGCGGCGCCACCGCCGTCGCGATGTTCGCGTACGGCACCGAGTCCTGCGCGCCCGCCAACCTGGTCACCGGCCCCGGCAACATCTGGGTCGCCGCCGCCAAGCGCTACTTCACCGGCAAGATCGGCATCGACGCCGAGGCGGGCCCGACCGAGATCGCGATCCTCGCGGACGACACCGCCGACCCGGTGCACGTCGCCGCCGACCTGATCAGCCAGGCCGAGCACGACCCGCTCGCGGCGGCCGTGCTGGTCACCGACTCCGTCGCGCTCGCGGACGCGGTCGAGAAGGAGCTGGAGCCGCAGGTCGCGGCCAGCAAGCACATCGACGAGCGGATCGCCCCGGCCCTCGCGGGCAAGCAGTCCGCGATCGTCCTCGTCGACGGCATCACCGAGGGCCTGCGGGTCGTCAACGCCTACGGCGCCGAGCACCTGGAGATCCAGACCGCCGACGCCGGCGCGGTCGCCGAGCGGGTCCGCAACGCCGGCGCGGTCTTCATCGGCCCCTGGGCGCCGGTCTCGCTCGGCGACTACGCCGCCGGGTCCAACCACGTCCTGCCCACCGGCGGCTGCGCCTGCCACTCCTCCGGGCTCTCCGTCCAGTCCTTCCTGCGCGGCATCCACATCGTCGACTACACGAAGGACGCGCTCGCGGACGTGGCGCACCACGTGGTCACGCTGGCGGAGGCGGAGGACCTGCCCGCGCACGGCGCGGCGATCAAGGCAAGGTTCGGTTGGAAGGTGCCTGAGAGCAAGTGAGCTTCGGAATCGACGATCTCCCCGTACGGGACGAACTGCGCGGCAAGTCCCCTTATGGCGCGCCCCAGTTGGACGTCCCCGTACGGCTGAACACCAACGAGAACCCCTACCCGCTGCCCGAGCCGCTGGTCGAGCGCATCGCCGAGCGCGTCCGCGAGGCCGCCCGCGACCTCAACCGCTACCCCGACCGGGACGCGGTCGAACTGCGCACCCAGCTCGCCCAGTACCTGACGGACACGTCCGGACACGAGGTCGGCCTGGCCAACGTGTGGGCTGCCAACGGCTCCAACGAGGTCATCCAGCAGCTGCTCCAGACCTTCGGCGGCCCCGGCCGCACCGCGATCGGCTTCGAGCCGTCGTACTCGATGCACGGCCTGATCGCGCGCGGAACCGGCACGGGCTGGATCTCCGGCCCCCGGAACGCGGACTTCACCATCGACGTCGAGGCGGCCGTGCGCGCGATCGCCGAGGCCGAGCCGGACGTCGTCTTCGTCACCACCCCCAACAACCCCACGGGCAACGCGGTCCCGCCCGAGACGGTCCTCGCGCTGTACGAGGCCGCGCAGGCGGCGAAGCCGTCGATGGTCGTGGTCGACGAGGCCTACGTCGAGTTCAGCCACGGCGACTCGCTGCTGCCGCTCATCGAGGGCCGGCCGAACCTCGTCATCTCGCGCACGATGTCGAAGGCCTTCGGCGCGGCGGGCCTGCGCCTCGGCTATCTGGCCGCGCACCCGGCGGTGGTGGACGCCGTACAGCTCGTACGGCTGCCGTACCACCTGTCGGCCGTCACCCAGGCGACCGCCCTGGCCGCCCTGGAGCACACCGACACGCTGCTGAAGTACGTCGAGCAGCTGAAGGCCGAGCGGGACCGCCTGGTGAGCGAGCTGCGCGCGCTCGGTTTCCAGGTCGTGGAGTCGGACGCGAACTTCGTGCAGTTCGGGCTGTTCGACGACTCCCACGCGGCCTGGCAGAAGATCCTCGACCGGGGCGTCCTGGTCCGGGACAACGGCATCCCGGGGTGGCTGCGGGTCTCCGCCGGAACCCCCGAAGAGAACGACGCGTTCCTCGACGCGGTCCGTGAGTTGACGAAGGAGCAGAGCGCATGAGCCGCGTAGGACGGGTGGAAAGGGTCACCAAGGAGACCTCCGTGCTCGTCGAGATCGATCTCGACGGCAGCGGCAAGGTCGATGTGGCCACCGGGGTCGGGTTCTACGACCACATGCTCGACCAGCTCGGCCGGCACGGTCTGTTCGACCTGACCGTGAAGACCGAGGGCGACCTGCACATCGACTCGCACCACACCATCGAGGACACCGCCCTCGCCCTGGGCGCCGCCTTCAAGCAGGCGCTCGGCGACAAGGTCGGCATCTACCGCTTCGGCAACTGCACGGTCCCGCTGGACGAGTCCCTCGCCCAGGTGACGGTGGACCTGTCCGGCCGCCCCTACCTCGTGCACACCGAGCCCGAGAACATGGCGCCGATGATCGGCGAGTACGACACCACCATGACCCGGCACATCCTGGAGTCCTTCGTGGCCCAGGCGCAGATCGCCCTGCACGTGCACGTGCCGTACGGGCGCAACGCGCACCACATCGTGGAGTGCCAGTTCAAGGCGCTCGCGCGGGCGCTGCGCTACGCCTCCGAGCGGGACCCGCGCGCGGCCGGCATCCTCCCCTCCACGAAGGGCGCGCTGTGAACGGGCTGTCCACCGTCCTGATCGTCCTCGGCCTGTTCCTGGTCGGCGGGATCATCTCCTTCGTCAAGCAGGGGATGCCCAAGCAGCTCGTCGTGCTGCTCTCCATCGGCGCCGCGATGTGCCTGGTCGCCGGTGTCATGAGGCTGGAGGTGTGGAGTTGAGCGCATCCTCGAAGAAGGTCGTGGTCTTCGACTACGGCTTCGGCAACGTGAGGTCGGCCGAGCGCGCTCTCGCGCGCACCGGGGCCGAGGTCGAGATAACACGTGACTTCGACCAGGCCATGAACGCCGACGGGCTGCTGGTGCCGGGTGTCGGGGCCTTCGCCGCCTGCATGAAGGGCCTGCGCGACGCGCGCGGCGACTGGATCATCGACCGCCGGCTGTCCGGCGGGCGCCCGGTCATGGGCATCTGCGTCGGCATGCAGATCCTCTTCGCGCGCGGCATCGAGCACGGCGTGGAGACCGAGGGCCTCGACGAATGGCCCGGCTCGGTCGAGCCGCTGCAGGCCGACATCGTGCCCCACATGGGCTGGAACACCGTGGACGCGCCGGCCGGCTCCGAGCTGTTCGCGGGCCTGGACGCGGACGCCCGCTTCTACTTCGTGCACTCCTACGCCGTCCACGACTGGTCGCTGGAGACGCACAACGAGGCGTTGACACCGCCCAAGGTCACCTGGTCGACGCACGGCAAGCCCTTCGTGGCCGCCGTGGAGAACGGCGCCCTGTGGGCCACGCAGTTCCACCCCGAGAAGTCCGGCGACGCCGGAGCGCAGCTGCTGAACAACTGGATCGGAACCCTCTGATGCCCGCCAAGCTCGAACTCCTCCCCGCCGTCGACGTCCGGGACGGCCAGGCCGTCCGCCTCGTGCACGGCGAGTCCGGCACGGAGACCTCGTACGGCTCCCCCCTGGACGCCGCCCTCGCCTGGCAGGCGGCGGGCGCCGAGTGGCTGCACCTGGTCGACCTGGACGCGGCCTTCGGCACCGGCGACAACCGCGAGCTGGTCCGCCAGGTCACCGAGGCCATGGACATCAAGGTGGAGCTGTCCGGCGGCATCCGCGACGACGCCTCCCTGGCCGCCGCGCTCGCCACCGGCTGCACCCGCGTCAACCTCGGCACGGCCGCCCTGGAGAGCCCGGAATGGGTCGCCAAGGTCATCGCCGAGCACGGCGACAAGATCGCGGTCGGTCTCGACGTCCGCGGTACGACCCTCAAGGGCCGCGGCTGGACCAGCGAGGGCGGCGACCTCTACGAGGCGCTGGAGCGCCTCGACAAGGAGGGCTGCGCCCGGTACGTCGTCACCGACATCGCCAAGGACGGCACGCTCCAGGGCCCCAACCTGGAGCTGCTGCGCAACGTCTGCGCGGCGACGGACCGTCCGGTCGTGGCCTCCGGCGGCGTGTCGTCGCTGGACGACCTGCGGGCCATCGCCGAGCTGGTACCCCTCGGTGTCGAGGGCTCCATCGTCGGGAAGGCCCTGTACGCGAAGGCGTTCACCCTGGAAGAGGCCCTGGAGGCTGTGTCGTCATGAGCGATGCCGTACGGCGTGTGCAGAGCGGAAGTCCCTGGGAAGAGTCCTTCGGTTTCGCACGCGCCGTCGCGGTGGGCGACCGGGTGCTGGTCGGGGGCACGACGGCCTTCAAGGGGTCGGTGCTGTACGGCGAGGGCGATCCGTACGAGCAGGCCAGGACCGCCTTCGGTACGGCGATCGAGGCGCTCGGCGAGTTCGGCCTCGACGCCGGGTCCGTGATCCGTACGCGGATGTATCTGACCCATGCGCGGGACGTGGACGACGTCGGCCGCGCGCACAAGGAGCTCTTCGACGCGGTGCGTCCGGTCTCGACCCTCCTCGTCGTGGAGGGCTTCGTCGACCCGCGCATCCTCGTCGAAGTCGAAGTAGAGGCATTCAGAGGAGCCGTGAACTCATGACCCTGGCGGTCCGAGTCATCCCCTGCCTGGACGTGGACAACGGCCGGGTCGTCAAGGGCGTCAACTTCCAGAACCTGCGCGACGCGGGCGACCCCGTCGAGATGGCCAAGGTGTACGACGCCGAGGGCGCCGACGAACTGACGTTCCTGGACATCACCGCGTCGTCCGGCAACCGCGAGACCACGTACGACGTGGTGCGCCGCACGGCCGAGCAGGTCTTCATCCCGCTCACGGTCGGCGGCGGGGTGCGGACCGCCGAGGACGTGGACAAGCTGCTGCGCGCCGGTGCGGACAAGGTGGGCGTCAACACGGCGGCCATCGCCCGTCCCGACCTGATCCGCGAGATTGCCGAGCGGTTCGGGCGGCAGGTGCTGGTGCTGTCGGTGGACGCCCGCCGGACGCCCGAAGGCTCCTTCGAGGTGACCACCCACGGGGGCCGCAAGGGCACGGGCATCGACGCCGTCGAGTGGGCGCACCGGGCCGCCGAGCTGGGTGCGGGGGAGATCCTGCTCAACTCGATGGACGCAGACGGCACCAAGGACGGCTACGACCTGGAGATGATCGCCGCCGTCCGCAAGCACGTGACGGTTCCGGTGATCGCGTCCGGCGGCGCCGGCAAGCTCGCCGACTTCGCCCCGGCGATCGAGTCGGGGGCGGACGCGGTCCTGGCGGCGTCCGTCTTCCACTTCGGCGATCTGCGGATCGGCGAGGTGAAGGACGCGCTGCGGGGGGCCGGGCACCCGGTGCGGTGACGGTCCTCAAGGGTTGAAGTAAGCCCCGACCACCTCGTGGGCGGGGCTTACTTGTCGGCAGATGCGAAAGAGAAGTTGCGCAAAATCCATTGCGCAAGATTTCTTTCGTATCTACGGTGGTGGCATGACAGGAAAAGAGCGGGACCGGCGGATCACGGATGTGGGGACGCTCAAGGCGCTCGCCCACCCGCTGCGGATGAGGCTCTGCCGGAACCTCACGCTCATGCGGATCGCCACCGCCTCACAGCTCGCCGAGCAGGTCGACGAGGCCGTCTCGCTGGTCAGCTACCACCTGCGCAAGCTCGCCGAGTTCGGGCTCATCGAGGAGGCCGAGCCGCAGAGCGCGGACGGCAGGGAGCGGTGGTGGCAGCTCGCCTCGGACGGCGTCAGCATCCACCACGAGGACTTCAGCGCCGCCCCCGAGGAGGCGGCGGCGCACACGGCGGCCAGCAGGCTCTTCGCCGAGCAGCGCATGGACATGTACCGGCGCTGGCTCGACGAACGCGCGCACTGGGACGAGGCCTGGAACCGCAGGGCCGAGTCCTCCGAGTCGGCGCTCCGCCTCACCGCGGACGAACTGGCCGACCTGAACAAGGAGATGCTCGCGCTCCTGCACAAGTACGACGAGCTGGGCCGGGCCGCCGAGGCCGCCGGCGACACCGAGGGCCGCGAGAACGTCGCGGTGCACACGTACGCCTTCCCCTTCCGCGCCTGAGAGGACCTGGCCCGTGACCGCCACGCTCACCGCCCCGGCCGACGTCGCCACCGCCCGCCCCGCCCACCGCGACGGCAACGTCCTGCGCTGGCTCGCCGCCTACACCTCCTCCATGGTCGGCGACAGCGTGTACTACATCGCCCTGTCCTGGGCCGCCGTCCAGACGGGCAGCGCCTCGCAGGCCGGGCTGGTGATGTCCGTGAGCGCGCTGCCGCGGGCGGTGCTGATGCTCGGCGGGGGAGTCATCGCCGACCGGCTCGGACCGCGCCGGGTCGTCATCGGCAGCGACGTCGTGCGCTGCGCGGCCGTCCTCGCGGTGGCGGCGCTGCTGTTCCTCACCAGCCCCGGGCTGTGGCCGCTGGCCGCGCTGGCGTTCGTCTTCGGCACCGTCGACGCCGTGTTCATGCCGGCCGTGGGCGCCCTCCCCGCGCGCGTGACGTCACGGGACCAGCTCGCGCGCGTGCAGGGCATGCGGGGCCTCGCGATCCGGTTCGCGAGCGTGGTCGGGGGACCGCTGGGCGGCCTCGGGGTGGCGGCGGGCGGGGCGGCGGCCGCGTTCGGGCTGGCCGGGCTGCTGATCGCAGTGTCGGTGCCGCTGCTCGTGTCCGTACGGGTGGGGGAGGTACCGGCTGATGACAAGGCTGGTGACAGCGCTCGGGGTACCGCCTGGAGCGATCTGGTCAGCGGGTTGCGCTACATCCGCCGGCACCGCGTACTCGCTCCGTTGATGCTGGCCATCGCGCTCGGGGACCTCGGGTTCGTCGGGCCCCTCAACGTCGGGCTGACCCTGCTCGCCGACGAACGCGGCTGGGGTGCCTCCGGCATGGGTGCGGTGCTCGCCGGGTTCGGGGTCGGCGCGGGTGCCGCCTCCCTGCTGCTCACCGTGCGCGGGCGGCTGCCGCACGCCGGGCAGGTCGCGGCGTACGCCATCCTCGCGGGCTCCGTCGCGATCGGGGCGCTGGCGTTCGTGCCGAGCCTCCTCGCCGCCGTCGGCACCGCCGTGCTGGTCGGGCTGCTCGCCGGGCTCAGCGGCGCGATGTGCGGGGCGCTGCTCCAGACCCAGGCCGACGCCGCCTACCTGGGCCGGGTCACGGCCGTCTCCGGACTGGTCAGCCTGGGCTTCGCGCCGCTGAGCATGCCGCTGTCCGCCGCGGCCATCGGGGCGTGGGGCACGGGGCCGGTGTTCGTCGTCAGCGCGGCGGTGTGCGGGCTCGGCGGGGTCGTCGCCCTGCTGGTACGGGACCTGCGCCGCGCCGAACTCCCGAAGTAGCCGCGCGTCGGGGCGGGCTCCCGAAGCAGCCGTGCGTCGGGGCGGGCTTCCGAAGCAGCCGTGCGACGCGCCGGGCTCCCGAAAGGGTTGCTAGATCCCCAACTGCTTGCCCTCGGACAGCTTCGCGATGGCGTCCTTCTCGCCGTCCAGGTCCACCTTGGCGGCGCTCTTGCGGCCGTACAGGAACAGCAGCAGCTCCGACGGCTCGCCCGTCACCGTCACGACCGGCGTGCCGCGGTGGGCGACCGCCGTCTGGCCGTCGGGGCGGCGCAGCACGAGGCCGGTCGGGGCGCTGCGGCCCATCAGCCGGGCCGTGCGCTCCAGGCGGGACCACAGGGCGTCCTGGAAGACGGGGTCGAGCTCGCGGGGCGTCCAGTCCTCCTGGGCCCGGCGGACGTCCTCGGTGTGGACGTAGAACTCGATGATGTTGGACGCCTCGTCGAGCTGCTTGAGCTGGAACGGCGAGAAACGCGGCGGCCCCGTCCTGATCAGCTGGATGAGCTCCTCGTACGGCTTGGCCGCGAACTCCTCCATCGCCTTGTCCAGGCGGGCGGAGAGCTGCTTGATGAGGAGACCGGCGGAGGCGTCCGGGCGCCGCTCGCGCACCACCACGTGCGCGGCGAGATCCCGGGTCTGCCAGCCCTCGCACAGGGTGGGCGCCTCGGGACCGGCGGTTTCCAGGAGATCGGCGAGCAGAAGTCGTTCACGCTTGGCGAAAGTCGACATGCCGTCAGCCTACGACCGCGCAGCGGGTCCGCCCACCCGTCTCCCGGCCACCACCCCTCACCGAGGCGCCTCGCGCCGCCATTTCCAATCAGTGGACGCCCCGCGTTCGCTGTCGGTGGCGCGCGGCACAATGGCACCCATGACCAGCACGCCGCCCCCCAGCAGCCTCGACCCGGAGATCGCCGCGCGCCTCAAGCGCAGCGCCGACGGGCTCGTCCCCGCCATCGCCCAGCAGTACGACACCGGTGAGGTGCTGATGCTCGGCTGGATGGACGACGAGGCGCTGCACCGCACGCTGACCACCGGCCGCTGCACGTACTGGTCGCGCAGCCGCCAGGAGTACTGGGTCAAGGGCGACACCTCCGGCCACTTCCAGTGGGTCAAGTCGGTCGCGCTGGACTGCGACGCCGACACCGTGCTGGTCAAGGTCGACCAGGTCGGCGCCGCCTGCCACACCGGCGCGCGCACCTGCTTCGACGCCGACGTGCTCCTCAAGGACGGCGCCGGTTCCGGCGTACCGGCCGCGGATCAGTAAGGTCAGCCGCCATGGACCTCGAGACCTTCCGCAAGCTCGCCACCGACCGTCGGGTCATCCCGGTCACGCGCAAGCTCCTCGCCGACGGCGACACCCCGGTCGCGCTCTACCGCAAGCTCGCCGCCGAGCGCCCCGGCACCTTCCTGCTGGAGTCCGCGGAGAACGGCCGCACCGCTTTTCGATGGTCTCGCTACTCCTTCGTGGGCGTCCGCTCCTCGGCGACGCTGACCGCGCGCGACGGCCAGGCCCACTGGCTCGGTTCCCCGCCCGTGGGCGTCCCCGTCGACGGCGACCCCCTCGCCGCCCTGCGCGCCACCATCGAGGCCCTGCACACCCCGCACCAGGAGGGCCTGCCGCCCTTCACCGGCGGCATGGTCGGCTATCTCGGCTACGACATCGTCCGCCGCCTGGAGAAGATCGGCCCCGGCGAGCGCGACGACCTCAAGCTCCCCGAGCTGACCATGCTCCTCACCAGCGACCTCGCCGTCATGGACCACTGGGAGGGCTCGGTCCTGCTGATCGCCAACGCGATCAACCACAACGACCTCGACACCGGTGTCGACGAGGCCTACGCCGACGCGGTGGCCCGGCTGGACGCCATGGAGGCGGACCTGTCCCGCCCGGTGGCCCAGCCGCCCGCCGTCCTCCCGCCCTCCGAACTGCCCGAGTACACCGCCCTGTGGGGCGGCGCGGACTTCCAGGCGGCCGTCGAGGACATCAAGGAGCGCATCCGCGCGGGCGAGGCCTTCCAGGTCGTCCCCTCCCAGCGCTTCGAAACGCCGTGCACGGCAAGCGCGTTGGACGTGTACCGGGTCCTCAGGGCGACCAACCCGTCCCCGTACATGTACCTGTTCCGCTTCGACGGCTTCGACGTCGTCGGCTCGTCCCCCGAGGCCCTCGTGAAGGTCGAGGACGGACGGGCCATGGTCCACCCCATCGCCGGCACCCGCTGGCGCGGGGCCACCCCGCAGGAGGACCAGGCCCTCGCCGACGAACTGCTCGCCGACCCCAAGGAGCGCGCCGAGCACCTGATGCTGGTCGACCTCGGCCGCAACGACCTGGGGCGGGTCTGCGAACCGGGCTCGGTCGAGGTCGTCGACTTCATGTCCGTCGAGCGGTACTCGCACGTGATGCACATCGTCTCGACGGTCACCGGAAAGGTGGCGGAGGGCCGTACGGCCTTCGACGTCCTCACGGCCTGTTTCCCGGCGGGCACGCTCTCCGGCGCCCCGAAGCCCCGCGCGATGCAGATCATCGACGAACTCGAACCGTCCCGGCGCGGTCTGTACGGCGGCTGCGTCGGCTACCTCGACTTCGCGGGCGACTCCGACACGGCCATCGCCATCCGAACGGCCCTGCTCAGGGGCGGTACGGCCTACGTCCAGGCGGGCGCCGGGATCGTCGCCGACTCCGACCCCGTCGCCGAGGACACCGAGTGCCGCAACAAGGCGGCGGCGGTGCTGCGCGCGGTGCACACGGCGAACCGGCTCGGGCAATAGGGCGCTTCTCATAGGAACCCCGGGTGACGGTTCGCCCGGGGTTCGGGCGATAGTGGAGTACGTGACTGCCGTTCCTCACCCCCGTTCCGAAGCCGCAGGACCCGCCAGGGCCGGCCGCCTCAGCCTCGCCACAGCCCTGCTGGCCGGTGCCCTCGGCGCGGCCGTGGCGCTGCTCGCGACCCGTCAGCAGTGGTCCTCGGGCACCGCGACGGTGGCCGGCGGCGACTTCCCGCTGACCGCCAAGGGCAGCGACGTCACGGGCGTCCCCGCGGCCCTCGCCATAGTGGGCCTCGCCGCGCTCGTCGCCGTCTTCGCCGTCCGCAAGGTGGGCCGCTTCGCGGTTGCCGCGCTGCTCGCCCTCTCGGGCGTCGGCATCGTCGTCGCGGCGCTGCTCGGCGTCTCCGACAGCTCGGCGCTCGACGAACAGGCGGCGTCCGCCTCCGGCGACGCGGCCGCCACGGTCGACGGCCTCAGCCACACCGCCTGGCCGTACGTCGCGGTCGCCGGCGGGGCCTTGATCCTGCTGGCCGGGCTGCTGGCGCTGCGGTACGGGCGGATGTGGCCGGCGATGTCGGGGCGCTACGAGCGGAACGGGGTGCCTGCGGCGGCTCGGCGGAAGAAGGTCGTTGATCCTGAGCGGCCTGAGGAGATGTGGAAGGCGTTGGATCGGGGAGAGGATCCTACGGGGGCTTAGGGGTTGTTTTTCGGCGTGCGGCCGGTGGGGGCTGGTCGCGCAGTTCCCCGCGCCCCTGAAGGTCGGCTGCACTTCCCGGCATTGACCCGCTAGGCCTACCCCTGCACAACGCTCACGTACCCGTGCGGGACAATAGGTGCCGAGCGTCCGGCTCAGACACGTTTACAGCAACGAGGAGCAAGTCATGGCGGGCAGCAGCCACGGTCACACCCCGGCCGCCTGGACCGGTGTCACTATCGCCTTCATCGGTTTCTGCGTCGCGGGCGCCTTCATGGTGATGGCCCAGCCCGCCGGCTTCTGGGCCGGCATGGCGATCGTGGTCATCGGCGGCATCGTCGGCTGGATCATGAGCGCGATGGGCCTGGGCCAGCCGAAGGACGGCCACAAGGACCTCGTCGCCGCGCAGCCGGAGCCGGCGAGCGCCAAGGGCTGAGAGCGGCAGCAGCCACCTCGTGGAGGGGCGGACCGGCGGAGGCGCCGGGGCCGCCCCTCACGCGCGTCCGGGGTCCCGCGGGGCACAATGCGAGGCGTGAACGCCGACAGCCCGAGGGTGCTGACCCCCACGCGCGTGCTGAGCCGCCTGGGCGTGCCCGCCGGCGTCCTCGCGGCCGTCGCCGGAGCCTTCGCCTACGTGGCCGCGGTGGACCCCAACGAGCCCGGCCACTACCCCGTCTGCCCGCTCCTGCGCTACACCGGGCTGTACTGCCCCGGCTGCGGCGGACTGCGCAGCGCGCACGCCTTCGTCCACGGGGACGTCATGGCGGCGCTGCACGCCAACGCCGTGGCGGTGCTCGGCTATCTGGGGTTCGCCGTGCTGTGGACCGTCTGGGTGGTCCGCGCCGCGCGCGGGCGGCCGATGCGCGTCGATCTCGGCCCGTTGCACCTGTGGACGCTGGGCATGTTGCTGCTGGTCTTCACCGTTGTCCGGAACCTGCCGTTCGGTGGCTGGCTGCATCCTTGATCAATCAGTGAACGTCCAGGTAGTGGGACCGCCGTCAACCGGATGCAAGGCCTACGCCCTCCTGCGGATACCATCGCAGTGACCGCCTTTTCCCACCGGTCGCTGGAACTGTCAACCGTCTGGAAGGGGGCCGCTCGCGTGAGTGTGCTCGACGAGATCATCGACGGAGTCCGTGCCGACCTCGCGGAGCGGCAGGCGCGCGTCAGCCTCGACGAGCTCAAGGAGCGCGTGGCGAAGGCTCCGGCGGCCAAGGACGGCGTGGCCGCACTGCGCGGCGACGGCGTCAAGGTCATCTGCGAGGTCAAGCGTTCCAGCCCCTCCAAGGGCGCGCTGGCCGCGATCGCCGACCCGGCGGGCCTCGCCGCCGACTACGAGGCGGGCGGCGCCGCCGTCATCTCCGTCCTCACCGAACAGCGCCGCTTCGGCGGCTCGCTGGCCGACCTGGAGGCCGTCCGCGCGCGCGTGGACATCCCGGTCCTGCGCAAGGACTTCATCGTCACGTCGTACCAGCTGTGGGAGGCCCGGGCCTACGGCGCCGACCTCGCCCTGCTGATCGTGGCCGCCCTCGAACAGCCCGCCCTGGAGTCCCTCATCGAGCGCGCGGAGTCCATCGGACTCACCCCGCTCGTCGAGGTCCACGACGAGGACGAGGTCGAGCGTGCCGTGGACGCCGGCGCGAAGATCATCGGCGTCAACGCCCGCAACCTCAAGACCCTGGAAGTCGACCGCGGCACCTTCGAGCGCGTCGCCCCCGAGATCCCCGGCCACATCGTCAAGGTCGCCGAGTCCGGAGTCCGCGGCCCCCACGACCTGATCGCCTACGCCAACGCCGGCGCCGACGCGGTCCTGGTGGGCGAATCCCTGGTGACGGGCAAGGACCCGAAGACGGCGGTCGCGGACCTGGTGGCGGCGGGCGCCCATCCCGCCCTGCGCCACGGCCGCGGATGATCTTTCGGTAGTCTTGCCCCGATGACTCTCTCGCTGACCCTGACGACCGTGGACCGGTACGCCCGCCTCGCGCGCGGCTGCCGCCCGCGGGGCTGCCGCGCGCCGGCACGCAGGGTGCACGGCCGCAGGGTGCGGTACGTGATCGGGGATGAGCCGGGGCAAGTGAACGGCATGCGATGGCACCAGCGCCCCCTGAGGGGCGCGGGGCTCTGTTTGATTTGCGGCTACCGCCGCGCGGGCGCGACCAGCCACTGACGGCCCGCAGCCAACCAACACCTCCCCGCCCCCACGGCGCATAGTGTCCTTTCCACGCACTCACCGTGAGGTTCGGCATGCCCAGCGAGTTCTTCATCCCCGACCCCGAGGGTCAAGTACCGACCGCCGAAGGCTACTTCGGCGACTTCGGCGGCAAGTTCATCCCGGAGGCCCTCGTCGCCGCCGTGGACGAGGTCGCCGTCGAGTACGACAAGGCCAAGCACGACCCCGAGTTCGCCCGCGAACTCGACGACCTGCTGGTCCACTACACCGGCCGCCCCAGCTCCCTCACCGAGGTGCCGAGGTTCGCCGAGCACGCCGGTGGCGCCCGGATCTTCCTGAAGCGGGAGGACCTCAACCACACCGGCTCCCACAAGATCAACAATGTGCTCGGCCAGGCGCTGCTCACCAAGCGCATGGGCAAGACGCGCGTCATCGCCGAGACCGGCGCCGGTCAGCACGGCGTCGCGACGGCCACCGCCTGTGCCCTCTTCGGCCTCGACTGCACGATCTACATGGGCGAGATCGACACCCAGCGCCAGGCACTCAACGTGGCCCGGATGCGCATGCTCGGCGCCGAGGTCATCGCCGTGAAGTCCGGCAGCCGCACGCTGAAGGACGCGATCAACGAGGCGTTCCGCGACTGGGTCGCCAACGTCGACCACACCCACTACCTCTTCGGCACGGTCGCCGGCCCGCACCCCTTCCCGGCGATGGTCCGCGACTTCCACCGCGTCATCGGCGTCGAGGCCCGCCGCCAGATCCTGGAGCGGGCCGGCCGGCTCCCCGACGCGGCGATCGCCTGCGTCGGCGGCGGCTCCAACGCCATCGGCCTCTTCCACGCCTTCATCCCGGACACCGCCGTACGCCTCATCGGCTGCGAGCCCGCCGGGCACGGCGTGGAGACCGGCGAGCACGCGGCGACGCTCACCGTGGGCGAGCCCGGCATCCTGCACGGATCGCGCTCCTACGTCCTCCAGGACGAGGAGGGCCAGATCACCGAGCCGTACTCGATCTCGGCCGGTCTGGACTACCCGGGCATCGGCCCCGAGCACTCCTACCTCAAGGACTCCGGCCGCGGCGAGTACCGCGCGGTCACCGACGACGCGGCCATGCAGGCGCTGCGCCTGCTGTCCCGCACCGAGGGCATCATCCCGGCCATCGAGAGCGCCCACGCGCTGGCCGGTGCCCTGGAGGTCGGCAAGGAACTCGGCAAGGACGGGCTGATCATCGTCAACCTGTCCGGCCGCGGTGACAAGGACATGGACACGGCCGCGCGCTACTTCGGCCTGTACGACACCGACGCCGAGGTCGCGGCCGACGCCGCCGACCTCGCCGAGATCGAGGGGGACGCCAAGTGAGCGGGAACATCCAGCTGCTGACCGACACCCTCGCCGGTGCCAAGGCCGAGGGCCGCTCCGCGCTCATCGCCTACCTCCCGGCCGGGTTCCCGACCGTGGACGGCGGCATCGAGGCGATCAAGGCCGCCTTCGACGGCGGTGCCGACGTCGTCGAGGTCGGGCTGCCGCACAGCGACCCGGTCCTCGACGGTCCCGTCATCCAGACCGCCGACGACATCGCCCTGCGCGGCGGCGTCAAGATCGCCGACGTCATGCGCACCGTGAAGGAGGCGTACGCGGCCACCGGGAAGCCGGTGCTCGTGATGACGTACTGGAACCCGATCGACCGCTACGGCGTCGAGCGCTTCACCGCCGAGCTCGCGGAGGCGGGCGGCGCCGGGTGCATCCTGCCCGACCTGCCCGTGCAGGAGTCGGCGCTGTGGAGGGAGCACGCGGAGAAGCACGGCCTCGCGACCGTCTTCGTCGTGGCGCCGAGCAGCAAGGACGAGCGGCTCGCGCAGATCACCGCGGCGGGCAGCGGTTTCGTGTACGCCGCCTCGCTGATGGGCGTCACCGGCACCCGGGAGTCGGTGGGTGCGCAGGCGCAGGATCTGGTCGAGCGCACCCGCGCGGCCGGCGGCGACCTGCCCGTCTGTGTCGGGCTCGGTGTCTCCAACGCGGCGCAGGCCGCCGAGGTGGCCGGCTTCGCCGACGGCGTGATCGTCGGTTCGGCCTTCGTCAAGCGGATGCTGGACGCGCCGGACGACAAGGCCGGCGTCGAGGCCGTCCGCGAACTCGCCGGTGACCTGGCGAAGGGCGTGCGCGGACAGGCGTAACAAGTCCGGATGTTTCGGATCGGTCACTCGAACGGGTGGACCTGGGACCGGGGAGGCGCGCTGCGCCTCCCCGGTTCGTTTCCGGGGTGTGAGCGAGAAGAACCGTGAGGGAAAGCGCACCGCCCGCGAGCGGCTGGCGGTCGAGCGTGAGAAGCAGAAGGCCGCGGAGAGGCGTCGGCGGACGCTGATCGTGGCCGCGAGTGTCGTCTGTGTCCTGGGGCTCGCGGCGGTGATCGGCATCGTCGCCGCCAACGCGGGCAAGGACGACGGGAGCGACTCCGCGGGCCCGGTCGTGGCGCCCTCGGGCGCCAACGGCGACGACCAGCTCGCCATCCCGGTGGGCAAGACCGACGCCAAGTCCACGCTCACGGTGTGGGAGGACTTCCGCTGCCCGGCCTGCAAGTCCTTCGAGGACGCCTACCGCTCGACCATCCATGAGCTGACCGGCGCCGGCCAGCTGAAGGTCGAGTACCACCTCGCGACGATCATCGACGGCAACATGGGCGGCACCGGCTCCCGCAACGCGGCCAACGCCGCGGCCTGCGCCCAGGACGCCGCCAAGTTCACCGCGTACCACGACGTGCTGTACGAGAACCAGCCCCCGGAGACGGACGACGCCTACGCCAAGAACGACAAGCTCATCGAGCTGGCGAAGAAGGTCGACGGCCTGGACACCCCGACGTTCCGGGCGTGTGTCGAGAAGGGCACCCACAGCAGCTGGGTCGAGAAGTCCGCGGCCGCCTTCCGCAACGGCGGATTCAGCGGCACCCCGACCGTCATCCTCAACGGCAAGAACATCTACCAGGACCAGACGATGACCCCGGCGAAGCTGAAGAAGCAGGTGCAGGACGCGGCCAAGGGGTAACGGGGGTAAGAGAATTCCGACCCTCCTGTTATGGAGCCGTAGCCGGGCTGCCTGCCGTCGGCGGCGCCCGGCAGGGTAGCGTCGGTCCTGCCATGGAACTTGCCTACATTCCCAGCCCGTCGCACGGGGTGTACCACCTCGGTCCCATCCCGCTGCGCGGCTACGCGTTCTGCATCATCATCGGCGTCTTCGTCGCGGTCTGGCTCGGCAACAAGCGCTGGATCGCCCGCGGCGGCCGCGCCGGCACGGTGGCCGACATCGCGGTCTGGGCGGTGCCCTTCGGCCTCCTCGGCGGCCGGCTCTACCACGTGATCACGGACTACGAGCTGTACTTCAGCGAGGGCCGTGACTGGGTGGACTCCTTCAAGATCTGGGAGGGCGGCCTCGGCATCTGGGGCGCGATCGCGCTCGGTGCGGTCGGTGCCTGGATCGGCTGCCGCCGCCGGGGCATTCCGCTGCCGGCCTACGCCGACGCCATCGCGCCAGGCATCGCCTTGGCGCAGGCCATCGGACGCTGGGGCAACTGGTTCAACCAGGAGCTGTACGGCCGGGAGACCGACCTCCCCTGGGCCCTGAAGATCACGTCCTCGACGGACGGCCGGGTTCCGGGCCTCTACCACCCGACGTTCCTGTACGAGTCCCTGTGGTGCATCGGCGTCGCCCTGCTCGTGATCTGGGCCGACCGCCGCTTCAAGCTCGGGCACGGGCGGGCGTTCGCGCTGTACGTCGCCGCGTACTGCGTGGGCCGGTTCTGGATCGAGTACCTCCGCGTCGACGACGCCCACCACATCCTGGGCCTGCGCCTGAACAACTGGACCGCGCTGATCGTGCTCCTGCTGGCGGTCGTCTACATGGTCGTCTCGGCGAAGAAGCGCCCGGGCCGCGAAGAGGTCGTCGAGCCCGGCGCCCCCGACGGCGAGACGGAAGACGTCGAGAAGGCCGAAGACGCCGAGAAGGCCGAAGACGCCGAGAAGGCCGAAGACGTGGAGAAGGCGGAAGCCGGGACCGAGTCCGAGGAGACGGCGGACGAGGCTGATTCCACCGAAGTGAAGGACGAGGCCGAGTCGGCCAAGAAGGGCTGACGGCCGTTCGTACGACGACGAAGGGCGCCCGGTGATCACCGGGCGCCCTTCGTCGTGCCGAGGGTCAGCGGCGTTGTGCCAGCGACAGCGTCCGTCGGGCCGCCGCGACCACCGCCGCGTCGATGAAGCTGCCGTCCGGTAGGGCCTGGGCGCCCTGTTCCGTCGTCGCCGCCTTCACGATCCTCTCCGCCTTCTCGATCTCCGCCGGGGTCGGGAGATAGGCACGTTCGATGATCGGGAGCTGGCGGGGGTGGATGGCCGCCCGGCCCAGGAAGCCCAGGGTGCGGCCGTGGGCGCAGGAGGCGGCCAGACCCTCCAGGTCGCGGATGTCGGGGTGGACCGACTGGGGCGGCGGCGGGAGGCTCGCGGCGCGCGCCGCCACGATCACGCGGGAGCGGCACCAGTCGAGGCCCGCGTCCTCCCGTACGCCCAGGTCCGCCCGCAGGTCCGCCTCGCCCAGGGCGATGCCGCGCAGCGACGGGTGGGCCGTGGCGATCGCGTGGGCGTGTTCGATGCCGAGGGCCGACTCCAGGAGGGCGAACAGGGCGGGTGCGCCGCCGTCGGCGGGGGTGGTGCGTTCGGCGATGGCGGTGATCTGCCGCGGTCCCGTCACCTTGGGCAGCCGGAGGCCGGACAGACCCGGAAGGGCGGCCACCGCCTTCACGTCCGCCGCCGCGAGCGGGCCGTCCAGGGCGTTGACGCGGACGTGGACCGGGACGGGGTGCTGTTCGGTGAGGAGTTCGGCGGTGGCGTCGCGGGCGTAGGCCTTGCGGTCCGGGGCGACCGCGTCCTCCAGGTCGACCACGACGACATCGGCGCCGGCCGCCAGCGCCTTCGTCACGACGTGCGGGCGGTCGCCGGGGGCGTACAGCCACGTCAGCGGTGTGGTCATACCGCGCCCTCCGCGCGCAGCGCCGCCAACTCGACCTCCGTCAGACCCAGTTCGGTCAGAACGGTGTCCGTGTCGGCGCCGTGCGGACGGCCCGCCCAGTGGATCGCGCCCGGTGTGGCGGAGAGCCGGAAGAGGACGTTCTGCATGCGGAGGGGGCCGAGTTCGGGGTCGGGGAGGGTGGTGATGGAGTCCAGGGCCGCGTACTGCGGGTCGGTCATCACGTCCTGGATGTCCTGGATCGGGGCCACCGCCGCCTCCGCCTTCTCGAAGGCCGCCAGCACCTCCGTACGGGTGCGGGCGGCGATCCAGGTGCCGACCGCCTCGTCGAGGACGTCGGCGTGGCGGGCGCGGTCGGCGCCGGTGGCGAACCACGGTTCGGTGATCAGATCCTCGCGGCCCACCAGCCGCATCACGCGCTCCGCGATCGACTGGGCCGAGGTGGAGACGGCGACCCAACCGCCGTCCGCGGTGCGGTAGGTGTTGCGCGGGGCGTTGTTGGCGGAGCGGTTGCCGGTGCGCTGCTGGACGTAGCCGAGCTGGTCGTACCAGGTGGGCTGGGGGCCGAGGACGGTGAGGATCGGCTCGATGATCGCCATGTCGACGACCTGGCCCGCGCCGGTGCGGTCGCGGGCCGCGAGCGCCGTCATGACGGCGTACGCCGTGGCCAGGCCCGCGATGGAGTCGGCGAGACCGAAGGGCGGCAGCGTCGGCGGCGCGTCCGGTTCGCCGGTGATCGCGGCGAAGCCGCTCATGGCCTCGGCGAGGGTGCCGAAGCCGGGGCGGTGCGCGTGCGGGCCGAACTGGCCGAAGGCGGTGACCCGGGTGAGGATCAGCCGGGGGTTGACCGCGGACAGCTCGTCCCAGCTCAGGTCCCATTTCTCCAGGGTGCCGGGGCGGAAGTTCTCGATGATCACGTCCGCGGTCGCCGCCAGACGCAGGAGGGTGGCCCGGCCGCCCGGCTTGGAGAGGTCGAGGGTGATCGTGCGCTTGTTGCGGCCGAGGACCTTCCACCACAGGCCGATGCCGTCCTTGGACGGCCCGTGGCCGCGGGAGGGGTCGGGCTTGGTGGGGTGCTCGACCTTGACGACCTCCGCGCCGAAGTCACCGAGCAGGGTGGCCGCGAGGGGGCCCGCGAAGAGGGTGGCCAGGTCGAGGACGCGCAGGCCGGAGAGCGGGGCGGTGGGGGCTGGGCCGAGGGGTCGGATGCCGGTCATGCGTGGTACTGCTTGTCGATCTCGGAGCGGTACGGCATCGACGCCGACGCGCCCGGCCGCTGCACCGACAGGGCCGCCGCCGCTGCCGCCCAGCGCAGCGCCTCGTGGATCGGGCGCTCCTCGCTGAGCGCGACCGCGAGGGTGCCGGCGAAGGTGTCGCCCGCGCCGGTCGAGTCCACGGCGGTCACCGGCGGGGCGGGCACGGCCAGCGGGTCGGCGCCGTCGCGGGCCAGGTACAGGCTGCCCGCCGCGCCGAGCGTGACGACGACCGCCGGGACCTGGTCGAGGAGGGCCCGGGCCGCCGCGATCGGGTCGGACAGGCCGGTGAGGGTGGTCGCCTCGTACTCGTTGGGGAGCAACAGGTCGGTGACGGCGAGGAGTTCGGGCGGGAGGGGCTGCGCGGGGGCGGGCGTGAGGATCGTCCGGACGCCGTGCGCGCGGGCCGCCTCGGCGCCGGCCACGACGGCCGCCAGCGGGATCTCCAGCTGGAGCAGCAGCGCGTCGGCGGAGGCGATCAGGCCCTCGTCGCCGGGGGCGAGATGGTCGACGGTGCCGTTCGCGGCGGGGATCACCACGATCGCGTTGCCGCCCTCGTCGTCGACGACGATGTGCGCGGTGCCGGACGGGCCCTCGACGGTGCGGAGGTGATCGGTGTCGACGCCGGAGTGTTCGAGGGTGGAGCGGAGGTGGGTGCCGTAGGGGTCGTTGCCGACCGCGCCGATCATCGAGACGGTGGCGCCGGCGCGGGCGGCGGCGATCGCCTGGTTGGCGCCCTTGCCGCCGGGGATCGTACGGAACGCGCGGCCGGTGACCGTCTCTCCGCGCTGCGGGGCCTTCTCGACGTAGGCGACGAGGTCCATGTTCGTGCTGCCTAGTACGGCGATGTGGGTCATGGGCGGGGTGCCTCCACTGGGGTGTCGCCGGGGGCGGGGTCGGGGGCTTGGTCCGGGGTGCGGGCGAGGGCGTGGGTGAGGTGGGCCAGGGCGTCGAAGCCGGTGCCGTCGAAGTCGCCGACGGACGTGGCGAGTCGGTTCTTCAGCGGGGTCGTCCAGCGGTCGGGGAGGGCGGCGGGGCTTTTGGCGAGGAGGGCGGCGATGCTGCCGGCCGTCGCGCCGTTGGAGTCGGTGTCCCAACCGCCGCTCACCGCTTTGCAGATGGACGCGGTGAAGTCGCCGTCCGCGTGGGTGAGGGCGGCGGCGATCAGGGCGGTGTTGGGGATCGCGTGGACCCAGTGGTGGGTGGGGGAGTAGGTGGCGTGGAGTTCGTCCACGACCGTGTCGAAGTCGGGGGTGCCGGCGGCGAGGCGGATCGCGTGGGTGATCGCCTTCGCCAGTCGGGAGGCGGGGGGTACGACGGCCAGGCCGGTGCGCAGGCACGCGTGGACGTCGTGGGTGCCGGTCGCCGCGGTGGCGATCGTCGCGGCCGTGAACATCGCCGCGTAGACGCCGTTGGCGGTGTGGGTGAGGGTGGCGTCCCGGTGGGCCTGTTCCGCCGCGGCGGCCGGGCCGCCGGGGTTGGTCCAGCCGTGGACGTCGGCGCGGATCAGGGCGCCGATCCATTCCCTGAAGGGGTTGCGGTGGCGGGCGGTGTGCGGGGGTTCCAGGCCGAGGAGGAGGTTGCGGTAGGCGATGCGCTCGGCGGTGAACGTGCGGCCCGCGGGGAGTTCGTCCAGCCAGAGTCCGGCCACGTCTGTGGTCGTGAAGCCTCTGCCGTGGCGTTGGAGCAGGAGGAGGTTGAGGAGGGGGTAGTTGAGGTCGTCGTCCTCGGGCATGCCGTCGATGTTCTCGGCGAGGGAGGTGGGGGCCGAGCGGCGGTTCCAGGGGTGGGAACGGAGGAGGGTTTCCGGGACTCCTCGGGCGGTGAAGTAGGTGGTGAGGGGCCAGTTGCCGGTGGACTTGGCCAGTTGGCGGATGGCGTCGAGGGGGAGTTTCTCCACCGGTTTGCCCAGGAGGCAGCCGACTGCTCGGCCGAGCCAGGCTGCTTCGTAGGCTGCGGGGGGTGGGGGTTGCCGTAGGGGGGGTGCGCTTGCCCGCGCTGGCGGGGCGCCGCCTGCGCCCACCCGTGCCGCCCCAGCGGCACGACTGCCCGCAGCCAGGGCGGGCCATTCTGGGCAGCCGGCCTTGATTTCTGGCAGGGCTGTGGGTTCCTGGTCTGCCAACTTGCTGGGGAGGTCCGCCAGTTCGTCCAGCAGGTCCTTTGCCAGCCGGCGTAGGTAGCGGGACGGCGGTCGCGGGGAGGCGCCCGCTCTCAGGGGGGCCTCCGTGCCGCCTGCCGCCTTCCACCTCGCGGCGATCACACCGGGTTCCCTGCCGTCCAGTGCTGCCTGGTGGAGTTCGTGGCCCAGGAGGTCTTCCGGTTGGACCCAGGTCAGTCGGAGCATCTCAGGCCTCCGATCTCCGTGAACGCGGCCTCGTGGGCGCGGCGGCGGTGGACGTCCCGGTCGTGGATCTCGCGGGTCACCTCGGTGAGCGTCCTCGCCGGTTCCCAGAGGTCCAGGCGGCTGGCCTCCGCGACCGTCTTGGACCAGCCCTCCGGGACCGGGGAACCCAGGGCGCCCGCGATCGCGCCGGCCATCGTCGCGATGGAGTCGCAGTCGCGGCCGTAGTTCACGGCGCCCAGGACCGCGCCGCGGTAGTCGCCCTTCGCCACGAGCAACATGCCCAGGGCGATGGGGAGTTCCTCGATGGCGTGCAGACGGGAGGGGCGGCGGGCGCCGAGCGAGGGGGCGCGGTAGTCGGGGCCCACCGTGTCGTAGGGGGCCACCACCTCGCGGAGCGGGGTCAGGGCCGACTCGAAGGTGGTGTGGTGGGCCGCTGTTTCGCAGACCTTCTCGATCGCCGTCCTCGTGCCGTCCTTCGCGAGGGACAGGCAGTGGGAGACGACCGTCTCCGGCGTCGCGTCCGGTGCGCAGGCCGCCGCCACGGCCGCCGCGAAGACGCCCGCCGCCTCGCGGCCGTACGACGACTGGTGGGCGCCCGCGATGTCCAGGGCCTCGGCGTAGGCGGCCCTCGGGTTCGCCGCGTTGACCAGGCCCACCGGGGCCATGTACATCGCCGCGCCGCAGTTGACGATGTTGCCGACGCCGGCCTCACGGGGGTCCGCGTGGGCGTAGTGGAGGCGCGTGACCAGCCATTTCTCCGCCAGGAAGAGGCGGTGCAGGGGGAGCGCCTCCTGTTCCAGTTCCGGGATCCAGCGAGCGGTCGTCATCAGGTCGGGGACCAGGTGGTCGGCGACGGCGTAGGCGTCCAGGTGGTCGCGGACCTCGGCGTAGACCCTGATCAGGGCGTGGGTCATCAAGGTGTCGTCGGTGACGTGGCCGTCGCCCTTGTGGTACGGGGCGATCGGGCGGGCCGTGCGCCAGGCGTCGCCGTTCCAGGGGCCGACGATGCCGTGGACGCGGCCGGCGTGGCGTTCCAGGATCTGGTCGGGGGAGTAGCCCTCCACCGGGCCGCCCAGTGCGTCGCCCACCGCGGCGCCTACGAGGGCGCCGGTGATGCGGTCCTCGAGGGTGGGGTTCGGGAGGTTCGGGGTCTTCGGAGAAGGGTTTTGTTGGGATGGTTTGGGTGGCATGGACCGAATCATCCTCCTGGCAGGGCCGGTTGCGTGGCTTCCAGGAGTTCGGCGAGTTCCACCAGGTCGGTGCCGGTGAGGCGGGGGAGGGCGCAGCCGGAGAGGGTGCGGCAGGTGTCCCGCCAGGAGGGCGGGAGGGCGGTGCCGCCGGTGAGGGCTCCGGTGAGGGCGCCGGTCAGGGCGGGGGCCGAGTCCGCGACGCGGGACAGGCAGGCGGCGGCGGGGACGGCCGCGGAGATGTCGCCGTTCGCCGCGGTCGCCAGGGCGAGGGCGACCGGGACCGTTTCCGCGGCCGCGATGCCGTAGCTGTAGACGTGGTCGACGATCTCGTGTTCCAGGAGGGGGATCAGGGCGAACGCGGTGGGGGTGGTACGGGCGAGGGCCAGGGCGTGGCGGGCGTTGCGGCCGATCTCCGTGGACGCCGGGAGTTCGGTGAGGGCGGCGTCGACGCAGGTGTGGACGTCGGCTCCGGTGAGGGCGAGGGAGAGGGCCGCGGCCATGGCCCGGGCGCCGTGGACTCCGTCGCCGTCCTGGGTGTAGCGGGCATCGAACTCGGCGAGGTCCGCGGCGAGTTGGGGGTTGCCGGGGTGGGTGACGGCCAGGACGCAGGCTCTGATGCAGGCCGCGTCGTCGAAGTAGTGGGGGTTGTCGTGGCCGGTGGCGGGTGGGCGTAGGCCGGTGGCGAGGTTGCCGAGGCCGGCGCGGACCGAGATGCGGGCGCGGAGGGGGAGTACGGCGGACTCGATCTCGGGGGCGCGGTTCGCCGCGGCGGCCACTTCGCCGGCGAGGGTGGTCCAGGTGAGGTCGATCGCGGCTCTGGTGCGGCGGTCTCGGCTGAGGTCGGGGAAGGTGGTGTCGTCGCCTGCGCGGAGGAGGGCTTCGGCGGTGAAGGCCGCCCATTCCGCGTCGTCGGAGGGGCCCAGGCGGAGGGGCTCGGGGGGTTGGTTGAGGGCGATGGGGACGGGGAGGGTGGTGGTGGCGTTCTGCTCGGCGAAGGTGTCCAGTTCGCGGGTGAGGCGGCGGGTCCAGTCGGGCATGCGGGCGGCTCTGTGGCGGGCGGCGGGCCAGCCGGCGGCGTCGCCTGCGGCCAGGCCGAGCAGGAGGCCTTCGATGCGATGAGGGTTTGGGGTGGGGGTGTCGGCGGCTGCTTCTTTCGCCCCCGCCGCCCCTGCCCGTCCCCTCTCCAGGGGCGCTGCCCCTTCGACCCCGCCAGGGGGCTCCGCCCCCTGGACCCCCGTCGGCCCTGAAAGGGCCTCGTCCTCAAACGCCGGACGGGCTGAAGGATGCGGGCCGGCGTTGAGAGGTGCCGGTTCGTCGTCGAACGCCGGACGGGCTGAAGGATGCGGGCCGGCGTTGAGAGGTGCCGGTTCGTCGTCGAACGTCGGACGGGTTGAAGGATGCGGATCGGCCTCGGCAGGTGTCTGCTCGTAATCGAGTGTCATGCCACGACCTCCGCCTCGTCCCCGTCCGCCGCCAGTACGTACTCGTCGGGCGGTGTCAGCAGGTCCGCCACGTCCAGTACGTGGTGGCCCGCCATGGAGGGGAGGCAGCTGCCCCGCGCCGGGGCGATTGCCGCCGCCCACTCCGGCGGGATCGCGGACGCTCCCCTCGTCGCGCCTGCCAGCGCGCCCGCCACCGCCGCCGTCGTGTCGGCGTCGCGGCCCATGTTGACGGCCGTGAGGACCGCCTCCACGAAGTCGCCGTCCGCCGCCGCGTACGCGCCGAAGGCGAGGGCCACCGCTTCCGGGGCCAGGTCGGTCCAGGGGTAGCCGCCGATCACCACCGCGGAGCGGACCGCTCGTTCGCCCCGGTGGGCCACCGCCACCGCGCGGCGCAGGGAGCGGGCCGTCCAGGAGTCGTCCGGGATCACCGCGAGGGCCGAGGCGACCACCGCCACCGTGGGGGCGCCCGCCATCGCCGCCGCCACTCCTGCGGCTACCGCCTGACCGCCGTAGATGCCCTCGCCGTCGTGGCTCACCGAGCCGTCGATCGCCGCCAGGCGTGCCGCCTCCGCCGGGCGGCCGGACGCGTAGACGCCGAAGGGGGCCGCGCGCATCGCCAGGCCGTCGCTCCAGGCGTGCCGGTGCTGGGCGGAGATGGGCGCCGCCAGACCCCGGCGCAGGTTCTCCAGCGTGCCTCGTTCGCTGAAGCCCGCGCCTCGGAAGGGGCCCTCCTCGCGGTCCGCGATCCACTCGTGCCAGGCCGCCTCCACGTGGGCCGGGGTCAGCGCCGAGCCGTGGCGGGCCAGGAGGAGGCCCGAGAAGATCGCGTACTCGGTGTCGTCCGTGCCGGCGGGCCGCTCGGCCACGTACCCCGTGATCCTGCCCCACCGGGCTCGGATCTCCGACGGTTTCAGGTTCTCCGCGGGGGCGCCGAGGGCGTCTCCCACCGCCAGGCCCAGCAGCGCGCCGCGGCCTCGTTCGCGGAGTTCGGCGGCGTTCCCGGGTGCCGGGACCGAGGGGATGCAGGCGAGCGATGCCATACGGCGGGCCTCTCCTCCGGGGGCTCCGCACAGGGCGCGGGGCCTTTGCGGATGTGTCCCACGGGGCGGTCACGACAAGAGCATCACTCGCCTCAGCATCACCCGGTCGACATCTGAGCAGACTTGCGATCGTATGCGCATTCGGAGGCAAAGGCGCAGGTTAGCCCAGCCTTTCCTTCGTGGCGGACGGGAATTTCTCGTCGTACAGTCGGGTTGTCGGTAATTAGAATCTGTCTAAAGTTAGCTTTGGCTTAGCTTCCTTGGGGGACCCCTGATGGCCATCATCGAGACCGAGGCGCCGCTGCACGAGGCGCACCGTGACAACCACACCCACCGCGATGTGAACGGGGGGTGGCTGCGGCCCGCCGTCTTCGGGGCCATGGACGGGCTGGTCTCCAACCTCGCGCTCATGACCGGCGTCGCCGGTGGCGCCGTGGGGCAGCAGGCCATCGTGCTCACCGGGCTCGCGGGCCTTGCCGCCGGCGCCTTCTCCATGGCCGCCGGCGAGTACACCTCCGTCGCCTCCCAGCGCGAGCTGGTCGAGGCCGAGCTGGACGTCGAGCGGCGGGAGCTGCGCAAGCACCCGCAGGACGAGGAGGCCGAGCTCGCCGCCCTGTACGAGGCTCGGGGGGTGGAGCCGGCGCTCGCGCGTGAGGTCGCCAAGCAGTTGTCCCGTGACCCTGAGCAGGCGTTGGAGATTCATGCCCGGGAGGAGCTCGGGATCGATCCCGGGGATCTGCCCTCGCCGCTCGTCGCCGCCGTCTCCTCCTTCGGGGCCTTCGCGCTGGGCGCGCTGCTTCCCGTACTGCCTTATCTGCTGGGGGCCAGCGCCCTGTGGCCTGCGGTTCTCGTCGCTCTCGTCGGCCTGTTCGGGTGCGGTGCCGTCGTGGCCAAGGTGACGGCGCGGACCTGGTGGTTCAGCGGTCTGCGGCAGCTCGCTCTCGGTGGTGCGGCGGCCGGTGTGACGTACGCCCTGGGCAGCTTCTTCGGAACGGCCGTAGGATAGGTCGACCGCTACTTATGCGTTGGGCCGCATAAGTAGCCGTTACTCACTGGTTTCGAATGCTTAACCACTGGGCATGAGCCGTAAGCGCTGTGGGCAAGGACGCCTGCCGCGCACCCGCGAGGTGAGCGACGCCGCTCGCCTCGCCCCTGGAGCGACGGACATCGATCTGTCCCGTTCGGTCCCCACACACTTCAGGCCACGTGCGCGATACCCCCGTCGCCACCACGTGGCGTCCGCATGTTGGAACGCAGTATCCGGTTCCCGAGAACCGCTCCATCATGTAACCTGCACGAAATTTTGCGCACACGCAGAGGGCCAACGTCGTCCCTCGGCACGCAGATATGCCACTTGAGACGACGACGGGAGAGCCGATGCGTACGCCGCGCCAGCCGTCCCAGCATTCCGCGAATGGCCAGAAGTGGTCCTTCATGGATGCTCGCCCTGCTGCGCAGGGTATGTACGACCCCCGCAACGAAAAGGACGCCTGTGGCGTCGGTTTCGTGGCCACCCTCACCGGCGAGGCGAGCCATGCGCTGGTCGAGCAGGCGCTCACCGTTCTGCGCAACCTGGAGCACCGAGGTGCCACCGGCTCCGAGCCCGACTCGGGTGACGGCGCGGGCATCCTGACCCAGGTTCCGGACGCCTTCTTCCGTGAGGTGGCCGGCTTCGAGCTGCCCGAGGCCGGCGCCTACGCCGTCGGCATCGCCTTCCTCCCGGAGGACGGCACCGACGACGCCGTCTCGCGGATCGAGACGATCGCCGCCGAAGAGGGCCTCACCGTCCTCGGCTGGCGCGAGGTCCCGGTCGCGCCCGAACTCCTCGGCGCCACCGCCCGGTCGACCATGCCCGCCTTCCGCGAGATCTTCGTCGCCGACGGTGCCGGCTCCGGCATCGAGCTCGACCGCAAGGCCTTCGTGCTGCGCAAGCGCGCCGAGCGCGAGGTCGACGTCTACTTCCCGTCGCTGTCCGCGCGGACCATCGTCTACAAGGGCATGCTGACCACCGGCCAGCTGGAGCCCTTCTTCCCGGACCTGTCCGACCGCCGCTTCGCCTCGGCCATCGCGCTCGTCCACTCGCGCTTCTCCACGAACACCTTCCCGTCGTGGCCGCTCGCGCACCCGTACCGCTTCGTCGCGCACAACGGTGAGATCAACACCGTCAAGGGCAACCGCAACTGGATGGCCGCGCGTGAGTCGCAGCTGGTCTCCGACCTCTTCGGGGACAAGGGTCTGGAGCGGGTCTTCCCGATCTGTACGCCGGACGCCTCCGACTCGGCGTCCTTCGACGAGGTGCTCGAACTCCTGCACCTGGGCGGGCGTTCGCTGCCGCACTCCGTGCTGATGATGATCCCGGAGGCGTGGGAGAACCACGACTCCATGGACCCGGCCCGGCGCGCCTTCTACCAGTTCCACTCCACGATGATGGAGCCCTGGGACGGCCCGGCCTGCGTCACCTTCACCGACGGCACCCAGGTCGGCGCGGTCCTCGACCGCAACGGTCTGCGTCCCGGCCGCTACTGGGTCACCGACGAGGGTCTCGTCGTCCTCGGCTCCGAGGTCGGCGTCCTCGACATCGACCCCGCCAAGGTCGTCCGCAAGGGCCGCCTCCAGCCCGGCAAGATGTTCCTCGTCGACACCGCCGAGCACCGCATCATCGAGGACGACGAGATCAAGGCCGGCCTCGCCGCCGAGCAGCCGTACGCGGAGTGGCTGGAGGCCGGCGAGATCGAGCTGTCCGACCTGCCCGAGCGCGAGCACATCGTGCACACGCACGCCTCGGTCACCCGCCGCCAGCAGACCTTCGGGTACACCGAGGAGGAGCTGCGCGTCATCCTCGCGCCGATGGCCAAGGCCGGTGCCGAGCCGATCGGCTCGATGGGCACCGACTCGCCGATCGCCGCGCTCTCCAGCCGCCCGCGGCTGCTCTTCGACTACTTCACCCAGCTGTTCGCGCAGGTCACCAACCCGCCGCTGGACGCGATCCGGGAAGAGCTGGTCACCAGCCTGCGCTCGTCGCTCGGCCCCGGGAGCAACCTGCTGGAGCCGACGGCCGCTTCCTGCCGCAGTGTCACCCTGCCCTTCCCGGTGATCGACAACGACGAGCTGGCCAAGCTCATCCACATCAACGCCGACGGCGACATGCCCGGCTTCAAGGCCGCGACCCTGTCCGGCCTGTACCGGGTCTCCGGCGGCGGCGACGCCCTCGCCGCGCGCATCGACGAGATCTGCGCCGAGGCCGACGCGGCCATCGAGAACGGCGCCCGGCTGATCGTCCTGTCGGACCGGCACTCCGACGCCGAGCACGCGCCGATCCCGTCGCTGCTGCTCACCGCCGCCGTCCACCACCACCTCATCCGCACCAAGCAGCGCACCCACGTGGGCCTGCTGGTCGAGGCCGGTGACGTCCGCGAGGTCCACCACGTCGCCCTGCTGATCGGCTTCGGCGCCGCGGCCGTCAACCCGTACCTGGCGATGGAGTCCGTCGAGGACCTCGTCCGCGCGGGCACCTTCCTCTCGGACATCGAGCCCGAGCAGGCCATCCGCAACCTGATCTACGCCCTGGGCAAGGGCGTTCTGAAGGTCATGTCGAAGATGGGCATCTCGACCGTCGCCTCCTACCGCGGCGCCCAGGTCTTCGAGGCCGTCGGCCTGGAGGAGACCTTCGTCGAGAAGTACTTCAACGGCACCGCCTCCAAGATCGGCGGCGTCGGCATCGACGTCATCGCCAAGGAGGTCGCCGCCCGGCACGCCAAGGCGTACCCCGCCTCCGGCATCGCTCCCGCGCACCGCGCGCTGGAGATAGGCGGCGAGTACCAGTGGCGCCGTGAGGGCGAGCCGCACCTGTTCGACCCGGAGACGGTCTTCCGCCTTCAGCACTCGACGCGCAGCGGCCGCTACGACATCTTCAAGAAGTACACGGACCGCGTGAACGAGCAGTCCGAGCGGCTGATGACGCTCCGCGGGCTGTTCGGCTTCAAGTCGGACCGTCCGTCGATCTCCATCGACGAGGTCGAGCCGGTGAGCGAGATCGTCAAGCGGTTCTCGACCGGCGCCATGTCCTACGGCTCCATCTCGCGCGAGGCCCACGAGACCCTCGCCATCGCCATGAACCAGCTGGGCGGCAAGTCCAACACCGGTGAGGGCGGCGAGGACCCGGACCGCCTGTACGACCCGGCGCGCCGCTCGGCCATCAAGCAGGTCGCCTCCGGCCGCTTCGGTGTGACCTCCGAGTACCTGGTCAACGCGGACGACATCCAGATCAAGATGGCCCAGGGCGCCAAGCCCGGTGAGGGCGGTCAGCTGCCCGGCCACAAGGTCTACCCGTGGGTCGCGAAGACGCGTCACTCGACGCCGGGCGTGGGCCTCATCTCCCCGCCGCCGCACCACGACATCTACTCCATCGAGGACCTGGCCCAGCTGATCCACGACCTGAAGAACGCGAACCCGCAGGCGCGGATCCACGTGAAGCTGGTCTCGGAGGTCGGCGTCGGCACGGTCGCCGCGGGTGTCTCCAAGGCCCACGCGGACGTCGTGCTCATCTCCGGCCACGACGGCGGTACGGGCGCCTCCCCGCTCACCTCGCTGAAGCACGCGGGCGGTCCCTGGGAGCTCGGTCTCGCCGAGACCCAGCAGACCCTGCTGCTCAACGGCCTGCGCGACCGCATCGTCGTGCAGACCGACGGCCAGCTCAAGACCGGCCGTGACGTCGTCATCGCCGCGCTGCTCGGCGCCGAGGAGTTCGGTTTCGCGACCGCGCCGCTCGTCGTCTCCGGCTGCGTCATGATGCGCGTCTGCCACCTGGACACCTGCCCGGTCGGCATCGCCACCCAGAACCCGGTGCTGCGCGACCGGTTCACCGGCAAGGCCGAGTACGTGGTGAACTTCTTCCAGTTCATCGCGCAGGAGGTCCGCGAGATCCTCGCCGAGCTGGGCTTCCGCTCCATCGAGGAGGCCGTCGGCCACGCCGAGACCCTCGACGTGACCCGCGCGGTCGACCACTGGAAGGCGCAGGGCCTGGACCTGGCCCCGCTCTTCCACGTGCCGGAACTGCCCGAGGGCGCCACGCTGCACCAGGTCATCGAGCAGGACCACGGCCTGGAGAAGGCGCTCGACAACGAGCTCATCAAGCTCGCCGCCGACGCCCTGGCCGCCGACTCGGCGACCGACGCCCAGCCGGTGCGCGCCCAGGTCGCCATCCGCAACATCAACCGCACGGTCGGCACCATGCTCGGCCACGAGGTGACGAAGAAGTTCGGTGGCGCGGGCCTGCCCGACGACACCATCGACATCACCTTCACCGGTTCCGCCGGCCAGTCCTTCGGCGCCTTCCTCCCGCGCGGCATCACGCTGCGCCTGGAGGGCGACGCCAACGACTACGTCGGCAAGGGCCTCTCCGGCGGCCGGGTGATCGTCCGTCCCGACCGGGGCGCCGACCACCTCGCCGAGTACTCGACGATCGCGGGCAACACGATCGCGTACGGCGCGACCGGCGGCGAGCTCTTCCTGCGCGGCCGTACCGGCGAGCGGTTCTGCGTCCGCAACTCCGGTGCCCTGGTGGTCTCGGAGGGCGTGGGCGACCACGGCTGCGAGTACATGACCGGCGGTCACGCGGTGGTGCTCGGCCCGACGGGCCGCAACTTCGCGGCCGGCATGTCCGGTGGCATCGCGTACGTCATCGACCTCGACCGGGACAACGTCAACGTGGGCAACGTGGACGCCGTGGAGGCGCTGGACGACACCGACAAGCAGTGGCTGCACGACGTGGTGCGCCGCCACGCCGAGGAGACCGGCTCGACGGTCGCCGAGAAGCTGCTCGCCGACTGGGACGCGTCCGTGGAGCGCTTCAGCAAGATCATCCCCAGCACGTACAAGGCAGTGCTCGCCGCCAAGGTCGCCGCCGAGCAGGCCGGTCTCTCCGAGACCGAGATCACCGAGAAGATGATGGAGGCGGCGATCAATGGCTGACCCGAAGGGCTTCCTGAACCACGGCCGTGAGGTCGCCAAGTCCCGCCCCGTCGACGTCCGGCTGAAGGACTGGAACGAGGTCTACGTCCCCGGCTCCCTGCTGCCGATCATCAGCAAGCAGGCCAGCCGCTGCATGGACTGCGGCATCCCGTTCTGCCACAACGGCTGTCCGCTGGGGAACCTCATCCCCGAGTGGAACGACTACGCCTACCGCGAGGACTGGGCCGCCGCCAGCGAGCGGCTGCACGCGACCAACAACTTCCCGGAGTTCACCGGTCGCCTCTGCCCCGCGCCCTGCGAGTCGGCGTGCGTGCTCGGCATCAACCAGCCGCCGGTCACCATCAAGAACGTCGAGGTCTCGATCATCGACAAGGCGTGGGACACCGGTGACGTCGCGCCGCAGATCCCCGAGCGCCTGTCCGGCAAGACCGTCGCCGTCATCGGCTCAGGACCGGCCGGCCTCGCCGCCGCGCAGCAGCTCACCCGGGCCGGTCACACGGTCGCGGTGTACGAGCGCGCGGACCGCATCGGTGGTCTTCTCCGGTACGGCATCCCCGAGTTCAAGATGGAGAAGCGGCACATCAACCGCCGCATCGAGCAGATGCGCGCGGAGGGCACCCGCTTCCGCACCGGCATCGAGATCGGCCGTGACCTCAAGGCGACCGACCTGAAGAAGCGGTACGACGCCGTCGTCATCGCCGCCGGTGCGACCACCGCGCGTGACCTGCCGGTCCCGGGCCGCGAGCTCAAGGGCATCTACCAGGCCATGGAGTACCTGCCCCTGGCCAACAAGGTGCAGGAGGGCGACTACGTCACCGCCCCGATCTCCGCCGAGGGCAAGCACGTCGTCGTCATCGGCGGCGGCGACACCGGCGCCGACTGCGTGGGCACCGCCCACCGCCAGGGCGCGGCCTCGGTCACGCAGCTGGAGATCATGCCCCGCCCGGGCGACGAGCGGAACGCCAACCAGCCCTGGCCGACCTTCCCGATGCTCTACAAGGTCACCAGCGCGCACGAGGAGGGCGGCGAGCGGGTCTACTCCGTCTCCACCACCCACTTCGAGGGCGACGAGGACGGCAACGTCCAGTGGCTGCACCTCACCGAGGTGGAGTTCATCGACGGCAAGCTGACCCCGAAGCCGGGCACGGAGCGCAAGATCCCGGCCCAGCTGGTCACCCTCGCCATGGGCTTCACCGGCACCGACCGGGAGAACGGCCTGGTCGACCAGTTCGGTCTCGAGCTCGACGAGCGCGGCAACATCGCCCGCGACGCCGACTTCCAGACCAACGTCCCCGGTGTGTTCGTCGCCGGTGACGCGGGCCGCGGCCAGTCGCTCATCGTGTGGGCGATCGCGGAGGGCCGCTCGGCCGCCCGCGGCACCGACCGGTTCCTGACCGGCAGCAGCGAGCTGCCGGCGCCGATCCGCCCGACGGACCGCGCCCTGATGGTCTGACGGTCCATCACAAGACGTCCCGTACAACGGCGTACGGAACGCTGACGGCGCCTGCCCATCTCGTCCCCGACCGGACGATGGGCAGGCGCCGTCGCCTTTTCAGCCGGAGGACGCCTTCCGGCCTTCCAACGGGAGGACGCCCGCGGGTCTTTCAGCCGGACGACGCCTCCAGGCCCTCGAACTCCACCGTCGCGTCCTCCGAGTAGGCGCCCACCCGGCCCTGGTCGTACGGGCGTTCGGCGTCCGTGAACGTCACCACCGGAGTGCCGTCGACCGCCACCGACAGCGCCGCCCCGCGCTGCTCGACCCGCACGTCGTACCAAGGACCCACCGGGTACCTCGTCCGTCCCGTCGCCAGGAAGCGCTGACCGCCCGGGTAGGCGGGGTCGCGCTTGCCGAGCTCCCAGCCGTTCGGCTTGAGGGTGATGTAGTAGAAGTGCTCCGGGTCGGTGTACGCCCAGACCAGCCACGGCACTTCCCACGGGTTCGGCTTCGGTGAGCGCAGCTGCTTCAGCGTCCGCATCCGGGCCTCGTAGCGCACGTCCGTGTAGACGCCCGTGCTCACCACCAGACCGGCGTGGGTGGTGCCCGGGTCCTCGGCGGCCATGGGGGAGAGGGTGAGCGAGGAGTCGTCGCCGTGGTTGGCGCCCATGCCGTTGAACACCGACAGCCAGCGGCCGTGGGTGGTGCCGTCGATCCAGGGCTTGGGGGGCGGGGCGTCGTCGCTCTGGCACTGGCTCACGGTGATCGCGACGAGCGCGGCGAGGGTGAGAGCCAGTGCCAGTCCGGTGACGCGGCGGCCCCTGCGTGTCATGCCGTCGAGTATGGCCCGGACGCCGTCAGCCCGACCGGGACATCGGCGGCGAAGTCCTCGGCCAGCTGACCCAGGATGCGGCGCGCGGCCTCGCCGTCGCCGAAGGGATTGCCGGCCGTCGCCATCCGCCGGTACTCCGCGGGGTCGTCCAGGAGTCGTTCCGCCCAGGTCACGATGGCGTCCGGGTCGGTGCCGACGAGCCGGGCCGCGCCGGCCTCCACCGCCTCGGGCCGCTCGGTCGTCGTCCGCAGCACCAGCGAGGGCTTGGCGAGGCTCGGGGCCTCCTCCTGGATGCCGCCGGAGTCGGTGAGCACGAGGTCGCACTCGGCCAGCGTCGCCGCGAAGTCCAGGTAGCCGAGCGGCTCGACGAGTTCGACGCCCTGCTGGCCTTCGAGTTCGGGCAGCAGCGCCTCCCGTACGGCCGGACTCTTGTGCAGCGGCAGCACGATCTCCACGTCCCCGCGCCGCGCGAGCCGGGTCAGCGCCCGCCCCATGCCCCGCATCCGCTCGCCCTGGTTCTCCCGGCGGTGCAGGGTGACCAGGATGCGCTTGGCGTCGGTGCGGAACGCTGAGGTGCCGTTGCCCTCGGCCAGTACCCACAGCAGGTTGTCGATGACGGTGTTGCCGGTGGTGAACACCTGCTCGTCCGGGACGCCCTCGTCGGTGAGGTGCCGGGCGGCGGCCGGGGTCGGGGCGAAGTGCCAGCGGGCGATCCGGCCGATGAGGCTGCGGTTGAGCTCCTCCGGGAACGGGTTGTCGATGACGCCGGTGCGCAGGCCCGCCTCGACATGGGCGACCGGGATCTTCTCGTAGAAGGCGGCCAGCGCACCCGCCAGCGCGGTGGTGGTGTCCCCCTGCACCACCACCAGGTCCGGCCGCTGCTCCCGCAGCACCGTGCCGAGCTCCCGGACCAGCCGGGCGGTCAGGTCGGAGAGCTGCTGCCGGGTGCGCATCACGTCGAGGGCGATACGGACGTCGACGCCCAGCATGCCGAGCATCTGGTGGAGCATCTCGCGGTGCTGGCCGGTGGTGACGACGACCGGCTCGAACTGCGGGCCGGCGGCCATCGCGCGTGCCACGGGCGCCAGTTTGATCGCTTCCGGCCGGGTGCCGAGCACCAGCATGGCGTGCACGGGCAGGGTTGTCGCAGGTGTGGACATGGGTGGTGCCCCCCTTGGGCATGCGTGATCGGCGCAGCGATCACGTGAGGGTGATGAGCGGTGAGGCGAGGACCCGCGCCGGGACCCGGCGCGGCCTGAATGTCCTCGGTCGAGCGGTACGGAAGTCGTCAGGTGCGTGCCGTCTTCAGCCAGCCCCGCTGGCCGGTGAGCATCCGCCAGAAGCCCCACCAGCCGGCCGCGAACCAGATGTAGCCGTAGAAGACGAAGACATGGGCGAGCAGGACCGACCGCACCAGGCCCAGCTCGCGCTCCCGCTTGGCGTACACGTAGCCGTACGCGTAGGCGGCCGTGAACGACAGCAGATACGGGCCGAACAGCCACATGGGCGAGACCAGCGGGTGTCCGACCTGCAGGGAGGCCACGGTGGTGGCGCCGACGGCGACGAGGAAGGACAGCGGCAGCAGCGAGGTGAGCAGGATCAGCACCGGGCTGGAGAGGTGGTAGAGCAGGTCGACCGCGGCTTTCGTGGGGACGTCCCTGAGGATGAGCGGGACGAGTCCGGCGGACTGCAGATGGCCCTGGAACCAGCGGGATCGCTGGCGGATCAGGCGCCGCAGGCTGAGCACGGCCTGCTGGGAGACCGCGGCGGTGGTGCAGTGCTGGTTGGTCCAGCCCTTGGCGATCAGCCGTACGCCGAGGTCGAGGTCCTCGGTGAGGCTGTCGCTCCACGGGCCGTCGCCGTCCAGGGTGTCGAGCGCCGACAGCCGCATGAACTGCCCGTTGCCGCCCATGCCGACGCTGCCGATGTAGCGGCGGGCGCTCTGGAAGACGTCGCCGTAGACGACGAACTCCATGTCCTGCATGCGGGCGAGCAGCCCGAGGTGCCGGTTGTACATCCGGACGCAGACCTGGACCGCGCCGGTGCGCGGGTCGTCGAAGTACGGGTCGACCGACTGCACGACATGCGGATCGAGCCGTCCGTCGGCGTCGACCACGCACAGGACCACGTCCGCCGGGTCGTGGCCGGCGAGCAGGCCGGACGCGCGCAGATGGCGGACCCCGTCGTTGAGGGCGGCCCCCTTGCCCTTGCGGCAGTTGGGCGGGGTACGCCGGTGCACGCGGACCAGGCTCGGATCGGCGGCCCGGGCGATCTGGAAGGTGCGGTCGTCGGAGCCGTCGTCGATGACCAGCGCCATGAAATTCCGGGCGGGCAGCGAAGTGATCCGCGCCAAGCTTTCAGAAAGCACTTTCTCCTCGTTGAGGCAGGCGAGAAGAAATACGTAGAGCCGATCTCTCCGGTCGGTCCGGGAGCGGCGAATTCTGCGCCTCGACAACAGAAAGAGACTCGTGTTGTAGCACCCGGCCATAATGATCAGAGTGATGCTCGACCACAGGAGCAGTTCAGTGATCATGGCCGCTCCCGGCGCCGACCTGTGTCCTTTCGCCGGCCTGCGCCCGCAGGGCCTGGCGGCGCAGTCTTGTCCGGGCCAGCAATATCAGGCAGGCGGTCAGGCAATAGAACAGAAATCCGGCCCCCGCCGTCGCCTGTAGCGCTTTGGCCAAAGGTAGCCCTGGTACAGCTTCTGGCGCGGCCATCGCCCCTGCCAGGGGCAACAGGGCCCCCAGGGCGGGTCGTCCGTACATTCTCCCCCCACATTTCGCAGCGCGTCCCCATCGCGCCGAGGTGAACGTAGCAGACGCCGAGGGCGGGTCAGAAGACTATTCGAAAAAAGGACAAGTCCGATCTTCCGGTAGGATCTCCTGGCGCTCGGGAATTCACCCTTCGGTCCATTGACACCGTTCCTGCCGGTCCGAAGAATCAGTGACTTCCCATTGGAAAAACCTTTGCCAAGAAAAGGCAAAGTGGGGGGAAAGATCGTGAGACCGTTGATCCGTCCTCGGCGACGAGGAATCTCGAAGTTTTCCGTGCTCCTGCTGCTGATCGCCGCCCTGTTGAGCGGCACTTTCCTGGCCGCCGGCGCGCAGGCCGCGCCAAAAGGTCATGGACATGGCCATGAAAACACCGGCGGGAAATCCGGACTGAATCGCGTCGACCTCAAGGGCTGGGCGAAGGCCCAACTCAAGGCCGACGACGCCCGCCGCGCCAGGGCCCGGGCGAAGACCTCCGCGACCACGCTGTCGACCACCGCGGTCTTCCCGGCCCGCACCGCCACCACCGTGACCCGTCAGGCCGCCCTGCTCCGGGCCGCCGACGCCGAGGTCGCCGCCGCGGCCGACCCGAGCACCCTCGTGCTCTACGACACGGCAGGCCCCTACGGGCAGTTGGGCGAGCTGTACGCCATGGCCGCGGCCAACCTCGCCGGCCACTTCGGCACGGTGACCGCCAAGCCGGTCCAGCAGTACACGGCCGGCCTGGCCGACTCGTACACGGCCGTCATCTACATCGGCTCGACGTACTACTGCTGCGACGTCCCCGACGCCATCCCGGCCGCCTTCTACCAGGACGCCGCCACCACCACCAAGCCCGTGCTGTGGATGGGCGCCAACATCTGGAACATGGCGAACTCGGTGGGCGTAGCCCAGTTCACGCAGAAGTACGGCTGGGACCCGACGACGTCGTACTACGAGGACGGCGGATCGATCGGCACCGTGACGCAGGTGACGTACAAGAACCAGGCCCTGACCCGGAAGATCCCGGCGGGCCAGGACGGCGGAGTGCTGCGCCCCAACGTCCTCACCGGCCCCGGCTATCCCGCCGTCACCCGGCTCGCGGAGGGACTCGACACCTCCAACGGGCACACCTTCGGGTGGGCGGTCCGCTCCTCCAACCTCACCTACATCGGTGAGATCCCGTTCGCGTACGTCTCCGAGAGCGACCGGATCATCGCCCTGGAGGACCTCCTCTTCGACGCCCTCGCCCCGGCCACCGCCGAACGGCACCGCGCGCTGCTGCGCCTGGAGGACATCAGCCCCGACTCGGACCCGGCCGAGCTGCGCGCGACGGCCGACTACCTGAAGTCGCAGAACATCCCGTACGGCATCAACGTGATCCCGGTCTACAAGGACCCCAACGGCACCTACAACAACGGCGTCCCGCAGACGATCACGCTCGCCCAGCGGCCGCAGGTGGTCAGCGCCCTGAAGTACATGCTGGCCAGGGGCGCGGTCCTGATGGACCACGGCTACACGCACCAGTACGGCAACGCCGCCAACCCCTACGACGGCGTCACCGGCGACGACTTCGAGTTCTACCGGGCGCACGTCGACGCCTCGGACAACGTCGTCTACGACGGCCCCGTCGCCGAGGACTCCACCGTCTGGGCGCAGGGGAGGGTGACCAGCGCGCTGGCCGCGTTCGCCGCCGTCGGACTGCCGAAGCCGACGCTGTGGACCACCCCGCACTACGCGGGTTCGGCCACCGACTACAAGGCCATCAGCGCCAACTTCGCCGCCCGCCTGGAGCGTTCGCTGTACTTCTCCGGAACGCTCAGCGGCAACTCCGCCGGACCCAACGTGTTCATCGGCCAGTTCTTCCCGTACGTCGTCAAGGACGTCTACGGCACCAAGGTGCTGCCCGAGAACATCGGCAACTACGAACCGGACGCCTTCAACAACCACCCGCCGAGGCTGCCGGCCGACCTGATCGCCTCGGCCAAGGCCAACCTGGCCGTCCGGGACGGGTTCGCCAGCTTCTTCTACCACCCGTACTACCCGACCCAGCCGCTCAAGGACACGGTCGACGGCATCAAGGCCCTGGGCTACACCTTCGTCAGCCCGACGAGCCTGTGAGGCGGACCACCGCCAGGAGGAGGGTCGTCACCGCGGCAGCGGCGGCGGCCCTCCTCGCCGCCGGCGGCTGCACCACCCCCGGCGTCTCCGACGGCAAGAAGCCCACGCCGCCCCAGCGCGGCATCACCCTGCCTTCCTGGTACCGCACCGACTACGACAGCCCCGCCGCCCCCCGCTACCTCCAGGACATCAAGGCCACCGGCGCCCGCTGGGTCACCTTCACGCCCACCTGGTACCAACGGCTGCGCGGCGACACGGAGATGCACCGCACCGAAGAGACCGCGAGCGACGCGAGCCTGCGCCGGATCGTGCGCCGTGCCCATCGGCTCGGCCTCCAGGTGATGATCAAGCCGCACGTGGACCTGCCCGGCGACGGCGACCGCGCCGAGATCCGCCCCCGCGACCGGGCCGCCTGGTTCACCTCGTACCGCCGCTTCATCACCCACTACGCCGACCTCGCGGCGGACACCGGCGCCGAGCAGTTCGCGGTCGGCACCGAACTCGCCGGGGTCTCCGGCGACCGCGAGGCATGGACCCGCGTCATCGCGGCGGTCCGCGACCGCTACGACGGCACCCTGACCTACGCCGCCAACTACGACGAGTACACGAACGTCCGCTTCTGGAAGCGCCTCGACCTCATCGGCATCGACGCCTACTGGCCGCTCGCGGGGAAGCCCACCACCGACGTCGGCCGGCTGCGCCGCGCCTGGCGGCCGATCACCGAGGAACTCGCCGCGTTCGCCGCACGGTACGACCGGCGCGTGCTGTTCACCGAGGCCGGGTACGTCAGCCAGCGCGGTGCGACCACCGCGCCGTACGCCTGGGACCTCAGCGACCGCACCGGCGACGCCGAACAGGCCGCCGCCTACCGGGCGTTGCTGGAGACCTTCACCGCGCGCCGCTGGTGGGCCGGGGTCTGCTGGTGGATGTGGGACGACTGGCCGGACAGCGGCGAGACACCGGCGAAGCTGGCGTACACGCCGCACGGGAAGCCGGCGGAGGAGGTGCTGCGCGAGGAGTGGGGCGGCTAGCTCACCTTGTACGTCTCCCCGTACACCGCCCAGGTCAACGGTGTCTCCAGCTCCAGCTTCCCTTCGCGCAGGAAGCGGCGCTGGGCGGTGTCGACGCGGGTGGTGTCGATGTCCGCCTTGCGGGTCCTCATCGCGGCCTTGCGGACGTCGAGGAAGGCGTCCAGGTAGGCCTCCTCGGAGCCGCCCTCGGAGGGCAGGTCGGCCTTCTTCATGGCGTTCTCGCGCAGGCCGTAGAAGCTGGTGGCGTTGGCGCCGGGACCGTGGAAGACCATGGCGTCGTAGTAGATGAACTGGCCCAGCGCGCCCAGGCCGTCGAGCTTGGCGAGGCGGACGGCGGGGTCGAAGTAGACGCGGTCGCGCTCGGCGTCCTGGGCCTCGCGGAACGCCTCGACCTTCGCCTCCGCCTTCCAGGCTTCCGTGAAACCGGGGTCCAGGCCTTCGTGGGAGTCCGTGCCGTCGACCTCGCGCAGGGCCGGGAGGTAGCGGGCGAGGCCGTTGTCCGGGTGGTCCTTCGTGTAGCGCTCGACCAGGGTGAGCAGGTCGTGGGTGCCGGTGCAGAAGCCGATGATGCCGGCCGTGTAGCCCTGGCCGTCGCCGATGTCCTCGATGTAGGCGTAGGCCGTGCGCCAGTCGAGGGTGGAGTTCTCGGCGCTGGCCACGATCTGCTGGGCCAGTTCCTTCTTGGCGGGGGCGGCGAGGCCCGGCGGGAGGGCGGCGATCGCCTTGTCGTCGGCCGAACGTTTCTCCTCGGCGCGGCTCCTGGCCGCCTCGGCGTCCTCGCCGACGGCCGACTGCGAGGTGGTGCCGGGCTCCTCCGAGGACTCCGACGAGTCCGAGGGGGACAGGAAGAAGATCCCCGCCGCGATGGCGACGGGCACGGCCGCGAGCAGCGGCACACCGATACGTCTCACCGGGTCAGCTCCGAGACGCGCACGAGCGTCAGGACCACGAGCAGCGCCAGCAGCGCCACGCAGGCGGTCGCCTGGATCAGGGCGCGCCGCGGTCCGCGGGGGGCGTACGCGTAGGCGAGCGTCACCGCGGCGCCGGTGAGCAGTCCGCCGAGGTGGCCCTGCCAGGATGTGATGAAGGCCGATCCGACCAGCCAGACCAGCATGTACGCCATGAAGCGGTTCACGCCGCTCATGTTCGAGCCCGCGCGGCGGGCCAGCACGTAGTAGGCCCCCACGAGGCCGAAGATCGCGCCCGAAGCGCCCAGCGTCTCGGTGCCGGGTTCGGCAAGCCATGCCACGGTGACGGAACTGCCGACCGTCGCGAGGAGGTACAGCCCGAGATACCGGACCCGTCCCAGCACCGGCTCCACCACCCGGCCCAGCGTCCACAGCGAGAGCATGTTCATCACGATGTGCAGCAGCCCGAAGGGCAGATCGGTCGGCTGTGCGTGCAGGAAGCCGCTGGTCACCAGGCGCTCCCACTGCCCGGCGACCAGGCCCACGGCGTGGAAGTCGGACGGGTAGGAGGACTGGTAGACGTAGTGGCCGCCGTCCGAGCCGTCGAGGCCCGCGGTGAGCATCACGAAACGGTCGACGATCGCCGGGCGGACCACCTCGCCGACGTACGCGAGCACGTTCAGGCCGATCAGTACGTACGTCACCAGCGGCACCGCCGACACCCGCCCGCCGACGACCGTGCGGGCCTGCCGGACCGACTTGGCGCCCTCCTTCACGCACTCCACGCAGTGGTGACCGACCGCGGCCTCGCGCATGCAGTCCGGGCATATGTACCGGTCACAGCGGGTGCAGCGGACATGGGACTCCACCTTGGGGTGGCGGAAGCAGGTGGTGACGGCGGACTCGGTGGCCTCGGGTTCCACGGCCGGCTCCTCGGGAGATGGGACGATCTGTGAGCCGGTGGGGTCGGCGGCGAACAAAAATAGCCAATGCCCGTGAAGAGAGAGACGGTGGGGGAACGAATGGCGGCGATCAGCCTCAGCAAGGTCGAGGAGAAGGCACCCGCGCTGGTGAGCCTGTACAAGAGCGCCGGGGTCTCGCTGACGAAGCACGGGCTGGACGGCCTGCGGGCCGCCGTCTACCTCGTCGTCGACTACTCCGGCTCGATGAAGCCGTACTACCAGGACGGCAGCGTCCAGGCGCTCGCCGACCGGGTGCTGGGCCTGTCCGCGCACCTCGACGACGACGGCAGTGTCCCGGTCGTCTTCTTCTCGACGGACGTCGACGCCGAGACCGAGATCGCCCTCGCCGACCACGAGGGGCGCATCGACCGGATCGTGGCCGGGCTCGGGCACATGGGCAAGACCAGCTACCACCTGGCGATGGACGCGGTCATCGACCACTACCTCGACAGCGGTTCCAGGGAACCGGCCCTCGTCGTCTTCCAGACCGACGGCGGCCCGATCAACAAGCTCGCCGCGGAACGGTACTTGTGCAAGGCCGCCAGGCTGCCGCTGTTCTGGCAGTTCATCGGGTTCGGGGACGCCAAGAGCAAGCAGTTCGACTATCTCCGCAAGCTCGACGAGCTGTCCGTCCCGGACAAGCGGGTGGTCGACAACGCCGGTTTCTTCCATGCCGGTTCGGAGCCGCGGAAGGTGTCCGACGCCGAGCTGTACGACCAGCTGGTCGGCGAGTTCCCGAAGTGGCTGGTGGCCGCGCGGGCGCAGGGGATCATTCCGGCGGGAGGACGAACCACGCGTCCCTGAGGGCTTGTTCGCGGGCACGAGGTTGCTCGCCCCGTTGGCTTAGCCGTACGGCCGTGCCACCCTGAGGTTGATCCGACGGGAGGCGACGACGTATGGACGGCGCGCGATCGGTGAACGGACGGGCCGGCTCCCGGAGTTCGGGGCCGCCCGGCAGCGGCGAGAAGCTCGCCGACTGGGCGGACGGGCGGCTCGGTCTGTACGGGCTGGCCAAGACCAACATGCGCAAGCTGTTCCCGGACCATCCGTCCTTCATGCTGGGCGAGATCTGCCTCTACAGCTTCATCGTCATCATCCTGACCGGCATCTATCTCACCCTGTTCTTCGAGCCGAGCGGCGTCGAGGTCGTCTACCACGGCCCCTACGAGCCCCTCAACGGGGTCGTGATGACCCGGGCGTTCGAGTCCACGCTCGACATCAGCTTCGAGGTGCGCGGCGGGCTGCTGATCCGGCAGATCCACCACTGGGCGGCGCTGGTCTTCGTCACCGGCATGCTCGTGCACATGATGCGGGTGTTCTTCACCGGCGCCTTCCGCAAGCCGCGCGAGGTCAACTGGGTGTTCGGCTGGACCCTGTTGATGCTCGGCATCATCACCGGCCTCACCGGCTACTCGCTCCCCGACGACCTGCTGTCCGGCACCGGCATCCGCTTCGCGCAGGGCGCCATCCTGTCGGTGCCGATCGTCGGCACGTATCTGTCGTTCTTCCTGTTCGGTGGGGAGTTCCCGGGGCACGACATCATCTCGCGGCTGTTCCCCATCCACGTCCTGCTGCTGCCCGGGATCATGCTGGGCCTGGTGACCGCGCATCTGATCCTGGTCTTCTACCACAAGCACACCCAGTACCCGGGGCCCGGCAAGGACGAGAAGACGGTCGTCGGCATGCCGCTGATGCCCGTCTACACCGCGAAGGCCGGCGGGTTCTTCTTCCTCGTCTTCGGCATGCTGGCCTTCATGGGCGGCATCGCCCAGATCAACCCCGTGTGGGCCTTCGGGCCGTACCGTCCCGACCTCGTCACCACCGGTGCCCAGCCCGACTGGTACCTCGGCTTCTCCGAGGGGCTGATCCGGGTGATGCCGGGATGGGAGATCAACGCCTGGGGCCACACCCTCCAGTTGGGCGTCTTCATCCCCTTCTCGCTCTTCCCGCTGATCCTGGCCGCCATCGGCGCCTATCCGTTCATCGAGGCCTGGATCACCGGTGACAAGCGCGAGCACCACATCCTGGACCGGCCGCGCAACGTCCCCGTCCGCACCGGCCTCGGTGTGGCCTGGCTGAGCCTGCACGCGGTGCTGCTGATCGGCGGCGGCAACGACGTCGTGGCCACGCATCTGCATCTGTCCATCAACGCGATCACCTGGTTCGTACGGATCGCCGTCTTCGTGGTGCCGGTGCTCGCCTTCGTCGTCACCAAGCGGGTCTGTCTCGGGCTCCAGCGCCGGGACCGGGACAAGGTGCTGCACGGCAGGGAGTCCGGCGTCATCAAGCGGCTGCCGCACGGCGAGTACGTCGAGGTCCACGAGCCGCTCGGGCAGGCGCAGTTGCACACCCTCACCCAGCACGAGCAGAACGGCCACTACGAGATCGGCCCGCTCGTCGACGCCAACGGGGTGCGCCGCCCGGTCAGCGCCTCCATGCGGGTGCGGGCGCGGCTGGCGCGCGTGATGTTCGGGCCGGAGACGCAGATCCCGAAGCCGACGGTGGAGGAGTACCGGCAGATCACGAGCGGCGACCACCAGCACTGAGGACGGTGTCGCGGCACTCCTGGGGGCTGCCCCAGGCCGTGCGCAGGGCGCGGGCCTTGGTCAGCCACAGGGACAGGTTGTATTCCGCCGTGTAGCCGATTGCGCCGTGCAGTTGGAGGGCGGTGCGCGCGGTGGCGTACGCCGCCTCGCCCGCCGTGACCTTGGCGGCGGCGACGTCGGCCGGGTCCAGGGTGACGGCGGCGGCCAGCACCAGGGGCCGGGCGAACTCCAACGCGGTCTTCACGTCGGCGAGTTGGTGCTTGACGGCCTGGAACGAGCCGACGGGGGTGCCGAACTGGGTGCGCTGCCCGACGTAGGCGACGGTCCGGTCGAGAAGGGCGAGGCCGACGCCGAGGGCCTGCGCTGCGGTGGCGAGGCGGGCCAGGAGGAGGGCTTTCGCGAGGGGCGGCTCGGCGGTGAGGAGGTCGCCGGGGGCGAGGGTCGTCAGCCGCCGGGCCGGGTCGAGGGACGGGCGCACCGGGCCGCGGCCGGCGGCGGCGTACAGGCCGTCGGGGGTGAGGACGAGACGGAGGTCGGCCGCGTCGCCGTCGAGCGCGTACGGGCCGTCGGGGGTGGGCACGGGACGCAGGTCGGCGGCGCCGTCGAGGGCGTACGGGCCGTCGTATGCCACCGTCGCCAGGGTCTCTCCCGACACGAGCCGCTTGACGAGGTCGGGAGCGGGCAGCAGGACGGCGGCGGCCACCGTCTCGACGAGCGGGCCGGGGACGACATGGCGACCCAACGCCAGGAAAGCCAGGGCGAGTTCGACCGGACGGACGCCGACACCGTCGTACTCCTCCGGGGCGGCCAGCGCGAACACGCCGGCCGCCGCGAGCCGGCCCCACAGGGCGCGCCCGCTCCCGTGCTCACCGCGACTCCACTCCCGTACGACGGACGGGGTGTCCGCGCCGGTCAGCAACGCCTCCAACGAGGCGGTGAACGCCCGCTGTTCGGCGTCGAGCACGAGCCGCATCAGCGTCGCCCCTTCGGCAGGCCCAGCAGGCGCTCGGCGATGATGTCCCGCTGGATCTCGTTCGTCCCCGCGTAGATGGGGCCGGCCAGGGCGAAGACGTACCGCTCCGCCCATTCGGAGTCCGCCAGCTCGCCCTCCGTTCCCAGCAGATCGAGGGCGGTCTCGGTGAGCGCGATGTCGTACTCGGACCAGAAGACCTTGTTCAGGCTGGACTCCGGGCCGAGGGACGCGCCGTCGAGGAAGCGGGAGGCGGCGGCGTACGTGAACACCTGGTAGGCGCGGGCGCCGATCAGGGCGTCGGCGACCCGGGACCTCATGGCGTCCGGGCTGCCCCGGTCGCGCCACAGGGCGTGCAGCCGGTCCGCCGCCGCCAGATAGCGGCCGGGGGAGCGGAGCGTGAGCCCGCGTTCGTTGCCCGTCGCCGCCATCGCGATCCGCCAGCCCTGACCCGGCTCCCCGATCACGTCCGCGTCCGGCACGAACACCTCGTCCAGGAACAGCTCGGCGAACGCCGGCTTGCCGTCGAGGCGGGCGATCGGACGGACCGTGACACCGGGCGCCCGCAGGTCGAACATCAGGTACGTCAGGCCCTGATGGGGCTTCGCGGCGTCCGGGTCGCTGCGGAACAGGCCGAAGGCGCGGTCCGCGAACGCGGCCCGGGACGACCACGTCTTCTGTCCGCTCAGCAGCCAACCCCCGTCCGTGCGCACCGCCTTGGAGCGCAGCGACGCCAGATCCGAACCCGCCTCCGGCTCGGACCACGCCTGCGCCCAGACCACCTCGCCACGGGCCATCGGCGGCAGCACCCGCGCCCGCTGCTCCGGCGTGCCGTGGTCGAAGAGGGTCGGCGCGAGCAGGCTGATCCCGTTCTGCCCGACCCGGCCCGGCGCGCCCGCCGCCCAGTACTCCTCCTCGAACAGCAGCCAGCGCACCAGCCCCGCGTCCCGCCCGCCGTACGCCGCCGGCCAGTCGACGACCGACCAGCGGTCCGCGGCCAGTTCGGCCTCCCACGCGCGGTGGGCGGCGAAGCCCTCCGCCGTCTCCAGGGACGGGAGCGGCTCGGACGGCACATGGCTCGTCAGCCAGGCGCGGGCCTCCGCCCGGAAGGCGACCTCTTCCTCGGTGAAGGCGAGATCCATCGGCTCCAGCCCTTCGACCACGCTTCCCTAACAAGTGTTTGGTAGGTTAGCGTGCCCCCATGACAGGCGTCGAGAGTCCGGTGTACGAGCCGGGGCACGGGCTGCTGAAGGGCCGCACCGCCGTCATCACCGCCGCGGCCGGTGCCGGGATCGGCGGGGCGACCGCGCGGCGCTTCCTGGAGGAGGGCGCGCGCGTGCTGGTCAGCGACGCGCATGTGCGCCGGCTCAAGGAGTACGAGGCCGAGCTGGCCCGCGACTTCCCGGGCGCGGTGACGGCCCTGCCGTGCGATGTCACCGACGAGACGCAGGTGACGGCGTTGTTCGAGGCCGCGGTGCGGGAGCACGGACGGCTCGACGTGGTCGTCAACAACGCCGGCCTCGGCGGGACTTCGGACCTCGCCGACATGAGCGACGAGCAGTGGACACGGGTGCTCGACGTGACGCTGAACGGGACCTTCCGGTGCACGCGGGCAGCGCTCCGGCGCATGCGGGAGACCCGCAGCGGTGTCATCGTCAACAACTCCTCCGTCGTCGGCTGGCGCGCCCAGGCCGGGCAGGCGCACTACGCCGCCGCGAAGGCCGGGGTCATGGCACTGACCCGGTGCGCGGCGATCGAGGCAGCCGGGTTCGGGGTGCGTGTCAACGCGGTGGCGCCCAGCCTCGCCATGCACCCGCACCTGGTGAAGGTGACGTCGGCCGAGCTGCTGGAGGAGCTGACCGCGCGGGAGGCGTTCGGGCGGTACGCCGAGCCCTGGGAGGTGGCCAACGTGATCGTGTTCCTGGCGTCGGGCTACTCGTCGTACCTGACGGGCGAGGTCGTCGCCGTCAGCTCTCAGCACGCGTAGGACGACAATGGATCCGTGCCGACCAAGAAGAAGCCCCAGGTGACCGCCGCCCCCGCCCGGCGGCGCGAACTCCTCGACACCGCCGCCGAGGTCTTCGCCGAGCAGGGCTACAACGCCACCACCGTCCGCAAGATCGCGGACCACGCGGGCATGCTCGCGGGCAGCCTCTACTACCACTTCGACTCCAAGGAATCGATGCTGGAGGAGATCCTGCGGACCTTCCTCGACGAGCTCTGGGCGGGCTACGACACCGTCCTGGAGGCCGAGTCGGGCCCGCGCGAGACCCTCGAAGCCCTCGTCACCGAGTCGTTCCGGGAGATCGACCGGCACCGCGCCGCCGTCGCGATCTACCAGAAGGAGAGCAAACAGCTCGTCGCACAGGAGCGGTTCGGCTTCCTCGCCGAGTCGCAGCGCAGGTTCGAGAAGGTGTGGCTGTCCACGCTGGAGCGCGGGGTCGCCGCCCGGGTCTTCCGGGCCGACCTCGACATGCGGCTGACGTACCGCTTCGTGCGCGACACCGTCTGGGTCGCCGCGTCCTGGTACCGGCCCGGCGGACAGCACAGCCCGGAGGAGATCGCCCGGCAGTACCTGACGATGGTGCTGGACGGGGTCGCCGTACGCGAATAACCCCTATCAAATGCCCCTTAGGTCAAGGGAGTTGTCATGGGCGAGGCCTACATCGTCGAAGCGGTGCGGACGCCTGTCGGGCGGCGCGGAGGAGGGCTGAGCGCGGTCCACCCGGCCGACCTGGGAGCGCATGTGCTCGGCGCGCTGGTGCAACGGGCCGGGGTCGATCCGGCCGCCGTCGAGGACGTCGTCTTCGGCTGTCTGGACGCGGTCGGGCCGCAGGCCGGGGACATCGCGCGGACCGCGTGGCTGGCGGCCGGGCTGCCCGAGGAGGTGCCGGGCGTGACCGTGGACCGGCAGTGCGGCTCCTCCCAGCAGGCCGTGCACTTCGCGGCGCAGGGCGTGCTCTCCGGGACGCAGGACCTCGTCGTCGCCGGTGGTGTGCAGAACATGTCGATGATCCCGATCGCCTTCGCGACCCGGCAGGCCGCCGAGCCGCTCGGGCTGACCCAGGGGCCGTTCGCGGGCAGCGAGGGCTGGCAGGCGCGGTACGCGGGCAAGCCGGTGAACCAGTTCGTCGGCGCCGAGATGATCGCCGCGAAGTGGGGGATCAGCCGGCAGGACCAGGAGGAGTTCGCGCTGCGCTCCCATCAGCGGGCGGTCCGGGCGATCGACGCGGGGCGCTTCGCGCGGGAGACCGTGGCGTACGGGGACGTCGACACCGACGAGGGGCCGCGCCGGGACACCTCGCTGGAGAAGATGGCCGGGCTGAAGCCGGTCGTCGACGGCGGCACCATCACGGCCGCCTGCTCCTCCCAGGTCTCCGACGGCGCGGCGGCGATGCTGCTGGCCTCCGAACGGGCGGTGCGGGAACACGGGTTGCGGCCCCGCGCCCGTGTGCACCACCTGTCCGTCCGCGGCGAGGACCCCATCCGCATGCTCACCGCGCCCATCCCGGCCACCGCCCACGCCCTGAAGAAGACCGGCCTGTCCATCGACGCCATCGACCTCGTCGAGATCAACGAGGCCTTCGCACCGGTGGTGTTGGCGTGGCTGAAGGAGACGGGCGCCGACCCGGAGAGGGTCAACGTCAACGGCGGCGCGATCGCGCTGGGGCATCCGCTGGGGGCGACGGGGGTGAAGCTGATGACCACCCTCTTGCATGAACTGGAGCGCACGGGTGGGCGGTTCGGGCTTCAGACCATGTGCGAGGGCGGTGGGCAGGCCAACGTGACGATCATCGAGCGGCTCTGAGGTTCTCCAGCACCTCCTCGGCCTCCTTCATGATCCGCTCCACCAGTTCCGTGCACGACGGCAGGTCGTCGATCACCCCGGCGACCTGCCCCGAGGCCATCACCCCGAGGTCCGTCCGGCCGTCCACCATCGCCGACCTGAGCAGCATCGGCGTGTTGGCGGCGAGCAGCACCTGGCTCCAGGTGAGCTCCCTGCCGTGCTTCAGGGCGAGGCCGTCGTGCAGCATCTCGCGCCAGGACAGGCCGGACAGGCGGCGGAAGCCGGCCGCGTGGCGGACCGCACGCAACAGCGTCCTCGCGCGGCCGGAACCCTCCACAGAGGCCACCAGCTCCGTGCGGAGCATGCGGTGCGGCAGGCCGTCCACCGCGCGGGTCACCGTCACGTCCCTGACGCCGGCCGCGAGATAGCGCCGCTTCACCGCGTCCGGCACCGTCGAGTCCGACGTCAGCAGGAACCGCGTCCCCATCGCCACGCCCGCCGCCCCGTACGCCAGCGCCGCGACCAGCCCGCGTCCGTCGAAGAAGCCGCCCGCCGCGACGACCGGGATGCCGACCGCGTCGACGACCTGGGGGAGCAGTACGGTCGTCGCCACGTCGCCGGTGTGCCCGCCGCCCTCGCCGCCCTGCACGATCACCGCGTCCGCTCCCCATGCCGCGACCTTCTCGGCATGGCGGCGGGCCCCGACGGACGGGATGACCACGACGTCCGCCGCCTTGAGCCTGGCGATCAGTTCGGGGGAGGGGGCCAGCGCGAACGACGCCACCCGGACGCCCTCGGCCAGCATGATCGACACGCGCTCCCCGGCGTCCGCCGCGTCCGCCCGCAGATTCACGCCGAAAGGTGCGTCCGTGCGGGACCTGACCTCCCGTATCGCGTCCCGCAGCTGGTCGAGGGTCATCGTCGCGGAGGCCAGGATGCCCAGCGCGCCCGCGTTCGCCGTGGCCGACACCAGACGGGGGCCCGCGACCCAGCCCATGCCGGTCTGCACGACCGGGTGCCGGACCCCGACGAGCCGGGTCAGTGCCGTGTCCATCAGACGGCGACCTCCCTGGCGCGGGCGCCGGCCGGGTCGAGCACCCCGCGGATCAACTTCAGTTCCTGAGCGGTCGGTTCGCGGGTGTACGGCACCTCGGAGGGGATGTCGAGCGGGAAGCCCGTCGCCTCCGCCACCTGCTCGACACTCACCCCGGGATGCAGCGAGGCCAGCCGCATCGAGTGGTCCGGCGTCGCGAAGTCGAAGACGCCGAGATCGGAGACGACCCGGGGGATGCGGTGGAAGCGGGCGCCTACGACGGGATCGTACCCGGCATGGTCGTACCCCACCCCGCACACCATGTCGACCTTCTCCACGAACACCCGCCGGGAGTGCTTGGGCACCCAGTAACTCGTCGGGTTGTTGAGGGTGTTGACCGGTGCTCCCCGCACCCCCAGCAGCTGCCGTTTCGGGCGCTCCCAGTCGCCGATGCAGGAGATGTTCTGGTTGCCGTACCGGTCGATCTGGCTCGCCCCCATCATCACGTGCCGCCGCCCGCCGGTGACCAGGGCCAGATGCTGCCGGTACGGCAACCAGCCCTCGACGGTGCCCTCGGCGTCCACGAGCATCGCCTCGCCGTCGGTCAGCAGCAGGTCCGGTGCGAAGGTGAGGCGGGCCAGCCGGGCACCGACGGAGGGGATCAGGCCCATGGGGCTCGCGAGGATCTCGCCCGCGTCGCGCCAGGCCTCGGCGCAGGCGATCACGCAGTACTCGGCGCGGGTCGCGGTCATGGCGTCCTCCCGTCGAGGTAGGTTGCGGCGAACTCCGGCCAGGGGGTGGTCGCGTACGCGCGCTGGGCGTCCTCGTCGCGGCCGTAGTCGGGTGCGCAGGACGTGAAGTGCGCGCCGCCCGGCGCCTCGACGACCCCTGTCACCACGTGCCGTTTCAGCAGCAGCGACTGGGGCGGCCCCCCCTTCGCGAACTCGTCCGTCCCGACGAGCCGTTCGCAGGAGACGTACGCCGTGTCGGCCGCCTCGCAGAAGAGGTCGTCGAAGTACGGGTCCGGGCCCAGGTACTGCCCGTTGCCCCGCCGGTCGGCGCGGTTGACGTGGACCAGGGCCGCGTCGAGCCGCAGGGCGGGCACGGCGACGAACGTCTCGCCGTCGTCGTACGGCGAAGTCACCGTCCGCAGACCGGGGTTGACCCGCATGACGTCCGAGCCGAGGCCGGCCCGCACCGGCAGGAACGGCAGCCGGTGGGCGGCCGCGTGCAGTCCCCACATGAACATCGCCTCGTCGATCTCCGTCAGTTCGAAGGCGCCGGATTCGCGGGCGGCCCGGTAGTGCGGTTCGAGGGGGATGGAGTCGAGGGTGACGAAGGGGGCGACGAGCCTGCGCAGGCGTCCGGCGGCGGCGAGCATGCCGACGTCCGGGCCGCCGTACGAGACGACGGTGAGGTCGGTGATCCCGGTGCGGAGCAGTGCCCTCACCAGCTCCATCGGCTTGCGGCGGGAACCCCAGCCGCCGATGCCCAGGGTCATCCCGCTCTCCAGCCGGGAGACGGCCTCGTCGGCGGTCATGGTCTTGTCGGTCACCTAGGAATCACCCTTCCCGAACCTGCTCCGCACCCGGTCCGCGACCCCGCTCACGCTCGCCTCGAACGTGAACCCCTGCTCGAAGCGGTAGCTGCGGCGGACGTCGACCGGGTCGATGCCGTTGATGGCGGCCTTGGCGAGACGCAGCAGCTCCCCGTCCTTCGCGGCGATCTCCCGCGCCAACTCAAGGGATGTGTCCAGCAGTTCGTCACGCGGCACGACCGCCCACACCGACCCGTGCGTGTGCAGCTCCGCCGCCGTGACGGTGCCCGAGGTGAAGTACAGGGCGCGCATGAGGTGCTGCGGGACCAGCCGCGCCAGATGGGTGGCGGCGCCCAGGGCGCCCCGGTCCAGCTCGGGCAGCCCGAAGGTGGCGTCCTCGCTCGCCACGATCACGTCCGCGTTCCCGACCAGCCCGATCCCGCCGCCCAGACAGAAACCCTGCACGGCCGCGATCACCGGGACCTCGCACTCGTACACCGCAGAAAAGGCCTCGAAGCACCCGCGGTTGACCGCGACCAGCGCGTCCGCGCCCCGCGCCTGGAGCTCCTTGATGTCGACGCCCGCGTTGAACCCCCGCCCCTCGGCGGCCAGCACCACACAGCGCGTGCCCGGATCACGGCCGGCGGCGCGCACGGCGTCGGCCAGCGCGTACCAGCCGTCCACCGGAAGGGCGTTCACCGGCGGGAAGTCGACCGTGACGACGGAGATCCCGTCTCCTCGAATCCCTTTTTCCCCGGATGAGGTGGAGACACCCATGGAAGCATCAGCTACCTTTCCACCAAACGTTTGTTAGGTGGAGGGTAGCGGCGAATGGAGCTGAAGGGGAGGGTCGCCGTCGTCACGGGAGGAACCCGGGGCGTGGGCGCCGGGGTGGCACGCTCCTTCGCGGAGGCGGGCGCCGAGGTCGTGGTCTGCGCCCGCCGTCCGCCCGAAGTCCCGTTGAAGGGCGTGGAGTTCATGCCCCTCGACGTCCGCGACCACGACGCCGTGCTCGCCTTCTTTGCCGCGCTGCCCCGGGTCGACGTGCTCGTCAACAACGCGGGAGGCGGCCCCTACCGGCTGCTAGCCGACGCGGACGCGGCCCGGCACGCGCGCGTGATCGAGCTCAACCTCCTTGCCCCCCTGGCGGTTTCCCTCGCCGCGTACGACCATCTCAAGCGCGCCAGGGGCTCCGTCGTCATGGTCGGCAGCGTCAGCGGCAGCCGCCCCTCGCCCGGATCGGCGGCGTACGGGGCGGCGAAGGCCGGGCTGGAGAACCTCGCCCGCTCGATGGCGGTGGAGTGGGCGCCGGACGTCCGGGTCAACACCCTGGTCGTCGGCATGGTCCGCACCGAACTCGCCCACCTGCACTACGGCGACGCGCAGGCGGTCGACGCGGTGTCCCGCACGGTTCCGCTCGGGCGCCTGGCCGAGCCGTCCGACGTCGGCGCCGCGGCCGTGTTCCTCGCCTCCGACGCCGCCGCGTACATCAGCGGGGCCTCGCTCCAGGTGCACGGGGGCGGGGAGCGGCCGCTGTTCCTGGACGCCGCGACTGCCCACAGGGAGGCGTGAGATGAGCGGAATCTGCGACGACTGCCCACAGGGAGGTGTGAGATGAGCCGAATCTGCGAAGGCCGGGTCGTCGTCGTCACCGGCGCGGGGCGGGGACTCGGCCGCGCCCACGCGATGGCGTTCGCGGCCCAGGGGGCGCGGGTCGTGGTCAACGACCTCGGTGTGGGGCTGGACGGCAGGCCCGGCGCCGACAGCCCGGCGGCACAGGTCGTGGCGGAGATCCGCGCGGCGGGCGGCGAGGCGGTGGCGCACGGCGGCGACATCGCGACGTCCGAAGGCGCGCAGAGCCTGATCGCGACCGCCGTGGAGACGTACGGACGCCTCGACACCCTCGTCAACAACGCCGGATTCCTGCGCGACCGGATGCTGGTGAACCTCGACGAGGACGACTGGGACGCGGTGCTGCGGGTCCACCTGAAAGGCCACTTCCTCCCGCTGAAGCACGCGGCGGCGCACTGGAGGAGCGAGGCGAAGGCGGGTCGTACACCGGCGGCCCGGATCGTCAACACCAGCAGCGGAGCGGGACTGTTGGGCTCGCTCGGGCAAGGCGGCTACAGCGCCGCGAAGGCCGGGATCGTCGGGCTGACGCTGGTCGCCGCCGCCGAACTCGCCCGCTACGGCGTCCAGGTGAACGCGATCGCGCCCGCGGCCCGGACCCGGATGACGGAACGGACCTTCGCCGAGACGATGGCGGCGCCCGCGGCCGGGTTCGACGCGATGGCCCCCGAGAACGTCTCGCCGCTCGTGGTCTGGCTGGGCTCGGCGGCGAGCGAGGGCGTCACCGGGCGGGTCTTCGAGACGGAGGGCGGCCGGGTCACGGTCATGGAGGGCTGGCGCCCCGGCCCGACCGCCGACAAGGGCGCGCGCTGGGACGCGGACGAGGTCGGGGACACCGTACGAAAGCTGCTGGCGCGCGCGGAGCCCCCGGGGGCGGTCTACGGGGCGTAGGAACCCGGAGTGACCTCTATGTGTCGCACTCCCACACCGTCCGGCACACCCCGCACCGCGCCCGCATCCGCCCCCGCACCGGCACCCGGATCTTCTGATGGCAGGTCGGGCAGGGGAACGACACCCGCAGCTGCCCGCCCCCGTCCGGACTGAACGCGTACGGCACCCCGGCCGGCGCGGCCGCCGCGTGCTTCCGCTCGCGCGCGTACCGTCGCCGCCCCGCCCACCCCGCCGCGGTCAGCGGCGGCTGCTGCTCGTCCTCGCGCGCCCTCGCCATCCCCTTCACATAGGCGGTATAGGCCTGCGGACTGGTGAACCACACCGACGGGTCCTCCCCGAACACCAGCGACCGCTTGGCGAGGACGTACCCGAACTCCTCCGGCGTCAGATACCCGAGCTTCTGCGAGGACGCGGCGTCCTCCCGGTACGCGTCCAGCAGCAGCCACCCGGCACCCAGATAGGTCGCCGCCGTGTCCGTGAGGATCTCGTTGTCCCGGGTTCCCGGGAAGGACAGCCCGAGGCGGTGCAGATACACATGCATCACCTCGTGCGCGAGCGCCGCCCCGATGTCCCGCCGATGCGTCCGGAACCGGTCGTTGAGTTCCACGAAGTACTCCGGACCGGCGGCCAGTTCGACGTTCGCCGCATGCGTCATGTCACGGAAGCCGACGATCATCCGCGCGTCCGGGAGCCGGTAGTGCCGCACCATCTCGCGCGCCACCCGCTGCGCCCCCAGATGGAGATCGTCGGTGTCGCAGAACGCCACGTCCGCCGGGGCCACGCTGGCCGCGAACGTCTGGACGGTGTCGTACGACAGCCGTTTCCACAGCGCGGTGATCGCGGCCCGCACCGTCTCCAGATGCGGATACCCGTGCTCGACCGGTCCGTCGTTCGCCACGCCCATACCCCCAAGACGCCGGGAACCCGCTTCCACTCTACGAGGTCATCGCCTGCGGACGTATGGCGCCGAACCGGCCCGCTCCAGCTCGAGGACCCACACGTCGTTCACCCCTTCCCGCAGTACCGGGCCGGGCACGTACAGCGACCGCTGGGGGCCCACGGACCAGTACCGGCCGAGGCTGAAGCCGTTGATCCACACGAAGCCGCGGGTCCAGCCCGGCAGCGCCAGCAGCGCGTCCCCGGCACCGCGCACGTCGAGGGTGCCCCGGTAGAGGCCGGGTGCGCCGTCCCCGGGAAGCGCCCGCAGCCGTACGTCCTCGACGTCGTCCAGCGCGTCCAGGCGCAGCCCACGCGCGCGTACCCCGTGCAGAAACTGCCGCTCGTGCAGCAGCCCGCCGGTGATCCCCTTGGACTCCCCGGTGCGCGGCCCGTAGTTGACCCGCCCCAGCGACTCCACCCACAGCTCCACACGCGCGTGCCCGGCGACCGGCTCCTTCAGCCGCTCGTCCTCCTCCGTCAGCACCCCGGCCCACTCCCCGTCGACGTACACCACCGCCAGGTCGCGCAGCCCGCGCGCGCGGAACGGGTACGGCTGCCGCGGCCCCGGTACGGTCACCTCGTAGCGCACCAGCCCCCGCTCCACGTCCAGTTCCTCGAAGGTCGGCGGGACGGGGGAGGCGACGACGGGCCCGCCCCGCGCCTCCAGCACGTCCGCCAAAGGCGCCCACCCCGAGAGCCCCACCTCCGCGGCCACCGCCAACTGCGGCGGCAGCGGCGGAAGTTCGGACAGCGGTCCGTCCGCGTACGGGGCCAGCACCTCGCGGAAGCGCCAGAACTTCTCCGTCGGGTGCCCGAACTCGTCGATCGGGGCGTCGTAGTCGTACGACGTCACATCCGGCTCCAGCACCCCGTCGTGCAGATCGCCGCCGCCCCGGTTCGCCCCCGCCCAGCCCGCGAAACTCGTCCCCCCGTGCGCCATGTACAGGTTCACGGACGCACCGCACTCCAGGATCTCCCGCAGCGCCGCCGCCGCGTCCGCCGGATCCCGTACGACATGATCGGCGCCCCAGTGGTCGAACCAGCCGCACCAGAACTCCATGCACATCAACGGCCCTTCCGCGCGATGCCGGCGCAGGGTCGCGAAGGCCTCACGGGCCTGGGAGCCGAAGTTGACCGTGGCCAGGACGCCGGGCAGCGAGCCGCCGGTCAGCATGTGGTCCTCGGGGCCGTCCGAGGTGAACAGCGGAACCGTGACACCGGCCTCGCGGATCGTCCGGGCCAGCCACCGCAGGTACTCCGCGTCCGAGCCGTAACTGCCGTACTCGTTCTCCACCTGCACCATGAGCACCGGACCGCCCCGGTCGACCTGCCGGGACACGACCTCGGGCAGCAACCGGCCGAACCACTGCTCCACCTGCCGCAGATACACCGCGTCGCTGGTCCGCGCCCGCCCCGCCAGCCAGTGCGGCAGACCGCCGTTCTCCCACTCGGCGCAGATGTAGGGGCCGGGCCGCACGATCGCCCACAGGCCCGCCTCCCGCGCCGCGTCCAGGAACCGGCCCAGGGCCGCCACACCCTCGTACACCCCCGGCCGCGGCGCGTGCAGATTCCACGGCACGTACGTCTCCACACAGTTCAGGCCCATCGCCCGCAGCATCGCCAGCCGGTGCCCCCACTGCGCCTCGTGCACCCGGAAGTAGTGCAGCGCACCGGACAGCAGCCGCACCGGCCGCCCGTCCAGCAGGAAGTCTTCGTCCCCCACCGTGAACTCGCCCATGCGCCCCACCCTCAGTTGAGGGCCGGGATCCTGTCCAGGGGGAGATCGGTATTGGTTTGGACCAGTGTCCAGTGCTTTCGCAACCGGGCGGCGACACGGATCCCGTCCGTGGTCCGGCCCCGGAAGGGCGGAGTCCCTGGCGGCCCGGTCCTGTGGCCGTAGCCACAAGCGGCGGGCCGGTGGGAGGGCCCCGCACACTGGCACTACAACTGGCGTACCAGGTCGCGTCGCTCACGCTACCCCGGCGTGCCGGTCGAGACCGGCGCCGCCGTCGCCCGCCGCGTCGGCCGAGCGACCGGGTGCCCGACCCCGGGGATCCGCCGATCATCCCCGGCACCCGGGCACCGTAGGGTGGACGCTCATGACCACCAGCAATCCCGGTACCGGTGACGTCGACCCCGCCGTGCGCGAGGAGCTCGCCCGGCTGCGCGACAGCATCGACAACATCGACGCGGCCGTCGTCCACATGCTCGCCGAACGCTTCAAAGCCACCCAGCAGGTCGGCCTCCTCAAGGCAAAGCACCAGTTGCCGCCCGCCGACCCGGCCCGCGAGGCCCGCCAGATCGAACGGCTGCGCAGCCTCGCCGAGAACGCCAAACTGGACCCGGCCTTCGCTGAGAAGTTCCTGAATTTCATCATCGCCGAGGTGATCCGCCACCACGAGCGCATCGCCGAGGACGCCACCAACGGCGCCACGCCCACAGCGAACTGACCTCCGTCGACGCCTCCAGGGCGTGACAGAACACCTCCCGCAGGGGCATGCTGCGCTGTGCACTCCTTGTCAGCTGCCGGGCACACACGGTCAGCGCCTCGGACATAAGCTGGTTGTCCCATGCGGGAGGGACGTCGGGCCATGCCGTCGGATGCCAAGATCCTCATCGTCGACGACCACGAGGACACGCTGTACGCGCTGGAGAGCGCCCTCGCCCCGCTCGGCTACCGGCTCGCCAGGGCCACCAGCGGCGACGAGGCCCTCAAGCAGGTCCTGCGCGGCCAGGTCGGCCTGCTCCTCCTCGACGTCCGCATGCCCGGCGTCAGCGGCCTCGACGTCGTCCGCTACATGCGCCGCGTCGAACAGACCCAGCACATCCCCGTCGTCCTGCTCACCGGCTTCGGCCCCGACCAGGAACTCACCGCCACCGCCTTCGGCCTCGGCGTCGCCGACCTCATCATGAAACCCATCGACCCCTGGGCCCTGCGCACCAAGGTCCGCTACCTCTACGACACCCACCGCCGCCGGCTCGCCCTCGAAGAAGAGGTCCGCGCCCTGCGCGCCCTCGTCAAGGACGGCCCCGAAGCCCCCGGCAGCCCCCCACGCCCCGCCCTGCCCCACCCGGACCCCCGCGTCCCCGTCCAACGCGCACAAGGGGCGCACACCGGCAGTCTCGAACAGGACCGGACATAGGCCGCGTACCGGTCCGCCCCTGTGCCGCGCCCCCGCCATCAGGCAGCATGGCCTGCATGTCCGTACTGACGCGCGACGAAGCGCAGACCCGTGCCACCCTCCTCGACGTCCACCGGTACACGATCGACCTCGATCTCACCACCGGCGACGAGACCTTCGACTCGAAGACCGTCATCCGCTTCACCGCGCGCACGGACGCGGACACCTTCATCGAGGTCAAGCCCGCCGAGCTGCGCTCCGTCACCCTCGACGGACAGCCCCTCGACCCCGAGACCCTCGACGGCAACCGCCTCCCCCTGAAGAACCTCACCGCCGGCGCACACGAACTGAGCGTCGAGGCGAGCATGCGCTACTCCCGCACCGGCGAGGGCATGCACCGCTTCACCGACCCCACCGACGGCGAGACCTACCTCTACTCCAACCTGTGCATGGACGACGCCCAGCGCGTCTTCCCCGTCTTCGACCAGCCCGACCTCAAGGCCGTCTTCGAGATCACCGCGACCGTCCCCGACCACTGGACGTTCCTCGCCAACGGCGTCACCACCGCCCTCGGCGACGGCCGCTGGCAGGCCGCCCCCACCCCCCTCATCTCCACCTACCTCGTCGCCGTCGCCGCCGGCCCCTGGCACTCCGTCCGCACCGAACACCGCGGCCTGCCCTTCGGCATCCACTGCCGCCGCTCACTCGCCCCCCACCTCGACGCGGACGCCGACGAACTCCTCACCATCACTAAGCAGTGCTACGACCGCTACCACGAGAAGTTCGAGGAGCCCTACCCCTTCGACTCCTACGACCAGGCGTTCGTCCCCGAGTTCAACGCCGGCGCCATGGAGAACCCCGGACTCGTCACCTTCCGCGACGAGTTCGTCTACCGCTCCGCCGTCACCGATACCGAACGCCAGACCCGCGCCATGGTCATCGCCCACGAGATGGCCCACATGTGGTTCGGCGACCTCGTCACCCTGCGCTGGTGGGACGACATCTGGCTCAACGAGTCCTTCGCCGAGTACATGGGCTACCAGACCCTCACCGAAGCCACCCGCTTCGCCGACACCTGGACCGACTTCGGCGTCGTCCGCAAGGCCTGGGGCTACGACGCCGACCAGCGCCCCTCCACCCACCCCGTCGCCCCCGACCCCGAGCTCGTGCCCGACACCGCCTCCGCGATGCTCAACTTCGACGGCATCTCCTACGCCAAGGGCGCCTCCGCACTGCGCCAGCTGGTGACCTGGCTCGGCGAGAAGGACTTCCTCGCCGGCATCAACACCCACTTCGCCCGCCACAAGTTCGCCAACGCCACCCTCGCCGACTTCATCGACTCCCTCGCCAGCGTCACCGACCGCGACGTCCACGCCTGGGCCGACACCTGGCTGCGCACCACCGGCGTCGACACCCTCAAGCCCGTCGTCACCCCCGGCGCCGAAGGCACCTACGCCCTCCAGGTCGAACACGACGGCAGCCGCCCCCACCGCATCGCCGTCGGCCTCTACGACCTGGACGTCGCCGACGAAGGCCGCCACCTCGTCCTGCGCGAACGCCTCGACCTCGACGTCCCCCAGACCGACGGCCCCCTGCCCATCGGCAAGCGACCCGCCCTGCTGCTCCTCAACGACGGCGACCTCACCTACGCCAAGGTCCGCTTCGACGCCGAGTCCTTCAAGGCGGTCACCGAGAGCCTGTCCGGACTGCCCTCGCCGCTCACCCGCGCGGTCGTCTGGAACGCCCTGCGCGACGCCGTCCGCGACGGCGAACTCCCGCCCACCGCCTACCTCGAGGCGGCCCGCGCCCACCTCCCGTACGAGACCGACCTCGCCCTCGTCCAGGGCGTCCTCGCCTTCGCCTCCGTCCAGGTCGCCGACCGCTACGCCACCCCCGAGGAACGCCCCGCCGCCCTCGCCACGCTCAGCAGCCTGTGCCGCGACCTCATCCGCCGCACCGAGGACGGCGACAACCCCGGGCTGCGCCTCATCGCCGTACGCCACTTCATCGACGTCGCCGCCCACCCCGACACCATCGCCGCCTGGCTCGCCGACGGCACCGTCCCCGGCGGTCCCGAACTCGACCCCGAACTGCGCTGGCGCGTCCTCGCCCGGCTCGCCGTCCTCGGCGCCACCGACGAGGCCGCCATCGCCGCCGAACTCGCCCGCGACCCCTCCGCCACCGGCCAGGAAGGCGCCGCCCGCTGCCGCGCCGCCCTGCCCGACGCCGACACCAAGGCCAAGGCGTGGGAGGCGATGTTCACCCACGACGACCTCTCCAACTACCTGTTCATCGCCACCGCCCAGGGCTTCTGGCAGCCCGAACAGGCCGACCTCGTCCGCGAGTACGTCCCCCGCTTCTTCGAGGACGCCGTCACCCTCGCCGCCCGCCGCGGCCCCGCCATCGCCGACGCCACCGGCCGCTGGGCCTTCCCGGCCCACGCCGTCGACGCGGAGACGCTCCGCTCGGGAGAGCGGTGCCTGAGCGATGCCGACCCGATTCCGGCACTGCGCCGCAGGCTCGCCGACCATCTGGACGACCTGGGGCGGGCGTTGCGCGTGCGACAGGCGTAGCACACGGACGTACCCCCTTTCGGGTTTCGATCGTTGGTCTTCCCGGGCGCGATGCCGCATCCGCGTACAAGCTGGAACTCCCTCTAGCCCAGCGCGCCCGGGAGGACCCACGATGCCCACCCCACCGCTCGCGTCCGGCCCCGACGCCCTGCACCCGTTGCTCACAGAGGTCCTGGAGGCCCTGGGGGAGGGGGCGCGGGCGCGTGGGGGGCCGTTGCCGGGAGGCGGGCCGGAGGCGGTGGCGACACGGCTACGGGCGGCCGTGGGGGACGTACTCCCGGACGAGGGCGACCCGGAGGCGCTACGGCACGTGGTGCGGGTGCTGGCGGAGGGCTCCGCCGACCCGGCGGACCCGCTCTGTGTGGCGCACCTGCACTGCCCGCCGCTGGCGGTCGCGGCGGCAGCGGATTTGGCGGCGAGTGCCCTCAACCCCTCCCTGGACTCCTGGGACCAGGCGCCGGCAGCTTCCGAACTGGAAGCGCTGATCACGGGTGCAATTGCGAGCGAGGTCTACGGTGACGCCCTCAGGGGCGCGGGGCTGTATCGATTTGCGGCTCCGCCGCGGGGCGCGACAAACCCCCACCGGCCCGACGCTCTGATCACAACCGGTGGCACGGAATCAAACCAACTCGCCCTCCTCCTGGCCCGAGAGACCCAAGGCCCCGAAGTCCAACTCGTCTGCGGGGAGAACGCACACCACTCACTCCCCAGAGCCGCATGGCTACTCGGCATGCCCGCCCCGATCATCGTCCCCACCCCCAACGGCACCCTCGACCCCGCCGCCCTCGACAAGGCCCTGCAAGGCCCGTCGGTCGTCGCCGCCACCGCAGGCACCACCGACGCCGGCCTCATCGACCCCCTCCCCGAGATCGCCGCCGTCTGCGAAGCCCACGGCGCCCGCCTCCACATCGACGCGGCATACGGCGGAGGCCTCCTCTTCAGCGCAGCGCACAGAGCCAAGCTCACCGGCATAAGCGTCGCAGACACCGTCACCCTCGACCTGCACAAACTCGGCTGGCAACCCGTCGCCGCAGGCCTCCTCGCGGTCAAGGCCCCGCAGGACCTCGCCGCCCTCCACCAACGCGCCGACTACCTCAACGCCGACGACGACACCGAGGCCGGCCTCCCCGACCTCCTCGGCCGCTCCCTGCGCACCAGCCGCCGCCCCGACGTGCTGAAAATCGCCGTCACCCTGAAAACCCTCGGACGGACCGGACTCGGCGCCCTCGTCGACCAAGTCTGCGACCGCGGACGCGAGTTCGCGGACCTGCTTGACGCGCATCCCCGCTTCGAGCTCTACGACCGGCCCACCATCAGCACGGTCCTGTTCCGCCCCGTGCACGCGACCGACGACGACATCGCCGCCACCCGCCGGCACCTCCTCACCACCGGCCGCGCCGTCCTCGGCCGGGCCCGCATGGAGGGCCGGCTCTGGCTCAAGGCCACCCTCCTCAACCCCCACACCCGGCCCGACGACCTGGCCGCCCTCCTGAAACTCGTGGAAGGAACCACCCCGCGATGAGCCCCACCCCCGCCCCCACCCCGCCCCACGAGCCCGACGCACCCCGCGACCTGGTCGGCATCGGTATCGGCCCCTTCAACCTCTCCCTCGCCGCCCTCGCCCACCCCCTCGCCGAACTCGACACCGCCTTCTACGAACAACGCCCCGCCTTCGACTGGCACCCGGGCCTCCTCATCGACGGCGCGAGAATCCAAGTCCCGTTCCTCGCCGACCTGGTGACCCTCGCCGACCCCGCCAGCCCCTGGACCTTCCTCAACTACCTCAAGGCCCGCGAGCGGCTCTTCCCCTTCTACTTCGCCGAGCGCTTCCACATCCAGCGCGCCGAGTACGACGCCTACTGCCGCTGGGTCGCCGAGAACCTCCCCGGCCTCCACTTCGGCCACCAGGTCGACGCCGTCCGCTGGAACCCCGAACGCGACATCTTCGAGGTCGACTTCACCCAGCTCGACGCGGAGGGAGAGGCCGAGGCCCTCGGACGGACCTACACCAAGAACATCGTCCTCGGCGTCGGCACCGAGCCCTACATCCCGGAACCGCTGAAGCCCCTCGTCGCAGCCGCCGGCGTGCCCGTCATCCACGCCGCCGACTACCTCGCCCACCGCAAGACGCTCGCCGCCGCCGAACACGTCACCGTCATCGGCCTCGGACAGTCCGGCGCCGAGATCTTCCTCGACCTGCTCCGCCAGCGCCCCGCCGGCCGCGAAGGCCTCCACTGGCTCGGCCGCACCGAGGCCTTCGCCCCCATGGAGTACTCCAAGCTCGGCCTGGAGCACTTCACCCCCGACTACACCCGCTACTTCCACGCCCTCGCCGAAGGCACCCGCGACCGCCTCGTCACCACCCAGTGGCAACTCCACAAGGGCATCGACAACGACACCATCGCCGCCATCCACGACGAGCTCTACCAGCGCACCCTGCACGGCGGCTGGCCCGACACCACCCTCACCCCCGGCGTCCGCGTCCGCACCGCCGGCCGCGTCGCCACCACCAAGGTCGAACTCCACCTCGAACACACCGAGCAGAACACCCGCTCCCGCCTCACCACCGACGCCGTCGTCCTCGCCACCGGCTACCGCGAACGCCCCCTCGACCGCATCCTCGCCGGCCTCGACCCCTACCTGCGCCGCGACAGCCGCGACCGCCCCCGCGTCGACGAACAGTTCAGGCTCGTCATGGACCCCTCCGTCACCGGCTCCCTCTACGTCCAGAACGGCGAACGCCACACCCACGGCGTCGGCACCCCCGACCTCGGCCTCGCCGCCTGGCGCAGCGCCGCCATCCTCAACACCGTGACCGGCAAGGAGCCCTACCCGCTGCCCGCCCGAACGGCCTTCACCACCTTCGGACTCGAGCAGCCCGCCCGGGTACCGCAGGCCCGCCAGGCCCCGGCCGCGCTCACCCCGCTGACCGACGCCCGATAGAAAAGCCGTCGCGGACCCGTACCGCCTCAAGGCCGGGTCCGCGACGAGTCCAACACTCCAGGGCCGGCTAGAACACCGGCGTACCGTTCCGCGTCAGCTTCCAGTCCACCGACGCGAAGTCAGCCGGGTTCAGCACACCCTTCGCCGTCACCCACTCCGCGATCCGGGTCCGGATCTCCGTCGACTCCGACCACAGCTCCTTCGCCGACGCCACATGCGGGAACGCGCCGCCGCCGTTCGCACGGTAGTTGTTCACCGCGAACACGAACTGCTGCGCGTCGTCCAGCGCCGCACCGTTGTACGTCAGGTTCCTGATCCGTGAACCCGCCGCCTGCGCGATGTCGATGTCGTACGACAGCCCCGACACATAGTCGTAGTTGTAGTCCGGCCGGTTGTTCGCGTTCGTCAGCTTCTCGACGTCCACCACCGCGTCCGGCGCCGTCTGCACGAAGTACTGCGCCGAGTACTCCAGGTACGCCCTGATCTGCGCCCCGGTCATCAGCTTCGCGACCAGCGTGTTGTCGTACACGTACAGGCTCGACAGATCGCGGATGGTGACGTCACCGGCCGGGATCTCCGAGGTCCGCGAGAACGGCGACGCCTGCGCGATCACCGGCAGCGAGGCGTACTCCGTGGACGCCAGCGCCGCCTTGACGACGTCCTCCTGCACCTTCGTGATCAGGTCGATGATCGGCGCGTCCTTGTACCGCGCCTCGACCGTCGTCAACGTCTCGGTCGCCGTACCGACCACCTGGTTGACGTACTTCACCACGATGTCGTGGTCGTCCTTCAGCAGCTTCGTGATCTTCGGGTCGTCCGCGACCGAGTTCGAGTTGAGGACCGACGACGCGACCGACTCGACCGTCCACTTCCCCTTCTCGAAGACCAGCTCGATGTCGAACAGCGACAGCCGCTCCGCATACGCCAGCGGCTCGGACAGCACGACGGTCTTGCCGGTCGCCGTGTTGGTGACCTTCAGCTCCGGGATCTCCACATGCGCGTGCCCGACGAGAATCGCGTCGATCCCGGGCACCTGCTGGGCCACGAGCGCGGCCGAGTTCTCGACGTACGGCAGCTGGTCACCGTAGGACGACGTACCCGAGGACCCCGAGTGCGCCGACACGACGACCACGTCCGCACCCATCGACCGCAGCTTCGGCACCCACTTCGCCGCCTGCTCCTCCAGACCCGGGAACGTCAGCCTGCCCTCGACGTAGGCCTTGTCCCAGATCGCGATACCCGGGTTGGTGAGCCCCAGGACCGCCACCTTCACCGGCGGCGCACCCGGCACATGGAACTTCTTGATGAAGTAGGGCGGGAACGCCGGCTTCAGCGTCTTCGCGTCCAGCGCGTTCGCACCCAGCAGCGGAAAGTCGCACTGCTCCTCGAACTTCCGCAGCGTCTCGATGCCGTAGTTGAACTCGTGGTTGCCGAGCGCGACGGCGTCGTACCCGATGGCGTTCATCGCGGCGGCCATCGGGTGCACGGGACCGCCCGGGGCCGTGATCGGGTCCACCTTCGCGTAGTAGTACGTCAGCGGCGTGCCCTGGATCGTGTCGCCCGCGTCGAGCAGCAGCGTGTTGCAGCGCCCCTTCTCCGCACGCACCTGGTTCACCAGCGTCGAGATACGCGACAGACCCTGCGCGTTGCCCTTCGCGTCCGAGTACTCCGCGTCCTTGAAGTAGTCCCAGTTGAAGACATGCCCGTGCAGGTCCGTCGTGCCCATCACCGTCAGGGAGTACCGCTTCACCGGCTTCTTCCCCTTCCCGTCCGCCGCCGCCTGCGCCGCAGGAGCCCCCACGGCACTCGCCAGCGCGACCCCGGCGCCGGTCACGGCGGACTTCTCCAGGAACTTCCTGCGGTTCAACGGCATGTCTCGATCTCCTCGGGGAACGGTCAACAACGCGCGTAGATTCTGACCCGAGCATGCCGAACGGCAATAGACCCCAGAGGTTTCGATCTGGTGACCTAACCCGTCACTTCACCCGCCGCCAACCAGGCAAGAAGTGACAGAGTGGGTCGTATGACCACACCTTCCCCGGACACCGCACCGGCCGTGCCCTACGGCACCCCCGACGCCCCCCGCATCGCCGTCCGCGGCGAAGCACGCCTCGAAGTCGACCCCGAGATCGCCCGCATCGGCGTCACCGTCGCCGCCCGCGGCAAAGACCGCCGCACCGCCCTCGACGACCTCACCCGCCGCAACACCACCGTCCTCGACCTCATCAAGACCTACGGCGACGCCGTCGAGAAACTGGAGACAGGCTCCTTCTCCATCACCCCCGAACTGAAGGAGAAAGGCCGCGGCGAACGCATCCACGCCTACCACGGCCGCGTCCGCATCACCGCCGAACTGACGGACTTCACGGCACTGGGTGAACTCACCACCCGCGTCGCCGACTTGGACCTCACCCATGTGGACGGTCCTTGGTGGGCCCTGCGCCCCGACTCGCCGGCCTACCGCGAGGCACGCCAACAGGCGGTGAAGGAAGCGGTCCAGCGGGCCCGGGAATACGCGGACGCCCTGGGCACGACACTCGCGGCCCTGGTGGAACTCGCCGACATCGGCGCCGAGAACACCCAGCCCCTCGCCCCCGCCGCCCCCGGCGGCCGCATGCGCTCCATGGCCTACGCCGCCGCCGAAGACACCGCCGCGGCCCCCCTCGACCTCGAACCCCAACGCCAACGCGTCTACGCACAGGTCAACGCCCGCTTCACCATGCACCCGCCGCGACTGTGAGCCGCCGGCCGGCTTCAATCCTTGTCAACACCCCTTCACCGAAAGGTCGTTGGGCAGTCATGCCGGGCCAATTCTCTACCCGCCGGTAAGCCCTAAGGTCGAACCATGCGCCGAGCCAAAATCGTCTGCACCCTGGGCCCCGCCACCGACTCGTACGACCAGATCAAAGCCCTGGTCGAAGCCGGAATGGACGTAGCCCGCTTCAACCTCAGCCACGGCAGCTACGCCGAACACGAGGAGCGCTACCAGCGCGTCCGCAAGGCCTCCGACGAGACCGGCCACAGCGTCGGCCTCCTCGCCGACCTTCAGGGCCCGAAGATCCGCCTCGGCCGCTTCGCGGAAGGCCCCGTACTCCTTGAACGCGGCGACTCCTTCACCATCACCGTGGAGGAGGACGCGGAGGGCAACCAGGGGCAGTGCGGGACGACGTACGCCGGCCTGGCGGGCGACGTGACGCCCGGGGAGCGCATCCTCGTCGACGACGGCAAGGTGTGCCTGGAGGTCACGGGCGTCGACGGCCCGCGTGTCCACACCACGGTCATCGAAGGCGGCATGGTCTCCGACCACAAGGGATTGAACCTCCCGGGTGTGGCCGTGTCCGTTCCTGCCTTGTCGGAGAAGGACGAAGCGGACCTGCGCTGGGCGCTGCGCACGGGCTTCGACGTCATCGCCCTCTCCTTCGTGCGCTCCGGGCGGGACATCGAGGACGTCCACCGGATCATGGACGAGGAGGGGCGCCGACTGCCCGTCATCGCCAAGGTGGAGAAGCCGCAGGCGGTGGACGCGATCGACGACATCGTGGCGGCGTTCGACGGGATCATGGTGGCGCGCGGTGACCTGGGCGTGGAGATGCCCCTGGAACAGGTCCCGATCGTCCAGAAGCGAGCGATCAAGCTGGCGAAGCGGAACGCGAAGCCGGTGATCGTGGCGACGCAGATGCTGGACTCGATGATCGAGAACTCCCGCCCGACGAGGGCGGAGGCATCGGACGTGGCCAACGCGGTCATCGACGGCACGGACGCGGTGATGCTGTCGGGCGAGACGAGTGTGGGCAAGTACGCGGTGGAGACGGTCCGGACGATGGCCCGGATCGTGGAGGCGGCGGAGGAGGACATCCTCGCGAAGGGCCTGCCCCCACTGACGGAACGCAACAAGCCCCGTACGCAGGGCGGTGCGGTGGCCAGGGCGGCGGCGGAGATGGGCGACTTCCTGGGCGCGAGGTTCCTGGTGGCCTTCACCCAGTCCGGCGACACGGCGAGGCGACTGTCCCGATACCGCTCACCGATCCCACTGCTGGCCTTCACGCCGGAGCCGGCTACTCGGTCGCAGTTGAGTGTGTCGTGGGGTGTGGAGACGTTCCTGGGGCCGCGGGTGGACTCGACGGACGCGATGGTGGATCAGGTGGATGAGCTGCTGCTGAAGTACGGGCGGTGCGAGAAGGGGGACGTGGTGGTTATTACGGCCGGTTCGCCGCCCGGGGTCGCGGGGTCGACGAACCTGGTCCGGGTGCATCACGTGGGGGAGGATGACAGTCCCAAGTAGGCGCTTGTTGCTAGTACTTGGGGCCCACGTGGGTGTCCATCAAGGCTACTGAGGCTTTGCGGGCGATGGAGATGTTGAACGCATTGCCGTTGCGCGCGGATTGTGTCCACTCGATCCCGAGCCTGTCGAGGGTGTCCGTGTAGAGCCCTCGGATATCGGCTGACACATTGGTGAAGAAGTATCTGGGGTACTCGTAGCGCTTGCGCTCGCCAGCGATCATGCGAGTTGTCCAGTTGGTGATGCGGCAGCCGTCGGAGTGGATGAGGCCCCGGATGAATTCCCAGGGGTGGGCGTCCACGATGGCCTGTTGCCAAGGCTCAAGGATGATCGGCCGATCGTGCTTCTTGCCGGGGCCGTGTTGCGGGAAAAGACAGGGCCAGTGCTTGCTGGTGCTTGACACCACGAAGCAGCCACGCCTTGTCGAGCACGATGCGCATGTAATACACGCCTCGGCGGTGTGGACTGATGCATCCGTCGCCGAGGTACAGCCCCAGCAGGTATGCGTACGCAGCTTGATCCTCTGGCAGGTGCGGTGCTTCGTCGCAGCGAGGGCAGGGTTGGTGTTGGCCCAGCCGGGGTCGGGGCTCGATGCGGCGTTGCCAACTGCGGAGTGTCGCTCGGGAGATGCCTGTTTCCCTGCTGACCGAGCTCAGACTGCGCCCCTCAGCGACTAGAGCCATTGCCCGCTTGCGTGTGCCCATGTCGTACATGCGATCAGCGTGTGCGAGCGATCGCGACAACACGCAGCAAAAAGCGGATGTTCACGAGAGCGGGAACATCCGCTTCTTGGTGGCTACCTTCGAATCGAAGGAAAAGTGCCCCGGGTCGGACTCGAACCGACACTGTACGGGTTTTGAATCCGTTGCCTGCTGCCAATTGGGCTACCGGGGCCCGCAGAATCAAAGGTTTCCCCTGACCCTCTGCGCGTCCACCTTACCGTAGCTAGGTACGCTCTTGGGAGCAGCACCCCTGCCCCTGAACGAGGAGCCCCCGTGACCGCCCCCGAGTCGCCCCAGCCCGTAGACGCGCCCGACGACGACAAGTCGCACGTGCCTCCGCTGACGACCCGTGTCGTCATTGCCGAGGACGAGGCCCTGATCCGGCTCGACCTCAAAGAGATGCTGGAGGAAGAGGGCTACAGCGTCGTAGGCGAGGCCGGTGACGGTGAGCAGGCCATCGAGCTCGCCCGTGAGCACCAGCCGGACCTCGTCATCCTCGACGTGAAGATGCCGAAGATGGACGGCATCTCCGCCGCCGAGAAGATCGCCGAAGAGCGCATCGCGCCCGTGCTGATGCTCACCGCCTTCTCGCAGCGCGACCTCGTCGAGCGTGCCCGCGATGCCGGTGCCATGGCTTACCTCGTGAAGCCGTTCAGCAAGAGCGACGTCGTGCCGGCGATCGAGATGGCCGTGTCCCGGTTCACCGAGCTGAAGGAGCTGGAGAAGGAGGTCGCCGACCTCACGCTCCGTCTGGAGACGCGCAAGCTGGTCGACCGGGCCAAGTCCATCCTCCAGACCGAGTACGGGCTGACCGAGCCCGCCGCGTTCCGGTGGATCCAGAAGACGTCCATGGACCGGCGCATGTCGATGCAGCAGGTCGCCGAGGCGGTCATCCAGGACGCCGAGGAGAAGAAGGCGTCCAAGGGCTGACGCCCGAGACGGCGCAGACAGCGAGGCCCGCGTCCCCAGCAGGGGGCGCGGGCCTCGTCGTAGCGCAACTAAGAGGACCTAGTCCTCGCCCAGGTACGCCTTGCGGACCGACTCGTCGTGCAGGAGGTCCTGGCCCGAGCCGGACAGGACGATCTTGCCGATCTCCATGACGTGGCCGTGGTCGGCCAGGGAGAGGGCGGCCTGGGCGTTCTGTTCGACGAGGAGGATCGTCGTGCCCTGGGACTTCAGCTCGGCGATCGTCGCCATGATCTTCTGCATCATGATCGGCGACAGACCCATGGACGGCTCGTCCAGCATCAGCAGCTTCGGCTGGGACATCAGGGCGCGGCCCATGGCCAGCATCTGCTGCTCGCCGCCGGACAGGGTGCCCGCGGCCTGCTTACGGCGTTCGCCCAGGATGGGGAAGAGGTCGTAGGCGCGCTGGATGTCCTTCTCGATGCCGGCCTTGTCGTTCCTCAGGAACGCCCCCAGCCGCAGATTGTCCTCGATCGTCATGCGGGGGAAGATGTGCCGGCCCTCGGGGGAGTGGGCCAGTCCCAGCGAGACGATGTCGTGGGCGGGGACCTTCTTCAGCGATTTGCCGCCGAATTTGATCTGGCCGCCGACCGGCTTGAGGAGGCCGGACAGGGTGCGGAGGGTGGTCGTCTTGCCGGCGCCGTTGGTGCCGATGAGGGTGACGACCTCGCCGGCCTCGACCTTGAAGGAGATGCCCTTGACGGCTTCGATCTTGCCGTAGGCGACGCGGAGGTCCTCGACCTCGAGGAGTGCGGTCATCGGTCGTTCTCCTTGCCGGGCGTGGCGTCCGACGGGGTGCCTGCCTCCGCTGCTTCGACTTCGGCCACTTCTTCGTCGCCGGGGGTGCCTTCGAAGGGCTCACCGAGGTAGGCGGCGATGACGCGTTCGTCGCCCTGGACGGTGGCGCTGTCGCCCTCGATGAGCTTCTCGCCCTGGACGAGGACGGCGACGCGGTCGCAGAGGTTGAAGATGAAGCGCATGTCGTGCTCGATGACGAGTACGGCGATGCCCTTGTCGCGGATGGCGAAGACCAGTTCCTCGGTGGCGCGGGTCTCCTGGGGGTTCATGCCGGCCGTCGGCTCGTCGAGCAGGAGGAGGCCGGGCTCGCTGGCCAGGGCTCGCGCGATCTCCAGCTTGCGCTGCTCGCCGTAGGGGAGGTTGCGGGCGAGGTGCTCGGCCTTGTTGGCGAGGCCGACGAACTCGAGGAGTTCCATGGCGCGTTCGCGGGAGGCCGCCTCGGCCTTGTGGAAGCCGGGGCCGCGGAGCAGGGCGCTCCAGAGGCCTTCCTTGGTCCGGGTGTGGCGGCCGACGAGCACGTTTTCCAGGACCGTCATGTTGGCGAACAGACGGATGTTCTGGAAGGTGCGGGCGATGCCGGCTGCGGTGACCTTGAAGGACTTGGGCGGCAGGATGTCGCCCTTGTAGCGGACTTCGCCCTCGGTGGGGATGTAGAGGCCTGTCAGGCAGTTGAAGAAGGTCGTCTTGCCGGCGCCGTTGGGGCCGATGAGGCCGACGATCTCGCCGCTGTTGACCTGGAGGTCGACGTTGCGTACGGCGGTGAGGCCGCCGAAGCGCATCGTGACGCCGCGGGCGTCGAGGACGGTGGTCCCGGTGACGGTGGTGGTGTCGGTCATGTGTCAGACCCCTGTCTTGCTGAGGACTGCGGGGGCTTCGGCCTCTTCGTGGAATTCGAGCTGGCGGCGCCGGTTGGGGATGAGGCCCTCGGGGCGGAACCGCATCAGCAGGACGAGCGCGACGCCGAAGGCGAAGAGCTGGTAGTCGCCCAGGAACTGGAGCTTGGCCGGGATGAGGTAGAGCAGGGCCGCGCCGACGAGGGGGCCGGCGATGGTGCCCATGCCGCCGAGGACGACCGCCGCGAGGAGGAAGGCCGAGTTGGGCGGGACGACGTGGGCGAACTGGTACTGCTCGGGGGTCACGGTGTAGGTGACGTGGGCCTGGACGGAGCCGGCGAGGCCGGCGAGGGAGGCGCCGAGGGCGAAGGCGATGAGCTTGACGCGGAAGCCGTTGATGCCCATGGCGAGGGCGGCGGTCTCGTCCTCTCGGATGGCGATCCAGGCGCGGCCGATGCGGGAGTCGCTGCTGCGCTGGAAGACCACCACGACGATGAGCGTGATGAACAGCATGAGCAGGAAGTAGTTGGCGAAGCGCGCGATGGTGAAGCCGAAGATGTCGTGCGACTGGCCGAAGTCGAATCCGAGGATGTCGAGGTTCGGGATGGAGGAGATGCCGTTGGAGCCGTTGGTGATGTCGGGTCCGGAGGTGCCGTCCATGTTGAGGACGGTGATGCGGAAGATCTCACCGAAGCCGAGGGTGACGATGGCGAGGTAGTCGCCGCGCAGTCGCAGGGTGGGGGCGCCGATGAGGACGCCGAAGACCATGGCGACGGCGGCGCCGAGCAGCGCCGACAGCCAGAACGGCAGGTGTACGTCGAAGGGTGAGGCGGGGGAGCCGGAGACCATGGCCGCGGTGTAGGCGCCGACGCCGAGGAAGGCGACGTATCCGAGGTCGAGGAGGCCGGCGAGGCCGACGACGATGTTCAGGCCGAGGGCGACGGTGGCGAAGATCAGGATGTAGACGCCGATGGTCGCGTACTGGTCGTCGGACTGGGTGAAGGGGAAGAGTGCGGCGGCGATGAAGGCGCCGAACATGGTGATGGTGCGGTGCTTGCCGGTGATGGCCGAGACACGGGCCACGAGCCCGGCCTTGGCGAGGGCGGCGAAGAGGAAGCCGACGGTGATGAGGAAGCCGACGAAGAGTTCGTCGTACTCGGTGCCGATGCCGTACGTGAAGACGGTCAGGCCGACGGCCATGGCGGCGACGATGACGAGGATCTCGGCGTAGGTGGGGAGCGTCGGAGCCTTGCGGGGGGTGCCGGAGGCGATGGCGGCCTTGAAGATGGACCAGTTGTGGCGCGCCGTGTGCTTGAACTGCTCCCAGCCGGTGTCGTCGGGGTCGACGGGGTCGGGCTCGGGGCGCTCGAAGGGCAGCGAGAAGGCGCCGAGGAGCGCGGCCAGGGTCACGATCGCGGCGATGTAGCCGCCGGGTTCGAGGTTGACGACGCCGCCGAGTTCGGTGCTGATCGCGAGGACCGTGTACCAGGCGGTGGCGAAGGTGCCGAGTGCGGCGAGCTTGATGGAGCTGTCGGCACCCGCGGGGGTGAGCCAGCGCAGGCCCTTGACGCCGTAGGAGGCGAGGCCGAAGAGGGTGGTGAGGGCGCCGCCGATGAGGACGAGGACCTGGAGGCCGCCGGGGTAGCCGTAGACGGTGAGGTCGCCGGGGAAGGCGGAGGTCCAGGTCCAGGCGAGGAAGGTGGAGACGACGGCGAGGGCGCCGCCGATGGTGGCGAGGGCGCGGCCGACGTTCTCGGGGAGGCCGACGAGGCCCTTGGGCGCGCTGTCCTTGTTGACGGGGGCGCCGGTGTTTTCGGTGGTCTGTGTGGTCATCGGTGTCACGCCCTGTCCGCGACGCGTTCGCCGAGCAGGCCTTGTGGCCTGACGAGGAGTACGAGGATGAGGAGTACGAAGGCCCAGACGTTGGCCCAGGACTGGCCGCCGAGGAGGTCGAAGCCGGGGACGTCGGCGATGTAGGCGGTGGCCATGGTCTCGGCGAGGCCGAGGACGAGGCCGCCGAGCATGGCGCCGTAGATGTTGCCGATGCCGCCGAGGACGGCCGCGGTGAAGGCCTTGAGGCCGAGGATGAAGCCCATGCGGAACTGGACCTGGCCGTACTTGAGGCCGTAGGCGACGGCTCCGACGGCGGCGAAGAGGGCGCCGAGGGCGAAGGCGACCACGATGATGCGGTCGGTGTTGATGCCCATGAGCTTGGCGGTGTCGGGGTCCTGTGCGGTGGCCTGCATGCCGCGGCCGGTGCGGGTCTTCATGACGAAGTAGGCGAGGATGGCCATGCTGACGGGGGCGGCGATGAACAGGAAGATGTCACCGGTCTGGATGGTGACGCTGCCGATCTCGAAGGGTCCGCCCGGGATCTCGGGGAAGTTGATGGACTCCTTGGCGCCGGGGTACCAGGCCCAGACGGCCTGCTGGAGGGCGAGGGAGAGGCCGATGGCGGTGATGAGCGGCGCGAGGCGTGGGGCGGTGCGCAGGGGGCGGTAGGCGAACCGTTCCGCTCCGACGGCGACGAGGACGGCTGCGATGACGGCTCCCACGAGCATCAGTGGCAGTGCGACCCACATGGTGGTGCCGTCGGGCAGTACGTACAGGTAGACCGTGAGGGCTCCGAACCCTCCGATCATGAAGATCTCGCCGTGGGCGAAGTTGATGAGCTGGACGATGCCATAGACCATTGTGTAGCCGATGGCGACCAGCCCGTACATTGCTCCTAGTAGCAGGCCGTTGACCAGCTGCTGCGGCAGTTCGTTCACCGCATGTCCTCCGAGGTTTCGGATGTTCGACGGATGTGACCGGAAGTGACCGGATGTGCGTCCGGGGCCGGATGTGAGTCCGCGCGGGGCGCCTGTGGAACAGCGCCCCGCGCGGCTCAGGTGGTGCGGGTGGGGGTGGGTCAGCCGGTGTAGGTACCGGACTTGACGGCCTTCCAGGCACCGTTCTCGACGGCGTACACGGTGAGCTGCTTGTTGGTGGCGTCACCGTACTCGTCGAAGGAGACCTTGCCGGTCACACCGTCGAAGGAGACGTTCTGGACGGCGGCGGTGATCTTCGCGCGGGCGTCGGACGGCAGCTTGCCGTCGTTGTCCTCGACGACCTTCTTCACGGCCAGGATGATCGCCCAGGCGGCGTCGTAGGAGTAGCCGCCGTAGGCCGCGTACTCGTCCTTGTAGCCGGCCTTCTTGTAGTCGGCGACGAACTGCTTGGCGGAGTCGAGGGTCTCGACCGGGGCGCCGACGGAGGTGGCGAGGTCACCGGTGCTGTTGGCGCCGGCCAGCTCGATGAAGGTCGGGTCGTAGATGCCGTCACCGCCGACGAGCGGGATCTTGGCACCGGCGGCCTTGATCTGCTTGCTCAGCGGGCCGGCCTGCGGGTACTCGCCGCCGTAGTAGACGACGTCGGCGCCGGAGTTCTTGACCTTGGTGGCGACCGCGGAGAAGTCCTTGGTGTCCGGGTCGATGTGGTCGGTGCCGACGACCTTGCCGCCGATCTTCTTGAACTCGGCCGTGAAGGTGGCGGCCAGACCGGCGCCGTAGGTCTTCTTGTCGTCGATGACGAAGACCTTCTTCTTCTTGGCGTCGTTGTAGACGTACTGCGCGGCGAACGGGCCCTGGATGGCGTCCGTGGTCGCGGTGCGGAAGTACGACTTGTAGGTGCGGACCTTCTTGGTCTGCCAGTCGACACCCTGCGTGAGGGCCGGGCCGGTGTTGGCCGGAGAGATCTGGACGAGCTTGGCGTCGTCGAAGACCTTCTGCATGGACTCGGCGACGGAGGAGTTCAGCGGACCGACGACGCCCAGCACGGACTTGTCGGACTGCAACTGAACGGCGTTGGCCTGGCCAGAGGAGGGCTGGGCCTGGTCGTCGAGGGCCTTGATCTCGAAGGTGACGCCGTCGACGAGCTTCTGCTTGTTGGCGGTCTTCGCGGCGAGGTCGACGGAGTTCTTGATGCCGAGACCGAGCGCGGAGAGGTCACCCGTCAGCGGGGCGTCGACGCCGATGACGACCTTGGTGCCGCCGCTACCGGAGTCCGAGCCGCCGTCGTCGTCGCGCGAGCCGCAGGCGGTGAGGGTGAGTGCTCCCGCCGCCAGCGCGGCGGTGATGGTGATGAGCGAACGTTGACGCACGATTCGTCCTTTCACTGGCGCGGCGCTTCCCCCTGGAAGCGGCCGAGTCTCTGCGCTGGTCTGTTGTGTGAATCCATGGCGCGGTGACTGGGCGTGACTCTAAGCGTGTGCAGGGAGGTGGAGGAGGGTCTGACAGAGGCTGTGACGCTCTTGTTATGACACGTCGTAATGCAGAGCGGTACTGAGTGGGTGGAACAGCGGAATTCAGGCCGATTCGCCCTGTCCGCATTTTGAGAACCCGCAGGACGTGACCGGGGGTGTTCAGGTGTCTCAGGGGTTTTGGTAATTACCCGGAACCGTTGCTGCAGGCTACTTGTAGGGCCTCTGACAGGTGTTGGGCGTATCGCTGTCCGAGGATGAAACTGTGAACTTCTATTGCGCGCGTATTACGTAGAGTTACGTCAAGGAAAGGGAGCCCGGCGTTCCATGGCACTTTCCTGCATTGCGACACATGCATCGTGATGACGACCTTGCGGCTCGTCCCCGCCCTCGTCCTGAAGGGGACCTCGGGTGTGGAAGTCACCGACATGCCCGCGAACGGCTGCGACACGCGGGTCACGGTGACCGGCGGCCCGGCGAGCACGCTCAGCTCCACCCCGAAGCTGAAGCTGTGCCGCCCGGCGCCCGCGGGGGTGGCCTCGCCGCTGAGGTAGTGCAGGTCCGTCACTTGAGACGGGTACGGCGGGGCGGGAGGCGCCGGCGGCTGGGGCCGGGTCGCGTAGAGGCAGGCGCCGCCCGCGAGGAGGGCCGTGGCGGTCGCGGTGGCGAGGGTGGCGCGCCGGTGCCGGTCGTACCACTCGCCGAGGCGGCCGCGAGGCCGGGGCGGGGCGGTGGCGTCCAGGACGTCCCAGGGGTGCGTGCCCTCGCCCGGTTCGACCGGCCCCACGCCACTCACTGCCAGGGCCCCTTGCCGGGGCCGCCGTCGCGGTACCACCGCACGCAGCCGCTGCGGGCCTGACGGTCAATCAACTGGTCGGCGGCCGCGGTGCCTTGCTTCTTCTTCTCGGCGCGGGCGGCGTCGACGACCTTGATGAGGATGTCGTACTGGCCGTTGGACAGGCCCATCGACTGGTAGTCGCCGTAGGTGTTCTGGTCCAGCACCTCGCGGGACCAGTGGGCGACGAGGCGGGTGCAGAGGTCTTCGGGGGGTGTGGGGGCGGCCGTGGCCGCCGCCGTGGTGGTCGTCCCGGCCCGCGGGGCGGCGGCGGAGCCGGATCCTCCGCATCCGCCGAGGGTCAGCAGGACCGCCAAGAACCCGACCCCGGCCCCGAGCACCGGGGCTCCTCCCGTTCGCATGCCCCGACGCTAGGCCTTGCGGCACGGTCGGGGCCAGAGGTCTTCACCGTCAGGCGCGGGCCCCGACGTGGGCACCGTCGCCCGGGTTCACGTCCCGCAGCAGACAGGTCAGCCGCGCCGTGCACACCCGCCGCCCCGCCTCGTCGCTGATCACGATCTCGTACGTCGCTGTCGAGCGCCCCCGGTGCACGGGCGTGGCCACGCCGGTCACCAGGCCCGAGCGGGCGCCCCGGTGGTGGGTGCAGTTCAGGTCCACGCCCACGGCGATCTTCGAGCTGCCGCCGTGCAGCATCGAGCCGACCGAGCCGAGGGTCTCGGCGAGGACGGCGGACGCGCCGCCGTGCAGCAGTCCGTACGGCTGGGTGTTGCCCTCCACGGGCATGGTCCCGACGACCTTCTCCGCCGAGGCCTCGACGATCTGGACGCCCATACGGGTGCCGAGGTGTCCGGCGGAGAACAGGGCCGGGAGGTCCACGCCGAGCGCGGCGTACTCGTCGATGACCTCTTGCGGGAACTTCACGTGCTGCTGCTCGCCCATGGGGCCCGGCTCCGTTCGTCGGGATCGCTCACGTCGGTGTCACTCCACTGAGCAAACGCTCAGTCGGTCGCCGATTGTTCCAGACGGACCACGACGGACTTGCTGGCCGGGGTGTTGCTGGTGTCCGCGGTCGCGTCCAGCGGGACGAGGACGTTGGTCTCGGGGTAGTAGGCGGCCGCGCAGCCGCGCGCGGTCGGGTAGTGCACGACGCGGAATCCGGGGGCCCGGCGCTCGACGCCGTCCTTCCACTCGCTGACCAGGTCCACATAGGAGCCGTCGGCGAGCTTCAGCGCGGCCGCGTCCTCGGGGTTGACCAGGACGACCCGGCGGCCGTTCCTGATGCCGCGGTAGCGGTCGTCGAGGCCGTAGATCGTGGTGTTGTACTGGTCGTGCGAGCGCAGGGTCTGGAGCAGCAGCCGGCCCTCGGGGAGCGCCGGGTACTCGACCGGCGCGGCCGTGAAGTTGGCTTTGCCGGTGGCGGTCGGGAAGCGGCGCTCGTCGCGGGGGGCGTGGGGGAGGGTGAAGCCGCCGGGCTCGGCCACCCGCGCGTTGAAGTCCTCGAAGCCGGGGATCACGCGCGCGATGCGGTCCCGGATCGTGGCGTAGTCCTTCTCGAACTCCTCCCACGGCGTACGGGAGGCCTCGCCGAGGACGCGGCGGGCGAGGCGGGCCACGATGGCGGGCTCGGACAGCAGGTGGGTGCTCGCGGGCTCCAGGCGGCCCCGGGAGGCGTGCACCATGCCCATCGAGTCCTCGACGGTCACGAACTGCTCTGTGCTTTTCCCGTTCGGGCCGACCTGGAGGTCGCGCTCGGTGCGGCCGAGGGTCGGCAGGATCAGGGCACGCGCGCCCGTGACGGCGTGCGAGCGGTTGAGCTTGGTCGACACGTGCACGGTCAGGCGGGCGCGCCGCATGGCCGCCTCGGTGACGTCGGTGTCGGGGGTGGCGGAGACGAAGTTGCCGCCCATGGCGAAGAAGACCTTCGCCTTGCCGTCGCGCAGCGCCTCGATGGCCCGTACGACGTCGTAGCCGTGCTCGCGCGGGGGCGCGAAGCCGAACTCCTTCTCCAGGGCGTCCAGGAAGGCCGGGGCGGGGCGCTCGAAGATGCCCATGGTGCGGTCGCCCTGCACGTTGGAGTGTCCGCGCACCGGGCACACGCCCGCGCCCGGGCGGCCGATGTTGCCGCGCAGGAGGAGGAAGTTGACCACCTCGCGGATGGTCGGCACGGAGTGCTTGTGCTGGGTCAGGCCCATCGCCCAGCAGACGATGGTGCGCCGCGAGGCGAGCACCAGGGAGAGGGCTTCCTCGATCTCCGCGCGCGTGAGGCCGGTCGCGGTGAGCGTCTCGTCCCAGTCGGCGGCGCGGGCGGCCGCGGCGAACTCCTCGAAGCCGTGGGTGTGTTCGTCGACGAAGGCCTGGTCGACGGCGCCTTCCGTGTCCAGGATCAGCTTGTTCAGGAGGCGGAAGAGGGCCTGGTCGCCGCCGATGCGGATCTGGAGGAACAGATCGTTGAGGGCGGCGCCCGTGAGCATGCCCTGGGCGGTCTGCGGGTTCTTGAACCGCTCCATGCCCGCTTCGGGCAGCGGGTTGACGCTGATGATCTTCGCGCCGCCCGCCTTGGCCTTCTCCAGCGCGGAGAGCATGCGCGGGTGGTTGGTGCCCGGGTTCTGGCCGGCGACGATGATCAGGTCGGCCTTGTAGAGGTCCTCCAGCAGGACGCTGCCCTTGCCGATGCCGATGGTCTCCGACAGGGCCGAGCCGGAGGACTCGTGGCACATGTTGGAGCAGTCCGGCAGGTTGTTGGTGCCGAGCTCGCGCGCGAAGAGCTGGTACAGGAAGGCGGCCTCGTTGCTGGTGCGCCCCGAGGTGTAGAAGACGGCCTCGTCGGGGGAGCCGAGGGCGGCGATCTCCTCGGCGACGATGTCGAAGGCGCGCTCCCAGGTCACCGGCTCGTAGTGCGTGCCGCCCTCGGGGAGGTACATGGGGTGGGTGAGCCGTCCCTGCTGGCCCAGCCAGTAGCCGCTGCGCGTCGCGAGGTCGGTGACGGGGTGCGCGGCGAAGAACTCCGGGGTGACCCGGCGCAGGGTGGCCTCCTCGGCCACGGCCTTCGCGCCGTTCTCGCAGAACTCGAAGGTGTGCCGGTGGTCCGGCTCCGGCCAGGCGCAGCCCGGGCAGTCGAAGCCCTCCTTCTGGTTCACCCGCAGCAGCGTCAGCGCGGTCCGCTTCAGCCCCATCTGCTGCTGCGAGATACGCAGGGTGTGGCCCACGGCCGGCAGCCCCGCCGCCGCGTGCTTCGGCCCGGCGACCTGCGGAGCGTCCTGGACCGGATCACCCTTGGGCGGCTTCGTTGCCATCGCGGCGCTCTCCTTCGCATGCACATGTGAACTACGTCTCCGATCCTCGCACGCACCGCCGACAGCGAGGGTCGCCGGGGCGTGGGGAGGACGGAGACCATCGTTGCGTATTGAGCAATAGTTGCGAAAGGGGGAACGGTCGCGGTCGGGTGGCCCCTGCCGGGGCTTGGCCGCGGCGGGGCACGACTGTCAGTGGGGCGTGGCAGGATCGGGGGCGTGGCAGAGACAGCATCGAAGAAGACCGACAACAGCCCCGGCGGCAGCCGCCCGCGCCTGATGCTCATGGACGGGCACTCATTGGCGTACCGCGCGTTCTTCGCGCTGCCCGCGGAGAACTTCACGACCGCGACGGGCCAGCCGACGAACGCGATCTACGGCTTCGCCTCGATGCTGGCCAACACCCTGCGCGACGAGGCGCCCACGCACTTCGCGGTGGCCTTCGACGTGTCGCGCAAGACCTGGCGCTCCGAGGAGTTCACGGAGTACAAGGCCAACCGCTCCAAGACCCCGGACGAGTTCAAGGGCCAGGTCGAGCTGATCGGTGAGCTGCTCGACGCGATGCACGTATCGCGGTTCGCCGTCGACGGCTTCGAGGCCGACGACATCATCGCCACGCTCGCCACCCAGGCCGAGGCCGCCGGCTTCGAGGTGCTGATCGTCACCGGCGACCGCGACTCCTTCCAGCTCGTCAGCGAGCACACCACCGTGCTCTATCCGACGAAGGGCGTCTCCGAGCTGACCCGGTTCACCCCGGAGAAGGTGTTCGAGAAGTACGGCCTGACCCCCGCCCAGTACCCCGACTTCGCGGCCCTGCGCGGCGACCCGTCCGACAACCTCCCGGGCATCCCCGGCGTCGGCGAGAAGACCGCCGCGAAGTGGATCAACCAGTTCGGTTCGTTCGCGGACCTCGTCGAGCGTGTCGAGGAGGTCAAGGGCAAGGCCGGCCAGAACCTGCGCGAGCACCTCGAGGCGGTCAAGCTCAACCGCCGCCTCACCGAGATGGTCCGCACCGTCGAGCTGCCGAAGACGGTCGCCGACCTGGAGCGCGCCCCGTACGACCGCAAGACGCTCGCGATGATCCTCGACACCCTCGAGATCCGTAACCCCTCGCTGCGCGAGCGCCTCCTGGCCGTCGACCCGGGCGCCGAGGAGGCCGAGTCGACACCGGTCGTGACGGCCGGTGTGGAACTCGACGGCACGATCCTCGGCACCGGCGAGCTGTCCGCCTGGCTCACCGAGCACGGCACCCAGACCCTCGGCGTCGCCACGGTCGACACCTGGGGCCTCGGCACCGGCTCGGTCGCCGAGATCGCCCTCGCGGCAGCCGGCGGACCGGCCGCCTGGATCGACCCCACCCAGCTCGACGAGGCCGACGAGAAGGCCCTCACCGGCTGGCTCGCCGACGCCGCCAGGCCCAAGGTCTTCCACAACGCCAAGGGCGCGATGCGCGTCTTCGCCGAGCACGGCTGGAGCATCGCCGGCGTCTCCATGGACACCGCGCTCGCCGCCTACCTCGTCAAGCCGGGCCGCCGCTCCTTCGACCTGGACGCCCTGTCCCTGGAGTACCTCGGCCGCGAGCTCGTCCCCGCCGCCGCGGCCGACGGCCAGCTCGCCTTCGGCGCGGACGACGGCGCCGAGGCCGAGGCCCTCATGGTGCAGGCCCGCGCGATCCTCGACCTCGGCGAGGCCTTCGAGGCCAAGCTGACCGAGGTCGGCGCCGCGGACCTGCTGCGCGACATGGAGCTGCCCACCTCCGCGCTGCTGGCCCGCATGGAGCGGCATGGCATCGCCGCCGACCGGGCCCATCTGGAAGCCATGGAGCAGATGTTCGCCGGCGCCGTCCAGCAGGCCGTCAAGGAGGCCCACGCCGCCGCCGGGCACGAGTTCAACCTGGGCTCGCCCAAGCAGCTCCAGGAAGTCCTCTTCGGCGAACTGGGCCTGCCCAAGACGAAGAAGACCAAGACCGGCTACACCACGGACGCGGACGCCCTGGCCTGGCTCGCCACTCAGACGGACAACGAACTGCCGGTGATCATGCTCCGGCATCGCGAGCAGGCCAAGCTGCGCGTGACGGTCGAGGGCCTGATCAAGACCATCGCGGCGGACGGCCGTATCCACACCACGTTCAACCAGACGGTCGCCGCCACGGGACGCCTCTCCTCCACCGACCCCAACCTCCAGAACATCCCCGTGCGCACGGACGAGGGCCGGGCCATCCGCCGCGGATTCGTGGTCGGCGAGGGCTACGAGTCGCTGATGACGGCCGACTACAGCCAGATCGAACTGCGCGTCATGGCCCACCTGTCGGAGGACGAGGGCCTCATCGAGGCGTTCACCTCCGGCGAGGACCTGCACACCACCGTCGCCTCGCAGGTCTTCGCCGTCGAGCGCGACGCCGTGGACGCGGAGATGCGCCGCAAGATCAAGGCCATGTCGTACGGCCTCGCCTACGGCCTGTCCGCCTTCGGCCTCTCCCAGCAGCTGAACATCGAGGCGGGCGAGGCGCGGGCCCTGATGGACACCTACTTCGAGCGCTTCGGCGGCGTCCAGGACTATCTGCGGCGCGTGGTCGACGAGGCGAGGGCGACGGGGTACACGGCGACCCTCTTCGGCCGCCGCCGCTACCTCCCCGACCTCAACAGCGACAACCGCCAGCGCCGCGAGGCCGCCGAGCGGATGGCCCTCAACGCGCCGATCCAGGGCACGGCCGCCGACATCGTCAAGATCGCGATGCTCAACGTCGGCAAGGCCCTGAGCGAGGCGGAGCTGACCTCCCGCATGCTGCTCCAGGTCCACGACGAAATCGTCCTGGAGATCGCCCCCGGCGAGCGCGACCGCGTCGAGGAGATCGTCCGCCGCGAGATGGCGGGCGCGGTCCAGCTGCGCGCCCCGCTGGACGTCTCGGTGGGCGTGGGCCCGGACTGGGAGTCGGCGGCGCACTAGCCTCCGGCGGTGGAGCGGGGGGCTGCGGCGGGGGGTACCGAGATGCTCGCGGCGTTCGGTAGCCGGGTAGCCCGGTGACCCGGGGTCCGGTGGCCCGGTGTGCGGAGGCCTGATGGGCCGGTGATCGGCGGCGGAGGGATTGCGGGGATTCGACCCCCTCCGCCGCGACGGTGTCCGGGGCCGTGCCGTCGCGGCCGCCGTGCGTGGGCGCAAGCCGCGCCGCGGGGCCGCCGTGCCTGGGCGCAAGCCACCGCGTTTCGCCTCTGTGGCGGTGCGCGCTACGCCGGTTTCGCCTCTGTGGCGGTGTGCGCCACCCTGGTTTCTCCGCCGCGGCGGTGCGCGCCACCGCGGTTTCGCCTCCGCGGCGGTGCGCGCCACCCCGGTTTCTCCGCCGCAGCGGTGCGCGCCACCCCGGTTTCTCCGCCGCGGCAGTGTGCACCACCCCGGTTTCTCCGCCGCCGCGGTGCGCGCCCACCGCGGCGCGCCCGGCGCTGCCGGACCCGCCCCCACCCCCGAAAAGCCGTCACTCAGGTGGCCCCCGCGAAAACGCCCTCACCCACCCCCGCCCGTAAGGATGCGGACATGGGTATACGCACGCTCCACCGCCAGACGGCTCCGGCGCAGGCGACCACCGATGCGACCGCGTCCACCCCAGCCGTGCACGTCCCGCCCTTCTCGGCAGCGGCAAGCACGCCCCGCATCCCCACGGACCTTGCCACCACCCTGCGCAGGGCGGCCACAGACGTCCGTCACCGCCTCACCCGGAGGGACTGGCTGAGCCGCAGGGACCTGCGCCTGTGGGCCGACCAGGCCCGCGGCTACCTGGCGCTGCTCCTCAGCGCGGTCCCGCGCTCCCGCCCGATGCGCACCATGACCGTGTTCATCGCGACCGCCGGCACGGTCACGGCCCCCTCAGACGGCCCGGCCCCCGTCGAGACCGTCACCGACGCCCCGGACTGCTCGGCTCCCGTCGAGACCGCCCCTGACCCTTCGGACTGCCCGGCCCCCGTCAGCACCGCCACCGCCCCCTCCGCCGGCCCGGTCCCGGACAGGATCGTCACCGACGCCCCGGACGGCTCGGCTCCCGCTCGGCCGGCTTCGGCGTCCGGACCGGACGCCACGCCCTGATCGCCGCGGTGTACCCCAGCACCCCCACCACCAGCCCCGCGCCCACGCCGAAGCACAGCGTCGGGATCAGTTCCCACGGCTTCGCGGAGGCCCCCCAGTAGGCCCACCACCGCGAGGCCCGCTGCACCGCCGCGACGAGCACACAGCCGCCGATGCCGACGGCGGCCCAGCACCGGTCGCGCACCGAGAGCGCGGGCACGCCCGTCGGCTCGCTCACCGGCGCCCGCCGTACCGCGTACACGACGAACCCGGCGATCACCACCGCGGCCACCGCCGAACTGCCGTACTGCAGGTACCAGTACAGCGGTGACCCGGCGATCGTCTCGCCCAGCACCGGGAACAGCCGCATCCCCCACCGGTCGTGATGCGTGAACGCGTCCCACACGACATGCGTCAACGCCCCGAGCGCCGCCGACACATACCACCGCGCCAGCCGCCCTGGCCCTACCCGCGCGCGGGGCGTCCCGCAGCGCAGCAGTGCCGCCACCCGCCCCTGCCGCGCCCTCGGCAACAGCGCCACCAGGGGCTCCCGCACGAGCAGCCAGAGCCCCACCAGCGCCCACGCGATCAGCACGTCGACGCTGAAGACGCCCGGGAACGAATGCGTGAAGGTCCCGAACTCCATCGCCTCGGAGAACGCGCTCGCCGCGAAATAGGTCATGTCGGGAGCGAAGGAACCCGCCACGAGAACGGCCGGAACCAGCCGCCCCCGCCCGGTTCCGTCGGCACGCACAGCAGGTAACACCGCGGCCGCGTGACTGAGGGTGAACGGCAAGAGGGCCTCCCGAGGCAGGGAACGGACCGGCCCAGTATGGCCAACCGGTGAAAACCGGGCACGAACGGGTGCCCGAGCAAAGGAAGTTGCCGTAGGGTCGCCTGGGTCCCCCCGCCGGGGAGCGGGGTCGAACCGAATCACCGAACAACAGAACCAAACAGTAGAACCAACAGCAGAACCGAGCAGTAGAACCGAACAGCAGAACAACGCAGGGAAAAAGCTCCACGAGGGCAACCCGCGACGCGGGTCGATCGTCACATCATGACGAGCACGTCGGACGGAGACGGGCGCTCGGCGTCCACGGGAGGGGTTCACTTTATGTCGGCGCAATTCGGCAGGCGGCTGCGCAAGGGGGCGGTGGCCACCACCGTCGCCGCCGCGGCGGTCGCGGCACTGTCCGCGTCCCAGGCACCCGGCGTGTCGGTCGACGACAACGGCAGATCGACCACCGCCGACGCCCAGCCCACTCCCGACCTGGCCGCTGACGACGACGGCGCGACCGGCGGTTCGCCGTACTACATGGACCTGCCGCCTCTCAACAGCCCGAGCCCCGTCCCGACCGCGGGCAGCGGCGGCACCGGCGTCACGGGCACCGGCGAGGCCGGCATCCCCGCGACCGTCCTCGACGCCTACAAGAAGGCCGCGGCGGCACTCCAGGAGTCCAAGCCCGGCTGCAACCTGCCCTGGCAGCTCCTCGCCGCCATCGGCAAGGTCGAGTCCGGCCAGGCCCGCGGCGGCCGCGTCACCGCCGACGGCACCACGATCACCCCGATCCTCGGCCCGCAGCTCGACGGCAACGGCTTCGCCCTCATCCCGGACACCGACCACGGCGTCTACGACGGCAACAGCACCTACGACCAGGCCGTCGGCCCCATGCAGTTCATCCCCTCCACCTGGGAGTGGGCCGGCCGCGACGGCAACGGCGACGGCAAGAAGGACCCCAACAACGTCTACGACGCGGCCCTCGCCGCCGGCCACTACCTGTGCCGCAACGGCTGGGACCTGTCCGTGCAGGCCGACCTGAACCGCGCGATCCTCAGCTACAACAACTCCCAGGACTACCTGCACACGGTCCTGTCGTGGCTGGAGTACTACCGCAAGGGCACGCACGAGATCCCGGACGGCACCGGCAGCCTGCCGAGCCACCGCAGCGACGACAACGACACCGCGAGCCCCTCGCCGTCGCCCACCCCGCCGTCGACGCCCAGCATGCCCAGCACGCCGACGACGCCCTCCACCCCGAGCAGCCCGTCGCCGTCGGACCCCCCGTCCACGCCCGGCACCCCCACGCCCACCCCCACCCCGACCGACACGGTGGACCACCTGGAGGACGCGGGCACCGCGAAGCTCACCGCGCAGGCGGGGGACACGTTCAGCAAGCGGATCAGCACCCGCGCCGAGACCTCGGCCGGCAAGGCCGTCGGCAAGGTGCGCATCCGCTTCACGATCGTGGGGGACACCGACACCACCTTCACCGGCGGCGAGAGCGTCGCCACGATCGTCACCAGCAGCTCCGGCGTCGCCGTCGCGCCCGCGCTGAAGGCCGGTGAGAAGACGGGCGACTTCACCGTCCGCGCCACCGTCGTGGGCCGCGCGGTCGCCGGCCTCGACTACAAGGCCACCGTCACCGAGCGCGTCGCCGACGACCTCGTCCGCACCGGCGACACCGCGCTGACCTGCACCCCGGGTGGGGAGTTCGCCGACCAGGTCGAGGTCAAGGCGACGTACGACGGCGCCGTGGCGGACGGCGTCGCCGCCACCGCCACCCTGATCACCTCGGCGGACGACCCCACCGAGAACACCAAGGGCCCCTACTTCAAGGACGCGGACGGCAAGACCGTACGCACCCTGACGGGCCTGGAGACGGACGCGAACGGCCTGCTGAAGCTGCCGAAGCTGTACGCCGACGACACCACCGGCACGTTCCTGCTCCGCATCACCACCGCGGGCGGCGCGTCCCTGACCGTCGAACTGACGGTCGCGGCGGCCGCCGAGCCGACGCAGTCGCAGTCGCCGAGCCCTTCGGCCGGCACCGGCGCGTAAGTTCCCGTACCACCTCGACGGCGTCCTTCCCCGGAAGGGCGCCGTCGTCGTGTGCGACGTGTTCTCATCTCGGCCGCCCGTTGCTACGGTGCCGGACCTGACGATGTATCAGTTCCGGGCTCATGGGGTCCGGTCGGGAGGCCGTCATGCGTGCCCTCATCGCCGCCGGGATCGGCCTGGCCGTCGCGCTCGCGCTGGTGTTCACGATCACCGCGATGGGCTCGCCGACCGGCAGGACGTCGCCGAAGCCGCTGCTCACGACCGTGCCGTCACACCCGTAACCGCCCGGGAGGGAGGCCGAGATGCGCCGCAAGGCCAGCCTGATCCTGCTCGCCCTCGCCGTGTTCTTCGCGGCGCTGTCCCCGATGCTGCGCTGGTACGCCTTCCCGCGCCTGGCGAAGATCCCGGCGAACCAGTACCAGGACATGGTCCTGGAGGCGAGGGACGCCACCCTCGTCGACAACTCCCTCCAGGAGAAGAAGGTCTCCAAGATCACCATCGTGCAGACCCTCAAGGGCAACGTGGAGGCCTCGGAGAAGATCGAGAAGACGCTCGGCCGGGACGTCGTCGTCTGGGACAGCCTGTCGTACGCCCAGGACCCCGACGGCAAGATGGTCGCCTACATCCCCGAGCGCTACATCTTCGACGCCCACAGCCAGGACCCCGTCCACGCCACCGGCGAGATGGTCGACGGCGACCCGGTCAAACGCGAGGGCATCGAGTTCAAGTGGCCCTTCCGGACGGAGAAACGGGACTACGAGTACTTCGACGCGCAGACCCGCACCAGCAACCCCATCCACTACAAGGGGACGCAGAACTTCCGCGGTCTGGAGGTCTACTACTTCGAGCAGACCATCCCCTGGACCCAGGTGAAGTTCCCCAAGAAGCTGCCCGTCGCCGGCATCACCCCCGAGCAGATCGCCAAGACCGGCATGACCCGCTGGTACACCACGGTCCGCAAGTTCTGGGTCGAGCCCGTCACCGGCGCCCCCGTCTACGGCGAGGAGATCCACAAGGAGGAGCTCCGCGGCGGCACCCTCCTGGGCGACCGCGAGAAGGTCACGGCGTTCGCCGGCCACGTGAAGATGCGCGAGGACTACATCGAGCACACGGTCGACCTGGTCAAGTCCAACCGGCTGCTGGTCCTGCTGATGACGACGTACCTCCCCTGGGGCTTCCTCACCCTCGGAGTCCTGCTCCTCGCCCTCTCCCTGTGGCTCGAGGCCCGCAGCCGTCGCCCGGACGAACCGGCGCCCGCCGACGCCGACGAACCGGAACCGATCACCGCCTGAGGCGCGCGTTGGTGTGCCGCGTCGGCTCCGCGGCCGCCGGGTCCTCCGGCCACGGGTGCTTGGGATACCGGCCGCGCAGCTCCGCCCGTACGCCCTTGTAGCCGTCCTTCCAGAAGGAGGCGAGGTCGGCGGTGACGGCCGCGGGCCGCCCGGCGGGGGAGAGGAGATGGACGAGCAGGGGCACCCCGGCGACCCGCGGCGACTCCTGCAGCCCGAACATCTCCTGCAACTTGACGGCGAGAACGGGCTGTTCGGGCTCGGAGTAGTCGATCCGGATCCTGGACCCGCTCGGCACCGCGATCCGCTCGGGCGCGAGCTCGTCGAGCCGCCCCGTCTCACCCGAGGCCCAGGGGAGCAGCCGGTTCAACCCCGCCCCGGCATCGATACGCGCCAGATCAGCCCGCCGTCGCGCCCGCCCGAGCTCCGGCTCCAGCCACTCGTCCACGCGCGCGTGGAGCGCGTCGTCGGAGACATCCGGCCAAGGGTCGCCGACCCGCAGCCGCAGAAAGGCGAGCCGCTGCCGCAGTACGCAGGCCTCCGGCGACCAGCGCAACAACCCGAGCCCCTCCTGCCGCAGCCCTTCGAGCAGCGCCTCGCGTACGAGGGTGGCGTCGGCGTCCTTCAAGGGCCGTGCGGCCAGCTCGATCGCCCCGAGCCGCTCGACGCGCCGCGCGACGACGTCCCCGTCGGCCCAGTGGACCTCCTGCGCCTCGGAGTACATCGAGGCGGCCGCCAAGCGTGCCGTGTCCTCGTCCACGCTCGCGGCGAGCTGCACGCGCGCGTGCCCTTTTCCGACGGGCCGGTCGGCGACGGCCACGGCGATCCAGGGCGCGCCGCGAAGCGCGGAAGCCTCCGGCAGTTCGGCGCGAGTGCCGGAGGCCATGAGATAGGAACCCCCGTCGACTTTGGCGACCCGCTCGGGGAAGGCGAGGGCGGCGACGACACCGACAAGCCGCTCATCGCCGCCAGGGTGCCGCTGACCGGCGACGACCTTGTCCGTGCCGTTCGCGGCATCGGCCGTCGAGACCGCCCGCAGTCGCCGTACCTCCGCGCGCCACCGCCCCGCATACGCGTCACCCCCACGCCGAGCGGCCCGAAGAGCCGCCGCGAGGTCATCCCCGTACTCCCGCGGAACGTCCTCCGACAGCAGCGCCACCACCTCGGCCGCGTCCCCCGGCGCGTCCAGCAACGCTCGTCCCAGCCGCGGATGCACCCCCGTCCGAGTCAACCGCACCCCCCGCTGCGTGGCCCGCCCGGCGGAGTCCACGGCGTCCACCGCCGCGAGCGCACTCCGCGCCGCCGCCATCGCCCCACCCGGCGGCGGATCCAGCAACGCCAGCCCGGACGCGTCTGGATCGCCCCAGCAGGCCACCTGGAGCGCGAACGCCGTCAGGTCGGCCACCTTGATCTCCGGCGCCGGAAACAGCGGCAGACGCGCGTCCTCAGCCTCCGCCCAGCAGCGGTACACCGCCCCCGGCGCCTCACGCCCGGCACGCCCCGCCCGCTGCCGCCCGGCAGCCCGCGAGGCCCGCACGGTCGTCAGCGCGCTCAACCCGCGCGCGTGATCCACCCGAGGTTCCCGGGCCAGCCCGGAGTCCACGACCACCCGCACCCCGGGCACCGTCAGCGAGGACTCGGCGACGGACGTCGCCAGCACCACCCGCCGCCGCTCCGCGGGAGCCAGCACCGCGTCCTGCACGGCCGCCGGAGCCCGCCCGTGCACCTGGAGCACCTCGACATCACCCAGGCCGCCGAGCTGACCGGCCACCCGCGCGATCTCCCCGACGCCCGGCAGGAAGCACAGCACGTCCCCCGACCGCTCGGCCAGCGCCCGCCGCACCACCGACGCCACATGCGCGAGCAGCGCCGGGTCGACCCGCATCCCGTGCGGCGGCCGCACCGGCCGTACCGGCGGCGCCCACACCACCTCCACCGGGTACGACACCCCCGCCGCCTCGACGACCGGCGCCCCGCCCAGCAGCCCCGCCCAGCCCTCGGCGTCCGTCGTCGCCGACGCGGCCACCAGCCGCAGCTCAGGCCGCAGGGTCTGCCGTACGTCCCACAGGAAGGCGGCGGACGTGTCCGCGTCCAGATGCCGTTCGTGGCACTCGTCCAGCACCACCACGTCGACGCCCGTGAGCTCCTGGTCGCGCTGGAGCCTTTGAAGCAGCACACCGGTCGTGACGACCTCCACGCGCGTGTGCCGCCCGACGACCCGCTCCCCGCGCACGGTGTATCCGACGCTCTGTCCGGCCTTCTCGCCGAGCAGCCACGCCATCCGCCGGGCGGCGGCGCGGGCGGCGATGCGGCGCGGTTCGGCCACGAGCACCCGCCGCGCGGGGGCGTCGGCGTCCAGGAGACCGGCCAGCGCCAGCGGCACCAGGGTCGTCTTGCCGGTGCCGGGCGGCGCGACGAGGACCGCGGTGCCGTGCCCCTCCAGGGCCTCGTTCAGACCGGGAAGGGCACTGCGTACGGGAAGGGCGTCCAGGGCGTCGTAACGGATCACGCACTCAGTCTCGTACGCACACGAAGATCGCCGTCCCCGGGATCAGGTTCCCGCGCAGGGGCGACCAGCCGCCCCACTCCGAGGTGTTCCAGGCCGGCCACTCCGGTTCCACCAGGTCCACGAGACGGAAGCCCGACGCCGCGATGTCCCGCACCCGGTCGCCGATCGTCCTGTGGTGCTCGACGTAGACCGCGCGGCCAAGCTCGTCCTGCTCGACGTACGGCGTGCGGTCGAAGTAGGAGGCGGACACCGACAGCCCCTCTGGACCCGGCTCGTCCGGGAACGCCCAGCGGATCGGGTGGGTCACCGAGAAGACGAAACGGCCGCCCGGGCGCAGCACCCGCCGCACCTCCGTCAGGACCCGTACCGGTTCGGCGACGAAGGGCAGCGCCCCGTACGCCGAGCAGGCCAGGTCGAAGGAGGCGTCCGCGAAGGGGAGGGCGCCGGCGTCGGCGCAGACCAGGGGGAAGGAGCCGCCGATGCGCAGGGCGTGCTGGAGCTGGCGGTGCGAGATGTCGAGCGCGACCGGGCGGGCGCCCTGCGCGGCCAGCCAGCGCGAGCACTGGGCCGCGCCGGCGCCGATCTCCAGGACGCGCCTGTCCTTGAGCTCCTCCGGCGGGCCGAGCAGCTCGGCCTCCACCTCGTCCAGGCCCTCGGGGCCCCACACGAAGCGGTCGTCGCCGAGGAACGTGCCGTGTTCCACCTGGTACTCGTCGGCGTTCCGGTCCCACCAGCCGCGGTTGGCCCGGGAGCTCTCGGCGGCTCCCGCGTCGCGCCGCGTGGCCTCCGGCTCGAAGTCGGACTCGGAAGAAGTGGGCTCTTGGATGATCGGCTCCCTCGTCGTACTCTTCCCTCCAACCCGTCCCCACGGGTGTCACGGGAGAGGTGTCTCAGGCCTGCGTGGCCTCCAGAGACAGTTCTTGTGCCGGGTATGCGGCGATCCGCCCCGGGTGTGCGCCTTCGCGCATTGACCCTGCCCGGCTGCCCCCGTATGCTACAAGTTGCGCTGCGGGCCTGCGCACCTCAGACGTAGCAGGCTGCGCTCGCATCTGTTGTATGTCCCCTCGGTTGTCGAGGCGCCATCACCAGTTTCTGGTTTGGCGCTTCCTTGGCTGTCCGGCTTCATCAGAGCGATACGGGCTCCCGGCGTAGCAGTACCTACGACTTTCTGTCCGTAACCGGAGCCCTTTCCCACATGACGAGCAGCACCGAGACCACCGCCACCACCCCGCAGGTTGCGGTCAACGACATCGGTAACGAGGAAGCCTTCCTCGCCGCGATCGACGAGACGATCAAGTACTTCAACGACGGCGACATCGTCGACGGCGTCATCGTGAAGGTCGACCGGGACGAGGTCCTGCTCGACATCGGTTACAAGACCGAAGGTGTCATCCCGAGCCGCGAGCTCTCGATCAAGCACGACGTCGACCCCAACGAGGTCGTCGCCGTCGGTGACGAGATCGAGGCCCTTGTTCTCCAGAAGGAGGACAAGGAAGGCCGCCTGATCCTCTCGAAGAAGCGCGCCCAGTACGAGCGTGCCTGGGGCACCATCGAGAAGATCAAGGAAGAGGACGGCATCGTCACCGGTACCGTCATCGAGGTCGTCAAGGGTGGTCTCATCCTCGACATCGGCCTCCGCGGCTTCCTCCCGGCCTCCCTGGTCGAGATGCGCCGTGTCCGCGACCTCCAGCCCTACGTGGGCAAGGAGCTCGAGGCGAAGATCATCGAGCTGGACAAGAACCGCAACAACGTGGTCCTGTCCCGCCGTGCCTGGCTGGAGCAGACCCAGTCCGAGGTCCGCCAGACGTTCCTCACGACCCTCCAGAAGGGTCAGGTCCGCTCCGGTGTGGTCTCCTCGATCGTCAACTTCGGTGCCTTCGTGGACCTGGGTGGCGTCGACGGTCTGGTCCACGTCTCCGAGCTGTCCTGGAAGCACATCGACCACCCGTCCGAGGTTGTCGAGGTCGGCCAGGAAGTCACCGTCGAGGTCCTCGACGTCGACATGGACCGCGAGCGTGTCTCCCTGTCGCTGAAGGCGACGCAGGAGGACCCGTGGCAGCAGTTCGCCCGGACCCACCAGATCGGCCAGGTCGTCCCGGGTAAGGTCACCAAGCTGGTTCCGTTCGGTGCGTTCGTCCGCGTGGACGAGGGCATCGAGGGTCTGGTCCACATCTCCGAGCTGGCCGAGCGCCACGTGGAGATCCCGGAGCAGGTCGTCCAGGTCAACGACGAGATCTTCGTCAAGGTCATCGACATCGACCTCGAGCGTCGTCGCATCAGCCTCTCGCTGAAGCAGGCCAACGAGTCCTTCGGTGCCGACCCGGCCTCGGTCGAGTTCGACCCGACCCTGTACGGCATGGCCGCGTCGTACGACGACCAGGGCAACTACATCTACCCCGAGGGCTTCGACCCCGAGACCAACGACTGGCTCGAGGGCTACGAGAAGCAGCGTGAGGAGTGGGAGCGCCAGTACGCCGAGGCGCAGACCCGCTTCGAGCAGCACCAGCAGCAGGTCATCAAGAGCCGCGAGGCCGACGCTGCCGCTGCCGCCGAGGGTGGCGACGCCGCCGGTGCGGCTCCGGTCGCGGGTGGCGGTTCGTACTCCTCCGAGGGTGCGGACACCTCCGGTGCCCTGGCTTCCGACGAGGCGCTCGCCGCGCTTCGCGAGAAGCTCGCGGGTGGCCAGAGCTGAACGCTCACTGAGCACTAGCTCCTGACTGAGGGGCCGTACCTTCCGAGGTGCGGCCCCTCAGCCGTGTCCGGCCTCCGGCGTTCCTCGTGACACGGCGGAGCGACGCATGAAAACGCCGTAAGAGATGCCTGATCAGCTCCGCTCGTGGGAATGCCCCTGCTTCAGGGGGCGTTGAAGCGTATGAACACGAGGAGGAGCGGTCACTGTGCTTGATCCGCAGGGTTTGTACGCATGGGAGCCGAAGGGCCTGGCCGTCGTCGACATGGCGCTCGCCCAGGAGTCGGCCGGCCTTGTCATGCTCTACCACTTCGACGGATACATCGACGCGGGCGAGACCGGCGACCAGATCGTCGACCGGGTGCTCGACTCGCTGCCCCACCAGGTCGTGGCCCGCTTCGACCACGACCGGCTCGTGGACTACCGGGCCCGCCGTCCGCTGCTCACCTTCAAGCGCGACCGTTGGACCGACTACGAGGTCCCCTCGATCGAGGTGCGACTCGTCCAGGACGCCACCGGGGCGCCCTTCCTGCTGCTGTCGGGGCCCGAGCCGGACGTGGAGTGGGAGCGCTTCGCGGCGGCCGTCCAGCAGATCGTGGAACGGCTCGGTGTCCGCCTCTCCGTGAACTTCCACGGCATCCCCATGGGCGTCCCGCACACCCGCCCCGTCGGCCTCACCCCGCACGGCAACCGCAACGACCTGGTGCCCGGCCACCGCAGCCCCTTCGACGAGGCGCAGGTCCCCGGCAGCGCCGAGTCGCTCGTCGAGTACCGCCTCATGGAGGCCGGACACGACGTCCTGGGCGTCGCCGCGCACGTCCCGCACTACATCGCGCGCTCCCCGTACCCGGACGCGGCCCTGACCGTCCTGGAGGCCATCACGGCGGCCACCGGTCTGGTGCTGCCGGGCATCGCGCACGCGCTGCGTACCGACGCGCACCGCACGCAGACCGAGATCGACCGCCAGATCCAGGAGGGCGACGAGGACCTCGTGGCTCTCGTCCAGGGCCTTGAGCACCAGTTCGACGCGGCGGCGGGCGCAGAGACCCGCGGCAACATGCTCGCCGAGTCCACCGACATCCCGTCCGCCGACGAGATCGGGCTCGAGTTCGAGCGCTTCCTGGCGGAGCGGGAGGGCGACAACTGAGCCCGGCCGGGTACGTTGTCAGCGGGACCGCCTAAGCTGCGGCTCATGCTGAAGGTGGGCCTGACCGGTGGGATCGGTGCCGGTAAGAGTGAGGTGTCGCGGCTGCTCGTCGAGCGGGGGGCCGTGCTGATCGACGCGGACCGTATCGCGCGCGAGGTCGTCGCGCCCGGTACGCCCGGGCTGGCCGCCGTCGTGGAGGCCTTCGGGCCGGGTGTGCTCGCCGAGGACGGCGGCCTGGACCGGCCCAGGCTGGGGTCGATCGTGTTCGCCGATCCCGAGAAGCTCGCCGTGCTGAACTCGATCGTGCATCCCCTGGTGGGCGCCCGCTCCCGCGCCCTCGAATCCGCCGCCGACGACAACGCGGTCGTCGTCCACGACGTCCCGCTCCTCACCGAGAACGGCCTCGCCCCGCTCTACGACGTCGTGGTCGTCGTCGACGCCGCCCCCGAGACCCAGCTCGACCGCCTCGTCAGGCTGCGCGGCATGACCGAGGACGACGCACGCGCGCGGATGGCCGCCCAGGCGACGCGGGAGAAGCGCCGCGAGATCGCGGACATCGTCATCGACAACGACGTACCCCTGGACGACCTGCGGCGACGCGTGGCGGACGTATGGGACGAGCTCGTACGAAGAGTTCGCGCGCCCCGCGCGGACGAGGGCTCGCCCCGGACGTCCCAGGAATAGCGGCCCCCTGTCCGGGCGTTGAACCCTTCCAGTGAGGGAAGGACTCTGCCGTGCCCGAGACCAGCGGTTCGACCGGACGTACTCCGGAGACGCATGTCATCGACTTCCGTGCCGCCGAGCAGTTGCTGGCCGCGCGGGACCCGCAGGGCGCGGTGAAGCTGCTCGACCAGGTGATCGCCGCGCACCCCGAGAACACCGCCGCCCGCCTGCTGCGCGCGCGTGCCTTCTTCGCGGCCGCCCAACTGCGGCCCGCGGAGCTGGAGTTCACCATCGTCCTGGAGCGCGAGCCGGACAACGCGTTCGCGCACTTCGCGCTCGCCCGGACCTACGAGCGCCAGGCCCGCCCCGACCAGGCCAAACGCCACTTCCGGCTGGCCGCCGCACTGGACCCGAACCCGCAGTACCTGAAGGCGGCGCGGTTCGACGCGTAACGGCTCAGGGCGCGGGCCGGTCCGGGGGCCGGTTCCCCGGTCGCCGGTACGGCGGCCGCTGTCCTGGTGACCCGCGCGGTGGCCGGTGCTCCGCCGGCCGGTACGGTGGGACGTCCGGGCCCGGCTGGTAGTGCGGGCCCTGTCGGATGTGCCGGAGGATCAAGGTCAGATCGACAGTGATGACCAGCCAGAGCACCCCGCAGGCGGCGGCCCACCCGGGGCGGCCCGCGAGGGCGAACGCGGCTGTCCCGAAGATCGTCCAGACCAGTCCCCACACGCTCAGCCAGAACCGGGCCCGCAGCGCACTGCGCGCGGTCGCCGGCTCACTGCCCGTACGCATCGGGATCACCACTCCTCTCTGCCAACGTACTCCTCGTACTCCTCGTACTCTTCGTACTCCTCGTACTTTTCGTTCGCCTGGTACTCCTTGCCGGAGGGCGCGTGCTGCCGGACACCGATGAGCTCGCCGAGGTGCTGCTCGACCTCGCGGTACCCCATGAAGACATCAACGCGCTCGTCGCCCGGCGGCGGACGCTGGCGGCAGACGCCGGAGCGATGCGGCTGGTGGCGGAGTGCGTCGAGGCACTGGTGCGCGACATGGGGGAGATCGTCGAGTACGGCGACGGCTTGCAGCTGACCGCACGGACCGCCGAGGCGCCGGTGGCGCTGCGCCGGATCTTCCCCGCGTACGTGTTCGTCGCGGCGCTTCCGCACACGCGCGCGTACCACCGGGCACGGGGTGTCCCCGCCGACGTCTCCCGGCGCACCCTTACCGACCTCGGACGGAACATGGCCGTCCACCGCAGGCGGTACGGGACGGCGGGAGTCCAGTCCCCGCAGTGGCTGATGCTCCATCTCCGCGGTGAGATCTACCAGTTGGGGAGACTGCACTTCCAGCGGGCGCGGCTCTGGTCGGGCGCGGCGCGGGGGCTCGCGGCGGCGGGGATGCGGGCGACGACCGGCACGCTCTGTCTGGACCTGCACATCCCCGACTTCCTCGGCCCGCTGACGCCGGACGCGTGCGACCGGGCGGTGGCGCTGGCGGGGGAGTTCTTCGCGAAGCACTACCCCGAGGAGGGGTACCGGGCGGTGATGTGCCACTCGTGGCTGCTGGATCCGCAGTTGAAACGGTATCTGCCCGCCGACTCCAACATCGTCCGCTTCCAGGAGCGGTTCCGGATCGCGCCACGAGACGCCGAGTCGGCCGACACCGAGCCGGTCCAGTTCGTGTTCGGGGACCCGGAGCTGCCGGTGGCGGGGTTGCCTCGGCGTACGTCGGTGGAGCGCGCGGTGGGCGACCATCTGCGGTCGGGCGGGCACTGGTACATCGGGCACGGGTGGTTTCCGCTGCCCCAGGAGGGGCTTCAAGCGGGGCTTCAGGAGGGGGCTCAAGCGGGGCTTCAGGAGGGGTCTCGAGCGGGGCTTCAGGAGGGGGCTCAAGCGGAGCTTCGGGAGGGGCTTCGTCCCTCGGACGGGTGAATGCGTTCGGGTGGGGAACGGCCTTGCGGATGCGGGCCGTTGTACGGGCATGGAACTGAAAATGCGTGAGGGGTACGAGGGGACGGGACCGGGCGCGATCACTCCGGACGGCTGCGCGGTGGAGCTGTACTCACGGCTCCCGGTGTACGACGAGCCGGACATCATCGCCGCGGCCGTGCCGGCGGGGGCGCACATCCTGGAACTGGGCTGCGGCGTGGGCAGGATGACCCACCCGCTGCTGGAACGGGGCTTCACGGTCACGGCGGTGGACGAGTCCCCGGAGATGCTGGCCCGCGTCCAGGGGGCGCGCACGATACGCGGCAAGGTCGAGGAGCTCGACCTGGGCGAGACGTTCGACGTGGTGATGCTCGCGTCGTTCCTCGTCCACGCCGGCGACGCCGAGGTGCGACGCGGGATGCTGCGCGCCTGCGCCCGGCATGTGGCGGAGGGCGGGTGCGTACTGATCCAGCGGGAGGGCGAGGACTACCACACCAACCTGCCGCGCGAGCGCGTCGACCCCAGCGGCTTCACCCTCCGCATGGTGTCGGCGGAGCCGGTCGGCGACGGGGTGAACTCGGTCCGCGCGGAGTACGAGTTCCCGGACGCGGTATGGACCCAGACGTTTCTGGCCCGGCCGCTGACGAAGGACCAGTTCGAGGAGGCACTGGGGGAGGCGGGCCTGCGGGTGGACAAGTACCTGACGGAGGACCGGATATGGGTGCGGGCGGTGCGTGCGGAGACGGTGTCGGTCTGAGGTCGTTCGCCGGGCGCCGATGAGTTTCCGTGCGGGGGCCGGTCTACCTCTGTGACAGCACAACGGACCGCGTCCCACAGGAGCCCCCGATGTCCGAGACCACCGTATCCGTCACCGCCGCCGCGTCCGCCGACTCCGGTACCGGCACCGTCGTCGCCGAGTCCGCGACGGCCCGTGGGCGCCGCGCCAGGGTCGCCCTGCGCACCATTCAGGTGCTGCTCGCCCTGTTCTACGCGTTCGCGAGCGCGCTGCCCAAGCTGATCGCGCACCCCACGGCGGCCGACGCCTTCGCCGAGATGGGCTGGGGCAACGCGGGGATGTACACCATCGGCGCGCTCGAACTCGCCGGTGCGATCGCGTTGCTGGTGCCGGTGCTGCAGTCGGTGGCGGCGGTGGCGCTGAGCGGGCTGATGGTGGGCGCGTTCGTGGTCCAGGTCTCCTACTTCGACGGGGAGAACGCCGCGACGCCACTGATCCTGATCATCCCGCTGGCCCTGATCGCCTGGGCGCGCCGCGGTCAGAACGCGCAGCTGCTGCGGCTCCTCCGGCACCGCTCGTGACCACTGCTCCGGCGTCCTGCGAACCCCGGACGGACTGGCCAGCCCAGCCCGCCCGGGGTTCGCAGGACGGACGTCCCCTTCTCAGCGCCGGCCCGCATCTCTCAGCCCGTCCGGCGTTCGAGGACGAGGCCCTCACCGCCCGCCCGTGCGGCCACCCTTACGGCCACCCGGCATCCCGGGCACCCCGCCAGGCACTCCACCCATCCCCCGCAGCCGTTCCATGTCCCGCCGGTCCCGTTTGGTCGGGCGCCCGGCGCCCCGGTCACGGATGCCCGCCGGAGCGACCGCCTCACGCGGCGGAGGCGGCGGGCTGTTGTCGACATAGCACTGCACGGCGACAGGAGCCCCCACCCGCTTCCGGATGAGGCGCTTGACGACGACGATCCGCTCCCGCCCCTCATGGACCAGACGGACTTCGTCACCGACCCGGACGGAGTGGGCCGGCTTGACCCGCTCACCGTTCACCCGGACATGTCCGCCCTTGCAGGCGGCCGCACCGGCGGACCGGGTCTTGATCAGCCGCACGGACCAGATCCAGCTGTCGACGCGAACCGTCTCGCCCTGCTGCGGTCCGGCGGCCTCGGCGGCGGCCACAGCGGCGGCGATCTGCGGATCCTGCCCCGCACCGCCCTCACGACCGGCCGGCTCCGCTTTGGCGGACGCCGACTCCGCCCGGGCGGGCGCCGGCATCGCGCCAGGAGCGGTCGGCGCGTCCTCGACACCGTTCCGAGCGGCTGCGACGGCGTCCATGCCCTCGCCCGCCCCGCCTTCCCCACGTTCAGCAGCCATGCCTCGACCTTAGCCGCCCGCCCCCGCCCGCCCCGACGGCATTTCCCCACAGCCCCCGCTCCCCGCCACTCGTGATTCCGGGGCGGCGAGGACAGGGTCGTACGGTGGTGACGTGGACGCTCTCGACGACCTGGACCAGCGCATCGCGGGCTGCCGCGCCTGCCCGCGGCTGGTCGACTGGCGGGAGGAAGTGGCCCGTACGAAACGGGCCGCCTTCGCCGACCAGACGTACTGGGGCCGCCCGGTGCCGGGATTCGGGCCCTCGGACGCCCGGATGCTGATCGTCGGCCTCGCCCCCGCCGCGCACGGAGGCAACCGCACCGGCCGGATGTTCACCGGCGACCGGTCGGGAGACGTGCTGTACCAGGCGCTGTACGACGTCGGCCTGGCCTCGCAGCCCACGGCGGTGAGCATCGACGACGGCCTTGAGCTGCACGGCGTCCGCGTCACCTCGCCGGTGCACTGCGCCCCGCCCGCCAACAAGCCCACCCCGGGGGAGCGGGACACCTGCCGCCCCTGGCTGGTGCAGGAGCTGAGGCTGTTGCGGCCGACGCTGCGGTCTGTGGTGGTGCTGGGTGCCTTCGGCTGGCAGGCCACGCTGCCCGCGCTGTCGGCGGCGGGGTGGGACGTGCCCCGGCCGCGGCCCGCCTTCGGGCACGGGGTGCGCGTGCCGCTCGACGGGATCGAGCTGTTCGGCTGCTTCCACGTCAGTCAGCGCAACACGTTCACCGGCCGGCTGACCCCGCAGATGCTCCGGGACGTGCTGCGCACGGCGGCGGCCGTCGATTGAGGGGACCTGGGTCGCGGTACGGGAGTGGGGGCAGGGAAGTCAGCTGGGTTCCCCGAACAACTGCCGTACCGTCGACTCGTAGTTGGTCCGTACGTGCGCGAGGGCGTGGGCGCGGGCCCGCTCCGGGTCGCCGGAGGCGATCGCCTCGTACAACTCTCGGTGTTCTATGAGGAGTTGGGGCCATTCCTCGTTCCGCCGGGTCATCCAGCGCAGTCGGCCGGCGACCGGTTCGAGGGCTTCGATCAGCAGGGTGTTGTCGGCCATGGCCACGATGCGGTCGTGCAGCCGGCTGTTGATGTCCGTGATCGTCTCCGCGTCGCCCGCCTCGGTCGCGGTCGCCGCCTCGTCGAGGAGGCGCTCGACCTCGGCGAGATCCTGCGGTGTCGCGCGGGCCGCGGCCAGCCCCGCCGCGTAGACCTCCAGCGCCTCGCGCAGTTCGAAGAGCTCCTTGACGTCCCGCGGGTTCAGCCGCCGTACGACGGTCCGGCGCGGGGTCTCGAAGTGGACGAACCCCTCGGCGACCAGGGCGCGGATCGCCTCGCGGACCGGCACCCGGGAGACCCCGAAGCGTTCGGCGAGCTCTCGTTCGACCAGCCGGTCGCCGGGGCGCAGCCCGCCCGCGATGATCTCCTGCCGTAGCGAGGCCAGGACGCGTTCGCGGACGGCACCCAGGGGTTCGATCTTCGTCGTGGAGCTCATGGGGCCATCTTCGCCGACTGTGGAGGTGTTTTACGGAGCGTTAACCGAGACGACATCGGTCGGAACGCTTGACGGGAGGACTATGACCGCAGTTTGGTATACCAAACGGCGTTCCAGGCGGCCGTATCCGGCCACCCTCCTCCGTCCCCGGCTCATGGAGGTCCCGTGTCCCTCGCCGACCGCGCCACAGTCACCGGCGCCCCAGCGTTCGTCCCCGATCCGCGCCTCACCAACGAAGACCTCGCGCCCGCCGAGAAGCGGAACTGGAAGGTCTTCGACCTCTTCGCGATGTGGATGTCCGACGTCCACAACCTGGGCAACTACACCTTCGCCGCCGGTCTGCTCGTCCTCGGCATGAACGTGTGGCAGGTCTTCACCTCGCTCCTCGTCGGCTTCGTGCTCATCTACATCGGCATGAACTGGATGGGAAAGATCGGCCAGCGCCACGGCGTCCCGTTCCCGGTCGTCAGCCGCATCAGCTTCGGCATCTGGGGCGCCAACATCCCGGCCCTGATCCGGGCCGTGATCGCCATCATGTGGTACGGCATCCAGACCTATCTGGCCTCCGTCGCGGTGAACGTGATGCTGCTGGCCGCCTGGCCGGGCCTGGAGTCCTGGACGCACAGCTCCTTCCTGGGACTCGACGCGCTGGGCTGGGTCTCCTTCCTCTCCCTGTGGCTGATCCAGGCGCTGATCATCAGCCAGGGCATGGAGTCGGTACGGAAGTTCCAGGACTTCTGCGGGCCGGCGATCTGGATCGTCATGATCGCGCTCGCGGTCTGGGTGCTGGCCAAGGCCGACTGGACCATCTCCCTCACCACCACCCCGCACCCGGTGTCGGGCGGCGAGCAGTGGCGGCAGTGGTTCGGTGCGATCGGCCTGATCCTCGCCACGTACGGCACGCTGATGCTCAACTTCTGCGACTTCTCCCGCTTCGCCCCGGACTACAAGACCGTCCGACGCGGCAACTTCTGGGGCCTGCCCATCAACTCCACGGCGTTCGTGGTCGTCTCGGTGATCGTCACGGCCGGCTCGCTGGAGGTGTTCGGCGAGGCCATCACCGACCCGGCGGAGCTGGTGGCCAAGGTCGGCAACACCTGGGTCCTGGTCGTCGCCGCACTGACCTTCGCCATCGCCACCATGGGCGTCAACATCGTCGCCAACTTCGTCTCACCGGCGTACGACCTCGCCAACGTCTGGCCGCAGAAGATCAGCTTCAAGGTCGGCGGCATGATCAGCACGGTCGCCGCGCTGGTCGTCACCCCCTGGAACCTCTTCTCGAACCCGACCGTCGTCAACTACTTCCTCGGCGGCCTCGGCGCCTTCCTGGGCCCGCTGTTCGGCGTGATCATGCTCGACTACTACTGGATCAAGAAGGGCCGCGTGGACGTCGACGAACTGTTCTCCGGCGCCCCCGGCTCCCGCTACTACTACAAGAAGGGCGTCAACCCCAAGGCGCTGTGGGCGTTCCTGCCGTCGGCGGGCGTCGCGGCCGTCCTCGCCCTCGTGAAGACGTTCAGCGACGTGGCCCCGTACTCCTGGTTCATCGGCACCGCCCTGGCGGCCGGACTGTACGCGCTGCTGTGCCGGGACGAGCGCACCGCCGCCACCAAGGCTGTGGAGGTCTGACGGACGTGCGGATCGTCGTCACCAACTGCAACACCACGCAGGAGATGACCGAGGAGATCGTACGAGGTGCCCGGGCCGCGGCAGGCCCGGGCACCGCCGTGACCGGGCTGACGCCGAAGTGGGGCCCCGAGTCGGCCGAGGGCTGGCTCGACAGCTACCTGTCGGCGGCCGCGGTGATCGACCTCCTGCGGACCTACGAGGGCCCCGCGTACGACGCGGTCGTCATGGCCGGTTTCGGCGAACACGGACGGGAAGGCGTCCGGGAGCTGGTCGACGCCCCCGTCGTCGACATCACCGAGGCCGCGGCCCACCTGGCCTGTCTGCTCGGCCGGCGCTACGGGGTGATCACCACCCTGGAACGCTCCTGCGGTCAGATCGAGGACAGCCTGGAACTCGCCGGCGTGGGCCGCAACTGCGCCGCGGTGGTCGGAACGGGGCTGAACGTCCTCGAACTCGGCGACGCCGAGCGCACGGAGGCCGCCTTCGTGGCCGCCGCGGAACGGGCCATCGCCGCGGGCGCCGAGGTACTGGTGCTGGGCTGCGCCGGGATGACGGGACTGCAACGGGCGGTGGGGGAGAAGCTCGGGCCGCCGGTGGTCGACGGGGTGGGGGCCGCGGTGAAGCTGGCGGAGTCCCTGGTGGGGTTGGGACTGAGGACGAGCCGGGTGGGCGGGTATGAGCGGCCGTTGCCCAAGGGGCGGGTCTGGGGGAGGGGAGCGGGGTGAGGGGAGGAGAGTGAGGGGAGGAGGGTAGGGGAGCAGGGTGAGGGGTTCGCGGCCCTGCTGGGGGGGGCGGGCCGGCGATGCAGCGGGGCCTCGAGTCGGTGGAGGGGGGCGTCAGGGTGTGTCCGTGGTGTCGCGGTGCCTGGAGTCGTGAGAAGCCGTCGTCAGGGTGTGTCGGCGATGCCACGGCGCCCCCGGCCGGTGAGGGGCCGCCGTCGGGGTGATCCTGGCGTGGGCCGGTCGGCGGTGCGCCGAGGGCGGAAGCGGTACGACCGCACACTTCCGTCGGGACGTGGCGCCGCCCCCGCGTCTCCCCACTTCCTGATGCCCGGCGGCGGGAACGGGAGTCGCCGGTGTTCAGGTGGTCGTCGGTAGTGGATGGCCGGGCTCCGCGTACCGTGTTCGCCGCGCTGCTGCTCGTCGGGTTGTGCTGCACCGGCGCCTCGGGAGACGAGGCCGAGCCCTTCTGGGCGGACCCCGACTCCCCGGCCGCACGGCAGGCCGCCGAGTGGCGGCTGGCGGGGCGGGACCCGGACGCCGCGTTGATGGACCGCATCGCGACGCGTCCCCAGGCCGAGTGGCTGCACGGTCCGAACCCCGGCCCGGTGGTCCGCGCCCGCACCACCGATGCCGCCCTGGCCGGCCGGACCGCCGTACTCGTCGCGTACTACATCCCCCACCGAGACTGCGGCCTGTTCTCCAGCGGAGGCGCCCCGAGCGCGGCCGACTACCGCGCGTGGGTCGACGAGTTCGCCGACGCCCTCGGCGACCGGGGTGCCTATGTGATCGTCGAACCCGACGCCGTCGCCCAGGTGGTGGCGGGCTGCACCCAGGTCGTGGCGGAGGACCGCTACGCCCTGCTCGCCTACGCCGTCGACCGCTTCACAAGCAGCCCGCACACCCACGTGTACCTCGACGCGGGCAACTCGGGCTGGATTCCGGAGGCCTGGCGCCTGGTCGACGCGCTCGCGGCAGCGGGCATCGCCGAAGCCGACGGCTTCGCGCTGAACGTCTCCAACTTCCAGACCAACGCGGCCAGTGCCGCGTACGGCGACTGGCTGTCGGCGGACCTCGGCGGCAAGCACTACGTCATCGACACCAGCCGCAACGGCAACGGCCCCTACTCCGGCACCGACAGCTGGTGCAACCCGCCCGGCCGAGCCCTCGGCGAACCCCCGACGACCGACACGGGCAACCCCCGTCTGGACGCCTACCTCTGGATCAAGCGCCCCGGCGAGTCCGACGGCACCTGCCGGGGCGGCCCGGCGGCGGGCACCTGGTGGCCGTCGTACGCGCTGGAGCTGGCCCGGAACGCCGTCCGCTGAAGCCCCAGGTCGCTCACGGCCGCCATACGTACCGCACGTCCGGCTCGCGCTCCTCGTTCCCCCTCCCGTCCGTGTGCTCGACCGCGACGAAGCCATGGCGCTCGTAGAAGCGGTGGGCGGGCTTGTTGACCTGGAAGGTCCACAGCTGGAGCCCCTGGGGACTGCGCTCCTTGGCGAGCGCGACGAACCGGTCCCCGATGCCCTGCCCGCGCCGGTCCGGGGCGAGATAGAGCTGGGAGAGCAGGTCGCCGTCGAGCACCATGATCCCCACGATCTCCCCGGCCCCTGCGATCTCCTTATCCCCCACGACCTCCCGCTTCCCCGCAACGGTCGTCTCCGCGCCCTCCCGGCTCCCGGGACCGGTCGTCTCCGCGGGCTTCCGGCTCTCGGGATCGGTCGTCTCCGAGGGCTTCCGGCTCTCGGGACTGCTTGCCTCCACGCCCTCCTGCTCCCGCGGACCGGTCGTCTCCGCGACCCATGTCTCGCGCAGCGGCACGACCACGTCCCGGATGTAGGCACGCACCTCGTCGTCGGACCGCGGTCTGACGACGGTCGGGAGCGCGGCGTCGAACGACCGCAGCCAGACGTCGGCCGCCGCGGCGGCGTCGGCGGGGGTGGCGCGGCGAACCGTGACGGCCAGGGTGTCGTCGTTCATCACGCCTCCTCCGGGATCGCGGCCGTCGCCGTGATCTCCACCAATTGCCCGCTGTACCCGAGGCAGGCCACACCGATCAGCGTCGACGAGTGCGGACCGGTGCTGAGCCCGGACGCCTCCACCACCTCCCAGACGGCGGAGAGGACCGAGGTCTCCTGGCTCACGACGTACACGTCGGTGGCGAGCACATGGGCCAAGTCGCTGCCGATCGCGCGCAGTTGCTCCTCCAGATTCGCGAGCACCTGCTGGGCCTGCCGCACCGGGTCCCCTTCGCCGACGAGGCTGCCCTGGGCGTCCAGCGGCACGGCCCCGGCGAGGAACGCGAGCTTCGTGCCGGCCTCGACGACGGAGGCGTGGGAGTAGGTGGGCGGCGGGAAGAGGGCGTGGGCGGTGACGCGCCGGATCATAGGGGCTCCCGAGATGCTGTGCGGGTGACGGACAACCTGGCGATCATCCAAGGGGTGATGGGGCAGCGCATCCAGTTTTTCCGGCACGGCCGTCCGCCCCGGCCGCAGCCCGCGCCCCCGCTCCGCCGCCTCGACCCGCTCGACGCGATAGAGCCGCACCGGGGGCGCCGCCCTGACCCGCGGATTCACACTCAGCCGGTCCGGCGGCCCGAGCAGCCGGTGCACCATGCCCCCGGCCCAGCCGCGCATCCGCAGTCCGGCCAAGGAGACGTACCGCCGCCCGTCCTCTTCATGCTCCCCGCGACCCGCACTCGCCATCGCTGCCTCCCCCATGGCACACCACAGCCCTCCGGCCGCGGCCCGCCGTCACGCTCTGTGACGACGCATCCCATTGAAACGCGTCCCACTGACAATCGCCCGAGGCAGCGGTCTCCTGTGGATAACCGTTCGACGGAAAGGGGTGACGACTGTCAGCCTTCGTCGGACGTCGCTTCGCCCGACGGGCGTCGGCAACCGCACGGTGTGCTCGGTCCCAGGAGGCTCAAGCGTGTCCCGCACCGCCCACCACGTCCCCAGTCGGCACCGCACCCTCCCCGCGTACTGGTCGCTGGGCCTCCAGGGCCCCTGGACCGGCAACGACGTGCCTGAACTCCGCTACACGAACGAGGAGTTGACCCGCGCCCGGCGAGAGGGCCGTCGGCCGATGCCGAGGCGGGTCGTGCGGGGCTTCACCTCGTACACGTACCCCCGGGCGATGAACGACCGGGTGTTCAGCCCGTACGAGCGCCGCGCCCGAGCCGCTCTCCAGGCCTTCCGGTCCGCCGCCCGCCTCGGGTTGCGCGCCGCTCCCGTGGAGGAGCTGGTCCAGTGGCCCGAGGAGCTCGACCATCCACCCACTCGGCATCGGCACCAGGACCTCTGGTGAGCTGAGCGCGCTCCCCGCGTCGGACGACCGCCGTTCAGGCCGCGAGGCCGAACCTCCGTGAGGCCGAACCTCCGGCCTCCGAGCGCGACTTCACACGCCGGAGCCGTCAGGCCCCTCTGACCTGCCGAGGGGGGGTACCCCGCCCCCGAGGGCCGCGGAGTCGCAGGTCGATGAGATCGCTGACGTCCGCCACCTCCTGAAGGGTCCGGGCCGGCGAGATCAGGGTCTGGCGGAGCTCGGCGATCCGCTCCCGCAGCGCGCCCGCGTGTTCCCACCCCCGCTCCCACGCCACCGGATCGTGTCCCTCCGGCCGCTGCGACTCGTACGCCGCGAGCCGCGGATGCCAGGCCGCGAGTGTCCTGGCGGCGGACGGTCACGATGTCGCCGTCGCAGATCGCCGCCTCGATCATCGAGTCACCAGAGACCGTCAGCGCGAACAAATCTCCCTCACCGACCACCTGCCGGGGCAGGGAGTGGACGTCCTCGACCATCTCTTCGGCGAGCAGCGGGGCACCGGCGGCGATCCGGCCGACGAGCGGCACCTCGACAGGTACGGCGCCGCGGTGTCCCAGGTCGGGCGCCCAGGAGCGCCGGACCTGGCTGGGAGCAGTCGGCGCCGGCTTCGGGGTGGCCGCGGCGCCGTAATCGCGTGGAAGTGCGCCACCCGGCTTCGTACGCTCCGTCCATGCCTCCCATGCCCCCCACGCCGCCCACCCCCTCCGACGCCGCCTTCCTCGACACCACCGCCGACCGCCTCGCCGCCCTGCCGACCGTCCGGGCGGTGGCCCTCGGCGGCTCGCGCGCGCAGGGCACACACCGCCCCGACAGCGACTGGGACTTGGCGGTGTACTACCGGGGGCCGTTCAACCCCGCGGACCTCCGTGCCGTCGGCTGGGAGGGCGAGGTGTCGGACGTCGGCGGCTGGGGCGGGGGCGTCTTCAACGGCGGCGCGTGGCTGACCGTCGACGGGCGCCGCGTCGACGTCCACTACCGCGATCTCGACGTCGTGGAACACGAGTTGGCGGAGGCGGAGGAGGGACGGTTCCATGTGGAGCCGTTGCTCTTCCATCTCGCGGGGATTCCCAGCTACTTGGTGGTGGCCGAGTTGGCGATCAACGAGGTGCTGCGGGGTGATCTGCCGCGCCCGGCGACCTACCCCGAGAAGCTGCGCCGAGCAGCGAGCGGCCACTGGCACGGCACGGCTCGGGCGACCTTGGCTTACGCACGTGCCAACCACGCCCCCTCGGGCCGTCTGACGGAGACCGCAGGCGCTGTTGCCACAGCCGTCGTACAGGCCGGACACGGGGTGTTGGCGGGACGCGGAGAGTGGGTGACCAACGAGAAGCGGCTGGTGGACCGGGCCGGCCTGAGGCCGGTGGACGGCATCGTGGCCTCGCTCTCCGAAGGGGCGAGTGCCGATGCGCTGAGGCAGGCCATCGATCAGGTGCAGGCGCTGTACGAAAAGGCGGCAACCTGACGCTCTGCGAAGCAGCGCGAGCATCATGCTTTGGTGTGAACAGCGGCCTACGCCGTGTGGCCGGATCAGATTCCTCCTGGTGCTTCCTTGAGCACTCGAGGCCTTCCCCCTGATGGGATTCGGCGGACTGCGAGGCCACACAGCCGTCTGTTTCCGGCCGTCTCTGCATATTTCTCCAGCATGTACAGTCCGATCCCCACTTGAGGGGATATGCGGCTGGCGCGGGTGCGCCGTGAACACGGGGAGAGACAAGTGAAGAAGACCCTGCTGACCACCGGGATCGTAGGCGCTCTGATGGCAGGAACGGCCGCACCGACCGGCGCCATCTCCGACACCGGATCGACGGCGCTGCCCGGCACGGGTGCGAAGGTCGTCGCCAGTGCGTGGCACTGCAACGTCTATGCCGACAAATGCTCCTTCAAGACGTCGACCAAGGCCATGAAGGGCGGCCGCAGGTACAGGGTCAGCAAGATCACCAACGTGGCGACGGTGAAGGCCAACGGCTGGCAGGCCACCCTTTCGCTCAGCCCGAGCGGCACGATGGTGAGTGAGAACACCCGGCAGGTCAGCTGGACGAACAAGAACTCCTGGATCGCCGACATCAGCGGGATCGCCGACCCGGGTGGCTCGCTCAACACGAGCATCACCACCTGCTCCGACGGCGGTGCCTTCAAAGCCGGTGTCAAGGCGTTCGCCTCGGCGTGTGCCAACGACTGACCCGGCGAAACGCCGTGAAGAACAGCCTTCTTCCGCGCCGCACAGGACGCCGCGGCCGAACGATCGCCGTCGTGGTCGCGGCGTGCGCCGCGGGTGTCCTGGGAGCCTCCATGTGGGGTGGTGGGACGGTCGGCCGGCCCGCCCGCCCTGGCAGCGAACTGGCCGAGCACCTCGATGCCCTCCGCGGAGCCAATGACCTGGTCCGCGCCACCCGGGCCGACGTCGGACGGGACCCCGCGCTGTACCCGACGGCGTACGGCCGCCTGGAAGCCGAAGTGCCTGCGGGCCGACGGACCGGCGAACCGGTGCCCGAGGTCCGTTCAGGTGCCCTCGCGGAACTTCTGCGCACCGACATCCTGGACACCCCCGCGTGGCGGGCGTACTACGTCTGTCTGTCGCTGGCCGGCTCCAGGCCGGGCGACGCGGTGACCGTGCTGGAACGAGCCGGGCTCCGGAAGCATGCGGAGAAGGAGTCCCTCGCCTATCTGCGCTCGCCGGACCCTGAAGACGATGCCCCAACCTCACTCGCAACGCGGGCCGCTTTTCTGGAAATGCTGAACTGCACCGGCCGCCACGGTGAGGTACCCCGTGCAGCCGTGGACCGCCTCGCCGCGGACACCACTCGCGTCGGGCAGCCCGTTCCAGCGCTCTACGCGGTGGAAGCATTGCGGACGCTCGGCGTGCACGTCCGTCCCGCACGGGCTCTGCGGGACGCCGACGGGCTGCTGAAGGCCGACTGCACCGCGCTCGACCCCATTCAGCGAGCCGCTCTGGCGTTGCTGCGGCAGCAGTCGACGCCGCAGACCCGTGACTGCCTGACGCCCGCGCTGCACAGCTCCGATCCCCAGACCCGGTGGCTGGCCCGACGCGCGCTTTCGATCAAGGCCGGCCGTGGCGCGCCGTCACTTCCCCCACCGATGGGGCACATCCGAGCCGACGGCCTCGTCGCCAAGTCTCCGGCACAACTCGGCACCCTCACCGCGACGTACGACGCTGCCCGGGCGCTCACCGCTGGTGCGCAACACGGGCGAGTACCGGACTGGTTGACGCGACAGCTGAAACAACTGGGCTCCGACCGCGCCCTCGAACCGTCCGACCGCATCCTGCTCGCCATGACGTGTCACCGGTTGTCCCTGACCTGTGGCCCACAGGCGGAGAAGGGAACCAAGGAGGTTGCCGGGCTCCCGGTACCTCGTCGATTGACGCAGGAGAACCAGCGTCGCTGGTACGCCGCCATGGTGGCGCGAGCGGAGTTCGGTCTGCCGTGCCGCCACGCGTCCATCGGGCTTCTGCGGGGTGGGGAGTCCGCGTTGTCCACTCGATTGCTGCGCATTGTGGTGGCCCTCGCTGACGCCGGCTGTGCGGCAGAGGCGGAGCGGCTCACCGAGAATGTGGATCTTGTTGCCCAGGCCCGCCGCAGCCTGGGCGAGGGTGATCTCCTCGGCGCTTCGGACGCGGTCCAAGCAGCTCTCGCTTCCGACCAGAGCGTCCCGCAGACCTTCTGGGACGAACTGCCCGGACTGGTGAAGCGCTACTGCGACACCAAGTACCCGGACCTGTACGCCGATTCACCGGGCGGCACTGCTTCCGCGGACGCGACGAGAGCCGCGTACTACCTCCTCGCCTGACCCCCCACGCCCTAAGGAACCCCGCGACATGAACACAGCCTCCCCACCCGCGGTCATGGCCGAAGGCCTTGGCTTCACCTACGCATCCGGCGCCGGCCTGAAGCGTGCCGAGTTCGCCCTCGCGCCAGGAGGGACGGCCGCCGTCGAAGGCCCCTCAGGTTCCGGCAAGAGCACCCTGCTCGCCCTGCTCGGTCTCATCCTCACGCCGGCCGTCGGCTCCCTGCACATCGGTGGGACGGACACCGGCCCTCTCACGCCGAGTGAGCGGGATCTGCTGCGGCGGAGGGAGATCGGGATCGTTCTTCAGGACCTCGGGCTCCTGAGCTTTCTCAACGCCTGGGAGAACGTCGCCGCCGCCTTCGGGCCGCGGTTCGGTCGGCACCGCGCTGTGGCCCGGGATCTGCTCGGTGACCTCGGAATGGCGGAACTGGTCGATCGTCCGGTCGCCGAACTCTCCGGTGGGCAGCGGCAGCGCGTGGCCGTTGCCCGGGCCGCCGTGAAGCAACCCGTGCTCGTCCTGGCCGACGAGCCGACCTCGGGGCTCGATCCGAAGAACGCCGACCTTGTGATGCTTGCCCTGCGTTCGTGCGCCGCGCAGGGCGCCGCCGTACTGCTCGTCACCCACGATCGCGGCGTCACCGCGACCTGCGATCGGCGGTACGTGCTCGACGGGGGAGTGCTGTCCCCCGCCTCCATGGAGAACGTCCGCACCGACAGCGCCCGCAAGGAGAACCCGGCATGAGTCTCTGGAGTCTCCACACCTGGAAGCGGGACCGGCGTTCCCTGCGCAGGGCCCTGCCCACGCTCGCCGTCATGGCCGCGCTGCTCACCACCGCCGCGGGCGTGGCCGCCGGCGCCGCCGGGGCCGTGGAGCGGGACGTGCTCGGCTCGGGTGGGCTCACCCAGGTCGAGCTGTCGTCGTTCGAGGGGGACGGCTCCGTTCGGCCGCTCACCGACTCCGCTCTTCGGGACGTAGAGCAGACGCCCGGCGTCCGTCGTGTCGTCGCCGACTACCCCGCCACCCTGTACGCCCAGGACGAAGGAACATACGACCTCACCAGCCACACCCTCACCCCGGGCGACGACCTGCCCGTGACGAACGGTGCTCTTCCCGCCGAACTCGGCCGGGATCAGGTCGTGTTGCCCGCCTCCGCCCAGGGAACCGACTTCGCGCCGCTTCTCGGTCGTACCGTCGCCTTCGGTTACACCAAAGCGACCGGAGCCGGGTCCGGCACCACCGCCGTCGTCAAACTGACCATCGTCGCGCTGTACGACCCGAGTTGGCAGGCCGACGGCCCCGGCGTCGCGTATCTCTCCGAGGACACCGCCGCCCTGCTCTCCGCGGCACGCGCCGGGCAGAGCGTGGATGCCTTCCGGGGCAAGGAGGGTGCCCAGTCCGCCGTCGTCGTGGTCGGGCATCAGGGGCAGGTCGCCGGTGTCGTCAAGTCCCTTCAGACCGATGGCTTCTCCGCCTCCGCCGTGTCCGACCGGGTCCGGAACCTGCCCGGTCTCTTCGGCGCCGCCGATCTCGCGATGCGTATCGGCGTGCTCGTGCTGGCACTCGGCGCCTTCTGGCTGGGGGCCGTCCGGGCCGCCGACAGTGCGCGGGCGCGAATCGGGCAGTTCGCGATTCTGCGGATTCTCGGGTCCGGGAGGGCCGAGCTGCGGAGGATTCTGCTCGGTGAGGCCGTGTTGTCCGGGGGAGTGGCGGGGACGGTCGGGGCGGTGGTCGGTACGGGGGTGTCCGTCGTGCTCGCCGGTCCGCTCAGCGATGTTCTCGGTCTGCCCATCACCGTTCCGGACGCATTGCCCCGCCCTGGGTGGGCAATTGCCGCGCTCTTGCTGCCCGGTGTCGGGCTTGCCGCCGGAACTCTTCTCGGAAGCCGCGAAGTTCTTCGCCGGGATCCTTATCTCACCGCCCGCGCGCACAGCTGACGTCGCCCTCTTGCCCGAGAGCCCCGAATAACCCTTCGAAAAGCGGCCCTTGTCGCTGCTAACGTCCCTCTCGTGGCAAAACTCAACCAGATCATCGCAGTCGAGAAAGGCGTCAAGTCCAAGGCGCACCAGGACCTGACGGCCGCTCATCACGGCCTGCAGAAGCCCGCGTTGCTGGCCGGTATCGCGCGTACGTATCAGCCGAAGGACGAGGAGGGTGAGCAGTTGCCGCCCGAGTCGACGCGGGTCCAGGTGAAGGCGGAGGACGTGCTGCGGGATACCGCGGCCACGCTGACCCGGCTGTTCGATGTGACCGCCACAAAGGACTGGGCGAATTGCGAGGCCCGCGCGGACGTGACCGTGGACGGGCGCGTCCTGGTCGCCGACGTTCCCGTGTCCTATCTGCTCTTTCTCGAGAAGCAGCTCGTCGACCTCAATACCTTTGTGCGGAAGCTGCCTGTTCTCGATGCCTCGGAGGCGTGGACGCAGGACCCGTCCACCGACTCCTGGAAGACCGAGCCGGTGCGCACCCTGCGTACCAAGAAGGTGCCCCGTAATCATGTGAAGGCCGAGGCGACCGAGAAGCACCCGGCCCAGGTCGAGGTCTACTACGAGGACATCCCCATCGGGTACTGGACCACCGTGAAGTTCTCCGGTGCCTTGCCCGCCCGGCGTGTCAACGAACTCCTCGACCGCGTCGAGAAGTTGCAGCAGGCCGTGAAGTTCGCCAGGGAAGAGGCCAATGGCGCGGATGTCGTCGACCGGCGGGTCGGGGATGCCGTGTTCGGTTACCTCTTCGGGTGACGTCAAAGACCCCCCGGCGCATTGCCGCCGGGGTGCGCGAGGAGCGCAAGCTGAAACTGAAGCTTGTCGTGATGAAGCGGTGTCAGGTCCGAGAACCGGCCGTACTCAATCTCAGACTCTCGCTCCAGATTCAGTATTCGCCGTCGATCGCCGGATCGACCGGGCCCAGACCCAGGGCGTCGAGATGCTGGTTCAAGTCCAGTCCGCACAGCTCGATGTGCGGTGGTCCAAAGGCAGGACGCGACGACATGACGACTGATCTGGGTTCTCAAGCGTGCCGGCGTGCGAAATGGACGGCATCACACAGGGCCCGGGGGCAGGCTACGCCCCCGGGCCCGCTCCCGTTTCCGGCGCCCACCGACGAGCCCGCAGACCATTGAGTTCATAAAGAAAGCGGCCCCCCGGCCAACCGTCACATCCCCGAAATACGACCGCCCCATCTCCTCCCACCCCGCGATCTACCCTGGACACCTACGCCCGGCCACCGTCGCCCGAAGGCACACCCCCGCCCTCGACCAGCCGACAGGAGCCCCGTGCCACGCCCGCTCGACCTCCCGCCCTGGCTCGCCCACACCCTCCGCACCCAGCGCGGCCCCGTCCCCTGGAACGCCGTCCTGCGCGGCGCCCTCTCCGCCGGACCCCTGCTGCTCGCCGCCGTGCTCACCGGCCGCACCTCCCTCGGTGTCGTCGCCGCCATCGCCGCGATGCTCGCCGGGATCAACGACCGGCCCGGCAGTCGGCGGGCCTCCGTCCAGCGGATCGGGGTCCCGGCGGTGGCCGGGGCGCTGGGGATGCTCGTCGGGACGTACGCCGGACAGCACGTCGACGCTCTCCCCCTCACCCTCCTTCTCACCGGGCTCGGGCTGGTCGCGGGCGGCATGAGCGCCATCGGGCCCGTCGCCTCCGGGGCCGGGACGCAGCTGCTCGTCGCCGCCGCGATCGGGGCCGGGATGCCGCTGCCGGAGGCGGGTCCCGTGCGGGCGCTCGCCTATCTCGCCGGTGCCCTCTGGCTGCTCGGGCTGCGCCTGGCCCTGCCCACGCCCGGCTCGCTGGCCGGTGACTTCCGGTTCGACGGGGAACGGGAGGCGGTCGCGCGGGTGTACGACGCCGTCGCCGACCTCCTCGACGCCGTCGGCTCCGGCCACGCCACCGCCCGCCGCGCCGCCCTCACCGCCGCTCTCGACCACGCCCAGGACGCCCTCGCCGGGCCCCGACTGCGGCGTTACGCCAGCTCCGCCGCCGAGCGGCGGCTGCACGCCCAGTACGCCGCCGCCCTCCCGCTCGCCGAGGCCGCCACCGCGCTCGCCTGGGCCGGCGAACCCCTGACCGGGCGGGCCTCGGCCGGGCCCCGCCGGCTCGCCGCCGCCGTACGCGAGAACACGCACACCGGGCCGCTGCCGGCGCCCACCCGGTCCGCCGCCGCCCTGCGCGCGCTCGACGACGCCCTGCTGCACGCCGCCGAGGCCTTCGACCGGGGCAGGGGCGGGGATCTGCACACCCGTCGGCGGGCGGCCGGGGACCTGCTGCGGGCCGCGTTCGGCAGCGGCGGACGGGAGTACGGGCTGCGCGTCGCCCTCAGCTTCGGTGCCAGCGCCGCCATCGCCCAGGGCCTGCACCACTCCCACTGGTACGGGCAGCACGAGCACTGGTACTGGCTGCCCGCCACCGCCGTCTTCCTCGTCAAGCCGGACCTCGGGCCGCTGGTCTCGCGGGTGCTGTGCCGGGCCGCGGGGACCGTCCTCGGCGCGCTCGTGTTCGCCGCCTTCGCCGCCGTACTGCCCCGGCCCGAAGGGCTCATCGCGCTCGTCGCCGTGAGCGGGGCGCTCATCCCCGTGGCCACCCGGCACTTCGCTGCCCAGACCGCCGTGGTCACCGTGCTGGTGCTCGCCCTGGTGATGGTCGGCGGTGAACCGCAGGCCTCCGTGAGCCGGATCGGCGAGACGCTGCTGGCATGCGCGCTCGTGCTCGTCGTCGGGCATCTGCCGATGCCGGGGCAGCGCGGCGGGGGAGTCCGGGCCCGGCTCGGCGCGGCGAGCGAGGCCGCCCAGGCCTATCTCTCCCACGTCCTGCACGAGACGGCCCCGGACGCCGACAGCCGCCGGGTCCGCTGGACCCTGCGCCGCGAGGCCTATCGCACTCTCGCCGAGGCCCGTACCGCCATCGCCCTCGCCGCCGCCGAACTCCCGCCGCTCGCCCGGCACTCGGCGGGCGCGGGCGACGTCGTCGCCGTACTCGAAGAGCTCGTCGACACGACCACGGCATGCGCGGTGCACCTCGACGACTCGGGCGGCCTCACCTCCCGCCACACCCAGCGGCTCGCCGAGCTCGCCCGCGAACTCGAACGGGATCGCGCCCACTTGGGGGTGCGGCTCCCCGAACTCCCGCTGGCCGGCTAGCCGATCCGCACCCACACCGGGGCATGGTCCGAACCCCGTGCCTCCCGTCGCGCAACCGGATGCTCCGGGTCCACGGACGGCAGGTCCGGCGCCGCCTCCTCCGGCAGGCCGGTGCCGGCCGCCGTCACCCGGTGGACCAGGTGGTGGCTCAGCAGGATGTGGTCGATCAGCTCGCGGCGCCCGGAGTTGACGCGGGAGAAGCGCTGCTCGACCGGGATCAGCGGGGCGACGTCCCAGAGCCGGAGCGCGTCGCCGCCGTCCGGCCGGTCGAAGCCGGGCGTGCCGATCTCCGAGCCGGGCGGGCCGAGCAGGATCTGCGTGGTCGCCGCCTGCACCTCGTCGTTCAGATCACCCAGCACCACCACGTCCCGCTGCCGCCCGTCCCCCGCCAGCAGCGCGTCGGCCAGCGCGCGCAACGCCGTCGCCTCCGCCGCCCGCCGGTACAGCGCGTACGCCCCGTAGCGGGCCCGTTCGCCCTCGTCGTGGGGCTGGAACCGGCCGCCCGGATACGACAGCAGTTTCGACTTCAGATGGCAGACCGCCGCCCGCAGCGGTCCGGCCTCCGTCGCCGCCTCCACCGCCAGGAAGCCGCGGCCCGCCTCCGCGGCCACGCCGCCCTCGTCGTCCGCCTGCACCGGACGCAGCCGTGCCGGGAACGCGTTCGTGTCGGACCGCACCTCCAGCGGGACCCGGCTCAGGAACCCGACCCGGATACCCCGGCCGTCCGGGTGCTGCGACAGCGCGGTGTGCCAGTCGCCGACCAGCATGCCGACCAGGTCTTGCAGCGCCTCCGGCTCACCGACCTCCTGCACGCCCAGCAGCGTGGGGTCGAGTGCCGTGATCGTGGCGGCCAGGGCGGCGAGCTTCGTCTCGTACGCGGCCTTGTCGGGCGGGCCGAACTGGCCGCCTGGGCGGTACAGGTTCTCCAGGTTCCAGGTGCCGATGAGCATGCCGGTCCCCCTTCCGGGCGGTGTCATGAGGCAAGCGTGCTCGTCCGCACGGCGACGCGACAGAGCCGGAACCCGATGCGCGGTTCGGCTCACACGACCCGACGACCACGCCGTACGTTGGCGTGATGACCGACTCTCCCGCCGACCTCGTCATCACCGGATGCACCGCCCTCGTCCACGACGACGAGGAGCGCATCGGGTTCGAGGAGAACGCCACGATCGTCGTACGGGGAGGTGTCATCGAGTCCGTCACGGCCGCCGAGCCGCCGCCGGCCGTCGAACACGTCGACGCCCGTGGGCAGGTGGCCCTGCCCGGGCTCGTCAACTGCCACACCCACGCCCCGATGGTCGCCCTGCGCGGGGTCGCCGAGGACTTGCCGACCGAGGAGTGGTTCAACGACGTCGTCTGGCCCGTCGAGTCCAACCTCACCGAGCGGGACGTGGAGTTGGGCGCCCGGCTCGCCTGCGCGGAGATGATCCGCGGCGGTGTCACCTGTTTCGCCGACCACTACTTCTCGATGGACGCCGTCGCCGCCGTCGTAGCGGAGTGCGGCATCCGGGCACATCTCGGAGAGGCGTACTTCTCCTCCCAGGGACCTCAAGGGCGGGAGAGGTCACTGGAGTTCGCGCTCCGGCACCGCGGCGGCGCCGCCGGTCGGATCACCACCGCCCTCGCCCCGCACGCCCCCTACACCGTCGACGACGCCGACCTCGCCGCCACCGCCGAACTGGCCCGCGCCCACGGCCTCCCCGTGCACCTCCACGCCGCCGAGAACCGCGACCAGGCCGACACCAGCCTCGCACGCCACGGCGTCACCCCCATCGAGGTCCTCGCCCGCACCGGCATCCTCGACACCGACGTCCTCATTGCCCACGGCACCGGCATCCTCGACCGCGACCTGCCCGTGCTCGCGGCGGCCGGCGGCCGTGTCTCCGTCGCCACCGCACCCCGCGGCTACCTCAAGTTCGCCTGGCCCACCACCACGCCCGTCCGCGCCCTGCACGACCTCGGCATCCCCGTCGGCCTCGCCACGGACGGCGCCGCCTCCAACAACTCCCTCGACGTATGGGAGTCGATGGCGCTCACCGCGCTCATCCAGAAGTCCACGACCGGCGACCCCCGTTGGCTGACCTCCCGGCAGGCCCTGCACCACGCCACCCTCTAGAGCGCCCGCGCGGTTGGTCTCGGCGACACCCTCGGCACCCTCGCCCCCGGCCGCCGCGCCGACCTCGTCCTCGTCGACCTGGCCGGCCCGCACACCCAGCCCGTCCACGACCTCGCCGCCACCCTCGTGCACAGCGCCCGCTCCTCCGACGTCCGTACGACGATCGTCGACGGACGGGTCCTGATGCGCGACCGGGAGCTGCTGACCATCGATGTGCCCGGTGTCGTCAGGGAGTTGGGGGAGCGGATGCCCGCGCTCCTGGACCGGAGCCACGGCGGGCGGATCCAGGAGTACGACACCTGAGAGCCGCCGGAAAACCATGACGAAAAAATTCTCCGGCCCAGCGATGAGTTCCGCTCCCGCCCTCGGTCACCACCCCGAACGGACCGTTGCACAGGAGGGGTCATGTCACTTCCGGAGGTCGTCTCGCGTGCGCAGTGGCGCGCGGCGCGCGAGGAACTGCTGGTCAAGGAGAAGGCGGCGACACGGGCGCGGGACGCGCTCAACGCCGAGCGGCGCCGGCTGCCCATGGTGGAGATCGAGGAGGAGTACCTCTTCGAGGGCGGCGACGGCAAGGCGACGCTGCTCGACCTCTTCGAAGGACGGTCCCAGCTCGTCGTCTACCACTTCATGTTCGCGCCGGAGTGGGACGCGGGCTGCCGCAGCTGCTCGGCGTTCCTGGACCAGATCGGGCAGCTGGCGCACCTGAAGGCCCGCGGCACCACGTTCGCGGCGGTGTCCCGGGCGCCGTACACGAAGATCCTGCCGTTCAAGGCGCGGATGGGGTGGACCGTGCCCTGGTACTCGTCGTCCGGCGGCGACTTCAACCGCGACTTCGAGGCGACCCTCGTGCACGACGGGGAACTCGTCGAGCGGCCCGGCGTCAGCTGCTTCCTGCGGGAGCGGGACCGTGTCTTCCACACGTACTCGACGTACGAGCGAGGCCTGGACGGGCTCGGCTCCACGACCAGCCTCCTGGACCTGACCGCGCTGGGCCGGCAGGAGGAGTGGGAGGAGCCCGCGGGGCGCGCGTCGGCACTGGGGGCGCCCGCGGGGAGCGAGCGGATCCGCTATCACGACGAGTACGACGAATGACGCGGAGCGTACGGGGAATGACACGAACGGTAACGGAAGTGACCGTTCGGTAACCGATTTCTCACGCTGCGCGCTGAAGCGGTGTCAACTACGTCTCAGTCCCGCATCTCAGCGAGCCGTTCCGCCTCTCCAGAGCGTTAACTCCTCACAAGAGGGACGCTTGATCGGAGGTGCAGGATGGTGAACGGGCGAAAGGTGCTCGAGCGCTTTCCCGCCGGTGGCCCGCGTGGCTCCTGGCCCGCGGAGGAGTTCGCGCACGCACGGCGGATGGAGGGCACGCCCGCCGAGGTCGTGATGGACCTCGCGACGGACGCGTTCCTGGTCGTCGTCCCCGCGGACACCGCGGTCAGCTCGCCTTCGGTGCCGTGAACTGGTCCGCCTGGAGCGAGTACAGCTCGGCGTAGACCCCGCCGGTGGCCAGCAGCTCCTCGGGGGTGCCCGACTCGACGAGCCGGCCCTGCTCCAGGACGTGCACCAGGTCGGCATGGCGTACGGACGCCAGCCGGTGGGTGATCAGGACGACCGTCTGCCCGCTGCCCGCCAGCGCGCGGATCTTCTCGAAGACCTCCAGTTCGGCCCGGGCGTCGAGGGCCGCCGTCGGCTCGTCCACGATCAGGATGCGACCGCGCCGGTAGGCCGCCCGCGCGATGCCCAGGCGCTGCCACTGCCCGCCCGAGAGCTCGTGCCCGCCGCTGAACTGGCGGGCCAGCAGGGTGTCCAGGCCGCGCGGCAGATCCGCCACCACGTCCTGGGCGCCGGCCTCGGCGATCGAGTCGGCCAGCCGCTCCTCGGTCAGCGGCGCCGCCGACCGGCCGACCGCCACGTTGACCCGGGCCGTGAACGGCCAGCGCTTGAAGTCCTGCGCCACCATCGCGATCCGCTCGGCGAGCAGGTGCCGGTCCGCGTCCGCGGTGTCCACGCCGTCCCACAGGATGCGGCCGCGGTCCGGCTTGTAGAGCCCGGCCAGCAGCTTCACCAGGGTCGTCTTGCCCGAGCCGTTCTCGCCGACCAGCGCCACGATCCGGCCGAGCGGGAGCGTGAGCGTCACGTCGTCCAGGGCCGGGTGCGTGGACTCACCCGGATAGCTGAAGGTGACGTTCTCGAAGCGGATCTCCCGGGGGTCCTCCGGTAGTTCCCGTCCGCCGACCGGGATCGCGCGCTGCTCGGCCTCGACGTACAGCCGTTGCAGATCGCCGACGAAGAGGGCCTCCTGGTGGAGCTGGTTCACCTCCAGGACCAGGCTGTCCAGGCTGGCGGAGCCCGAGCGGATCGCGATCACCGCCGTGCCCGCCACCGACAGCGCCATCGCCCCGGCGAGCAGCAGCCCGCCGAGCGTCGCGTACGTCGCCACCGTCGCGAGCCCCGTCCAGAACGCCGCGATCAGCCCGGTACGGGCCGCGAGCCGGGCCAGCCGGGCCTGTTCCGCCTCCGCGACCTCCGACATCGCCCGGTAGTGGTGCAGCAGGAAGGGGCCGACGCCGTGCACCCGGATCTCCGGCGCCGCGGTCGGTTCGGTGAGCAGTTCGCTGAGCAGATGACCGGCCCGGGCGTGCTGCACCCAGGTGTGGAAGGACTCGTACCGGCGCCGGGCGATCGTCAGGGCGCTCCACGCGCTGGGCAGGGTCATGGTCACCAGCAGCGGCAGCAGCGCCGGGTGCAGCACGGTCAGGACGCCGGCCGCCGCGATGAGTGAGATCGCCGCGTTCATGACCCGGGTGGCGTAGGCGATCATGCGGCGGGCTGACGTGGCGCCGTACTGGGCGGTGTCCAGCAGTTTGTGGAAGGCGTGGTCCTCGATCGCGGCCAGCTCCACGGCGGCCGCCCGCTCCAGATAGCGCTCGGTCGCCACCCGCTCCACCTTCGGTTCGAGGCGCCCGGTGGCGTGTGTCGACGCGGCCCGCAGCAGCGCGGCCACCAGCATGACCGAGGCCATCGCGACGAGGGCGGGGACGGCACCCCGCAACCGGTCCTCGATCGCGCCGCCGCCGATCAGCCGCCCCAGCACGCTGTTCACGGCCAGCAGACTCACCGCCTGCGCCGCGCCCCGGCCCGCCTCGGCGCCGAGCACGACCTTCGCGGCCCGCCGGTCGGCCTGCCAGGCGAGCCGGAAACTGAGCGAGAGCAGCGCGGGCAGCTGCCGCACCATCTCCCGGAAGTTCAGCTGGAGCCGGGCGTCGGAGTGACGGTTCCAACCCATGTCGTAGCGCAGCGGCCCACCGAAGAGCAGCCGCTCCGACTCCGACACCTCAGGCTCTTCGGCGTCGCGCTTCTTCCCCACCGACGGCCTCCCCCGATCGTGGACGGAGGGCCACTATCGCGGGACGGGGACGTCAGGGGCAGGGCGCGGGGACCGGCCGGGGTTGCGCGCGGGCGTACGCCTGTACGGGCGCGGGGGAGACGAAGGATCAGGCACTGACCGGTCGCGACCAGGCGGGGGTCGTCCCCGTCAGCCGGCACAGGGCCAGATACAGGGGGATCGGCGGGGTGTAGGGGACCGTGCCCTCCGGCTTGTGGATCAGGCCGGGGACGCCCGGGGCGTCGGGGACGATCGCACCGGTGGCGTAGCGCGCGGGTGCGGGCCACTCCAGGGCGTAGTCGGAGTCCGACGGAACGATCCACCACCAGTGCGCCTCGTCGGCGTAGACGCATCCGACGCGCGGCAGCCGGGGCATCACCAGCGGGCCGAGGCGGGCGGGTACGGCGACCGCGTCGCAGCCCAGCGGGGCCGTCATGCCGTCGGGCACGGCGAGCCGTCGGGGGATGACCGGCGTGTGCAGTCCCCGCCGGAGGCGGACCAGCGTGTCCAGGGTCATGACCTGGGCACCGGTCGCGGCCCTCAGAGCCATGGGCCCCCCGTCCCGTGGTGCGGTGTCGGTCCGTGGTGCCGGGATGTGCCGTGGCCGTGGTGGCGGGCTTCCGCCCCGTCGTACCGGACTTCCGTGCCGTCGTGCCAGGGCGCCCCGTAGTGCAGGGTCTCGCCGCCGTCGCGCCGGGGCCTGCCGAGGTGCCAGGTCTCGGCGCCGAGGGTCCAGGGTTCGCCGCCGGTGTGCCGGGGGGTGCCGTCGTGCCGGGGAGCCGCGTCGTGCCGGGGCGTGCCGTCGTGCCGAGGGGCCGCGTCGTGCTGGGCGGCTCTCGCGCCGTCGGGGCCGGGTATCGCGTCGCCGGGTATCGCGTGGTGGTGTGCGTCGGCGTCGTGGCGGGGGTCGGTGTCGGCGTCGCGTCGCTTGGCGTCGTACCGTGCGTCCGCCTTGTGCAGGGCGTCCGCCTCGTCGTCCTCGCCGCCCGAGCCGCCGGCCGGGCCGGGCTTGGGGCGGGCTCCCCAGCCGAGGTCGTTGTGGGGGCCGGTGGCGGTGCCCGCGGTGTCGCTCTCGCGGGGCAGGTCCGCCCAGACCAGGAGGCCCGGGCCGTGCTCGTGGGTGCCCCAGGAGTGACACAGGGCGTCGACGAGAAGCAATCCCCTCCCGTGCTCCTCCTCGCCCCGCGGCGCGCACGGGTGCGGCTCGCCCGGAGCGCAGCCCTCGTCACGCACGGCTATGCGCACCAGCTCGCCGCCGTCGTGCAGCTCGCAGACTATGTGTCTGCTCGCGGTGTGCACGATGGCGTTGGTGACGAGCTCGGAGACCACCAGGGCCGCCGTGTCGCAGGTGTCCTCGCAGACCGCCCAGCCGTTCAGCCGGGCCCGCGTCAGCCGTCTGGCCTGCGCGGCGGAACCCGGATGTGCGGCCAGCTCGAACCGGAACCGGCGCTCGGCAGCGGGCCCCGAAGGGCGGCCTGCTCCCGATGCGGCACCGAGGCTGTGGGGGCCTGCGGCGGCGTCTGTTCCTAAGGGCGCGGACGGAATCACGCTTGCCACTATCGCCCCGCCGTGAACACTTGGCAAGTGTCACTCTGAAAATTGCAGAGTGCTGTGTGACGGTCTGGAAGGCCGTGGCACACTGCTCGCAACAAGCATGTCGAGCGGCGCCAGTTGAGATCACCGGAGATCCGACCAGGTCTTCGAATAGGTCTTCGAATGGCGCCGTCGGGCTGCCAGGATTCTTTTGCGCAGGTTTCTGTGCAGGTTTCCGCACAGGTTTCTACGGGTCCCCGACCCCGGGACGTTCAGGAGGTGGAGGGTGAGCGAGCCGCGGTCCGCGCCGACGGTCGGCCAGGTCGTCCTCGGCCGGCGCCTGCTGGACCTGCGTGAGCGCGCCGGTCTCAAGCGCGAGGAGGCCGCCAAGATCCTCCGCGTCGCCCCGGCCACCGTCCGCCGCATGGAGATGGCCGAGGTCGGCCTCAAGATCCCGTACCTCCAGCTGCTCCTGAAGTCCTACGGCGTCTCCGACGAGGAGGCCGACGCCTTCGTGCAGCTGGCCGAGGAGGCCAACAAACCCGGCTGGTGGCAGCGGTACCACGACATCCTGCCCGGCTGGTTCTCGATGTACGTCAGCCTCGAAGGCGCCGCCAGCCTCATCCGGTCCTACGATCCGCACTTCGTACCCGGGCTGCTCCAGACCGAGGACTACGCCCGCGGTGTGCTGAAGTCCGGAGCCATCGGCCAGACGCGGCCGGAAGACATCGAGCGGCACGTCGCTCTGCGAGTACAACGCCAGGAACTGCTCACCCGTCCCGATGCCCCCCGTTTCTGGGCGGTCATCGACGAGACCGCGCTGCGCCGCCCGGTGGGCGGCCCGGAGGTGATGCGTGCCCAGATCGACCGACTGCTCGAGGCCACGAAGCTGCCCAACGTGACGCTGCAGGTCGCCCCGTTCGCCAACGGGCCGCACCCGGGCACGTACGGGCCCTTCGTGCTGTTCCGATTCGCCGTGCCGGAGCTTCCGGACATGGTCTACAGCGAGTACCTGACCGGCGCCGTCTACCTGGACGCGCGCGCGGAGGTGGCGACCCACCTCGAGGTCATGGACCGCACGGCGGCGCAGGCCGCTACGGCACATCGCACGAAGGAGATCCTCCGGGATCTCCGCAAGGAGCTGTGAATGGATCGCATCAAGCCGCGCATACCGGTCTACAACGGCATGCCCGCGCGGGAGTTGGGCAGCGAGGGCTGGCACAAGCCGTGGAGCGGCGGCAACGGCGGCAACTGCCTGGAGGCGATGAAGCTGGCCGACGGCCGGATCGCCGTCCGTCAGTCGACCGATCCGGACGGCCCGGCACTGATCTACACCACGGACGAGATGACGGCTTTCATCGAGGGCGCGAAGGCGGGGGAGGCGGACTTCCTGCTGTCGTGACGTGTTGGTCCGACGCCGGCTTGAACTTCCTTGTCGCAGTGCTTAATTCATGAGAACTACCGATGAGAACCGGGAGCGACGCCGACCGGCCCGGTCGGGGCGGCCGGGGGCAGCGACGCGCACAGTGCCTCCAGCGCCGCCCCGTACCCGGCCTCGGACGGGGTCGCGTACCCGACCACCAGGCCGTCCCGCGCGGGCATGTCCTGTGCCGAGGCCTCCGGATGCCGGAACTCCGCAAGGCCGTCGAGCGCGACGCCCTGCCAGACGGCCGCCTTGACGGCCGAGCGCTCGGTGCCCGGCGGCAGCCTCAGCACCGCGTGCAGCCCGGCCGCGACCCCGCTGACCTCGACATGCGGCGCGTGCGCGGCGAGCGCCGCGACGAGCCGGTCGCGTCGGCTCCGGTACCGCTGCCGCATGCGCCGCACATGACGGTCGTACGCCCCGGAGACGAGGAAGTCGGCGAGGGCGAGCTGATCGAGGACGCTCGCCCAGGCCTCCCGCTCGCCCTTGGCCGCGAGCACGCCGTCGACGTACCGCTCCGGCAGCACCATCCATCCCAGCCGCACCGAGGGCGACAGGCTCTTGCTCACCGAGCCGAGGTAGATCACCCGCTCCGGATCGAGCCCCTGGACCGCCCCGACGGGCTTGCGGTCGTAGCGGAACTCGCCGTCGTAGTCGTCCTCCAGCACCACACCGTCCCGCGCGCGTGCCCAGTCGACGGCCGCGGCCCGCCGCTCGGCGTGCAGCGGGCCGCCGGTCGGGAACTGGTGCGCCGGGGTGAGCAGCACCGCCCGCTCGCGCGTCAACCGCCCGACGTCGGCGCCCTGTTCGTCCAGCGGCAGCGGTACGGTCCGCACGCCGGCGTCCGTGAGCAGCTCGCGGTGGAACGGCAGGCCGTACGCCTCCACGGCCAGGGGACCCTTGAGGACCCGGGCGCCCTGGAAGAGCAGCCGCAGGGCGTGCGCGAAGCCGGAGCAGATCACGATCCGGGCGGGCTCGGTACGCACCCCGCGCGCGCGTGCCAGATACTCCGCGAGTGCCTCCCGCAGCTCCACGCGCCCGGCGGGGTCGCCGGGGCCGAACACCTCGTCGGGTGCCTGCTGAAGGGCCCGCCGGTAGGAGGCCAGCCAGGTCGCCCGCGGGAACGTCGACCTGTCCGGCGTGCCCTGCCGCAGGTCGTGACGCGGCCCATGCGCGCGGGGCGGCGACTTCCGGGGTACGCGCGCGTGCCCGGCGGCCCGCAACGGCTCGGTCCGCTCCGCCACCCGCGTCCCCGAGCCCTGGCGCGCGGTGAGCCACCCCTCCGCGACGAGTTCGGCGTAGGCGTCGGCCACCGTGTTGCGGGCCACGCCGAGGTCGGCGGCAAGGGACCGGTAGGGCGGCAGCCGGGTGCCGGGGGCGAGCCGGCCGCTCCGTACGGCCTCGCGCAGGGCGTCGCCGAGCGCGGCCCGCCTGCTGCCCGGTCCTGTGAGCTCCAGGTGGAGGTCGGAGCCGAGTCCTTCGGTGGAATTGACCCACGATTTCACCATGGAAATGAACCCTACAGCCGGTCTTTCCCGACCGTAGGTTGGTGGACATGACGACGAACACGATCGCTTCCGCCGAGACCACCCGCCTGAACTTCGCCAAGTCCGCCCCGAAGGTGTTCCGCACCCTCATCGGCTTCGACGCCGCCGCCCGCGAGGGCCTCGACCCGGCCCTGGTCGAGCTGATCCAGATCCGCGCCTCGCACCTCAACCACTGCGCCTACTGCCTCCACATGCACACCAACGACGCCCGCAAGGCCGGCGAGAGCGAGGACCGGCTGCACATGGTCGCCGTCTGGCGCGAGGCCCGGCACTTCTTCACGGAGAAGGAGCAGGCGGCGCTGGCCCTGACCGAGGCCGTGACGCTGGTCGCCGACGGCGGAGTCCCGGACGAGGTGTACGCGCAGGCCGCGGAGCAGTTCGAGGAGCAGGAGCTGGCCCAGGTGCTGGCGCTGATCTTCGCGATCAACACCTGGAACAGGGTGGCCCTGGCGACGAAGAAGGTGGCGGGGACGGACGAACGGCGCTGACACCGCTTGCCGCGGCGCGCGGTGCGTCAGACGGTCATCGGGCGGTCGTACGGTCCGATCGGCGCCGGCAGTCGCGAACTCCCCGTCAGATGACGGTCAACGGCCGCCGCCACCGCCCGCCCCTCGGCGATCGCCCACACGATCAGCGACTGCCCGCGCGCGGCGTCCCCGGCGGCGAACACGCCGGGGGCGCTCGTCGCGAACCCGGCGTCCCGCGCGATCGTGCCGCGCGGCTCCATGGCCAGCCCGAGCTGGTCCACGAGGCCGTCCGCGCGGTCGGGTCCGGAGAAGCCGAGGGCGAGCAGGACGAGGTCGGCGGGGAGCGTCCGCCCGGTCCCCGACACGGGCCGCCGCGCCGCGTCGACCTCGACCAGGTGCAGCGAGCGCACCTGCCCGTCGGCGTCACCGGTGAAGCGGAGCGTGGACGCCGCGAACAGCCGCGCGTCCGCGTCCGCCGCCGGCGCGGTCCGCAGCGCACCAGCCTCCTCGTGCGCGGCCGACAGCCGGTAGATCTTCGGGTACGTCGGCCAGGGCTCGGCGTCCTCGTCGCGCTCGGCGCCGGGCTGGGCGTAGATGTCCAACTGCGTGACGGACGCGGCGCCCTCGCGCACCGCCGTGCCCAGACAGTCGGCGCCGGTGTCACCGCCGCCGACGATGACGACGTGCTTCCCGGCGGCGGACATCGGGGAGACGTCCAGATCCCCCTCGCACACCCGGTTGGCCAGCGGCAGATACTCCATGGCCTGGTGGATGCCGGCCAACTCCCGCCCGGGCACGTCCAGGTCACGCCAGGCGGTCGCACCGGTGGCGATCACGACGGCGTCGTACCGCGCCCGCAGCTCGGCCGCCCCGATGTCCCGCCCGACCGCCGTGGACGTACGGAACTTCGTCCCCTCGGCCCGCATCTGCGCGATACGGCGCTCCAGATGGTGCTTCTCCATCTTGAACTCGGGGATGCCGTACCGCATCAGCCCGCCGAGCCGGTCGTCCTTCTCGAACACGGCGACCGTGTGGCCCGCCCGCGTCAGCTGCTGTGCCGCCGCCAGTCCCGTCGGTCCCGAGCCGATGACGGCGACGGTCCGCCCGGACAGCCGGTCCGGCGGCCGCGGTGGCGCGAAACCGAGCTCCCAGGCCCGGTCGGCGATGGCCGCCTCGACGTTCTTGATGGTGACCGCGGGCTGGTTGATGGCGAGCACACACCCCGCCTCGCACGGCGCCGGGCACAACCGGCCGGTGAACTCGGGGAAGTTGTTGGTGGCGTGCAGCCGGTCGGCGGCGGCCCGCCAGTCGTCCCGGGAGACGAGGTCGTTCCACTCGGGGATGAGGTTCCCGAGCGGACAGGCGTCGTGGCAGAACGGGATGCCGCAGTCCATGCACCGGTCCGCCTGCTTGTTGATGATGGGCAGCAACGCCCCGGGGACGTACACCTCGTCCCAGTCCCGGACCCGCTCCTCGACCGGCCGGCGGGGCCAGTCCTGGCGAGGGGTGGTCATGAATCCCTTGGGATCGGCCATGGCCGTCTTCCTTGCGTTGGCATCGACGGGCCGTGCGTCATCGGGCGGCACTCTTCCGGCCACGATACGTCGCCCTGGCCACAGACGCAGAGTGGGGGACAGCGCTTTCTCGGCGGGCGGGGGCCGACCGCGGGGCACCGTCCTGCGGTCAGGTGAGGGCCAGGACGTACGCCACCGCCGCCGCCCCCGAGGCGACCGTGCGGACGTGGTTCCACAGCGTCCACTCGCGCACGTACGTCGGCCAGTACGCGGCCGCTTCGGGCGTCCCGGCGTCCAGCTCGAGCAGGGCCTCGTTGCGCGGCACGTTCGCCACCATCGTCACGCCGAACGAGCCGACCAGATACAGCGCGCTGCCCACCAGCAGCTCCACCGTGCCGTCGTCCGGCAGCAGCACGAACGTCACCACCGCGAGCACCGCGCACAGCACCGCCGAGCCGACGAACACGAGCATGAACGCCGGCCGCAGCGCCGCCACGTTGATCGCGTTCATCGCGGCGACGCCCTGCGCGGGCGGCAGCGCGGCGAGCCCCTTCATCACGAAGGTCGAGAACGCGCAGAACACCCCCGCGACCAGCCCGGTCCCCAGCACGCCCAGCACCGTCAGTACGAAGTACGGTCCAGCGATCATCTCAACGTCAACTCCCGCATCGAGCCGAGATCCTGCCCGGCACCCACCGTCACCACAAGTGAATTCCCGTACGGGACGCGTCACCATGGCCGATCGGCGCGGACACATACGCAGGCGTCCAGAGCACGTCTCCGTCCTGCCGCTCCGGTGCCGCCTGAATGTCCGGCCTCTGCCCGCCGCGGCGCCGGCGAGTCACCGCCACCCGCCCAGCACCCCCTCCACCGCCACCGCGATTCTCCGCCGGGCCTCATGCCGAGGCACTCCGCTCATCAGCAACTGGTCGTACGGCGTGTCCAGATGCCGTACGGACGCCACCACCGCCGAGACGACGGCCCCCTCCGACAACGCCCGCCCTGCCGCACTCCGCCCCACCCGTCCGCTGCCCCGCAGCGACGCGTGCGCGGCGATGCCGCGGGCCCGGTCGGCGGGGCAGCCGGGAAACAGCCGGCGGATCTCCGCCGCGAACGCCTCCGTGAACCGCACGTCCTCGACCGCCCGCCGCCGGGCGTCCCGCACCCGGCGCCGCCGCCGTGCCTCGGCGTCCGCCAGGCACCGTGCCTCCGCCCGGGCCAGGGCACTCTCCTCGACGAGGACGCCCTGCCGTTCGTACCGCCCCTTGCGCCGGTTGAACCGTACGACCACCGCCGACAGCCCGCTCTCCTCCCGCGACCTGCGCGTCAGCGCGGTGTCGCCGCGCGGCAGGAACACCAGGTGGCCGAGGTCGGCGCAGTCCAGGCACCGGGGCGCCCCGTCCTCCAGGACGAGCATCGCCAACGGCCCGCTCCGGCACTCGGCGCACTGCTTCCGCCTGACGGGCTGGAAGACGAGAAGGTCCGTGCGGTGCGCGGGAGTTGCCAGGTGTGCCATAGGGGGTTCATTCCCGTGCACGGGCCACGAACCACCCCACCGGCCCTACTCCGCGCCGGTCACCGGCACCCGCGTCCGATGCCGCGTGGGCCGCTCGATCTCGTCGACCACCGCCACCGCGGGGTCCGCGTACGACAGCGTCGGCCCCGCCCCTCGGGTGCCCGCTCACCGCAGATCGCACCGCCCGGTGCGCGGCGCACCCTCCTCCCGTCCTCCTCCCGGGGTTCTCTCGGCCGCACCCTGATCCCCCTCCTCGACGCCGCCCCCGCCAGGAGCGAGACCCGCCTCCCGCATCCGCTCGCCGCCCGCCGGTCCCACGAGCGGGACGCGTCCTGACCGTCGGCTGACGCATCATGGGCCGTGTGCGACTCGAAGCGATCACCTGGGACCGGCTCGGCGACCTCCTCGCCGACCGCCTTCTCGACCTGAAGCCGGCCGACGGCGGCCCCTGGCCGCGCATCGCCTTCGACGGCGCCCCGGCGGCCCGTCCCCAGGACCTCGCCGAACGCGTCGCGGAAGCGCTCCGCGTACGAGGCCGCCCCTCTCTCGTCGTCGGCACCCAGGGCTTCCTGCGCCCCGCCTCGCTCCGCTTCGAGTACGGCCACCAGGACGTCGAGGCCTATTACGACGGCTGGTTCGACACCGGCGCCCTGTGGCGCGAGGTCTTCGGCCCGCTCGAACCCGGCGGCGACGGCCGCGTCCTGCCCGACCTGTGGGACCCCGACACCGACCGCGCCACCCGCAGCCCCTACGTCCAACTCCCGCCCAACGGTTTCCTGTTGCTGCACGGCCCCCTCCTGTTGCGCCACTGGTTCCCCTTCGACCTGACCGTCCACGTCCTCCTCTCCCCGGGCGCACTGCGCCGCCGCACCCCCGGCCCTGAGCAGTGGACCCTGGAGGCCTTCGAGCGCTACGAGCGCGAGACCGACCCCGCGGGCACCGCCGACGTCCTGGTGCGCGCCGACGACCCCCGGCACCCGGCATGGCGGGGCTGACCGCGCTCCCAGGATTCGTTTCCGGAAGATCCAGCAAACCACTTTTATATGCGCGTGCATGTAACTACGCTGGGTCCCATGACGACTTCCACGAGCGGTCAGCTCTCTTTCGACGACTCCGTCCGCGCCCTCCTCGACGGCAAGAACTTCGCCAGCGTCGCCACCCTCGGTCCCGACGGCGCCCCGCAGAACTCCGTGGTCTGGATCAAACGCGAGGGCGACGCCGTCCTCTTCTCCTCGATCGACAACCGCCAGAAGATCCGCAACCTGCGCCGCGACCCCCGCATCAGCGTCTCGGTCTACGACCTGGCCAACCCCTACACCTCGGTCGAGATCCGCGGCACCGCCGAGATCCTCCCGGACCCCGACAAGCGCCTCCCGCACGACCTCGCGCACAAGTACCTCGGCATCGACCCGCCCGCCGAGAAGGAGGACGAGACCCGCGTGATCATCCGCGTCGTCCCGCGGAAGATCGTCGGCTTCTCCGCCTGATCCGCCTCGCCCCCCCGGCCCTCGCCTCCGGGTGCGGCGGCGGCCGGGCGCGGCGAGAATGAACGGCGCCGGGACCAGCGGAGCTCTTCCGCTCCGCGCCGGGACCAGCGGTGCGTCCGCTCCGCGCCGGCCGTCCGGCACCGGGAGGTACTTCATGACCACCGCCGGAGACATCATGCACCGCGGCGCCCAGTGGATCCCCGCGCACGAGACCCTGGACCGCGCCGCCCAGCTGATGCGTGAGCTCAATGTCGGAGCCCTGCCCATCAGCGACGCGAACGAGCGGCTCTGCGGCATCCTCACCGACCGGGACATCGTCGTCGGCTGTGTGGCCGTGGGGCACGACCCGGCCAAGGTCACCGCCGGTGAGATGGCCCAGGGCACGCCCCGCTGGATCGACGCGGACGCCGATGTCAGCGACGTGCTCCGGGAGATGCAGGACCACCAGATCCGCCGGCTCCCCGTCATCGAGAACAAGCGCCTGGTCGGCATGATCAGCGAGGCCGACCTCGCCCACCATCTGACGGAGGACCAGATCGCGGCCTGGGCGGAGAGCGTCTACGCGAAGAGCGCGCGCTGACCGTCGTCCACGGGCGAGGGCTCAGAGCCAGCCGTTGCGCCGGAAGCCGCGATACAGCACCAGGCACGCCACGGATATGACGCCGAGGACCATGGGGTAGCCGAACGTCCAGCGCAGCTCCGGCATGTGGTCGAAGTTCATGCCGTACACCCCGCAGACCATCGTCGGCACGGCGACGATCGCCGCCCAGGCCGTGATCTTCCGCATGTCCTCGTTCTGCGCGACCGTCACCTGGGCGAGGTGTGCCTGGAGGATCGAGTTGAGGAGTTCGTCGAAGGCGGCGATCTGCTCCTTGGCGCGCAGGAGATGGTCCGAGACGTCGCGGAAGTACGCCTGTATCTCCGAGCTCACCACTCGTATCGGACGCGTGGACAATTCCTCGATCGGACGGGTCAGCGGCACCACGGCCCGCTTCAGTTCGAGGAGTTCACGCTTGAGCTGGTAGATGCGGCCCGGGTCGGTCCGCGCGCCGTCCGGCGAGAAGACGTCCGTCTCGACCTGGTCGATGTCCGCCTGCACCGCGTCCGTGACGTTCAGATAGTCGTCCACCACGTGGTCCGCGATCGCGTGCAGCACCGCGGCCGGCCCCTTGGCGAGCTGCTGCGGGTCGGTCTCCAGTTCCTCGCGCAACGGGCCCAGGGAGCCGTGCATCCCGTGGCGCACGGTGATCACGAAGTCTTCGCCGACGAACACCATGATCTCGCCGGTGTTCACCACCTCGCTCGTCGCCGTGAGCTCCTCGTGCTCCACGTAGCAGACGGTCTTGAACACCGCGAACAGCGTCTCGTCGTACCGCTCCAGCTTCGGACGCTGATGCGCCTCGATCGCGTCCTCCACCGCCAGCGGGTGCAGTTCGAACAGCTCCGCGATGCCCGCGAACTCCTGGTCCGTCGGCTCATGGAGACCGAGCCACACGAAACCGTCCCCGTGCTTGCGCACCTGCTCCACGGTGTCGACCAGGTCGCCGCCGCCCGGGACCCTGGCCCCCTCCCGGTACGACACGCAGTTCACCACCGAGGAGCCCAGCGGCGACCGGGCGGGATGGCTCAGGTCCACACGCGGGCGGCGCCGCGCCAGCCTCGCCACCCTGCGGAGGCCGCCGACCCTGCTGAGGCTCGTGACCTTCCGCAGATTCCCTGCCATGGACATCTGGATCTCCTTGCGTGGATCCCCGCTCGCCGCATTGCTGCGCCCTGGCGTGCCAGTGTGCCAGCCCTGCGTGAAACGCGGGTAAGCCTGTGGGAGCAGGGCATTCCGCTTTGTTCCCGCCTGTGGACGACGGGTTTTCGAGGCGGCGTGGGAGGCTCGGGTACCCCTCGTAGGGTTGCATCGCCGTGCCGTCTTAGCCGTCTTAGCCGTCTTAGCCGTCGTGGCTGTTGCATCGGAGCGTCGACCACCGTGGACAAGCAGGACAACTGGGATGATCGCGACATGATGCGAACCGACGGATATCTCCTCGACAATCGGCAGACGGAGGCCGGAGAGCGCTTCGACGCCTTCGCCTCCCTCTTCGACCCCACGACGTTCCGGCACCTCGAAGGTTTCGGCATCGGACCCGGCTGGCGCTGCTGGGAGGTCGGGGCCGGCGGTACGTCCGTCGTGTCCTGGCTGGCCAAGAAGGTGGGGCCGACCGGCAGGGTCGTCGCGACCGACATCGACACCTCCCGGGTCGCCCCGGCCGCCCGGCCGCCGGTGGAGGTGCGGGTCCACGACGTCGGTGCGGAGGAGCCGCCGGGGGAGGGATTCGACCTCGTGCACGCGAGGCTCGTACTCGTCCATGTGCCGGACCGGGAACGGGCGTTGCGGTCGATGGTGGAGTCCCTGCGGCCCGGCGGACGACTGCTGATCGAGGACGCCGACCCCGCGCTGCAACCCCTGACCTGTCCCGACGAACACGGTCCCGCCGAGCAGTTGGCGAACCGGCTGCGCACCGGATTCCGCCGGCTCCTCGCCGACCGCGGCGCCGACCTCTCCTACGGCCGCAGACTTCCGCGTCTGCTGCGGGAGGCCGGTCTGCGTCGCGTGGCGGCCGACGCGTACTTCCCGCTGACGTCACCCGCCTGCGCGGCCCTGGAGTCCGCCACGATCCGCCAGGTCCGCACCGACCTGGTCACGGCGGGCCTGGCCACGGACGAGGAGATCGACCGGCACCTGGCGAACGTCGAGGCCGGGGGGATGGATCTGGCTACGGCGCCGATGATTTCCGCGTGGGGGCGGAAGGGGTAGACCCCGACGGAGGCGCGCCACGGCCGTCCGGACGTTCGGGTGTCGGGTCACCCATGCCCGCCGGGTGGGGCGTCCCGCCGGTGCTGTGCGGGCGGGCGTGTCACCGGCGGTCTGCCCCCTACCGTCTCGACCGCCCTCGCCCCCGCCCGGCATCCTTCCCGCGCCGCGTCCTCGGGTCCGGCGCCGGTGAGCAGGGTGGCGAGGAAGGCACCTGTGAAGGCGTCGCCGGCCCCCGTCGTGTCCGTGGGAGTGGCCGGGACCGCGGGGATGCGGGCGGACACGGTGCCCGAGCGGGCCACCAGCGCACCGTCCGCGCCCAGCTTGGTGACCACCAGCGGAACATGACGGCTGAGCTTGGCCGCCGCGTCCTCAGCGTCGGGCAGTCCCGTCAGCAGGCAGGCCTCGTCGCGGCTGGGCAGGAGGACGTCAATGCCCTCCACGAGCGTGAGGAACCGGTCGACGCCCAGCTCCACGAGGAAGCCCGCCGACGCCGGATCCAGGCTCACCGGTACCCCACGCGCGCGTGCCCCCTCCAGGGCCCTCTCCACGAACGCCCGGCTCCCCGCGGAGAACAGCAGATACCCCGACAGGTGCAGCCGGGTCACCCCGTCGAGCAAGGTGTCCGACCAGTCGTCCGGAGTGAGCCGCAGGGACGCCCCGCTGTCCGTGACCAACGTCCGCTCGGCGGCGGCACTCGTGTCGACGAGACAGATCACCGTGCCGGTCGGCGCATCCGGATCGACGACGAGAGCCGGCCGTACCCCGCACGCGGTCAGCTCCAGCTCGTGCCAGGCTGCCGCGTCCGCGCCCACCCGCCCGAGCAACCGGACCTCGCCCCCGCCCCAATGGGCCGCCCAGCAGGCCACGTTGGCACCGGCCCCACCGGGCAGCGTCCGAATCGCCGCGACGGTGTCCGTACGCGCCGCGAGCGGCCCCTGATGCCGGGCGACGATGTCGGTGATGACGTCCCCGACAACCAGCAAGGTCCCGTCCGATGAGCCGACACAGGCTGCCTCGCCCTCACCTCCCGCGACCGACCCGACGGACATCCCTCCGCCCCCGGCTGCCTCGTGTGTTCCGGCCGACGCTGCCTCGTCGCTGGCCGCCTCGGGCGATCCGGCCGGCACCGCCTCGTCCCCGGCCCTCCCCGCGCTCATCCCTACGCCCCGGCCCAGGCCGCCGCGATGCGCCCCGCCAACCGCACATTGCCCCGTACCGCCGCCAGATTGGCCTCCAGCGAGGCGCCGTCGGTGTGTCGTACCAGGTAGTCGAGGAGGAACGGGGTGACGCCCTGGCCCGTGACGCCCCGTTCCTCGCACGCGTGCAGGGCATCGGCCAGTACGCGCGCGTGCAGGTCCGGGTCCAACTGCTCAGCTTCGGGAACCGGGTTGGCGACGATCAGTGCCGACTCCGGTCCGGCCACGGTGTCCTGAGCCCGCATCACCGCCGCCACCTGCTCCGGGGACTCCAGGGTCCAGTCCACCGGATGGCCCGAGTCCGACAGATAGAAGCCGGGGAAGCGGTCCGTGCCGTACCCGGCCACCGCGACACCCAGCGTCTCCAGCCGTTGCAGGGTCGCCGGCACGTCCAGGATCGACTTCACGCCCGCGCACACCACCGTGATCCGCGTCCGCGCCAGCAGCCCCAGGTCGGCCGACTCGTCCTGCGTCACCGTCCACTCCCGGTGCACCCCGCCGAGCCCGCCCGTCGCGAACACCCGCACGCCCGCCAGCGCCGCCAGCAGCGCGGTCGCCGACACCGTGGTCGCCCCGCTCGCCCCGGCGGCCACCGCGAGCGGCAGATCGCGATGGCCCAGCTTGCGGATGCCGTCCTCGTTCGCGACCCGCTCCAACTGCTGCTTGTCCAGGCCGACATGAGGCTGCCCGTCCAGCACGGCGATCGTCGCGGGAACGGCGCCCTCCCGCCGTACGACGTCCTCCAGCTCCAGCGCCACCTGGAGATTGCGCGGCCGCGGCAGCCCGTGCGCGATGATCGTGGACTCCAGGGCCACCACCGGTCGACGCGCGTCGATCGCCTCGCGCACTTCTTCGGAAACCACCAGCACCACGCGCCTGCCTCCTGTCGATCGTCCTTCCCTCATCTCTGGCGGGCGGCACACCCGGCCAAACCCTCGCGAGCCGTGGGAGACGACACCAGCGTGGGGCCCATGACGGACAATTCCGCATGTCCCGACCATGTCGTCCTCCGGGTCTTCGAGGCACGGCACTGCGACTGACCTGCGTGCCCCCTCCGAGGGCGTCTCTTGCAGAGGTGCGCCGTCTCCTAGAACAGCGGTTCGGGGAGCACGCCCTCCAAGGCGAGCAGCTTCCGCTTGGTCTCCAGGCCGCCCCCGAACCCGCCGATCCCGCCGTCGCTCTCCACGACCCGGTGGCAGGGCACGACCACCGGCAACGGGTTGGAGCCCATCGCCACCCCGACCGCCTGCGCCGCGCCCGGCTGACCGACCCGGCCGGCCAGATCGCCGTACCCCACGACACTGCCGTACGGCACCCCGGCGGCCAGCTCGCGCAGCACCTGCCGGTTGAAGCCGGAGATCAGCGACCAGTCCAGGGACAGCTCGAAATCGCGCCGCCGACCCGCGAAGTACGCCTCGACCTGGCGTATCGGCTCGGCCAGCAGCGGGGAGCCGGGCGCCTCGACGGGCTCGCCGCCCAGACGGGAGGCGAGCCGGTCGAGCGCCTTGTCGCGCACCGGGTCGGTGGCGTGGAACACGACGTTGACGAGGCCCGCGCGGGTCGCGGCCAGCAGCAGGGGGCCGATGTCGGTGCCGACGACGGCCCATACGACCTGCTGCTCGTTCTGCCCATGGCTGTCCATGCGCCCACCGTACGGCCCACCACTGACAACGCCCCGCGGAGCGGACCCGCGGGCCTCGCGGCCCGCCCGGTGTTGGGTGGCGCGGGGCCCGCCCGGTCCGTGCGGCTCAGGACCCGTCGGTCGCGTCCCGGACCACGTCCGGCTTGTTGCTGATGATGCCGTCGACGTCGTACCCGGCGACCCGGCGGGCCGTCTCCGCGTCGTTGACGGTCCAGGCGAAGACCTTCAGCGGTTTGTCGTGCGCCCCGTCGAAGGCGTGGACCGTGGCGACGTACCCGGGGGAGATGGTGCTGTACGACGGGTTGATCTGGTCGGTGAACGCCGCGTACGCCGACAGTTTCGCGACGGACGGCGTACCGAGGATGGCGGTCTTGACGCCGGGCTTCAGCTGGTGGACGGTGCGCACGCTGTCCGCGCTGAAGCTCTGCACGATCAGCCGGCTCGCGCGGTGCGTCTGGTCGAGCCAGCCCTCGTCGGAGAGGACCTTCAGGGTCTGCTGTTCGATGCCCGGGTAGAGGGCGGGGTTCTTGATCTCCAGGAGCAGGTTCTGGCTGTTGCGCTCGACCCGGTGCACGTACTGCTCCAGGGTCGGTACGCGCGCGCCCGCGTAGGAGGGGCCGAACCAGCTGCCCGCGTCGAGGCGCGCGATCTCGGAGGCGGTGAAGTCCTTCACCTTCCAGGGTGCCCGGCCGGGGAACACCTCCTCGACGTCGGTGGTGCGCTGGAGGCTGTCGTCGTGGATGACGACCAGCTCGCCGTCCTTGGTGCGCTGGACGTCGTTCTCGACCCAGTGGATGCCCAGCCGGGCCGCCGCGTCGACGGCGGCCAGGGTGTTCTCCGGCGCGTAGGCCGAGGCGCCCCGGTGGGCGATGACCGTGGGCGGTTCGCCGTCCTCGGCGGCCCGGACGTCGGAGGAGGGAAGCAGGAGGGCGGCGGTCCCCAGAAGCGCGGTGGTCGTGGCGGCAACAGCGCGCGCGTGCATGCGTACTCCTTGCGTCGAGCGTGCACGGACAGCTCCACTGTGACAGCAGAGGGTCAACAGCAGCGAAGTGGAGAATGGCCACAGATTGAATGGAGTTGCCCAACTCCGCTCACGGGTGCCGCACAACTGCGGCAACGCCGTGGCAAGGGCGTGTTTCTTTGCCGGAAAATCGTTCGACCATTCCGGTGGAGGTCATACTCTTCGCCTCGACCCTGACCGCTCCAGCGGTCCTGGGAAGGGGCGCTTTTCAGCACATTCCGGGACGCAAGAAGGCGGAAGGGTAGCCGCGCATGCAAGGCACGGTCGACGGATTCAGCTACGGACTCGTCACACCGCTGGTGGCCTACCTCATGGCTTGCCTGGGAGGCGCCCTTGGCCTGCGCTGCACCACCAGATCCATGCTGGTCTCGAACTCGTGGCGCCCGGGCTGGCTGGCCCTCGGCGCCGCCGCGATCGGCTCCGGCATATGGACCATGCACTTCGTCGCCATGATGGGGTTCACCGTCAAGGGCGCCCCGATCCACTACGACAAGCCGACCACGTTCGCGAGCCTCGGCGTCGCGATCGTCATGGTGGGCGTCGGGATCTTCATCGTCGGCTACAAAGGCGCGAGGGGAACGGCCCTGTTCACCGGGGGCACCATCACCGGGCTCGGCGTCGCCTCCATGCATTACCTCGGCATGGCCGGAATGCGGCTCAACGGGAACCTGGAGTACAACACGCTCACCGTCACCGCCTCCGTCGTCATAGCCATGTGCGCCGCCACCGCCGCGCTGTGGGCGGCCGGCCAGGTCAGGGGGCTGATGTGGAGCGTGGGCGCGAGCCTCGTCATGGGGCTCGCCGTCAGCGGCATGCACTACACGGGCATGGCCGCCCTCAGCGTCCATCTGCACGGCACCTCCGCCGCCCCGTCCTCGGGCGACTCGCCCGCGGAACTGCTCGCGCCCATGATGGTCGGCCCGCTCGCCTTCCTGCTGATCGCCGGCGTCGTCGTGATGTTCGACCCGCTGATGGTCATGGGCAAACCCGAGTGGGCGCCCGTCGAGGACAAGCCAGGTATCCCGGCCCACGCCGAGGCCGCGCACACCGCCCGCCGCCCGACGGTCCGCACCCGCCGCGGCGCCGGCCACCGAAGCTCCCGCGCCCCGCAGAACCGCTGATCGGACCGCGTTGTCAGTGGGGGGTCGTACGGTGGTTGCATGCGGCCCGTTTCCCACATCGAACGCACGGTGGCGCCCTTCGAGGTCGTCAGCCCCTACCAGCCCAGCGGTGACCAGCCGGCGGCCATCGCCGAGCTGGCCAAGCGCATCGAGGCCGGTGAGAAGGACGTCGTCCTCCTCGGCGCGACCGGCACCGGCAAGTCCGCCACCACCGCGTGGATGATCGAGAAGCTCCAGCGGCCCACCCTGGTGATGGCCCCGAACAAGACCCTCGCCGCCCAGCTGGCGAACGAGTTCCGGGAGCTCCTGCCCAACAACGCCGTCGAGTACTTCGTCTCGTACTACGACTACTACCAGCCCGAGGCCTACGTCCCGCAGTCGGACACCTACATCGAGAAGGACTCCTCGATCAACGAGGAGGTCGAGCGCCTGCGCCACTCCGCGACCAACTCGCTGCTCACCCGCCGTGACGTCGTCGTGGTCGCCTCGGTCTCCTGCATCTACGGCCTCGGCACCCCGCAGGAGTACGTGGACCGGATGGTCCCCCTCAGGGTCGGCGACGAACTCGACCGCGACGAGCTGCTGCGCCGCTTCGTGGACATCCAGTACACGCGCAACGACCTGGCCTTCACCCGCGGCACCTTCCGGGTCCGCGGCGACACCATCGAGATCTTCCCGGTCTACGAGGAGCTCGCCGTCCGCATCGAGATGTTCGGCGACGAGATCGAGGCGCTGTCGACCCTCCACCCGCTCACCGGCGAGATCATCAGCGACGACCAGCAGCTGTACGTCTTCCCGGCCTCCCACTACGTCGCGGGTCCCGAGCGCATGGAGCGGGCCGTCAACGACATCGAGAAGGAGCTGGGCGAGCGCCTCACGGAGCTGGAGAAGCAGGGCAAGCTCCTCGAGGCCCAGCGGCTGCGCATGCGCACCACGTACGACCTGGAGATGCTCCGCCAGATCGGCTCCTGCTCCGGCGTCGAGAACTACTCGATGCACTTCGACGGCCGGCAGCCCGGCTCCCCGCCGAACACCCTGCTCGACTACTTCCCGGACGACTTCCTGCTCGTCATCGACGAGTCGCATGTCACCGTTCCGCAGATCGGCGCCATGTACGAGGGCGACGCCTCCCGCAAGCGCACCCTCGTCGACCACGGCTTCCGGCTGCCGTCCGCCCTCGACAACCGCCCGCTGAAGTGGGAGGAGTTCCAGGAGCGCATCGGGCAGACCGTCTATCTGTCGGCCACCCCCGGCAACTACGAGCTGTCCCGCGCGGACGGCGTCGTCGAGCAGATCATCCGCCCGACCGGCCTGGTCGACCCCGAGGTCGTGGTCAAGCCCACCGAGGGCCAGATCGACGACCTGGTGCACGAGATCCGCACCCGCACCGAGAAGGACGAGCGCGTCCTGGTCACCACGCTCACCAAGAAGATGGCCGAGGACCTCACGGACTACTTCCTGGAGCTCGGCATCCAGGTCCGCTACCTGCACAGTGACGTCGACACCCTGCGCCGCGTGGAACTGCTGCGCGAACTGCGCTCCGGTGAGTTCGACGTGCTGGTCGGCATCAACCTCCTCCGTGAGGGCCTCGACCTGCCCGAGGTGTCCCTGGTGGCGATCCTCGACGCCGACAAGGAGGGCTTCCTGCGCTCCGGCACCTCCCTGATCCAGACCATCGGCCGCGCGGCGCGCAATGTCTCCGGCCAGGTCCACATGTACGCCGACAAGATCACCCCGGCGATGGCGAAGGCGATCGACGAGACCAACCGGCGCCGGGAGAAGCAGGTCGCGTACAACACCGAGCGCGGGATCGACCCCCAGCCGCTCCGCAAGAAGATCAACGACATCGTGGCCCAGATCGCCCGCGAGGACGTCGACACCGAGCAGCTGCTGGGTTCCGGCTACCGCAAGCAGAAGGACGGCAAGGGCGCCAAGGCTCCCGTGCCCGCCCTCGGCGGCAAGGCGGCGGGTGGCAAGGCCGCCAAGGGCAAGGCCAAGGAGACCGTGCCGACCGACCGGCCGGCGGCCGAGCTGGCCGAGCAGATCGAGGAGATGACCGCGCGGATGCGCGCCGCCGCCGCGGACCTCCAGTTCGAGATCGCGGCCCGGCTGCGCGACGAGGTCTCGGAGATGAAGAAGGAACTGCGCCAGATGCGGGAGGCGGGTATCGCCTGACGGACACGCGACGCCCCTGTTGTACGCGCAGTGTTGCAAGACCGACACAAAGTACGGCCCCGGGTAGCGGCACTGTCAGTGCTCCTGCGTAGGGTTCTGGTCAACCGCGGACTCCGCGGCAACAGGGGACAGTTCGAGAGGGGAATCAGCGCGTGACCGTCAACATGACCAAGGGTCAGGCCATCAGTCTGCAGAAGAACGACGGCGGCAGCCTGACCGCGGTGCGCATGGGTCTCGGCTGGCAGGCGGCCCCCCGCCGTGGCCTGTTCGGTTCGCGCACCCGTGAGATCGACCTGGACGCGTCCGCCGTGCTGTTCGCGGACAAGCAGCCCGTCGACGTCGTCTTCTTCCGCCACCTGGTGAGCGATGACGGCTCGGTGCGCCACACCGGCGACAACCTCGTCGGCGGTGTCGGCCAGGGCGGCGACGACGAGGCGATCCTCGTCGACCTCGCGCGCGTCCCGGTCCACATCGACCAGATCGTCTTCACCGTGAACTCCTTCACGGGCCAGACCTTCCAGGAAGTGCAGAACGCGTTCTGCCGTCTGGTCGACGAGACCAACGGCCAGGAACTGGCCCGCTACACCCTCGCGGGCGGCGGCGCCTACACGGCCCAGATCATGGCGAAGGTGCACCGCAACGGCCCGGGCTGGACGATGACGGCGCTGGGCACCCCGGCCAACGGCCGCACCTTCCAGGACCTGATGCCGGCGATCCTGCCGCACCTGTAGGCCGCCCGGCCAGGGCCCGTGACGTCGGCATGATCCGGCGGACGGGCCCTGGCGGCACCGGACACCGAAAGCGACACAGGGGGACGAAGGCATGACGGCCGAGCTGGTGCGGGGGCAGAACCACCCGCTCTCCCAGGCCCGCCTCGAGATCCGGGTCTCGGCCGGCAAGCCGGTCGTGGCCGGCGCGACGCTCAGCGACGAGCACGGCAAGGTCCACGGCGTGGAGTGGGTGGCCCACCCGGGCGCTCCCACGCTGCCTGGCCTGGAGGTCTCCCGGCAGGCCGCCGCCGACCACCGTCTCGCGGTGGACCTCGGCGCCATGCCGGAGGCCGTGCACCGGATCAGCGTGCTGCTCGCCCTGCCCACCGGGGTGGGCGGGCCCGTCCGGTTCGGCGGCCTCGCCGCTCCCTTCCTCGCGGTCACCGGCCTCGACGGCTCCGAGATCGCCAACTACACCATCACCGGCCTGGACGCCGAGTCCGCCGTCGTCGCCCTGGAGCTGTACCGCCGCCAGGGCGCCTGGAAGGTCCGCGCCGTCGGCCAGGGATACGCGGGGGGTCTCGCCGACCTCTTCGCCGACCAGGGTCTGCCCGAGGCCCACCAACTGGCCGCCGGCATCAACGACGCCGTGGCCCAGGGCCTCGCCCGCTCGGTGCAGGCACCCCGCACGACCGACGGCGACCGCACGCGGCACGCGTCGGCCCCGACCCTCGGCGCCGACCAGGGCGGCGCTGCGGCTCAGGGCGCCGTACCGCCGTCCCCGCCCGTGTCGCCGTACGGCACGCAGACGCCGGGCACACCTGGCCAGCCGTCCTCGCCCTACGGCACCCCGGCCCCAGGTCAGCCGGCTTCCCCCTATGGCACGCCACCGCCCGGTCAGCCCTCGTCGCCTTACGCGGCCCAGCCGCCCGGCACCCCCGGACAACCGCCGGCCTCGCCCTACGACCCCCCGGCCGCCCCGGACCCGTCCGCCGCCCCGCAGCCCGGCTCCACCACCGGCGGCTCCGTCGACTACAGCCACCCGCGCCGCCAGACCACGGCCCCGCCGCCACCTCCGCCGACGGCGCCCCCGGCCCAGCCCGGACAGCCCGCGCAGCCCGTCGCCGGGGACGCGACCGGCTGGTCCATGGACGAGCGGCTCTACAACCAGGTGTGGGGCATGTTCGAGGACCTGGCCCGCACCATGGCCGCGTACCGCAGCGCCGTCGACTTCGCCGACTCGCGCATGGAGAAGGAGCTCGACCAGGCCCTGTCCGACCCGCGCAGCCGGATCGGCGGTCAGAGCGACGCCGCGCGCGAGGCGGCCCGCGCCAAGCACACCCAGCTCGTCGACCAGGCCCGTACCGCCCTGGACCGGGACCTCGCCCAGCTCGCCGCCGAGGCCGACGTCGTCGAGCCCGCGCTGCCCGCGGCCTACGCCCGCTGGGACAACCCCGTCTGGCACGGCTACCGCGTGCCGATGGAGATCCCCATGGCCCTGCGCCTGGGCGACCTGCACCTTCCCGAGGCCCCGCAGCTGCGCATCCCGATGCTGGTCAGGCTGCCGCTGGAGCGCGGGCTGTGGATCGACAGCGGACGGGCCGACTCCCTCGACGGCTCCTTCACCGACTCCCATGAGCTCAAGCGCCTGGCGATGGAGTCGGCGGTGGCGCACGCGGCCCGGCTGCTCGCCGTCTATCCGACGGGCGAGTTCACCGTGCACGTCATCGACCCGGCGGGCTCCGGAGGCCAGGCGCTCGTCCCGCTGGTGCAGACCGGTGTGCTCGCCGGCCCGCCGGCTCTCGGTGCGGCCGGTGTCGCCGATGTTCTGGCCCGGCTCACAGAGCGCGTCGACCTGGTGCAGATGGCGGTGCGCGGAGGGGCGCCCGACGCGCTCCCGCCGGGCTTCGACACCTCCGAGCAGCTGCTGATCGTCAACGACTTCCCGCACGGCTTCGACGACCGCGCCGTGACCCAGCTGCGCTACCTCGCCGACGAGGGCCCGGCGGTCGGCGTCCATCTGATGATGGTCGCGGACCGCGAGGAGGCCGCCGCGTACGGCCCGTTGCTCGACCCGCTGTGGCGTTCGCTGCTGCGACTGAGCCCGGTGCCCGACGACCATCTCGCCGACCCGTGGGTGGGGCACGCCTGGACGTACGAGCCCGCGCTCGTGCCGCAGGGCAGCCAGGTGCTCCAGCAGGTGCTCAATCAGGTGGCCGCCGCCCGTACCAAGTACACGTAAAGCTGCCTGACCAGCTATTTTGACCTTTCTTTTGCCAATCGCTTTACCTTTCCTTGGTGATTGGGGTACCGTTTTCCTCACGGAGGGGAGTACTCCCTGTCGATGCGGCGTACCCGTCAATACGGAACAGATCCCCTGGATCTGCTCCCGGGGCGTCGGCCCACCTTGGGTGGAAGAGACCTCCGGCAGCGCGACGACGCTGGTTATTTGCCGTTACGTAATGCCGGAGGATCAGTGGATGTTTCCGTGACCCTGTGGGTCCTGACCATCGTGGGCCTCGCCGCCCTCATCGCGGTCGACTTCTTCATCGGCCGCAAGCCGCACGACGTCTCCATCAAGGAAGCCGGAATCTGGACGGTCGTCTGGATCGCCCTGGCCGGCCTCTTCGGCCTCGGCCTGCTGATCTTCGGCGGCGGCCAGGCCGGCGGAGAGTTCTTCGCGGGCTTCATCACCGAGAAGTCGCTGAGCGTCGACAACCTCTTCGTCTTCGTCCTGATCATGGCGAAGTTCTCGGTGCCCTCGCAGTACCAGCAGCGCGTGCTCCTCGTCGGTGTGCTCATAGCCCTGGTCCTGCGGGCGATCTTCATCGCCGCGGGCGCCGCCATCCTCGCCAGCTTCGCGTGGGTCTTCTACCTCTTCGGCGCCTTCCTGATCTGGACCGCCTGGAAGCTCATCCAGGAGGCCCGGGCCGACGAGGAGGACGAGGAGTTCGAGGAGAACAAGCTCCTCAAGGCCGCCGAGCGCCGCTTCGGTGTCGCCGACCGCTACCACGGCACCAAGCTGTGGATCGAGCAGAACGGCAAGCGGGTCATGACCCCGATGCTGGTCGTGATGCTCGCGATCGGCACCACCGACGTGCTCTTCGCCCTCGACTCCATCCCCGCGATCTTCGGCCTGACCCAGGACCCGTACATCGTCTTCACCGCCAACGCGTTCGCCCTGATGGGCCTGCGCCAGCTGTACTTCCTCATCGGCGGCCTGCTGAAGAAGCTGGTCCACCTCAGCTACGGCCTGTCGATCATCCTCGGCTTCATCGGCGTCAAGCTGGTCCTGCACGCACTGCACGAGTCCGGGGTCCATGTCCCCGAGATCAGCATCCCGGTCTCCCTCGGCGTGATCTGCGGTGTCCTCGTCGTCACCACGATCACCAGCCTCCGCGCCTCCAAGAAGCAGGCGGCGGCCGAGGCGGCGCAGACGCGGAGCGATGGCGCTCCGAAGGACAGCATCGACGTCTGACCACGTCGGACGTAGGAACAACCAGCACCGGGAGCGGCGTACGGCCGATTGCCGCTCACCGCTCCCGGTGCTTGCTTTGTTCTGAGCGCGTTCCCCGCTCGGGGACGCCCCGGCCGACGGAGGCAGCCATGAAGTTCGTGCAGATCATCGACTTCGAAACAGAGCGCTTCGACGAGATGGAGCAGCTGATGGAAGGCGCCAGGCAGCGCATGGAGGGCCAGGAAGGCGGCCCCACCCACAGCATCCTGCTGAAGGACCGCGACACGCCCGGACGCTACCTCGCCGTGATCGAGTTCGAGTCCTACGAGGAGGCCATGCGCAACAGCGAACGCCCCGAGACGAGCAAGATGGCCGAACAGATGGGCGAGTTGTGTACCCGGGCGCCACGCTTCGTCAACTGCGACCTGTTGGAGTCGCGCGAGCTGAAGTAGCCCGAACCGCCGAAGGAGGCCCCGCGGCACCGAAATGCGGGGCCTCTGTACCTTTGGGAGGATCCCTGCATGATCGTTCGGCTCAGGTCGCTCACCACCCAGTGGACGTTCCTCGTGCCGGTGCTCGCGGTCGTCCTCCTGGCATTCACCTGGGGACGCGACCTGCCGGGCGCGGTCGTGGCCTTGGTGACGCTGGTCCTCGCGGGGGCGGTCCTGGCCGCCGTGCATCATGCCGAGGTCGTCGCCCACCGGGTCGGCGAACCCTTCGGCTCGCTCGTCCTGGCCGTCGCCGTCACGATCATCGAGGTCGCGCTGATCGTCACCCTCATGGCCGACGGCGGCGACAAGAGCTCGACCCTCGCCCGGGACACGGTCTTCGCGGCTGTCATGATCACCTGCAACGGCATCGTCGGCCTCTGCCTCCTGGTCGCCTCGCTGCGCCACGGCCTCGCGGTCTTCAACCCCGAGGGCACCGGCGCCGCCCTCGCGACCGTCGCCACCCTGGCCACCCTCAGCCTGGTGCTGCCGACGTTCACCACGAGCAAGCCCGGCCCGGAGTTCTCCGGCGTCCAGCTGACCTTCGCGGCGCTGTCCTCGCTGGTCCTGTACGGCCTGTTCGTCGCGACCCAGACCGTACGGCACCGCGACTACTTCCTCCCCATCACCCGCCAGGGCGAGGTCATCACCGCCGACGACCACGCTGACGCGCCCTCCGCGCGCACCGCCCTGATCAGCCTGGCTCTGCTCGGCCTCGCCCTGATAGGCGTCGTAGGACTGGCCAAGGGCGTGTCGCCCACCATCGAGTCCGGCGTAGAGGCCGCCGGACTGCCGCATGCCGTCGTCGGCGTGATCATCGCCCTGCTGGTGCTGCTGCCCGAGACCATCGCCGCGCTGCGCTCGGCTCGCCGCGACCGCGTTCAGACCAGCCTCAACCTCGCGCTCGGTTCGGCGATGGCCAGCATCGGCCTGACCATCCCCGCGGTCGCGCTGGCCTCCGTCTGGCTCTCCGGCCCCCTCGTCCTCGGCCTCGGCGCCACCCACATGGTGCTGCTCGCCCTCACGGTGGTCGTGAGCTCCCTGACCGTGGTGCCGGGGCGGGCCACCCCGCTCCAGGGCGGCGTCCACCTGGTGCTGTTCGCGGCGTATCTGGAGCTGGCGATCAACCCGTAGGCCGCCCGCCCGCAACTCCGCCCATGCGCAGCTCCGCCTGTCCGCAGCTCCGCCCGTTTCCAGCTCAGTCCAGAGCAGGCTCCGCCGCGCCCGTCACCGCCAGGGGCACCGGCCGTGTCTCCGGCAGCAGCGCGAAGCACCCCAGACTGAGCAGTGCGATCCCCGTGAGATACGCCCCCACTCCCCACGGCACCCGGCCCCCCTGTTCGGCCAGGGCCGTCGCCACGATCGGCGTGAGCGCGCCCCCGAGGACCCCGCCGAGGTTGTAGCCGACCGCGGCACCCGTGCAGCGCACCCGCGGCTCGTACAGCTCCGGCAGATACGCGGCGATCACCGCGAACATGGTGATGAACGCGAGCATCGCGCCGGTGAACCCCAGGAACATCAGCAGGGGTTCACCGGTCGAGAGCAGCGCGACCATGGGGAACATCCACAGGGCCGCCGCCCCGCACCCGGCCAGGCACAACGGCCGCCGCCCGTACCGGTCGCCGAGCAGTGCCACCACCGGCGTGAGCGAGCCCTTCACCAGGACCGCCGCCATGATGCAGGCCAGCATCACCGTACGGCTGACGCCCAGCCGTTCGGTGCCGTAGGCGAGGGACCAGGTCGTCACGGCGTAGAAGATCGCGTACCCGACCGCGAGCCCGCCGGCCGTCAGCAGGACCAGCCGCCAGTGGTCGCGCACGACCTCGGCGAGCGGCACGCGCGCGTGGTCGTCGAGTGCGAGGAAGGACGGACTCTCGGCGAGCGACGACCGCAGCCACAGACCCGCCAGGGCCAGCACCCCCGCCGCCCAGAACGGCACCCGCCATCCCCATGACGCGAACTGCGCCTCGGTCAGGGTCGCCGACAGCGCCAGCATCACGCCGTTGGCGAGCAGGAAGCCCAGCGCGGGCCCGACCTGCGGAAAGCTCGACCACAGCCCGCGCCGCCCGGCCGGCGCGTGCTCCGCCGTCAGCAGCACCGCCCCGCCCCACTCCCCGCCGAGCCCCAGCCCCTGGAGGAACCGGAGCACGAGCAGCAGCAGGGGAGCGGCCACCCCGATCGAGCCGTACGTCGGCACACAGCCGACCGCCACGGTGGCGCCGCCGGTCAGCAGCAGCGACAGCACGAGGACCGGTCGCCGCCCGTGCCGGTCCCCGATGTGCCCGAACACCACCGACCCCAGCGGCCGGGCGACGAACCCCACCCCGAACGTGCCGAACGCGGCCAGCGTCCCGGCCAGGGGCGAGAAGGTCGGGAAGAACAGCGGTCCCAGGACCAGCGCCGCCGCGGTGCCGTAGACGAAGAAGTCGTAGAACTCGATGGCCGTCCCGGCGAGCGAGGCGGCCGCGAGCCGCAGCATGGAGGGCGCCCTTACGGTGCGTACGTCGTGCATGCCGCGTCAACTACCCACGGTGACCGCGGGTTACGGGGGCGTACGGGCGCTTCAGTAGGTGACCGTGATGCGCCGGGCGGGTCCGTCGACGCGGACGAGCCCGCCGTAGGGGATGACCAGTTGGGGGTCGGTGTGGCCGAAGTCGACGTCGAAGACGATCGTGGTGTCGGGAGCGTACGCCCGCATCGCGCGCAGGACGGCCTCGCGCTGCTCGGTGGCGTAACGGGCGGCCTCCTCGGGGCTGTTGGGCCGCTCGAACGACCAGGTCTTGGCGCGGCCCATCAGCAGCGCGGAGAAGCGCTGGAGCAGCCCGCGCTCGCCCATGTTGCGCAGGGTGCGGAAGACCTCCGCACTACTCGGCATGTCCTCGGAGGTCTCCAGGAGCAGCACACCGCCGTCGTACACGCTCAGGTCGCGGGAGATCTCGCGGTCGGCCATCAGCAGCCATCCCAGGATCTCCAGGCAGCCGCCCCAACTGCGGCCCTCGATCACCCGGTCGGGGTTCACCCAGGTCCAGCCGTCTCCCGGCCTGGTCTCCGGCTCCGCGTCGAAGGTCGCCGGGTCGGCCCAGTCCCGGTTGACGTCGTTCCAGCGCTCGGCGGGCGTGAGCTCGTACTCGCCGGAGGTGAACAGGGCCGCCCGCAGGGACTCGGCGGTCAGCTCGTCCATGGCGACGGGCCGTCCGAGCTGCACCATCACGGTCGCGCCGTGGTAGCCGACGATGCCGGTGTTGCTCAGAAACGCCAGCAGGTTCGTGTTGTCGCTCATCCCGAAGAACGGCTTCGGGTTCGCGCGGATCAACTCCCGGTCCAGGAAAGGCAGTACGGTGATCTGGTCGTCGCCCCCGATCGAGGCCATGATCACCTTGATGTCCGGATCGGCGAAGGCGGCGTTGACATCGGCGGCCCGCTGCTGAGGGCTCGCCCCCATCGTGCGGGTCGTCGGGTACTCGACGGGTTCGAGGCCGAACTCCTTGCGCAGGCGCTCCAGGCCCAGTTCGAAGGGGCGTGGGAAGAGCCCGGGCAGCCCGGCGCCGGGGGAGATGACGGCTATGCGGTCGCCGGGGGACGGCTTGGGCGGGTACGAGATCGTCGTCATTCAGGGAGGGTACGGGCCGCACCGCGTCCGGCGCACCGTGATAAACCGGGTCTGAGCAGCGGTCTTCAACCGACCGCCCACCCGTCACCGGACCGGAGGAACCGTGCCCCGCACCCTGGCCAACGCCCCGATCATGATCCTCAACGGCCCCAACCTGAACCTGCTCGGGCAGCGTCAGCCGGAGATCTACGGCAAGGACACCCTGGCCGACGTCGAGGCCCTGTGCGCCAAGGCGGCGGCCGCGCAGGGCGGCACGGTGGACTTCCGCCAGTCCAACCACGAGGGCGAACTGGTCGACTGGATCCACGAGGCGCGGCTCAACCACTGCGGCATCGTCATCAACCCCGGCGCCTACTCGCACACCTCGGTCGCCATCCTGGACGCGCTCAACACCTGTGACGGACTGCCGGTGTTGGAGGTCCACATCTCCAACATCCACCAGCGCGAGACCTTCCGGCACCACTCGTACGTCTCCCTGCGCGCCGACGGTGTCATCGCGGGCTGCGGGGTGCAGGGGTACGTGTTCGGGGTGGAGCGGGTCGCCGCCCTGGTGGGGGCGGCCCAGGCCGAGGCGTGAGCCCCGGCCGCGGGGTGGCCGGGTAAGGACCGCACGCCATGGCGAGCGCCCCTTACGGCCGACGTACGCCAAGGCAGCGCCTTTTACAGCCGTCCCGCCTCCACGATCCGCCGCAGGAAGCGCCGCGTGCGCTCCTGCTGCGGATCGCCGAAGATCTGCTCGGCGCTTCCGCGCTCCAGCACGACCCCTCCGTCCAGAAAACAGACCTGGTCGGCGACGTCCCGCGCGAAGCCCATCTCGTGCGTGGCCAGCACCATGGTCATGCCGTCGCCCTTGAGGTCACGGACGACATTCAGCACCTCGCCCACCAGCTCCGGGTCGAGGGCGGCCGTGATCTCGTCGAGCAGCAGCAGCCGCGGCCGTACGGCGAGCGCGCGCACGATCGCCACGCGCTGCTGCTGGCCGCCGCTCAGCCGGTCCGGGTACTCGCCCGCCTTCCCGCCGAGCCCGAGCCGCTCCAGCAGCTCCCTGCCGCGCTCCTCGGCCTCCGCGCGGGACACCCTGTGCACCCGGCGCGGGGCGAGGGTGATGTTCTCCAGCACGGTCATGTGCGGGAAGAGGTTGTACGCCTGGAAGACCACGCCGATACGGCGGCGTACCGCGTCCTGGTCGACGCGCGGGTCGGTGATCTCCTCGCCGTCCAGCCAGATCGCGCCGTCGTCGATCTCCTCCAGGAGGTTCGCGCAGCGCAGCAGCGTCGACTTGCCCGAGCCTGAGGCGCCGATCAGCGCGGTCACCGTGTGCGGGGCGACCTCCAGATCGACGTCCCGCAGCACGACCGAGCCGCCGAAGGTCTTGCGGACGGACTCCATCCGCAGCACCGGTGCGTCCGTGTCGCTCATGCGATCCCTCCCTGGGCCCGCCGCCGGTCCATCCGCGCCGTCACCCAGTCCGTGAAGCGGGTCATCGGGATGGTCAGCGCCACGAACACCAGGCCCGCGACGATGTACGGCGTGTAGTTGAGGCTGCGGCCCACGATGATGTCGGCGGCCCGTACGGCGTCCACCGCGCCGCCGATCGACACGAGCCCGGTGTCCTTCTGCAGCGACACCAGGTCGTTGAGCAGCGGCGGCACCTGGCGTCGTACCGCCTGCGGCAGCACCACGTACCGCAGCGCCTGCCGGTTGGAGAGGCCGAGCGAGCGGGCCGCGGCGCGCTGCGAGGGGTGGATGGACTCGATGCCGGCGCGGAACACCTCGGCGACGTACGCCGAGTAGGTCAGCGTCAGTGCCGTGCCGCCCAGCCACACCGGGTCGACGGTCACGCCCTGGAGCCGCAGCGCGGGGACGCCCAGGACGACGATCATGAGGTTGATGATGAGCGGGAGCCCGCGGAAGAAGTCCGTGTAGGCGGCGGCCAGGAACCGCAGCGGGAAGAACACCGGCCCGCGCAGCGTGCGGGCGACGGCGATGAGCATGCCGAGGACGAGCACGGCCACACCGCAGATCAGCAGCAGCCGGACGTTGAGCCAGAGCCCCTCGAGGACCTTGGGCAGCGCCTCGCGCGCGTACTGCCCGTTGAAGAAGGTCTCCTTGGTGCGCGGCCAGCCGGGCGCGTTGACGACCACGAGATACAGGACGACCGCCGTGGCGAGCGTCGAGACGGCGGCGATCGCCGTGGCGCGGCGGGAGCGGGCGCGCTTGTGGCGCTCGCGCTCCAGCCGCCGCGCGGAGGGCGTGTACGCGTCGACCGGGTCCGGCGTCTCCGCGCCGGACTCGTCCTTCGTGAGCGTCACTTGAGCACCGGGGCGTCGACGGCGTCGGACAGCCACTGCTTCTCGATCTTCGCCAGGGTGCCGTCCTTGCGCAGGGCGTCGACGGCGCCGGTCACGCAGGACGTGAGCGCGCTGCCCTTGTCGAGGACGAGGCCGAACTGCTCCGGGGTGCCGCCCTGGTTCTCGAACTGGCCGACGATCTTGGCGTCCGTGACCTCGGCCGCGGTGATGTAGAAGGCGGTCGGCAGGTCGACGACGATCGCGTCCACCTGGCCGTTCTTCAGGGCGGACTTGGCCTGGTCGTTCTTGGCGTAGGCGGCGGCCTCCCGCGTCGGCTTCACCACGTCCTCGATGTAGTTGAGGCTGGTCGTGCCGACCTGGGCGCCCAGCTTGAGGCCCTTGAGGTCCGCGATGCTCGTCGCCTTGGCGGCCTTGGAGTCCTTGAGCGCGATGACCGCCTGGCGCACGTCGTAGTAGCCGGACGAGAAGTCCACGGCCTTCTTGCGCTCGGCGCTGATCGACACCTGGTTGATGTCGAAGTCGAACGTCTTCTCGCCGGGCGCGAACGCCTTGTTGAAGGGGACGCTCTGCCAGACGACGGCGCTCTTGTCGTAGCCGAGGCGCTCCGCCACGGCGTAGGCCACCGCGGACTCGAACCCCTTGCCGTTGGCCGGCTTGTCGTCCTTGAACCAGGGCTCGTACGCCGGCTCGTCGGTGGCGATCGTCAGCTTGCCGGAGGTCTTGGTGGCGAGCTTGCCCTTGGCGCACGCGGCGCCCGTCGTCGACCCCGACGGCTTGGCGGCGGCGTCGTCCTCGGGCTGCGGAGCACAGCCGACGGCGGTGGCGAGGAGGGCTATCGTTGCGGCGGCTACGGCGCGGCGCAGGGCGCGAGGGGCGAGGTGCATGGCGGGAGATTGACAGCACGTCGACCCGTTTGTCGAGGTCACGTCGGCTTTTGTCCGCATACTGGGAACACGTGTTGCGTTCTCGTGAACGTTCCCTGTGTGACCGGTTCGCCGGGGCCGCCGGTCGAGGGCGGGGATCGGAAGACCGGCGGCCCGTACCGCGCAGGAGCCGTCATCCTGTGCGGGGCTGCTACCAGTTGACCCCGCAACAACGTGGGCCGGGAGCGTGCGGATGACACCGGCGCGTGCGAAGGGTTCACACGGGGCGCGCGAGAGTAGTCGCGCGCCCGTTGCTCACCACCCGCGCGCGTGCCACTCCGGCAGATGCGGTCGCTCCGCGCCCAGCGTCGTGTCGTTGCCGTGGCCCGGGTAGACCCAGGTCTCGTCCGGGAGGACGCCGAAGATCTTCGTCTCCACGTCGTGGATGAGGCTGGCGAACGCCTCAGGGTCCTTGCGGGTGTTGCCCACACCACCGGGGAACAGGCAGTCACCGGTGAAGACATGCGGGTGGCCGTGCGGGTCGTCGTAGACCAGGGCGATCGAGCCCGGCGTGTGGCCGACCAGGTGGCGGGCGGTGAGCTCGACGTGGCCGACGCGGATGGTGTCGCCGTCTTCGACGAGGACGTCGGTCGGCACGGGGATGCCCGCCGCGTCGTCCCGGCCCGCGTACGTGCGCGCGCCCGTCGCCTCGACGACCCGGGCGAGCGCCTGCCAGTGGTCGCCGTGCTGGTGGGTGGTGACGACGGAGGTGATGCCGTCGTCACCGATCATCCCGAGCAGGGTGTCCGCGTCGTTGGCCGCGTCGATCAGCAGCTGCTCGTCCGTGGCCCGGCAGCGCAGCAGATAGGCGTTGTTGTCCATCGGACCGACCGCGATCTTGGTGATCATCAGGTCCTTGAGCTCATGCACGTCCGCCGGGCCGCCGACGGTCACCTGTCCGCTGTACGTCATGACGGCAGCCTATAGCGGGGAGCGGCCCGGGGACCGTGTACGTCCTACAGCGGGGGCAGCGCCGGGAGCGGGCCGCCGGACACCGTCAGCCGCGAGCCGTCACGGCGGCCGGCGAGCCAGCCGAGGAGGTCGGCCGCTCCACCCGTCACCGTCACCTCCGATGTCTGCGCCTCCCGCCCGGTGCTCCACGCGCGCGTGCCGTCGGTCACACGGGTCGGCGGCACGTCGGGGTGCCCGGCGAAACGGTCGGCGAGGAACTCGATCTCGCGTTGCGTGAACTCCTCCGGCACGTCCTCCAGCTCGTACCCGATCCCCAGGTCCACGTGGTGCAGCTCCACCTCCACCCACCGCCGGAACGGCACCCGCGACGCCGAGTCGGTCACGCCGTTGCGCAGCTCGACGGTGCGGGACCAGTCGCCCGGCACGGCTCCCGCCTCCTGGAAGCGGGCCGCGCTGTCGCGGACGTCCGCGAGCTGGACGTCGAGGGGACGCGGGGCGTCGCGCTCGATGTCGGCGTCCCGGGCGTCGCCGGAGGCGTACATGGGCAGGCCCCGCAGAACATTCACGAGGGCGTCCGCGTTGCGGGCGAGGTGGGCGAGGATGTGACCCCGGCTCCAGCCGGGAAGCCGTGACGGCTCGGCCACCGACGCGTTGTCCAGCTTGGCGACTGCGGTGAGCAGCCGATCCGTAGCGTCACGTACAGACGCCAGGTCATGCGCGTGATCAATCATGGTGCTGACCCTAGACCCGCCACACCTTTGGGTGAAGGTGGTGAAGCTGTGCCGTAAATCGAATGCGCGTGCTATATGGTCGGTCGTGGCGTCGGGCATGCTGGATGGTCCGGGATTGTTCTCCCATTCGGGAATCCGACCGGCGTTGTCAGTGGCTCCCCCTAGTGTGAGAAGACACGGGGGCCTCGCCCCTGTCACTTCTCTCAAGAAAGGTGCGGACCGGCGTGGCCGACCGTCTCATCGTCCGTGGCGCGCGCGAGCACAACCTGAAGAACGTCTCGCTCGACCTGCCACGCGACTCGCTCATCGTCTTCACGGGCCTGTCCGGGTCGGGCAAGTCCTCCCTGGCCTTCGACACCATCTTCGCCGAGGGCCAGCGTCGCTACGTGGAATCGCTCTCCTCGTACGCCCGCCAGTTCCTCGGCCAGATGGACAAGCCGGACGTCGACTTCATCGAGGGCCTCTCCCCGGCGGTCTCGATCGACCAGAAGTCGACCTCCCGCAACCCTCGCTCGACGGTCGGCACCATCACCGAGGTCTACGACTACCTCCGGCTGCTCTTCGCCCGCATCGGCAAGCCGCACTGCCCCGAGTGCGGCCGTCCCATCGCGCGCCAGTCGCCGCAGGCCATCGTCGACAAGGTCCTGGAGCTGCCGGAGGGGAGCCGCTTCCAGGTCCTGTCGCCGCTGGTGCGCGAGCGCAAGGGCGAGTTCGTCGACCTCTTCGCCGACCTCCAGACCAAGGGCTACTCCCGCGCGCGTGTGGACGGCGAGACGATCCAGCTCTCCGAGCCGCCCACGCTGAAGAAGCAGGAGAAGCACACCATCGAGGTGGTCGTCGACCGGCTCACGGTGAAGGACTCCGCCAAGCGCCGCCTGACCGACTCCGTGGAGACCGCCCTCGGCCTCTCCGGCGGCATGGTCGTCCTCGACTTCGTCGACCTGCCCGCCGACGACCCCGAGCGCGAGCGCATGTACTCGGAGCACCTGTACTGCGCCTACGACGACCTGTCCTTCGAGGAGCTGGAGCCCCGCTCCTTCTCCTTCAACTCGCCCTTCGGCGCCTGCCCCGAGTGCACGGGTATCGGCACGCGCATGGAGGTCGACCCGGAGCTGATCGTCCCGGACGAGGACAAGTCCCTCGACGAGGGCGCCATCCACCCCTGGTCGCACGGCCACACCAAGGACTACTTCGGCCGCCTGATCGGCGCCCTCGCGGACGCGCTCGGCTTCCGCACGGACATCCCGTTCGCCGGGCTGCCGCAGCGCGCCAAGAAGGCCCTGCTCTACGGCCACAAGACGCAGATCGAGGTGCGGTACCGCAACCGGTACGGCCGCGAGCGCGTGTACACGACGCCCTTCGAAGGCGCCGTCCCCTTCGTCAAGCGCCGGCACAGCGAGTCCGAGAGCGACGCCAGCCGCGAGCGCTTCGAGGGCTACATGCGCGAGGTGCCCTGCCCCACCTGTCAGGGCACGCGCCTGAAGCCGATCGTCCTCGCGGTCACCATCATGGGGAAGTCGATCGCCGAGGTCTCCGGCATGTCCATCAGCGACTGCGCGGACTTCCTGGGCGAGCTCAAGCTCAACGCCCGCGACAAGAAGATCGCCGAGCGCGTGCTGAAGGAGGTCAACGAGCGGCTGAAGTTCCTGGTCGACGTCGGCCTGGACTACCTCTCGCTCAACCGCGCGGCCGGCACCCTCTCCGGCGGCGAGGCCCAGCGCATCCGCCTGGCCACCCAGATCGGCTCCGGACTCGTCGGCGTGCTGTACGTCCTCGACGAGCCCTCCATCGGTCTGCACCAGCGCGACAACCACCGGCTGATCGAGACCCTGGTCCGGCTGCGCGACATGGGCAACACGCTCATCGTCGTCGAGCACGACGAGGACACCATCAAGGTCGCCGACTGGGTCGTCGACATCGGCCCCGGCGCGGGCGAGCACGGCGGCAAGGTCGTGCACAGCGGCTCCATGAAGGAGCTGCTCGCCAACGCGGAGTCGATGACGGGCCAGTACCTGTCCGGCAAGAAGGCCATCCCGATCCCGGACATCCGCCGCCCGCACGACCCGTCCCGGCGGCTCACCGTGCACGGCGCCCGGGAGAACAACCTCCAGGACATCGACGTCTCGTTCCCGCTCGGCGTCTTCACCGCGGTCACCGGCGTCTCCGGCTCCGGCAAGTCCACCCTGGTCAACGACATCCTGTACACGCACCTGGCCCGTGAGCTGAACGGCGCCCGGAGCGTCCCGGGACGGCACACGCGCGTGGACGGCGACGACCTCGTCGACAAGGTCGTGCACGTCGACCAGTCGCCCATCGGCCGCACCCCGCGGTCCAACCCGGCGACGTACACCGGCGTCTTCGACCACGTCCGCAAGCTGTTCGCCGAGACCACCGAGGCGAAGGTCCGCGGGTACATGCCCGGACGCTTCTCCTTCAACGTCAAGGGCGGCCGCTGCGAGAACTGCGCGGGCGACGGCACGATCAAGATCGAGATGAACTTCCTCCCGGACGTCTACGTCCCGTGCGAGGTCTGCCACGGCGCCCGGTACAACCGGGAGACCCTGGAGGTCCACTACAAGGGCAAGTCCATCGCCGAGGTCCTGAACATGCCCATCGAGGAGGCGATGCACTTCTTCGAGGCCGTTCCGGCGATCAACCGCCACCTGAAGACGCTCAACGACGTCGGTCTGGGCTATGTCCGCCTCGGCCAGTCCGCGACGACCCTCTCCGGCGGTGAGGCCCAGCGCGTGAAGCTCGCCAGCGAGCTCCAGAAGCGCTCCACCGGGCGCACGGTCTACGTCCTCGACGAGCCGACCACCGGTCTGCACTTCGAGGACATCAGCAAGCTGCTGAAGGTCCTCTCCGGCCTGGTCGACAAGGGCAACACGGTCATCGTCATCGAGCACAACCTCGATGTGATCAAGACCGCCGACTGGATCGTCGACATGGGTCCCGAGGGCGGCGCGGGCGGCGGTCTCGTCGTCGCCGAGGGCACGCCCGAGGAGGTCGCCGGAGTCCCCGCCAGCCACACCGGCAAGTTCCTCCGCGAGATCCTCGGCGCCGACCGCATCAGCGACGGAGCCTCGGTGAAGGCCCCGCGCCGGGCGGCGACGAAGAAGTCGACGGCGGCCAAGACGACGGCCAAGAAGACGGTCGCGGCCAGGTCGACGGCGAAGAAGACGGCGACGGCCAAGACGGGCGCTGCCACCGCCAAGAAGGCGGCTTCCGCGAAGAAGGCGGCTCCCGCGAAGAAGGCCACCCGGGCCCGCAAGGCCTGACGGGGCAGAACACCGGACAACCGGGAGGCGGCTGCGCGACAGCCGCCTCCCGGCGCCGTTTCAGGCCCCCGGCCTCCGGAGCCGCCGGGCTGGGACCCCGGCCTCTGGACCCCGCCGGCCGGACTCCCGCCCGCTAGATCCCCGCCACCTCGTCGGCGTACGGCGGCTCCGCCCCGGCCCGTGAGCAGGTGACCGCCGCCGCGCGTGCCGCGAACCGCAGCAGTCGCGTCCAGTCGTCCCGGCGCAGTGCCTCGACCCCCTGCGCGGAGAGGGCGTCGAGGGCGGAAAGCCCGTGCAGCAGGGCCGCGTTCACGGTGTCGCCCGCGCCGATCGTGTCGACGACGTCGACCTCCTCACCCGGCACCGTGTGCACGCTCCCGTCCCGGGTGAACGCGGTCAGCCCGTCACCGCCCTGCGTGATGACCACGGCCGAGGGCCCCGAGGCCAGCCACTCGCGCGGGGTGCCGCCCAGCCACAGCGCGTCCTCCTCGGAGAGCTTCAGCAGCGACACCGACGGCAGCCAGCTCTTGAAGCGGGCCCGGTAGGCGTCCGGGTCCGGGATCAGCCCGGCGCGGATGTTGGGGTCGAGCGCGGTGAACACGCCCTGCGCGGCCGCCGCCCGCATTAGCTCCTCGTAGGCGCTCGCCCCCGGCTCCAGCACCAGCGAACAGGTGCCGAAGGACACCGCCCGCGTACCGGCGGGGAGTTGAGAGGGGGCCGTGAACAGGCGGTCGGCGGTGCCGTCGACGTAGAAGGAGTAGGCGGCCGAGCCGTGCGCGTCGATCGTGGCCACGGCCAGGGTGGTCGGTTCCGGGCCGCGCTGGACGGCCGACACGTCCACCGACGCCCGCCGCAGCCCGTCCAGCAGCGCCTCGCCGAACGCGTCGGACGACGTACGGGAGCAGAAGGCGGTGGGGGAGCCGAGGCGGCCGAGGGCGACGGCGGTGTTGTACGGGCCGCCGCCGAGCGCCGGCGTGAGCCCCGCCAGGGCGCCCGTGCCCTGCGGCACCAGATCGATGAGGGCCTCACCGGCGACGACGATCACGAGTCGGGTCCTTTCTCGGGCTTCTCAAACATCTCGAACTGCGCGGACACCTCGAACAGCTCGGACTTCTCGAGCAGCTCGGACTTCTCGAACTGCTCGGACTTCTCAGGGGTTTCGGCGCAGCCGCACGAGCTGCGGTGGACGAACGTGCACGGCAGACGCACGGTGCCGGCCGGTCGGTCCGGGGCGGCAAGCCGCGCCAGGAGCACCCGGACCGCCTCGGCGCCCAGCTCCTTGCTGGGCTGGGCGATCGCGGTGAGCCGGGGCGAGAAGAGGTCGGCCCAGGCGAAGTCGTCGAAGCAGCACAGCGCGAGGTCGCCGGGCACGGACAGGCCGCGGTCGCGCAGGGTGCGCAGGGCGCCGATGGTCATCGCGTTGTTGGCCGTGACGAGGGCCGTGGGCGGATCGGCGAGGGCCAGCAGCGCGGCGGTAGCCCGCTCGGCACCGGCCGACGCGGAGTCGCCGTACGCGACGAGCTGTTCGTCGTACGGCAGTCCGGCGGCCGTGAGGCCGGACCGGTACCCGGCGAGCCGCTCGCCGCTGGTGCTCAGCCCCGGCAGGCCCGCGACCAGGCCGATCCGCCGGTGGTCGAGTCCGGCGAGGTGGGTGACGAGCCGGCTCGTCGGCCCGGCGTTCTCGGCGCAGACCTGGTCGAAGTGCGGCGGGCCCTCGACCACCCGGTCCAGGAGCACGGTCGGCACCCGGTGGCGGTCGAGGTAGGCGAGCAGCTCGCCGGGCTCCGCGGAGGGCGCGACGATCAGACCGTCCACGCGCCGCTCGTGCAGCAGCTGGACGACCTTGCGCTCATGGGCGGGGTCGTCGTGCGGGTCGGCGATGAGGAGGCTGTAACCGTGCCGCAGGGTCTCGGCCTCGACGCCCTGGAGGATCTCCGTGAAGTACGGGTTGCTGATCGCCGACACCGCGAGGCCGATGGACCGGGTGCGGGACGTCACCAGGGAACGGGCGAGGGTGTTGGGCGTGTAGCCGAGCTCGTCCATGGCGTCCAGGACGGCCTGGCGGGTGTGGGGGAGGACCGGCCGGGTGCCGTTGAGCACGTGTGAGACGGTCGCCACGGAGACGCCCGCGCTGCGTGCCACGTCGGCCATGGTCGGCATGACGTCCCCCTGTTCTCCGCCGACGAGATCCCCGCCGACGAGATCCGCGCCGGCGAGATCCGCGCCGGCACCTTCCGGCAACACCTTCAGGCCGGGAACGTATCCCATCCGGAGCCGCGCGTAAACGCTTGCGCAAGCGTTTACGCGCAGTACCGGACGTCAACGGGCGCGCCCTACTCCCAGTCCCAGCCGATCCCCACGATCCCGCTGCGCACCCGTGGCTCGACGATGTGGACCGAGCGGTGCAGGCCGGTGAGGGCCAGTTCCTGGCGTCCGCTGCGCGGAGCCGCCGGCGAGTGCTGGGTGAAGCGGTGGCAGCGGGTCGGCAGCGCGTTCTCGTCGAACCGCACCTGGAGCGCGTACTGGCCGCCGGCCGGCCCGAAGCCGCGGACGTACTCGCGGGAGACGCCGGCGGTGCCGTCCTCGACGGCGTAGCGGAACAGGAACGTCTCGCCGGCCCGGAGCCGGGTGTCGAAGAGCAGTTCGGCGACGAGCACCCCGGTGTCGTGGTGCAGCCGGACGCGTCCCGTGCGGCAGTTCTCCAGGGCGTGCACCTGCATCCGCGCCGGCGCGCATCCCGGGTCGCCGTGGTGGACAGCCACGAAGCGGTCGACGCCGTCCTTGTGGGCGCGCACGATGTGGTGCGACTCGCGCCCGAGGAGTTCGCGGCGCCCGCCTATCCGTACCCGCTCGTGGTGGCCGAGGGTATGCAGGCCGCCGTCCATGGGCGAGCCCAGCTCGGCGAGCAGCCGGTGCAGCACGCCCGAGGCCTCGACGAGTGAGCGGTAGGAGCGGGCGGCGGGGCGCTGGCCGGCCGCGGTGTCGTCGCTCTCGGCGAGCAGCCTGATCAGCGACTCCTCGGGCAGCTGGAGGATCTCCTCCAGGGCGCGGACGGCGCGCAGCGACTCGGGGCGCTGGGGACGCCGGGCGCCCTGCTGCCAGTAACTCAGGCTGGTGACGCCGACTTTGACCCCGTGACGTGACAGGTGGTGCTGCACCCGCTGGAGCGGCAGACCGCGGGCGGCGATCGCGGCACGCAGGGCCACGTGGAAGGGGCCGCCTCGCAGGGCCGATTCCAGTTCCGCGGTGGCGACGACGGCGGCGACGTCCGCGTGCTGAGTGGCGTGCGGCATGCAGGGGCCTTTCTGTGGGTGTTCGCAACGGCTGGTCAGACCGTGCGCGGGGATGTCCTCGGGGTCACCCGTCGGCGCGGCGGCGTCTTCGAGTACGTACGCCGTTGCTTGCGTGCGCCGTCGTTCACGGCCCCGAGTTCCCCCGCATTGAAGCGTGTTGACCTAGTCCCGACAACACCTCCGGCCCAACCGCGGCCGATACGCTACTGGTCAGGTCAAGTCGGCGCGCCGGAACCGCCGTTGTCGAGTACGGCCCTGATCGCCCGGGCGGAGAGCGCCGACTTGTGCAGGAAGCCGCGGGCCGGGCTGGCGGCGACGAGTTCCTCGAAGTCGTCCAGCGAGTGCGTGGAGATCAGGATGATCACGGCCGTGACGCGGCTGGTCAGGGCGATGGCGAGGTCGAAGCCGCTCTCGCCGTCGAGGTCGATGTCCACCAGGACGATGTCCGGGGTCAGTTCGGCGGCCCGCGCGAGAGCCTCCGGCCCCGACCGGGCGACGCCGACGACGGCGACACCGTCGCGCTCCAGCAGGGCGCGCGCGGCCTCCAGGAACCGGATGCTGTCATCGACGAGAAGACAGCGCATGGACATGCTCACAGGGTGCCAACGGGTCGGTGGCCGCGCTTTCCGGCTAGCCGGAAAGAGTGGGCGCACGTCACTACCAGCCAGCTGGAATGTGCCGAAGTCCGTTGCCGGACAGGGCCGTTCACGCTCACCCACAGCCATGGCGCATCACGCGCGGTAGCATGTGGGCTGCCCTGGAATGGCCGTGGAAGCCGGTCGGATGGGGGTGTGCGATGAGAACGTCGGTCGGGAACGACGCAGCGGTCGCCATCGGCCGCCGGGACGGTCCGGGCATCGAACACCGCGGCCGGGACCATCCGGGCGCCGGGCATCAGCGTCGTGGTTGTCCGGGCGCCGGGCACCGGGGACACTGAGGACCGGCCGTGCGTCCCCCGCTTCTCTCCCGTCTCCGCGTGGGCCGCAAGCTCATGCTCCTCGCGCTGCTGCCGGTGACCGGGCTGCTGGCCCTCATCGCCCCGAGCACCGAGGACCAGTGGGAGGACGCCGACTCGCTGCGGACGTTCCACTCCGCGACCGTCGTGTCTTTCGCGCTCATCGATGTCTGCGACGCCGTCGCGCGCGAGCGGATCACCGCCGTCCAGGCCGTACTGCGTCCCGGGCCGCGCACCCCGGCGGAGCGCGCCGCGGCCGAGCGGGCCACCGGCCGCGCACTGGACCGGGCCGCCGACCGCGCCGCCTCCTGGACCAGGACCGATGTCACCGGCGTCCTCACCACCGTGGGCCGCCGACTCCAGGGCGTGCGCACAGGCGCGGACACCGGCACGCTCTCCGCGTCTGCGGTGACGCGCCGGTACGCGGAGGACGAGGGCGCCCTCCTCGACGCCGTCGCCGCCCTCGAATCCGGACGCCCCACCCGCAGGGCCGGCCAGGCCGCTGACGCCCACATCGCGCTCCTGCGCGCCGTGGAGGCTGCGGAACGCGAACGCGCGGACCTCGCCGTCCTGCTCGCCGCACCGCCCCACCCGGGCCCCACCGCCGTCGGCCGCTGGGGCGTCCTGGAAGACGCCGAGCTGGACATCTTCGAGCAGAACACCTCGGACGCACTGCGCGGCCGGCTCCACGCCGTCGAGGCCCAGGCCCCGGCCCGGGCCGTCCGCGAGGTCCGCGACCTGCTGGACGCCACCACTCCCGAGACCGCCCGCCTGCCTTCGTACGAGGACTGGACGGCCGACTCCGGGGCCCGCATCGCCGCCCTGCGCGGCCTCCAGGACAGGGCCGCGCGGGAACTCGCCGACGCCGCCGCCGAGGACCGCCACAGCGCGGAGAGCCGGGTCGTGCGCGACCTCGGCCTCGCGGTCGGGGTCGTCGCCGTCGTCACCGGCCTCGCCCTGGCGCTGCGCCGGTCCCTCACCCGCCCGCTCGCCGAGGTCGCCGAGGGCGCGCGAAGACTGTCGTACGGCGAACTGTCGTACGACATCCGGTACGCGGGCCGTGACGAAGCGGGCGACGTCGCCGACGCCGTCCGTGAACTGCGGGACACCACCGAGCGGTTGGCCGGCGAGATCCGGGCCATGACCACGGCGATCGACCGCGACCAGCTGGACCACCGGGCCGACGTCGCCGCCTTCGACGGCACCTGGGCCCGGCTGCTCGCCGGCCTCGACGGCACCATGGCCTCCTACGCGGCGGAGCACGGAAGGCGCGAGAAGGCCGAACAGGAACTGGCGAACCTCTTCGAGCTCTCTCCCGAGCTGCTGTACGTCTGCGGACCCGACGGCTACCTCAAGCGGGTCAACCCGGCCCTCGAACGCACCCTGGGCTACCCGGCCGACGAGCTCCTGGCCCGGCCGTTCCTGTCGTTCGTGGACGAGCGGGACGAGGAACGCGTCCGGGAAGGCCTCGCCCGACTGGACGAGGACACCGAACTCACCGAGGCCGAGAACCGCTTCCTGCGACGGGACGGCACCGAGCTCTGGCTGCGGTGGAGCGCCCGGCTGGACCGGCAGGAAGGGCTCGTCCACGCCGTCGCCCGGGACGTCACCGAGAGCAGGCGGGCCGCCTCGGAACAGGCCGCCCTGCGCCGGGTCGCCGCCCTGGTGGCCCGCGGCGCGCCACCGCGCGAGGTGTTCCAGGCGGTGGCGGAGGAGGTCGGGGGCCTGTTCGACACCACCGCGACGGTTCTGCGGCAGGAGCCGGACGCCCGCCATACCGTCGTCGGGATCGCGCTCGGCATCCCGGAGGAGATCGAGCGGGCCACGCGCGAGGAACGCCGGCAGGCCGGGAGGAAGGCGATACGGGAGATGGCCCGGACGCGACTCCCGGTGCACGTGGGGCACGCGGCGGGCGCTCCCGTCGCCGTCGACGGCCGGCTCTGGGGTGTCGTCGTCGTGGCCTCCCCGTCCGGACGGCTCCTCTCCGGCACCGAGTCGCGGCTGGCCGCCTTCACCGAACTCGTCGCCCCCGCGCTCGCCAACGCCGACAGCCGCGCCCTGCTGACGGCGTCACGCGCGCGCCTGGTCGCCGCGGCCGACGCCTCCCGGCGCCGCATCGAGCGCGACCTGCACGACGGGGTCCAGCAGCGGCTCGTCGCCCTGCGGCTCGAGTTGAGGATGGCTGAGTCGTTGCTGGGGGATCTGGTGGATCTCGGGGGTATGGGGGGCCGGGTGGATCTGACGGGTCCGGCGGATGCGGCGGGGCAGGTGGGTTCGGCGGGTTCGGCGGATGCGGCGGGGCCGGTGGGGCCGGTGGGGCCGGTGGATTCGGCGGGTTCGGTGGGGCCGGTGGGGCCGGCGGATGCGGCGCGTCCGGCGGATGCGGCGAGGCCGGTGGATCCGGCGGGTTCGGCTGGTTCGGCGGGGCAGGTGGGTTCAGTCGGGCCGGGGGATTCGGTGCATTCGGCGGCGGACCTTCCGGACCCGCCGGGCCGGGCACGCTCGTCCGGCACGTCGCCCGAGCTCGCCCGGCAGCTAGCCCGGCAGCTGACCCTGCAACTCGCTCACGTCGGCGAGGGCCTCGACGACGCCTTTCAGGAGCTGCTCCAGGTGGCCCGTGGCATCCACCCGGCCATCCTGTCGCAGGGGGGCCTGGGTCCCGCCCTGCGGTCCCTGGCCCGGCGCTCCGCCGTCCCCGTGGAACTGGACCTGGAGCTGCCGCGGGACCGGCTGCCGGAACAGGTGGAGGTGGCCGCGTACTACGTCGCCTCCGAGTGCCTCACCAACGCCGTGAAACACGCGCACGCGCGTGTGGTGAAGGTTCGGGCCGGGATCGAGGACGGGGTGCTGGAGCTGGTGGTCAGGGACGACGGCGTGGGGGGCGTCGAGACAGGCCGTGGTTCCGGACTGATCGGGCTCGTCGACCGGGTCGAGGCGATCGGCGGCAAACTGGAGCTCGGCAGTCCGCCCGGCGCGGGCACCACCCTGCGGGCGCGACTGCCGCTGGACGCGCCCTTGACGGACGGGTGACCGCCCGGGGCGCACGCGGGGGGAGCCGTCCAGGCGGGGGAACCTCGGACGTGATGACGTTCGCGTACGCACCGGGCGGTCGGTTCGGACGGATGAGGCTGCCGTCCGGTACGGGGGGCGGGGGTGGGTGACCGGCCCTTCCGGCCCTTCCGTCCGGCCCTTCCGTATCGCGGTGCTACGAGCATCGCTCACCCACGCGCGCGTGTCGTCACGGCAGGCTTCCAAATCCGCTTCCTGCTAGCCGTAACCCCGAGGGTGGGGCAGGCTGTTGGGCGCGCACCGCACCGCACCGCACCGCACCGCACCGCACCGCACCGCTCCGTTCGGGCAAGGGGAGCCGGGACCATGGACGACGCATCGCAGCGGCAGACGCGGGGACGGGTCGTCCTCGCCGACGACAACATCCTGCTCAGGGAAGGCCTGGCGAGTCTGTGCGAGCGGGGCGGGTACGAGGTCGTGGGCCAGGCCGGTGACGCGCCGGGGCTCCTGGACCTCGTCCAGGAACACCGACCCGACCTGGCGATCGTCGACATAAGAATGCCGCCCGACCACTCCACGGACGGCCTGAAGGCGGCCCGCACGATCCGCGAGCGCCACCCCGGCACCGGCATCCTCGTCCTGTCGGCGTTCGTCGAGGTCGAGGACGTCCTGGAGCTGCTGGCGAGCGGCCGGGGCATCGGCTACCTCCTCAAGAGCCGGGTCACGGTGGTCGAGGAGTTCATCGAGGCCCTGGACCGCATCGGCAGGGGCGGCTCGGTGGTGGACCCCTCGCTGGTCCACGAGCTGTTCACGGCCCAGCGCCGCGACGACCCGCTGGCCCACCTCAGCTCCCGCGAACGCGAGGTCCTCGCCCTCATGGCCGAGGGCCGCTCCAACGCCGGCATCGGCCGCCGCCTGTGGGTCACCGAGGGCACCGTCGAGAAACACGTCCGCAGCATCCTGGGCAAACTCCACCTCACCGAGGACACGGACGACCACCGGCGGGTCCTGGCCGTTCTCACGTTCCTGGAGTCGCGCTAGCGTCGTCCACAGCCCCGCCGGACTGTCACCGCCCGCCAGTAGGGTGTGAAGCATGGCCGACCCCTCCAGCTACCGCCCCGTGCCGGGACAGATCCCGGACTCTCCCGGGGTCTACAGATTCCGCGACGAGCACCGCCGGGTGATCTACGTCGGAAAGGCGAAAAGCCTTCGCCAGCGCCTGGCGAACTACTTCCAGGACCTGGCGAACCTGCACCCCCGCACCCGCACGATGGTGACCACCGCCGCGTCCGTGGAGTGGACGGTGGTGTCCACGGAGGTCGAGGCACTGCAGCTGGAGTACTCCTGGATCAAGGAGTACGACCCCCGGTTCAACGTCAAGTACCGCGACGACAAGAGCTACCCGTACCTCGCGGTGACGATGAACGAGGAGTTCCCGCGCGTGCAGGTGATGCGCGGTCACAAGAAGAAGGGCGTCAGGTACTTCGGCCCGTACGCGCACGCGTGGGCGATCCGCGACACCGTCGACCTCCTGCTGCGCGTCTTCCCGGTCCGCACCTGCTCGGCCGGCGTCTTCAAGAACGCCGCCCGCACCGGCCGCCCCTGCCTCCTCGGCTACATCGGCAAGTGCTCGGCGCCCTGCGTCGGCCGGGTGTCGGCCGACGAACACCGCGAACTCGCCGAGGAGTTCAGCGACTTCATGGCCGGACGCACCGGCACCTACCTCCGCCGTCTGGAGAAGCAGATGACGGAGGCCGCCGAGGAGATGGAGTACGAGCGGGCGGCCCGCCTGCGCGACGACATCGAGGCCCTGAAGAAGGCCATGGAGAAGAACGCGGTCGTGCTCGCCGACGCGACCGACGCCGACCTGATCGCGGTCGCCGAGGACGAGCTCGAAGCGGCCGTCCAGATCTTCCACGTGCGCGGCGGACGCGTGCGCGGCCAGCGCGGCTGGGTCACCGACAAGGTCGAGGAGATCACCACCGGCGCCCTCGTCGAGCACGCCCTGCAGCAGCTCTACGGCGAGGAGACCGGCGACTCCGTCCCCAAGGAGGTGCTCGTCCCGGCCCTGCCCGACCCTCTCGAGCCGGTCCAGGACTGGCTCACCGGCCGCCGCGGGTCGAACGTCTCGCTGCGCATCCCGCAGCGCGGCGACAAGAAGGCCCTCATGGAGACCGTGGCGCGCAACGCCCAGCAGGCCCTCGTGCTGCACAAGACCAAGCGCGCCTCCGACCTGACGACCCGCTCGCGCGCCCTGGAGGAGATCGCCGAGGCCCTCGACCTGGACAGCGCGCCCCTGCGCATCGAGTGCTACGACATCTCCCACCTCCAGGGCGACGACGTCGTGGCGTCCATGGTCGTCTTCGAGGACGGCCTCCAGCGCAAGAGCGAGTACCGCCGCTTCCAGATCAAGGGCTTCGAGGGCCAGGACGACGTCCGCTCCATGCACGAGGTCATCACGCGCCGCTTCAAGCGGTACCTCGCCGAGAAGGAGAAGACCGGCGAGTGGGTGGACGAAGCCTCCCAGGAGGCCGCCCTGGGCGACTTCCGGGACGCCTCCGGGAACACCCTCACCGAGGACAACGGCCGGCCCAAGAAGTTCGCCTACCCGCCCCAGCTCGTCGTCGTCGACGGCGGCCGGCCGCAGGTGGCCGCCGCCAAGAAGGCCCTCGACGAACTCGGCATCGACGACGTCGCCGTCTGCGGCCTCGCCAAGCGCCTGGAGGAGGTCTGGCTGCCCGACGACGAGGACCCGGTCGTCCTGCCCCGCACCAGCGAGGGCCTCTACCTCCTCCAGCGCGTCCGTGACGAGGCCCACCGCTTCGCGATCACCTACCAGCGCACCAAGCGGGCCAAGCGGTTCCGGTCCAGCCCCCTGGACGACGTGCCCGGGCTGGGGGACACCCGTAAGCAGGCGCTTCTGAAACATTTCGGCTCGTTGAAGAAACTTCGGTCTGCCACCATCGATCAGATCTGCGAGGTTCCCGGCATAGGCCGCAAAACGGCCGAGACCATTGCCGTGGCACTCGCCCAGGCGGCACCGGCCGCCCCTGCTGTGAACACGGCCACTGGAGAGATCATGGAAGAGGAACCCGGCACCATGGGTTCCACAGGGGAGCCCGCGACGGCGGGCGCCCCGGACGAACGACGGGGGCAGGAGACATGAATGTGAACGAGCACGAAGGCCAACAGAACCCAGGCCAGGAGACCCCGGGCGGAGAGAGCCAGGGCGGAGACGGAGCACAGGTGAGCACGGGCACGAGTACGGGCGCGAACGGCGACGCCGCCGGGATCCCGGAAGCGGCCATCCCCGAGCTGGTGATCATCTCCGGGATGTCCGGAGCCGGCCGGTCGACCGCCGCGAAGTGTCTGGAGGACCTCGGCTGGTTCGTCGTCGACAACCTGCCGCCCGCGCTGATCCCCACCATGGTGGAGCTCGGCGCCCGCTCCCAGGGCAATGTCGCCCGGATCGCGGTGGTCGTCGACGTCCGCGGCCGGCGCTTCTTCGACAACCTCCGCGAGTCCCTCGCCGACCTGGAGGCCAAGCACGTCACGCGGCGGATCGTCTTCCTGGAGTCCTCCGACGACGCCCTGGTGCGCCGCTTCGAGTCCGTGCGCCGCCCGCACCCCCTCCAGGGCGACGGCCGCATCGTCGACGGCATCGACGCCGAGCGCGAACTGCTGCGCGAGCTGCGCGGCGACGCCGACCTGGTCATCGACACCTCCAGCCTCAACGTCCACGAACTGCGCGCCAAGATGGACGCCCAGTTCGCCGGCGAGGAGGAGCCCGAGCTGCGGGCCACCGTCATGTCCTTCGGCTTCAAGTACGGCCTCCCCGTCGACGCCGACCTGGTCGTGGACATGCGCTTCCTGCCCAACCCGCACTGGGTCCCGGAGCTGCGCCCGTACACCGGCCTCAACGAGGAGGTGTCGGCGTACGTCTTCAATCAGCCCGGCGCCAAGGAGTTCATCGACCGCTACAGCGAACTGCTCCAGCTCATCGCGGCCGGCTACCGCCGTGAGGGCAAGCGGTACGTGACCATCGCGGTCGGCTGCACCGGCGGCAAGCACCGCTCCGTCGCCACCTCCGAGAAGCTCGCCGCCCGCCTCGTCTCCCAGGGCGTGGAGACGGTGGTCGTACACCGGGACATGGGACGCGAATGACCGCACGTTCTCCGCGGCTGGCCCGGCTCGGCAGGGCGGCCCGGACGGTGCCCGAGTCCCGCGCGGGCCGGCCCGTCGAGACCCGGGGCGCCCGGCCCCGCCGCCGCGGCGCCCAGCCCAAGGTCGTCGCCCTCGGCGGCGGCATGGGCCTGTCCGCCTCGCTCGCCGCGCTGCGCCGCATCACCGGTGACCTCACCGCCGTCGTCACCGTCGCCGACGACGGCGGCTCCAGCGGCCGGCTCCGCGACGAACTGGGCGTCCTGCCGCCCGGCGACCTGCGCAAGGCGCTGGCCGCGCTGTGCGGCGACGACGACTGGGGCCAGACCTGGGCCCGGGTGATCCAGCACCGCTTCCACTCCAAGGGCGACCTGCACGACCACGCGGTCGGCAATGTGCTGATCGTCGCCCTGTGGGAGCAGCTCGGCGACCATGTCCAGGCCCTGGACCTGGTCGGCAAGCTCCTCGGCGCGCACGGGCGCGTGCTGCCCATGTCGGCCGTGCCCCTGGAACTCCAGGCCCTGGTCAAGGGGCACGACCCGGAGCGGCCGGAAGAGGTGGACACCGTCCGCGGTCAGGCCACCGTCGCCCTCACTCCCGGTGAGGTGCAGTCGGTGCACGTGGTGCCGCACGACCCGCCCGCCGTCCCCGAGGCGGTGGCCGCGGTCATGGACGCGGACTGGGTGGTCCTCGGCCCCGGCTCCTGGTTCTCCTCGGTCATCCCGCACCTGCTGGTGCCGGAACTGCTGGACGCCCTCACCGAGACGAAGGCGCGCCGGGTACTCTCGCTGAACCTCGCCCCGCAGCCCGGAGAAACCGAAGGCTTCTCCCCGCAGCGTCATTTGGAGGTTTTGGGACGACACGCCCCTAAACTCGCCCTGGACGTGGTGCTGGCCGACGAGGCCGCCGTGCCCGACCGTGACTCGCTCACTGATGCCGCCAAGCGGTTCGGCGCCGCGGTCGAGCTGGCCCCGGTGGCCCGGCCCGACGGAACCCCGAGGCACGACCCGGAGCTGTTGGCCGCCGCGTACGACCGTATTTTTCGGATGCATGGAAGGATCGGCCCATGGCGATGACGGCAGCGGTGAAGGACGAGATCTCCCGGCTCCCCGTCACCCGGACCTGCTGCAGAAAGGCGGAGGTCTCCGCCATCCTGCGGTTCGCCGGCGGCCTTCACCTGGTGAGCGGGCGCATCGTGATCGAGGCGGAGCTGGACACCGCGATGGCGGCCCGCCGCCTCAAGCGGGACATTCTCGAGATCTTCGGCCACAGCTCGGAGCTGATCGTGATGGCGCCGGGCGGACTGCGCCGCGGCTCGCGTTACGTCGTCCGGGTCGTCGCCGGCGGTGACCAGCTGGCCCGGCAGACCGGCCTGGTCGACGGCCGGGGCCGCCCGATCCGCGGCCTGCCCCCGCAGGTCGTCTCCGGGGCCACCTGTGACGCGGAGGCCGCCTGGCGCGGGGCGTTCCTGGCGCACGGTTCGCTCACCGAGCCCGGCCGCTCGTCCTCCCTGGAAGTGACCTGCCCGGGCCCCGAGGCCGCGCTCGCCCTGGTCGGCGCCGCCCGCAGGCTGTCCATCGCCGCGAAGGCCCGCGAGGTGCGCGGCGTGGACCGCGTGGTCGTCCGGGACGGCGACGCGATCGGCGCGCTGCTCACCCGGCTCGGCGCCCATGAGTCGGTGCTGGCCTGGGAGGAGCGCCGGATGCGCCGCGAGGTGCGGGCCACGGCGAACCGGCTCGCCAACTTCGACGACGCCAACCTGCGCCGCTCGGCCCGCGCGGCCGTCGCCGCCGGTGCCCGGGTGCAGCGCGCGCTGGAGATCCTCGCCGACGACGTGCCCGAGCACCTCGCCGCCGCCGGGCGCCTGCGCATGGAGCACAAGCAGGCCTCGCTGGAGGAGCTGGGCGCGCTCGCCGACCCGCCGCTGACCAAGGACGCCGTCGCCGGCCGTATCCGCCGGCTGCTGGCGATGGCCGACAAGCGGGCCCAGGACCTCGGCATTCCGGGCACGGAGTCCAGCATCACCGAGGAGATGGCCGACAACCTCGTGGGCTGACCCCTCGTCAACACGCCGGTGCCGCCGCCCGCTCGGGTGAACGGCACCGGCTTTTGCATGTCTGTGAGGCACCCTTGACTGGATCATGAAGTGTCATGAGCCTGGCATCTGTTCGCTGCTGTGGCGGACCACTGCAAGGGGGGCACATGAGTCGAAGAGCGAGACCGATCCTCGCCGTTGGCGCACTCCTCCTGGGCGGCGCGGGCCTCGCGCCCCTCGCCCAGGCCGCGGAGAGCAGCGGCTCTCCCGGTCCCGACGAGATCAAGGTCTTCCGGGCCGACGTCACCAGCGCGCAGGTACCCCTGCTGCTGGCGGCCGGTCAGGACGGCCACGAACTGAGCGAGCAGGTCCCCGCGAAGGGCACCGCGACCGTCGAGGTCTACCTCACCGACAAACAGGCCGACAAGCTGGAGAACCAGGGCGTCGACCTCACCGAGCACACTCTCTCCGCCAAGGCCGAGGCCCGCGTCGAGGCCGCCGCCGAAGGCGTGTACCGCCCCTACAGCGGCAGCGGCGGCCTCAAGCAGGAGATCCTCGCCACCGCCCAGGCCAACCCGGGCCTCACCAAGGCCGTCTCCATCGGCAAGACGGTGAACGGGCAGGACATCCTCGCGCTCAAACTGACCAAGAACGCGAAGCAGACCAAGGACGGCGGCAAGCCCGCCGTCCTCTACATGTCCAACCAGCACGCGCGCGAGTGGATCACTCCGGAGATGACGCGGCGCCTGCTGCACTACTACCTGGACCACTACAAGACCGACAAGCGGATCAAGAAGATCGTCGACTCCACCGAGCTGTGGTTCGTCCTCTCGGCCAACCCCGACGGCTACGACTACACGTTCACCGGCACCGACCAGCGCCTGTGGCGCAAGAACCTCCATGACAACAACGGCGACGGTTCCATCGCCATCGGTGACGGCGTCGACCTCAACCGCAACTTCGCCTACAAGTGGGGCTACGACAACGAGGGTTCGTCCCCCAACCCCACCAGCGAGACCTACCGCGGCACGGCACCGAGCTCCGAGCCCGAGACCAAGGCGCTCGACGCGTTCGAGAAGCGGATCGGCTTCACATACGGCATCAACTACCACTCCGCCGCCGAACTCCTCCTCTACGGTGTCGGCTGGCAGGTGGCCACCGACACCCCGGACGACGTCATGTACAAGGCGCTCGCCGGCACCCCCGACAACTCCGCGATCCCCGGCTACCGTCCGCAGGTCTCCTCGGAGCTCTACACCACCAACGGCGAGGCGGACGGCCACGCGTCGAACGTCAACGGCCTGGCGATGTACACGCCCGAGATGTCGACCTGCCAGACCGCCTCGGACCTCGACCCGAACGACCAGTGGAACGCGGCCGACTGCCAGTCGGTGTTCAACTTCCCCGACGACGAGAAGCTGATCCAGCAGGAGTTCGAGAAGAACATCCCGTTCGCGCTGTCCGTCGCCGAGTCGGCGAAGCAGCCCGACCAGCCGAAGTCCTTGCTCGGCCTGAAGGCCGCCGACTTCACCCCGAAGACCTTCGCCACGTCCTACTCGCGCGGCGCCGGCCAGGAGGTCTCCGTCGTCGTCCGCAGGGCCGTACGCGGCAAGGAGCTCAAGTACCGCGTCAACGGCGGTCATTCGCACAGCGTGCCGCTCCGCGCGTGGAAGGGCGGCGAGACGTACGGCGGTGAGGACAACCTCTACTTCGACGAGTACCGCGCGAAGGTCCCCGAAGGCGGTCCGGGCGACAAGGTCGAGGTGTGGTTCACCGGCTGGACGCCCGACAAGAAGCGCACCTCCAGCGAGCACTTCACCTACACGGTCGCCGAACGGCCGCGCGCGGACACCCTCGTGGTCGCCGAGGAGGGCGCGACCGCGACCCAGGCGCAGACCTACGTCGACGCCCTGAAGGCCAACGGCCGCAAGGCGATCGTCTGGGACGTCGCCACCCTGGGCGCGCCCGACGCGCTCGGCGTGCTCGACCACTTCAAGACCGTCGTCCACTACACGGGCGCGAGCGTCCCCGGCAACGCCACCCAGCTCCAGCTGCGCGCCTTCCTCAACGAGGGCGGCAAGCTGATCGAGGCCGGTGAGCGGGCCGGCGGCAGCGTCGACCTCGGCGGGGGCACCCTGTCGAACGACTTCAGCCAGTACTACCTGGGCGCCTACACCCGCACCTCCCTGCCGAACGCCACCGCCTTCCAGGGCAGCGGCAAGCTCGCCGGAGCCGGCGCGGCCCTCGGCGCGGCGCCGGGCAACCCGCTCGACACCGCCGGGTCGTTCAGCGTCACCTCCGACAACCTGCCGGCAGCCACCTTCCCGCAGTTCGCCAGCGCGGGCGGGGGCAGCTACCCCGGCACGGTCAACCCGTACGGCCCCTACGAAGGCGCCTCCATGGCCGCCGTCACGCACAGCGACTACGCCTGGAACCGCCTCACCCGCACCATCGACCTCACCAACGTGACCGCCGCGCAGGCGCCCACGTTCCAGACCCGGATGCTGTGGAACACCGAGGAGGGCTACGACCACGCCGTCCTGGAGGCCCACACGGCCGGGGCCGACGACTGGACCACCCTCCCGGACAAGAACGGTCAGACCAGCACCGCCGTACCCGCCGAGTGCGAGGCCGGGTACTTCATCGCTGCCCACCCCGCGCTCAAGCGGTACCTCACCCTCGGCTCCGGCGGCTGCACCAACACCGGCACCAGCGGCCAGTGGAACAGCTTCACCGGGGCGTCGGCCGGGTGGCAGCAGGTCGCCTTCGACCTGTCCGCCTACGCGGGCAAGAAGGTCGAGATCTCCATCAGCTACATCACCGACCCCGGCAGCGGCGGTCGCGGCGTCCTGGTCGACAACGCCTCCGTCGTCGTCACCGGCCAGGCCACCGAGACCGAGGGCTTCGAGACCTCGCTGGGTGCCTGGAGCGTCCCCGGACCGCCCGCGGGCAGCCCGGCGGTCGTCAAGGACTGGGGACGCTCCGGTGAGCTGTTCAAGACGTACGGCGCGATCACCACGGACGACACCGTGCTGCTGGGCTTCGGCCTGGAGCACGTCACCGCGGCGGCCGACCGCACGGCACTGCTCGGAAAGGCGCTGGCCACGCTCAACGGATGAGCGCGGACTAACACGTACGAGCGGGGCGTGCACTGGTCAACAGTGACGGACTCTCCGTAGTCAATTCGAGCTATATGGCCTTTCGGCCCGGGCGGTCCGTACCCCTACTGGCGGGTACGGACCGCCTGCCCGTGTATGCGGCATCTCGATGTCACCGACGAGGCGTCGGAGAGGTAGGGTCGTAGGCGGTCGGGGACATCCCAAACAGAGCTCGCCGGCACCGCATAGCCGGCGTACCAACGAGGAGATCGGTTCGTGACGATCCGCGTAGGCATCAACGGCTTCGGTCGTATCGGTCGCAACTACTTCCGCGCGCTGCTGGAGCAGGGTGCAGACATCGAGATCGTGGCTGTCAACGACCTGGGTGACACCGCGACCACCGCTCACCTGCTGAAGTACGACACCATCCTGGGCCGCCTCAAGGCCGAGGTGTCGCACACCGAGGACACGATCACGGTCGACGGTCACACCATCAAGGTGCTGTCCGAGCGCAACCCGGCCGACATCCCCTGGGGCGAGCTGGGCGTCGACATCGTCATCGAGTCGACCGGCATCTTCACCAAGAAGGCCGACGCCGAGAAGCACATCGCCGGTGGCGCGAAGAAGGTCCTCATCTCGGCTCCGGCCAAGGACGAGGACATCACCATCGTGATGGGCGTCAACCAGGACAAGTACGACCCGGCGAACCACCACGTCATCTCCAACGCCTCCTGCACCACCAACTGTGTGGCGCCGATGGCCAAGGTTCTGGACGAGAACTTCGGCATCGTCAAGGGCCTGATGACGACGGTCCACGCGTACACCAACGACCAGCGCATCCTGGACTTCCCGCACTCGGACCTGCGCCGCGCCCGCGCCGCCGCCGAGAACATCATCCCGACCACGACGGGTGCCGCGAAGGCCACCGCCCTGGTCCTCCCGCAGCTCAAGGGCAAGCTCGACGGCATCGCGATGCGCGTGCCGGTCCCGACCGGTTCGGCCACCGACCTGGTCGTCGAGCTGCAGCGCGAGGTCACCAAGGACGAGGTCAACGCCGCGTTCAAGAAGGCCGCCGACGACGGCGACCTCAAGGGCATCCTGTTCTACACCGAGGACCCGATCGTGTCCTCGGACATCGTCAGCGACCCGGCCTCCTGCACCTTCGACTCCTCCCTGACCATGGTCCAGGAGGGCAAGTCGGTGAAGATCCTCGGCTGGTACGACAACGAGTGGGGCTACTCCAACCGCCTCGTCGACCTGACGGTCTTCGTCGGCAACCAGCTCTGATCTACAGAGCAGGCAGCTTGATGTGAGTGCAGGGCTCGGGCAGCGCGAGGGCGCGTTGTCCGAGCCCTCGCTCATGTGATCAGCTTTCCTACGAGCCAGAGCCCTCTCCAGGAGTCCCCTATATGAAGACGATCGACGAACTTCTCGCCGAAGGCGTCGCAGGCAAGCGGGTCTTCGTCCGCGCCGACCTCAACGTGCCGCTGGACGGCACCACCATCACCGACGACGGCCGTATCCGCGCGGTGCTGCCCACCGTCAAGGCGCTGGCCGAGGCCGGCGCCCGCGTGGTCGTCGCCTCGCACCTGGGCCGCCCCAAGGGTGCCCCGGACCCGGTGTTCTCCCTCGCCCCGGCCGCCGCCCGCCTCGGTGAACTCCTCGGCGCCGACGTCGCCTTCGCGACCGACACGGTCGGCGAGTCCGCCACGGCCACCGTCGCCGGCCTCGCCGACGGCCAGGTCGCGGTCGTCGAGAACCTCCGCTTCAACGCCGGCGAGACCTCCAAGGACGACGCCGAGCGCGCCGCCTTCGCCGACCAGCTCGCCGCCCTCGCCGACGTCTACGTCGGTGACGGCTTCGGCGCGGTGCACCGCAAGCACGCCTCGGTCTTCGACCTCCCGGCCAAGCTGCCGCACTACGCCGGCTACCTCATCGCCACCGAGGTCGGCGTCCTGAAGAAGCTCACCGAGGACGTCCAGCGGCCCTACGCCGTGGCGCTCGGCGGCTCCAAGGTCTCCGACAAGCTCGCCGTCATCGACCAGCTCCTCGGCAAGGCCGACCGCATCCTCATCGGCGGCGGCATGGCCTTCACCTTCCTCAAGGCCCAGGGCCACGAGGTCGGCACCTCCCTCCTTCAGGAGGACCAGATCCCGGCCGTCACCGAGTACCTGGAGCGCGCCGAGAAGCTCGGCGTCGAGCTGGTCCTCCCGATCGACGTCGTGGTCTCCCCGGGCTTCCCGGACCTGAAGGCCAAGGCGGCCACCGAGCACACCGCCGTCGACGCGGACAAGATGCCCGAGGGCCAGCTCGGCCTCGACATCGGCCCGAAGACCGGTGAGCTGTACGCGAGCAAGCTCGCCGACGCCAAGACCGTGTTCTGGAACGGCCCCATGGGCGTCTTCGAGCACCCCGACTACGCCGAGGGCACCAGGGCGGTCGCCCAGGCCCTCATCGACTCGGACGGCTTCACCGTCGTCGGCGGCGGAGACTCCGCCGCCGCCGTGCGCACGCTCGGCTTCGACGAGAACGCGTTCGGCCACATCTCGACCGGCGGCGGCGCCTCCCTCGAATACCTCGAGGGCAAGACGCTCCCCGGCCTCGCCGCACTGGAGGACTGACCCCGCATGACCACTCGCACGCCGATCATGGCGGGTAACTGGAAGATGAACCTCAACCACCTCGAGGCCATCGCACACGTTCAGAAGCTCGCTTTCGCCCTGGCCGACAAGGACTACGAGGCCGTCGAGGTCGCCGTCCTGCCGCCCTTCACCGACCTGCGCTCCGTGCAGACCCTGGTCGACGGCGACAAGCTCAAGATCAAGTACGGCGCCCAGGACCTCTCGGCCCACGACTCCGGCGCCTACACCGGCGAGATCTCCGGGGCGATGCTGGCCAAGCTGAAGTGCACGTACGTGGCCGTCGGCCACTCCGAGCGCCGCCAGTACCACGCCGAGACCGACGAGATCGTCAACGCCAAGGTCAAGGCCGCCTACAAGCACGGCCTGACCCCGATCCTGTGCGTCGGCGAGGAGCTGGACGTCCGCGAGGCGGGCAACCACGTCTCCCACACCCTCGCCCAGGTCGAGGGCGGTCTGAAGGACCTCCCGGCCGAGCAGGCCGAGTCCGTCGTGATCGCCTACGAGCCCGTGTGGGCCATCGGCACCGGCAAGGTCTGCGGCGCCGAGGACGCCCAGGAGGTCTGCGCCGCCATCCGCGGCAAGATCGCCGAGCTCTACACGCAGGAGCTGGCCGACCGGGTCCGCATCCAGTACGGCGGCTCCGTGAAGTCCGGCAACGTCGCCGAGATCATGGCGCAGGCCGACATCGACGGGGCGCTCGTGGGCGGTGCGTCGCTCGACGCCGACGAGTTCGTCAAGATCGTGCGCTTCCGCGACCAGTAAGTATGCGGTAGCGGCGATCCGTCGTACCCTTGCGGGGGCACAGCCCGGTGGCTGTGCCCCTGTCGTCCGTCCAGATCCGAGGAAGTTGGTCCAGCCGTGGTTATGGGGTTCTCGATCGCCCTGATCGTCTTCAGCGCGCTGATGATGCTGCTGGTGCTGATGCACAAGGGCAAGGGCGGCGGCCTCTCCGACATGTTCGGCGGCGGCATGCAGTCGTCCGTCGGCGGTTCCTCCGTCGCCGAGCGCAACCTCGACCGGATCACCATCGTGGTCGGTCTGCTCTGGTTCGCGTGCATCATCGTGCTCGGTCTCCTGATGAAGACGAACAACTGACCGCCTCGCACATTCCGTACGTAAGGCCCCATGTTCGGTACGCGCTCCTGAGCGCGGCCTATCATGGGGCTTGCGTCTAGATGTGGGGGCTGTAACTCCAATCACTGGACGCGCGTTGGGCCTTACGTAGACTGAGGCGCTCGCAACGAAGCGAAACGCCGACTCGCTTCGCGGCACCATCACGCAGGGAGTTACGACCGTGGCAAGTGGCAACGCGATCCGTGGAAGCCGGGTCGGGGCGGGGCCGATGGGCGAGGCCGAGCGGGGCGAGTCCGCGCCCCGACTGCGCATCTCCTTCTGGTGCTCCAACGGGCACGAGACGCAGCCCAGCTTCGCCAGCGACGCGCAGGTTCCCGAAACCTGGGACTGCCCGCGCTGCGGCTTCCCCGCCGGACAGGACCGGGACAACCCGCCGGACCCGCCGCGTACCGAGCCGTACAAGACACACCTCGCGTACGTACGGGAGCGGCGCAGCGACGCGGACGGCGAGGCGATCCTCGCCGAGGCGCTCGCCAAACTGCGGGGCGAGATCTAGAAGTTGATGACCGGCCGGGTACCGAGAGGTGCCTGGCCGGAGGTGTTTTGACGCCGGGAGCCCCCGGTTATCCACAGGCCCACCACGTTGTCAGTGGTGGCCTCTACGGTTTGTGCATCGCTTCGGTGCAGGTGAATCGTGAGGGGGAGCTGTGGCGACGGTCGAGGCTGCGGGCGTGCGTGCGCCCGCGTGGCGCGGGGGGTTCGGGCGGCTGTGGAGTGCCGCGGTGCTCTCCAGCTTCGGAGACGCGCTGCGTACGGCGGCGCTGCCCCTGCTGGCCACCACCCTGACCGACGAGCCCCTGGCGATAGCGGCGGTCACCGCCTGTGGCTATCTGCCCTGGCTGGTCTTCGGACTGCTCGGCGGCGCCGTCGCCGACCGCGTGGACCAGCGGCGCGCGATGTGGACGGTGGACGCCCTGCGCGGTCTGCTCGTCGCCTGCTTCGCGGTCGCCGTCGGCCTCGGCCACGCCTCCATCGGCCTGCTGATCGCGCTCGCCTTCGCGCTGACCACGTTCCAGACCCTCTTCGACAACGCCTCCACCGCCCTGCTGCCGTCCCTGGTCGACGACGACGCCCTCGGCAGCGCCAACGCCCGGCTGATGACAGGGCAGAGGATCGCGGGCGGACTGCTGGGCGCCCCCGTCGTCCCGCTGCTGCTCGCGGGCGGCGCCGCACTGCCCTTCGCGGCCGACGCGGCGACCTTCCTGCTGGCCGCCGCCCTGGTGGCCTCGCTCCGGCCGGCGTCCCCCGCCCGGGGGCCCGGACCGGCGGGCAGCACCCTGCGCCGGGAGATCGCCGAGGGCCTGCGCGCCCTCGCCCGCGACCGTGCCCTGCGCGGCCTGTGCGCCGCCACCGCCCTGTGCAACATCGGCGTGGGCGCCCTCATCGCCACCATGGTGCTGCTGGTGACCGGCTGGCTGGACGCGGGCCACACCGGGTTCGTGGTGGCGACGACCGCCTACACCGTCGGCTCGCTGGCCGGTGGAGCGGTCAACCGGCTACTCGTCTCCCGGGCGGGCCGGGTGCGGGCGGTACTGCTCGCGGGGAGCGCGCAGATCGGCGCCCTGGTCGTCATGGGGACGGTCCGCAGTCTGCTCGCGCTGGTCGCCGCGATGGCCCTGTTCGGGCTCATGGGCATGGTGTGGAACGTGAACACCACGACCCTCATGCAGCAGCGCAGCCCCGCCGACATGCTGGGCCGGGTCAGCTCCGCCTTCCGGACCCTGGGCGTGGCCGGGGCGCCCGTAGGAGCCCTGCTGGGCGGCGCCGTCGCCACGGCCTGGGGACTCAACACCCCGGCGCTGCTCGCCGCCGCGTTCTTCACGCTGTCGGTCGCCTCGTTGATACCGGCGTTCAAGCGGGACGTACCTGTTGTTGCACCGCAGGACAGCGCCACGACAGCTCACGTCACCCGCTGATCAACTAGGTTGGACCAGCTGGGACAGGCACGAAAAGAAGGCGGAAGTCGGACATGAACGCAGACGGCCGTACCAGGCTCAACCAGACGCCCGAGTGGACCGCTCTGGCCAAGCATCGCGAGGAACTCGGCGAGGTGCGGCTGCGCGAGCTGTTCGCCGCCGACCCCGGGCGCGGCACCGGCTACACGGCGCGGGTGGGCGACCTGCACATCGACTACTCCAAGCACCTGGTCACCGACGAGACCCTGCGGCTGCTGCGTGAACTGGCCACCGCGACGGACGTGTTCGGGCTGCGGGACGCCATGTTCCGCGGCGAGAAGATCAACCTCACCGAGGACCGGGCGGTCCTGCACACCGCGCTGCGGGCGTCGCGGGACGCGGTCGTCGAGGTCGACGGCGAGAACGTCGTGCCGCAGGTGCACGCCGTCCTCGACAAGATGGCCGGCTTCGCCGACCGGGTCCGCTCCGGCGAGTGGACGGGTCACACCGGCAAGCGGATCAGGAACGTCGTCAACATCGGCATCGGCGGCTCCGACCTCGGACCGGCGATGGCGTACGAGGTGCTGCGCGCCTACACCGACCGCGACCTCACCGTCCGTTTCGTGTCGAACGTCGACGGTGCCGACCTGCACGAGGCCACTCGCGACCTGGACGCGGCGGAGACGCTGTTCGTCATCGCCTCCAAGACCTTCACCACCATCGAGACCATCACCAACGCCACCTCGGCGCGCGCGTGGCTGCTCGGTGAGCTGAAGGCCGGTCAGGAAGCCGTCGCCAAGCACTTCGTGGCGCTGTCGACCAACGCGGGGAAGGTCGCCGACTTCGGCATCGACACGGCCAACATGTTCGAGTTCTGGGACTGGGTCGGCGGGCGGTACTCCTACGACTCGGCGATCGGCCTGTCGCTGATGATCGCCATCGGCCCGGACCGCTTCCGGGAGATGCTCGACGGCTTCCGCATCGTCGACGAGCACTTCCGCACCGCCCCCGCCGAGGCCAACGTGCCGCTGCTGCTAGGCCTGTTGGGCATCTGGTACGGCAACTTCCACGACGCGCAGTCGCACGCGGTGCTGCCCTACAGCCACTACCTGTCCAAGTTCACGGCCTACTTGCAGCAGCTGGACATGGAGTCCAACGGCAAGTCGGTGCAGCGCGACGGCCGGCCCGTGGACTGGCAGACCGGCCCGGTGGTGTGGGGCACGCCCGGCACCAACGGGCAGCACGCGTACTACCAGTTGATCCACCAGGGGACGAAGGTCATCCCGGCGGACTTCATCGGCTTCGCCGAGCCGGTGGCCGAGCTCAGCGAGGGGCTGAAGGCGCAGCACGACCTGCTGATGGCCAACTTCTTCGCCCAGACACAGGCGTTGGCCTTCGGCAAGACGCCGGAGGAGGTGCGGGCCGAGGGAGTGCCGGAGGAACTGGTGGCCCACAAGACGTTCAAGGGCAACCACCCGACGACGACGATCCTCGCCAAGGAGCTCACGCCGTCGGTGCTCGGGCAGCTGATCGCGCTGTACGAGCACAAGGTGTTCGTGCAGGGTGCCGTCTGGAACATCGACTCCTTCGACCAGTGGGGTGTCGAGCTGGGCAAGGTGCTCGCCAAGCGGGTCGAACCCGCGCTGACCGAGGGCGCGGACGTGCCGGGGCTGGACACCTCGACGCAGGCGTTGGTCGCCAAGTACCGGGAGCTGCGCGGTCGGTGATCGCCGCGGATGTCTCGATGCGGGAAAGCGGGCGGTGCGCGGACGTCCGCTTCCCGTAGAATCCCCGACGATCATGGAGGCCATGGCTCGGGGGAGTGCAAAGTGGCTGGTTCGCACGGCAGTTGGACAGGTGGCTCGCTGACGGCGAGGGATCTGCTGAGGCCGAAGCACGCAGCGCGGGCCGCGTTTCATCCGGCGTGGATCCCGGAGTCCATCGACCCCGCGGTCGAGCAGCTCAAGAAGATCCGCCTCATCGCCGGGACGGTCGCGGCGGTGGGGGTCTACACCTTCGTGGAGGGCGGCTTCGCCTTCGACGAGATGCTGGAGAACATGCTGACGGCGTCCGTCGTCCTGCTGTTCATCACGCCGCTGACGGTCGGCATCATGCTGCTGGTGTGGAAGCGCGACGGCGACATCCGGGCGTTGAAGCCGCCGCTGTTCAACTCGCTGAAGCTGCTGCTGCTCTTCGTCGGTTCGATCGTGCTCACGGTCGTGCTGCTGCAGTCGACGGCCGCCGCGGGACTCTTCCTCCTGCTGCTGGCCCCGATGGTGATCTGGCTGGCGGTCTTCGTCGGCCGTGGTGCCTGGCACGTGGGCGCGAACTTCTTCGGCACCGCCGGTGTGCACCGCTGCCTGCCGCCGCTGCTCGCCACGGTCACCACCTGGCTGATGGCCCTCCCCGACCTCCTCACGGGCGACCTGCACGGACTCAGCCTCGGGATGGGTGTGCTGTTCATCCTGGGCGCGCCGGTGACGGTCACGGCGATCGCGCTGACGGAGATGCGACGACTGGACCAGCGCTACGGCATCCGTCTGAAGGCCCACCCGGCCGCCCAGGCGCCCCCGGTTCCGCCGATGCCACCGATGCCGCCCCACACTCCTGCGGGGACGCCGTATGTGCCGCCGCAGGGGAACCCGTACGGGCCCGGCGCGGGGCAGCTGTACCACCCCGGCAACCCGTACGGCCCGCCCGCCGGCAACCCCTACGGCCCGCCTGCCGGGAACCCGTACGGCCCGCCTGCCGGAAACCCGTACAACCCCTACAACCAGGGCAATCCCTACGGCCCTGGTCCGCACGGCTCCTGAAAGTCTGTGGGTGTTCCGTGGGCCGTGCCTTAGGGTCCTCCTGAAATCAGGGGTGACCAGAGGGGCAGAGGATGCGTGGGGGACGGTTCGCCGTGGCGATGACGGCGGCCTTGCTGGGGGCGGCACTTTCCGGCTGCGGGCAGAGATATGTGCCGACCGGGGACGAGCCGCGCAAGCCCGGCGACCGGGAGGCCGTGGTCGCGTACACGAGCCTGGACGACGTACCCGAGAAGCTTGCCGCGGACGGGGTCACGGTCGTGGTGGGCGATCCGCACGCGCCGGTGGCGGTGCATCTGTACGAGGATCCGCGCTGCCCGGTCTGTGAGGAGTTCGAGAGCACCGGCGGTGGTCCACAGCTGCGGGCGGCGACGATCCGGCGGGACGCGAAGGCCGAGTACACCCTCGCGTCGTTCCTCGACGACCGCATGGGGGGCGGCGGCTCGAAGAAGGCCGTCAACGCGCTGCGGGCCGCCCTGGAGGAGGGCAAGTTCGCCGAGTACCACCAGGTGCTGTACGCCCACCAGCCGCCAGAGGCCGTCGACGGCTTCACCGACGCCCATCTGCTGGAACTGGCCGGTCGTGTCGAGGGGTTGCGGGGTCCGGCGTTCGACTCGGCCGTCAAGGAGATGAAGTACCGCACCTTCGTGGCGGCGTCCGAGAAGGCCTATGAACGCGCCGGGGGCGCCAAGGAGCCCGACGGGCCGGGAACACCCACGGCCGACATCAACGACGTGCGCATTCCCGCGATGTACAACGGCCTGCTCTTCGATCCCGAGCTCTTCAGCGCGTTCCTGGAGCAGGTCGGCGAGGATCCCGACCTGCTCCAGGAGATGCGCTTCTGAACGGTGCTCAGGGTGACGCCGGCGGGTACAGCGACCGCGGCAGCTGTGAGGCCGCTGCCGCGTCCAGGAGCCACAGGGTGCGGGAGCGGCCCTGGGCGCCGGCCGCCGGGGCCTGGATCTCGCCCGCGCCCGACAGGGCGATCGCCGCGGCCTGGGCCTTGTCCTCGCCCGCCGCCAGGAGCCAGACCTCGCGGGCGGCGCGGATGGCGGGCAGGGTGAGGGTGACCCGGGTCGGCGGCGGCTTCGGGGCGCCGTGGACGCCGACCACCGTGCGGTCCGTCTCGCGGACCGCGGGGAGCTCGGGGAACAGCGACGCCACGTGCGTGTCCGGGCCGACGCCCAGCATCAGGACGTCGAAGGTCGGCACCGAACCGTGGTTCTCGGGGACGGCCGCGCGGGCCAGCTCCTCCGCGTACCCGGCCGCCGCGGCGTCCACGTCGGCGCCGTAGGGGCCGTCCGAGGCAGGCATGGCGTGCACCCGCTTCGGATCGAGCGGCACCGCGTCCAGCAGGGCCTCGCGGGCCTGCGTGACATTGCGGTCCGGGTCGCCCTCGGGCAGGAAGCGCTCGTCTCCCCACCACAGGTCGAGCCGGCCCCAGTCGATCGCGTCCCGGGCCGGAGCCGCCGCCAGCGCGGCCAGCAGGCCGTTGCCGTTGCGGCCGCCGGTGAGGACCACGGACGCCTGGCCCCGGGAGGCCTGCGCGTCCACGATCTTCGTGATCAGGCGGGCCGCCGCGGCCTGGGCCATCAGCTCCTTGTCGCGGTGCACGACCAGCTGCGGAGTGCTCACTTCGCCGCCGCCTTCTTGGCCGGGGCGCGCTTGGCGGCCGCCTTCTTCGCCGGAGCCTTCACGGCCTCCTCCACAGGCGTCTCGACGGCAGCCGGGGCACCGCCCGCAGCCGGCGCACCGTCCGCAGTCGGGGCACCGCCCGGCGCCGAAGCGCCGTTCAGCTTCTCCACTCCGAACCGCAGCGCGGACGCGTACGTGTCGTCCGGGTCCAGCCGCCGCAGCTCCTCCGCGATCAGCTCGGCCGTCTCGCGCCGCTTGAGCGCCACCGCACGGTCCGGCTGGCCCTCGATGGACAGCGTCGCGAGGGCGCCGTCCGCGCGGTCGAGGACGATCGGGCCGTGGTTGGTGTCCATGCGGACCGCGGTGAGGCCGGGGCCCGAGGACAGCGACCGCTTCACCGGCACGTCCAGCCGGTCCGCGAGCCACATCGCCAGCAGCTCGCAGCTCGGGTTGAACTCCTCGCCCTCCACCTCGACGCCCTTGACGTCCACGGTGACCTGGTCCAGGGCCGCCGCCAGCATCGAGCGCCAGGGCGTGATGCGGGTCCAGGACAGGTCGGTGTCGCCGGGGGTGTAGGTGTCGGCACGGGCGCCCAGGTCCCGTACCGGCTGCTCGGAGGCGTACGTGTCGGTGACCCGGCGCTGGGCCAGCGCGCCCAGCGGGTCGTTCGCCGGGTCGAGCGGCGCGTCCACCGGCCACCAGACGACCACGGGGGCGTCGGGCAGCAGCAGCGGCAGGACGACCGACTGGGCGTGGTGCACGACCTCGCCGTACAGCCGGAGCACGACCGTCTCGCCGGTGCCCGCGTCCGCGCCCACCCGTACCTCGGCGTCCAGGCGGGACTTCGTCCGGTCGCGGGGCGAGCGCGAGACCCGCTTGATGACCACCAGCGTGCGCGAGGGGTGCTCGCGCGACGCGTCGTTGGCGGCCTTCAGGGCGTCGTAGGCGTTCTCCTCGTCCGTGACGATGACCAGCGTCAGCACCATGCCGACGGCCGGCGTGCCGATGGCCCGGCGACCCTTGACCAGCGCCTTGTTGATCTTGCTGGCGGTGGTGTCCGTGAGGTCTATCTTCATGGCCGGCGCCAGCTCCGTCCCTCGCGTGCGAGCATTTCGTCCGCCTCGACCGGCCCCCACGTCCCGGACGGGTACTGGGCGGGCTTGCCGTGCTTGTCCCAGTACTCCTCGATCGGGTCGAGGATCTTCCAGGACAGCTCGACCTCCTCGGTGCGCGGGAAGAGGTTCGAGTCGCCGAGCAGCACGTCGAGGATCAGCCGCTCGTACGCCTCGGGCGAGGACTCCGTGAAGGACTCGCCGTACGCGAAGTCCATCGACACGTCCCGGATCTCCATGGACGTACCGGGGACCTTGGAGCCGAAGCGGACCGTGATGCCCTCGTCCGGCTGGACGCGGATGACGATCGCGTTCTGCCCGAGCTCCTCGGTGGCCGTGGAGTCGAAGGGGGAGTGCGGGGCCCGCTGGAAGACGACCGCGATCTCCGTGACCCGGCGGCCGAGCCGCTTGCCGGTACGCAGGTAGAAGGGGACGCCCGCCCAGCGGCGGTTGTCGACCTCCAGTTTGATCGCGGCGTACGTGTCGGTCTTCGACTTGGGGTCGATGCCCTCCTCCTGGAGGTAACCGACCGCCTGCTCGCCGCCCTGCCAGCCCTCGGCGTACTGACCGCGGACGGTGTCCCGGCCCAGGTCCTTCGGCAGCCGGACGGCACCGAGCACCTTGGTCTTCTCGGCGGCCAGCGCGTCCGCGTCGAAGGACGAGGGCTCCTCCATGGCCGTGAGGGCCATGAGCTGGAGGAGGTGGTTCTGGATGACGTCACGGGCCGCGCCGATGCCGTCGTAGTACCCCGCACGGCCACCGATGCCGATGTCCTCGGCCATGGTGATCTGCACGTGGTCCACGAAGGACCGGTTCCAGATCGGCTCGAACATCTGGTTGGCGAAGCGGAGCGCCAGGATGTTCTGGACGGTCTCCTTGCCCAGGTAGTGGTCGATGCGGAAGACCTGGTCCGGGGCGAAGACCTCGTGGACGACCTTGTTGAGGTCCTCGGCCGACTTCAGGTCGTGGCCGAACGGCTTCTCGATGACCGCGCGCCGCCAGGAGCCGGAGGACTGGTCGGCGAGGCCGTGCTTCTTCAGCTGCTGGATGACCACCGGGAAGGACCGCGGCGGAACCGACAGATAGAAGGCGAAGTTGCCGCCCGTGCCCTGCGCCTTGTCGAGCTCCTCGATGGTGCCGCGCAGCCGCTCGAACGCGTCGTCGTCGTCGAAGGTGCCCTGGACGAAGCGCATCCCCTGGATGAGCTGCTGCCAGACCTCCTCACGGAACGGCGTACGGGCGTGCGCCTTGACGGCGTCGTGGACCTCGGCGGCGAAGTCCTCGTTCTCCCACTCCCGGCGTGCGAAGCCGACCAGGGAGAAGCCCGGCGGCAACAGACCCCGGTTGGCGAGGTCGTACACGGCGGGCATGAGCTTCTTGCGGGACAGGTCGCCCGTGACGCCGAAGATGACCAGGCCCGACGGCCCCGCGATACGCGGGAGCCGTCGGTCCGCGGGGTCACGAAGCGGGTTCGCTCCGGAACCGGAAAAGGCTGGCAAGGTTTAGCCCTCCGAGGGTGCGAGGCGCTCCAGCTCCGCCTCGGTCGACTTGAGCAGGTCGTTCCAGGACGCCTCGAACTTCTCGACGCCCTCGTCCTCCAGCAGCTGCACGACCTCGTCGTACGAGATCCCGAGCTTCTCGACGGCGTCGAGCTCCGCGCGGGACTGCTCGTAGGTGCCGGCGACCGCGTTGCCGCGGATCTCGCCGCTCTCCTCGGTGGCCTGGAGGGTGGCCTCCGGCATGGTGTTCACCGTGTTGGGGGCGACGAGCTCGTCGACGTACAGGGTCGGCTTGTAGGCCGGGTCCTTCACGCCGGTCGAGGCCCACAGCGGGCGCTGCTTGTTGGCCTGCGCCTTGTCGAGCGCGGCCCAGCGGTCGGAGGAGAAGACCTCCTCGTACGCCTGGTAGGCGAGCCGGGCGTTGGCGACACCGGCCTTGCCGCGGGCGGCCTTGGCCTCGTCGGTGCCGAGCGCGTCGAGGCGCTTGTCGATCTCGGTGTCCACGCGGGACACGAAGAAGGACGCCACCGAGTGGATCTGCGACAGGTCCAGGCCGCGCTCCTTGGCCTTCTCCAGACCGGCCAGGTAGGCGTCCATCACCTCGCGGTAGCGCTCCAGCGAGAAGATCAGCGTGACGTTGACGCTGATGCCGAGGCCGATGACCTCGGTGATCGCCGGGATGCCGGCGCGGGTGGCCGGGATCTTGATGAGGGTGTTGGGGCGGTCCACCAGCCAGGCCAGCTGCTTGGCCTCGGCGACCGTCGCCTTGGTGTTGTGGGCCAGGCGCGGGTCGACCTCGATCGACACGCGGCCGTCCTGGCCGCCGGTGGCGTCGAAGACCGGGCGCAGGATGTCGGCGGCGTCACGGACGTCCGCCGTCGTGATCATGCGGATGGCCTCTTCGACGGTGACCTTGCGGGCGGCGAGGTCGGACAGCTGCTGGTCGTAGCCGTCGCCCTGGGAGATCGCCTTCTGGAAGATCGACGGGTTGGTGGTGACGCCCACGACGTGCTGCTGGTCGATCAGTTCGGCGAGGTTGCCGGACGTGATCCGCTTGCGCGACAGGTCGTCCAGCCAGATCGCGACGCCTTCTTCGGAGAGGCGCTTGAGTGCGTCTGTCATGGAATTACATCTCCTACGTGTCGTATGTCAGCGTCAGCGCTGGGCGTCGGCGAGGGATTCCCGGGCCTTGGCGGCCACGTTCTCGGCAGTGAAGCCGAACTCCTGGAAAAGGACCTTGCCGTCGGCGGAAGCACCGAAGTGCTCCAGGGAAACGATGCGACCGGCGTCACCGACGTACTTGTGCCAGGTCAGACCGATCCCGGCCTCGACCGCGACCCGGGCCTTGACGGCGGGCGGCAGGACGCTTTCCCGGTACCCCTGCTCCTGCTCCTCGAACCACTCCACGGACGGCATGGACACCACACGCGTGGGGACGCCGTCGGCCTCCAGCTGCTCGCGCGCCTCGACGGCGACGTGCACCTCGGAACCGGTGGCGATGAGGATGACCTCGGGGGTGCCGGTCGACGCCTCGAAGAGCACGTAACCGCCCTTGGCCGCGTCCTCGTTGGGCTCGTACGTCGGCACGCCCTGGCGGGTCAGCGCCAGGCCGTGCGGGGCGCCCTTGCCGAAGACCTTGGTCCAGCGCCTGAGGATCTCGCGCCAGGCGATGGCCGTCTCGTTGGCGTCGGCCGGGCGGACCACGTTCAGGCCCGGGATCGCGCGCAGCGAGGCGAGGTGCTCGACCGGCTGGTGCGTCGGGCCGTCCTCACCGAGACCGATGGAGTCGTGCGTCCACACGTACGTCACCGGCAGGTGCATGAGGGCCGACAGGCGGACGGCGTTGCGCATGTAGTCGGAGAACACGAGGAACGTGCCGCCGTAGATGCGGGTGTTGCCGTGCAGCGCGATGCCGTTCATCTCCGCGGCCATGGAGTGCTCGCGGATGCCGAAGTGGATCGTGCGGCCGTACGGGTTCGCCTCCGGCAGCGGGTTGTCCGCCGGGAGGAACGAGGAGGACTTGTCGATCGTGGTGTTGTTCGAGCCCGCGAGGTCGGCGGAGCCGCCCCACAGCTCGGGGATCACCGCGCCGAGCGCCTGGAGCACCTTGCCGGACGCGGCACGCGTGGCGACGCCCTTGCCGGGCTCGAAGACCGGGAGCTTCTCCTCCCAGCCCTTGGGCAGCTCGCCCGCGGCGATGCGGTCGAACTCGGCGGCGCGCTCGGCGTTGTTGTTGCGCCACTCCTGGAGCTGCTTCTCCCACTCGGCCTTGGCCTCACGGCCGCGGTCGAGGGCCTTGCGGGTGTGGGCGATGACCTCGTCGGCGACCTCGAAGGTCTGCTCCGGGTCGAAGCCGAGGACGCGTTTGGTGGCGGCCACCTCGTCGTCGCCGAGCGCCGAGCCGTGGGCGGCCTCGGTGTTCTGCGCGTTCGGGGCGGGCCAGGCGATGATCGAGCGCATCGCGATGAAGGACGGCTTGTCCGTCACCTGCTTCGCGGCCTCGATGGCGTTGTAGATCGCGTGCGGGTCCAGGTCGCCGTCCGGCTTCGGGGCGATCCGCTGGACGTGCCAGCCGTACGCCTCGTACCGCTTGACGGTGTCCTCGGAGACGGCCGTCTCGGTGTCGCCCTCGATCGAGATGTGGTTGTCGTCCCACAGCAGGATCAGGTTGCCCAGCTTCTGGTGGCCGGCCAGCGAGGACGCCTCGGCGGAGATGCCCTCCTGGAGGCAGCCGTCACCGGCGATGGCGTACACGAAGTGGTCGAACGGGGACTCGCCCTGCGGAGCCTCCGGGTCGAACAGACCGCGCTCGTAGCGGGCGGCCATGGCCATGCCCACCGCGTTGGCGACACCCTGGCCCAGCGGACCGGTGGTGGTCTCCACGCCCTTGGTGTGGCCGTACTCCGGGTGACCGGGGGTCTTCGAGCCCCACGTCCGGAACGCCTTCAGGTCGTCCAGCTCCAGGCCGAAGCCGGCCAGGTAGAGCTGGGTGTAGAGGGTCAGGGACGAGTGGCCGGCGGACAGCACGAACCGGTCGCGCCCGACCCACTCGGGGTCCGCGGGGTCGTGCCGCATCACCTTCTGGAAGAGGGTGTACGCGGCGGGGGCAAGGCTCATCGCCGTACCCGGATGGCCGTTGCCGACCTTCTGTACGGCGTCGGCGGCCAGGACGCGGGCGGTGTCGACGGCCCGCTGGTCCAGCTCGGTCCACTCGAGGTCTGTGGTGGTCGGCTTGGTGCTCACCCTGGGTCAGGGCTCCTCTCCACATGTCAGGCATGTCGAAAATGCCGGTGCACGGGACGCCCCGGCCGTTGTCGAGCCTACCCCCGTATGTACGTGCGTTTTTGCGCGTCATTCCAGACTGCCGGGAGTCGGGTCGATCCGCCTCCTGACTGGGCCGAACCGTCATTCGGCAACTGAATACGGACGCGCTCGTTCGAGTGCTCAACCGAGTGCGGATCGGCTCTTCCGGCACCCCGTGGGCCACTCGTCCGGGGGTGCCTCCCAACACGACCCCACCCCCGCGAATGTCGGGGTATGGGCAACGTCTACAGTGGCGTGGTACGCGCGGGCCTTTACCGGGACTTCACACGGCTGAGGCTTGCTGGGATGTCTCTGTAGGGGTGTGCGTGACGGCCGTCGAATCCCGTCCAGCCGGTGTGCTGGGGGAGAGCAAGCGCTCGAGTCACCGGCCGTTCGGGGCCCGTGTCAAGGCATTCGTGGCGCTGACCAAGCCGCGGATCATCGAGCTCCTGCTCATCACCACCGTTCCGGTGATGTTCCTCGCCGAGCAGGGGGTGCCCGACCTGACGCTGGTGCTGCTCACCTGCGTCGGCGGCTACCTGTCGGCGGGCGGCGCGAACGCGCTGAACATGTACATCGACCGGGACATCGACGCCCTCATGGACCGCACCTCGCAGCGTCCGCTGGTCACCGGCATGGTGTCGCCGCGCGAGTGCCTGGTCTTCGGCATCAGCCTCGCGGTCGTCTCGACGCTGCTGTTCGGGCTGACCGTCAACTGGCTGTCGGCCTGGCTGTCCCTCGGCGCGCTGCTCTTCTACGTCGTCGTCTACACGATGATCCTCAAGCGCCGCACCTCGCAGAACATCGTGTGGGGCGGCATCGCCGGCTGCATGCCGGTCCTGATCGGCTGGTCGGCCGTGACGAACTCCCTCACCTGGGCGCCGGTCATCCTCTTCCTGGTCATCTTCTTCTGGACGCCGCCGCACTACTGGCCGCTGTCCATGAAGGTGAAGGAGGACTACGCGCGCGTGGGCGTGCCCATGCTGCCGGTCATCGCCTCCAACAAGACGGTCGCCAAGCAGATCGTCATCTACAGCTGGGTGATGGTCGCCGTCTCCCTGCTGCTGACGCCCCTCGGCTACACCGGCTGGTTCTACACGCTGGTCGCCCTGGTCGCGGGCGGCTGGTGGCTGTGGGAGGCGCACGCGCTGCAGAACCGCGCGAAGGCGGAGGTGACAGGCGCGAAGCTGAAGGAGATGCGCCTGTTCCACTGGTCGATCACCTATGTGTCGCTGCTCTTCGTGGCGATCGCGGTGGACCCCTTCCTGCGCTGACGTACATCACAGTGCCCTGGCCTCGCCAGTGGACCTACCGGTGAGTAGCATCCTGGCCATGGCAGACACGCAGCAGGTTGACGCGAAGGCGGACCGCAAGGCGGCCAAGCTCGCCAAGCAGATCACGGCCTTCTCCAAGGCACACGGCGGCGCCGAGGGCCAGGTGGCCTACATCGGTCAGCGCGGCGCCCGCATCGCCCTCGTCGGTGAGGACGGCAACTGGGGCAACCTGGTCGCCCCCACCTACGAGATCGCCCAGAAGGCCGTCGAGAAGTCCGGCATCACCGTCCACGAGGACTTCGACGGCGAGTTCGCGGCCAAGGTGAAGACCGGCCGCTACGAGTGGAGCCGCATGGCGGGCATCCAGGTGGGCGGCCCGAGCAACGACTGACGCGCGCCGGTTTTCACACCGGGTGTGCGAGAGCATCACCTGACGCCCCGTTCACCCGTTAGGCCCCGTAGTAGGACATGGTCCGACCACGGGAGCCCGGATGATCGAAACGCCGTCCCTCGTGGACCAGTACTGCCACGGCGTACTGAGAACCGAGCTGGGCCTCGGCACCTTCGAGGCCCAGTTGGCCCGTACCGAGGGGCCGCCCGCCCCCGGTACGACCCTCTTCGACACCCAGACGGGCTTCGCCGTACGACGATGGTGTCCGCCCCTGCTCGGTCTGGAACCGCACTGCCCGCCCGCCCGTTATCTCGCCCGGCGCCGTGAACTCGGCGTACTGGAAGCGGGCCGCAGGCTGCTGCGGGGCAGTGGCATCACGACGTACCTCGTCGACGCGGGCCTGCCCGGCGATCTGACCGGCCCCGACGAGATGGCGGTGGCGTCGGACGCCGAGGCCCGCGAGATCGTGCGGCTCGAACTCCTCGCCGAACAGGTCGCCGACACCTCCGGCACCGTCGAGTCCTTCCTCGCCAACCTCGCGGAATCCGTGCACGGCGCGGCCACGAGCGCGGTCGCCTTCACCTCGGTGGCGGGCGTGCGGCACGGACTCGCCCTCGCTCCCGAACCGCCGGGGGCGGGTGAGGTGCGGGGCGCGGCCGGGCGGTGGCTGGCGGGCCGCCGGGTGGGCGGCGAGCTGTCCGATCCGGTGCTGCTACGGCATCTGCTGTGGATCGCCGTCGCCTCGGGACTGCCGCTCCAGCTGCACGCCGGGCTCGGCGAGCCGGGTCAGCGGATCGACCGCACGGACCCGGTGCTGCTCACCGACTTCGTCCGCGCCACGGCCGGCCTCGGCACCGACCTGGTGCTGCTGCACGGCTACCCGTACCACCGGCACGCCGCCCATCTCGCGGGCGTCTTCCCGCACGTCTACGCCGACTCCGGCGCGGCGCTCGTGCGGACGGGGGCCCGGGCGGCGACCGTCCTGGCGGAGATCCTGGAACTCGCCCCGTTCGGCAAGATCCTCTTCTCCAGCGGCGCCCAGGGGCTGCCGGAACTGCATGTGGTGGGCGCGCGGCTGTTCCGCGAGGCGCTGGGGCGGGTCCTCGGCACATGGGTCGCCGAGGGCGCGTGGTCGCTCGCGGACGCGCAGCGGGTGGCCGGGCTGATCGCGGCGGGGAACGCGCGGCGGGTGTACGGGCTGGAGTGAGGCGTACGGGGTGTGCGGGGTTGAGTGCGCGGGGTGTACGAGCCCGTGGGCGCTGTACAGGATGGGGGCATGCAGACCGACGCGTTACTCGACCGCTTCCTGTCCGGCCTCGCCCCGCTGGACCCGCTCGCCGTGTGGGCGCACGGGTCGCTCGCCGGCGGGGACTACCAGGAGGGCCGCAGCGACCTCGACCTGATCGCCGTCATGGACCGCCCCCTCACCCGGCGCACCATCTGGCAGCTCGCGACGCTGCACGCGCGGCTGCGCACCGAGCCGCTCGCCGGGCTGCTGCACTGCACCTATCTGACGCCGGACACCGTCGAGGACGCCAGGCGGCCCCATCTGACCTGGGCACACCAGCAGTTGTTCAAACGCCCGGTCACCCCGGTGACCCGACGTGAGCTGCACACCTTCGGGCAGGTGCTGCACGGGAAGGCGCCCGCGGGGCTGTTGCCGCCGGTGCTGGATCTCGAACTGGACGAGTTCGTCGTACGCGATCAGCGGGACTTCTGGCGGCCCAAGCTCGCGAAGGCGGCGCGGTGGCGGCAGGCCCCCTGGGTCGACGTGGGCCTGACGACCTTCGCCCGGGCGAGTGCCACCCTGCGCGACGGACGGCTCCTGTCCAAGCGGGAGGCGCTGGAGCTGCTGCCGGAACTCGGCGCACCCGTCGAGGTCGTCGAGGACATCCGCGCGCGGCGGTACGACCGGAGGCCGGCGCCGACCACCGAGGCGTGGGCGGCGCGCAGGGGCGAGCTGACCCGGAGCTACCTGGGTCCGGCGATCGACGAGCTCGTGGCGGCGTACGGCTGATCCGGAAGGTGGACCTCGATCTCGGGCCGCTCGCGCAGCGCCAGCAGCACCCGCAGGACCGCGATCCACACCAGACACGAGCCGAACATGTGCAGGCCGACGAGAGCCTCGGGAAGGTCGGTGAAGTACTGCACGTAGCCGATGACGCCCTGCCCGAGCAGCACCAGGAAGAGGTCGCGGGTGCGGTCCAACGGGCCCTTGGGGGAGTCGACGGCCCTGAGGACGAACCACAGGGCGAACGTCAGGGTCACCACGATCCACGCCAGCACGGCGTGCAGCTTGCTGACCGTCTCCCAGTCCAGCGGCATCCGCTCGACCTCGCTGGAGTCACCCGCGTGCGGGCCCGAGCCGGTCACGACCGTGCCCACCGCGATCAGCAGGACGGCCGCGGCGACCAGGAACCACACCAGCTGCCGCACCGACGTGCCGACCAGCGGTCGCGGCGCGTCGTCGCCCTCCCGGGTGCGCTGCCACATCACCGTGGCGACCGCGATCAGGGCGGTGGAGAGGAGGAAGTGCGCGGCGACCGTGTACGGGTTCAGGCCGACGAGGACGACGATGCCACCGAGGACGGCATTGCTCATCACGACCCAGAACTGGGCCCAGCCGAGCCGGGTGAGGCTGCGCCGGTACGGCTTCTCCGAGCGCGCGGCGATGATGGCCCAGCCGACCGCGGCGCACAGGACGTACGTCAGCATGCGGTTGCCGAACTCGATCACACCGTGCACGCCCATGGCGCTCGTCGTGGTCAGCGAGTCGTCGGTGCACTTGGGCCAGGTCGGGCAGCCGAGGCCCGAGCCGGTCAGCCGCACCGCGCCGCCGGTGACCACGATGACCACCGACATGACGAGCGCGGCGAGAGCCGCCCGCTGCACCGTCCGGGGTTCCGGGGTCCAGCGTGCGGCGATGAAGGCGAGGGGGTTGCGCACGGCGTCGGTGGCGTCGGCGCGGGTCAGCTTTGGCACGGGGTCCATCGTAGGGGGCCGCTTGTGCACGCTTTCACGAGGGGCCTATTCCCACCGGAAGAACCGGCCGGCCGCGGCGAGCCCGACGACGGCCCACACCGCCAGGATCCCCAGGTCGCCCCACGGCATCGCGGCCCCGTGCTGGAGCACGTCCCGCAGACCGTCCGACAGGGCCGAGATGGGCAGCAGCCCCAGCACGTCCTGCGCGCCGGAGGGGAACTTGTCCAGCGGGACGATGACGCCGCCACCGACCAGGAGCAGCAGGAAGACCAGGTTGGCCGCGGCGAGCGTGGCCTCCGCCTTGAGGGTGCCCGCCATCAGCAGGCCGAGGCCCGAGAAGGCGGCCGTGCCCAGGATCAGCAGGAGCAGTACGGCCAGCGGGTTGCCCTGCGGGTCCCAGCCCAGCGCGAAGGCGATCACCGTCAGCAGCACGATCTGGAGGATCTCCGTCACCAGCACCGACGCCGTCTTCGCCGCCATCAGGCCCCAGCGGGGCAGCGGGGAGGCGGCCAGCCGCTTCAGGACGCCGTAGCGCCGCTCGAAGCCCGTCGCGATCGCCTGGCCTGTGAAGGCCGTGGACATCACGGCGAGCGCGAGGATGCCGGGGGTGAGGAAGTCGACCGCCTCGCCCGCGCCCGTGTCGACGATGTCGACCGAGCTGAAGAGGACCAGCAGCAGGGTCGGGATCACGACGGTCAGCAGGAGCTGCTCGCCGTTGCGCAGGAGCATCTTCGTCTCCAGCGCCGCCTGCGCCGCGATCATGCGGCCCAGCGGGGCCGCGCCCGGCTTCGGGGTGTACGTACCGGTCGCGGTCACGAGCGCAGCTCCTTGCCGGTGAGCTCCAGAAAGACGTCTTCCAGCGTGTGCCGTTCGACCGAGATCTTCTCCGGCATCACGCCGTGCTGGGCGCACCAGGAGGTGACGGTGGCGAGCAACTGCGGGTCCACCTTGCCGCCGACCCGGTAGGAGCCCGGTGTCAGCTCGGCCGCCGTGCAGTCCGCCGGGAGCGCCTTGAGCAGGGAGCCGACGTCGAGGCCGGGGCGGCCGCTGAAGCGGAGCGTGTTCTCGGCGCCGCCCTTGCAGAGCTCCTCGGGCGATCCTTGAGCGATGACGCGGCCCGCGTCGATGATCGCGACGTCGTCGGAGAGCTGCTCGGCCTCGTCCATGTGGTGCGTGGTGAGGATGACGGAGACACCGTCGGCGCGCAGGTCGCGGACCAGGTCCCAGGTGGCGTGGCGGGCCTGCGGGTCGAGGCCGGCGGTCGGCTCGTCCAGGAACACGAGTTCCGGGCGGCCCACGACGGCCATGGCCAGCGCCAGCCGCTGCTGCTGGCCGCCCGACAGGCGGCGGTACGTCGTCCGGCCGCAACTGCCGAGACCCAGGCGCTCGATGAGGGCGTCCACGTCGAGGGGGTGGGCGTGCAGCCTGGCGACATGGCGGAGCATCTCGTCCGCGTGGGCGCCGGAGTAGACGCCGCCGGACTGGAGCATCACGCCGATCCGGGTGTGCAGCTCACGGGAGTGCCGGACCGGGTCGAGGCCCAGGACGCGGACCGTGCCGGAGTCCGGCCGGCGGTATCCCTCGCAGGTCTCGATCGTGGTCGTCTTGCCCGCTCCGTTGGGACCGAGCACGGCGGTGACACCCGCCCTGGCCACCAGGTCGAGGCCGTCCACCGCGGTCTTCGTGCCGTACCGCTTCACCAGGGCCTGGACCTGGACCACGGGCTCACTTCGCATGGCTCAAGAGTCTAGGTACGGCGACGGCGGCTCCGGTCGGCGGGTTCAGAACTCCTCCTCACGGGGCCGGTGCACCGCCAGCCAGCGTTCCGCGTACGCCACCGCGTCGGCCACCGGGAACAGCCGCGCGTCGGCGGCGCCCACCGTGCCCCGTACGACGGGACGGTCCCGTTCGAAGTCGTGGCCGAGTTCGTCGAAGCGGTCGGAGGTGATCGAGACCTCGGTCACGGTCTCCCAGCCGGCCGGGCCGGGGCGGCCGACCTTCACGAGCGGGGACGGTATGCGGTACTCGGCGAGGTGGAAGCTGGTGCAGGTGTCGTAGCCCGCGCCGAGCAGCAGCACGCGCGCGTGGAGCTCTTCGAGGCGGGCCAGGGGGCTGCGCTCGCCGAGGCGGCAGTCGGTCGCGTGCCCGTCGGTCACCTCACGCGCGCGGGCGCCGAGTGCCGCGAACGACGTCTGGGGGTGCGCGCTGCGCAGGGCGCCGGGCCAGGTGCGGACGGTCTCGGGGATCACCCCGACCCCGCGGCTGGGGGTGATCAGCGGGTCGTAGGCCGGCATGGCCGTGCGGATCGTGCCCCACCACTCCTCCGGCACCGGCGGGTTCTCCCACACGGCCGGGTCGGAGAGGTCGCCGGTCTGGGTGGGGACCACCAGGGTGCCGTTCGGACCCAGCACGTCGAGGAGTGCCTGGACGACCGCTACAGGTCCGCCGCAGACCCAGCCGAGGGACTTCAGGGAGGAGTGGACGAGCAGGATCTCGCCGTCGCGCACACCCAGCTCGCGCAGCTGGGCGGCGAGGGTGCCGCGGGTGACAAGAGGGCCGGTCGGAGGGGGTACGGACATGGTTTCGGAGTGTCCCCGAAGAGGGCGTGCGATGCCACCGAATTGATCGATCAAAGATCGTTTCCGCAGGTCAGGTCAGCCTTACCTAAGTGATGCACTCCACCGTTGATCGATCCGGACGCGGCTTGCCCGGCTCTGAGGAATTACGCAACAATGGCGTTGTGAAAAACGTCGGCGAGGCTCGGGAGACCCCCACGGGGGCCCCTCAGGAGGAGCTCGCGACCGGGGAGCGCTCGACGCGCAACCGGGTCGCGCGATCCATCCTGGACCACGGGCCGTCGACCGTCGCCGAGCTGGCCGGCCGCCTCGGCCTGACCCAGGCCGCCGTACGTCGGCATCTCGACGCGCTGGTCGCCGACGACGTCGTGGAAGCGCGCGAGCAGAAGGTCTACGGCGCGCGCACGCGCGGACGGCCCGCCAAGGTCTTCGCGCTCACCGACTGCGGCCGGGACGCCTTCGACCAGTCCTACGACAAGCTCGCCGCGGACGCCCTCAACTTCATCAGGGAGCGCTTCGGCGGGGACGAGGCCGTCGTCGCCTTCGCACGCGCCAGGATCGCCGAGCAGGCGACCGCGTACCGGCGGGCCATCGAGTCCGCCGCCCCCGAGGAGCGCACCGAAGCCCTGGCCAAGGCCTTGAGCGCGGACGGGTACGCTGCTACGGCGCGCAGCGCACCGGTCGGCGAGCAGCTGTGCCAGCACCACTGCCCCGTCGCCCACGTCGCGGAAAAGTTCCCGCAGCTCTGCGAGGCGGAGACCGAGATCTTCTCCCAGCTGCTCGGAACGCACGTCCAGCGACTGGCGACCATCGCGCACGGTGACGGCGTCTGCACGACGTTCATCCCCAAGATTTCCCACACCACACACAACGCATCTGCAAGCACGGCCGGGAGGAACCCCGCATGACTCTCCCCATCGAGGAGACTGCCCACCCCGAGCTCGAGGGCCTGGGTAAGTACGAATACGGCTGGGCGGACTCCGACGAGGCCGGCGCCTCTGCCAAGCGTGGTCTGAGCGAGGACGTCGTCCGCGACATCTCCGCGAAGAAGTCCGAGCCGGAGTGGATGACCAAGCTCCGTCTCAAGGGCCTGCGCCTGTTCGACAAGAAGCCCATGCCGAGCTGGGGCTCGGACCTGTCGGGCATCGACTTCGACAACATCAAGTACTTCGTGCGCTCCACGGAGAAGCAGGCGGAGTCCTGGGAGGACCTGCCCGAGGACATCAAGAACACGTACGACAAGCTCGGCATCCCCGAGGCGGAGAAGCAGCGCCTCGTCGCCGGTGTCGCGGCCCAGTACGAGTCCGAGGTCGTCTACCACCAGATCCGCGAGGACCTGGAGGAGCAGGGCGTCATCTTCCTCGACACCGACACCGCCCTGAAGGAGCACCCGGAGCTCTTCAAGGAGTACTTCGGCACCGTCATCCCGGTCGGCGACAACAAGTTCGCGTCGCTGAACACCGCGGTTTGGTCGGGCGGCTCCTTCATCTACGTCCCGCCGGGCGTCCACGTGGAGATCCCGCTCCAGGCCTACTTCCGCATCAACACGGAGAACATGGGCCAGTTCGAGCGGACCCTGATCATCGTCGACGAGGGTGCCTACGTGCACTACGTCGAGGGTTGTACGGCCCCGATCTACAAGTCGGACTCCCTGCACTCCGCGGTCGTCGAGATCATCGTCAAGAAGAACGCCCGCTGCCGCTACACGACCATCCAGAACTGGTCGAACAACGTCTACAACCTGGTCACCAAGCGCGCCGTGGCGTACGAGGGCGCGACCATGGAGTGGATCGACGGCAACATCGGCTCCAAGGTCACCATGAAGTACCCGGCCGTCTACCTGATGGGCGAGCACGCCAAGGGCGAGACCCTCTCCATCGCCTTCGCGGGCGAGGGCCAGCACCAGGACGCCGGCTCCAAGATGGTCCACATGGCGCCGAACACCTCCTCCAACATCGTCTCCAAGTCGGTGGCGCGCGGTGGCGGTCGTACGTCCTACCGCGGTCTCGTGGAGATCGGCGAGGGCGCCCACGGCTCCAAGTCCAACGTGCTGTGCGACGCGCTGCTCGTCGACACCATCTCCCGCTCCGACACGTACCCCTACGTGGACGTCCGCGAGGACGACGTGTCCATGGGCCACGAGGCGACCGTCTCCAAGGTCTCCGAGGACCAGCTCTTCTACCTGATGAGCCGCGGTCTCTCCGAGTTCGAGGCGATGGCCATGATCGTCCGCGGCTTCGTCGAGCCCATCGCGAAGGAGCTGCCCATGGAGTACGCCCTCGAGCTCAACCGGCTGATCGAGCTCCAGATGGAAGGCGCGGTCGGCTAAGCGACCGCCGTCTCCGTCAAGTCACTTACGTAGGAAGAGAGCAGACCGACAGCCATGGCTGAGGCTCAGAACATCCCGGTGGGGTCCACCACCGCCGGCTCGATCGCGGTGGCCGCCGAGTCGACCGTCGCCACGCGCATGAGCGCGCCCCCGTCCTTCGACGTGCAGGACTTCCCCGTCCCGCACGGCCGCGAGGAGGAGTGGCGGTTCACCCCGCTGGAGCGCCTGCGCGGGCTGCACGACGGCACCGCGGTCGCCACCGGTGACGGTGTGAAGGTCGACGTCCAGGCCCCCGAGGGCGTCACCGTCGAGACCGTGGACCGCGGCGACGCGCGCCTCGGCAAGGCGGGCACCCCGGTGGACCGCATCGCCGCCCAGGCGTACTCGGCGTTCGAGAAGGCCGGTGTCATCACCGTCCCCAAGGAGACGGTCCTCACCGAGCCCATCCGGATCGCCGTGCACGGCGAGGGCGGCACCGCCTTCGCCCACCAGGTGATCGAGCTGGGCGCCTTCGCCGAGGCCGTCGTCGTCATCGACCACACCGGTGACGCCGTCCTCGCCGCCAACGTCGACTACCTCCTCGGCGACGGCGCCAAGCTGACCGTCGTCTCCGTCCAGGACTGGGACGACAAGGCCGTGCACGTGGCGCAGCACAACGCGCTCGTCGGCCGCGACGCCTCCTTCAAGTCCGTGGTCGTCACCTTCGGCGGCGACCTCGTACGGCTGCACCCGCGCGTGTCCTACGCCGGCACCGGTGGCGAGGCCGAGCTGTTCGGGCTGTACTTCACCGACGCCGGTCAGCACCAGGAGCACCGCCTCCTGGTCGACCACAACACCCCGCACTGCAAGTCCAACGTCGTCTACAAGGGCGCGCTCCAGGGCGACGACGCGCACGCCGTGTGGATCGGTGACGTGCTGATCGAGGCCAAGGCCGAGGGCACCGACACCTACGAGATGAACCGGAACCTCGTCCTCACGGACGGCGCCCGGGTCGACTCCGTGCCGAACCTGGAGATCGAGACCGGTGAGATCGTCGGCGCCGGCCACGCCTCCGCGACCGGCCGCTTCGACGACGAGCAGCTCTTCTACCTGATGGCCCGCGGCATCCCCGCCGACGAGGCCCGTCGCCTGGTGGTCCGCGGCTTCTTCGCCGAGCTGGTCCAGCAGATCGGCGTCGAGGACATCGAGGCGCGCCTGCTCGAGAAGATCGAGGCCGAGCTGGAGGCCACGGTCTGATGGCTTACGTACGCGCCTGTGGGCTGAGCGAGCTGGAGGAGAACACCCCGAAGCGGGTGGAACTCGACGGCACGCCGGTCTCGGTCGTGCAGACCGAGGGCGAGGTGTTCGCGATCCACGACATCTGCTCCCACGCGAACGTCTCCCTCTCCGAGGGCGAGGTGGAGGACTGCCAGATCGAGTGCTGGCTGCACGGCTCCAGCTTCGACCTCCGCACCGGCAAGCCGTCCGGCCTTCCCGCGACGCGCCCCGTCCCCGTATACCCCGTAAAGATCGAAGGGGACGACGTGCTCGTCTCCCTCACCCAGGAGTCCTGAGGCACCCATGGCAACGCTTGAAATCCGAGACCTGCACGTCACCGTCGAGGCCGACAACGCCACGAAGGAGATCCTCAAGGGCGTCGACCTGACCGTGAAGCAGGGCGAGACGCACGCCATCATGGGCCCCAACGGCTCCGGCAAGTCGACCCTCGCCTACTCGCTGGCCGGTCACCCGAAGTACACGATCACCGGCGGCACCGTCACCCTCGACGGCGAGGACGTCCTGGAGATGTCCGTCGACGAGCGCGCCCGCGCGGGCCTGTTCCTGGCGATGCAGTACCCGGTCGAGGTCCCCGGCGTCTCCGTCTCCAACTTCCTGCGCACCTCCGCCACCGCCATCCGCGGCGAGGCCCCCAAGCTGCGCACCTGGGTGAAGGAGGTCAAGGAGGCCATGGAGCGCCTCAACATGGACCCGTCCTTCGCCGAGCGCAACGTCAACGAGGGCTTCTCCGGCGGTGAGAAGAAGCGTCACGAGATCCTCCAGCTCGAACTGCTCAAGCCGAAGGTCGCGATCCTCGACGAGACGGACTCCGGTCTGGACGTCGACGCCCTCCGCATCGTCTCCGAAGGCGTCAACCGCGTCCGCGAGACCGGCGAGGTCGGCACCCTGCTGATCACGCACTACACGCGCATCCTGCGCTACATCAAGCCCGACTTCGTCCACGTGTTCTCCGGCGGCCGGATCGTCGAGTCCGGCGGCGCCGAGCTCGCCGACAAGCTGGAGAACGAGGGCTACGAGGCATACACGAAGGGTGGCGTATCCGCGTGACACAGCTGCCGGGCCTCCTCGACACAGAGGCGATCCGCAAGGACTTCCCGATCCTGGACCGCCTGGTCCACGACGACCGGAAGCTCGTGTACCTGGACAACGCGGCGACGTCGCAGAAGCCGCGCCAGGTACTGGACGCCCTGAGCGAGTACTACGAGCGCTACAACGCCAACGTCCACCGCGGTGTGCATGTGCTCGCCGAGGAGGCCACGGCGCTGTACGAGGGCGCGCGCGACAAGGTCGCCGCGTTCATCAACGCGCCCTCACGAGACGAGGTGATCTTCACCAAGAACGCCTCCGAGTCGCTCAACCTCGTGGCGAACATGCTGGGCTGGGCCGACGAGCCCTACCGCGTCGACTCCGAGACCGAGATCGTCATCACGGAGATGGAGCACCACTCCAACATCGTGCCGTGGCAGCTGCTCGCGCAGCGCACGGGCGCGAAGCTGAAGTGGTTCGGCCTGACCGACGACGGCCGCCTCGACCTGTCCAACATCGACGAGATCATCACCGAGAAGACGAAGATCGTCTCCTTCGTGCTGGTCTCGAACATCCTCGGCACGGTCAACCCGGTCGAGACGATAATCCGCCGCGCCCAGGAGGTCGGTGCGCTCGTCTGCATCGACGCCTCCCAGGCGGCGCCGCACATGCCGCTGGACGTGCAGGCCCTCCAGGCCGACTTCGTGGCCTTCACCGGCCACAAGATGTGCGGTCCGACGGGCATCGGCGTGCTCTGGGGCCGCCAGGAGCTCCTGGAGGACCTGCCGCCGTTCCTCGGCGGCGGCGAGATGATCGAGACGGTGTCGATGCACTCGTCGACGTACGCGCCGGCGCCGCACAAGTTCGAGGCGGGCACCCCGCCGATCGCGCAGGCCGTGGGCCTGGGCGCGGCGATCGACTACCTGAACTCGATCGGCATGGACAAGATCCTCGCCCATGAGCACGCGCTGACCGAGTACGCGGTGCGCAAGCTCAACGAGGTCCCGGACCTGCGGATCATCGGCCCGACCACGGCCGAGGACCGGGGCGCGGCGATCTCCTTCACCCTCGGTGACATCCACCCGCACGACGTGGGCCAGGTGCTGGACGAGCAGGGCATCGCGGTCCGCGTGGGACACCACTGCGCCCGCCCGGTCTGCCTCCGGTACGGAATTCCTGCCACCACGCGAGCGTCGTTCTATCTGTACTCCACGCCTGCCGAGATCGACGCACTCGTCGAGGGGCTGGAGCACGTACGGAACTTCTTCGGCTGAGAGGCTGTCGTGAAGCTGGATTCGATGTACCAGGAAGTCATCCTGGACCACTACAAGAACCCGCACGGGCGTGGTCTCCGGGACGGCGACGCCGAGGTGCACCACGTGAACCCGACGTGCGGCGACGAGATCACCCTGCGCGTGAAGTACGACGGCACGAAGATCGAGGACGTGTCGTACGAGGGCCAGGGCTGCTCCATCAGCCAGGCCTCGGCCTCGGTGCTGAACGAGCTGCTGGTCGGCAAGGACCTGTCCGACGCGCAGCAGATCCAGGAGACCTTCCTGGAGCTGATGCAGTCCAAGGGCAAGGTCGAGCCCGACGACGCGATGGAGGAGGTGCTGGAGGACGCGGTCGCGTTCGCCGGTGTCTCCAAGTACCCGGCCCGGGTGAAGTGCGCCCTCCTCAGCTGGATGGCGTGGAAGGACGCGACGGCCCAGGCCCTGGGCGGAGCCGACGCCGAAAGGAAGACGGCATGAGCGAGACGCTTGAGATGAAGCCGGCCTCGGAGGAGGAGATCCGCGAGGCGCTGTACGACGTCGTCGACCCCGAGCTGGGCATCGACGTCGTCAACCTGGGCCTGATCTACGGCATCCACATCGACGACGCCAACATCGCGACGATCGACATGACCCTGACCTCGGCGGCCTGCCCGTTGACGGACGTCATCGAGGACCAGGCCAAGTCCGCCACGGACGGCCTCGTCAACGAACTCCGCATCAACTGGGTCTGGATGCCGCCGTGGGGCCCGGACAAGATCACGGACGACGGCCGCGAGCAGCTTCGGGCGCTCGGGTTCAACGTCTGACAGAGCGTGTGTGAAGGGGCCGTGGCCGTGTGCCGCGGCCCCTTTCGCATGCTCAGGCCAGCCCCGCCACCAGGCGGAAGGCGGAGTCCTGGCGGTACATGTCGTTGTACTGGTACGGGTCCAGTTTGAGCTGGAAGTTCTGGTGGCGCAGGAAGCGGCCGGGGTAGTTGACCGACTCCAGCATGATCGCGCCGGGGGCGGACGACGGGCGGGGGCAGAAGGTCGCGTCCTGGCGGAACAGCGGGGAGCCGTCGTTGCGGTTCGCCACCAGGACGAAGCTGCGGTGGCGCAGGTACTGGCCGTCGTCGGTGGCGAAGGAGTAACAGGTGCTGTCCGCCAGGCCCTTGACCAGTTTGAAGGTGGAGTCCTCGCGGGACTCCGAGCCGCCGACGGGGTCGAGCTTCACGTAGCCGCCGCTCACGTGCCAGTAGCGATCGGGGTAGTTGACCGAGCGGACGGAGCGCCAGGTGGTCGCCGGCTTCGGGGCCGACGAACTCGGTTGCGAGGCCGGGGGCTTGGTCGTGGAGTGCGCCGCCGGGGACGGGGACGCGGAGCCCTGTTGGTGCGGGGCCGGGGTCGTGGCCTCGTCGGTGGTGAGGCCGCTCTTCCCCTTCGGCGGCGTCACCTCCGGCTGCGCCGGGGTGCCGAACGAGAGCAGGCCCGGCTGGGTCGCGGTGCCCGCGGGCGACGGCTGTGACAGGGCCTCAGGTCCCCTGTCCGTCCAGGCTATCGCCGTCACGCAGGCGATGATCGTGGCCACCGCCATGGCGCCCGCGAGATAGAGGCGCCGGGTACCGGGGGCTCGGGACGTGTCGGGGACCCACCCGTTCTCCCAGGGCTGGGGAGGACGGGGCTGATTTTCTGGCATGCGCGGTTCCTCCGGCGGAGCCCATGGCAAGGCCGAGGCTGTAATGGGGAGTGTGTGAACGGTGAAGCACACGGCACAGTAGTGGAAGGGCTTACTTCGCAGCAGCCCTTTCAGCGAGCGGTTTCCATATCGTTCTCCACGGATCGTTCACAGCATGGCCAGTTGGCGGCAACGTCTGACGTGCGATCAGATGCGCCGACGGTGACTACTCGCTCTCTTGCCTCGTTGTGTACGGCCGTACGCATCATGTGTACACTCGTACACATGGGATATGTGCTGCTGATCGGGGCCATCGCGGCCGAGGTGGGCGCGACGACCGCGATGAAGTACAGCGAGGGGTTCAGCAGGCTGCTGCCCTCGCTGCTGACCGTGCTCGGGTACCTGGTCTCGTTCGCACTCCTCGCGCAGACCCTGCGGACGGTCGCGGTCGGCACCGCGTACGCGATCTGGGCCGGCGTCGGCACCGCCTCCATCGCCGCCATCGGGATGGTGTTCCTGGGCGAGGGCATGACGGCCGCCAAGGCCGCCGGAATCGTGCTGATCATCGTCGGGGTGGTCGTGCTGAACCTGGGCGGTGCGCACTGATGGGCCGGCGCTACGATCCCGAGCGCCGGCAGCGGATCATCGACGCGGCGATCCGGGTCGTCGGCGAGAAGGGGCTGGCCGGGCTGAGCCATCGCACGGTCGCCGCCGCGGCCGATGTGCCGCTCGGATCGACGACGTACCACTTCACGACCCTCGACGAGCTGATGGTCGCGGCTCTGCGGCAGGCGAACGAGGGCTTCGCCAAGGTGATCGCGGCGCGCGGCGGCCTCGAGGACCCGCGCGCCGACCTGGCCGCGGAGCTCGCGGGCTGGATGGGCGAGTGGCTCGCCGGTGACCGTACCGGTGTGGAGCTGGAGTACGAGCTCTACCTCGCCGCGCTGCGCCGCCCCGCCCTGCGCCCGGTCGCCGCCGAGTGGACCGAGCGGCTCGTCGACCTGGTGGCCCGCCGCACCGATCCGGGCACGGCGCGGGCGCTGGTCGCGCTGATGGACGGCATCTGTCTTCAGGTGCTGCTGACGGACGGGCGGTACGACGAGGAGTACGCGCGCGAGGTGCTGGCGCGGATCATTCCGCCCCGCTCAGACGCCTGACCGTCGCCAGCGCCGCCGCCACGCTCCCCGCCACGTCCGTCACCGGGTACTGCACGTCCCGGACCACCCGCTCCCGGTCGACCACGAGGGTGAGCCGCTTGAGCCGGCTCGCGCCCGCCGCGCGGAACGTCGGCAGGCGCAGCGCCGCGATGAGGGACAGATCGGCGTCGGAGAGGAGAGGGAAGCCCAGGTTCTCCTTCTGCGCGAACGCCCTTTGTTCGTCCGGGCGTTGGGTGGAGACGCCGTGCACCGTGGCGCCGGCCGCGGTGAATTCGGGGCGGCGGTCGCGGTAGATGCAGGACTCCAGGGTGCAGCCCGGGGCGCCGGGGACGTCCGACCAGCCGGGCGGATAGGAGTCGGCGCGGGCGTACGCGCCGGGGAAGCCGTACAGGACGGTGTACGGGGTGCCGTCCGCGACCGGGTCGCGCAACTCGCCGTGATCGTCCAGGAGTCGGAGCTCGGGGAGGCGCGTGCCGATGAGCTCGTGGACCCGCCGGGCCTCCGTCGAGGCCTCGGTCGCGGTGGCCGTCGTAGCGCCGTCGCCGAGGACCCAGGCGTCGCCCCAGTCCTGGAGGGCGACGAGGACGGGGAGCAGGGCGTGGCCGCGGGGCGTGAGCCGGTACTCGTACCGTACGGGCCGCTCCTGGTAGGGCACACGGGTGACGACGTCCGCGTCCACGAGCAGATGCAGCCGCTCGGTCAACACCTTTCTGGACACGCCGAGTTCGCGTTGGAGCTCGTCGAAGCGGTGCACCCCGCGGGCGGTGTCGCGGACGATCAGCAGGGTCCACCAGTCGCCCACGACGTCCAGGGCCTGCGCGATGGCACAGGTGGAGTCCTCCAGGCTCGTCCTGCGGGCCATGGTGTTCCGTCCCTTCGTTCGCCGGAGTCCGGTGCGGGGGCTGTCGGAGTCCGGTGCGGTGGGCTGGTGCGGCGTTGACTCGAGGCTGTCATGTTGACATAGTCAGTTCCCAAAAGGAACTTACCAGGGGGGTGCGGTGCGAGCGCTGCGAGAGGTGCCGCGGGCGGTGTGGCTGCTGGCCTGCGGCACGTTCGTGAACATGGTCGTGAGTGTCGGGTTCGCGTTCGTGTTCCTGTACGCGACCGGTCCGCGGGGGCTGGGGGCGGGGGCGGCCGGGGTGCTCGTCGGGGTCGGGGGTGCGGGGCTGGTCGCGGGGAACTTCACCGGCGGCTGGTACGGGGACCGATTCGGGCATCGCCGGGTGCTGTTGTGCGCGGCCGTGGTGGCGGGGGTGCTGCTCGCGGCGGTGCCGGGGGTGCCGACGCCGGCGTTGTACGGGGTCTTGCCGGTGGCGCAGTACGCGTCCGGGGTGCAGCGGGCCGCGCAGTCGGCGCTGGTCGCGGTCATCGTGCCGGAGGGGGTGCGGCGGCAGGCGTTCGCGGTGGTGCGGGCGGCCGCGAACGGGGGGTTCACGGTGGGGCCGGTGCTGGGGGCGCTGGTCGCGACGCGGTTCTCGTACGACTGGCTGTATGTCGGGGAGGGGGTGGGGAGCGTGGGGCTGGCGTGGTGGACGGCTCGGGTGGTGCCGGCGGTGCGGGGGGTGACGCGGCGGCGTGGTCGGAGCGGGCCGGGCGGGCACGGCGGGCCGGACGGGGGTGTCCGGGGCGCGTTGCGGGCACGGCCGGGGGTGTTGGTGTTGCTGCCGGCGATCGTCGTCATCGACGTCGTCTACCGGCAGCAGTACTCGACGTTTCCCGTCTTCCTCGCGGATCACGGGATGGACGCGCGGGTCTACGGGACGCTGCTCGCCGTCAACGGGGGGATTCTGCTGTGTCTGGAGGTGCCGGTCGCGGTGGTGCTGCGGAAGCGGTCGCCGTTGCGGGTGGTGGGAGTGGGGCTGGTGTTGGTGGGGGCGGGGTACGGGGTGCTGCTGGTGGGGGTGGGGGTGGGCAGCGCGGTCGTGATGATGGCGTTGCTGACCTTGGGGGAGGCGTTGTACAAGACGACGGCCACGGCGTATGTCGCTGATCAGGCGCCGGAGCATGTGGTGGGGCGGTTTCAGTCGTTGTATGCCGGGGCGTCGATCAGCGGGGTGGTGTTGGCCGCGCCGTTGGGTGGGGGGCTGTACGCGGTGGCGCCGGGGGTGGTGTGGCCGGTCTGCGCGGCGCTGGGGGTGGGGGCGGGGGTGGCGGTGCTGGTGGCAGGCCGTGTTCTTCGCCCCCGCCGCCCCTACCCGTTCCCATCCCCGGGGGCTGCCGCCCCTTCGACCCCGCCCCGGGGGCTCCGCCCCCTGGATCCCGGTCGGCGGTGAGGGGGACGACAGTCGGGCGGGCGCGGGTGCGTTGTGGCTGGTCGCGCGGTTCCCCGCGCCCGTGAGGGCGTTGCAGTCCGCGGCGCGCGCCAGCGGATCGCGCACCCCGGCGCGGCCCCGACCCGCGACGAAACCCTTGGGCGGGCCCGCCACCTGAGACGCACCCGCCGCTGGTTAGCCTCCGTGGGCCCCGGGCGGTTAGGTTGCCCTCATGACCGACACGAACGCTCCTCGTACGACCGGCGCTGTGGCCGCCGGGCTTGCCACCATCGCCGCTGACGGCACCGTCCTCGACACCTGGTTCCCCGCGCCCGAGCTGACGGAGGAGGCCGGGCCCTCCGGCACCGCGCGGCTCTCCGCCGAGCAGGCCGTCGAGGCGCTCGGTGCGGGTGCCGCCAAGGCGATCGGGACGGACGCGCGGCGTGGCGTCGAGGTCGTCGCGGTTCGTACGGTCATCTCGTCGCTCGACGCCAAGCCCATCGACGCCCACGACGTCTACCTGCGCCTCCACCTCCTCAGCCACCGGCTCGTCAAGCCACACGGCCAGAGCCTCGAGGGCATGTTCGGCTTCCTCGCCAACGTCGCCTGGACCTCCCTCGGCCCCGTCGCCGTCGACGACGTCGAGAAGGTGAGGCTCAACGCCCGCGCCGAGGGGCTGCACCTCCAGGTGACGTCCATCGACAAGTTCCCGCGGATGACCGACTACGTCGCCCCCAAGGGCGTCCGCATCGCCGACGCCGACCGCGTCCGCCTCGGCGCGCACCTCGCCGAAGGCACCACCGTCATGCACGAGGGCTTCGTCAACTTCAACGCCGGCACCCTCGGCACGTCCATGGTCGAGGGCCGTATCTCCGCCGGTGTCGTCGTCGGCGACGGTTCCGACATCGGCGGCGGCGCCTCCACCATGGGCACCCTCTCCGGCGGCGGCAGCGTCATCATCTCCATCGGCGAGCGCTGCCTCGTCGGCGCCGAGGCCGGTGTCGGTATCGCGCTCGGCGACGAGTGCGTGGTCGAGGCCGGGCTGTACGTCACCGCCGGCACCCGTGTCACCATGCCCGACGGGCAGATCGTCAAGGCCCGCGAGCTCTCCGGCGCCTCCAACATCCTCTTCCGCCGCAACTCGGTCACCGGCACGGTCGAGGCCCGCCCGAACAACGCGGTGTGGGGCGGTCTGAACGAGATCCTGCACAGCCACAACTGATCAGAGACCTCGGGCGAGGCCGCCTTCCCGCCGGACCCCTCGGAGTGCGGCCTCACCCCGGATTCAACGGCTCCGCGCCCGCCGTGCGGCGCCACGTCGGCGTCTTCACGGACCCGGTCGGCGCGCGGCCGTTGTACCAGCGCTCCTCGGGTTTGTCCCGCAGTGGACGGACCTCGGTGAGCAGGGCGGCGATGCCGCCGAACAGGGCTGCGGCCAGGGTGAGTTGAAGGCGTCCGCGAGTCCACTTGAGATGATCCCGCTGTCCCCCCACGGATATCGCGTGCGCGGTCAGCTCGGCGTAGCGTTCCGCAACATCGCGAAGTCCGGCTCGCGCAGGCCGATTCGGGGATCCACGTGGTGCAGCAGGGCCGGGCCGGGATGGTGCTCGGCCACGAACGCCTCGTCCGCGGCGCTCTGTTCGTCGTCCACCCACGCGAAGGGCCTGCCCTCGGCGTACGCCACGATCGCCTCCGTCTTCCAGTGCACCCCGTCCGGGCGGTGGACGAAGAGACGGTCGCCGAAGTCGACGTAGGGAAGCTCGGGAAGTCCGACGACCGGGGCGATCCAGCGGTTGGCCGCGTCCATCCACGTCGTCGCCCAGCACAGGTCGTACGGCAGGGAGAGGAGGGCCGGGCCGTGGGACGGGTTGAGCCACACCCGCAGCGGGCGGCCCGGACGCAGGGCCACCCGGATCGTCGTGTACCCCTCGGGTCGGCGCTCGGGCTGCGCCGCGTACGGGTTCAGGGGGCCGTCGACGTCGAGGAAGAGCAGAGGGCGGCTCACCGGATCACCGTACGACAGGGGAGGGATGCGGATCGCTGAAATTTTCTGTGCACGGCAGGCATAGCGGGACGTGGCCGGGCGCGTCACAAGGGGCGGAGGGGACGGACACCGGGTCCGTTCCGGGGACGAGCCCCGGGGGCAGCGCCCCGGGAAGAGAAGGTGACGATGGATGCCGAGGCGCAGGACAGTTTCCGGGAGTTCGTGGAGCACCGGTCGTCCGCGCTGCTGAAGACGGCCGTGCTGCTCAGCGGCGGCGACCGGCACACCGCCGAGGACCTGCTGCAGAACGCGCTGATCAAGGCGGCCGGCCGCTGGCACCGCATCGACGAGCCCGAGGCGTACGTACGGCAGATCCTCTACCGGCAGCAGATCAGCCGCTGGCGGCTGAAGTGGCCCAGACGCGAGCTCAGCGTCGCCGAGCCGCCGGAGGGCCGTACCGCGGACGACGACTCGTCGGCCACCGAGGTGCGCCTGGTGATGCGGAGCGCGCTCGCGCGGCTCACCGCCCGCCAGCGCACCGTGCTGGTGCTGCGCTACTTCGAGGACCTCCCGGAGGCGGACGTGGCCCGCATCCTGGGCTGCTCGGTCGGCACCGTACGGTCCACCACCCACCGCTCGCTCGCCCGCCTGCGCACCCTCGCGCCCGAACTGGCCGCCCTGAACGCCCCGAGCCGGCCGTCCCGTGACTTCGCACCCGTGGAGGTACGTCCGTGAACGTCGAGGATCTCGTACGTGACTCCCTGCGCGACCTGGCCGGTGAGCAGGAGCCGGCGGCGCCGGGATTCGCCGACCGGGTGCTGGCCGTGCGCCGGCGCCGGCGGACCCGCACCTTCGCGTCCGTGGCGGCGGCCACCGCGGCCGTCATCGCCGTCTCGGTCGCGGTGCCGCAGCTGGTCTCGGGCGGCGGGGACGACGTACGCCCGAGCGGGGTGACCGGGGGGCAGTCGCTGCCGGTGACCGCGATCTCGGCCGGGCGGACGGTGGTCGCCGCCTACTACACGACGGCGACCAGGAAGACCGGCAAGGGCGAGGCGGTCGCCGAACGGACCTACCGGCTCCTCGACCCGTCGACCGGCCGGTACAAGAAGGACACCCGATGGTCCTACGTCGCCGTCGCGCCCGGTGCCAAGACCGCCGCCGTCCTCGAACGGGCCCTGCCCGCCTCCCGGGTCGGGCTGCTCGACCTCACGACGGGGAAGGTCAAGCAGTGGTTCGACATCAGGATGGGGGTCGGCGGGCTGTCGTTCTCCCATGACGGGACCAAGCTGGTCATCACGACGTACGACGAGAACCCGGACCGGCGGACCGAGGTCAAGAGCGCCGACGGCGGCGCGAGCGCCTGGACAGCGGACTGGACCACCTCCCGGAGCGGATACATGATCTTCGACGTGGCGAGCCACGACGGAGCCTGGTGGCAGATCAAGTCGAGCCGTGACGTCCCGAGCCGCGCCGACTTCGCCTTCACCGACGACGACAAGGCGCTGTACGCGCGGATCATCGGTGGCAAGGACGGCATGGAGGAGTTCTACGACCTCTCCGGCAAGAAGATCACCGCGCCCGCGAAGGAGAAGTACCTGCGCTGGGACGTCCCGGCCCGGATCTCCCCCAACGGTGAGCTGGCCGCCCTCGGCCTCACCAAAGAGGTCAACATGGGCAGGAACCTCCCCGGCAAGTCCTACTCCTCGATCCGGAACCCGCTCACCGGCAAGGAGATCACCAAGGTCCGCGGCGCCCACCTGCTCGCCTGGGTGGACGACAAGCGCCTCATCGCCTGGGAGCGCACCACCCCCCTGAAGAACGCCGGCTACAAGGACCACCTCGTCCTCGTCACGATCGGCAGCGAGAAGGTCGTGCCGCTGAGCGGCGAGCGCGATCCCGACGACGGTCAACAGCGCCTGGCCTGGGAACCGGTCTTCGCCGAGCGCTGACGCTGAGGGCTGATTCAGTTGCGGCGGAGCTCTTCGTACGCCGCCAGCAGCCCGTCGACCGTCTCCCGGCCGGCGGGCAGCAGCGGTGCGCGGACCGGGCCCGCGGGCAGGCCCAGTTCGTTCAGAAGGGCCTTCGCCGTGACCGTGCCGGGCAGGCCCGCCGACATCATCAACTCGATGAGAGGCGTTGCCTGTTGCTGGCGGCGGGCCGCCTCGGCCGTGTCGCCCGCGTCGAACGCGTCCAGGACGGAACGGAGTCGGGCCGGGGCGACGTTCGCCACCGTGCTGATGTATCCCGCCCCGCCCACCGCGTACAGCGCGAGGTTGTGCTCGTCGCAGCCCGCGTAGTACGCCAACTCCGTGCGGGCGATGACCTTCTGGGCGGCGAGGAAGTCGTAGGAGCAGTCCTTGACCGCGACGATCCTCGGGTGCTCGGCGAGTCGGATCAGGGTGTCGGGCTCGATGCGGGTGCCGGTGCGGCCGGGGATGTCGTAGAGGGCGATGGGCAGGCCGGAGGAGTCCGCGATCTGGCGGAAGTGCGCCTCCAGGGCGTCCTGCGGGGGCTTGCTGTAGTACGGGCTGACCAGCAACACCCCGTCCGCGCCCGCCTTTTCGGCCTCCAGGGCGAGTTCGACGGTGTGCCGGGTGTCGAAGGTGCCGATGCCGGTGAGGATCGACGCCCGGGTGCCGACGGCTTCCCGCACCACCCGGACGAGGTCCGCCTTCTCGGCGTCCGACGTGGTCGGCGACTCGCCCGTGGTGCCGGACAGGACCAGGCCGTCGCAGCCCTCCGCCACCAGCCGCTCGGCGAGCCGCTGCGCCCCGGCCAGATCGAGGGCGCCGCCCTCGGTGAAGGGCGTGATCATCGCGCAGAGGGCGCGGCCGAAGAGCGGGGCGGGGGAGCCGGAGTAGGTCATGGGAGTAGTCTCGGCACAGTCATCGTGAAGCTCCACTTAATTCTTCTACGATGTATTGCTAAGCATTGCTGAGAGGTGGGTCCGGGGCAGGCCCTATGTCCAAATCGGCCCCTCATGGGTCACCATGGCCAGGACGGTCATCGGCCCCTGGTCATGGGAGGCGTCATGAAGCTCGGCAAGGCACTCGCCACCGGCGTCGCGGAAGAGCGGGACCGCGCGGCAGAAGCGGAAGAACCCGTGCTGGAACTTCCCGAGGAGATCGTGGAACTGAAGGCGCCCGAAGAGGTACCGGCCGCCCGATGAGGCTCCGGCTTCCGGAGGAACGCCCGACGGAGCCGCCGACCGGATACAAGATCGCCCACCCGGTGCTGTCCCACGACGGCACCCGGGCCGGGTTCACCGGGGTGTCACTGGGCGGCGCGCTGCCGTACGGAGTCCTGGCCGACGCGTCCTGCGTCTACGGCCTGCGGCACCCGGCACCGCACCGCCGCTGCGACTGCGGCTTCCACTGCGTCCACGACCGTACGACAGCGGAGGCGCTGCTCTGCACCGCCGAGCACCGCGCCGCCGTCCTGCTGGAGGTCCTGGTCCTCGGCCGCTACCTCCGCTTCGAACTCGGCTACCGCTACGCCCGCCAGCGCGTCCGCACCGCCACCGTCGGCCCCTGCGCCTGCGGCGCGACCGCCTCCGCCCTCGCCGACGCCGGCTGGGGCCGACCGGGCTGGCGCGGCCTCGCCCCGTCCTGCGCGGCCTGCCTACGGGGTCGTACGTCCGTCTCGCTCGCCTCCTTCGCGCGGCTGGCGGGGGAGGGGCTGCGGGTGGTGGCGGGCAGCGGGAGCACGGCACCGGCGGACCTCGGTGTCTCCGAACTCGCCGCGGAGGCGGCCCTGTTGCAGGCACGCCTCGACTGGTTCCAGACCCAGCTGGCGCGGCTCGGGGAACGGGGACCGGAGGCGGGTTCGCAGGGGTAGTGGCGACGGGTCCGGGTACTCGGGCGGTCCGAAACCGAGAGGAGGCGGACACCGTGACCCAGACCCAGGAGCCCGGGCAGGCCCAGCGCTCTGTCGGCGAACTCGTCGGCCAGGCCACCGAGCAGCTCTCCCAGCTCGTACGACAGGAAGTGGCCCTCGCCAAGGAGGAACTCGCCGAGAAGGGGCGGCGGGCCGGACGCGGCGGCGGCATGATCGGCGCCGCCGGCGCGGTCGCCTACGCCGGCCTGCTCGCCCTCGCCGCGACGGCCGCCGCCGCCCTCTCGCTGACGCTGCCCGTCTGGGCCGCGGCGCTCATCGTGACGGCCGTGCTGTTCGCGGCCGCCGCGCTGCTCGCCGCACGCGGCCGTGCCCAGCTCCGCCGCGCCGCACCCCCCACACCCGAGCAGGCCCTCGGCAGCGTCAGGGCCGATGTCGAGGAGATCAGGGAAAGGGCGCACCGATGACGGACCGGACGACGCCGGACGTGGGCAGCGGGGCCAAGGGGCCCGAGGAGCTGCGCGAGCAGATCGAACAGACTCGCAGTCAACTCGGCGACACAGTGGAGGAGTTGGCAGGAAAGATGGACGTGAAGGGCCGAGCGCGGGCGCGGGCGGCAGACCTGAGGGACAAGGCGGGCGCGATGACCGTGCAGCTGCGCAGCACCGCGGCGCAGGCCGGCCACACGGCCCACGACCGGGCCACGCACGCCGGCCACACCCTGCACGACCGGGCCGCGCAGGCCCGCCACACGGTGCAGGACAAGGCCGCGCAGGTCGGGCACAAGGTCCAGGACCGGGCCACGAAGGCCGGCCATCAGACGCAGGACCGGGCGACGAAGACCGGTCACGAGCTGCAGCACCGGGTCGAGCACAGTGTTCCGCAGCCCGCCCGGCCCGTCGTCCGGGCAGCGGTCCGGCATCCGCGCCCGGCGCTCGTCATCGGCGCCGCCCTCGCCGCGGTGGTCGTGGTGTCATGGCGGTACCCCAAGAGGTGACTTGACCTGAATCGCGGTTGAGGTTGGAGGGTCGTCGGTACACGCATCCGGCACTCGAAAGCGGAGACCGACATGACCCGTCGTACCGGCGACCACCCCGACCTGACCGACCCGCGCGTCGGCGCGCCCTTCTTCAGCACCTGGCGCGTCGGCACGCCCGAGCGGCAGCGCCTGGCGGTGGAGGCGATCGCACGGACCTGGGAGCGCCGGGACTGGCCGGCCGCCGGGCTGCTCGGCTACCACGTCTACGCCGGGCACGACGGCTCCACGCTCCTGCACCACTCGCAGTGGACCAGTGAGCCGGCGTACGAGGGGTTCGTGAAGACCCAGCGGCAGGAGCGCGTCGACGAGGTCGACACCGCCGTACCGGGCATCGAGCGGGTCCGGCTCGACCGCTTCCGCCGTTACCGCAGCCTCGCCCAGGAGGGCGACACGCGCGTGCCGGGGTGCGTCGTCATCGTCGACGTCGAGTTCGAAGGGCCCGACGCGCAGCGGCAGCGCGAGTGGGTCGACGCCGTCTTCGAGGCGCTGGAGAACGAGCCCGCCCCGCACCCCGGTGGCATCGCCGCCCACTTCCACCTCGGCACCGACGGCACGCGCGTCCTCAACTACGCCGAGTGGGAGACCGCCCAGGCCCATGTCGACGCCCTGGCCGCCCCCGGCGACGGCGTCGGCTCGGCGACCGAGCTGTGGAAGCGGGTCCAGAACTGGCCGGGGCTCAAGAGCAGCACCGTCAGCCGGTACGAGCACGTGCTCGGGCTGACGCCCGCGTGACGCGGCCAGGCCCGGCTGGACGCAGCGTCCGGCCGGGCCTGGGGAGCATCCCGCCGTTACGGCTTGAAGCGCAGGACCTGCGGGTCGTGGTCGCTGATCTGGTCGTTGAACTCCGAGTTGACGTGCACGCTGTCGTACTCGAAGTCGCAGCCGCGCCGGATCGACGGGGAGACCAGGATCTGGTCCAGGACCTGGGTGTTGCCCTGGTAGACGTACGAGTAACGCTCGCTCCTCGGCAGCGACTTGATCGCCGACCACAGGGCGCCGTCCGACTCCAGGATCTTGGCGGTGTCGGAGAACTCGAAGTCGTTGATGTCGCCGAGCGCGATGACGTCCGCGTTCTTCTGGGTGTCGAGGATGTCCTTGACGAAGGCGTTGACCAGGGTGGCCTGCTTGTGGCGCTGCACCTCCGAGCTGCGCGGCACCGGCTGGGTCGCCGAGGTCAGACCGTAGTCGCCGCCCTTGGAGTTGAAGTGGTTGGCGATCACGAAGACCGTACGGCCGCGGAAGACGAACTCGCCGACCAGCGGCTTGCGGCTGGACGTCCAGGCCTCGTTCGCCGGGTCGATGCGGCCGGGGGAGACCGTCAGGGCCGCCTTGCCGCGCTCCCTGGTCACCCCGACGGCGGTGGTGGCGTCGCCGCCCGCGCGGTCGGTGAAGGAGACCCGCTCCGGGTTGAACAGGAACACCTGGCGGATGTTGCCGCCCGGCTCGCCGCCGTCCGTGCCGTCCGTCGGGTCGATGGAGCGCCAGTCGTACGCCGGGCCGCCCGCGGCCGTGATCGCGTCGATCAGCTTCTGCACCGTCTGGTCGGCGGCGACCGTACCGTCGTTGGTAGCGCCGTTGTTGTCCTGGATCTCCTCCAGGGACACGATGTCGGGCGACTGCAGGTTGTTCACGATCGCGGCGGCGTGCGCGGCGAAGGTGTCGTCGGACGGGTCGAGGTTCTCGACGTTGTACGTCGCGACCGCGAGCTCGCCGCGCTTCTGCTTCTGCGTCGTCTCGCGCTCGGTGCCGCCGCTCTTCAGCGTGCCGATCGTGTTGGCGACGAGGGTGTAGCCGCCGAACTGGTTGTAGTCCAGCGGGCCGGTGGTGGCGCCCTCCAGGACGTCGCCGACGTTCGCCTTCGGGAAGGCGGCGGTCGAACCGAGCGACTGGATCTGCAGGCGGCCGGTGTTCTGGGAGTCGTAGGAGCCGTAGACCGTGCCGCCGCGGCGGGTGGCGTTCTCGCGCGGCTTCACCGTCACCCACAGTTCGGTGTACGGGTCGCTGGCGCCGACCACGCGGGTGTCGGCGACCTGGACGTTCTCGCCCTCCAGGGACTCGTAGTAGTCCAGGGCGTACTTCGACGGCTCCAGGGTCAGGCCGTTGATCGAGTTGCCCGCGGCGGCGTCACCGGCCGGGACGTAGGCGGCCGGGACCGACTGGGCGTCCACGACCACGGGGGCCGGGACGGCGTTGCCGCTGGAGACGACCGTGGTGGTCGGCTTGGTGATCTCGGTGATCGACTGGTTGCCGGAGGTGGTGCCGCCGGGGACGTACTCCGAGACCGTGCCGGACACCGTGACGAGGTCGCCGACGGCGACGCCCTTCGGGGTGGAGCTGGTGAAGACGAAGACGCCCTCACTGGTGGCGGGGTTGTCGTCCGCGTTCGGGTCCTGGATCCAGAAGCCCTTGGACGAGCCGTACGTGCGGATGCCGGTGACGATGCCGGACACGTCCGCGACCTTCTGGCCGGCGTACGGGGATATCCGGGTCGTGCCCTGGATGTCATGGATGCGCACGGAGTCCGCGTGCGCGGGGGAGATCAGGACGACCGTGGATGCGGCGGAGCACACGGCGGCGACGGTGAGCGCGGCGAGGCGCGCGGAAGACTTGCTCGGCAACGGGATCCCTCCGGGGACGATCTGGTGCGCCGGGACGAGGGTGGAGCGTGGAACGGTGGGAGCCGCGACCGGTGGGGCGGAGGCGACGCGCGTAGAAAGTAGCGTGCACAGGTGTCAGGGCGGTGAACAGGTGTGCAGTGAATTTCTACGCGCGTAATCTCCTGCGTGATCACGTCAGTTGTCAAGGTTTCGGCCATGTACGGGACCTGACGGGGAGATGAACCGGGCGGCATGGGTCCAAATCCGTCTAGGCTGAGCGGCTGAGTGGTAAGACGCGATGTCTAGGAGAAGCAGCCGATGTCAGACAGCTCCCCCCTGCCCCCGGTGCGGCTGCACCCCGAAGCGGAGCTGGCGCGGGACGCGCTGTCCACGCCGCTGCTCTCCCGGGCCGCCCGGCTGGCCCGCTGGGCCTCTCCCGAGACCCGCGTCGACGCCGGCGGCGGACTGATCGAGGACCAGCTTCCCGCCGCCGCCGAGTTCCTCGGCCTGACCGGGGACGACGCCGCGGCCTGGGCGAGTGAGGCCTGGCGGGTCGCGATCGACACCGGGCTCGTCGAGATCACCGACGAGGAGGAGGGCACCGTCGCGGCCGGCGAGGACCTCGCCCTGCTCACCGGCGGCTCCCCGCAGGACGTGCTCGGGGTGTGGCTCGGCGCGCTGGACACGGTCGTCGCCGACGCGAGCGTGCCTGACCTGGACGATCTGATGGACGCCATGGACGAGGGAGGCGAGATCGACCTCTCCTCCCTCGACTGGGACCCGGAGGCCGAGGCCGACTTCCTCGACGGCGTGCTCGGCAACCTCTATCTGCTCACCGTCAACGAGGACGGCCCCGGTGACCGGCCGGTGCCGCTCCCCGCGCTCGCCGCGTCCATGATCGTGCCGAACGACATGGGAGAGCCCACCAACGACGTCCTCGAACAGGTCTCCGACGCGATGATGCGCCTCGACGACCAGTTCCGGGTCCTGGAGCCGATCGGGCTCGTCGAGTACCAGCCCGTCGACGAGGCGCTCATGGCCGACGCCGACGAGGAGCCCGCTGCGCCGGTCGACGACACCGACGTCTCCCGCTACGGCATGGTGCGCCTGACCCCGCTCGGCCTCTACGGGCTCCGGGCGCGGCTCCTCGAGGCCGGGTTCGCGGCGCCCGCCGTCGGGGACCTCGTCGACAAGGGCGCGGACGCCCTGCTCGACGGCACCGCCGGTTTCCCGCCCGGGGCCGCGCAGGCCGAGACCGAGCAGTGGCTGGCCCGGCGTGAACCCCTCGCCGCCGCCCGGGAGTTGCTGGCCGCCAGCCGGGGCGGGGACGCGGGCGCACCGCTGCGCCGGCTGCGCTGCCAGCAGGCGCTGTCCCTCGTGGGACCGGAGGCCGAACCGGCGCTGCGGGCGGTCCTCGACGACCCGGAGCTCGGCGGGCTGGCCCGCGTCTGGCTGACCGAGCGCGGCGCCACGGACGTACCGCCGCCCTCGGAGGCGATGATCTTCTGGCTCACCGTCGACACCGTCGCCGCGCAGCTCGCCGCCGAGGGCAACTCCGAGGAGCTGCAGGGGCTCGTGGAGGGTCTCGCCCAGCAGCACAGCGGGTTCTTCGCCGCCGCGTGGCGGGTGGACCACCCGGCCACCGCGGACGTGCTGGAGGCCATGGGACGGCTGCACCCGGACAAGAAGATCGCGAAGGAAGCGCGCAAGGCGGCCTTCAAGGCCCGCTCGCAGCACGGCGGTTGACCCGGGGCGGTGGCGGTGGACCGCAGCGCGGTCAGGGTGTGCCGACGGATTCATGGAAGCGAACATGCGGACGTCGTCCCCTGTTCAACCCCTGTTCAGGCGTGGGCGGGACGGTGACGCCGACCCGAGGTCCGCCACCTCCCACGGCACACCCACCGCCACACAGGAGACACCATGTCGCTCACCCGCAGGGACTTCGCCAGAAACTCCGCGATCACCGGTGCCGGTGTCGCGCTGGCCGGCAGCGTCGGCGCCCTCGCCACCGCGCCGCAAGCCCTCGCGTCCACCGACATCGACGCCGAGAGCGGGGCGGACGCTCGCGGCGGAGTCGGCTACGGGCCCCTGATCCCCGACCCCGACGGCATCCTCGCGCTGCCCGCCGGATTCAAGTACCGCGTCATCACCTACAGCGGCAGGACCAAGCTGGAGTCGGGCGAGATCACCCCGTCCAACCACGACGGCACGGCCACCTTCGACGGCCCCCGCGGCACCACCCTCCTCGTCAACAACCACGAGCTGAAGGGCCCGCGCGCCAACTGGAAGTACCCGGTCCCGCTCACCGAGGGCCTGGTCTACGACCCCGCCGCGTCCGGCGGCTGCACGGTCGTCGAGGTCCGCCCCGGCGGACACGTCGCCGAGTGGGTCGGCATCGCCGGCACCTCCACCAACTGCGCCGGCGGACGCACCCCTTGGGACACCTGGCTCACCTGCGAGGAGACCGAGGACAAGGCCGGCTCCAACGGCATGACCAAGGACCACGGCTACGTCTTCGAGGTCGACCCGGTCGACCACCGCGCCAACCGCGACCCCAAGCCCCTGAAGTTCTTCGGCCGGTACGCCCACGAGGCCGTCGTCATCGACCCCCGGCGCGGCCACGCCTACCTCACCGAGGACGCGGCCTCGCCCAACGGCCTCCTCTTCCGCTGGACCCCGCCGAAGGGCTTCGAGCACGGCCGCGGCAAGCTGCGCACCCTCGCCGACGACGCCGGCGCCCTCCAGGCCTTCAAGTGCTTCGACTCCGGCGGCCAGTTCGTCGACGACCTCTCCCGCGCCACGAAGATCGGCACCGTCTACGGCGTCGACTGGGTGGACGTCCCCGACCGCGACGCCAAGACCGTCGCCGTCCGCAAGCAGTTCACCGCCGGCCAGGTCACCCGCGCCCGCAAGCTGGAGGGCATGTGGTGGGGCGACGGCGGCGCCTACATCGTCTCCTCCTACGCCCGCACGGAGAGCCCCGTCCAGCACGACGGCCAGGTCTGGTTCTACGACCCCAAGCGCCGCACCCTCACCCTGAAGGTGCTCCTCGGCGTCAACCCCGACCCTTCCGTCGACGGCGCCTTCGACGGCCCCGACAACATCACCGTCTCCCCGTACGGCGGCCTCGTCATCGCCGAGGACGGCGAGGGCGTCCAGCACCTCTTCGGCGCCACGGACAGCGGCAGGACGTACCCGATCGCCCGCAACGAACTCAACATCGGCACCGAAGAGGAGCCCGAGTACAGCGAGTTCACCGGCGTCACCTTCTCCTGCGACGGCAGGACCCTGTTCGCCAACATCCAGACCCCCGGCATCATGCTCGCCATCACCGGCCCCTGGAAGCGCCAGAAGCGCGGCTGAATTTAATTGGGTCGCCCACCCGCGGCACGCCTCCTAGAGTGAAACACGTCCAGGTGCGAAGGCAGGACCTACTTCCACTCATAATGGGGCGGCCGCGGGTTCGAGTCCCGCCACCGGTACAACGCGCCGGTGTAGCTCAGGTGTTAGAGCACCTTTGTCGGTTCCGCCGACCTGAACTCTGGACACCACAACTTCATGCACCTCCCGGTGCGCGGGCCGCGGCTACTTCTTCTCCCAAAAGATCCCATGCCGCAGCCGACTTGATCTCGGGAGGCGCAGCTCAAGGTGGGTGCCCGGTGCGCAGGCGGCGGATACTTCCGGAACTGGTGGGGTAGATCCTCGTGCGGGTTCGAATCCCGTCATCGGCTCAGGGTCGATGTGGCGGAACGGAAGACGCGCCAGTCTTTTCCGCAGCCGACTTCGAACTCGGGCACCCTCCTTTTGCTGCGCCTCCCTCCGAAACCACAGTGAATTCGGGGGAATTCGGCATGTCGCGATTCAACAGGAAGACGGCACGCGCGCAGCCCACTTCGCGCGTCACCTCCACGGGCCGCATTCTGCGTACCTTCCAGGGCGGCCGAGGCCGTGAGCGGGACGCGCGTTCCGAGCTCTTCCTGCTCGCCGTCGCCAACTTCGTCGCGCAGGACACCTTCTACGAGACCGGCGCCGACCGCGACGACCGGTTCGCGACGCTCGTGCGGGAGCTCGCCGTCACCGACCCGGAGTGGACCGCAGGTCTGCTCGGCTGGCTGCGCGGCGAGGGCAACCTCCGTACCGCCTCCGTCGTCGGCGCCGCCGAGTACGTGAAGGCGCGCCTCGACGCGGGCGCCACCGGCGGCCCCTCCAACCGGCAGGTCGTCGACTCCGTGCTCCGGCGCCCGGACGAGCCCGGCGAGCTGCTCGCGTACTGGACGGCCACCTACGGCCGCAACGTGCCCAAGCCCGTCAAGCGCGGCGTCGCCGACGCCGTACGACGTCTCTACAGCGGCAAGTCCCTGCTGAAGTACGACACCGCGGCCAAGGGCTACCGCTTCGGCGACATCCTCAACCTGGTGCACGCGGTGCCCGACCCGGACAAGCCGTGGCAGGGCGAGCTGTTCCGGTACGCCCTCGACCGCCGGCACCACCCGGACACGGCCGTGCCGCCCGCGTCGAACCGCACGCTGGTCGCCCACCGTGAGCTGATGGCGCTGCCGGTCGCGGAGCGGCGTGCGGTCGTCACCTCCGAGGGCGGCGCCGAGCGGCTCGCCGCGGCCGGGATGACCTGGGAGGCGCTGGCCGGGTGGCTGCAGGGGCCGATGGACAAGGAGGCCTGGGAGGCGGTCATTCCGTCCATGGGCGCGATGGCGCTCGTGCGCAACCTCCGCAACTTCGACCAGGCCGGTGTCTCCGACGAGGTCGCGGCCCAGGTCGCGGCGCGGATCAGCGACCCGGCGGAGGTCGCGCGGTCGCGGCAGTTCCCCTTCCGGTACCTCGCCGCGTACCAGCACGCGCCGTCGCTGCGCTGGGCGTACCCGCTGGAGCAGGCGCTCGGCCACTCGCTGGCCAACGTGCCCGCGCTGCCCGGCCGGACGCTCGTGCTCGTCGACCGCTCCGGCTCGATGTGGGGTCCGCTGTCGAGCCGCTCCCAGCTCAACCGGGCGGACGCGGCGGCGATCTTCGGCACGGCGCTCGCGCTGCGCGCCGAGCGCGCCGACCTCGTCCAGTTCGGCACCACCAGCGCGGAGGTGCGGTTCCGCAAGGGCGAGTCGGTGCTGAAGATCCTGGAGCGCTTCGGCAACCTGGGCGGCACCGACACCACGGGCGCGGTGCGCCGCCACTACCGGAAGCACGACCGGGTGCTGATCGTCACCGACGAGCAGTACGCGTACAGCCACTACGGCGACCCGACCGAGCAGGTCCCCGCCGACGTGCCGGTCTACACCTGGAACCTGGCCGGCTACCGGGCGGGTCACGGCCCGTCGGGCAAGGCGAACAGGCACACCTTCGGGGGCCTGTCGGACGCCGCGTTCCGGATGGTTCCGCTGCTGGAGAGCGCTCGCGACGCCGACTGGCCGTGGGCGGCCTGAGGCCGCGCGCGCAGGCAGGGCCTGGCCCGCACTTCACGGGGAGTGCGGGCCACACCCTTGTCGGCCTCCCTCACTGACATCTAACATTTCAGTTGTGGAGGCCATACCGCGTACGTTGCTCAGAGACCGCGCCTACGCAGCCCTCAGGGACGCCATCGTCGCCGGGGAGCTGGAACCCGGCGCGGTCGTGCGGGACGCCGATCTCGCCGAGCGGCTCGGGCTGTCGCGGGCGCCGGTACGGGAGGCGTTCTCGCGTCTGGTCGACGAGGGGCTGCTGGAGAGCAAGCCGCAGAGCTACACCCGGGTGACGCCGGTGGTGGCCGCCGACGTACGGGACGCCGCCGCGGTCGTCGGCGCCATGCACGAACTGGTCACCCGGATCGCCGTGCCCCGGCTGTTCGCCGCGGACATCGAGACGATGCGCACGGCCAACGGGCGCTTCGCCGCGGCCGTCGCCGCGGGTGACGTGGACGGCGCGCTCCAGGCCGACGACGAGCTCCACGACGTCCTCGTCCGCGTCAGCGGCAACCGCGCCGCCGCCGCGACCGCCGCCCGCTACACCCCCCTCATCCGCAGACTGGAACGCCGCCGCTTCGGAGAGGGCGGCACCTGCCGCTCGGCCGGACTGCACGAGCGGCTCATCGAGGCCTGCGCGGCCGGCGACGTGGACGCGGCGGTGCGGGTCACCGCGGAGATCTGGCGCGGGCTGGCCGAGCTCGCGGACAGCGACTGACCAGGCGACCGACCCAGGGAGGCCCCCATGTCCCTTTCCTCGTACGAGCGTTACCCCCTCCTCTTCGGACCCTCACCCGTCCACCCCCTGGAACGCCTCACCGCACACCTCGGCGGCGCGTCCGTGTGGGCCAAGCGGGAGGACTGCAACTCCGGTGTCGCGTACGGCGGGAACAAGACCCGCAAGCTGGAGTACCTCGTCGCCGACGCCCTCGCGCAGGGCTGCGACACCCTCGTCTCCATCGGCGGCGTCCAGTCCAACCACACCCGGCAGGTCGCGGCCGTCGCCGCCCGCGCCGGGCTCAAGTGCGTGCTGGTGCAGGAGAGTTGGGTGGACTGGCCGGACGCGGTCTACGACAAGGTCGGCAACATCCTGATCAGCCGGCTCGCGGGGGCCGACGTACGGCTGGTGCGGGCCGGGTTCGGGATCGGGTTCAAGGAGAGCTGGGAGCAGGCGCTGCGGGAGGTGGAGGAGTCGGGCGGGAAGCCGTACGCCATCCCCGCCGGCGCCTCCGACCATCCGCTCGGCGGCCTCGGCTTCGCCGGCTGGGCGTACGAAGTCGCCGAGCAGGAGCGTGAGTCGGGGGTCTTCTTCGACACCGTCGTGGTCTGCTCGGTGACCGGCTCCACCCAGGCAGGCATGGTCGCCGGGTTCGCCGCGCTGGAGGAGGCGGGCGGCCGGCCGCGGCGGGTGCTCGGCATCGACGCCTCGGCGAAGCCCGCCGCCACCCGGGAACAGATCGCCAGGATCGCCCACGCCACCGGACAACTCATCGGAGTCAAGCGGGAGTTGACGGTGGACGACGTCGAGCTGGACGAGCGCTACCACGCCGGTGTGTACGGCATCCCCGACGACACCACCCTCGCCGCGATGCGCCTCGCCGCCCGCACCGAGGGGATGGTCACCGACCCCGTCTACGAGGGCAAGTCGATGGCCGGGATGATCGACCTCGTCGAGCGCGGCGAGATCGGGCCGGACGCGACCGTGCTGTACGCGCACCTGGGCGGGCAGCCGGCGCTGAACGCGTACAGCGCGCTGTTCTAGCCGACGGGGCGGAGCGGGGTCAGGGTTCGAGGTCCACCACACCTTTGCCGGTCGCGATGTCGAACGGCACGGAGGCCTGGTCGTGCGTGATCAGCCAGGTGCCGCGGGTCTTCCGGAGGCAGTAGGTGATCCTGACCCACATCCCGTCGATCACCGTCCCGTCCTTCAGGGTGCCGCCGAGACGGGCGAAGGCGTGCCCGAAGGCGAGGTCGTCGCCCACGGTGAGCGTCAGATCGCGGACCTCGTACGCGACCGTCTCGAATCCCGTGAACACGGGCTCCCAGTTCTTGAGTTTGGCCTCGACGCCCACGTGTTGGAGCGGCGGCTGGACGTCGAAGGACACGATGTCCGGCGCGTACAGCGGCCGCAGGGCCTCGGGGTCCTTGGCGTTTAGGCCCTCGACGAGCTTCTCGATGTGCCGGCGGATCTCCGCTTCTTCGTTTCCCATGAACTCGACGCTATGACCGCGCAGTTATCTTGTCCAAGACCGATATTGCTATGAGGTTATGCGTCCGGAGGCATGATGGAGCTGAACGCGCTCAGGCAGTTCCTGGTGGTGGCGCGACTGGAGCACCTCAGCCGCGCCGCCGACGAGTTGCGCCTCGCCCAGCCGTCGCTGAGCCGGACCATCGCCCGGCTGGAGAGCGAACTGGGTGCCCCGCTGTTCGACCGGGGCGGCCGGCTCCGGCTGAACGACAGCGGCCGGATCTTCCGCGACCACGTCGAACGTGCCCTGGGCGAACTCGACGCGGGACGGCGTGCCGTCGCCGAGGCCTGTGGCGAGGGACCGGGCGTCGTGCGGCTGGCGTCGGAGACCTTCCTCACCCTCTCGGGACCGCTGGCCGCCTACAAGCGCGCGCATCCCGCCGTCGAGATCGCGCTGCACTGGTCGCCACCCGAGGACATGGCCCGTCGACTGCGCGCCCAGGAGGTCGACCTGTGCGTCACCTCGCAGCCGATCCACGCCGAGGGGCTGGAGTCCGTGGCGCTGTTCGAGGAGCCGGTGGGTGTGGGCACACCGCTCGGTCATCCGCTGGCCGGGCGGACGTCCGTCACCATCGACGAACTCGCCGACCAGCCCTTCGTCACCGCACGCGAAGGGCACTGGCTGCGGCGGCTCCTCGACCGGCTCTTCGCGGCGCGGGGCCTCACCCCGCGGATCGTCTGCGAGACCGACGAGCACAGCGCCATCGCCGACCTGATCAGCGCGGGCCTCGGCATCGGCCTCGCCCCCGCCATCGCCCGCCGCAGCGCCACCCAGGCGCCGGCCGCGTGGATCCCGGTGGACAGCCCGGACTGCCGCCGCACGGTCACGCTGCACTGGGGCGCCCAGAACCACCTGCCGGCTGCCGCCCGCTTGATGCGTGCGGTGATCACCGAGTGGGACTGGGGGATGGAGGATGGACCCGGCGGGTGACGCTCCCCCGGGGCGGCGTCGTCAGAGCGGCGCCACCGCCCCCGTGCGCCTGTCGGACGGACCGGCGCCCCCCGCCCGTGCGCCTGTCGGACGGAACGGCGCCCCCCGCCCGTGCGCCTGTCGGACGGAACGGCGCCCCCCGCCCGTGCGCCTGTCCGGCGGGGCGGCCGTTCCGGGGTGCCCGGGAAGGGCGGCGGCTCACAGAGCCTGGGCGGCCGGCTTCACCATTCCCCTCACCGTGCGCGACTTCACGAAGTCGCCCATCGCCGTCATCTCCCACTCGCCGGAGAACTGCTTGATCAGCTTGGCCATCATCACGCCGGTCTGGGCTTCGGCGTTGGTGAGGTCGAAGCGGACCAGTTCCTCGTCGGTGGCGGCGTCCACGAGGCGGCAGTAGGCCTTGGCGACCTCGGTGAACTTCTGGCCGGAGAAGGAGTTCACCGTGAAGACCAGGCCGGTGACCTCCTGCGGGAGCCGGCCGAGGTCGACGACGATCACCTCGTCGTCGCCGCCGCCCTCACCCGTGAGGTTGTCGCCGGAGTGCTTGATCGCGCCGCCGACGATCGACAGCTTGCCGAAGTAGCAGCTGTCGATGTGGTTGCGCTGCGGGCCGTAGGCGATGACCGAGGCGTCCAGGTCGATGTCCTTGCCGCGGTACGCCGGCTCCCAGCCGAGGCCCATCTTGACCTGGGAGAGCAGCGGGCGGCCGCCCTTGACCAGGGACACGGTCTGGTTCTTCTGGAGGCTGACGCGGCCCTTGTCGAGGTTGATCTTCCCGGTGCCGGGCGCGTGCGCCGGCGGCGGGGGAGCCGGGGTGGTCATCGGCGGGGCCGGAGGGGTGACCGGGGTCTGGATCGTGGGCTGTGGCGGGGCGACCGGCTGGGGCGGTGCCACCGGGGCCGGGGCCGGTTCCTCGACCGTCACGCCGAAGTCGGTGGCGATGCCGGCCAGGCCGTTGGCGTAGCCCTGGCCGACCGCGCGGGCCTTCCAGGCGCCGTTGCGCAGGTAGATCTCCACGACCACCAGCGCCGTCTCGGTGCCGAGCTGCGGGGGCGTGAAGGTGGCGAGGACGGAGTTGTCGTCGGCGCTGCGGATCGTGGCCGTCGGTTCGATGCCCTGGAAGGTCTGGCCGGCGGCGTCCGGGCTGGCGGTGACGACGATCTTCTCGATGCCCGCGGGGACGGCGGTGGTGTCCACGGTGATCGCGTCCGGCGCCGCACCCCCGCCCGAGCGGTAGGTCACGCCCGGGCCGTTGGGCTGGTTGTAGAAGATGAAGTCGTCGTCGGAGCGCACCTTGCCGTCGGCGGTGAGCAGCAGGCCCGATACGTCGAGCCGCACCGGGGCGGCGACGTCCACCGTCACGCGCGCGGTGGAGAGAGGGATGTTCGAGCCGGGGGTCATAGCTGTCATGACCGGTGAACGATCCAGCCCGCTTTACCGTTCCCTTACCCGCGACCGTTCGGATCGGAGCGGGGGACGGGGGTGGATCAGCGGCGGTTGCGGGGGTGGTTGCGGGCCGTGCGTTCGTTGCCGCGCTTGTAGTTCCCGGTCCAGCGGGCCATGACGAGCTGAGGGTCGGCGGCGGACTCCACCTCGGCGAGGAACTGGGCGGCCCGGGGGCCGTGGAGGGTGGTCGCGGGGCGGTGGTGGTGGGTGATGTGGACGGTTCCGTTGGCGTGGGCCTCGTAGCTGAAGCCGTGCGGGGTGGGCATGGCGGGATGGTAGGGGGCCGGGTGGGGGTGGGCGCCAAGGGTTTTTCGCCCACCCGCCCCTACCGGGAGACCTCTAAGGCACCACCACGATCTTCCTCCCCACCCCCGCCGCGAACTGCTCCAGCGCCTCCGGATACCGGTCCAGCGGGATGCGGTCGCTGATGAAGACCTCCGGGTTCAGCACCCCGTTCGCGAAGAGTTCCGCCGCGCGCTCGAAGCTGTGCAGGACCGCCATGGAGCCGGTGATGGTGATCTCCTGGTTGTAGATGCGGTACGGGTCGATCGTCACCTTCGTCGCGTAGTCCGCCACGCCGAACTGGAGGAACGTGCCGGCCTTGGCCACCCGGTCCAGGCCGTCCTGGATCGCCGCCGCGTTGCCCGTGGCGTCGATCACCAGGTCCCAGCCCTGGGGCCGGTCCAGCTCGTCCGCGTGCGCCGCGGAGGCCGAGACGCCGAGCCGGCGGGCCGTCTCCAGGCGGGCCGGATTCACGTCGATCATGTCCACGCTCGCCGCGCCCGTGCGCTTGGCCAGCTCGAGCATCATCAGGCCCATCGTGCCGGAGCCGTAGATCAGCACATGGGCGCCCAGGCGGGACTGGAGGACGTCGTAGCCGCGTACCGCGCACGACAGCGGTTCCACCAGCGCCGCGTCCTGGGTGCGGACGTGGTCGGGGAGGCGTACGCAGTTCGCGACCGGGGCGACCGCGTACTGCGCCGCGCCCCCTGCTGTCGTCACGCCGATCGCCGCCCAGCGTTCGCAGAGGTTGTTGTGGCCGGTACGGCAGTAGCGGCACTCGTGGCAGTAGAGGGAGGGGTCTACCGCCACCCGGTCGCCGAGCGTCAGCTCCGTGACCTGGGAGCCCAGCCCGACCACCTCGCCCGCGAACTCGTGGCCCGGCACGATCGGCAGCTTCGGGGCGAACTCGCCCTGGAGGATGTGGAGGTCCGTGCCGCACAGCCCGCAGGCCGCGACCTCGACCACCACCTCCCGCGGTCCCGGCGTCGGGTCCGGGACCTCGGCGACGACGGCCCTGCCCACGGACTCGATGACGGCGGCCTTCATTTCACGGCTCCCAACGACAGGCCCTGGACCAGCTTGTCCTGGGCGGCGAACCCCGCGGCGAGCACCGGCAGGGAGATGACGAGCGACGCGGCGCACACCTTCGCCAGGAACAGGCCCTGGCTGGTGATGAAGCCGGTCAGGAAGACGGGGGCCGTCTCGGCGACCACGCCGGTCAGGACCCGCGCGAACAGCAGCTCGTTCCAGCTGAAGATGAAGCAGATCAGCGATGTCGCGGCGATGCCGGGGAGGGCGATCGGGGCGACGACGCGCGCGAGGATCGTGGGCAGCTTCGCGCCGTCCACCCGCGCCGCCTCGATGATCGCCACCGGGACCTCGGCCAGGAACGACTGCATCATCCACACCGCGATCGGCAGGTTCATGGACGTGTAGAGGATGACCAGCAGCCAGATGTTGTCCAGCATGTCGGTGTTCTTCGCGAAGAGGTAGATCGGCAGCAGGCCCGCCACCACCGGGAGCATCTTCGTCGACAGGAAGAAGAACAGGACGTCCGTCCACTTCCGGACCCGGTTGACGGAGAGGGCGTAGGCCGCGGGGAGCGCCAGCAGGAGGACGAGGAGCGTGGAACTCACCGAGGCCACCGTCGAGTTGATCAGCGCCGGCCAGGGGCTCGCACCGCCGCCGGTGCCGAAGAACTCGCGGTAGCCGTCCAGGGTCAACGCGGCGCCGAAGGACGGGGGGTTGGTCGCGGCGTCCGACTCCGAGTGGAAGGACGTCAGGGCCATCCAGGCGATGGGGAGGAAGAAGAGGATCCCCAGCAGCCAGGCAGTCACGCCGAGGCCAAGTCCCTTGCGCTTCAGGGTGGTTGCGCTCATGCCCGGCCCACCTCCTCGCGGAACAGAGACGACACGACGCGCAGGGCGAAGGTCGCGATGATGATCGAGCCGATGACGACCAGGACGCCCGCGGCCGAGGCGAGGCCGTTCTCGTGGGCCTGGTAGAAGCTCTGGTAGACGGTGTACGGGAGGTTCGCCGTGCCCAGGCCGCCCGAGGTGATCGTGAAGACCGCGTCGAAGTTCTGGACGATGTAGATCGAGCCCAGCAGGGCGCCCAGTTCCAGATAGCGACGCAGGTGCGGGAGGGTGAGATGGCGGAAGATCTGCCAGTCGCTCGCCCCGTCCACCCGTGCCGCCTCCAGCTGCTGGGGGTCACGGCTCTGCAGGCCGGCCAGCAGGATCAGCATCATGAACGGGGTCCACTGCCAGACCAGGGACGCCTCCACCGCGAGCAGCGGGGTGCCCGAGATCCAGTCGGGCTGCGGGCCGCCGACGTAGTGCAACAGGCCGTTCAGCAGGCCGTACTCGGGGTTGTAGAGGACGTGCTTCCACAGCAGCGCCGCCGCCACCGGGACCACCAGGAACGGGGCGATGAGCAGCGTGCGGACCACGCCCCGGCCCCGGAACCGCCGGTCGAGGAGCAGGGCGAGGACCAGGCCCAGGACCAGGCTGGCCAGGACCACGGCCACCGTCAGCAGGACCGTCGTCCACACCGAGTGGCGCAGGTCCGCGTCGGTGAGGACCTTGCGGTAGTTGTCGACGCCCGTGAAGTGGCGCGCCTTCGGATACAGGGCGTTCCAGTCGAAGAACGAGATCACCAGCGTGGCCACGAACGGGAGCTGGGTGACCGCGATCATGAAGATCAGGGCGGGGAGCAGCGGGGCCCGGGTGGCCCAGGCGCGCAGCCGGGCCGACGGTTGGCGGGTGGTGCGTACGGGTGTGGTGGCCAGGGGGGCCGTCGTCGTCGCGGTCATCGTCCCTCGTACTCCTCGGAGATCTTCTCGGCGAGCCGCTGGGACTTGCTCAGCGCCGACTCGACGGACTGGCGTCCGGCGATCGCCGCGCTGATCTCCTGGGAGACCTTGGTGCCGAGATCGGTGAACTCGGGGATGCCGACGAACTGGATGCCGGGCGCGGGGCGCGGCTGCACCCCCGGGTCGGTGGGCCGGGCGCCCTCGATGGCCTCCTTGGTCATCTCCTGGAAGGCGGCGGCCTCTTGGCGGTACGCGGCGTTCGTGTAGGTCGAAGCGCGCTTGCCGGCCGGGACGTTGGACCAGCCGATCTCGTCGCCGACGAGCTCCTCGTACTGCTTGCTCGAGGCCCAGGAGACGAACTTCCAGGCCTTGTCGGGGTTGCGGGAGGCGTCCTGGATGCCCCAGGCCCAGGTGTAGAGCCAGCCGGAGGACGTGGTCTTCTCCACGGGAGCGGGGGCGTAGCCGACCTTGCCCTTGACCGGCGAGCCCTTCGCCTCCAGGGAACCGGCGGCGCTCGTGGCGTCGTACCACATGGCGACCTTGCCCTGGGTCATGTTGTTCAGGCACTCGGCGAAGCCGGACTGGGCCGCGCCGGACTCGCCGTGCGCACGGACCAGGCCGACGTAGAACTTCGCCGCCTTCTCCCACTCGGGGGAGTCGAGCCGGGCCTTCCAGTCCTTGTCGAACCAGGTGCCGCCGAAGGTGTTCACGACGGTCGTGAGCGGCGCCATCACCTCGCCCCAACCGGGCAGCCCGCGCAGGCAGATGCCCTTCATGCCGGACTCCGCGCCGTCCACCTTCGCGGCCAGGTCGGCGACCTGGGTCCAGGTGGGGTGCGCGGGCATCGTCAGGCCCTTCGCGGCGAACACGTCCTTGCGGTACATCAGGAAGGAGGACTCGCCGTAGAAGGGCTGCCCGTAGAGCTTGCCGTCGTCGCCGGTCAGGGACTCGCGCATGGGCTTGAGGACGTCCTGCTCGTCGTACGCCGGGTCCTTGGCGACGTAGGAGTCCATCTCGTGCAGCCAGCCGTTGCGGGCGTAGATCGGTATCTCGTAGTTGGAGAGGGTCGCCACGTCGTACTGGCCGGCCTGGTTGGCGAAGTCCTGGCTGATCTTGTCGCGGACGTCGTTCTCCGGCAGCACGGTGAAGTTGACCTTGATGCCGGTCTCTTCGGTGAAGCGGGGCGCGAGCTTCTGCAGCTCGGTCATCTGGGGGTTGTTGACCATGAGGACGTTGATCGAGTCGCCGCCCGATCCCGCCCCGCCGGCTCCGGCCCAGCAGCCGGAGAGCAGCGGGGCGAGCAGCGTCCCTGCGGCGGCCAGGGCGAGCGGGGCTCGCGGTGGCCGTCGTCGGCTCGGGGTTCGCATGGATCGCTCCTGGACATATGGGGAGATAGAGGGCACGACAGGGTGTGGCGTGCCGCATCAAGGGGTGGGTTGGGTGTGTCAGACGCGGATGACTTGTGGCCCGAGCAGGGAGTAGCGGTGGGCCTCCGCCGACGGCAGCAGGGTGCTGGTGACGATCGCCTCCAGCGCGCCGATCTCCGCGAACCGGCAGAAGCTGACCGCCCCGAACTTGGTGTGGACGCCCGCGAACACCGTGCGGCGGGCGGCCCGGATGGCCTGCGCCTTGACCTCGCTGACGGCCGGGTCGGGGGTGGTGAGGCCGTGTTCGCGGGAGATGCCGTTGGCGCCGATGTAGGCGAGGTCGATGACGAAGCCGGCAAGCATCTTCGTCGTCCAGTGGTCCACGGTGGCGAGCGTGCCGGGGCGGACCCGGCCGCCCAGGAGCAGCACGGAGGTGTTCTCCGCCTCGGCGAGCACGCCGGCCACCGGGAGGGACGCGGTGACCACGGTCAGCGGGCGGTCCCTGGGCAGCGCCTCGGCGATGAGCTGGGGGGTGAAGCCCTCGTCGACGAAGACGGTCTCGGCGTCGCCGAGCAGGTCGGCCGCGGCGGTGGCGATCCTGCGCTTCTCGGGGACGTGGCTGGTGGCGCGGAAGGCGAGCGTCGTCTCGAAGCCGGCGCTCTCCACGGGGTAGGCGCCGCCGTGGGTGCGGCGGATGAGGCCGTGGTCCTCCAGGGCGCGGAGGTCTCGGCGGATGGTTTCCTTGGCCACGCCCAGCTCCTCGGCGAGGGCGTTGACGTCGACGGAACCGGACCTGCGGGCGGCGTGGACGATATGTCGCTGACGGTCTTCCGCTGTGCCGGTCATGTCGTCACCCGCCTTCCTGTGCGTTGCCCGTTCGGGCGTCTGCAGGAAGTTCTACAGCGGGTGTGGTGTGGTGACCAGGCCTGTTACAGGGGTGATAGTGACCGGGTGCGCCCGTTCGGGCAGCATGCGCCCAGGTGCTCGAGGTGTGTTGTCGGCGGGCGACTGCGGGTTCGTTTGGGCTGGTCGCGCAGTTCCCCGCGCCCCTGGAGTGGCGCTGGCGCGTCACGATCCAGGGGCGTCACCTGTGCCCGAAAGCACTGCGGGCGGGCCCGTTCGGTGCCCGTCCGCAGTGTGATCAAGACGAACTAGTACGGCCAGATCGGCGGGTCGCTCACGAAGTGGCCGCCCAGATAGGCGTGGGCGATGTTGTCCGGGTCCAGGTCGCCCTGTTCGGCGATCAGCTTCTCGGCGTACGGCTCGGAGTCGTCCTGGGGGTCGTAGCCGAGGGCGCGGGCCGTGGTCAGGTCCCACCACAGGCGGGTGTTGGCGGAAGAGCCGTAGACGACGGTGTGCTTGACGTCCTCGGCGGTCAGGGCCGCGTGCAGGAGACGGGCGCCGTCGGCCGGGCTCATCCAGACCGAGAGCATCCGCACGCTGGTGGGCTCGGCGAAGCAGGAGCCGATGCGGACCGAGACCGTCTCCAGGCCGTACTTGTCCCAGTACAGCTGCGCGAGGTCCTCGCCGAAGGACTTGGACAGGCCGTAGAAGGTGTCGGGGCGGCGCGGGGTGTCGACGGGGATGAGCGGGTCGTCTCCCTCGGGGCGGGGGGTGAAGCCGACCGCGTGGTTGGAGGAGGCGAAGACGATGCGCGGGACGCCCTCCTCACGGGCGGCCTCGTAGAGGTTGTAGGTGCCCTCGATGTTCGCCTTGAGGATCTTGTCGAAGGACGCTTCCAGCGAGATGCCCGCGAGGTGGATGATCGCGTCGACGCCCCGGACGGCCTCGCGGAGCGCGTCCCTGTCGGCGAGGTCCGCGACGATCGCGTCCGGTGCGCCCTCGATCGGGCGCAGGTCGAGCAGGCGCAGGTCGTAGCCATAGGAAGGGAGCAGGTCTCGCATCAGGGTGCCGAGGCCGCCGGCGGCGCCGGTGAGCAGAACAGTGCGGGGCGCGGGCATGCTCGGCTCTCCTTGGAGTGGACCGTATTCACATTCGTGGACAAGCTAAGGATCACCGGCTCGTCGCGTCAAGGGTAGTGCGCCTCGTGTTCATGAACATAAACTTCGATCAGAATCGCGTACGTTGATTTCTCTTGTCCGACGCCGCCGTTTCTCGTTCCAGGGAGTGCCCGTGACGCCTGCCGACCTCACCGCTCGCCTCGGCATCCCCAGCGGGCCGCTGTTCTTCCCCGTCACCGCCTACGGCCCCGACGGCGCCGTCGACCTCGACACCTACCGCGCGCATGTGCGCCAGGGCGTCGAAGCGGGAGCCGCCGCCGTGTTCGCCTGCTGCGGCACCGGGGAGTTCCACGCGCTCACGCCCGAGGAGTTCGAGGCGTGCGTACGGGCCGCGGTCGAGGCCACCGAGGGACGGGTGCCGGTCGTCGCGGGCGCCGGGTACGGCACCGCGCTCGCCGTGCGGTACGCGCGGCTCGCCGAGACGGCCGGCGCGGACGGGCTGCTCGCCCTGCCGCCCTACCTGGTGATCGCCGGGCAGCAGGGGCTGCTGCGGCACTACCGGGAGATCGCCGCCGCCACCGCGCTGCCCGTCGTCGTCTACCAGCGCGACAACGCCGTGTTCACCCCGGAGACCGTCGTCGAACTGGCCCGTACGCAAGGGATCGTCGGGCTCAAGGACGGGCTCGGCGACCTCGACCTGATGCAGCGGATCGTGAGTGCCGTACGCAGTGAAGTCCCGGGCGACTTCCTCTACTTCAACGGACTGCCGACCGCCGAGCAGACCCAGCTCGCCTACCGCGCCGTCGGGGTGCCCCTTTACTCCTCCGCCGTGTTCTGCTTCGCGCCCGAGATCGCCCTCGCCTTCCACGGGGCCCTGGAAGCCGGGGATTCGGGGATGGCGCAGCGGCTCCTCGACGGCTTCTACCGTCCGTTCGTCGAGCTGCGCGCGCAGGGCCGCGGGTACGCCGTCGCGCTGGTGAAGGCGGGGGTACGGCTGCGCGGGCTCGACGTGGGGGAGGTCAGGCCCCCGCTGCACGAGCCCACCGAGGACCATGTGAAGCGGCTCGCGCAGATCATCGAACGCGGCTACGCGCTGCTGGAGGAGGGCAAGTGAAGGCGTCGACATTCGTCTACCCCTGGGACGTCAACGGAGATCCCCGGGCCGCCGCAACCATCGCGGCCACCGGCGTCCAGCAGGTGACGCTCGCCTCCGCCTACCACTCCACGCGCGCGCTGACCCCACGGCACCCGCGCCACCGCATCGTCACCGCCGAGCACGCGGCCGTCCTCTACCCCACCGACGACCGTTGGCAGGGACGGGAGTTGCGCCCCTACGCGGCCGGCGACTGGGCGCCCGGCGACGCCTTCGGCGAGGCGGCCGCCGCGCTCACCGACGCCGGTCTGGACGTGCACACCTGGGTGGTCCTCGCGCACAACTCCCGGCTGGGCGCCGAGCATCCGGACACCTCCGTCGTCAACGCCTACGGCGACCGCTACCCCTGGGCCCCGTGCATCGCCCAGCCCGCCACGCGCGCGTACCTCGTCGACCTGGCCGCCGAGGCGGCGGTACGGCCGGGCGCCCGCGGCACCGAACTGGAGTCCCTCGGCTGGTACGGCCTCCAGCATCTGCACGCCCACGACAAGACCGGCGGCGTCGGCCTCGGCGACGCGGGCCTGTACCTGATGGCGCTCTGCTTCTGCCCCACCTGCCGGGAGGGATACGGCGCCCAGGGCGTCGACGCCGACGAGCTGGCGGGCGTCGTCCGCGCCGCCCTGGAGCCGGTGTGGCGGGGGGCGTCCTCCGACGGGGGCTGGGCCGCAGTGGAGAAACTCCTGGGCGCCTCGATGGCGGGCGCCACCCGCGCGTGGCGGGACGAGACCGCCCGCACGCTCCAGGAGGCGGCGGTGACGGCGGTGCGCGGGGCCGCTCCGGCGGGGTTCCAGATCCTGCTCCATGCCGACCCGGTCTCGTACCACGTGGGCGCCAACGCCGGCGTGGACCCCGCGCACATTCTGTCCGTCGCGGACGGGGTGGTCGTGCCCTGCGCGGGCGGGACGGGCCTGCTGGCTCCGTTTGCCGAGGTGGCCGGGGTGACCGGGGCGAGTGGAGTGGCCGGGGTGGCCGGGGTGGCCGGTGGGTCGGTCATCGCCGCCAACTTCACCATCGTCTCCGGCATGGGCGGCAGCCCCGGCACGCTCGCCTCGGACGCGGCACGCGCGCGTGCGCTCGGGGCGACGGAACTGCGGCTGTATCACGCCGGGTTGGCGTCGGACGCGGATCTGGAGGCGGTGCGGTCGGCGCTCGCCGGGGTGTGAAGCAGGGGGAGGGCGGTCGTCAGCCACAGCACAGTCAGGACGGGCAACAGCAGCCGTAGCCCGACCAGTTCGACCAGTGCCGCGCCCGCGGCCAGGCCGAGGACGTTCGGTGCGAACACCAAGGTGTTGGCCGTGGCGACGGTACGGCCGAGCAGGGCGTTCGGGGTCTCCCGCTGTACGGCCGTGAGCACGGTGATCAGCACGCACGGCAGGCCCAGGCCGATCGCCGCGCTGCATGCCAGCGCCAGCGGGTCGGCCGGTATCGCGCGCAGGCCCGCCGCGACAGCCGTCAGGGCGATGCCGTACGCCGCGAACCGGCGTTCGCCGAGGCGCCGCAGCGCGGGGCCGGAGAGCAGGCCGACCGTCAGGGAACCGGCGCCTTGCACGGCGTACAGGACACCGGTGTACGCGGGGGAGTGGCCGAGGGCGTCGACGACGGCGTAGATCAGTGCGCCGTTGAGGCCCGCGAAGAGCATGGCGGTGCCGCCGGCCAGGACGAGGGGGCGCAGTCGGGGGTGCCGCCAGAGGTGGCGGGCGCCTTCGGTGGTCCGGGCGCGCCAGGTGAGGTCGGGGGGTTGCGGCTCGGAGTGGGGGGCGGGTTCACGGACGCGGAGGCGGGTGTACAGGGCGGCCGCGGCCAGGAACGTGGCGGCGTCGAGGAGGGCGACGGCGGGTCCGCCGTACGCCGCGTAGAGGCCTGCCCCTGCGAGAGGGGCCAGGAGTTTCATGCCCTCCGCCGCCGACATGCGCAGGCCGTTGAAGTCGCCGAGGAGGGTGTGGTCGACCGCCGTGGCGACCAGGGCGGACTCGGCGGCGTCGTGGACGACGCCGGTCGCGCCGTACACGAAGAGCACCGTGAAGAGGAGCCACACGGTGTTCGGGGAGTCGACGGTGACCAGAGTGAGCAGGAGGGTGGCCAGCAGTAGATTCGCCCCGATGAGCAGGGGTTTGCGGCGGGTGCGGTCGGCGAGTGTGCCGAGGACGGGGCCGGCCAGGGTGGGGGTCCACATGGTGAGCATGCACAGGGCGGCGAGGCCGTTCGAGCCGGTGAGGTCCTTGACCCAGACGCCTGAGGCCAGCCAGAGGGCGGAGGTGCCGAAGCCGGAGACGATGACCGCGGTGAGGTAGAGGCGGGCGTTGTGGTCGTGGAGGAGGGGGCGGGGAGGGGTTGACCGGGGTGTCATGCCTGTTGATCGTGGCGCTAAGGAGGGGGCTCGGGGATGGGGAAGGTGCCTTAGAAAGCGACTCGGGGAGAGCGGATCGCCGGGGCGGCGATGAGTTTCGGGGGCGAGGGCGGTCCACCCTCCAGACGACCCCCTGAGGAGAGACCAATGACTGACGCACCCCTGGATCTCGGACCGCAGACCCGTGTGGTGGCGCGCCTTGCGGAGGCGGTGAGCGATGAGCAGCTCGCCGGCGGGACGCCGTGTCCTGAGTACGCGGTCCGCAATCTGCTGGGCCATCTGCTCGGCCTGTCCGTTGCGTTCCGTGATGCTGCGCGTAAGGATCTCGGCGCCACGACCGACACCCCGCCGACCGCGAGCGTTCCGGACGTCGGTCCCGGCTGGCGCGAGGAGTTGCCCAAGGTGCTGGCCGAGCTCGCGGACGCCTGGCGCGACCCGGCTGCCTGGACCGGGATGACCCGGGCCGGTGGGGTCGATCTGCCGGGGGAGGTCGGTGGCGCCGTCGCGGTCGATGAGCTGGTGATCCACGGCTGGGATCTGGCCGTCGCGACCGGGCAGCGGTACGAGCCCGACCCTGCCGCGCTTCAGGCGACGTACGGGTTCCTGCTGGCTGCCGCGGAGGACCCGAGTCGGGGTGGCGGCATCTTCGGGCCGGTGGTGCCGGTTGCGGACGATGCGCAGTTGTTGGAGCGGGCGGTCGGGCTGAGTGGGCGGACGCCGGGGTGGACGCCGTCCTGAGGTCGTGTTGTGCGTGGTTCGGTGCGTTGGGGGTCGGGGCCGCGCCGGGGGGTGTCCGTCCTCGGAACGGCGCGGAATCGGTCACTTTTAGAGGGCGCCCGTGTTGACGCGCCAACCGCTGCGGGCGGACACCCCCCGACACGTCCCCTTCCCGCCGTACCCGGCTACAGGTACGTCGGGGCCAACACCCCAGGGGCGCGGGGAACTGCGCGACCAGCCACGACGTGCCCGCAGTCGAGCGACGGCCGTCGTGGCAGTCTCCTCGGCGCACTAAATGAGCGGCGCCCGGATGCGTTCCTGCCTACCCTCCCCGCATGTCTCTCAGCCTCACCGTGCTCGGCACCGCCTCCCCGCACCCCGGACCCGACACCCCCTGCTCCGGCTATCTGGTGCGCGGTGGTGGGGCCGAGGTGTGGGTGGACGCCGGCTTCGGGAGCTTCGCTGAATTGCGGCGGCACACTGATCCGGCGCGGCTCGATGCCATCTGGATCTCGCATCTGCACGCCGATCACAGCGCCGATCTGCTGGCGGCCGTGTATGGCCTGGCGTACGGGGGGCTCACGCCCGCCGCGCCCCTTCCGGTGTACGCCCCCGAGGGGTGCGCCCAGCGGATCGCCGGGTTCTTCGGGCGGGCGGACGTCGGTTTCCTGAGCGGGGTTCTCGACTTCCGGCGGCTTTACGAGGGGCATGTCGTCCGGCACGGTGAACTGGCGCTCTTCGCCCATGAGGTGCGGCATGACGTCGAGGCCTACGGGCTGCGGGCCGAGGCCGGCGGGCGGGTTCTCGCGTACTCCGGGGACAGCGGGCCCTGCCCTGCTCTCGGTGAACTCGCCCGTGACGCCGATCTGTTCCTCTGTGAGGCCGACATCGACACGCATCGCGAAAGCGAAGGCGGCGGGCAGGTGCATCTGACACCCGAGGACGCCGGGCGCGTCGCCCGGGCCGCCCGGGTGCGGCAGTTGGTCGTCACGCACGTGGGGCCCACGCTCACCCCCGAGGCCGCCACGGCCCGTGCCGCCGCCGTCTTCGCGGGGCCCACCGTCGCCGCCCGGGTGGGTGCGATCCACGTCGTGTGACCGTGGTCTCGACTTCCTTTGTCAGAAGCATTGACGAAGGCGTTGCCCCCTCCTACCTTCAACGCGTCGTACTTCGTACGTCATATATGAGACGCGAGATCAGATATCCGAGAGGCGCGCATGACCTCTGTGCCCACGCCGATCCCGTCCCGCACGCAGTTCGTGCTGGACGCGATCAAACACCGCATCCTCACCGGGCAGTTGACGCCCGGGCAGGCGCTGGTCGAGACCGACCTCGCCGCGCAGTTCGGGGTCTCCAAGACCCCGGTGCGCGAGGCGCTCAAGACCCTCGCCGGTACCGGACTCGTCGTGATGAGCCAGTACAAGGGCGTCACGGTGCGCATGGTGGACGCGGACATGGCGCGCGAGGTCTACGACGTCCGGCTGCTCCTCGAACCCGAGGCGCTGAAGCGGGCCGTCAGGAGAGGGGCTTCCCTGGACGAGGCCCGGGACGCGTTGACCCGCGCTGACCAGGCCACCGACGCCGCCGAGCGGTCGCTGGCCAACCGGGAGTTCCACCGCGCCCTGTATCTGCCGTGCGGCAACCCGCTGCTGGGCCGCATGCTCGACGAGGTCCGTGATCAGGCGGCCCTCGTCTCCGCCGTCGCCTGGGCGGCCTCGCCCTCCTGGGAGCGGGAGGCCGGTGAGCACCGCGAGATCCTGCGGCTCGCCCTCGACGGTGACGCCGACGGCGCCGCCCGCGCCCTCCACGCGCACATCGCCTCGTTCGTGCAACGGGCCTTCCCGGACGCCGCGTCCGAGGTCCAGGGAGAGGACGGTCCGGCATGACAGCGACGTTCGAGAGCCAGCGGGCCGCCCTGGCCGACGTGGTCGCCATCCCGGTGACACCCTTCGCCGAGGACGGCTCCGTCGATCAGGACGCCCACCGGGCCCTGCTGCGTCGGCTGCTCGACGGGGGGATCGGAACGCTCACCCCCAACGGGAACACCGGCGAGTTCTATGCCCTGGCTCCGGAGGAGCGGCAGCTCGTCACCGAGGTGACGATCGACGAGGCCGGTGAGCGTGCCGCGATCCTTGTCGGTGTCGGTCATGACGTGCCCACCGCTGTCGCCGCCGCGCGTCACGCCCGGCAGCTGGGCGCTGCCATGGTGATGGTCCATCAGCCCGTCCACCCGTACGTCTCCCAGGGCGGCTGGGTCGACTACCACCGCGCCATCGCCGAGGCCGTCCCCGAGCTGGGGGTCGTGCCGTACATCCGTAATGCGCAGCTGAGTGGTGTGCGGCTGGCCGAGCTGGCCGATCTCTGTCCGAATGTCATCGGTGTGAAGTACGCCGTTCCGGACGCGGCCAAGTTCGCCGGCTTCGCCCGGGACGCGGGGCTCGATCGGTTCGTCTGGGTCGCGGGGCTGGCCGAGCCTTATGCCCCCTCGTACTTCTCGGCGGGGGCCAGCGGGTTCACCTCGGGGCTCGTGAACGTCGCTCCGGCCGTTTCGCTGAACATGATCGAAGCGCTTCGATCCGGTGACTATCCGGGGGCCATGAAGGTCTGGGAGCAGATCCGGCGCTTCGAGGAACTCCGCGCGGCCAACGGCTCCGCCGACAACGTCACCGTCGTCAAGGAGGCTCTCGCCTCTCTGGGGTTGTGCCGTCGCGATGTCCGGCCGCCGAGCAAGGTGCTGCCCGAGGGCGAGCGGGACGAGGTCGCCGCCATCGCCGCCAGGTGGTCGATATGAGAGAGCGACTGAGTGCGGAGGAGCTCCGCAGCCATCAGTGGTACGGCACCGAAGGGCAGTTGCGCACCTGGTCGCACAACGCCCGGATGCGGCAGCTCGGTTACGAGGCGGAGGAGTACCGGGGCCGTCCGGTCGTCGCCGTTCTCAACACCTGGTCCGACATCAACCCCTGCCATGTGCATCTGCGGGAGCGGGCGGAGGCGGTCAAACGGGGGGTGTGGCAGGCCGGGGGGTTTCCGCTCGAGTTTCCGGTCTCCACTCTTTCGGAGACCTACCAGAAGCCGACCCCCATGCTCTATCGCAACCTGCTTGCCATGGAGACCGAGGAACTGCTGCGGTCGTATCCGATCGACGCGGCCGTGCTGCTGGGTGGTTGCGACAAGTCGACGCCGGCCTTGCTCATGGGTGCCGCGTCGGCTGACGTGCCGTCAATCTTCGTTCCTGCCGGGCCCATGCTGCCCGGGCACTGGCGGGGGGAGACCCTCGGGTCCGGTACCGACATGTGGAAGTACTGGGACGAGCACCGGGCCGGCCGTCTGACCGACTGCGAACTCCGGGAACTGCAGGGCGGGTTGGCCCGGTCTCCCGGTCATTGCATGACCATGGGGACCGCGTCCACGATGACGGCGGCGGCGGAAGCCCTGGGCATGACCCTGCCGGGCGCCTCCTCGATCCCTGCCGTCGACTCCGGGCACGAGCGGATGGCCGCCGCCTCCGGGCGCCGGGCCGTGGAGCTCGCCTGGACCGCGCTGAAGCCGTCCGAGATCCTCAGCCGTGCGGCCTTCGAGGATGCCGTCACCACCGTGCTCGGGCTGGGCGGTTCGACCAATGCCGTCATTCACCTCATCGCCATGGCGGGGCGGGCGGGCATCAAGCTCACCCTCGACGACTTCGACCGCATCGCCCGTACCGTCCCGGTGCTGGCCGACGTGCGGCCCGGTGGCCGGACGTACCTCATGGAGGACTTCTACTTCGCCGGCGGCCTGCCCGGCTTCCTGTCGCGGATCACCGACCTGCTCCACCTGGACCGGCCGACCGTCAACGGCACACTGGGCGGCCAGTTGGAGGGTGCCGTCGTCCACAACGACGACGTCATCCGTGATCGTGAGAACCCGGTCGCGAGCGAGGGCGGCGTCGCCGTGCTGCGCGGCAACCTCTGCCCGGACGGCGCGGTCGTCAAGCACATCTCCGCCGAGCCGCACCTGCTCAAGCACACCGGTCCCGCGGTCGTCTTCGACGACTACAGGACCATGCAGCGGACCATTGACGATCCCGCGCTGAACATCACCGCCGACAGTGTGCTCGTGCTGCGCAACTCCGGGCCCAAGGGCGGTCCCGGCATGCCCGAGTACGGCATGCTGCCCATCCCCGGCCATCTGCTCAAGCAGGGGGTGCGGGACATGGTCCGGATCTCCGACGCCCGTATGAGCGGCACGAGTTACGGTGCCTGCGTGCTGCACGTGGCGCCCGAGTCGTACGTCGGCGGGCCGCTCGCCCTCGTGCGCAGCGGGGACCTGATCACTCTGGACGTCGAGGCACGCTCCCTCCATCTCCATGTGGAAGAGGGGGAGTTGGCGCGGCGACGGGCCGCGTGGACGCCGCCGCCCGTGCGCTACGAGCGTGGCTACGGCGCGTTCTACAACGAGCAGATCACGCAGGCCGACACCGGCTGTGACTTCGAGTTCCTCGCCCGGAAGGGCACCGTGCAGGACCCGTACGCGGGCTGAACCCGAGCACTTCGGACTTCGCACAGCCCTGCACCAGGAGAAAGCGCTTCCCGTACGACGTACCGAACCGATCGGAGAACAGTCATGGCCCAAGCCGCAGCCGTGGCGAAACCGCCCGCGCCACCCCGGCGGCGCCGTGCCTCCGCCGCCCCGCGCAGGCTGCCCTACCTGCTGATCGCACCGGCGGCCCTGCTCATGCTGGGCTTCATCGCCTATCCGGTGATCAGCGTCTTCTACTACAGCCTGCAGAACTACAACCCGACCAAGCCGTGGCGCAACGGCTACGCGGGCTTCGACAACTTCACGAAGATCTTCACCGACGACCCGGCCTTCTGGGACACGCTGGCCTTCAGCGCCAAGTGGGTCTTCGTCGAGGTCGGCCTCCAGCTGCTGTTCGGTCTCGCGCTGGCGCTCATCGTCAACCAGACCTTCGTCGGGCGGGCGCTCGGCCGTGCCATGGTCTTCTCGCCGTGGGCCGTCTCCGGTGTGCTGACCTCCGCGATCTGGGTGCTGCTCTACAACTCCCAGACCGGGATCACCCGTTACCTCGCCGACCTGGGCATCGGTTCGTACGGCACGAGCTGGCTGTCGGACACCTCGACCGTGTTCCCGGCGGCGATCGTCGCCGACCTGTGGCGCGGGGTGCCCTTCTTCGCGATCCTCATCCTCGCCGACCTCCAGTCCGTGTCGAAGGACCTGTACGAGGCCGCCGAGGTCGACGGGGCAAGCCGCCTCAAGCAGTTCTGGCACATCACGCTGCCGCACCTGAAGGACGCGATCGTGCTGTCCACGCTTTTGCGCGCGGTCTGGGAGTTCAACAACGTCGACCTGCTCTACACCCTCACCGGCGGCGGCCCCGCCGGCGAGACGACGACCCTGCCGCTCTACATCGCCAACACCAGCGTGGACGCCCACAACTTCGGCTATGCGTCCGCCCTGACGACGGTGGCGTTCGTGATCCTTCTCTTCTGCTCGATGGTCTATCTGCGCCTGAGCAAGTTCGGAGGCGAGAAGTGAGCATCAAGGAAGCCACCCCGGTCGTGCCCGAGGTCCGTACGTCCCCGCCGCCGGTCCGCCCCAAGGCCGGCCAGCGCGCCTGGGACGACGTGCCCCGCTGGCAGATCTACCTCCCGCTGTCGGTCTACCTGCTCTTCACCCTCATCCCGTTCTACTGGATCCTGCTCTTCGCGCTCCGCCCGACCGGGTCGACCTCACTCGTGCCCTGGCCCATGACCCTCGACCACTTCGAGAAGGTGTGGACGGAGCGTGAGTTCGGCACCTACTTCCAGAACAGCGTCCTCGTCGGTGTCGCCACCCTGGTCCTGACGACCCTGGTCGCGCTGGCCGGCGGCTACGCCCTCGCGCGGTTCGACTTCAGGATCAAGCGGGCGTTCATGCTGGGTCTGCTGTGCTCCCAGTTCGTGCCGGGCGCACTGCTGCTGGTGCCGTTGTTCGAGATCTTCGCCAAGATCCAGATGATCAACTCGCTGGGCAGTGTGATCATCGCCGAGACGGTCTTCCAGCTGCCGCTGTCGATCATCCTGATCAGCAACTTCATCAAGAACGTGCCCCCTTCCCTGGAAGAGGCGGCCTGGGTGGACGGCTGCAACCGCCTCACCGCGTTCCGGATCGTCGTACTGCCCCTGCTGCGGCCCGGTCTGATCGCCGTCGGCTCCTTCGCCTTCGTGCACTCCTGGAACCACTTCCTGTTCGCCCTGATGTTCCTCAACAACCCCGAGAAACAGACCATCCCGGTCGGTCTCAACACCCTGATGGGCGCGGACAGCGTCGACCTCGGCGCGCTCGCCGCGGGCGGCATCATCGCGGCCGTACCCGTGGTCCTCGTCTTCGCCTTCATCCAGAAGTGGCTGATCACGGGCTTCAGCGCGGGGGCGGTGAAGGGCTGATGAGGGTTCGTGTCACCGACCGTCCGAGCCGCGCCGACCACACCACGGACGGCTACGGCCTCGACCGCGCGCCTACCCTGCACACAAAGATCGACAGCGCCGTGACGGCCGGCCGACGGGTGGCGCGCGGCGCGGGCGCAGGGAGGCTTCCATGAGCACCGCAGACATCGTTCTGGCGGGCGCGCGCGGCCACGGCCGCTGGCACCTGGAGAACATCCGCCGGCTCCAGGACAAGGGGATCGTGCGGCTCGCGGGCATCTGCGAGCTGACCCCGCTGGAGGCCGCGGAGCTCCCGGAGGGGCTCGGCACGCCCGAGCAGTCCGCCGACCTCGGTGCCCTGCTCGACGCCACGGGCGCCCGGATCGCGGTGATCTGCACGCCGATCCCGACCCACACGGACCTGGCGCTGGAAGCGGCTCGGCGTGGTGCGCACATCCTGCTGGAGAAGCCGCCGGCGCCGTCGTACGCGGAGTTCCGGCGGATGGCCGACGGGGTCGCCGCGGCCGGGGTCGTCTGCCAGATCGGCTTCCAGTCGCTGGGTTCGCACGCCGTGCCCGCGATCCGGCGGCTGATCGCCGAGGGGGCGATCGGGGAGATCTCCGGGATCGGCGGCGCGGGCGCCTGGGCCCGCCCGGAGTCCTACTACCGGCGGGCCCCCTGGGCCGGCAAGCGGCGCCTGCACGGCGTCGACGTCATCGACGGCGCGCTCACCAACCCGCTCGCGCACGCCGTCGCCACCGGGCTCGCCCTGAGCGGCTCCACACGCGCCGAGGACGTCACCGGCATCCGCACCGAGCTGTTGCGCGCCAACGACATCGAGTCCGACGACACCTCGTGCGTCCGCGTCACCACGGCACAGGGCCGCCCCGTCACCGTCGCGGCGACGCTGTGCGCCGAGCACCCGGGCGACCCGTACGTCCTCGTGCACGGCAGCCGCGGCCGCATCACGTTCTGGTACAAGCAGGCCCGCGTCCTGCTCCAGCGCGCGGGCCACGGCCCCGAGGAGTTCGAGTACGGCAGCACCGACCTGCTGGAGAACCTCGTCGACCACCTCACCGACGGCACCGACCTGCTGGTCCCGCCGGACGAGACCGGTGCCTTCATGAAGGTCGTCGAAGCCATCCGCACCGCCCCCGACCCGGCCCCGCTGCCCCGCGACGCCTGGCACCTCGTGGACGACCGCCGGGTCGTCCCCGGCGTCGACGGACTGGTCGCGGCCTCCGCCGACACCCTCGCCCTGTTCTCCGAGCTGGGCGTCCCCTGGGCGCCACCGAGAGAGGTGAGCACCTGATGACGCCCCATGACACCCCGGTCCTGCGTGTGGCGGGCCGCCCGGTCGGCCGCTGTGTCACCCGGCCCGAGCTGCCCGCCCGGCTCTCGCCGCGCCCTTACCTCCACCCGGTCACCACCCTGGCCGGCACGGCTGTCACCGAGCTCAGCCCCGCCGACCACCCGCACCACCTCGGCGTCGGTGTCGCCGTTCCCGACGTCGAGGGGCACAACTTCTGGGGCGGCCGTACCTACGTCCGCGACCAGGGCCCCACCGAGCTCGACAACCACGGCGCCCAGCGGCACACCGCGTTCCAGCTGCGCGACCCGGACGGGTTCGTGGAGGAGCTGCGCTGGGTCGCCGCGGGCGGCGAGCTGCTGCGCGAGCGCCGGACCGTGGCGGCCGCCGAACTCACCGACACCGCCTGGGCGTTGGACTTCACGTTCGCGCTCACCAACGTCACCGACCGCCCGCTCTCGATCGGCAGCCCGGCCACCAACGGCCGCCCCGGAGCCGCGTACGGGGGATTCTTCTGGCGGGCCCGCAAGGAGGAGCGGGCGCCGGACGTCTTCACCGCCGACACCGAGGGAGAGTCCGAGGTGCACGGCCGGCGAGCCGACTGGCTCGCCCTCGTCGGCTCCACCTGGACGCTGGTCCTCGCCGGGGCCACCGAGCGGACCCGCCGCGACCCGTGGTTCGTGCGCACCGCCGAATACCCGGGCGTGGGCTCGTCGTTGGCGCACACCGAGCGGGTGCCGATCGCCGCCGGTGACACGCTCGTACGCCGGGTCGTCACCGTCGTCGCCGACGGCCGCCTCGACCGGCACGGCGCCGCCGCGCTCGTCCGCAAGGCGGTGAGCCGGTGACCGCGACCTACACCAACCCGATCCTCGACGCCGACTGGTCCGACCCGGACGTCGTCCGCGTCGGCGACGACTTCCACCTCACCGCCTCCAGCTTCGGCCGCGCCCCCGGCCTGCCGCTGCTGCACTCCCGCGACCTCGTCCACTGGACCCTGGTCGGCCACGCCCTCGAACGCCTGGAACCCGCAGCCGAGTTCAGGACTCCGCGGCACGACTGCGGCGTCTGGGCACCGTCCCTGAGGTACCACGACGAACGCTTCTGGATCTTCTGGGGCGACCCCGACCAGGGCATCTTCCAGATCAACGCCCCTGGGATCAGGGGCCCTTGGAGCCGCCCGCACCTCCTGAAGGAGGGCAAGGGCCTCATCGACGCCTGCCCCCTGTGGGACGAGGAGACCGGCGAGGCCTACCTCGTGCACGGCTGGGCCAAGTCCCGCTCCGGCGTCAAGAACCGCCTCACCGGCCACCGCATGCGTCCCGACGGCACCGAACTCCTCGACGAGGGCAAGGTGATCGTCGACGGCGACCGGATACCGGGGTGGTTCACCCTCGAAGGCCCCAAGCTCTACCGGCACGACGGCTGGTTCTGGATATTCGCCCCGGCCGGGGGAGTGGAGACCGGCTGGCAGGGCGCCTTCCGGTCGCGCGGGTTCTTCGGGCCGTACGAGGAGCGCATCGTCCTGGAGCAGAAGGACACCGACGTCAACGGCCCCCACCAGGGCGGCTGGGTCCGTACCCCGTCCGGTGAGGACTGGTTCCTGCACTTCCAGCAGCGCGGCGCCTACGGCAGGGTCGTCCACCTCCAGCCGATGCGCTGGGGCGCGGACGGCTGGCCGGTGATCGGGGACGAGGGCGCCCCCGTCGCCGTACACCGAAAGCCCGAACTGCCGCCGCAGCCGCCGGCCGCGCCCGCCACCGACGACGACTTCCCCGGCGGACGCTTCGGCCGCCAGTGGAGCTGGACCGCCAACCCAGAGGACGGCTGGGCCACCCAGCACTCCGCCGACGGCCTCCGGCTGACCTGCGTCCGCTCGGCCGACGCGCACGACCTGCGCAAACTGCCGAACGTCCTCACCCAGCGGCTGCCCGGCACGCCGTCCGCCGTCGAGGTCGACCTCCGCCTCGACAGTGAGGAGCCGGGCGCGCGGGCCGGGCTGGTGGTGCTCGGGGACGCGTTCGGCTGGATCGGCCTGGAGCGCGGCGCCGACGGCACGGTCCAGGTCGTGCACCGGTTCGCCGAGGGCAACGCCGAGCGCGAACGCGACGCCGACCGCCCGCGCTTCGCCCCCGAGGGGCGGGTACGGCTGCGGATCGAGATCGGCGCGGGCGCCCGCTGCCGCTTCCTCCACGACACCGGCGACGGCCCGCGCCCCTCGGGCCCCGTCTTCGCCGCCACCCCGTGGCGCTGGGTGGGCGCCCTGCTCGGCCTCGTGGCCCTCGCGCCCACCGGAGGCGGTCACGCGGGCGCGGCCGCTTTCACGCGGTTCAGGATCACCTCTCTGTAACGCACCTCCTACGCACGCCTCGATGACGCACCTCCGAGGCAAGCGCTTGCCGAGACCGGAAGGCCCGGTCGAAAAGAAGTGTCTGATTTAGAAGAAGAGAGCCGACCCATGAAGATCAGCATCCGCAGAAGCAGGCACGCCGCCGTGGCGGTCGCCCTGGGTTCCGTCCTCGCCCTGACCGTCACCGCCTGCGGTGACGACGGCAGTGGCACCGGCGGCGACAAGGGCGACGAAGGCAGCGGCAAGGGCAAGATCGTCTTCTGGGACAACAACGGTGGTGTCCGCACCGACGCCTGGAAGGCGATCATCGCCGACTTCGAGAAGGCCAACCCGGACATCGACGTCGAATACGTCGGCATCCCCGCCGCGGACTACCAGTCCAAGGTCGAGACCGCCATCCAGGGCGGCGGTCTGCCGGACGTCGGCGGAGTCGGCGCGGCGATGATCGCCAGCTTCTCCGCCCAGAAGGTGCTGGAGCCCGTCGACGACCGGCTCGCCACGTCCTCCCTCGACGGCAAGCTCAACAAGGACATGCTCACCTCGATGAAGGCGGCCGGCGGTGTCGACGACACGCTGTACTCCGTACCGACCTCCGCGAACAACGGCGTGCTCTACTACCGCACCGACCTGTTCAAGAAAGCGGGCCTGGACGAGCCGGCGACCTGGGACAAGTTCTACGAGGCCGCGGAGAAACTGACCAACGCCAAGAAGAACGAGTTCGGTTACACCATCCGCGGCGGCGCCGGCTCCATCGCCCAGGCGCTGGACGCGATGTACGGGCAGAGCGGCATCACGTCCTTCTGGGACGGGGACAAGACCACGGTCAACGACCCGAAGAACGTCGAGGCGCTGGAGAAGTACGCCGCGCTCTACAAGAAGGACACCCCGTCCGCCGACCTCAACAACGACTTCACCAAGATGGTCGCCCAGTGGGATTCCGGCACGATCGGAATGCTCAACCACAACCTCGGCTCCTACCAGGACCACGTGAAGTCGCTCGGCGTCGGGAAGTTCCGTGGCATTCCGCAACCGATCGGCCCTTCCGGCAAGCGCGTGCAGGTGTCCAACCCCGTCGACGGCATCGGTCTGTTCAAGAGCTCCAAGAACAAGGAAGCGGCCTGGAAGTTCATCGAGTTCGCGGTCTCGCACGCGGCGAACTCGAAGTTCAACGAGTCCGCGGGGCAGGTGCCGGCGAACACCGAGGCGGCCCAGGACGCGTGGATCTCGAAGGCCGAGCCCACGAAGCTGGCCGCCGGCGCGCTGACCGACGGGTCGACCACCATTGTCCAGCTGCCGTACTACCTGCCCGACTGGGGGACCATCTCCAAGGCCGACAACGAGCCGAACTTCCAGAAGGTGCTGCTCGGGAAGATGAGCGCGAAGGACTTCCTGGACACGCTGGCCGACCAGTTGAACGACGCCCAGGCGGAGTGGAATGCGCAGAAGGGCTGATCTTTTTCCGAAGCCCGGGTGGTTTTGGTTCGTGGGGGAGCGGGGTTCGTCGTGGCCGGTCGCGCCTGCGCGGCGGAGCCGCACATGGATACAGCCCCGCGCCCCCAGGGCAGAAAGGCACCGCATGTCCATCAGTCGCCGTCAGATCACTTCCGCGGCCCTCGCCGCCGTTCCCCTCGCTTTCGCGGCCACCGGTACCGCTCAGGCCGCCTCCCGTCATCGCACCGTCTGGATCGCCGGTGACTCCACCGCCGCCCAGAAATACGCCGACGCCGCTCCCGAGACCGGGTGGGGCATGGCACTTCCCTTCTTTCTGCACAAGGACCGGCCCGTCGCCAATCACGCGGTGAACGGGCGGAGTTCGAAGAGTTTCGTGGATGAGGGCCGGCTCGATGCGATCCTCGCGGCCATTCGGCCCGGAGACTTCCTCCTCGTCCAGTTCGGGCACAACGACGAGAAGTCCGCCGACCCGACCCGGTACACCGAACCCTGGACGACGTACCAGGACCATCTGCGGCTGTACATCGACGGCGCCCGCGCCCATGGTGCCCGGCCCGTGCTCGCCACCTCCGTCGAGCGGCGGAAGTTCGACGCGGCCGGCAACGCCCTGCCGACCCACGGCGACTACCCGGCGGCGATGCGGGCGCTGGCCCAGGAGGAGGGCGTGGCGCTGCTCGACATCCAGGCGCTGTCCCTCGCCCTGTGGCAGCGGCTCGGGGTCGAGGAGACCAAGACGTACTTCAACTGGACCGCGACCGAACAGGACAACACGCACTTCAACCCGCCGGGCGCGATCGCGGTGGCGCGGCTCGTGGTGCGGGAGCTGTTGCGGACCCGGGTGCTGCGTCCGCAGGACGTCCGCCGCCTGGACGACGAGATCCCCGTCTCCTGGATCACCTGGCCCGAGGCCACCGCGTAACCGTCCGGACCCACCGACCTGAAAAGAGAGCCGCACCATGAACACTCAGAAATGGCATGGGCATGTCATAGCGATCTCGATGGCGCGCGCCGCCGCCGTGGCCGGCTGCACCGCCCTCGTCCTCGCCGTGACCGGCCCCGGCGCCCAGGCGCAGGGACGGGACCTCGCGCGGCAGACCCTGCCGGCGGACGACGGCTGGGCCTCGTACGGCACCGGGACCACCGGCGGTGCCCAGGCCGACGCCGACCACGTCCACACCGTCTCCACCTGGGCCGAGTTCAAGGCCGCCCTCGCCGCCGACGGCGACGCGCCGAAGATCATCAAGGTCAGGGGGACCATCGACGCCGTCTCCGAGGGCTGTGACGCCTTCGCCGCCGAGGGGTACGACTTCGACGCCTACCTCGCCAAGTACGCGCCCGAGGTCTGGGGCCTCGACACCGACCTGTCGGGCGAGCCGGCCGGCAGTCCGGAAGGGCTGCGGGCGGCCTCCGCCGCCAACCAGAACAAGGTCATCAAGGCCGCCGTCCCCGCCAACACCACCATCGTCGGCATCGGCAGGAACGCGGGCTTCAAGGGCGCCAGCCTCCAGATCACCGGCGTCGACAACGTCATCGTCCGCAACCTGACCTTCGAGAGCCCGATCGACTGCTTCCCGCAGTGGGACCCCACCGACGGCGACAAGGGCAACTGGAACTCCGAGTACGACACCGCCGTCGTCTACGGCTCCACCCATGTGTGGATCGACCACAACACCTTCACCGACGGCTCCCACCCCGACAGCGCCGCGCCCACCTACTTCGGCATGCTCTACCAGCAGCACGACGGTGAGCTGGACATCGTCAAGGGGGCCGACTACGTCACCGCCTCCTGGAACGTCTTCGCCGACCACGACAAGACGATCCTCATCGGCAACAGCGACAGCGCCGCCACCACGGCGGTCGACCGGGGCCACCTGAAGGTGACGTTCCATCACAACCTGTTCTCGAACCTGGTCGAGCGCGCCCCGCGGGTCCGCTTCGGGCAGGTCGACTCGTACAACAACCACTTCGTGGCGAACGACCACTACGCCTACAGCTTCGGCATCGGCAAGGAGTCCCAACTCGTCGCCGAGCACAACGCGTTCACGCTGCCGGCGGGGATCAGCGCGGCCAAGGTGCTCAAGCGGTGGAACGTGTCGCCGCTGACCGCCGCCGACAACACCGTGAACGGGGTCGTCACCGATCTGATCGCGGTCCACAACGCCGGGATCCCGGCCGAGACCCTGGAGTCCGGCGCCGGCTGGACGCCCACCCTGCGCACCAAGGTCGACCCGGTCAAGGCGGTCCCGGCGCTCGTCGACCACCACGCGGGCGCCGGCAACGCCTGCTGACGCCTGCCCGGTGTGCGGGTGTCGGCGACAGCTGCTGATGCCCGCCCGGCGGACGCGTGTCGGCGGCAGCCGCTCGTGCCCGCCCGGCGGACGCGTGTCGGCGACAGCTGCTGATGCCCGCCCGGCGGACGCGTGTCGGCCGCGCCTGCCCGTGCCCGCCACCTGATCGGCCGGGGCGGACCGCGTCGTGCTCACACCCCGAGCGCGTCCGCCCCGGCACCCGCACGCGAGGAAACCCCTGCCGAGCCGCACTCCCAAGGAGCCCCCGCATGTCCTCGCCCCACCCTCAACTCCCCTTGTCCAGAAGGGGATTCCTGACGGCCGGCACCGGCGCGGCCGCCGCCCTCGCCCTCGCCCACACCCCGGCCCTCGCGGCCCCCCGGCCCTTCGGCCGCTTCGGCTCCCCGGTCAGGCGTCTGACCCCGGACACGCTCTACGTCGACACCCGGGGCCGCGGCGACCACACCACCGTCCAGGCCGCCGTCGACGCCACCGCCGGCAGCGGCTGGACCCTGGTCATAGCGCCGGGCGTCTACCGGGAGACCGTCAGCCTCGACGCCACCCGCACCGAGGCCACCTGGATCGGCGCCTCGGAGGATCCCCGGGACGTCGTCATCGTCCACGACCACGCGGCCGGCACCCCGAAGCCCGACGGCTCGGGAACGTACGGCACCACCGGCTCGGCCACCACCACCCTCAGGGCCGACGGTTTCACCGCCCGCTGGATCACCTTCGCCAACGACTGGCTGCGCGCCGACCACCCCGACATCACCGGCACCCAGGCCGTCGCCCTCAAGGTCATGGGCGACCGCTCCGCCTTCCACCACTGCCGCTTCCTCGGCCACCAGGACACCCTGTACGCCGACTCCCTCGCCCTGACCGCCTTCGCCCGCCAGTACTTCTCCCACTGCTACACCGAGGGCGACGTCGACTTCGTCTTCGGCCGGGCCACCGCGGTCTACGAGCACTGCCACTTCCGCACCCTGGACCGCACCGACCTGGCCGCGGCCCCGTACGGCTTCGTCTTCGCGCCCTCCACGGCCGGCGCCAACCCGCGCGGCTTCCTGGTCACGCGCAGCCGCATCAGCAGCGAGGCCCCGGACGCCGCCTACAAGCTGGCCCGCCCCTGGGTGCCGAGCTCCGACACCACCGCCCGGCCCAGCCTCACCGTGCGGAACACCCACCTCGGCGCGGGCATCGACGCGGTCGCGCCGTACACGAACATGTCCGCCTCCTACCCGTGGCAGAACCAGCGCTTCGCCGAGTACCGCAACTACGGTCCCGGTGCCGAGATCACCGTCCCCGAGAACAGCCCCCAACTCACTCACGAGCAGGCCGAGTCGGCGACCCGCGAGGCCTACCTCGGTGACTGGCGGCCGTGGCAGGAGGTGTGCTGACATGCGCCGACGCACCCTGCTGACGGGCCTGACGGCGAGCTTCCTGGCCGTGGGCCCCGCGGACGCCCTCGCCACCGGCCGCCGTGTCCTGCACGTCCGGCCCGGCGACTCCGTCCAGGCCGCCGTGGACGCGGTGGCCGGGCCCGGCTGGACGGTCCTCGTGCACCCGGGGACGTATCGCGAGGTCGTCAACGTGCCTGCCGACAAGGCCGAGTTGACGATCCGCGGCGCTTCCCGCGACCCGCGCGACACCGTCATCGTGTACGACAACGCCAACGGCACGAAGAAGCCCGACGGGACGACCTACGGCACCGCGGGCTCCGCCACCTTCACTTCGGCGGCCCCCGGCCTGACCGTCCGCGACCTCACCCTCGCCAACGACTGGCTGCGCGCCGACCACCCCGAGATCACCGGCACCCAGGCGGTGGCGGCCTGCACCTACGGCGACCGCACCCACTTCGAGAACGTCCGGCTCCTCGCCCACCAGGACACCCTCTTCGTCGAGACGACCGCGCTGACCTCCTTCGACCGGCAGTACTTCCACCGCTGCCACCTCGAAGGCGACGTCGACTTCGTCTTCGGCCGCGCCACCGCCGTCTTCGACGACTGCCACTTCCACACCCTGCAACGGGACGTCACCTTCACCCCGAAGGGCATGGTCTTCGCCCCCTCCACCGCCCGCGCCAACCCGTACGGCATCCTCGCCGTCCGCTCCCGCATCACCTCCGGGGCCGAGAACGCGGCGTACAAGCTCGCGCGACCCTGGGTGCCGTCGTACGAGACGACCGCCTGGCCGTCCCTCGTCGTCCGGGGCACCCGCATCGGACCCGGCATCGACCCGGTCGCCCCGTACACCGACATGCGGGAGCAGTACCCCTGGCAGACCATGCGCTTCCGGGAGTACCGCAACTCCGGCCCGGGCGCGCTGATCACGGTCCCGGAGAACAGGCCCCAACTCACCGCCGAGGAAGCCTCGGTGCACACCAGGGCGACCTACCTCGGCGACTGGAGGCCGTACGGCCGCTCCTGAGAGAAAACCCCTTCCCCCACCGCACGACGAAAGGACCCGCACCCCATGTCTCGTCGTACCGCCCTCCTCGCGACGGCCGCCCTCGCCCTCGGCTCCGGCATCGCCGTCCTCCCCGCCCAGGCACAGGCCGCGACGGTCGTCGTCGCCAACTCCACCGACCTGTCCAACGCCCTTAAGAACGCCACCGCCGGCACCGTCATCCAGGTCCGTGGCGGCACCTACCACCCGACCACCACCCTCCAGTCCACGGCCAACGGCACGGCGTCGAGCCCGATCCAGCTCACCGCGTACGGCAGCGAGACCGTGAAGATCGACGGGTCCTCGCTGCCGTCCGGCTCCTGGATCCTCAAGCTCACCGCGGACTACTGGAACGTCTCGAACATCACCTTCCAGAACTCCCCGGACAGCGCGGTCGTCTGCCAGTCCTGCACCGGCACCAACTGGAACAACATCAAGACCATCAACGGCGGCGACTCCGGCTTCACGCTCACCGGTGACGGCACCGTGAACAACACCGTCAGGAACATCGACTCCTACGGCAACTACGACGCCGCGAACCACGGCGAGAACGCCGACGGGGTCGCCGTGAAGTTCGGCTCGGGCACCGGCAACCTGATCACCGGCGCCCGTCTCTACAACAACAGCGACGACGGCATCGACTTCTGGTCCTTCTCCTCGCCCGTCACCATCGAGCACACCTGGTCCTTCGGCAACGGCGTCAACCGCTGGTCCGACTCCGCGTTCGTCGGCGACGGCAACGGCTACAAGCTGGGCGGCGACGGCGAGGTCGTCGCGCACGTCGTCAACAACTCGGCCGCGTGGGGCAACGCCGGCAACGGCTTCACCGAGAACTCCAACACCGGCGCGATCGTCATCAACCGCACCACCGCCTACGCCAACGGCAAGTGGGGCTACTACTTCGCCACCGGCTCCGCCAAACTCGGCAAGAACCTCGCGGTCGGCAACGGCAGCGGCCTGGTCACCAAGGGCTCCTCCGTCACCTCGGCCGGCAACAACTGGGACTCCGGGATCCCGACCCCGTCCTTCCGCTCGACGGACGCGTCGACGACGTACAACGCCCGCAGCTCTAGCGGCACCCTGCCCGCGACGACGTTCCTCACGACCGGCTCGACGACCATCGGCGCCACCATGAACTGACGGCCCTTGCCCACGACCGGGGCGCTTGACCCGTTTTTTGCCTGTGCAGGAGGTATCGATCGGGCAACGGGTCTCGCGCCCGCCGCGGTGACGCGCGTAGAACTCTGTCATGCATAAGCCACTGCGTATCGCGGCCATCGCCGCCGCGTGTGCCGTCGCCGGCGCCGGCCTCTACGGCGCCGGTGCGGCCACCGCCGGCCAGTCGACGGCGAACAGCACCCACGAGCCCTACAACATCGGGCTCCTGGTCAAGGACATCGACACCTACTACGGCACCACGCCGGACGCGAGCGGTGTCTACCAGGCGTCCCCGGACAGTCAGTACGCCAAGGACCTCGCGGTCCTCGACAAGGCCGCCCGCAAGTACATAGACCAGGCGGCCCGCAAGGCCCACCACAAGGGCGAGAAGCCCGCGGTCGTCTTCGACATCGACGACACGCTGCTGCTCAGCCTCGACTACGAGAAGCGCTACAACTACACGTACAACTCGGCCACTTGGGCCGACTACGTGAACAAGGCCGACCGCCCGGGTGTCTTCGGCAGCGCCGAGCTGGTCCAGTACGCCGAGTCCAAGGGCGTCGAGGTCTTCTACAACTCCGGTCTGAGCGAGGCGCAGCGCGACGCCGCCGTCGCGAACCTGAAGAAGATCGGCGCCGATGTGAACCTCGACGCCGACCACATGTTCCTCAAGGACAAGGCGAACCCGCCGGCCTACCTGAGCGCCTGCGCCACGCCGGGCACCTGGACCTGCACGACCGTCCAGTACAAGGGCGGCACCCGCAAGCACATCGAGGACGACCTCGGGTACGAGATCATCGCCAACTTCGGCGACCAGTACTCGGACCTGGACGGCGGCTACGCCGACCGCACCTACAAGCTGCCGAACCCGACGTACTTCGTCAGCTAGTCCCTCGATCGGAAACGCCCCCGTCAGTCGTCACTGACGGGGGCGTCCTCGTCGCCGGCCGAGGGGGGCTCTGCCGGCGGCTGCTGACCGAGGGGGGCTCAGGTCAGCAGGTCTGTGTACTGTTTTTGACGTTGAAAGCGACCGGATGGTTGTTCTCTCTGCACGAATCAGATGATCCTTGCGTCTCCTGGTCGCCGCGGATGGCGAAAAGGTTGCCGCGTGTTCGGATTTTTTCCTGAACCCCCCTGCACGGGGCCTACGAGTCGCCGTCGTCCGCCGTGAAGCCGCCCTGCACCGCGAGCTGTTCGCCGCCCGCCGCGCCGGTCGCCGTGTAGCGGTCGCCGGCCGCGTTCCGGCCGCCGCGCTCGTGGTTGTACTGGCCCGCGAACACCCACTCGCCCGCGGGGACCCTGCGGCCCTCCTTGAGCGTCCAGTTGTATACGAGGAAGCCGTCCTTGTCCTCGATGGTGAGGGTGAAGTCGTCCTCCGGCAGTGAGCGCCAGGCGCCCGTCGAGGCCACCCCGCCGGTCTGCGCGATCTTCAACCGCACGGTGAGCGCGGTCAGCTCCTCGGAGGTCTTCAGGGTGAGGTTGCTCTGCGCCCAGAAGTCGTTGCTGTGCGGGTCGACCGAACCGTCCGACCGCAGAGGGCCGTCCACCTCGCCGGGAGCGGTGACCGGCGGCGTCGCGGTGGCGGTCGCGGAGGGCGCCTTCGCGGAGGGGGTGGCGCGCGGCTTCTCGGTCCTCGGCGTCTCGCCCGGCTGCGGGGCCGACGGATGGATCGGTGCCCGGCTGATCGCGTCCGGGGACGGTTCGGCCGTCGCCGTGGTCGCGACCGTCTGCTCCGGGGCGTCGTCCTTCACGGCCGAGGCGACCGCGTAGCCGCCGAGGCCGAGCACACAGGCCACCGCGGCCGTCGCGGAGACCACCCGCACCCAGCCGAACACCGGCGGCCGGGTCACCCGGTGGTCGGGGCGCGTCTGTTCGGCCATGCCGCGCTCGAGCCGTGCCAGGATGCGGGCCCGGTCAGGCTCGTGCTGCCCGGCGGCCTCGTGCAGCCGGGCGCGCACCTCGTCAGGCACGTCCTGCCGCCTCATCGGTTCCGTCCTGCGTTCTCGCCGCCGCGCGCCATCGCCACGTGCACCTTCCGGGGTACGCCCGCGGAGCCGAGCAGCCGCTGGAGCTCGGCCATGCCCTTGGACGTCTGGGACTTGACCGTACCCACGGTAATACCGAGGGCGAGAGCGGTGTCCTTCTCCGACAGGTCGAACGCGTGCCGGAGCACCACACAGGCCCGTTTGCGGAACGGGAGCCGGCGCAACGCGTCCTGGACGTCCACGATTCCCGCTATGTCCGGGTTCTCGGTCTGTTCCTCGCGCTGCGACCAGAACAGGGCGATCCGCCGCCGCTCCCGTACGGTGCTGCGGATGCGGGTGCGGGCCAGATTGGCGACGACGCCACGGGCGTAGGCCACCGGCTGGTCGGCGGCGCGCACCCGGTCCCAGCGGTGCCAGAGCGCGAGCAGCGCGTCCGCCGCCAGGTCGTCGGCGGCGTCCGATTCCCCGGTCAGCAGATGCGCGAGACGCGACAGTTCGGCGTAGTGGCGTTCGAAGAAGGCATGGAACTCCGCGGAGGCCGCGTCGTCGAGGACCGTGCCCACGGGCGGAACCTCCCTGTGCCTGCCGGGTGAAGGACGTGTGATCATCCGGAGGTGCCCGGATGAGATCCGGAAGCGTAGCAGTGGTCAACAGCCTGGTTCGTGCGGGGCTTCGAACACGGTCTGGCGGGTCGGCCCCGATTCCGTAACACGGGGAAAACCTGAAACGGGTTCAACGCGGGAACAATCCAGCAGGCATCCGCGCACCGTTCATTCAGGCAACAAGGAGCACAGCCATGTCCGAGACCAAGAAGGCGGCCGACCGGCCAACCGCCCCACCACAGGCGGCGAACGGCGTCGACCGGTACTTCAGGATCTCCGAGCGGGGGTCCACCTTCGGCCGGGAGATACGCGGCGGTTTCGCCACGTTCTTCACGATGGCCTACATCCTTGTCCTGAACCCCATCATCCTGGGCAGCGCGCAGGACAAGTTCGGCCACCATCTCGACGCCGTCCAACTCACCACCGCCACCGCCCTGGTGGCCGCGGTGATGACGATCATCATGGGCGTCGGCGGCAACCTGCCGCTCGCGCTCGCCGCCGGACTCGGGCTGAACGCGGTCGTCGCCTTCCAGATCGCCCCGCTGATGAGCTGGGACGACGCGATGGGCCTGGTCGTCCTGGAGGGCCTGCTCATCTGTGTGCTGGTGGTGACCGGGCTGCGTGAGGCGGTGATGCACGCGATCCCGCAGCCGCTCAAGCAGGCGATCAGCGTCGGCATCGGCCTCTTCATCGCGTTCATCGGCTTCGTCGACGCCGGGTTCGTCAGCCGCATCCCGGACGCCGCGAACACCACGGTCCCGGTGCAGCTGGGCGGTACCGGCTCGCTCACCGGGTGGCCGATCCTGGTCTTCTGCCTCGGCGTGCTGCTGACCATCGGGTTGCTCGCCCGCAAGGTCAAGGGCGCGATCCTCATCAGCATCGTGACGATGACGATCCTCGCGATGATCATCAACTCGGCCGCGGACGTGAAGAGCTGGGGGCTGACCACGCCGGAGTGGCCCGACAAGCTGGTCGACACCCCCGACTTCGGACTGATCGGCCACTTCAGCCTGTTCGGCGCGTTCGACGCGGCGGGGGTCGGCATCGTCACCGTCGTTCTGCTGATCTTCACCCTCGTGCTGTCCGACTTCTTCGACACCATGGGCACGGTCGTCGGCATCAGCGCCGAGGCGGGGCTGCTGGACGAGGAGGGCAAGGTCCCGAACCTCGGCCGCGTGCTGCTCATCGACGGGGCGGCGGCGGTCGCGGGCGGCGCGGCGTCCTCGTCCTCCGCGACCTCCTACATCGAGTCGGCGGCGGGCGTGGGAGAGGGCTCGCGCACCGGCTTCTCGAACCTGGTCACCGGCGGGCTGTTCGGGCTCGCGCTGTTCCTGACCCCGCTGCTGACCATCGTGCCGCTCCAGGCCGCCGCGCCCGCGCTGGTCGCCGTCGGGTTCCTGATGATGACCCAGGTCAAGAACATCGACTGGGACAAGTACGACATCGCGATCCCGGCGTTCCTGACGATCGCGGTGATGCCGTTCACGTACTCGATCACCAACGGCATCGGCGCCGGGTTCCTGGCGTACGTGGTGATCAAGGTGGTGCTCGGGAAGGCGAAGGAGATCCACTGGCTGCTGTGGGGGGTTTCGGCGCTGTTCCTGGTGTACTTCGCCATCGACCCGATCGAGCAGCTGCTCGGCGCCAAGTAACGGACGGGACGCCTCACTTCCCGAGGGCCGCCTCCATCATGGCCTTGGCCACGGGGGCGGCCAGCCCGTTGCCGCTCACCTCCGAGCGGGCCGCGTTCGACTGCTCCACCAGCACCGCCACCGCCACCTCCTTGTCCCCGCTCTTCGCGTACGAGGTGAACCAGGCGTACGGCGTCTCGCTGTTGTTCTCGCCGTGCTGGGCCGTGCCCGTCTTGCCGCCCACCGTCACGCCGTCGATCTGCGCGTTCGTGCCCGTGCCGTCCTCGACGACCGTCCGCATCGCCGACTGGAGCTGCTCGGCGGTGTCGGAGCTGATGATCTGCTCGGTGGACGTGTCGTCGTCGTAGTCCTTGAGCACGTCGCCGCCGCTGTTGGTGATCTGCGAGACCATGTGCGGCGAGACCAGCTTGCCGCCGTTGGCGATGGCCGCGGAGACCATGGCCATCTGGAGCGGCGTCGCGGTGACGTCGAACTGGCCGATGCCGGTGAGGGCCGTGGACGACTCGTTCATGTCCGAGGGGTAGACGCTGGTGTAGGCGCGGACGGGGACGTCCTGCTCCTTGTCGTTGAAGCCGAACTTCTCCGCCATCGCCCGCAGTTTGTCCTGCCCGAGGTCGTGCGCCATCTTCGCGAACACGTTGTTGCAGGAGTAGCGCAGCGCCGTGCGGATCGTGGCGTTCTCGCAGGGCGCCGACCTGTTCTCGTTCTCCAGCTTGGTGACCGTGCCCGGCAGGGTGTACGGGTCGGGGCTGTCGGTGTGCTGGTCCACCGACGAGTACAGGCCGTCCTCCAGCGCCGCCGCCGCGACGACCAGCTTGAACGTCGAACCCGGCGCCACCGGCTGCCGCAGCGCGCGGTTGGTGAGCGGTTTGTCGGGGTCCTTGTTCAGCTTCTTCCACGCCGATCCGGCGGTGTTGGCATCGGTCAGCGAGGACGGGTCGTACGACGGCGTGGACACGACCGCGAGGATCTGGCCGGTCTTCGGGTCGATCGCGACGGCCGCCCCCTTCTTGTCGCCGAGCGCGTCATAGGCGGCCTTCTGCACGGCCGGGTCGATCGTGGTGACCACGTTGCCCGGCTCGGCGCGCTGGTTGGTGATCGTGTCCATGACGCTCTTCAGCCGGCTGTCCGAGCCGTTGAGGAGGTCGGCGTAGATGCCCTCCAGCTGGGTCGGCGCGTACGCCTGCGAGGCGTAGCCGGTCACCGCCGCGTACAGCTCGCCGTCCTTGTACGTGCGCTTGTACCTGAGGTCGCTCCCTGTCGTCCTCGCGGAACCGGTGATCGACTTGCCGGCCACGATGATGTTCCCCAGCGGCGACGAGTACGTCTCGATCGCGTTCCGCCGGTTGTCGCTGTCGTCCGCCAGCGCCTGGCCCTCGTAGAACTGCACCCAGGTCGCCCGCAGCAGCAGAGCGAACACCAGCAGCAGCGCGAAGACCGACGCGCGCCTGATCGTCTTGTTCATCCCGCACTGGTAGACGAGCGGGCCGGAGCGAATCGTTCCCTTGCGTCCGGGTTTCTCATCGGACGTTCATCTGCGGTGCCCTCCGGCGTCAGGCGTCAGGCGTCAGGCGTCAGGCGTCCAGCCTCAGCACGACCTCGTCGATCTCCTCGCCGCGGGCGTGGGCAAAGCCCCGGTCGTGCGCCGAGAGCCGGAACCCGCACTTCTCCAGCACCCGCCGCGACCCGGCGTTGTCCGCCGCCGCGCAGGCGTACAGCGGGCGTTCGGTGATCTCGGCGAGCAGCGCCCCGAGGGCGGCCGTGGCGATCCCGCGTCCCCAGTACGCGCGGTCGACCCAGTAGGTGACCTCACGCTCACCGGGCTCCCCGTAGACCGCCGCGCTGCCCACCACGTCGCCGTCGACGAGGATGGTGCGGTTGACGGCGTCGGAGGCGAGGACCCGTTTCCAGTGGGCGTCGAACGCCGCGCGGTCGGCCGGGTCCCTCGGGACGAAGGCGGCCATGTGCAGGGACTCGGGATCGTTCATCTGCCGGAAGAAGACCGGCAGATCACTGTCGTGGACCTCTCGGAGCGCGATCTGCATGCCCCACAGCTTAGGGGCGGCTCAGAGCCGACGAGTGGCCAGCGTCAGCCGGTCCCGGGCGTCGAACAGCGCGTCCTTCACCGTCTGCTCATGGGCCGGCGTCAGCCGGGCCACCGGCACCGAGCAGCTGATCGCGTCGCGGGCCGGGGTGCGGTAGGGGATGGCCACGCCGAAGCAGCGCAGGCCCAGCGTGTTCTCCTCGCGGTCCACGGCGAAGCCCTGCTCACGGACCTGGTGCAGCTCCTCGATGAGCTTCTCCCGGTCGGTGATGGTGTTCTCGGTGAGCGCCGGGAGGGTCTCCGGGAGCATCTTGCGGACCTGTTCGTCCGAGTACGTGCTCAGCAGCGCCTTGCCGAGAGAGGTGGAGTGCGCGGGGAGGCGGCGGCCGACCCGGGTGAACGGGCGCAGGTAGTGCTGGGACTGGCGGGTGGCGAGGTAGACGACGTTGGTGCCGTCGAGCCGCGCGAGGTGGATGGTCTCGGTCGTGTCGTCCGACAGCCGGTCCAGCGTGGGTCGCGCCGCCGCGACGACCTCGTCGCCGTCGATGTAGGAGGTGCCGACCAGCAGGGCGCGTACGCCGATGCCGTACCGCGTGCCCGTCGCGTCGGTCTCCACCCAGCCCAGCTCGACCAGGGTGCGCAGCAGCATGTAGAGGCTGGACTTCGGATATCCGACGGCCTCCTGGACCGCCGCGAGGGAGTGCATGCCGGGGCGTCCGGCGAAGTACTCGAGCAGTTCAACCGTCCGTACGGCGGACTTGACCTGCGCCCCGCCCCCCGTCTCGCCAGCCGACATCGCCCTTGACCCCTTCGTTCGACGGGAAATAGTCTCCAACAGCATATTCACCATCAGAGACAGCGTTCAGTATATCGAACAACCCTGGTGGATGACCAAGGAACTCTGTGGAGGGACCCGCGGTGGCAGCAGCACCAGTCTGGAGTGTCGACCCCCGAACCGGGAAGCAGCGTGAACAGGTTGCGGTGGAGGCCACAGCCCAGGAGGTGGACGCCACCGTCCGCGCCGCGCACGACGCCCGTGCCTCCCTCGCCGACCGCACGGTCCGCGCCGCCTTCCTGCGCACCGCCGCCGACAAGCTGGAGGCCGCCAAGGACCAGCTCGTCGAGGCCGCGGACGCCGAGACCGCGCTCGGCCCGGTCCGTCTCACCGGCGAACTCGCCCGCACCTGCTACCAGCTGCGGGCCTTCGCGGGCATCGTCGACGAGGGCGCCTTCCTCGACGTCGTGATCAACCACCCCGACGACACCGCGACCCCGCCGATCCCGGACCTGCGCCGCTACAAGGTGCCGCTCGGTGTCGTCGCCGTGTACTCGGCCTCCAACTTCCCCTTCGCCTTCTCGGTCGCCGGTGGCGACACCGCGAGCGCGCTCGGCGCCGGCTGCCCGGTCGTCGTCAAGGCCCACCCGGACCACCCCGGCCTGTCCGAGCTGGTCGCTGCGGTGCTGCGCTCGGCGGCCGCCGAGCACGGCATCCCGGCCGGTGTCGTCGGTCTCGTCCACGGCTTCGAGGCGGGCGTCGAGCTGGTCAAGCACCCGCTGGTCGCGGCGGCCGGGTTCACCGGCTCCATCCGCGGTGGCCGCGCGCTGTTCGACGCGGCGGCGGCCCGTCCGGTCCCCATCCCGTTCCACGGCGAGCTGGGCTCCCTGAACCCCGTCGTCATCACCGAGGCCGCCGCCGCCGAGCGCGCGGAGGCCATCGGCACCGGCCTCGCCGGCTCGATGACGCTGGGCGTCGGCCAGTTCTGCGTGAAGCCGGGCCTCGTGCTGGTGCCGTCCGGCGCCGCGGGCGACGGCCTGGTCAAGTCCCTCACGGACGCCGTCAGCGACACCGACTCCGGGGTCCTGCTCGACCACCGCATGCGGGACAACTTCATCGCGGGCGTCGCCGAGCGCGTCGAGCTGCCCGAGGTCGAGTCGCCGGTGACGCCGGGCGCGGGCGGCGAGCACACCGTCAGCGCGGGCTTCCTCACGGTCGCCGCCGACAAGCTCACCGAGGAGGGCGCCTACGACCTGCTCCTGGAGGAGTGCTTCGGTCCGGTGACGGTCGTCGTCCGCTACGAGGACGACGACCTGGCCCGTGCCGTGCTGTCCCGGCTGCCGGGCAACCTCACGGCGACGGTTCACCTGTCGGCCGAGGAGGCCGCCGGCGAGGGGCGCGGCGCGGAGATCCTGGCGGAGCTGACGCCGCTGGCCGGCCGCGTGCTGGTGAACGGCTGGCCGACGGGCGTGGCCGTGGCACCGGCCCAGCACCACGGCGGCCCCTACCCGGCGACGACGTCCACGTCGACGTCCGTGGGCGGTACGGCCATTGAGCGGTGGATGCGACCGGTCGCGTACCAGGGCGCGCCGGAGGCTCTGCTTCCGCCGGAGCTGCGGGACGACAACCCGCTGGGCCTGCCCCGCCGTTTCAACAACGTCCTCGAACGCTGAGAGCCTGTGCCACATCTCCGGTCGGATCAGCGCGCGGCGTCTGGTGCGTGCGATCGCAAGGCGCCGGAGCGCCCGCGTGGCGGAGTCACGTGGGCGCTCCGGCAACGCGGCGAGCGTGCGTGCCAGACGCCGCGCGCCCGGCCGGGGATGTGACACAGGCTCTGACCCCCCGGGGCCGCACGGAGATTCGGAAGCTGGGAAACTCTGAGCATGGACGTGGAACTTCCTGAACTCCCTTTCTCCCTGCGGACTTACGGCCCTGACGGCCACTGGTCGTACGAGGACGGAGTCCTCACCGGTTGGGCGGGCGCGCGGCAGGACCGCTTCGTCCCGCCCACCGGGGAGGCCCTCGACCCCGCCTCCGACGCCCCGCGTCTGCTCGGCGCGCCGGAAGGGGACTTCCAGCTCATCGCCCGGGTCACCGTCGGCTTCGGCGCGTCCTTCGACGCCGGCGTCCTCTACGTCCACGTGGGTGACCGGGCCTGGGCCAAGCTCTGCCTGGAGTACTCCCCGGACGTGCCCACCGTCTGCACGGTGGTCACCCGGGGGCACTCCGACGACGCCAACTCCTTCACCGTGGAGGGCAGTTCGGTCTGGCTGAGAGTGAGCCGGACCGGTCGGGCGTTCGCCTTCCACGCCTCCCGGGACGGCAAGCGGTGGACCTTCGTCCGCCTCTTCACCCTCGGCGAGGAGAAGGAGACCGGCGCCGCCCTCGTCGGCTTCATGACCCAGTCGCCGATGGGGGAGGGGTGCGTGGTCACGTACGACCACCTGGAGTTCCGCCCGAACTGGATGCAGGACCTGCGAGACGGAAGCTGAACAGCCAGGTCACCGCGAACAGGGCCGCCCCGATCCCCAGGCTCACCCGCATCCCCGCGACGAACCCGCCCGACACCAGTGCCCCGAACACGGCGATCCCCAGCCCGCCGCCCACCTGCCGCGCCGAGTTGAGGACCCCGGCCGCGAGACCGGCCCGCTCGGCCGGCACCGCCTCCATCATCACGGCGGTCAGCGGCGGCACCGTCAGGGCGCAGCCGAGGGCCATCGGTACGAGGAGCAGGGCCACCAGCGCCGGAGGGGTGCCCTCTGCGACGGACAGCAGAAGCAGCAGCCCGGCCAGCGCCACGCCCTGCCCGATCAGCATCGGCAGCCGTGGCCCGTACCGGCCCGCGAGCTTGCCGGAGACCACGTTCGTCGCCCCGATCAGCGCGCTCATCGGCAGGAACAGCAGCCCGGCGTAGAGCGCCGAGCGCCCTTGGACCTGCTGGAAGAAGAGTGAGAAGACGAACACCATGCCGTAGAAGGCCACACTGCACGCCGCTCCCGCAGCCACCGCCACGGAGATGTTCCGGCTGCGAAAGAGCCCGAGCGGGACGACGGGATGGGGCTGCCGCCGCTCGATCACCACGAAGAACAGACCGGCCACCGCGGCAACCGCCAGCGCCACCAGCCCTGTCGCCCCGCCCTCGATCACCGCGAACGTCAGCGCGGTCAGCGTCACCACCGCCGCCACCTGACCCGGCAGATCGAGCGGCGCGGGCCGGGGCCGTGAACGCGGCGCCCGCACCAGCAACGCCAACGCGACCGCCCCCAGCGGGAGATTGACGAAGAAGATGCCCCGCCAGTCCCAGGCCGTCGTCAGCGCACCGCCCGCCACCGGACCGAGGGCCACCGCGACCGACCCGCCCGCGGCCCACACGGCCACGGCCCGCGCCCGTCGCGCAGGGTCGCCGTACGCCTGCCGTACGAGAGCCAGCGACGCGGGCAGTACGACGGCGGCCGCGACGCCCTGCACCACCCGCGCCCCGATCAGCGCCGGCAGGTTCGGAGCCAGCCCGCAGGCCGCCGAGGCGAGGGTGAAGAGGCCGATACCGAGCGCGTACGCCCGGCTCGCCCCCACGCGGTCCGCGAAGGCGCCCGTGGAGAGCATCAGGGCGGCGAAGGCAAGGGTGTAGGCGTCCACCACCCACTGCAACCCGGTCATCCCGCCGCCCAGCGAGGAGCCGACGGCGGGGAGGGCCACGTTCACCACGGACGCGTCCAAGGTGATCAGCGCGAAGCCGAGGAGGGCCGCGACGAGGACAGGCGCGGGCTTCATGGGGGACGGGTCCCCCGGCCGCGCGGGGAGTTGATGTTCCTTGGCCGGATGATTGCTCGACTGTTGACTCGGCATGACCTCAGCTTGCGGATCTTCGCCGTCGTACAGTAGTGGCCTGAATGCCATGCACCCGGAGGTTCTGGCCATGCCGCACCGGATCGTCGTGATCGCGCCGTCGCCGGTGTCGATGTTCAACCTCGCCATCCCGGAGTTGCTGTTCGCGAAGGTGGAGATCGACGGCGCGCCCGGCTACGAGGTCACCGTCTGCACCCCGGACCCCGGCCCCGTCACCACCACCGGCGGCCTCGACCTGCACGTCCCTCACGCCCTCGACGCCGTGGAGACCGCCGACACCGTGCTGGTCGCCGGTACCGGGGAGCAGTACGCCCCGGACGGCCGCACGGTCGCCGCCGTCCGCGCCGCGGCCGCCGCCGGCAAGCGGGTCACCTCCATCTGCAGCGGCGCCTTCGTGCTGGCCGAGGCGGGCCTGCTGGAGGGCCGCAGCGCGACGACGTACTGGCAGCTGGCGGACGAGATGCGGGACCGCTACCCGGCGCTGGACCTCAAGGGTGACGTCCTCTACGTCGAGGACGGGCAGATCCTCACCTCCTCCGGCTACGCGGCCGGCATCGACATGTGCCTGCACATGATCCGCACCGACTACGGCGCGGCCGTGGCCAACGAGGTGGCCCGCCTTGCCCTGGTGGCCCCGGTCCGCCCCGGCGGCCAGACCCAGTTCACCCAGACCCCCCTCCCGCCGGAGCGCGGCACGGCCTGCGCGGACACCCGGGGCTGGGCCATGCGCAACCTCGACAAGCCCCTCACCCTGACGGACCTGGCCCGCCACGCGGGCGTCTCCGTGCGCACCCTCACCCGCCGCTTCCACGCCGAGAGCGGGGTGAGCCCCCTGCAGTGGCTCCTCCACCAGCGCGTCGAGCGCGCGAAGGAACTCCTGGAGACCACGACCCTCCCCATGGACCAGGTGGCCACCGCCAGCGGCCTGGGCACCGCGGACTCCCTCCGCACCCACCTGGTCCGGCGCACAGGCCTGACCCCGACGGCGTACCGCACACAGTTCAGCCGCCTGGGAGCCCACGCCCAGCCCCCGCGGGAACCCCACCGCCCCGCAGCGGCGGCCCCGGGAATGAACCCAGCTGCTTGAATGTTCACCCACTAACCGGAGGAAGTCTCCGCACCCCGACCCCTGACCTGGAGAGCCGAGAACATGCGCGTCGAGATCTGGAGCGACATCGCCTGCCCCTGGTGCTATGTGGGCAAGGCCCGCTTCGAGAAGGCGCTGGCGGCCTTCCCGCACCGTGACGGCGTCGAGGTGGTGCACCGCTCCTTCGAGCTGGACCCCGGCCGCGCCAAGGGCGACGTCCAGCCCGTGATCAAGATGCTCACCAAGAAGTACGGCATGAGCGAGGCCCAGGCCCAGGCCGGCGAGGAGAACCTCGGCGCCCAGGCCGCCGCCGAGGGCCTGGACTACCGCACCCGCGACCGCGACCACGGCAACACCTTCGACATGCACCGCCTGCTCCACCTCGCCAAGGAGCACGGCAAGCAGAACGAGCTCATCCAGGCCTTCTACCGGGCCAACTTCGCCGAGGAGCGCTCCGTCTTCACCGAGGGCGACGAGCGGCTCGTGGAGCTGGCCGTCGGCGCCGGTCTCGACGAGGCCGACGTCCGCAAGGTCCTCGCCGACCCCACCGCCTACGCCGACGACGTCCGCGCCGACGAGCGCGAGGCCGCCGAGCTCGGCGCGAACGGCGTGCCCTTCTTCGTGCTCGACCGCAAGTACGGCGTCTCCGGCGCGCAGCCCGCCGAGGTCTTCGCCCAGGCACTGACCCAGGCCTGGGGCGAGCGCTCCCCGCTCCGGCTCCTCGACCAGGGCGACCAGGGCCACGCCGACGCCTGCGGCCCCGACGGCTGCGCGGTCCCGCAGCCGTAGAGAACCGCAGGTCGGGGCCCATCTATAAGCGTCGCTTGGCGAAACCACGTAGAAATCGGCAATGGACGGGGAGTTCCCGGAGTCCCACAGTGGATGCATGGAGACCTTCGAGAGCCTCGTCCGTGCCGAGTTCGCCCCGAAGAACACCTACCTCAACACCGCGAGCACCGGCCTGCTCCCGGCCCGCACCGTGACCGCGATGCGCGTCGCCGTGGAGTCGGCCGCCGCCGGCGACCCCACCGACATGTTCGGGGACGTCGAGGCGAGCCGCACCGCGTTCGCGCGCCTCGTCGGCGTGCCCCGCACCCGCGTCGCGGCCGGCGCCTCGGTCGCCGTCTACAGCGGCCTGATCGCCGCCTCCCTCCCCGAGGGCGCCGAAGTCCTCACCGCCGAGGGCGACTTCAGCTCGCTCGTGAACCCCTTCCACCTCCGCCCCGACCTCAAGGTCCGCAGCGTCCCCCTGGAACGGCTCGCCGAGTCCGTCCGCCCCGGCACCGCCCTTGTCGCGGTCAGCGCCGCGCAGTCCGCCGACGGCCGGATCGCCGACCTGGCCGCGATCCGCGAGGCCGCACGGCGGCACGGCGCCCGCACCTACGTCGACGCCTCCCAGGCCACCGGCTGGCTGGACTTCGACGCGGACGCCCACGACTACTCGGTCTCCGTCGGCTTCAAGTGGCTCCTGTGCCCGCGGGGGGTGGCCTTCCTCGTCGTCCCGGAGGACCTCGGCGGACTCACCCCGCTGTTCGCCGGCTGGGTGGCGGGGGAGCGGCCCTGGGACGCGTGTTACGGCCCGATCGACGAACTCGCCCGCTCCGCACGGCGGTTCGACGAGAGCCCGGCCCTGTTCTCCTACGCGGGCGCCCGGCGCTCCCTGGAACTCCTGGCGGAACTGGGCGTGGACACCGTCCGCGCCCACGACCTCGCGCTCGCCGACCGCTTCCGCACCGGTCTGGCCACGCTGGGCCACACCACCGTCCCGTCCCCCGGCTCACCGATCGTCTCCGTGCCCGGACTCGGCCACCGCCAGGGGGAGTTGAGCGCGGCCGGCATCGAACTCTCCGACCGGGCGGGCAACCTGCGGACGGCGTTCCACCTGTACAACACGACCGACGACGTCGACCGGCTGCTGGACGCCCTGGCGTCCTGAAACGCCGACGACGCGGCGGGGGCCGCGTCGTCGGCGTGACGGTGCCTGCGAGGGGGGAGAGATCAGCGCACCGGCGTGAAGTCCCTCGCCCCGATGAACTCCGGCCGCCGCACCGGTGCCGCGAACGGCTCCACGGCCGCGTTCTCCACGCTGTTGAACACGATGAAGACGTTGCTGCGCGGGAACGGCGTGATGTTGTCGCCGGAGCCGTGCATGCAGTTGCAGTCGAACCAGGTCGCCGAACCGGCCTTGCCGGTGAACAGCTTGATGCCGTACTCGCTCGCCATCTTGGTCAGCGCCTCGTCCGACGGCGTGCCCGCGTCCTGCATCTGCAGCGACTTCTTGTAGTTGTCCGTCGGCGTGGCCCCCGCGCACCCGAGGAAGGTCCGGTGCGAACCAGGCATGATCATGAGCCCGCCGTTGGTGTCGTAGTTCTCGGTCAGCGCGATCGAGACGGACACCGTCCGCATGTTCGGCAGCCCGTCCTCGGCGTGCCAGGTCTCGAAGTCCGAGTGCCAGTAGAAGCCGCTGGCCCCGAAGCCCGGCTTGACGTTGATCCGCGACTGGTGGACGTAGACGTCCGAACCGAGGATCTGCCGGGCCCGGCCGACGACCCGCTCGTCGCGCACCAGCTTCGCGAACACCTCGCTGATCCGGTGCACCTCGAAGACGGAGCGGATCTCCTTGGACTTCGGCTCGACGATCGAGCGCTCGTCCTCCCGGATCGCCGGGTCGTTGACCAGCCGCTCCAACTCCTGCCGGTAGACGGCCACTTCGTCCTCGGAGATCAGCTCCTCGATGGCGAGGAAGCCGTCCCGCTCGTACGACTGGAGGTCGGGGACGGAGATCGGGCCGGGGGTGTCCGGGGCGCCCCAGACGACCGGGTCCTGGCGCGGGACGGTGACCTCGGCGGCGCCTCGGCTCGGGTACAGGTCGGTGATGGTGGTCATCAGGCTCAGCCCTCCTCGGTCAGCAACGGGTACACCCCGTTCTCGTCGTGGTCCTCCCGGCCGGTCACGGGCGGGTTGAACACACAGATGCAGCGGAAGTCCTCCTTGATCCGCATCGTGTGCCGCTCGTGACCGTCGAGGAGGTACATGGTCCCGGGCGTGATCGTGTACGTCCGCCCGGTCTCGTCGTCGGTCAGCTCGGCCTCGCCCTCGACGCAGACGACGGCCTCGATGTGGTTCGCGTACCACATCGACGTCTCCGTACCCGCGTACAGGATCGTCTCGTGGAGGGAGAACCCGACCCTCTCCTTGGCGAGCACGATCCGTTTGCTCTCCCAGGTGCCGGACGCCGACTTCACATGGCGGTCGGTGCCTTCGATGTCCTTGAACGATCGGACGATCACGTGCTGAACAGCTCCTTTTCTCGGACGGTTTCGGGTCGAGGCGTCTCAGACGGTCTCGCGGACGGCGCGGGCGAGGATGCTGAGTCCCTCGTCCAGCTCGTCCGGGGTGATGGTGAGTGCCGGGAGCAGCTTCACGACCTCGCTCTCCGGCCCCGACGTCTCGATGAGCAGCCCGAGTTCGAAGGCGCGCGCGGCGACCCGTCCGGCCCGCGCCTTGTCATGGAACTCCAGGCCCCACACCAGACCGCGGCCCCGGTACTCCCGCACATCGGCGAGGTTCTCCTCGGTGATGGAGATGAGCCCCTGCTCGACCTGCTCGCCGCGCGCCCGGGTCTGCTTCTCCATCGCCGATCCGTCGGCCCAGTACATCTCCAGGGCGGCGGTCGCGGTGACGAACGCGGGGTTGTTGCCGCGGAACGTGCCGTTGTGCTCGCCGGGCTCCCAGATGTCCAGCTCGGGCTTGAACAGGCACAGCGACATCGGCAGTCCGTAGCCGCTGATGGACTTGGAGAGGGTGACGATGTCGGGCGTGATGCCGGCCTCCTCGAAGGAGAAGAACGCGCCGGTGCGCCCGCAGCCCATCTGGATGTCGTCGACGATGAGCAGCATGTCCTGCCGCTCGCACAGCTCCTTGAGGGCGCGCAGCCATGCGGGCCGGGCGACGTTGATGCCGCCCTCGCCCTGCACGGTCTCCACGATCACCGCGGCGGGCTTGTTGAGCCCGGAGCCCTGGTCCTCCAGGAGCCGCTCGAACCACAGGAAGTCGGGCACGGTCCCGTCGAAGTAGTTGTCGAACGGCATGGGCGTGCCGTGCACCAGCGGTATCCCCGCCCCGGCCCGCTTGAAGGCGTTGCCGGTCACGGCGAGGGACCCCAGCGACATGCCGTGGAAGGCGTTGGTGAACGACACGATCGCCTCGCGCCCCTTCACCTTCCGCGCCAGCTTGAGCGCGGCCTCCACGGCGTTGGTGCCCGTCGGCCCCGGGAACATGACCTTGTACGGCAGATCGCGCGGCCGCAGCACCAGGTCCTGGAAGGTCTGCAGGAAGGCCCGCTTCGCACTGGTCGACATGTCGAGCCCGTGCGTGACGCCGTCGCGCTCCAGGTAGTCGATCAACGCCCGTTTCAGGACGGGGTTGTTGTGGCCGTAGTTCAGCGAACCGGCGCCGGCGAAGAAGTCCAGGTACTCGTGGCCGTCCTCGTCGTACATACGGCTGCCGTGCGCGCGGTCGAAGACGGTGGGCCAGCCGCGGCAGTAGCTGCGCACCTCGGACTCGAGGGTCTCGAAGACGCTGAGGTCGGGCTGGGTGATGGTCACGAAGAATCGCTCCTCGATAGGCGTGGGGGGAGTGCGGGGGTCGGCAACGGTGCGGTCAGGGGGTGAGGGGCCCGATGCGGTAGAGGACTTCGGGGTCGTGCGGGCCGTCGGGGAACAGCCGGGTGTCGAAGAGGACCTCGCGTTCCACCGTCGCGCCGTGCCGCTCGGCGAACGCGGCGAAGAGCCGCTCGGAGGCGGTGTTGCCCGGCGTGATGGTGGTCTCGAGGGAGGTGATCCGGTGCTCGGCGGCGGTCCGCGCGACCAGCCCGTCGAGCAGCGTGCCCGCGAGGCCGCGCCCGCGGTGCGACGCGTCCACGGCCACCTGCCAGATGAGCAGGGTGCGCGGACGGTCGGGCCGCACATAGCCGGTGATGAACCCGACCGGCTCCCCGCGCCCGTCCCGTGCGACGGCCGAGGTGGCGGCGAAGTCACGGCACCACAGCAGATAGCTGTACGACGAGTTCAGGTCGAGGGCCTTCGAGTCCCTCGCTATCCGCCACAATGCGGCACCGTCCGTCACGGACGGGCGGTCGATTTGCAGTTCGGTTTGCGGGTGGGCTTGCAGGTCTGCTGGTGAGGCAGTCATGCGAATTGAATTTACCGAGGGAAATTAAAAAATGCATGGCCGGGAGGGGTTACATGGCGCGCCCTGATGTGTTATCGCGCGGGTGCGTACGCTTGCGCGAGCGTGACGCTGTATGTCCCGATATGACCCGTATGAAATGCGCAAAACGGTCGCTCTGTGTAACGCGTCACAGCCATGTAACCCCCACGAGATCTGCCCGAATTACCCCTCTTGGCGTTCGCGAAATCTTTGCGTTTAGGTCGGGGGAGAGCGGGCAGAAGAATACGGGAAGCTGCCCTGAAAAGAATTCCTGAATTAGTGAGGAATTAGGCGCCGGTTTCCCCGTCGATACGTTCCCGCAAAAGGTCCGCGTGCCCGTTGTGCCGGGCGTACTCCTCGATCATGTGGACGAACACCCACCGCAGACTGACCTCGGTGCCGGCGAAGGGCGCGTCCACCATCCGCCCGGTGTCCTCGACCGACCACCCGGCGTACAGCTCCCGCCCGCGCTCGACCTCCCGCCGCCAGATCGCGAGCGCGTCGTCGAGGGTGCGGGCGGGATCGAGGCCGTACCCGCTCGGGTCGCCGTCGAACACGGGCGGCAGGTCGAGCCCCCCGATCACCCGCTGGAACCAGTTCCGCTCCACCTCGGCGAGATGCTGCACCAGCCCGAGGAGCGTGAGCGAGGAGGGCGCGACGGAGGCGCTGCGCGCCTGCGCGTCGTCCAGCCCCGCGCACTTCAACGCGAGCGTGGCCCGGTGAAACTCCAGCCAGCTTTCCAGCATGGGCAGTTCGGGCCCGGTCATGAGGGGGACGGGACGACCGTCGGGAAGGGTGTGGGGTGTGTCGGTGGTCATGCGGGCAGCATGGCACGGGGGTCTGACACCTCAGCCGTCCCGGCGTCCGAGGAGGGGCTCGCCTGCCCTGGCCCGTCGGAAGGAGGGGCTCGCCAGCCCTCGCCCTCTACTGCCACCCACTCTCCACCGCCCGCAACGCCCCCTCCACATCCACGCCCAACCCCCGCTCCGCCAGCGCGGCGCCGAGTGCTGCCAGGCTCGCCCGCACCGCCCCCGGCGTGGCGTCCGCCCCGTAGTGGTTCACCCGGATCATCTCCTTGGCCAGCGCACCCCCGCCCGCGGCCAGCGGCAACGCCGGGTCCGCGGCCAGCGCGCGGGCCACCAGCTCCGAGGCCACCACCCCGGCAGGCGTCCGCAGCGTCGTGGCGACCGGCGCGGCATCCCGGGCCTCGTACACGTACGGCTCGAGCCCACCGCCCAGCGCCACCGCCCCCGCCCGGGTCGCCGCGGCGGCGGCCGCGTGCCGGGCCATCACCGCGTCCAGCCCGACCTCCTCGATCCGCTCGACACACGCCTCCAGGGCGAGCATCTCCAGCTGCGCGGGCGCGTGCAGGAGCGCCTTGCGGCCGCCGTCGACCCACCGCTCCTTCCAGTCCAGCAGCGACAGATACGACCGCCGCGGCGCCCGCGGGTTCGCCGCCATCCGCGCCCACGCCCGCTCGCTCACCGACACCGCCGACACCCCGGCCGGCCCGCCCATCGCCTTCTGCGCCCCGATCACGCACAGGTCGACGCCCCACGCGTCCGGCAGCACCGGCTCCGCGCCGATCGAGGCGACCGCGTCCAGGTAGAACAGCGCGCCGTGCTCCCGTACGACCTCTCCGATCTCCGCGACCGGGTTGGTGTTGCCGGTCGCGGCCTCCGCGTGCACCAGCGACACGAAGTCGATCGACGGGTGCTCGGCGAAGGCCTCCCGGATCTGCTCGGCCGTGACGGCGGTGTGGAAGGGCACCGCCAGGTCGACGACCGTCGCCCCGCAGTCGCGCAGCCAGTCCCCGAAGGTCTGCCCGTAGGGGCCGGTGATGACGTTCAGCGCGGTCGTCCCCGGCCCCGCGGTCGCGCGGATCGCGCCCTCCAGCGGCAGCAGCGCCTCGCCCTGCATGATCACGACGTCCTGTTCGGTGCTCAGCAGCCGCGCCACACGGTCCTCGATCGACGCGAAGTGCGCGGCGCTCAGGGGGGCGAGGTCAAGGAACGGATGCGTCACGGCGGTGCTCTTTCGCTCACGGGGGGGTAGAGGTGATCAGGTGATCGAGGGTAACCGCCCCGCGACAACCAACGCCGACCGGTGCTTCTTAGGCTGAACGGCCTCCGAACCATCGCTTTAATTTGAGAGACCCAAACCTTTCCTTATAATCGGAAGCCACATTCCCCCCACAGGAGGCTCCCCCGTGAAGACGATCCTCGGGCGCCGGACCCGCATCCTGGCCGCCACCACCGCGACGGCCGGGCTTGTGCTCGTGGCCGGCTGCTCCTCGGACGACGACGGAGGCAGCGGCACCAAGACCGCCGCCGGCGGCGTCGAGCTCGTCAAGGCGGGGCAGCTCACCACCTGCACCCACCTGCCCTACCCGCCCTTCCAGTCGGAGATCGACGGCAAGGTGCAGGGCTTCGACGTCTCGCTGATCGACCTGGTCGCCGACGACCTCGGTGTGAAGCAGCAGATCCTCGACACCCCCTTCGAGAACTTCAAGACGGGCGCCTTCCTCAACTCCGGCGAGTGCGACGTCGCCGCGGCCGGCATGACCATCACCGAGGAGCGCAAGAAGAACGTCGACTTCTCGGACCCGTACTTCGACGCCACCCAGGCCCTGCTCGTCGACAAGGACAGCGGGATCACCTCCCTCGCCGACGCCAAGGCCAAGAAGGTCGAGCTGGGCGCCCAGGCACAGACCACCGGCGAGGACTACGCCAAGAGCCAGGGCTTCGACCCGGTCTCCTTCGAGTCCTCCGACGCCGTCCTCAACGGCCTGCGCTCCGGCCAGGTCAAGGCCGTCATCATCGACTACCCGGTCGTCCAGGGCTGGCTGAAGGACAAGGCCAACTCGGACGCCTTCAAGGTCGCCGAGCAGCTCAACACCGGCGAGCAGTACGGCTTCACGGTGAAGAAGGGCAACACCAAGCTCCTCGCCGCCATCAACAAGGCCCTCGCCGACGCCAAGGCCGACGGCACGTACAAGAAGCTGTACGAGAAGTGGATCGGCCCGTACGACGCCTCGGCGGCCTCCGCCTCCCCGTCCGCGTCGGCCTCCTGACCCCATGGCTGATACGGACGTACCACTCCAGCCCAGGAAGAAGGGCCTGACCCGGCGTCAGAAGCGCAGCCTGTCGCGCGGCGCGCAGTACGTGGTGTTCGTCGGCGCCGTGATCGCCTTCGCGGTGTCGGCGGACTGGGACCGGCTGAAGAACCAGTTCGCCCAGTGGGACATCGCGAAGGAGATGTTCCCGGACGTCATCACGCTGGCGCTCAAGAACACCGTGCTGTACACGCTGTCCGGCTTCGCCTTCGGACTCGTGCTCGGCATGGTCATAGCGCTGATGCGGCTGTCGTCGGTGGGCCCGTACCGCTGGTTCGCCGGCGTCTACATCGAGATCTTCCGCGGGCTGCCCGCCCTGCTGATCTTCATCTTCATCGGCGTGGCCGTGCCGCTCGCCTTCCCGGGGACCGAGATCCCCGGCGGCACCTACGGCAAGGTCGCGCTCGCGCTCGGCCTGGTCGCGGCGGCCTACATGGCGGAGACGATCCGCGCGGGCATCCAGGCGGTGCCCAAGGGGCAGATGGAGGCGGCCCGTTCCCTGGGCTTCTCGCCCGCGCGGGCCATGGTCTCGATCATCATCCCGCAGGCGTTCCGCATCATCCTGCCGCCGCTCACCAACGAACTCGTCCTGCTCTTCAAGGACTCCTCGCTGGTGCTGTTCCTCGGCGTCACCCTGGAGGAGCGCGAACTGTCCAAGTACGGCCGCGATCTGGCCAGCCAGACCGCCAACTCCACGCCGATCCTCGTCGCCGGCCTGTGCTATCTGCTGGTGACGATCCCGCTCGGCTTCGTCGTCCGCCGTATGGAGGCCAAGGCCCAGGAGGCGGTCAAGTGACCGGCACGGCAGAGATCCAAGTCCGGGGCCTGCACAAGTCGTTCGGCGACAACGAGGTCCTCAAGGGCATCGACCTGGAGATCGGTCGCGGCGAGGTCGTGTGTGTCATCGGCCCGTCCGGCTCCGGCAAGTCCACGCTGCTGCGCTGTGTGAACCTGCTCGAAGAACCCACCCAGGGCCAGGTCTTCGTCGGCGGCACCGAACTCACCGACCCGGACGTCGACATCGACGCCGTACGCCGCCGTATCGGCATGGTCTTCCAGCAGTTCAACCTCTTCCCGCACCTCACCGTCACCGAGAACCTCACGCTCCCGCAGCGCCGGGTCCTCAGGCGCGGCAAGGCGGAGGCGGCGAAGGTGGCCGCTGAGAACCTGGAACGCGTCGGCCTGTCGGAGAAGGCGTACGCCTACCCGGCCTCCCTCTCCGGCGGCCAGCAGCAGCGCGTCGCCATCGCCCGCTCCCTGTCCATGGGCCCCGAGGTGATGCTCTTCGACGAGCCGACCTCGGCGCTCGACCCCGAACTCGTCGGCGACGTCCTCGCGGTGATGCGCATGCTGGCGAACGAGGGCATGACGATGATGGTCGTCACCCACGAGATGACCTTCGCCCGCGAGGTCGCCGACCGGGTCGTCTTCATGGACGGCGGAGTGATCGTCGAGGACGGCGTCCCCGCCCAGGTCATCGGCAACCCGAGCCACGAACGCACCCGCCACTTCCTCTCCCGCCTCCTCGACCCGGCGATGGCCGACGTGGAGGAGGAGACGTCCGACCAGGTGGGCAAGGGCGACTAGCCGGTCATCAGGGCCCGGTCATTAGGGTGCAGTCATGAGCGAACGCGCGGTGCTGCACGTGAAGGGCCGGGTCCTGGCCGGACCCGACGACATCCGGGACGAGCTGTGGGTGGTCGGCGGCCGGATCTCCTACGACCGTCCCGCCGGCGCCCGTGACATCCGCACCGTCGCCGGCTGGGCCCTGCCGGGCCTGGTCGACGCGCACTGCCATGTCGGCCTCGGCCCGCACGGCCCGGTCCCCCAGGACGTCGCCGAGAAGCAGGCGCTCACCGACCGCGAGGCCGGCACCCTGCTGATCCGCGACGCCGGTTCCCCCTCGGACACCCGCTGGATCGACGACCGCGAGGACCTCCCGAAGATCATCCGGGCCGGCCGGCACATCGCCCGCACCCGTCGCTACATCCGCGGCTACGCCCACGAGATCGAGCCCGACGACCTGGTCGCGTACGTCGCCCAGGAGGCCCGGCGCGGCGACGGCTGGGTCAAGCTGGTCGGCGACTGGATCGACCGCGAGCTCGGCGACCTGTCCGCGGTCTGGCCGCGGGACGCCCTGGACGCGGCCATCGCCGAGGCCCACCGCCTCGGTGCCCGGGTCACCGCCCACTGCTTCTCCGCGGACTCCCTGCCGGACCTGGTCGGCGCCGGCATCGACTGCGTCGAGCATGCCACCGGGCTGACCGAGGACCTGATCCCGCTCTTCGTCGAGCACGGCGTGGCGATCGTCCCGACCCTCGTCAACATCGCCACCTTCCCACAGCTCGCGGCGGGCGGCGAGACCAAGTTCCCGCGCTGGTCGGCGCACATGCGGCGACTGCACGAGCGGCGCTACGACACCGTGCGCGCCGCCTACGACGCGGGCATCCCGGTGTACGTCGGCACCGACGCCGGCGGCACCCTGCCGCACGGCCTGGTCGCGGACGAGGTCGCGGAACTGGTCACCGCCGGCATCCCGCCCATCGAGGCGCTCGCGGCGACGACCTGGAAGGCCCGGACCTGGCTCGGCCGACCCGGCCTGGAGGAGGGCGCCCCGGCCGACCTCGTGGTCTACGCGTCCGATCCGCGCGCCGACGTACGCGTACTGGCGGACCCGCAGCGGGTCGTCCTCGACGGTCGGGTCACCGCCTGAGCCGCCGGAGCCGCCGGGCCGCGTTGACGGAGCGTAACCGGTGAGCGGCCTGGCTCGTTCTGCACTCCCGCTCACGCGCCGCCCCGTCAACGGACGCGCTCGCACAGAAGGGGGTACGGGGGTGACTTCGAGGAACACCCGTGCCGCATGAATCGAAAAGGTTCACGGGAGCACCACGTTGGGGTGAACTCCCGTCGGACCGCTGACTGTTCACTCTCCGTGCGTAATTCTTGCCGAGTCCCGAGCAAGTCTCCTCTGAGGGGTCCCCACCTTGAACGGCAAGAACTTCCGTATGCCCGCACGCCGTCTCGCGACCGTCGCGACGGCCACCGCCCTGGCCGCCGGTCCCGCGGTCCTGGCGGGGGCGGGTTCCGCCCACGCCACCGGCGACCAAGGCCGCGCGAGCGCCGTCGTCCTGCGCACCGGCCTCGACGTGTCCCTGCTCAACAAGACCGTGAACGTCCCGCTCGCGGTCTCCCTGAACGAAGTGCAGGCGCCGCGGAGCGCCGAGAAGACCGCCCTGACCGCCGAGCTGAACGGCGTGAACAACGGCCGGGCCTTCAGCGTCCTGAACGCCGAGGTGGCGTCGGCGAAGGCGAACGTCACCGCGACCAGGGCCGAGGCCTCCACCCGCCTCGCCCACGCCAAACTCCACGTCCCCGGCCTGCCGCTGCTCTCGGTCGTCGAGCTCGGCGCCGTCACGTCCGAGGCGGTCTGCGAGGCCGGGAAGACCCCGATCGCCCGGTCCAACGTGCTCGGTGATGTCACCGTCCTCGGCAAGAAGGTCACGCTGAGCGCGGGCGGCCCGACCGAGGTGAAGGTCCCGGGCGTCGGCGAGGTCCGCCTCGACCTGTCGAAGCGCGAGACCACGTCCCGCACGGCCGCCGCCACCGCCCTCGAACTCACCGTCTCCGTCAACCCGTTGAAGCTCAACGTCGCGGAGGTCGAGGGCACCCTGACCCTGGCGAAGGCCACCTGCGAGGCCCCGGCGGCACCCGCCGCCGCGGCGCCCTCCGAGACCCCGGCCGACAATGTGAAGCCCCAAGGCGCCCCCGCCGAGGCCGGGTTGGCCGAGACCGGCGGCAACTCCCTGACCCCGTACATCGCGGGGGGCGCGATCGCCCTGCTCGTCGCGGGCGGGGGAGCGACCGCGGTGGCGCGACGCGGCAGGAACTGACCACCCCGGCGGCGCCCACCGCGTTCCCCCTCAGTGCTGCGACAGGACCATCGCCTGGTCCAGCGCCTGGAGGAACGAGTTGACCGTCGTCCGGTCCCGCACCGCGAGCCGCAGCCACTCCTCGTCCAGGCCGGGGAACGTGTCCCCGCGCCGCACCGCGAAACCGAGGTCGCGCAGATGCCGGCGCACGGCGGCGGCCCGGGGCAGGCGTACGAGGACGAAGGGGCCCTCCGCCGGTTCGGCCACCTTCAGCCCGTCCGGGGCGAACTCCCGCAGCCCGGCGACGAGATGGGCCCGGTCGGCGGCGATCCGGTGGGCCGCGTGGGCCGCCTCGGCCAGGGCCTGCGGCTGCACGCAGGCCCGCGCCGCCGCGAGCGCCGGGGTGGACACCGGCCACAGCGGCTGGGCCCGCTCCAGCTCGCCGATGGTCTCCGGCGCGGCGAGGACGTACCCGATGCGCAGCCCGGCCAGCCCCCAGGTCTTGGTCAGGCTGCGCAGGACGACCAGCCCGGGGACGTCGGTGCGTCCCGCCAGCGCCTCCCGCTCGCCCGGCACCGCGTCCATGAACGCCTCGTCCACCACCAACGTCCGCCCGGGACGGGCGAGTCGGGCGATCGTGTCCGCCGGGTGCAGGACCGATGTCGGGTTCGTCGGGTTGCCGATCACCACCAGGTCGGCGTCCTCGGGGACGGCCTCCGGATCGAGCCGGAAGCCGTCCTCCTCGCGCAGCAGCAGCCGGTCGACGGTGTGCCCCGCGTCCCGCAGCGCCGCCTCCGGCTCCGTGAACTGCGGGTGCACGACCAGCGGATGACGGGTCTCCAGGGCGCGGGCGAGCAGCACGAAGGCCTCCGCCGCACCGGCCGTGAGCAGCACCCGTTCCGCGGGCAGCCCGTGCCGGGCCGCGACCGCCTCCCGTGCCTCGCGGCCGTCCGGGTAGGCGGCCAGCCCGGTCAGCGACTCGGCGATCCGCTCCCGCAGCCATCTCGGGGGTGTGTCGGCGCGGACGTTCACGGCGAGGTCGGTGAGCCGCGCCCCGTCGTCCCGTACCTCGGCGTCACCGTGGTGCCGCAGGTCGTGGCTGCCGGTGTCCTGTCTGTCAGTGCGCATGGGAGTGGGAGCCGTGGTGGTGGTGTCCATGGCCGTGGTGATGGTGGCCGTCGTCGTCGGGGTGGAAGTGCGGCTGCTGCGGCAGGCCCACCTTGTCCTCGAAACCGGGCAGCGCGATGCGGTAGACGCACGAGTCGCAGTTCATCCGCAGATCGCCCTTGACCGCCTCCTGGTACCGCTCCATCACCAGGTCGAGCAGCTCCGGCTCCGGCCCGATGACGTCGGCCGAGCGCACCTCGACGTCGGGGTGCGCGGCGGCCCAGCCTTCGGTCTGCTGCCGGACCCGGTCCGGGAGGATGCCGGTGAACAGGAAGTACGGCAGGACCACGATCCGCCGCGCGCCCAGCCTCACGCACCGGTCCAGGCCGCTCGGCACGTCCGGCGCGGCCAGCGACACGAACGCCGTCTCCACACCCGCGTACCCGCGCCCCTCCCACAGCAGCCGGGCCGCCTTGTGCACCTCGGCATTGGCGTCCGGGTCGGTGGAACCGCGCCCGACGAGCAGCACGGTCACGTCGGCGAGGTCGCCGGGCGTGCGCCCCTCGGTGCCGAGCGCCTCCTCCAGCCGCCGTTCCAGGACGTTCAGCAGCGACGGGTGCGGGCCCAGCGGACGCCCGTAGGTGTACGAGATCCCCGGGTGCCGTTCCTTCTCGCGGGCCAGCGCCGCCGGGATGTCGCCCTTGGCGTGACCGGCGGAGACCAGCATCAGCGGCACGGCGGCGAACCGTCGTACGCCTCGCTCCACCAGCTCGGTGACGGCTTCGCCGAGCGGCGGCGGGGACAGTTCGATGAAGCCGCCCGCGACGGGCAGTTCGGGGTGGCGGCGCCCCAACTCCCGTACGAAGGCGCGGAACGCCTCGGCCCCGGCCTCGTCCCGGGTGCCGTGGCCGGCGATGAGCAGAGCGGGCTGGGGGGTGGTCACGATTTCTCCTCGGTGGAAACGGGGTGGTACAGCAGGGCGTTGAGCGCGGCCGAGGCGACGGCCGACCCGCCCTTCTCGGACACGTTGCTCACGGCGGGCAGCCCGCTCTCGCGCAACGCGGCCTTGGACTCGACCGCGCCGACGAAGCCGACGGGCAGACCGATGACGAGCGCCGGGGCGGCGTCCAGGGTGAGCAGTTCCTCCAGCGCGGTCGGCGCGTTGCCGATCACCCACAGGGCGCCGGGGCCGACCTGCTCGTAGGCGAGCCGGATCGCGTGCGCGGAGCGGGTCAGCCCCGGCCCGGCCACGGCGTCGCGCAGCCGGCAGACGGTCTCGCGCCGGGTGATGCCGGCCGCGACCATCTCGACGTCCACGACGACGGGCGCCCCGCCGTGCAGGGCGGCATGCGCCTTCTCCAGCTCGCCCTCGTCCATGACGAGGTCGTCGGCGTATGCCAGGTCGGCGGCCGAGTGGATGACCCTCTCGACCACCGCCCGGGTCAGCGGCGGGAAGTGCGAGGTGTCCAGGCGGGACCGCAGCCGCCGGTAGGACTCCTCCTCGATGGGGTGGACCTCACGGATCACTTGGAGCCCTCCTCGGCGGTCTGCCAGCGGTAGCCGCGCGGTGTCACCATGCGCCCCGCGATGTCCCGGGTCGCCGTGTTGCCGACGGTCACGACCGTCATCATGTCGACCGTCGCCGGATCCAGGGACCCCAGTGTCGTGAGCCGACTGGACTCGTCCGGCCGCGACGCGTTCCGCACGACCCCGACCGGCGTGGCCGGCTCCCGGTGCCCGGCGAGGATCGCCAGCGCCTTCGGCAGCTGCCAGTCACGGCCCCGGGAACGCGGGTTGTAGAAGGTGACCACGATGTCCGCCTCGGCCGCCGCCCGCACCCGCCGCTCGATGACCTCCCAGGGGGTGTGCAGGTCGGAGAGGCTGATGGAGACGTGGTCGTGGCCCAGCGGGGCGCCCAGGATCGCGGCGGCGGCGAGCGCGGCGGTCACCCCGGGCACACCGACGACGTCGATGTCGTCGGACGCCTCGGCGAGCGCGGGGGAGGCCATGGCGTACACGCCCGCGTCCCCGCTGCCGATCAGCGCGACGGCCTGCCCCTTACGGGCCTCCGCGACGGCCGTACGGGCCCGCTCCTCCTCGGCCCCGAGCCCCGACTCCAGGATCACGGTGCCGGGCCGCAGCAGATCGCGGATCTGGTCGACGTACTGGTCCAGGCCGACCAGCACGGCAGCACTCCGGAGTTCGGCCTTCGCGCGCGGGGTGAGCAGATCCCGGGCGCCGGGCCCGAGCCCGACCACCGCGAGCCGGCCGCGCACGGGACGCCGTACGACGGCACAGGTCGCCATCGCGGCATGCCCGTCCGCACGCGAGGACTTCCGCTTGGGTACGAGGAGTTCGCCGCCGGTCACGAGCGCGGCGGCCTCGGCGACGGACGGGGTGCCCACGGCGGCCAGCGGCGCGTCGGAGGGGTTCGGCACCTCGACGGCCGCCAGGTCCGCGGCGGTGTGGGTGACCAGCGGGACCCCCAGCGCGCGGGCGGCCTCGACGATGCCCGGCTCGTCCGCCTTGGCGTCCACGGTGGCGAGTTCGGCGAGGGACGCCTCCGACAGCCCGGCGTCCCGCAGGGCGTCCCGCACCAGCCCCAGCACCTCGTCCGCCGGTACGCCCCTGGAGGCGCCGACCCCGACGACGAGGGACGGCGGCCGCAGCACGACCTCCCGCGAGGCGGGCTGGACGAGACGATCGGTGACCCGCACGACATGGGCGCCGTCCTCGGTGACCTTCAGCGCGGGCAGCGGCCACGCCAACTCCGCCTTCAGGGCCACCGGTTCACCGTCGAGGAGCGCCCGCGAGACGGCGGCGACATCGCCCTCGACGGGGAAACCGAGCGTGTCGAGCCCCGGCAGGCCGACCGCGTCCGTCGCCGTCGTGACGACCGGCTCCGCGCCCAGCAACTCCCCTACCTCACGGGCGAGTTCATTGGCGCCCCCGCCGTGCCCGCCGACCAGCGACACGGCGAACCGCCCCGCCTCGTCGACGCACACGACACCCGGGTCGGACGTCTTGTCGCCGAGCAGCGGCGCGATGAGCCGCACCACCGCCCCCGTGGCGAGGAAGCACACCAGTTGCTCGCACTCCGCGAACGCGGCCCGTACGGCGTCCCCGACGGGACCTTCGTACACGCGTGTCCGCTCCGGCCACGCCGCGGCCAGCCGGTCGCGCGCAGCCGCGCCCGCCGCGGTGGCGGAAATGAGGCCGATCACAGGGCTACTCCCTCATGAGAAACGGGGGTTCGGTACCCCCACAGCAGAAAAACAGGGTTGGTCGCCGCGAGCCGGGTCACGTCCCCGGGCAACGGCGCCAGCCGCGACGACTGCAACAGCACGCCGTCGCAGGAGAACCCGGCGCCGGTGAGCGCCTCGCGCACGGCCGGCACCCGGTCGAGCGCGGCCATCGCCACGACGACCGTCCGCCGGGCGCGCCGCGCGCACGCGGTGACGATCGCGGGCAGCTCCCGCCCGCCGCCGCCGACGAACACGGCGTCGGGGTCGTCGAGATCGGACAGCACCGTGGGCGCGGCCCCGTGCACGGCCCGTACGTCGACCCCGTGGGCCGCCGCGTTGGCACGCACCCGCTCGACGCCGTCCCGGGTCTTCTCGACGGCGGTGACGGCCGCGCCGAACCGCGCGCACTCCACCGCGACCGAACCGGAGCCCGCCCCGATGTCCCAGACGTGGTCGCCGAGCCGTGGGCCGAGCCGGGCCAGCGCGAGGGCCCGTACCTCGAACTTGGTGATCATCGAATCACGGTGCGCGAACGCGTCCTCGTCCAGCGCCCATCGATCGGGGCCGGCGTCGGACCCGGCGACCGTCCGGGCGACGGGACCCAGCAGCCGCGCCTCGTCCAGGCACAGCACCACGCTGACCGACGCCCCCCAGTCACGGGCCGCGGCCTCGGCCGGCGTCACCCGCTCGACGCGCTCCTCGCCGGAGCCCAGCGCGGAGGCGACGACCAGGACCCGGGCGTCGGCCCGCAGCGCGGCCCCCAGCTCGGCGGGCCCGGACCCCGGCCCGGTCAGCACCGCGACCTTGGGCCGCGCCCGGCACACGTGCACCGCCGTCCGCAGCTCCCGCCCGTGCGCGCTGACCACGACCGCGTCGTCCCACGTCAGCCCCAGCCGCGCGAACGCGGAGGCGACGGACGGCACTCCCGGCCGCACGTCCAACCGCTCGGACCCGAACCGCTCGGCCAGCGCCCGCACGATCCCGAAGAACCCGGGATCACCCGAGGCGAGCACGACGACCGGGCTCTCCGCCTTCAGATGCCGCTCGATGACGTCCAGCGCGGGCGCCAGCGGCCCGAGGACGACCTGCTCGGCGTCGTCGGGCACGGGCGCGGACGCCAGATGACGCCGGCCGCCCACCACCAGCCGGGCCCCGGCCAGCACGTCGGCGGGAACCGGCGCCCCCGTCCCCGTACCGAAGACCGTGATCACGTACTCGCACCCCGCGCGCGCAGGGCCCGGCGGGCCTCCGGGTCGGCCTTGCGGTAGCCGTGGAAGTGACCGGGGTGGTACAGGTGCGAGCGGGTGCCCTCGGCGTCCAGCGCGGGCCCGACCAGGAAGAGCGTGTGCTTCCAGAGCTTGTGCTCCTTGACCGTCTCCTCCAGCGTCTCGATCGTGCACCGCACGACCAGCTCCTCGGGCCAGGTGGCCTGATAGGCGACGACCACCGGGGTGGACGTCGGATAGCCGCCCTCCAGCAGCTCCCGCACCAGCTGACCACTGCGCGCCGCCGACAGGAAGATCGCCATGGTGGTGCCGTGCTTGGCGAACTCCCGCACCTCCTCACCGGGCGGCATCGGCGTCTTGCCGCCGCCGAGGCGGGTCAGCACCACGGACTGCGCGACCTCGGGAATGGTCAGCTCGCGCTGCGCGAGCGCGGCGACGGCGGAGAACGCGGAGACACCGGGGACCACTTCGGTCGCGATGCCGATCCGCGCACACCGGTCGAGCTGCTCCTGCGTACCGCCCCACAGGGCGGGATCGCCGGAGTGGATACGGGCGACCTTCAACGCGTGCTGATGCGCCCGCTCGTACACGGCCACGACGTCCTCCAGCGACATCGTCGCCGAGTCGAGGATCTCCGCGCCCTCACGGGCGTGCTCCAGGACCTCGGCCTGGACCAGGCTCGCCGCCCAGATCACGACGTCGGCCTCGGCGATGGCACGCGCGGCACGGAACGTCAGCAGATCGGCGGCGCCGGGTCCGGCACCGACGAAGGTCACCTTGCCGGTGGGGGCGTCGGCCATGGGTTCGGGTCCTCTCGTACGAAGATTCACGGAGCTTCACTGGGGGTCTGGATGTGCGCGAACAGGGCCTGATCGGATACGAAGGGCCCATGGCGGTGTTCGTCGCGCTCGGCGCGTTCCTGATGACACTGGCCGGCGGCTGGACGGCACAGCGGGTGACCGACCGCCGTCACCTGGTCCTTGGCCTGGCCGGCGGCCTCATGCTGGGCGTGGTCGGCCTGGACCTGCTGCCGGAGGCGCTGGAGGCGGCGGGCACCGAGGTGTTCGGCGTACCGGCCGCGCTGCTGCTGTTCGTGGCCGGCTTCCTGCTGGCCCATCTGGTGGAACGGCTCCTCGCCGCCCGCCAGGCCGCGCACGGCGGCGAGGAGAGGGACGCCCGGGTCCCCGAGGTGGGCCTGACGGCCGCCGCGGCGATGGTCGGCCACAGCGCCATGGACGGCGTGGCGATCGGCGCGGCCTTCCAGGTGGGCGGCGGCATGGGCACCGCGGTGGCCCTCGCGGTCATCGCCCATGACTTCGCGGACGGCTTCAACACGTACACGATCACGAGCCTGTACGGGAACGCCCGCCGCCGGGCGATGGCGATGCTGGTCGCGGACGCGGCGGCACCGGTCGTGGGCGCCGCGTCGACCCTCTTCTTCACCATCCCGGAGAAGCTGCTCGGCGCGTATCTCGGCTTCTTCGGCGGCGCGCTCCTCTATCTGGCGGCCGCCGAGATCCTCCCCGAGGCCCACCACGAACACCCCGCCCGCTCGACCCTGCTGTGCACGGTCGCGGGCGTGGCGTTCATCTGGCTGGTGGTGGGCATCGCCGACTGACGCCCCGAAGGGCGAGGTCACAGCTTGCCGCCCCGCCCGCCGTCACGCCGGGCGGGCGCGATGAGCGTGGAGAGGTAGGGGAGCGGGGCGCCGTCGAGCTCGGCCGCCGGCCGCACGGACTCCTCCGGCAGCCCGAGCGCCGACCCCCACACGGCGTCGTCGATCCGGCCGGTCTGCCGCAGCGCCTCGGCGACCTCCTGCGCCTGCCGCCCGAACTTGTAGGCCACGACCGTCCCCGGCCCGGCCAGGGCGTCCTTGAGCGCCTGGGCACCGGCGGTGACGGGCACCAGCGTCAGCGGCTCGGTGCCCTCGGTGAGCACGGCCCCGGAACGCGCGGCGAGATCCTGCATGGCGGTGATACCGGGCACGGTCTCCACGACGGTCCCCGGCACCAGCTCGGCGATGGTCTGCGCGAGATAGGTGAAGGTGGAGTAGACGTTCGGATCGCCGATGGTGGCGAAGGCGACGGTGCCGTGCTCGACGAGCAGCCGCGCGACCCGCTCCCCGGCGGCGTCCCAGGCGGCCTCCCGCCGCTCCCGGTCGGTCCGCTCGTTGAGCGCGAACACCACCCGTACGACCTTCTCCTGCCCGACGTAATGCAGCACGGTGGCCTCGGCCCGCCCGCGTTCCCCCGTGTCCATGACGGGGACGACGACCACATCGGCGGCACGCAGCGCGTTGACACCCTTGACGGTCACCAGCTCCGGATCGCCGGGACCGACCCCGACTCCGATCAACCTGCTGCTGCTCATGACGTCCGGCACCTCTCCACGAACCGACGGGCCACACCGGGCTCGGACGCCCAGTGCGTGTGCAGATAACTCGCGTGCACACCTTGTTGTACGAAACCTTCGACGCGCGGGGCAGGGGCGCGCACCCCCCATGCGGGAGCCGCCCCGGCACCGGGCTCCACGACGGTCCGATGAAACTCATGCCCCCGCATCCGCGTCCCGGCGACGGCGAGGGAACTGTCGCCGACGGCCACCGCGTCCCGGTACCCGAGCGTGAGCCGCTCGCTCATCCGCGCGGACGCGTCGAGCACACCGCACATGGGCGCTCCGTCGAGCTCACGGCAGAGATACAGCAGCCCGGCACACTCGGCGGCGACGGGGGCGCCGCTGAGGGCGAGCTCACTGACGGCCTTGCGCAGGGGTTCGTTGGCGGACAGCTCGGCGGCGTACACCTCGGGGAAGCCGCCGCCGATGACCAAGCCGCGGGTCCCTTCGGGGAGTTGCTCGTCGCGGAGGGGGTCGAAGGTGATGACTTCGGCTCCGGCGGCGGTGAGGAGCTCGGTGTGCTCGGCGTAGGAGAAGGTGAAGGCGGGGCCGCCGGCGATGGCGACGACGGGGTTGGACGTTCCCGTCTCTGCCAACCGAGTCGGGTGGTGGGTGGGCGAGGCGGGGGTCCAGGGGGCGCAGCCCCCTGGTACGGCACCGGCAGCGCGGGCCAGCGCCTCCAACGCCGCCAGATCGCACCCTTGGGCAACCTGCGCCCCCATAGCGGCCACAGCCTCAAGCGCCGCCTCCCGCCGCTCGGCAACGGGCACCAACCCCAGATGCCGGGAAGGCGTATCCACCTGGGCCGCCCGCCGCAGCACCCCGAGCACCGGCACCCCGGCCGCCTCCAACGCCTCCCGCAGCAGCTCCTCATGCCGGTCGGACGCGACCTTGTTGAGGATCACACCGCCGACCCGCACTTCCGGATCCCACGAGGCGAACCCGTGCACCAGCGCAGCCACCGACCGCGACTGCGAAGAGGCGTCGACGACAAGGACGACGGGCGCCCCGAGCAGCTTCGCGACATGAGCGGTGGACGCCAGTTCACCTTCCCCCGCGGCCCCGTCGTACATCCCCATCACCCCCTCGACGACGGCGATGTCACACCCGCGCGCCCCGTGCGCGAACAACGGCCCGATCAACTCCGGCCCGCACAGGTACGCGTCGAGGTTCCGCCCCACCCGCCCCGTGGCGAGCGAGTGATACCCGGGGTCGATGTAGTCCGGCCCGACCTTGTGCGGGGACACGGCGAGCCCCCGCGCGGCGAACGCGGCCATCAACCCCGTGGCGACGGTGGTCTTCCCGCTCCCGGAAGAGGGCGCGGCGATGACCAGCCGAGGGACGGAAACGGACGAGGAGGACATCACCACTCGATACCCCGCTGCCCCTTCTGCCCGGCGTCCATCGGATGCTTCACCTTGGACATGTCGGTCACGAGATCAGCGAAGTCGACGAGCTTTTCGGGAGCGTTGCGCCCGGTGATGACGACGTGCTGCGTGCCCGGCCGGTCCCGCAGCACGGAGATCACCTCGTCGGTGTCCACCCACCCCCAGTGCATGGGGTAGGCGAACTCATCGAGCACATACAGCTTGTACGTCTCGGCGGCGAGGTCCCGCTTGACCTGCTCCCAGCCCTCCCGGGCCTTCTCCTCGTTGTCCATCTGGGCGTCCCGCTGGACCCAGGACCACCCCTCGCCCATCTTGTGCCAGTCGACGGACCCGCCCTCGCCGGAGGCGCCCAGCACCCGCAGCGCGTTCTCCTCGCCGACCTTCCACTTCGCCGACTTGACGAACTGGAACACCCCGATGGGCCACCCCTGGTTCCAGGCCCGCAGGGCAAGCCCGAACGCGGCGGTCGACTTGCCCTTGCCCACCCCGGTATGCACGACCACCAGCGGCCGATTACGCCGCTGACGCGTGGTCAGACCGTCGTCCGGCACCACACTCGGCTGTCCCTGAGGCATTACGCGGCCCTCCTCTGTACGTCCTTGACCAGCCCGGCGATGGAGTCGGCCCGCAACTCGTCGAGCGTCACCGCCGTACCCCCCAGCTCACCCGCCAACTGCCCGGCGAGCCCCAGCCGTACCGGCCCGGACTCGCAGTCGACGACGACGGAGGCGACCCCGTCGGCGGCGAACAACCGCGCCGCCCGCTGCGACAGCGCGACCGGCTCCGGCCCGCCCGTGGCCCGCCCGTCGGTCACCACGACGACCAGCGCCCGCCGCGCCGGGTCCCGCAACGTCTCGACCCGCAGCACCTCGTGCGCCTTCAGCAGCCCGGCGGCGAGCGGCGTACGGCCCCCGGTCGGCAACGTCTCCAGGCGGGCCGCGGCGGCGTCCACGGACGACGTCGGCGGCAACGCCACCTCACCCGCCGTCCCCCGGAACGTCACCAGTCCCACCTTGTCCCGCCGCTGGTACGCGTCGAGCAGCAGCGACAGCACGGCACCCTTGACGGCACTCATCCGCTGCCGGGCCGCCATGGACCCGGAGGCGTCGACGACGAACAGCACGAGGTTTCCCTCGCGCCCCTCCCGCGTCGCCTGCCGCAGATCGTCCCGGCGCAGCACGAGCCCGGGCCCGGACCGGCCGCGCGCCCGCTGATGCGGCGCCGCCGCCTGCACGGTGGCCGCCAGATGCAGCTTGGTCAGCGCACCCCGAGGGCGGCGTGCCCCCGTGGTCCGCCCGTGCTCGGTCCGCGCCCGCGAACGCCGCCCGGCGGCACCGTCCCCCAGCCCGGGCACGCTGAGCACCTTGGTACGGAACGGCTCCGCGGCCCGTACGGCGGACTGCTCGCCGCCACCGGCACCACCGGCCTGCGGCTCCCCGCCCTCGCCGGCCTCGGGCTGCGCCGCACCCCCGGAGTCCCCCTGCGACCCGTCGTCCGGCGCCGGCTGCCCGCCGCCCCCACCGGGCCCGTCCGGGTCGGGATCGTCCTCGCCCTCGCCGCTGAACTCCTCCAGGGTCTGGTCGAGCTTGTCCTCGTCAAGTCCCGGCGCGTCAAAGGGATTACGACGCCGGCGATGCGGCAGCGCGAGCAGCGCGGCCTGCCGTACGTCCTCGGCGAGCACGTCGGTCCGCCCGGCCCAGGCGGCCAGCGCGGTGGCCGTACGCGCCATCACGATGTCCGCCCGCATGCCGTCCACCTCGAACGCGGCACAGGTCGCCGCGATCTGCCGCAACGCCCCGTCCCCGAGCCGCACCGACGGCAGCAACTCCCGCGCCGCGACGACCCGTTGCCGTACGGCGGTCTCCTCGTCGGCCCAACGCGCCGCGAAACCCGCCGGATCGTCGTCGTACGCGAGCCGCCGCCGTACGACCTCCACCCGCTGGTCGGGCTCCCGCGAGGCGGCCACCTCCACGGTCAGCCCGAACCGGTCGAGCAACTGCGGCCGCAGCTCACCCTCTTCGGGGTTCATGGTCCCGACGAGCAGGAACTTCGAGGCATGCCGTACGGAGACGCCCTCGCGCTCCACGTACGAGGCGCCCATCGCGGCGGCGTCGAGCAGCAGGTCGACGAGATGGTCATGCAGAAGATTGACCTCGTCGACGTAGAGGATCCCGCGGTGCGCGTCGGCCAGCAGGCCGGGCTCGAAGGCCTTCACGCCCTCCGCGAGGGCCCGCTCGATGTCGAGGGCGCCGACGAGCCGGTCCTCGGAGGCACCGACGGGGAGTTCGACCATGCGGGAGGGACGCGAGGTGCCGGGGCCCGGCTCGTGCGGGCCGTCCGGGCAGCCGGGGTCGGGCTTGGCCGGGTCGCAGGAGAAGCGGCAGCCGGGGACGACGTCGACCTCCGGCAGCAGCGCCGAAAGCGCCCGCACCGCCGTCGACTTGGCCGTGCCCTTCTCACCGCGCACCAGCACACCGCCGACCGCCGGCGACACGGCGTTCAGCAGCAGCGCGAGCCGCAGATCGTCCTGGCCGACGACGGCCGTGAACGGAAACGGGGTACTCACTGGTCGTCGCCCTCCAGATCGCCTTCGAGCTCCAGGTACGTGGCGCGCAGCCGCTCCAGCGTGTCCGCGTCCGGCTCTGCCCACAGCCCGCGCTCGGCGGCCTCCAGCAGCCGCTCGGTGATGCCGCGCAGCGCCCAGGGGTTGGACTTCTTCATGAAGTCCCGGTTCTCCGGGTCGAAGACGTACTCGGCGCTGAGCTTCTCGTACATCCAGTCGTCGACCACGCCCGCCGTGGCGTCGTAGCCGAAGAGGTAGTCGACGGTCGCCGCCATCTCGAAGGCACCCTTGTAGCCGTGCCGGCGCATGGCCGCCATCCAGCGGGGGTTCACGACCCGCGCCCGGAACACCCGGTGCGTCTCCTCGCCCAGCGTGCGGGTCCTCACCTGGTCCGGCGTGGCCGAATCACCCACGTACGCCTCGGGGTTGGCGCCCGTGAGGTGGCGCACCATCGCGACCATGCCGCCGTGGTACTGGAAGTAGTCGTCGGCGTCCACGAGGTCGTGCTCGCGGGTGTCGACGTTCTTCGCGGCCACGTTGATCCGCTTGAACGCCGTCTCCATGTCCCCGCGTGCCGCCCGCCCGTCCAGCCCCCGCCCGTAGGCGTAACCGCCCCACACCGCGTACACCTCGGCGAGGTCCGCGTCGGAGCGCCAGTTGCGGGCGTCGATCAGCGGCAGCAGACCGGCGCCGTACGCGCCCGGCTTGGAGCCGAAGATACGGGCCGTCGCGCGCCGCCGGTCACCGTGCTCGGCGGTGTCCTCGTCGGCGTGCGCCTTCACGAAGTTGCGCTCGGCGGGCTCGTCCAGCTCGGCCACCTTCCGCACCGCGTCGTCGATCAGCCCGACGACGTGCGGGAACGCGTCCCGGAAGAACCCGGAGATGCGGACGGTGACGTCGATGCGCGGCCGCCCCAGCTCCTCCAGGCCGATGATCTCGAAGCCGGTCACGCGCCGCGAGGCCTCGTCCCACACCGGGCGGCAGCCCAGCAGCGCCAGGATCTCGGCGATGTCGTCGCCCTGGGTGCGCATCGCGGACGTGCCCCACACCGTCAGGCCGACGGACTTCGGGTACTCGCCGGTGTCGGCCAGGTACCGCTGGACGAGCGAGTCGGCGAGCGCCTGCCCGACCTCCCAACTCAGCCGGGAGGGAATGGCCTTGGGGTCGACGGAGTAGAAGTTCCGGCCGGTCGGCAGGACGTTGACCAGTCCGCGCGTCGGCGAACCGGACGGGCCCGCCGGGACGTAACCGCCGTCGAGCGCCTTGAGGATGTGGTCGATCTCGTCGGTGGTGCGGGCGAGCCGCGGCACCACCTCGGTGCAGGCGAACTCCAACACGGTGACGCCGTCCGGGAGTTCGACCCCCAGCACACCCCGCAGCACGGCCGGGGCGACCGCGACGTCCCAGTCCCGCGCCTCCATGCCCTCCGCGACCCGCCGGCACAGCTGCTCCAGCAGGTCGATCGCGTCGGCGGCGCTCCGGGCCGGGCCCTCGACCAGCTCCGTCAGCTCGACCGGCACCTTCACCGGAGCACCCGGCTCGGCGAGCAACTCCTTCTCCACCAGCCCGAAATGGGCCGCGAAACAAGCCCGGAGCCCTGGCAGCGCGTTCGCCTGCCCGCCCCACACCTGCGAGGCGCGCAGCACGGCGAGCACGAGGTTGACCCGCGCCTCACCGACCGGACCGCCGCCGAGGATGTGCAGCCCGTCGCGGATCTGCACGTCCTTGATCTCGCACAGATAGCCGTCGATGTGCATGACGAACTCGTCGAAGTCGTCGTCGTCCGGCTGGTCCTCGACATGCAGGTCGTGGTGGAGCTCGGCCGCCTTGACCAGCGTCCAGATCTGCGCCCGCACGGCCGGCGCCTTCGTCGGGTCCAGGTCCGAGACGAGCGCGTACTCGTCGAGGAGCTGCTCCAGCTTGGCGAGGTCCCCGTAGGTGTCGGCACGCGCCATCGGCGGTACGAGGTGGTCGACGACGGTGGCGTGCCCGCGCCGCTTGGCCTGGGTGCCCTCGCCGGGGTCGTTGACGATGAAGGGATAGATGAGCGGGAGGTCGCCGAGCACGGCGTCCGGGGCGCAACCGCCGCTCAGGCCGAGGCCCTTGCCCGGCAGCCACTCCATCGTGCCGTGCTTGCCCATGTGGACGATCGCGTCGGCGCCGAAGGAGTTCTCCAGCCACCGGTACGCGGCCATGTAGTGGTGCGAGGGCGGCATGTCGGGGTCGTGGTAGATCGCGATCGGGTTCTCCCCGAAGCCGCGCGGCGGCTGGATCATCACGACGACGTTCCCGAACTGGAGCGAGGCGAGCACGATGTCGTCCCCGTCGACGTAGAGGCTGCCCGGTGGCTCGCCCCACGCCTCCAGCATGCCGTCCCGCAACTCCGGGTCCAGCTTGTCGAACCACGCCCGGTAGTCGGCCAGGGGCACCCGCGCGGGCGCGGCGGCCAGCTGCTCCTCGGTGAGCCACTCGACGTCGTGCCCACCGGCGTTGATGAGCCGGTGGATCAACTCGTCGCCGTTGTCAGGGTGTCCTTCGACGACGTACCCCGCGTCCCGGAGCGCGTCCAGCACCCGCACCGCCGAGGCGGGCGTGTCGAGGCCGACCGCGTTGCCGACCCGCGAGTGCTTGGTCGGGTAGGCGGTGAAGACGAGCGCGAGCTTCTTCTCGGCGTTCGGCTTGTGCCGCAACTGTGCGTGCCGTACGGCGATCCCGGCGACGCGCCCGGCCCGCTCGGGGTCGGCGACGTACACGGGGACGTCGTCCGGTCCCTGTTCCTTGAAGGAGAACGGGACGGTGATGATCCGCCCGTCGAACTCGGGGATCGCGACCTGCATCGCCGCGTCCATGGGGGAGAGGGCGGCGTCGGACTCGTCCCAGGCCGCCTTGGACGAGGTGAGGCAAAGTCCTTGCAGCACCGGCACGTCGAGCTCGGCGAGCGCGCCGATGTCCCAGGCCTCCTCGTCACCGCCCGCCGACGCCTGCGAGGCGTGCGTGCCGCCGGCGGCGAGGACGGTGGCGACGAGGGCGTCGGTCTTCGCGAGGATCTCGTACAGCCCGGCGTCGGCGCCGCGCAGCGAACCGCAGTACACGGCGAGGGCGTTGGCCCCGCGCGCCTCGATCGCGTCGCAGAGCGTGTCCACGAAGCCGGTGTTGCCGCTCAGCTCATGGGCCCGGTAGAAGAGCACCCCGACGGTCGGCCGGCCCTCGACGAGGGCACGGTCGCCATGGACGCCGTACTCCGGCATCTTCTGCGGCTCCAGGAACCCCTCACCGGTCAGCAGCACGGTGTCGGACAGGAACCGGGCCAGCTCGGTGAGGTTGGCGGGTCCGCCCTCGACGAGGTACTTCAGCGCCTCCGCGACCACACCGGCCGGCACCGACGACTCGGCCATCAACTCGGCGTCCGGCACGGCCTCGCCGCCAAGGAGCACGGTCGGGATCCCGGCGGCCTTGAGAGCCGCCAGCCCGTCCTCCCAGGCCCGCTTGCCACCGAGCAGCCGTACGACGGCGATGTCGGAGCCCTGGATGAGCCCCGGCAGCTCGGCGGCCATGTCCACGCGGGTCGGGTTGCCGATCCGGTAGTCCGCACCCGAGGCGGCCCGGGCCGCCAACAGGTCCGTGTCGGCGGTCGACAACAACAACACAGTGCTCATGCGGGCGCTCCCGGTGGAATGAAAGGCAGTCCTTGCGGCGCGCCCGACTCGATGAGCCGCCAGAGCGCGTCGGTGTCCGCGTGCTGTTCGATGAGGTCGCCGAGCCGGTCGAGCTGCTCCTCGCGCAGCGCGGCGAACGAGGTGTCGGGCGCCGGCACGAACCGGCGGCCCGTGGCGGCGGCCACCTCGCGGAGGAAGGCCCGCCGGAAGCCGTCCGACTCCAGCGAGCCGTGCCAGTGGGTGCCCCAGGTCTGGCCGACCCGGCAGCCGTCGAGGAAGGGGGTCCCTCCGTGGATGTCGGCGACCCCGTGATGGATCTCGTACCCCGTGACCCGTTCCCCGAGTGCCTCCCCCTCCGGCCGGGTGAGGGTCTTCTCGGGGGCGAACCGAACCCTTACGGGCAGCACCCCGAGGCCCTCGACCTGCCCCCGTCGGCTCTCGACCTCGTCCTCGATGTGCTCGCCGAGGACCTGGAAGCCACCGCAGATGCCGAGGACGGGACGCCCTTCGGCGACCCTGCGCTGGAGGGCGTCCGCGAGCCCTCGCTCCTGCAGCCACTCCAGCGCACGCACGGTCCCCCGGGTCCCCGGGATGACGACGAGGTCGGCGTCGGCCAGCTCCTCGGGCCGGTCCACGAACCGCACCACGACACCGGGTTCGGCGGCGAGGGCGTCGACGTCGGTGAAGTTGGACATGAGCGGAATCGCGCACACGGCGACCCGCAGCACGTCCTCCCCGACGGGCGGGGCGGTGTTCGACTCCCGGACGGTCCCTCTGAGGGAGACCCGCAGACCGTCTTCCTCATCGATGCCGAGGCCGTGCCGGAAGGGCAGGACGCCGTAGGTGTGCCGCCCGGTGAGCCCGTGGAGCATGTCGAGGCCGGGTTCGAGAAGGGAGACGTCCCCCCGGAACTTGTTGACGAGGAACCCGGCGACCAGCTTCTGATCCTCTTCGGACAGCAGCGCGACGGTCCCGAAGAAGGAGGCGAAGACGCCACCACGGTCGATGTCCCCGACGACGAGCACCGGAAGCCCGGCGTTGCGGGCGATGCCCATGTTGACGATGTCGGTCCGCCGCAGATTGATCTCGGCGGGACTCCCGGCCCCTTCACAGATCACCGCGTCATACGTGCCCCGCAGTTCGGCGAGACAGTCGAGCACGGTACCGAGCAGCTTCTGCTGCCGCCCGCCGTGATACCCGCGCGCGCTCATCTCACCGACGGGCTTGCCCATCAGCACGACCTGGCTGCTCTGCTCCCCACCGGGCTTGAGCAGCACGGGATTCATCAGCGCGGTCGGCTCGACCCGACAGGCCTGGGCCTGCATGGCCTGCGCCCGCCCGATCTCCGCGCCCTCCCGCGTCACGAACGAATTGAGGGACATGTTCTGCGCCTTGAACGGCGCGACCTTGACCCCCTGCCGCACCAGCCACCGGCAGATCCCGGCGGTGACGACACTCTTGCCGGCGTCGGAGGTGGTCCCGGCGACGAGCAGCCCGCCCCCGCTCATGAGGCACGCCCTTTCCGCAGAGCCCGCGCGGCGACCGAGACGCCGAGCGCGAGCAGCCCGACGCGCCGGGACAGCCGTACGGCGCGCTCGATGTCCTGTGTGTCCACGGCCCGCCCGGCCCGGTTGAGGACGGGCCGGTGCTCGACCCGCCCGCCGTACGACAGGGTCCCCCCGAGCCGCACCCCGAGCGCCCCCGCGAACGAGGCCTCGACGGGCCCGGCGTTGGGACTCGGGTGCTTGCCGGCATCCGCCCGCCAGGCGCGCAGCGCACCCCGCGGATCACCACCGCTCACCGTCGTGAGTACGGCGGTGAGCCGTGCCCCCGGCCATCCGGCGAGGTCGTCGAGCCGGGCGGAGGCCCAGCCGTACCGCCGGTACCGCTCGGACTTGTGCCCGACCATGGCGTCGAGGGTGTTGACGGCCCGGAACCCGAGCAGCCCCGGCACGCCGGCGAGCGCCCCCCACACCAGCGCACCGACCACGGCATCGGAGGTGTTCTCGGCGACGGACTCGACGACGGCCCGGGCGATCCCGTCGGCGTCGAGGGCCTGCGGATCGCGCCCGCACAGATGCGGCAGCCGGGCGCGAGCGCCCTCGACATCACCCGCCTCCAGGGCCCGCCCGACACCCCGCGCCTCCCGCGCGAGCGAGGTCCCCCCGACGACGGCCCAGGTGGCGGCGCCGGTCAGTACGACGGAAGCGGTACGGGAAGGACGTACGACTCTCTCGGCCACGGCACCCAGCGCCACGGCACCCCCGGCACACACGGCGGTGTGCAGCACGCCCCATCCCCGGTGGTCCCGCCACAGCACCCGCTCCACGGCACCGGCGGCCCGCCCGAACGCGGCGACCGGATGCCCCCGGCGCGGATCACCGAGCAGCAGATCCCCGACGAGCCCGGCGGCGGCGCCGTACGCGAAGACGCGATCGGCACGCATCGGCTCAGCCGGCCGTGGGGTCGGGCAGCGACCTCGTGGCTGTCCGGGTGCTGTACCTCAAACGGCAGGCGAGCATGGCGACATGTCCTCACTCAGGGTGTCCACGCCCTGGTTCGACGAGACCGGCGGTGGGAGTTCCTGGCTCCCGGGGCTACCTACCCCGGTGACAGTGGCGGGACCGCGCCGGATTCACACCGGACTTCCTCCCTGGCCGCCGTACTTGGCCCCGGCAGTCCACCACGGGCCCGGAAGAGCCGTCAACTCGCTGTTGACCTGCGAAGGGAGAGTGTGCTGAGGCCCACAGAGCGGGATGGCGGCGGCCATGACGCGTCCACGCCGTCCCGAAGGGGAAAGAGACCTGAGAGAGTCGCACAGGGAACCGGCGGGCAGTACGAACGAACAGGGCAGAACCGGCTGTTTCGGGTCGGTGACCACGAGCTACCTTCGCGGCCCCAGGGCGGAGCGATACGCTGCTGCGAGAGACGGGTCGCGTCGAGGTGCTGACACTCGGTAGGGGGAGGTCGGCGTGATCGACGGGCATCCGTCCGAGCGGCAGGCACAGCTGCATGAGCAGGCGCAGCTGCGATGGCACAAGAGCAGCTACTCCACCGTTCCCAGCGAGGACTGCCTGGAGCTGGCGGTGGACGAGGAAACCGTACGAGTCCGTGATTCGAAGTGGCGCCAGGGGCCCGGGCTGACCTTCGGTCGTAATGCCTGGGGGACCTTCCTGGGGCGGCTTGTGTCCCCGGAGCGGGACGGCCGGTGACGGTCCGTCCTGCGTGACGGGAGGGGTGGGCAGATGCGCGGCGGGCGGACGAGGGATGTCTCGTCACCACGGATCCGGCGGACCACGAGCGGCACGACGAGACTTGAGATCGCCGTGGCGGTCGTGGTCTGCGTGGGATCCGGAGTGCTCGCGGTGGCAGGCGGGGCCGCGATCGCGCTGCTGGTTCCGGGGCGCGATGCGCGAGCGGTCGTCTGGGCGGGCGTGACGTTGGTGCTGGCCGCGGCGGCCGGACTGTGGTGGGGCGGGGCGCCGTTCACCGTCCGGCCTCGGAATCCGGCGCGCCGCCCTCGGGGGCGGGGGAGCGGGCCGGAGCGGCCCGCTGACCGGGAAGCCTCGGCGGATCTGACGAAGCAGCGGCGTCGCTGACCTCCCGGCCGCGGTCCCGGTCCTCGGATGCCTCGGAGCCGTCCATGAGCAGACGGGCTATCAGGAGGAAGACACCGACCACCACGCATGCGGCCAGCACGAGGAGCAGGAGCAGGGTCCAGACGCCCAGGGACGTGACAGGCTGGCCCTGAACGGCCTTGGTGACCGGAACACCGGCGATCAGGAACAGCAGCCCGGTCCCCGAGCCCAGCAGCCAGGCCGCGGTGCGCTGCCTGATCTGCTGGTCCGCGGTCGCGCGCTCCCTCCGCATCTCCTGCTCCGCTCGCTGTTTCTCGATGCGCCCGAGGTTGTCCGTCCAGTCCGGGTCGCGCATCGCTGCGGATCGCAGTGCGACATCGTCGGTGGGCGGCTCGCCCTCCTCCGGCTCAGCGGCCGGGCCTGGCTCTACGGCTGTTTGAGGGACGTGCGTGGACACAAGCCGGCGCCACCCCTCGTGTAACCTGTCGAAGACCCACATAGGCCCTCCTTGACGCCGCCCGGTGCCGTACCCGCCCGGGTTCAGCTGGTACGCATGCCTGTGCTGATCTCGTCGATCAGTTCGATGACCTGGTCGCCCTCGTACGCGGCGCCGCTGATTTCCGCGAAGCTCTCCTGGTAGCGCGCGATGAGTTCGATGTCGTCACGGCTCGTCACGCTTCCGGTACTTCCCTCGATGTAGAGCAGATCGTCGTCGTCCTTGAAGGTGAGCAGTACGAAGGGGGCTGTCGAGCCGAAGAAGGAACCCGCCGTGAAGGGGAGGAGTTGCAGGTTCACCCGGGGGTGCTGGGCGAGTGTCTTGACGTGCTCCAATTGGCGGCGCATGACCGAAGGGCCGCCGACGTGCCGGCGGAAGACCGACTCGTCGACGACGAAATGGGCGCGCGGCCCCTCCTCGTCGTCGAAGACGCGCTCCTGGCGGGCGGTCCTGAGTTCGACGGCCCGGCGGGCCTGTGCCTCGCCGGTGCGGCCCTTGAGCAGTGCCTCGGCATAGTCCTCGTTCTGCAGAAGAGCGGGAAAGACGACGGGGTTGAACGCCTGGATCGTGATTGCAGAGCTCTCGTACCCCAGGTACTGAGCGAACTGCGAGCTGATCATGTCCCGGTACTCCGCCCACCAGGACTGTCCCTTGGAGCCGCGAGCCGCCTCTTCCAGATCGGCGATCAGTACTTCATCCACGACCTCGTACTGCTGGAGGAGTGCGCGCAGGTCGGTGACTGAGACGCTGACCGTCCCCGCCTCGATCCGGATGATTTTGGAAAGTGACCACTCCAGGGCCTGAGCGGCTTCGAGCTGAGTCATCCCGGTTGCTTCACGGGCTCGGCGTAGCTCGATGCGGAGCCTGCGCCTGTTGAGGCTCGGATCGACTTCCCTGGCCATGATGTTCCCTCTTCCGTACTGCTCGATGCGTGAGTGAGTTCGGAAGCCATCGAAGCGACAGCGGGCGAACAGACGCCAGTTCTTTGGGCGCTATTCGTATGAGCGTATGTCAGTTGAGCAGTACTCAGTATGACACATGTCTTTTCGGTACCTTCCGATGTGACGCAGACCCTAGCAACGGTGGCCGATCGGTGGGCGTCAACACAGAACCGCGCCCCCGGACGGTGAGGTCCGGGGGCGCGGTAAAGGTGTCGGTCGGTCAGGCCACGATCAGATAGATCCCGTACCCCACCGCCGCCGCACACGCGGCGAAGCAGGCGTACGCGCCGGTCACGGCGAAGGCGGCCGTGCCGCCCTGGGCCGATGCCCGCTCCTGGCGGGAGAGGCCCATGATGCCGAGGGTGAAGAGGGCCACGAGGGCCACGGTGACGACGAGGCTGACGCCGAAGACGGAGCCCAGTGCTTGCCAGTCGATCTTCATGGTGCTTGCTTTCCTTCGTCGCTGGGGCTCAGACCGCGGCGGCCGGCGGTGCGGCCGGTTCCGCGGTGGCCGCTGCCGGGGCGGGGATCGTGGCGGTCAGGTCGTCCACCACCGTGCCCGCCGGGGGCGGGGTCACGGCCGCGATCGCCGTGGTGACCACGCCGGCCGGCTCGTCGGTGTCGTTGACGTTCGACGCGTCCACGACCTCGCGGCGCGAGATCTTCCAGATGGCCGCGCTGGAGGCGATCAGGAAGACCGCGACCACCGCCGTGCCCCAGTCGCCGAGGTCGCACACGGACTCGGCCAGCGCACCCACCAGGGCGGCCGCCGGGAGCGTGAGACCCCACGCCACGAACATCCGCGTCGCCGTCGACCAGCGGACCACGCCGCCCTTGCGGCCGAGGCCCGCGCCCATCACCGAACCGGAGACGGAGTGCGTGGTGGAGAGGGAGAAGCCGAGGTGCGAGGAGGCCAGGATGACCGTCGCCGCGCTGGTCTGGGCCGCGAAGCCCTGCTGCGGCTGGAGGTCGGTCAGGCCCTTGCCCATCGTGCGGATGATGCGCCAGCCGCCCAGGTAGGTGCCGAGCGCGATGGCCAGGCCCGCCGAGAGGATGACCCAGGTGGGCGGGTCGGAGTCGGGCGCGACGGCGCCGCCGGCAACGAGGGCCAGGGTGATGATGCCCATCGTCTTCTGCGCGTCGTTCGTGCCGTGGGCGAGGGACACCAGGCCGGCCGAGGCGATCTGGCCGGCGCGGAAGCCCTTGGCGGCCGACTTGCCGTCCGCCTTCTTGCCGAGCGTGTAGGAGAACCGCGTGGCCAGCATGGCCGCGATGCCCGCGACCAGCGGGGCCGCGATCGCCGGGATGAGGACCTTGGTGACCAGGACGTCACCGTGGACCGCGCCCGTGCCCGCCGAAGCGATGGTGGCGCCTATCAGACCGCCCATGAGGGCGTGCGAGGAGCTGGAGGGGAGTCCGACCAGCCAGGTCAGCAGGTTCCAGAGGATCGCGCCCACCAGGGCCGCGAAGATCACCTCAGGACGTATGCCGCTCTCGTCGACGAGACCCTTGGAGATCGTGTTGGCGACCTCCACGGAGAGGAAGGCGCCCACAAGGTTGAGCGCGGCGGACATGGCCACCGCGACCTTGGGCTTGAGCGCACCGGTCGAGATGGTCGTGGCCATCGCGTTGGCGGTGTCGTGAAAACCGTTCGTGAAATCGAACGCGAGTGCGGTTACCACCACAATCGCGAGGATCAGCGAGAAGTTTTCCATTTACCCAGGCAATCGTTCGAGCGTCATTGGCTCATTGAAGGTAGGTAACCAGGGTGAACGGAAGATGAACTGAGGCGGGCCGCACGGTGTCTGGAACCGAGGGTTTTCCCTCCGGTGTCGCCGACGCCCGCCGCACGGCCCGTGCGCCGCACGGTCACGCGCCCCGGGCGAACTTCCTCAGCTGTGCCGCCGAGCCGTTGAAGAGATTCTGGTCACCCGGCAGGTTGCCGCTGTTGTCGTACTGCCAGAGCGTCCAGTACGACCATCCGTTCGGCAGCGATCCGGCGTCCGCCGCGTCGTAACGGGCCACCCACAGTGCGTGATTCGCGGCGAACGCGCGGCTGCCGCCGGTGCAGACGTTCCACCAGTGGGCGGTCGTGTAGATCACCGGGCGCCGGCCGGTGAGCCGCTTGACCTCGTTGCTGAAGGACTTGATCCAGCTGACCATCGCGGCCTTCTTCAGGCCGTAGCACCGGTGCTTGCCGTCGTACGGGTTGTATTCGATGTCGAGCGCCGGCGGCAGCGTCCAGCCGTCCGCGCTCCAGCCGCCGCCGTTGTTCACGAAGTACCGCGCCTGCGCCTTGCCCGACGACTTGTCCGGCAAGGCGAAGTGGTACGCCCCGCGGAGGAGTCCCGCGGCGCGCGATCCGGTGTACTGCTGGTCGAAGTACGGGTTGCGATAGGTCCGGCCCTCGGTCGCCTTGATGTAGACGAACCTGGCGCCCTTGCTCTTCGCGCTCTGCCAGTCGACGTTCTTCTGGTGCGAGGAGACGTCGTGCCCCTTCGGCTTGCCCGCCGCCGCGGCCGGGAACTCGGCCAGTGCGGTTCCCGAGAGGGCGAGGGCGGCCACGGAGGCCGCGAGGACGCGGGCGCGGTGGCGGGACGGTTTGCGATCACGAGCCATATTTCCCCCCGGAATGGCGACGTGCACGACAAATCAGGCAGCGAGATTACTGGAAGATCAGGGAACCTTCGGTGATGTCTGGCCAAGCTGCGCAAGAGGGTGATGTATCCGTAGATGCGTACTTCCGGACGCCGTGCCTCCGCCCTAAAGTGCCCCGGCCCGGCGGTGCGCGAGAGGCCTGCCTGGGAGGATCGCGACATGGCTGAGCAGCGGCAGGAGCAGCGGGACGGACGGGACGACCGGGAGGGCGCGCGGACCGTGGGCGAAGCGTGGGGGCGCGGTGTGCGCGAGGAGGAGGCCCGCGCCTGGGAGCACCTCGTCGCCACCGCCCGCCGCACCGTCACCGACGGACTCGTCGTCGGCACCTCTGGCAACGTCTCCGTCCGCGTCGGCGACACCGTGCTGGTCACGCCGTCGGGAGTGCCGTACGACCGGCTGACGCCGGACGACGTCACCGGCGTCGACCTCGACGGCCGGCAGGTCCTCGGCACGCTGGTCCCGACCAGCGAACTGCCCATGCATCTCGCCGTCCACCGCGCCACCGACGCCCGCGCCGTCGTCCACACCCACGCCGTCCACGCGACGGCCGTCTCCACGCTCGTGCCGGAACTCCCCGCCGTCCACTACATGTCCGGCGCGCTCGGCGGCGCCGTCCGGGTTGCCCCGTATGCGACGTACGGCACCGAGGAGTTGGCCGAGAACATGCTCCACGCCCTCGCCGACCGCACCGCCTGCCTCCTCCAGAACCACGGCACGATCACCTACGGCGACACCCTCGACCAGGCCTTCGACCGCACCGCCCAGCTGGAGTGGATGTGCCGCCTGTGGCTGACGGCGTCCTCGGTACCGGGCCTGACCCCGAGCCTGCTGTCGCCGGAACAGGTGGCCGAGGCGGGGGAGAAGCTACGGGGGTACGGTCAGCCCGGCTGACGCCCACCGCCCACGGAGATCGACGGCCCCTGACTTCCACCGCGAGCGAACCCGGTCGCGACGACCTCCCGCCCCGACGGCACTCGCCCGCGACGATGCCCCACAGAACGATGCCCCGCCGCACCCCACCAACCCGGCGCCCCGACCTCGCCCGAGCCCCTCCCAACGCGCCGTCTCCGGGCACCGGACCCTGCCCGCGCTGCCTCCGACGCGCCGTCTCCGGGCATCGGACCTCGCCCGCGCTGCCCCCAACACGCCCTCTCCGGGCATCTGACGTCGCCCACGCCTCCCGGCACCGGACCTCGCCCGCACCGCCCCCAACCCACCCCCTCCCGGCACCCGACGCCACCCGCTACCCCCAACAGGCCCCCTCCCGGCACCGGACCTCGCCCGCGCCGCCCCCCCCACGCACCCCCTCCCCGCACCCGAAGTCACCCTCACCCGCCCTCCCACTGGCCCCCACCCCGCTCCACCCGGACACTGGACGGGTGCGCACTGTCAAAGCGACGGCCGCCGCCGTCACCGTGGCCCTGGCCGCCGGAGCCGCGAGCGTTGCCGCCGGGCGGCTCGCCAGCGACGCCGCTCTCAAGGCGCCCCCGGGCCGGCCCCTGCCCAGCGAACCCCGGCTCACCGTGCACGCCACGGCCGCCGGCCAGATCGCCCTGACCCGCGACCTCGCCGCCCTGCGGCCCGGCACGTACGGCCTCGCCGGCGACGGCAGCCATGCGGTGGTCGGACCCGTCCTCGGCACCGCCTCCCACTCCGCCGACACCGTCGTACGCCGCCTCGAACGCGTCACGCACGGCACCCTCGAACCCGGCGACAAGGTGTGGTTCACCCCTCAGGTCCACGCCGGCGACCCGCGCTCCGCCCTCGGCCTCGACCATGCCGACGTCGAGATCCCCGGCGAACTCGGCACCCTGCCCGCGTGGTTCGTGCCCGGCGCCCGCGCCACCTGGGTCATCGCCGTCCACGGCCTCGGCGCCACCCGCGAACTCTCCATGAACGTCATGCGGTTCCTCGTCGACCGGCGCTTCCCGGTGCTCGCCCTCGGCTACCGCGGCGACCTCGGCGCACCCCGGCAGCCCGACGGCCTCAACCACCTCGGCGAGACCGAGTGGCGCGACCTGGACGCCGCGATCCGCCACGCCCTGCGCAACGGCGCCCGGAACGTCGTCCTGCTCGGCTGGTCCACCGGCGCCACCATGGCGCTGCGCGCCGCCGCCCACTCCGGCGTCCGCGAGCGCATCAGGGGCCTGATCCTGGACTCCCCGGTGCTCAGCTGGGAGACCACCCTGCGCGCCCTCGCCTCGGCCAACCGCACCCCGGGCGCCCTGCTGCCCCTCGCCGTCCGTGCCGCCCAGGGCCGCACCGGACTGCACGGCGACCGCCTCGCCGAAGCCGTCGACCCCGACCTGCTCAAGGTGCCCACCCTGATCCTGCACGGCCCGGACGACACCGTCGCCCCCTGGTCCCTCTCCCGCCGCCTCGCCGCCACCCGCCCCAACCTCGTCGCCCTCCACACCGTCCCGCACGCCCCGCACGGAGCCATGTGGAACGCCGACCCGACGGGCTACGAAGAGGCGCTCCGCCGTTTTCTGACGCCGCTGATGTAGCTGATGTAACGGTCCTCCGCCGACGGTCGCGAAGGTTCCGTTTAAGGCCGTACCACTGGCCTGATCCCGGTCCCCGAGCCCCCGCCGCGACCCGTGCGTTGGCCATCCCCGTAGCCCGCCGTTACATTCCGTTTGGGTTTTCGGACCGTCAACCGGAAGACTGCACCCGTGACGTCCCGTATCCCGCGCGACTCCAGGCTTCGACTCGTCCGCACGCGACCCCTGGCCGCCGCCCCCCGAGCGATGAACCAGCGGCGCTCGCGCCGCCCCGCACCCCGCCCCCCGGAGGGCACCCCGGCACAGGCCGAGTTGGCCAGAATGGCTCGCTCCGGCCTCGCCGGCGCGGCCCGCGTCGCCCACTGGGCCGACGCCGCCCTGGGCCCCGGCCGGGACGGCGGCCGAGCCGACGGCAAGGCCACCCTCTCCGACGAGACCGCCGAACGGGCCGCCGCCGACCTGGGCCTGACCCCGGCTCAGATCCGCGCCGACTGGGACACCGCCCGCCTCGCCGGCCTCGTGGAGGTGCACGGCGACAGCGCCCGCCCCGGCTGGCGCCTGCGCGCCTGGGACCGCGACGACAGCGCCGTCCTGCGCGGCTGGGTCGCCCTCTTCGACGCCTGGTCGCTGGCCCACCCCGAACCCGCGGACCACGAGCCCGCCGCCGTCGCCGAGGTCGTCTCGGCCATGCCGCAGGTGCTCTCCTTCCTCCAGCTCTCCGCCGGCCCCGTGCCCGTGGAACAGCTCCTGGACCTCCTGGAGCAGCGCGTCACCGAACTGCGCACGGAGCGCTGCGAGATCCCCTACGGCCCGCGGCCCGACCCCGCCGCACAGCCCGAGCCCCAGCCGCAGCCCGCGGACGCCCCCCTCGAACCGCTCCTCGACTGGGCCCTGCACGCCCTGGCCTCCGTCGGCGCCCTCACCTACGGCGACGGCCAGGCCACGCTCACCCCGCTGGGCAGCTGGGCGGTGTGGGTCAAGCTGGAACAGATCTGCGTCGCCGCGCAGAGCCCCGCCGGCAACATCGAGGTCGGCGCCGAGGAGATGCTCCGCGGCTGCGCACAACTGCGTCCCAACGCCGCCCGCGCCGAGTACCGGGCCTGGCTCGCCGCCCGCCCCGTCGGCAGCGCCGTCACCGAACTCATCGACGCCGCCCGCGGCGAGGACGCCCTGCTGCGCGGCCTCGCCTTCGAGGCGCTGCGGGTCGTCGGCGCCCCCGCCGAGCCCGACGTCCGCGCCGTGGCCGACGAGCCGACGCTGCGGCCGTACGCCCTGCTGTGGCTCGCCGAGCACGACGGCCACGACCCGGAGGACGCCCACGAGGTGCTCACCCGCGAGGAGGCCACCTGGCTGTGGGTCGACACCGCGGCCGCCGTCGCCGACCACGGAGAGGCCCCGCTGCTGGTGCGCCACCTGGAGTCCGCGGTGCAGCCGACCGTGCCCATGCTCCTCGACGAGGTGCGGGCCGTCGGTCACCCCCGCACCGTCCAGGTCCTGGTCGCCCTCGCCGCCGCCCACCCCGACCCGGCGCTGGCCAAGGCGGTCCGCCGGGCGGCCTTCCAGGTGCACACCGGCCGCAGCTGAGGCAGGGACCTAGCCGCCTATCTCCGGCGTATAGGTCCCGAAGCTCCAGATGTTGCCCTCGACGTCACGGGCCATGTAGTCCCGCGCTCCGTAGTCCTGGTCGGTCGGGGGCATCAGGATCTCCGCGCCCTGCTCCACGGCGTGCCGGTGGTGTGCGTCGACGTCGGCCACGGCGACGTACACCCCGGTCGTGCCCGCGTCCTTCATCGCCGCGTCGAAGAGACCCCCGCGGCCCTTGGAGCCGACCATCACCGCGCCGTTGCCCTGCACCAGCTCGGCGTGCAGCACCGAGCCGTCCTCGCCCTCGTACACCGACAGCTCGGTGAAGCCGAACGCCTCCGTCAGCTGCCGGATCGCCGCCTTGGCGTCCGCGTACAGCAGCGTCGGGTAGATGCTGGGCCGCCCACCGCTCGTGCCTGCCATGCCGATCACTCCCTCGTGATCCGGAAACACTCGGAAATCGACGAATCCCGATGTGCGGCCCAGTCTTGCAGCGACCACTGACAATCACCCGTGACCAGCTGAAACCCCCGCACACCGGTCAGCGGAAGGTGTTGCACTGCGCCATGTCGCCGCTCTCGTACCCCGTCCGGAACCACTGCTGCCGCTGCGCCGCCGACCCGTGCGTCCACGACTCCGGCGTCACCCGCCCCTGGAACCGCTCCTGGATCCGGTCGTCGCCCACGGCCGCCGCCGCGTCCAGGCCGTCGGCGATGTCGGCGGCGGTGAGGCTGGTGATGAGGGGCCGCCCGGTCGACTCGTCCTTCGTGGTGGTCGCGTGGTGCGCCCACACCCCGGCGTAGCAGTCCGCCTGGAGCTCGACCTTGACCGCGTTGCTGCCCGCGCCGGTGCGCCCGTCCTGGGACCGGCCCAGCGTGCCCGTCAGGTCCTGCACGTGATGCCCGTACTCGTGCGCGACGACGTAGGCCTGTGCGAAGGCGCCGCCGCTCGCGCCGAACTTCGAGCGCAGCTCGTCGAAGAAGCCGAGGTCCAGATAGACCTTCCGGTCACCGGGGCAGTAGAACGGCCCGACCGCGGAGGTCGCCGACCCGCACGCCGTGCCGACCCGCTCACTGAAGAAGACGGTGGGGGTGCGGGAGTACACGCCGTTGCGCCGCGCGAACTCCAGGTCCCAGTAGTCCTGCACGCTGTTGACGACCGCGACCATCCGGCAGTCGTCCCGGGTGTTCGCGTCCTGCCCGGTACGGCAGGACTGCTGGACCTGCGCGAGGCCGGAGGACGTGGCGGCGGGCCGGCCCCCGCCGCTGTCGCTGAGCCCCAGTTGGTCGGGTCCCACCCCGAGGAACAGCCCCAGCAGCAGCGCGATCAGACCGGCGATGCCCCCGCCGACGGTCGCCCTGCCTCCGGGGATGCGGCTGCCGCGCACGTCCTGGACCTCGGAGGTGTCCAGTCGGGCGTCGTCGTCGAACTGCATGCCGCCATCGTGATCCACGGCTCCGGCCCCCGCACCCGGAGCACACCGCGGGTCCCGAACACCCGCACCCAGAAAAAGTGCTTGCATGCCCCCGTTAGACTTGGCCCATGGCCATTCTCCTCGCGCATTAGACGGCGGGAACGTCCTCAGCCGCCCACAACCGTCATACACACGCCCTGGAGTCTGTCCGTGATCTCCGCCACCGGTATCGAGCTGCGCGCCGGCGCCCGAGTCCTCATCGAGTCCGCCACCTTCCGTGTCGCCAAGGGCGACCGCATCGGCCTGGTCGGCCGCAACGGCGCGGGAAAGACGACCCTCACCAAGTGCCTCGCCGGTGAGGGCATCCCCGCCGCCGGCCAGATCACCCGCTCCGGCGAGGTCGGCTACCTCCCGCAGGACCCTCGCACCGGCGACCTCGACGTCCTCGCCCGCGACCGCATCCTCTCCGCGCGCGGCCTCGACGTACTGATCCGCAAGATGCGCGAGAACGAACAGCGCATCGCCAACGGCCAGGGCGCCACCCGCGAGAAGGCGCTCAAGCAGTACGAGCGCCAGGAGACGGAGTTCCTCACCAAGGGCGGGTACGCCGCCGAGGCCGAGGCCGCCACCATCGCCGCCGCGCTGAACCTTCCCGACCGGGTGCTCGGCCAGCCGCTGCACACCCTCTCCGGTGGTCAGCGCCGCCGTATCGAGCTGGCCCGCATCCTGTTCTCGGACGCGGACACGCTGCTGCTCGACGAGCCCACGAACCACCTCGACGCCGACTCGATCGTCTGGCTGCGCGACTACCTCAAGACCTACCGCGGCGGCTTCATCGTGATCTCCCACGACGTCGACCTGGTCGAGACGGTCGTCAACAAGGTCTTCTACCTGGACGCCAACCGCGCCCAGATCGACGTCTACAACATGGGCTGGAGGCTCTACCAGCAGCAGCGCGAGGCCGACGAGAAGCGCCGCAAGCGCGAGCGGCAGAACGCCGAGAAGAAGGCCGCCGCCCTGCACTCGCAGGCCGACAAGATGCGCGCCAAGGCCACCAAGACGGTCGCCGCGCAGAACATGGCCAAGCGCGCCGACCGGCTGCTGGCGGGCCTGGAGGCGGTCCGGGTCTCCGACAAGGTCGCCAAGCTCCGCTTCCCGGAGCCGGCGCCCTGCGGCAAGACCCCGCTGACCGCCGAAGGCCTGTCGAAGTCCTACGGCTCGCTGGAGATCTTCACCGACGTCGACCTGGCGATCGACAAGGGATCGAGGGTGGTCATCCTCGGGCTCAACGGCGCGGGCAAGACGACGCTGCTGCGGCTGCTCGCCGGTGCCGAGCAGCCGGACACCGGTGCCGTCGTCCCCGGTCACGGCCTCAAGATCGGCTACTACGCCCAGGAGCACGAGACCCTGGACCCCGACCGCACGGTCCTGGAGAACATGCGCTCGGCCGCCCCCGACATGGACCTCGTCGAGGTCCGCAAGGTGCTCGGCTCCTTCCTGTTCTCCGGCGACGACGTCGACAAGCCCGCGGGCGTCCTCTCCGGCGGTGAGAAGACCCGGCTCGCCCTCGCCACCCTGGTGGTGTCGTCGGCGAACGTGCTGCTCCTGGACGAGCCCACCAACAACCTCGACCCCGCCAGCCGCGAGGAGATCCTCGGCGCGCTGCGCACCTACAAGGGCGCCGTCGTCCTCGTCACCCACGACGAGGGCGCCGTCGAGGCGCTCCAGCCGGAGCGGATCATTCTGCTGCCGGACGGTGTCGAGGACCTGTGGGGTGCCGACTACGCGGATCTGGTCGCCCTGGCTTGATCGAATGCGTGATCCACGGCGTATGGATCATTCGGCTTACCGGTGATCCATCATCTGTGTGAGATCTCCTCGTACCGGGGTGTGTCCTACATCCATTTCGCGGCCGATCCCTTTGTCGACAAGGGGTCGGCCGTCGCACGTCTCTGACCTGCCCGTTCACAAATGAACCCGTTCGGCGGTACGAACGCGCCGTGATGGAATCCCAGATTCCGTATGTGGGGATGCGCTCCTGTCGTCACAACCTTGTCTTACGGACCTTGCCGAATGGGTGGCCAGGAAGCCCGGGAGGGGTGATCATGAGGAGACCAGAGCGCACTTCCCATGAGGAGGCACGGGTGGCCGAGACTCTGAAGAAGGGCAGCCGGGTGACCGGCGCCGCGCGCGACAAGCTCGCGGCAGACCTGAAGAAGAAGTACGACTCCGGTGCGAGCATCCGGGCGCTGGCCGAAGAGACCGGCCGCTCGTATGGCTTCGTACACCGGATGCTCAGCGAGTCGGGCGTCACGCTTCGTGGGCGTGGCGGCGCGACCCGGGGCAAGAAGGCCGCGTCGTCCTGATTCCGGGCGGCCCCTCGGCTTCGATGGTGGCCACCCGGTCGGTCGGCTGACCGTCCGGGTGGTTACTGTGCAGTCACTTAGCTGTGCCGTGTGGCACGGCGGATGACCGCACTCATCGGAGGCGCCCCATGGGCCAGGAACTCGTTCCCCTGCTCGACAAGGACGGCGTACGGCTCACCGTCGAGGACACCCTCGCCACGGTGACGCTGACCAACCCGGCCAAGCTCAACGCGCAGAGCCCCGCTCTGTGGCGGGCGCTCGCCGCGGCGGGTCGGCTGGTGCCGGGCTCCGTCCGGGTCGTCGTGCTGCGCGGTGAGGGCAAGTCCTTCTCCGCGGGGCTCGACCGGCAGATGTTCACGCCGGAGGGGATCGAGGGCGAGCCGTCGTTCATCGACCTCGCCCGCAGTGGTGACGCCGAACTCGACGCTGCCATCGCGGAGTTCCAGGAGGGCTTCACCTGGTGGCGGCGGAGCGACATCGTGTCCATCGCCGCCGTCCAGGGGCATGCCATCGGGGCGGGCTTCCAGCTCGCGCTCGCCTGCGACCTTCGCGTCGTCGCCGACGACGTGCAGTTCGCCATGCGCGAGACCAGCCTGGGCCTGGTCCCGGACCTCACGGGCACGAACCCGCTCGTCTCCCTCGTCGGCTATGCCCGTGCGCTGGAGATCTGCGCCACCGGACGCTTCGTCCTGGCCGAGGAAGCCGTCACCACCGGCCTGGCCAACATCGCCGTCCCCCGGGACCAGCTCGACGACGCCGTACGCGACCTCGCCGGCGCCCTGCTGGCCGCGCCGCGGGACGCCGTCATCGAGACCAAGGCGCTGCTGCGTGGCGCCCAGGACCGCACCTACGACGAGCAGCGCGCCGCCGAGCGCGCCGCACAGGCACGCCGACTGCGCGACCTGGCCGGCATCGGCGAATAGCCCCCACAGGCGTTCACCCGACCGCGGTGACCAGCACCGCCACCGTCGGATGACCGGGAAGCGCCTTCCCCACCTGCTCGCGGACCGCCAGGGCCACATCCAGCGCCCGGTGGTCCGCGTCGACCGCCACCTCCACCCGGACGTGGCCTCGCGGCAGGGCCGCCTCGCTCCGCACCGCCTGCCCCAGCGCGGCGGTGACCCCCGCCACGCCGGGCACCGCGAGGGCGGCGGCCGCCGCGGGATCGTCGGCCACCACGGCCGACGGCGGCTCGGGCCGCCGCCGTACCGGCTCGGCCTCCGGCTCCTCGTCCAGCAGAGCCGTCACCTCCAGATCGACCTCCGCCACCGCCAGCCCCAGCAGCTCCGTGGCCGCGGTCGCCAGACCCGTCCGCAGCCGGTCCGCCGTCGTCGGCAGCGGCTCCCGCGCGGTCGCCGCGAACCCCGCCGAGACCCGCAACGGCCCCGGCGGCAGGGCGCTCGGCGGCGGCGGTACGACAGGCTCGCGCGCCGCCTCCGGATCGACGAGCGCGATCCGCAGCGACTCCAGGCGTACGCCGCGCATCCCCCGTACCGCACGCCGCAGCACCGCCTCGGCCGCCTCCTCCGCGATCCACGCGCCGTCACGCGCGCCACCCAGGGGCAGCAGCCTGCCGAGGCCGAGCTGATGCCGTACGGACTGTGTCCACCGGTCGGTCATTGCTCCAGCCTGCCGCATCCCCGGCGCGCGCGGGCGCAACCCCACTTACGGTGGTTCAAGGACGACGATCGAAAGGGATGTACGGCGATGACAGAGCAGACGCAGACTCCCGACATGGAACCCGCCACGCAGCCCCGCAAGGCCGTCAAGCGCGGCGGCGGCGACCCGGCGACCCGGGGACGGACCACCATCGCCGACGGGGTCGTGGAGAAGATCGCCGGGCTGGCCGCCCGGGACGTCCTCGGCGTGCACGCCATGGGCAGCGGGCTCTCCCGCACCTTCGGGGCCGTCCGCGACCGGGTGCCCGGCGGCTCGAAATCCGTGACACGGGGCGTGAAGGCCGAGGTCGGCGAGGTGCAGACCGCACTCGACCTGGAGATCGTCGTCGACTACGGCGTGTCGATCGCCGACGTGGCCCGGGCCGTCCGGGAGAACGTCATCGCGGCCGTGGAGCGGATGACCGGCCTGGAGGTCGTCGAGGTCAACATCGCGGTCAGCGACGTGAAACTGCCCGAGGAAGAGGACGACGAGCCGGAGCCCCGGATCCAGTGAAGGGTCTCCGGGCGGCTGAGGGGAGTGCGGCATGAGCATGGCCGTGGTCGGCATGATCGCCGGTATGGCGCTGGGCTTCGCCGGGTACTTCGGCGGGTTCGGGGCCTTCCTGCTGGTGGCGGCCCTGGGCGCGATCGGGTTCGTCGTCGGCCGCTTCATGGAGGGAGACCTGGAGATCGGTGACTTCTTCCGCACCCGTGACGACCGCCGCGACCGGCAGGGACCCAGATGACCGCAGAGGCCGGTGAGCTCCGCAGACCCCTGCCTGTCGTACCGCCCGGCGAACGCGGCGCGACGCGGATCGCCGACCGGGTCGTGGCGAAGATCGCCTCGCAGGCGGCGCGCGAGGTGATCGGCGAGGTCCCCGACGAGGCCGCGCCCGCGCACGCCACCGTGGTGGTCCACCACGACACGGCGCGCGTCCACGTCCACCTCGAACTCGGCTACCCCACCGACATCGGCGCCCGTTGCGCCCGCGTGCGTCGACATGTCGTGGAGCGGGTACGCGCGTTGGTGGGAATGGAGGTGTCGGAGGTCGCGGTCCAGGTCGAACGGCTGCATCTGACCCCGGCGCACGGCGCGGCACAGGGGAGGACGCGATGAGCGAGCCCCAGGGCTCCGAGGGCACGACGCAACGACTGCCGGTTCTGGAGAAACTGACCGAACCGGACCCCGCACCACCACCGGCCCTCGAAAGCGACGTCGGCAGCGGCCACAGCGGCCGTTTCTGGTCGCCCCGGCGCGTCCCCGCGGCCGTCGTCGCGGTGCTGCTCCTCGCCGTCGCCGGGCTCTTCCTCTACGACATCACGGCCGTCCGCGCCGAACAGCCGGCCATGCGCTGGCGCCGCGAACTGGCGACCCAGCTCGCCGAGCGGCCCCTGGACGACACCTGGGTCCTCGTCGGTGCCGGCGTCGCCGCCGCCCTCGGCCTCTGGCTGATCGTCCTCGCCGCCACCCCCGGACTGCGCCGCATCCTGCCCATGCGGCGCACCCACGCCGACGTACGGGCCGGCCTCTACCGCGAGGCCGCCGCCCTGGTCCTGCGTGACCGGGCCGTCGAGGTCGCCGGCGTGCAGTCGGTGCGGGTCCGGCTGTCCCGCGCCAAGGCCGACGTCAGCGCGGTCTCGCACTTCCGTGAACTGGACGACGTACGCGCAGACCTGGACGCCGTGCTGGGCGATGCGATCCAGGGACTGGGCCTGGCCCGGCCGCCGTCGCTGTCGCTGCATGTGCGGCGGCCCGGGAAGAAGGGGTGAGGGCCGTGCTCAGGGGTGTCAACCGGGTGCTGCTGGGCCTGACCGGGCTCTTGCTGGTCGTCGTGGGCGGCGCGGTGCTGGCCGTGGGGCTGGGCGCGAACCCGCCCTCCTGGTGGATCCACGACAGTCGTCACGACGTACTCCTCGACACCGCCGAACGCACCCGCTGGCGGGACGCCGGCTGGTGGTGGCCGACGGTCCTCGGCGTGCTCGCGGTCCTCGTCCTGCTCGCCCTGTGGTGGCTGGTCGCGAACCTGCGCCGGCACCGCCTCACCGAGGTCCTGGTGGACACCGGCGACGGCGAGGGCGCGCTGCTGCGCGGCCGGGCGCTGGAGGGTGTACTGGCCGACGAGGCCACGCGGTTGGATGGCGTCGCCCACGCCCATGTGCAGCTGACGGGCCGGCGCGACGCCCCGGAGACCCGCGTACGGCTCCAGCTGGAACCGCACGTGGACCCCGGGACGGCACTGACCCACGTAACGGCTGAGGCCCTGACACACGCTCGCAATTCGGCGGCCCTGGAGTCTCTGCCGACAGAGGTCCGCATGAAGGCCGTCAAGCATCGTGCTGAAAGGGTCAGCTGAGGCTCTTGAGGGGCGCGGGGAACTGCGCGCTCAACCCCCACCGGCCCGCAGCTCAAAAACCGTGCCGCATGCCCCCATCAACGGGCAGCATGATCCCGGTCAAATAGGAAGCCGCAGGGGAGAGCAAGAACGCCGCCGTACGCCCGAACTCCTCCGGCGTCCCGTACCGCCGCAACGGAATCCGCGCCTCATTGGCGGCCCGGGTGGCCTCCGGATCCGCGGACAACCCGTCCAGCTCGCGCACGCGATCCGTGTCGATCCGCGACGGCAGCAGGCCTACGACGCGAATCCCGCGCGGCCCCAGCTCGTCCGCGATCGACTTCGCGAAGCCGGCGAGCCCCGGCCGCAGCCCGTTGGAGATCGTCAGCCCCGGAATCGGCTCGTGCACCGAGCCCGACAGCACGAACCCGATGACACCTCCCGCCTCCAGTTCCTCCGCCGCCGCGCGAGCGAGCCGTACCGCGCCCAGGAACACCGACTCGAACGCGCTGGTCCAGTGCTCGTCCGTGTTGTCCGCGACGAACCCCGGCGCCGGGCCGCCCACGCTGATCAGGATGCCGTCGAAGCCGCCGAAGCTCTCCCGCGCGGCCGCGATCAACCGGGCCGGCGCCTCCGGGTCGGCGTTGTCGACGGCCACCCCGATGGCGTTCGGCCCCAGCTCGGCCGCCGCGTCGGCGACCCGCTTCTCGTCGCGCCCGGTCAGTACCACCTTCGCCCCGTCGGCGACCAGCTCGCGCGCGGACGCGTTCCCGAGACCGCGGGTGGCCCCGGTGACGACGTACACCCGGTCCTTCAGTCCAAGATCCATGGCCCCTATCCTGCCTCCTCGTCCCCGAACAGGGCGAGGGCGGTGTTCACCAGCCCGATGTGGCTGAACGCCTGCGGGAAGTTGCCGAGCTGGCACTCGTGCGCCGGGTCGTACTCCTCGGACAGCAGCCCCACGTCGTTGGCCAGCCCCACCAGCCGCTCGAACAGCTCGCGGGCCTCCTTCGTGCGGCCCGTCATGTGCAGGGCGTCCGCGAGCCAGAACGAGCACACCAGGAACGTGCCCTCGTCGCCCGGCAGCCCGTCGACCGTCGTGCCGTCGGTGCTGTAGCGGCGCAGGAAACCACCGTGGTCCAGCTCCTCGCGGATCGCGTCGACGGTGCCGATCACGCGCGGATCGTCGGGCGGCAGGAAGCCGACGCGGGGGATGAGGAGCAGGGAGGCGTCGAGCTCGCTCGAACCGTAGGACTGGGTGAAGGTGTTGCGCTCGGCGTCGAAGCCCTTCTCGCACACCTCGCGGTGCACCTCGTCGCGCATCTTCCGCCAGCCGTCGATGTCGCCCTGCAACTCGGGGTGCTCCTCCGCGGCGCGCACGGCCCGGTCGGCGGCCACCCACACCATCACCTTGGAGTGGACGAACTGCCGGCGCCCGCCGCGCACCTCCCACAGCCCCTCGTCGGGCTGCCGCCACGCCCCACGCAGGAAGTCCATCAGGGCGCACTGGAGGGACCACATGTGCGGCTTGGTGGACAATCCCGAACTCCGGGCCAGCGAGAGGGAGTCCATGACCTCGCCGTACACGTCCAGCTGGAGCTGCTTCACGGCCTCGTTGCCGATCCGCACCGGTGCCGAGCCGCGGAAGCCGGAGAGCCAGGGCAGCTCGAACTCGGGCAGCCGCCGCTCGCCCGCGAGGCCGTACATGATCTGCAGGTCCGCCGGATCGCCCGCGACCGCCCGCAGCAGCCAGTTGCGCCAGGCCTCGGCCTCCTCCTGGTAGCCCGCCGACAGCAGTGCGCCGAGGGTGAGCGTGGAGTCGCGCAGCCAGCAGTACCGGTAGTCCCAGTTGCGTACGCCGCCCAGTTCCTCCGGCAGTGAGGTGGTGGCCGCGGCGACGATGCCGCCGGTCGGGGCGTAGGTGAGGGCCTTGAGCGTGATCAGGGAACGCAGGACGACGTCCTTGTAGGGGCCGTCGTAGCGGCAGCGGGCCGACCACGCCTGCCAGTCCTCGACGCTGGTGCGCAGGGCGTCGAGCGGGTCGGTCTCCGGCGGGCGCGGCTCGTGCGAGGGATGCCAGGTGAGGACGAACGACACCTTCTCGCCCTTCTTGACGGTGAACTCCGAGTGCGTGCCGAAGTCCTCGCCCCAGGTGTGCACCTCGGGTTCGCTGCGCAGCCACGCAGAGTCCGGTCCGGCGACGGCGACCCGGTGCCCGTCGGTCCTGCGCATCCACGGCATGATCGAGCCGTAGTCGAAACGCAGCCGGAGCGTGCTGCGGACGGTGACCTCGCCGCTGAGGCCCTCGACGACGCGTACGAGGTCGGGGGCACGGTCGCGCTGGGGCATCAGGTCGGTGACCCGCACCGAGCCGGTGTCGGTCTCCCACTCGGTGTCCAGGACGAGGGTGCCGGGGCGGTAGGCGCGGCGGGCGCACCGGTCCGGGCCGTCGCGGGGCGCGATGCGCCAGTGGCCGTTGTTCTCGTCACCGAGCAGCCGGGCGAAGCAGGCGGCCGAGTCGAAGCGGGGCAGGCAGAGCCAGTCGACGCTGCCGTCCTTGCCGACCAGGGCAGCGGTCTGTTCGTCGCCGATGACGGCGTAGTCCTCGATACGGGGGTGCACGGGATGCGGGTTCCCGGAGGGGTGCCGGGGCAATCCGGGGTGGAGCCGCCCGAGTGAAGTCGCTGGCGGGCTCGGACGGCGGGTCCTGGAGGGATGTCGGCCAGCAGGCTCGGACGGCGGGCCGCCGAGGGATGTCGGTCGGCAGGCAGTCGGGGGATGTCGGGCGGCAGGCCTCAGTCGGCGGGCCGCCGGGGGATGTCGGACGGCGGGCCGTCAGTGATTCCGGACGGCGGGCCTCAGACGGCGGTCGGTTCCGTCTCCGGCTCCGCGCCCGACTCCTTCTCCGCCTTCTCCCGGCGGTCCCGCGTCTCGCGTCGCACCAGCACGACCCAGCCGATCGGCACGGCCGCGGCGAACAGCCACCACTGGTAGGCGTACGCGTAGTTCAGCGCGGCGTTCTCCATGCCGGGCTTGCTGCCCAGCAGCTCCGGGGTGTCGCCCTTGGGCTCGGGCGCGGTCTGGGCGATGTAGCCGCCGAGGACGTCGGCGCCGAGCCGCCTCGCCTCCTGCGCGCTGTTGATCAGCATGATCTGGCGGTCGGGCAGGCCCTTGAGGTCCTTGATGCCGCTCGCCTCGGTCGTCTCGTCGGGCATCAGGCGCCCGGTGACGGTGATCTCGCCGCGCGGGGGAGCGGGGATCTTCGGGAACGCGGTCTGGCTGGGGCCGTCCGCGGCGATCCAGCCCCGGTTGACCAGCAGCACCTTGCCGTCGTTCAGGACGAACGGGGTCAGCACGTGGTAGCCGACCTCGTCGTCGGAGTTGGTGCGGCGGCGGACGACGACCTCGTGATCGGTGTCGAACCGCCCCTTCGCGGTCACCGAGTGGTACCGCTCCTTGCTGGTCACGGTGTGCCCCGGGGACGTCAGCGTCTCCACGGGCACCGGCTTCGCGTCCAGCGCGTCGGAGACCAGCTGGTTGCGGGCGGTGCGCTCGTCGTAGCGGTGCATCTGCCAGATGCCCAGCCTGATCATCGTGGGGATGAGAAGGAGGGCGACCAGCGTGAGGATCACCCACTGCCGGGACAACAGGAAGCGGTACACCCCACGACGGTACAACTCGGGCCGTGGGGTGTTCGCACAGGGGTGTGCCGGATCCGGCCGGACCGGTGGTCAGACCCGGTCGACGATGCCCACCTTCCCCTCCGCGCGGGCGCAGTGCGCACCGCAGAACCAGTGGCCCTCGACCTCGACGCCCTGGCCGATGATCTGGACCCGGCAGTGCTCGCAGATCGGGGCCATGCGGTGGATCGCGCAGGAGAAGCAGTCGAAGACGTGGACCGCGCCCTGGGCGTGCACCTCGAAGGTCATGCCGTAGTTGTTGCCGCAAACTTCGCAAGTCGCCATGCGCCACAGGGTGAGCCGTCGGCCGGGCGCGGGCGAGCGGCGGCGGGGCGAGTCGCGACGCAATCACCCGTCCGTACGGTCCCGCCTCCGACGCCGGCGCCGGCGCCACGCGCGCGGGCGGTCCGCCATCCGGCGCGGGTGCCGCCCGTCCGTGCGGTCCGTCATCCGGCGGGGATGCCTCCTGTTCGTGGGTCCGTCATCCGGCGGGGATGCCTCCTGTTCGTGGGTCCGTCATCCGACGCTGACCGCCGCCCGTCCGTGCGGTCAGTCTTCAGACGCCGGTGCCACGTTGCCCAGGAGCTGGCCGAACGCCGCCTCGTCGACGACCGGCGTGCCGTACTGCCGGGCCTTGACGACCTTCGACGTGCCCGAGTCGGGGTCGTTGGTGACGAGGAGGCTGGTCAGTCGGGAGATGCTCGTGGCGACATGCAGCCCGGCCTCGATCGCGCGGTCCTCCAGCAGGTCGCGCTCGGTCGAGGTGTCTCCGGAGAACGCGACCCGCATGCCCTGCTTGAGCGGTTTGCCCTCTTCGTAACGCCCCGGGTTGGGATAAGGGCATGCAGGCCTTTTGCGTGCCGGGCGCCAACTGGTCGGCCGATAGCTGCTGTAGCCGCCGTACCCGCCGCCACCGCCGCTGCTCTGCTGCCGGGGCACCGCCCGGTCCGTCCACTCCGTCAGCGGCCGGCACTCGTGCAGCGGCAGCCGGATGCTCCGCGAGGCCGCCGCCCTGAGGCTCGGCCGGAACGCCTCCGCCAGCACGCGCGCGTCGTCGAGCGCGTGGTGCGCGCGCTGCTGGACGACGCCGAAGTGGGCGGCCAGCGACTCCAGCTTGTGGTTGGGCAGCGGCAGCGCGAGCTCCTTGGACAGCGCGATGGTGCACAGCCGCTGCCGCACCGGCGCCTCGCGCTCCGCGCGCGCGTACTCCCGGGCGATCATCTGCCAGTCGAAGACCGCGTTGTGCGCGACGAGCACCCGGCCCTCGAGCCGCGCCGAGAACTCCTCGGCGATGTCCTGGAACAGAGGCGCGCCCTCCAGCACGTCGCTCGTCAGACCGTGGATCCACACCGGGCCCGGGTCGCGCTCCGGGTTGACCAGCGTGTACCAGTGGTCCTCGACCTCGCCGCGCGCGTCCAGCCGGTAGACGGCCGCGGAGATTATCCGGTCGTCGCGGGCCAGTCCGGTGGTCTCCACGTCAACGACCGCGTATCCCTTCGGATACGCGGCCGGCCACTGGGTGGGGGTGGACGCCTCGGCGGTACGGTCTTCGAGCATGGTCCCTGAGGATACGGGCCCCCACTGACAGTCCCGCGCCCACCCGTCCCGCAACCCTGCTCCGGTGCCCGGCACTTCACTGCTCTTCCAGCGGGCTCGAATCCTCAGCCCAGCGCCGCCACCAGATCCCCCGCCGCCAGCGCTTCGAGCCCGCAGCCGTCGACCGGCCCCGGCAGCAGCCGGTACGCCGACCCGGTCGCGCCGGCCGGTGCCACGCCCCCGTGCACGAGCGCCAGGAACACGTGCCGGTGTGACGCGGCTTCACCCGCGAGGGCGTCGGCCGTCTCGGAGGGTTGCCGCGCCTCGGGCGCTTCGAGGTCGCGCACGCGCGCGGCGAACGCGGTGTCCGGCTCCCCTTCCTGCCGCCGGTAGCGCCACAGTTCGTCCAGGGCGCGCGGATGCGGTGCGCGCCGTATCACCGCGACCTCGTCGCCGCGCGCGGCCGCCCGCCACACCGCCAGGTCCCACAGGGTCGTACGGCCCGACGCGAAGTACTGGTGCAGGTCCTGGGCGACCCGGCCGAGGTCGGCGCCGTGCCGGTAGAGGCTGTGGAAGCCTTCGTCGGCCGGGAGGTGGAGGTCGGTCCACAGGAACGTACGGCGGTCGAGGTCGACCAGCATCGGGACGTGGATGCGCGAGTCGCCCACCAGGTCGTAGCGCTGACGGACCGTACGCGGGTCGTACGACGCGTTCCGGTCCTCCTCGGCCGCGGACGGCAGCGCCATGAAGCCGGCGAAGGCGTCCAGGAGGTCGTCGAACGCGATGTCGTTGAAGCTGAAGACGACCGGCAGGGCGTAGCGCACACCGCGCTCCGCGAGTGCCGCCAGGTCCAGGTCCACGTACTCGGTCGCTCCGTCCGGCGCGGGCGCCGACACCAGGTCGCCGGAGTGGACGGCCGAACGGCCGTCGTGGACGAGGCTCGTGTAGTCGCACAGGCCCGCGAAGTTCCACTCGGCGTCGTAGAAGGCCACCGACAGGTCGAGGTCCACGCGCTGCTTGGCGGGCTCCGTCCAGTGCAGGAAGAGCCGCAGCACCTCGCCCTCGGGCAGGGGTTGCGTGCTGCCGCGCGGGACGGTGACGAGGGCCTTGCTGGCGGCGGTCTCGGCGGCGGGTACCGCGAGCCCGGTGAGCGCCGAGTCGAGCACGGACAGGTCGAGACGGGGCTCGTCGTGCCGGCCGAGGCGGCGCAGCGCCTCCGCCTCCAGCAGGTCGCAGACCGCCTCCGTCACCTTCGGCGACAGCGGCACGCGCGTGTCGTCGATCGTGAACGAGTGCGTCACCTGGCCGCGCGGGAAGAACACCCGCCGCCCGCCCGGGAGATGGCGGATGCGCATCCGCCCGAGCACGGCGAGCAGCGGCCCGGGGCCGGCCTTGGGCAGTACCCGGCGCAGCACGTCACGGCATTCCTCGGGCAGTACGTCGAGTTCGCGCAGCCGCAGCAGGTGGTCGAGGCGGCGCAGCAGCTCGCCGGGGCGCTGGGCGAGCAGATCGAGGGCGCCCTCGAAGTCGGCTTCCTGCAGCGCCTGTTCGACGCGTGCCGTCCAGGTTGCCGGTCTGATGCGGGTTCCGGCCGTCGGCGTCGCGGTGGGCTGTCCTGCGATCGTCCGCGTCGCGGGCTGTTCCGCGGTGGTCGGCGTCGCGGTGGGCTGCTCGGCGATCGTCCGCGTCGCGGGCTGTTCCGCGGTCGTCGGCGTCGCGGTGGGCTGCTCGGCGATCGTCCGCGTCGCGGGTTGTTCTGCGGTCGTCCGCGTCTCGGTGGGCTGTTCCGCGGTCGTCCGTACCGCGTCCCGGTGGGTCACCCGCACCGCGTCGGGATGCTGCGCGGCCGTCCGCAGCAGGGCCTCCCCGAGGGCGCCCTCGGAGACGTCCGTGGCGCGCAGGACCGCGAAGGCGAGCGCGGCCTTCGGGTGGCGCGCGTGCTGCTCGTACGGGTGCAGGATCTCGGCGGCGCGCTTCCAGGCGCCCGGGTGCCTCAGCACGTCCTCGACCAGCGACGGCATCGCCAGTCCGTCGAGGACGCCGAGCAGCCGGCGCCGCAGCGGGCGCGGGAGCGAGCGCATGCGCGGCGGCTCCAGGAGGTCACCGTCGCCGCCGGACCACACGCACAGCAGCCGCAGCACGTCCGTCGCGGTCGTGAGCTGCGTGTCGAGCAGCTCGGTGGCCCCCACGCGCGTGTGCCGGTCGAGCAGGAGCATGCCGAGGGCCAGCGCCTTGGTCTGCCGCACCGGGACGTCCTCGGGGAACCAGCCCAGGTCGGCCGGTGCGTGCGCCAGCAGGATCTTCACGTCGTCGCGGTCCTGCGGCGGCAGCGGGGTCCGCCGGGCCAGCAGCCGCAGCAGCGCCCGCACCGCGTCCGCCCGGGAGTCCTTGCCGAGCGCGAGCAACTTCAGCGGGCCGACGCCGACTTCACGCGCGTGACGCGGTGCCGCGGGCTTCAGGAAGGGGTCGTCGCGGTCGATCCGGCGGTGGCAGATCGGGCAGCCCGCGTAGTCCGCGCCGTCCCAGCACTCCCGGCACACCAGATGCGCGCACGGGGACACGGGGTGCACGCTGCCGACCGTGCCGCACAGTACGCACGGCTGCTTCGGCCACTGCAGCAGCAGCGTGAAGACGCGGTCGACGAACAGCTGGAAGGTGTCGTCGGGCACCGAGGCCGGGAAGCTGCGGAACATCGGCATGTGGGTGCGGTCCGCGCCCAGTTCGGCGTCGATGTGCCGGACGAGCTGCTTGCCCGCGTCCGCGAGCCCGGCGGGCCCCAGCCAGGCGAGCGCCGCGTGCAGCTCCGCCGTCGGTGCGAATCCCCGGTCCAGCAGCTCGGCTTCGAGCGCGACGAGCCCTGGTGCCGTCGACGGGTCGCCCGGACGCGGCCCGGCCTGGTCGACGTAGACGGTACGGAGGCGGCGGAGCAGCACGGACGACAGTACGGACAAGCGGAAGCCCCCTGGGGGAAGGTGGAGAGAAGTCTCAGAGGCGGGGACGGAGAGTGGGCGCGCTGTCGTTGTCATAGGAAAGAGAGAAGGAAGCACGCGGCGGAGCCGTCCCCGCGAGCACGACTGTAGGAGGACGGTCCCGGCGGGCGCCACCGAATTATTTCCGAGCGGCTTCTCCTCGTTCTCGAGTGGCTCGCCCGCTGTCGAGCAGCGACCGCGCGAGAGCCCGTACGGACGTCACGAACAGCCGTTCCTCGTCGACGGGACGGGCGAAGGCGCGGGCGAGCGCGGGGTCGTCGTACGGGTCCTCCGCGGGCTGCTGTGCGGGCGCCCGTTCACGATTGCGTTCTACGAGGACGAAGCCCACGACCTGGAACTGCACGGCCCGCACCGCCTCCGCCGCGCGGGCACCCCGCAGCCCGGCCGCGTGCACCTCGCGCACCAGCGCCTGCTGCGCGGGCAGGAACATCCGCTCGGTCAGGCCGCGTTCGTGGACCATCGCGACGAGGTGCGGATGCTCGCGCAGCCGCCGGCGCAGGATGCGGGCCACGGACACGACCCGCTCGGCCGGGGTGCGCCCGGCGGGCCTGATCTCACCGAGCTCGGCCACGGTCCGCCGTACGAGGGCGTCCAGCAGGGACTCGCGGTTGCCGACGTGCCAGTAGATCGAGGTGACGGCGGTGCCCAGTTCGGCGGCGAGCTTGCGCATGGTCAGCGCCTCGGGGCCGTGCTGCTTCACCAGGTTCGCGGCCGTGTCCAGGACGTCGTCCCTGGTGAGCGACGCTCTCGCCATGCTGCCCCCAAGTCCCGGTCGTGCACGCGTATTTACCCCGCAGGGGGTCTGCTGTAACTGTGTTACAGGTGACGGCCCATCAGAAGAAGGGCGGTACGGCATGGCACGCGTACGGTACGGCGCGCGGACCGAGGCGGAGATCGCGGCCGCGCGCACCGCGGGCGCGAGGCTCCCGGACATCTGGTCCACCGGGGTGGTGGCCGTCTGGGAGACCGACCCGGACGCGGTCGCGGCGGTCCTGCCGCCGCCCCTGAAGCCCACGGGCAGGCCGCTGGCCCGGGTCAACATCAGCAAGGTCGACCTGCCCGGATACCCGCTCGGCGCGGGCTCGTTCGCGGTCGCGGCCGCCCATGACGGAGTCGACGGCTGGTACCCCCTGGTCATGCCGATGACCCACGAGCGGGCCCTGATCGGCGGCCGTGAGGTGTTCGGCGAGCCCAAGAAGCTCGGCGAGGTCGTCGTGGAGCGCGAGGGCCTGGTCGTCCGCGCCTTCCTCGCCCGGCACGGCATCGCCTTCGTGGAGGTGTGCGGCGCGGTCGCCGGTGCGCTGCCGCTGCCGGAGCCCGCCCAGAAGACGGACTTCTACTTCAAGTTCCTTCCCGCGGTGGACGGTTCGGGCTTCGACGGCGATCCCGTCCTCGTGCACTGCCTGCGCAACGAGAAGGTGCGCCGCCTGGAGCGGATCACCGGCGACGTGGTCCTGCGCGAGTCGATGTACGACCCGGTGGCCGACCTGCCGGTGCGCCGGCTGGTGGAGATCACCATCGGCGAGAAGACCAGCGACCAGCGCGGCAAGGTCGTCGAACGGGTGGATGCGCGGGCGCTGCTGCCGTACGTCCATCAGCGCTACGACGATCCGGCGCAGGTGCTGGACGGTCCTCCGGAGGGGAGCGCCTGATGGACCTCCTGCCCGGTCAGGTCGCCGTCGTCACCGGTGCCGCGAGCGGTGTCGGTCTCGCCATGGCCCGCCGGTTCGCCGCCGAGGGGCTGAAGGTCGTTCTCGCCGACGTCGAGCGACCGGCGCTGGACGCGGCCGTCGCGGCGCTCCGCGCGGACGGGGCCGACGTGCACGCGCGCGTGGTCGACGTCGGCGAGCGCGAACAGGTGCTGGAACTGGCGGACTTCGCCTACGAGACGTACGGCGCCGTCCATGTGCTGTGCAACAACGCCGGGGTCGGCTCGGGTGCCGAAGGCCGGATGTGGGAGCACGAACCGAACGACTGGAAGTGGGCGTTCTCCGTCAATGTGTGGGGCGTCTTCCATGGTGTCCAGGCATTCGTCCCCCACATGATCAAGTCGGGTCAACCCGGTCATGTGGTCAATACGTCCTCCGGTGACGGCGGCATCGCCCCGCTCCCCACCGCCTCCGTCTACGCCGTCACCAAGGCGGCCGTGGTGACGATGACCGAGTCCCTGTACGCCCATCTGAAGGCCGAGCACGCGCGCGTGGGCGCCTCGGTCCTGTTCCCGGGACCGCACATGCTCCGCACCGGCCTGTGGGAGTCGCACCGCAACCGCCCCGAGCGGTACGCCAAGGAGCGGCCCCGCAGGACGCCGTACCGCAGCCTCGACCAATGGGAGGCCGCGATGAGGGAGGCGGGCCGGGAAGTGCGCTTCACACCCGTCGAGGAGGTCGCCGAGACCGTCGTCGACGGCATCCGCGCGGACCGCTTCTGGATGCTGCCGCCGAGCGAGCACAGCGACGCGCAGATACGCGCGCGTGCCCAGTCGATGCTGGACCGCGCGAACCCGGCGTACCTGGAGAACTTCATTCTCGACTGAGGGGGTCGACGTGACCGACCAGGAGCCCTATCTGATCATCTCCTCCGACTGCCACGCCGGGCTGCCCACCGAGGAGTACCGGCCCTATCTGGACGCCCGGTTCCACCGGGACTTCGACGACTTCCTCGCCGGGCGCGAGCGGCGCCGTGCGGAGATGACCCGGCTCGGCATCCGCAACGAGGCCTTCGCGGCCAAGTGGTTCCAGGACAACGAGGAAGGCCTGCGCGGAGGTTGGGACACCGCGCAGCGGCTCAAGGAGCTGGACGGCGACGGGGTGGCCGCCGAGGTCGTCTTCCCGGACGCCGACGCGGTCGACAGCCAGACGGCGGCGCCCTTCGGGGTGGGGCTCGGCCTCTCCGGCGACCAGGACCCGGAGCTGGGCATGGCCGGCGCCCAGGCGCACAACCGCTGGCTGGCCGACTTCGTGTCCGAGCACCCCGAACGGCACTGCGGGGTCGCCCTGCTGCCGGTCACGGCCCCGGCCGAGAGGGTCGTCGCCGAGGTGTACCGCGCCAAGGAGTCCGGCCTCGGCGCCCTGATGATCCCGTCCATGTGGGTCGACAAGGAGCCCTACCACGACCGCCGTTACGACCCGGTGTGGGCGGCCGCCGCCGAGTGCTCGATGCCGGTCCTCACCCACTCGGGAGCGGCCCCGCGCCACGAGTACGGCGACCATCTCGGCATCTACGTCAGCGAGGTGACCTGGTGGCCCGCCCGGCCGCTGTGGTTCCTGCTCTGGTCCGGCGTCTTCGAACGCCACCCCGGGCTCAGGTTCGGTGTGGCGGAGTCCGGCTGCTGGTGGCTGCCGAACCTGCTGTGGTTCATGGACCGCCTCTACCTGGGCGCGCACGGCGGCAAGAAGCTCTCCCCGTTCCAGGAGCTGAAGCGCCCGCCGCACGAGTACCTCGACCGGCAGGTCTTCGTCTGCGCCACCAACACCAAGCGCCGCGAACTCGCCCAGCGCTACGAGATCGGTGTCGACAACATCCTCTGGGGCAGTGACTTCCCGCATCCCGAAGGCACCTGGCCCGACACGCGCGCGTGGCTGAAGCGCACCTTCCACGACATCCCGGTCGCGGAGACCCGCCGCATGCTGGGCCTCGCCGCTGCCGACGCCTTCGGCTTCGACGTCGAGAAACTGACCCCGCTCGCCCGCCGCATCGGCCCCACCCCCGCCGACCTCGGCCAGAGCGCCGACCAGACGGCCGTGGAGGCGTCCTGGGCGCGCTCGCGCGAGGTGGGCCGGCACTGGCTGACCGACCACGACTTCCCCGTGCTGGGGGCCACCTCATGACCGACCGCTACACGGTGATCTCGGCCGACTGCCACGCGGGCGCCGACCTCCTCGACTACCGGCCCTACCTGGAGAAGCGGTACCACGACGAGTTCGACGCGTGGGCGGCGACGTACGTCAACCCGTACGAGGACCTGCTCGCCGACACCGCCGACAGGAACTGGAACTCCGAGCGGCGGCTCGCGGAGCTGGAGGCGGACGGGATCGTCGCCGAGGTGGTGTTCCCGAACACGGTCCCACCGTTCTTCCCGTCGGGTTCGCTCATGGCGCCCGCACCCACCGCGGAGGACTTCGAGCGCCGCTGGGCCGGTCTGCGCGCCCACAACCGCTGGCTCGCGGACTTCTGCGCCGCCGCGCCCGGCCGCCGCGCGGGCGTCTTCCAGATCCTCCTCAACGACGTCGAGGAAGCCGTCAAAGAGGTCCGGTGGGCCGCCGGAGCGGGCCTCAAGGGCGGTGTCCTGCTCCCCGGCACCCCGCCCGGCTCGGGTCTGCCCGAGCTGTACTCCTCGGTGTACGACCCGCTCTGGGCGGTCTGCGCGGAGCTCGGCGTCCCCGTCAACCACCACGCCGGCTCGGCGTCCCCGCCGCTCGGCGACGAACCGGCCGCCCGCGCGGTCTTCATGGTCGAGACGACCTGGTTCTCGCACCGGGCGCTGTGGCACCTCGTCTTCGGCGGCGCCTTCCGCCGTCACCCGGGCCTGAAACTGGTCCTCACCGAACAGGGTTCGGGCTGGATCCCGGGCGTGCTGGACATGCTGGACTACTACCACGGACGCCTGGTCGCGGCGGCGACGAAGGCCTCCACCGCGGAGTCCAAGTTCGGCGCCGGACTGGCCGCCCGCATGGGCGACGCGCCCTCACAGGTCTGGCGCGACAACTGCTTCGTCGGCGCCAGCTTCATGCGCCCGCACGAGGTGCCGCTGCGGGACCGGATCGGCGTCGACAAGATCATGTGGGGCAGCGACTACCCGCACGACGAGGGCACCTACCCGTACACGCGCGAAGGCCTGCGCCACGCCTACGCGCGCGTGCCCCGCGACGAGGTCGCGGCGATGGTCGGCGGCAACGCCGCGCGCGTGTACGGCTTCGACCTCGACCTCCTCGACCCGATCGCGGCGAAGGCGGGGCCGACGGTCGAGGAGATCGCGGAGCCGCTGGAGGAACCGCCGAAGGACGCGACGAGCCCGGTGTTCGCGAAGGGGGCGTCGGTACGGGTGTGGTGACACCTGCGGTGCCATCCTCGCGTCTGTGACAGAACCCACGCATGACGAGACCCACGGCGGTGCGCTCGGCGAGCGGCTGAACTGGCTGCGGGCCGCCGTCCTCGGCGCCAACGACGGCATCGTGTCCACCGCGGGCCTCGTCGTCGGCGTGGCCGGCGCCACCGACGACCGCTCCGCCCTGCTGACGGCGGGCCTGGCCGGACTGCTCGCCGGGTCGATGTCCATGGCGGCCGGCGAGTACGTCTCCGTCTCCACCCAGCGCGACTCGGAGAAGGCGGCCCTGGCGCTGGAGAAGCGGGAGCTGCGTGAGCAGCCGGAGGCCGAGCTGGAGGAGCTCACCGGGCTGCTGGAGGAACGGGGGCTGTCCCGGGAGGTGGCCCGCGAGGCCGCCGAGCAGCTCACCGCGCGGGACGCCCTGCGCGCCCACGCGCGCGTGGAGCTGGGCATCGACCCCGACCAGCTGACCAACCCCTGGCATGCCGCCTGGGCGAGCTTCCTGGCGTTCACGGCGGGCGCCCTGCTCCCGCTCCTGGCGATGGTCCTGCCCCCGGCCGGCTGGCGCCTCGCGGTCACCGTGGTCTCCGTCCTCGCCGCCCTCGTCCTCACCGGCTGGAGCAGCGCCCGCCTCGGGGCGGCCGACCCGGGCAGGGCGATGCTGCGGAACGTGGCGGGCGGCGCGCTGGCCATGGGCGTCACCTACGCCGCGGGGGCACTGCTGGGGGCGGCCGGAGTCTGAAACCGCGCGTGCAGACTTTGGCGGAGATCACCAACAAGTAAGCGCGTACCGCCGGTAATACTTGTGAGTAACAACGTCTAGTCGCGGCCCACCAGCGGTTCTACGGTGCGAGCATGCCGAACCTGCCCGATGTCGTGCTGTGGTCGATACCCGCTTTCGTGCTGCTCACCGTGGTCGAGATGATCAGCGTCCGCATCCACCCCGACGAGGATGCCGCCGGATACGAGACGAAGGACGCCGCCACCAGCGTCGGCATGGGCCTGGGAAGCCTCGTCTTCGACTTCCTGTGGAAGATCCCGATCGTCGCGATCTACACCGCGGTCTACGAACTCACGCCCCTGCGCGTCCCCGTGCTGTGGTGGACCGTCCCGCTGATGCTGCTCGCGCAGGACTTCTTCTACTACTGGTCCCACCGCGGCCACCACGTCATCCGCATCCTGTGGGCCTGCCACGTCGTCCACCACTCCAGCGAGAAGTTCAACCTCACCACCGCGCTGCGGCAGCCCTGGACCTCGCTGACCGTCTGGCCGTTCTACGTGCCGCTCATCGCCGCCGGTGTGCACCCGGCCGCCCTCGCGTTCTGCTCCTCGGCGAACCTCGTCTACCAGTTCTGGATCCACACCGAGCGCATCGACAAGATGCCCCGCTGGTTCGAGTTCATCCTCAACACGCCCTCCCACCACCGGGTCCACCACGCCTCGCAGGGCGGCTACCTGGACCGCAACTTCGGAGGCATCCTCATCGTGTGGGACCGGCTCTTCGGCTCGTTCATCGCCGAGACCGACCGGCCCGTCTACGGGTTGACCAAGAACATCAACACGTTCAACCCGATCAAGGTGGCCACCCACGAGTACATGTCGATCGCCAAGGACATCAAGGCCGCTCGAAGGTGGCGTGATCGCGTGGGGGTCCTCTTCCGGGGCCCGGGTTGGAAACCCGCTACCGCTGCGGAGCCGGCCAAGGAGATCATCGCCGCGTGACACGCCTCCTCCTCAGGGCCTTCGCCCTCGCCGCCGCCGTGGACCTCGCCTCGCTGGCCGCCGGGTGGGACATCGGGCACATGGTCGCCAAGCCGCTCCTGATGCCGCTGCTGGCCGCGTACGCGGCGTCCAGGGGCGCCCCTCGCCTCCTGACCGCCGCCCTGCTCTGCGGCTGGGGTGGCGACGTCCTGCTCCTCTTCGACGCCGACCCGGCCTTCCTCGCGGGGATGGCCTCGTTCGCCGCCGGACACGTCTGCTACATCGTGCTGTTCCAGAAGTACGGCACGGACATCGCGACCGTACGCGCGCGGGGCGGCCTCCTCGCCGTCATCTACGTCGTCGTGCTGTCCACCACGATCCAGTCCCTCTGGCCGGACCTCCCCGCCGACCTCCGCGTCCCCGTCGCCGGCTACAGCGTCCTGCTCACCGCCATGGCGTACCTCGCCGCCGCCCGCATGGGCCGCGTGGCCGGGATCGGCGGTGTGCTCTTCGTCGTCTCCGACACGCTCATCGCGAGCGGTGTCGCCGACTGGGACCAGCTGCCGCGCCCCGACCTGTGGATCATGCTCACCTATGTCGCCGCCCAGTACCTGCTGGTCACCGGCGCCCTCGGCGAGCGACGGCTGCCCGGGGCGGCGTACGGTGAAGTGCGCTCGACCACCCCCTGAGCGCACGTACCGCCCCAGACGAGAAGGACCCTCGCCATGCGCGCCACCACCATCCACGCCCCCTTCGACATGCGCGTGGAGGACGTGCCCGACCCGGTCGTGCAGCTGCCCACCGACGCCGTGGTGCGCGTGCTGCGCGCCTGCATCTGCGGCAGCGACCTGTGGGCGTACCGCGGGCAGGCAGCCCGGCAGCCGGGGCAGCGCATCGGGCACGAGTTCCTCGGCATCGTCGAGGAGACGGGCTCCGAGGTGGGCACCGTACGGCGCGGAGACCTGGTCGTCGCGCCCTTCATGTGGTCCGACGGCGTCTGCGACTACTGCCGTGAGGGCCTGAACACCTCGTGCGAGCACGGCGGCTTCTGGGGCTCCGTCGGCTACGACGGCGGCCAGGGCGAGGCCGTGCGCGTGCCCTTCGCCGACGGCACCCTCGTGCAACTGCCCAAGGAGGCGGCCTCCGACGACCACCTGCTGTCCGGCCTGCTGACCCTCTCCGACGTCCTGGGCACCGGCCACCACGCCGCCCTCGGCGCCGGCGCCCGCGCGGGTGCCACGGTCGCCGTCGTGGGTGACGGTGCCGTCGGCCTGTGCGCGGTCCTCGCCGCCAAGCGGCTGGGCGCCGAGCGGATCATCGCGCTGGGCCGCCACGAGGCCCGCACCGACATCGCCCGCCGCTTCGGCGCCACCGACGTCGTCGCCGAGCGCGGCGACGCGGCGGTCGAGGCCGTCCGCGAACTGACCGGCGGCCAGGGCGCGCACGCCGTCGTCGAGGCCGTCGGCACCGAGCAGTCCATGCGCACGGCGGTCGGCATCGCCCGCGACGGCGGCACCGTCGGCTGGGTCGGCGTCCCGCACGGCAGCGGCACCGGGCTCGACCTCGGCGTCATGTTCGACCGGAACATCGCCCTGCGCGGCGGCGTCGCCCCGGTCCGCGCGTACATCCCGGAGCTGCTGCCCGACATCCTGGACGGCAGCATCGATCCGTCGCCCGTCTTCGACCTGACCGTCGGCATGGAGGGCGTCCCGGACGGCTACAAGGCGATGGACGAGCGTACGGCGCTGAAGGTCCTGGTCACCGGCTGAGGCTCAGGCGCGGCCTGAAGACCGTCGCGCGGACCCGAGGCTCACCAGACTCACCAGGCTCACCAGCGGATCGGCAACGGCAGCGCCGTCAGCAGCCCCGACACCACGACCACCGCGCCCAGCAGGGCGACCTCCGCCCGCGCGGGGGAGCAGGCGGTCAGCGGGTCGGGCGCCCGGCGCAGCCGGAGCCGCGCCCACAGGGCGAGCCCGGCGACCGCGGCCACCAGCAGTACCTTGGCGAGCAGCACGCGCCCGTACGCGGTCGACGTCAGCTGGTCGAGGACCGTCTCCGGCGGCATCCGGCGCAGGGTGCTCCACAGCCCGGTCGCCGTGATCGCGGCCAGCAGGACGGCGGCCACGCGCGCGTAGAGGCCCAGCAGGGCCGAGCCCGCCTCCGACGCCCCCCACCCCCGGAGCGTCCGCAGCGCGTACAGCAGTCCGCCCACCCACAGCGCCGCACAGGTCAGATGAACGAGGGTCAGCCCCGACCCGACCAGCGGCTCGTGCTCGGTCGGTGGATGGGCCCGGAGCGCCTCCGCGACCACGACCGCGGCCAGCGGCCAGACCTGGGAGGCGGGGCGGGCCGACCGGGCGCACAGCCCTGCCACGAGGAACGCGTTGACCTCGACGAGCGCGAGCTTGCCGTCCCGGGAGTCGTACAGGCCGCCCACGTCGATCTCGGCGAGGCTGTGCGGCACGAGGTTCCCGGTCGCCACCACCGAGGCCAGCCCCAGGGCGGCCACGAAACCGGCCCCCGCGGCGTACACGGCCCAACTGCGGGGCATGGCCTTCGGCGCGTCGGGCACCGCGCGGGCCAGCCGCTTCACGAACAGCTCGCCCACCGGAACGCACAGCCCGGCGAACAGCACCGCCCGCAGCAGCGCGATGCCACCGTCACCGGGTGGCGCTGCCTCCCCGGTGCCGTGCAGCGCGGCGGACGGACCGAGCAGGGGTATCAGGGCCCCGAGGGCCACCAGGACGAGGACGGCGACGGCACGGGCGGTGCCGGACCGGCGCGGCAGCGGTCCGCCGGCGTCCGGCGCCCCGGTGCTGGGTCTTATCAAGGTCACCTCAAGATGTTCACCAGCCGTCGCAGAACAGGGCAAGTCCAGAAAAACAACGGGCGTTACGCCATTCCGCCCAGAGGTACGTTTTCCGGCCGACCGCCGCTCACGCCCACCGCGCGGGATCGGCGCCCCAGGGCCCCGGCGGCCGCGCCCAGTCGACCGGCCCGCCGGCGAAGGACACCGGCGACCGGGCGTACCGCAGCCGCCCGATGCCGCTGTCGGTCTCGGCGAGGCAGGCGTCCGGGCCGTCGTAGGAGGCCTGAGCGCCCTGCCCGGCCGCCTCTTCCTGCCCGGCGGTCCCGGTCACGTCGAGCCCCCGGACCCATCCGGCCGACCCGTCCGGGACCCCTTCCATCAGCCACTGCGCCGTCCGGGCCAGCGCCAGCCGCACGCACCGGCTGCCGCCGTCGTATGACTGCTCGCGCACCGCCCGCAGCACCTCCGCCGCCAGCAGATACCCCGTCCCGTGGTCGAGCGCCTGCGCAGGCAGCGCGCCGGGCCGCTCCGGCGACCCCTCGACCACCGCGATCCCGGTCGCCACCTGTACCAGGCTGTCGAAGCCCCGCCGCTCGCTCCACGGCCCGTACGCGCCCCACGCCGACAACTGCGCCACGACGATCCCCGGCCGCCGCTCGGCCAGCGCCTCCGCCGACAGCCCGAACCGGTCCAGCGCACCCGGCCGGTACCCGGTGACGACCACGTCGGCCAGCGCCAGCAACTCCTCGAAGGCGCCCCGGTCGGCCGCCAGGTCCAGCGTCGCGGACCTCTTCCCGAAGCCCGTGTCGGCGTGCTGGTCCGGGAGCTCGGGCATCCGGGGCGGATCGATCCGCAGCACGTCCGCGCCCAGCAGGGCGAGCGTGCGCGTGGCGACCGGTCCCGCGATGACCCGGGTCAGGTCCAGCACCCGCAGTCCGGCGGCGGGCAGCAGGGGAGTGCCGCCGATCGGCGCGAGCACGCGCGCGGGGGCGGAGTCGAGCCGTTCCCGTTCCACAAGAGGCCGCTTCGCCAGCTCCACGGCCTGCTCGTGCGCCGCCCACTCCTCGGGCGTCCGCAGGGCGACGGCGGGCCCGCCGGCCGAGTACACGGCGTCCTCGACCTCCGGAGCGGACCGTTCGGCGAACGCCGCCTCCAGTGAGTCGGCGGGTCCCATCACCCTGAGCAGCCGCTCGCGATGGTGCGGGTAGTTGGCGTGGGTGCGCACCCACCCGTCGGCGGTCCGCCAGAACCTCGACAAGGGCGCGAAGTTGACCGGCGCCCGGCCATTGATCAACAGATGCCGCTCACTCGTGAACGCGGTGGCGACGGCCCTGTCGTCCACCCGCACATCCGGCACCGCGTCGAGCCCGGCCCGCCGCGCCCCCAGCTCGGCGGCGGCCCGCGCACACGCGTCGACGCAGGCCCGCGCCAACTCCCGGACGGGAAGCCGCGCCTGAAGCGCCCCCTCGCGCACCACGTCAGTCACGACTTCACTATGCAGTATTGATTCAATCAATCCGAGATCAGCCTACGAGCCGGTCCCGGCGAGTCATGGTGAGCTCAACACGTATGACAAGGACTTCACGAACAAGCCGACCAGCAGTTGCGCGAACCGGTTCTTCGATGTCCGCTCCGTCGGTACGCACGAGGCCGGACACGTCTTCGGGCTCGGTCATGTCGGGGCGGGGCACGAGAACCTCACCATGTACACGGATTCGTTGAGGTGCAAGACGATCGCCAGGACCCTCGGCAAGGGCGAAATCCTGGCCCTGTACCAGGAGCGGACGTACGAGGACGTCGCCGCCGTCTACTCGAACAATGAACTGCCGCCCGAGGTGCAGAAACTGATTGCCGGATCCTGACCTGGGGTGCTCCGGCCGCGGTGCACTGATCAGGAGGTGGGCGCAGCCGGTCTGCTGGCCTCCCCAGTTGGTTCGTGGTCCGGGCGGACCGTGCGGGACGTACTGGGCGGCGCAGCCTGTCGAGGCCGCGCCGCCCGGTTCGGGTTACTTGACCGCGCGCAGCGCGTTCACGATGCCGAAGCCGTAGAACCCGTTGACCCGCTTGCCGCCCACACAGGTCGCGTCCTGGGTGCCGTCGCCGTCCTGGTCGTAGGAGGCCGGGCAACCGGGGTTGTCCGCCTGCGCCTTCAGCAGCGCCTGGAGCTGCGCCGGGCTCGCCCACGGATGCGTCGACTTCAGCAGCGCGGCGACACCCGCGGCGTGCGGAGACGCCATCGAGGTGCCCTGGAGGAAGCCGTACGAGTTGTTCGGCAGCGTCGACAGGATGCGGCCGTTCTTCGACGGGGTGTCCGGGATCTGGTAGAGCCGGTCGCCGCCCGGCGCCGCGATGTCGACGACGCCGTAACCGTACGACGAGTAGTACGACTTGAGGTTGTTGACGCCCGTCGCGCTGACCGTGACGACACCCGGCAGCATGGTCGGCACGTCGAAGCACTTGTGCGGGTCGACGGTGCGGGTGACCGGCGTGGAGTCGTCGGGGCTGGAGTCGTCGACAAGGGCGTCGGAGTCGAGGTCGTCGTTGGAGTTGCCCGCCGACGCCAGGTTGAGCGTGCCCTTGTGCTGAGCGTAGAGGGACGCCCGGTTGACCGAATCAACAATGGCCCGCTGGTCGGGGTCGTCAAGGCAGTTGTACAGCCATGGATCAACGTAGTAGCTGTTGTTCGTGATCTCCACGCCGTGGTCGGCCGCGAAGACGAACGCGCAGACGACGCTCTCCGGGTAGAAGAGACCGTTGCTCGGGTCGGTCACATTGATGGCCGCGACCTTCACACCGGGCGCGACACCGGCGACACCGATGCCGTTGCGTGCGGCGGCGATCTCACCGGCCACGTGGGTGCCGTGGTAGTCGTCCGCGGTGTACGGCCGCCAGGCGCCCTCGGAGGTGTCCGGGACACCGCCGTCGCAGTTGGCGGACTGGGACTTGGAGAAGTTGGGGGCGATGTCCGGGTGGGTGTCGTCGACGCCGGTGTCGATGACGGCGACGGTGACCTTCTTGCTGCCCGGGTTGATCTGCGCGGCCTTGTCGGCGCCGATCGCCCGCAGGTCCCACTGGTCGGCCTCGAGAGGCTCGCTCCCGGCGTCGGCGGCCGAGGCCTTCTCGACCTTCTCGGCCTGCTCCTTGGTGAGCAGCTGCACCGCGCCCTCGTCCGTGGTGCCGGCCGGAGTCAGCGCCGAGGTACGGGTCGCGCCCGCCGACTGCACGCCACGGACCTTGCGTATCTGGGGCCCGAAGTCGGGGTTGGCCGAGTGGACGACGATCACGCCGATCTTGTCGTACGTGATGACGACCGTGCCCCCGGCCGCCGCGATCGCCTTCTTGACCGACGCGATCGTGTAACGGTCCACCTTGGTGTTGACGACGTACGACAGGTTCGGTGCGTCCGCTGTCTGCGCGGTGGGCTCCGCGTAGGGGGCGGCCGACGCGGCCGCCGGCAGGAAGCCGAGCGAGGCGGTCAGTGAGAGCACGACAGGTACGGCAAGGGCGAGCCGACGTCTGGAACGCAGACGGGACATGGGGTCTCCACATCATCCGGAAACGAAACCGCCCGAGACACAGGTGGTGCTCGGGCAGGTACATGACGGGTGGTGCAGGCCCGAAGTTATCTCTCCCAGTCACTGGCCAGCAATGACCTTCCCGAGATGACTTCAAGAAGAAGCAAACCCCGTTGAACCGGTCCTCGCGTGCCTCCGTGACCTTGGGCAGGGAGCACGAGGACGATCGAGCCCCCTGACGAACCGCGAGGAACAGAGCCGTCCATGTCCGTCGTACCGAACCCGTCCCCCACGCCCGAACAGCCCCAGTCCGCCGTGGCAACAGCGCCCGCAACGCGAGGAGACTCCGTGGCTACCGACGCACCGCCCCCCTCGACAGAGCAACACAAACTCCCCAGCACCGAGGAGTTCACCGCGGTGCAGCAGAGCGCGGAGTTCGGTGAACTGCGCCGCTCCTACCGCAACTTCGCCTTCCCCCTGACCGTCGGCTTCATCGCCTGGTACCTGCTGTACGTCCTGCTGTCGAACTTCGCGGGCGACTTCATGGGCACCAAGCTGTTCGGCAACATCAACGTCGCCTTCGTCTTCGGAATCGCCCAGTTCATCACCACGTTCCTCATCGCCTGGTGGTACTCGCGGCACGCCGCCGCGAAGCTCGACCCCAAGGCCGAGGCCATCAAGTCCCGGATGGAGGGCGGCGCATGAGCCCCGCGATCACCCTGGCCGCAGGCGAGGCCAGCGAGCACCGGCCGCTGATCATCACCCTGTTCGCCCTCTTCGTCGTGGCGACCCTCGTCATCACCGTCTGGGCGGGCCGCCAGACCAAGGACGCCGCCGACTTCTACGCCGGCGGCCGCCAGTTCAGCGCCTTCCAGAACGGCCTCGCGGTCTCCGGCGACTACATGTCGGCCGCGTCCTTCCTCGGCATCGCCGGCGCCATCGCCCTGTTCGGCTACGACGGCTTCCTGTACTCCATCGGCTTCCTGGTCGCCTGGCTCGTCGCCCTGTTGCTGGTCGCCGAGCCGCTCAGGAACTCCGGCCGCTACACCATGGGCGACGTCCTGGCGTACCGCATGCGCCAGCGTCCGGTCCGCACCGCGGCCGGCACCTCCACGATCGTCGTGTCGATCTTCTACCTGCTCGCGCAGATGGCCGGCGCCGGCGTCCTCGTCTCGCTGCTGCTCGGCATCACCTCCGACGCGGGCAAGGTCGGCATCGTCGCCCTCGTCGGCATCCTGATGATCGTGTACGTCTCCATCGGCGGCATGAAGGGCACCACCTGGGTCCAGATGGTCAAGGCGGTGCTGCTGATCAGCGGCACCATCCTGATCACGTTCCTGGTGCTGCTGAAGTTCGACTTCAACATCTCCGACCTGCTCGGCAAGGCCGCCGAGAACAGCGGCAAGGGCACCGCCTTCCTGGAGCCCGGCCTCCAGTACGGCGCGACCGGCACCTCCAAGCTGGACTTCATCTCCCTCGGCATCGCCCTGGTCCTCGGCACCGCCGGCCTGCCGCACATCCTGATCCGCTTCTACACGGTGCCCAACGCCAAGGCCGCCCGGAAGTCCGTGAACTGGGCCATCGGCATCATCGGCGGCTTCTACCTGATGACCATCGCCCTCGGCTTCGGCGCCGCCGCGCTCATCAAGCCGGACGAGATCATCGCCTCCAACCCGTCCGGCAACACGGCCGCACCCCTGCTCGCCCTGCACCTCGGCGGCGTCGACTCGACGTGGGGCGCGATCCTGCTGGCCACGATCTCCGCGGTGGCCTTCGCGACGATCCTCGCGGTGGTGGCGGGCCTGACCCTCGCCTCCTCGTCGTCGTTCGCGCACGACATCTACGCCAACGTCATCCGCAAGGGCCAGGCGTCCGGCAAGGAGGAGGTCCGCGCGGCCCGCTGGGCGACCGTCTTCATCGGCATCGTCTCCATCGGCCTGGGCGCCCTCGCCCGCGACCTCAACGTGGCCGGCCTGGTCGCGCTGGCCTTCGCGGTCGCCGCGTCCGCCAACCTGCCGACGATCCTCTACAGCCTGTTCTGGAAGCGGTTCACCACCCAGGGCGCCCTGTGGTCGATCTACGGCGGTCTGATCGTCGCCACCGGCCTGGTGCTGTTCTCCCCGGTGGTCTCCGGCGACCCGAAGGCGATGTTCCCGGACGTCGACTTCGCCTACTTCCCGCTGAAGAACCCGGGCATCATCTCCATCCCGTTCGGCTTCCTCATGGGCTTCCTGGGCACCGTCCTGTCCAAGGAGGAGCCCGACGCCGGCAAGTACGCGGAGCTGGAGGTCCGGTCCCTGACCGGCACCGGCGCCCACTGAGTCCCCTCCGGGACGATCCTCCGAGCGGCCGCGTCGTAGGTCCCTACGACGCGGCCGCGTCGTACCTCGTGGGATCGGGCACTGTCGATGTCAGTGCGGTCACGTAGGCTCGCAAGTGACGGAAAATGAATGATCCGCGATGATCCGCAGTGTTCCGCGACGAGGGAGGGGGCCCACGTGCTCATCGACACCTACGGCCGGCAGGCCACCGACCTGCGTGTGTCGCTGACCGACCGGTGCAATCTGCGCTGTACGTACTGCATGCCCGAAGAGGGCCTGCAGTGGCTGGCCAAGCCCGACCTGCTCACGGACGACGAGATCGTCCGCCTGATCGACATCGCCGTCACCTCCCTCGGCATCGAGGAGGTTCGCTTCACCGGCGGCGAGCCCCTGCTGCGTCCCGGCCTGGTCGGCATCGTCGAGCGCGTCGCCGCCCTCGAGCCCCGCCCCCAGATGTCGCTGACGACCAACGGCATCGGTCTCAAGCGCACCGCGGCGGCCCTGAAGGCCGCGGGCCTGGACCGGGTCAACGTCTCCCTGGACACCCTGCGCCCGGACGTCTTCAAGACCCTGACCCGCCGGGACCGCCACAAGGACGTCATCGAGGGCCTGTACGCCGCCCGCGAGGCCGGCCTGACCCCGGTGAAGGTCAACTCGGTCCTGATGCCGGGGCTCAACGAGGACGAGGCCCCCGACCTCCTCGCCTGGGCCGTCGAGCACGACTACGAACTGCGCTTCATCGAGCAGATGCCCCTGGACGCCCAGCACGGCTGGAAGCGCGACGGCATGATCACGGCAGGGGACATCCTCACCTCCCTGCGCACCCGCTTCGAGCTGACCGAGGAGGGTTCGGAGAAGCGCGGCTCGGCCCCGGCGGAGCGCTGGATCGTCGACGGCGGCCCGCACGTGGTGGGTGTCATCGCCTCGGTCACCCGCCCGTTCTGCGCGGCCTGCGACCGCACCCGCCTGACGGCCGACGGTCAGGTCCGCACCTGTCTGTTCGCCCAGGAGGAGACCGACCTCCGCGCGGCCCTGCGCTCGGGCGCCCCGGACGAGGAGATAGCGAACCTCTGGCGGACGGCGATGTGGGGCAAGAAGGCGGGCGCGGGCCTGGACGACCCGACGTTCGTGCAGCCGGACCGCCCGATGTCGGCGATCGGCGGCTAGGCGCCTCAAGGGGCTAGGACTGGGCCTCTTCGGGGGCTTCCCAGTCCATGAGGAGGACCACGTCCTTCAAGAACCCCCGCACCCCGAGGAACTGGGACAGATGCTCGCGGTGTTCGTCGCACGCGAGCCACGTCTTGCGCCGCTCCGGCGTATGGATCTTCGGGTTGTTCCACGCGAGCACCCACACCGCGTCGGCCCGGCACCCCTTCGCCGAACAGATCGGCGCGGTCTCTTCACTCACTGGTCCGTCTCACCAACTGCGCTGAACAAGGCGACGCCGAGCAGCCACGGGGGGAGCTGCCCGGCGTCGGTCTGTCGCTCCGACGGGGGATGCGGAGCGCGTAGGAAGTATGTCACGGGTAACCCGTCGCCCGGCACTGGAACAACATGATTGATCTGAGCTTTTCTTGAGCATGGTCCGGAGGTGACGTCCGGTTGCGAGCCCTCCGCCGAGCGTCACATCCGCTCGTGAGGCTCGCTCCGCACACCCGCCGCCGGACCGCTCGCGGCGTCTTCCGGGACGGATTCCGCGAAGGGTTCGTCGGCCCGCGCCGGCGAGATCATCGGCCGCAGCGGAGCGGCCACGAAGGTGGACGGCAGCCCCGGCGCGTTCTCCCGCCCGGCGTTCGCGATCACCACCGCGATGTAGGGCAGCAGAGCCCCCAGCACCAACGCGACGATCGCGACGTGCCGTTCGACGTTCCACAGGGTGGCCGCGAGGATCACCGACAGCGTGCGCACCGACATCGAGATCACGTACCGCCGCTGCCGGCCGCGCACGTCCTCCTGAAGGCCCGCACGGGCTCCGGTGATCCGGAACACCTGGGCGCCGCCGCCTGCATGCTGCTTCCGCATCACATTCCACCATCCGCCCGCATCGGACTCTCCCCGGCCCGTTCCCGCTCCGCTCCCGGCACGAGAACCGGGCCCGGACACGTCCTACGTTACGCCGCACCTGCGCCGCCTACGAGACCGGGGCACCTCCCGCAGATGCGAACAACCTGCGCTTGCGCACGTACGGCCGACTCGACATGCGGCGTACGGCGCATGGGCCGACACTGACGGTAATGCTCACGTCGAGCCGTACAAGGAGGCAGCCATGGGCTGGTTGTGGGCGATCATCGTGGGATTCGTGCTGGGCCTGATCGCGAAGGCGATCATCCCGGGCAAGCAGCACAGTCCGCTCTGGCTGACGACCATCTTCGGCATGCTGGGCGCCCTCGTCGGCAACGCCATCGCCCGCTGGGCGGGCGTCGACGCGACCTCCGGCATCGACTGGAGCCGCCACGCCTTCCAGCTGATCGCCGCGATCATCATCGTGGGCGTCGGCGACATGCTGTACATGGCGACGCTGGGCAAGCGCAAACAGCGGGCGTGAGAGCAACGCCCTGAGGGGCGCGGGACTGTGCCGATCTGCGGCTCCGCCGCGTGGGCGCGACCAGCCACGACGAAGCGGCAGTCGCCAGGCCACCCGCGCCCCTACGGCGTTCTACGCTCCGGTCACCTCGACCGCGGCCAGGTTCTTCTTCCCCCGCCGCAGCACCAGCCACCGCCCGTGCAGCAGGTCCTCCTTGGCGGGAACGGCGTCCTCGGCGGCGACCTTGACGTTGTTCACGTAGGCGCCGCCCTCCTTCACGGTGCGCCGCGCCGCCGACTTGCTGGCCACGAGACCGACCTCGGCGAACAGGTCCACGACGAGACCGAGCTCGGCGACCTGGATGTGCGGCACCTCGGACAGCGCCGCCGCCAGCGTTCTGTCGTCCAGCTCCGCCAGCTCGCCCTGACCGAAGAGGGCCTTGGACGCGGCGATCACGGCCGCCGTCTGGTCGGCGCCGTGCACCAGCGTCGTCAGCTCCTCGGCCAGCGCACGCTGGGCGGCACGGGCCTGCGGGCGCTCCTCGGTCGCCTTCTCCAGCTCCTCGATCTCCTCACGGGACTTGAAGCTGAAGATGCGCAGGAACTTGGAGACGTCCCGGTCGTCCGCGTTCAGCCAGAACTGGTAGAAGGCGTACGGCGTGGTCATCTCGGGGTCGAGCCAGACCGTGCCGGACTCCGTCTTGCCGAACTTGGTGCCGTCGGCCTTGGTGATCAGCGGAGTGCCCAGCGCGTGCACCACGGCCTCCGGCTCGACCCGGTGGATCAGGTCGGTGCCCGAGGTGAGGTTGCCCCACTGGTCGCTGCCGCCGGTCTGCAGGGTGCAGCCGTACCGCCGGTACAGCTCCAGGAAGTCCATGCCCTGCAGGATCTGGTAGCTGAACTCGGTGTAGCTGATGCCCGCGTCGGAGTTGAGCCGCCGGGAGACGGCCTCCTTCGCGATCATCTTGTTGACCCGGAAGTGCTTGCCGACGTCCCGCAGGAACTCGATGGCCGACAGGCCCTGCGTCCAGTCCAGGTTGTTGACCATGACCGCGGCGTTCGGCCCCTCGAAGTCCAGCAGCGGCGCGATCTGCGCACGCAGCCGCTCGACCCACTGGGCGACGGTGTCGGGGGCGTTGAGCGTGCGCTCGGAGTTCGGCTTCGGGTCGCCGATCAGACCCGTCGCACCACCGACCAGGCCCAGGGGACGGTTGCCCGCGTCCTGGATCCGGCGCATCGTCAGGATCTGCACGAGGTTGCCGAGGTGCAGGCTGGGCGCGGTCGGGTCGAAGCCGCAATAGAACGTGACGGGACCGTCCGCGAACGCCTTGCGCAATGCGTCCTCGTCAGTGGAGAGGGCGATCAGCCCACGCCACTTCAGCTCGTCGACGATGTCCGTCACGGTTCTCGCGTCTCCTTGATGATCTTCGGGCAGCCGAGTGACTACCGGCTACGAGGTTATACGCCCCGACTGACAGAGCTCATATTGAAGTCCGGCACCCGCAGGGCCGGCATCGCAGCCCTAGTGAACCAGTCGCTCCACTCCCTCGGCAGCGTCTTTTCCGTGCGCCCGGCCTCGGTGGCCCGGCCCAGCAGGTCCACCGGCGACTCGTTGAACCGGAAGTTGTTGACCTCGCCGGTCACCTCGCCGTTCTCGACCAGATAGACACCGTCCCGGGTCAGCCCGGTCAGCAGCAGGGTCGCCGGATCGACCTCGCGGATGTACCACAGGCAGGTCAGCAGCAGCCCGCGCTCGGTGTTCGCGACCATCTCCTCCAGGGACCGGTCCTCGCCGCCGTCGAGGATCAGGTTGTCGATCCCCGGCGCCACCGGCAGCCCGGTCAGCCCGGCGCTGTGCCGGCTGGTGAGCAGGTTGCTCAGCTCGCCCTCTCGCATCCACTCGGTGGCCGTCAGCGGCAGCCCGTTGTCGAACACCGACGAGTCCCCGCCGGAGGAGTGCGCGAGCACGAACGGGGCGGACTCCAGACCCGGCTCGTTCGGGTCGCTGCGCAGCGTCAGCGGCAGCTCGGTGAGCCGGTCGCCGAGCCGGGTGCCGCCGCCCGGCTTGGAGAACACGGTCCGGCCCTCGGCGGCGTCCCGGCCCGACGCCGACCACATCTGGTAGATGAGCAGGTCCGCGACGGCGGTCGGCGGCAGCAGCGTCTCGTACCGCCCCGCGGGCAGGTCGTGCTTGCGCTCGGCCCAGCCCAGGCGTACGGCGAGTTCGGCGTCCAGGGCGGCCGGGTCGACGTCCTTGAAGTCCCGCGTGGACCGGCCCGCCCACGCCGAACGCGTACGGTCCGGGGATTTGGCGTTCAGCTCGAGGGTGCCGTTGGGCTGGTCGTGACGCAGTCGAAGGCCGGTGGAGGTGCCGAGGTAACTGGAGACCAGCTCATGATTGGCGAAACCGTACAGTTCCCGGCCGCCCGCACGCGCGCGTGCGAACGATTCACCGAGCGCCGGGGCGAAATCCGCGAAGACGGCGGAGGACGTCTCGGACGGCGCGTCCGTGAAGTCGGGGGAGGCCGGTACGTCCCTGACCAGAGGCTGCGCGTCCTCGGCGGGCGCCGCCCCGCGCGCGGCGGCCTCCGCGGCCCGCACCAGGGGCTCCAGCTCGTCCAGGGTGACGGCGGCGCGGGAGACGACACCCGAGGCGGTGCCCTCCTTGCCGTCGACCGTCGCGATCACGGTGAGGGTGCGGGAGCGCGTGACGCCGTTGGTGGTGAGCGCATTGCCGGCCCAGCGCAGGTTCGCCGTGGACTGCTCGTCGGCGATGACGACACAGCCGTCCGCGCGGGACAGCTCCAGGGCGCGCTCGACGATCTCGTGCGGCTTGTTCGTACGAGAGCTCATCGACCGGCCTCCTGGGTGGTGTTCAGAATGTTGACGCCCTTGAAGAGGGCCGACGGGCAGCCGTGCGACACGGCGGCGACCTGGCCCGGCTGGGCCTTGCCGCAGTTGAAGGCGCCCCCGAGGACATAGGTCTGCGGACCGCCGACGGCGGCCATGGAGCCCCAGAAGTCGGTGGTGGTCGCCTGGTAGGCGACGTCCCGCAGCTGGCCGGCGATCCGGCCGTTCTCGATCTTGAAGAACCGCTGGCCGGTGAACTGGAAGTTGTAGCGCTGCATGTCGATGGACCAGGAGCGGTCGCCGACGACGTAGATGCCGCGGTCGACGCCGCCGATCAGGTCCTCGGTCGACATGCCGGCCGGATCGGGCTGCAGGGACACGTTGGCCATGCGCTGCACCGGCACATGGCCGGGCGAGTCGGCGAACGCGCAGCCGTTGGAGCGCGCGAAGCCGGTCAGCTTCGCGATGCGCCGGTCCAGCTGGTAGCCGACGAGCGTGCCGTCCTTCACCAGGTCCCAGGACTGGCCCTCGACGCCCTCGTCGTCGTAGCCGATGGTCGCGAGGCCGTGCTCGGCGGTGCGGTCACCGGTGACGTTCATCAGGTCGGAGCCGTAGCGCAGCTTGCCGAGCTGGTCGAAGGTGGCGAAGGAGGTGCCGGCGTAGGCGGCCTCGTAGCCGAGGGCGCGGTCCAGCTCGGTGGCGTGGCCGATGGACTCGTGGATGGTCAGCCACAGGTTGGACGGGTCGACGACCAGGTCGTACACCCCGGACTCGACACTCGGCGCCCGCATCTTCTCGGCGAGCAGCTCGGGGATCTGCGCCAGCTCGCTCTCCCAGTCCCAGCCGGTGCCGGTGAGGTACTCCCAGCCCCGGCCGACCGGCGGCGCGATGGTCCGCATCGAGTCGAACTCGCCGCTCGACTCGTCGACCGACACCGCGGTCAGCGCCGGGTGCAGCCGGACCCGCTGCTGGGTGGTCACGGTCCCGGCGGTGTCGGCGTAGAACTTGTTCTCATGGACGGTGAGCAGCGAGGCGTCGACGTGGTTGACCCCGTTCGCCGCCAGCAGCCGCGCGCTCCACTCCGCGAGCAGCCCGGCCTTCTCCTCGTCGGGCACGGTGAACGGATCGATCTCGTACGACGAGATCCACGTCTTCTCGGCGTGCACCGGCTCGTCCGCCAGCTCGACCCGTTCATCGGAACCGGCGGCCTTGATCACCTGGGCGGACAGCTTCGCCATGGCCACCGCCTGCGAGGCGACCCGCGCCGCCGCGTCCATCGTCAGATCCACGCCGGACGCGAAACCCCAGGTCCCCCCGTGCACGACCCGCACCGCGTACCCGAGGTCGGTGGTGTCCGAGGACCCGGCGGGCTTGGCGTCCCGCAGCCGCCAGGACGCGCTGCGCACCCGCTCGAACCGGAAGTCCGCGTGCTCGGCACCCAGCGCACGCGCGCGTGCCAGCGCGGCGTCGGCGAGGGCGCGTAGGGGAAGCGCTGTGAAGGCTTCGTCGATGGTATGAGGCACCGAGGTATCTCCCTGCTGTCGTGACCTGGACTCCGCATCATGTCTCGTGCGCGGGTCGAGCGACCATACGTTTCCGGGCGGCCACGCGGGTCCTTCTGTAGAGACCCGACAGCGAGTCCCCTTAGCCACTGTCGCTGCCCGATTGTCCGCCGGAGGCCGGGGACCGATAGATTTTCGGAGAAGCCGCCTGTCATCCAGGTGTTCGGGCGGGCATTCAGACCGCTATGGAAAGGGTGATCCGTTGAGCCGCTCGGTTCTCGTCACCGGAGGCAACCGGGGCATCGGCCTCGCCATTGCCCGCGCTTTCGCCGACGCCGGCGACAAGGTCGCGATCACGTACCGCTCGGGCGAGCCACCGGCCGGCTTCCTCGCCGTCAAGTGCGACATCACCGACACCGAACAGGTGGAGCAGGCCTACAAGGAGATCGAGGCCGAGCACGGCCCGGTCGAGGTCCTGATCGCGAACGCCGGCATCACCAAGGACACGCTCCTGATGCGGATGTCCGAGGAGGACTTCACGTCCGTCCTCGACACCAACCTCACCGGCACCTTCCGCGTCGTCAAGCGCGCCAACCGCGGCATGCTGCGCGCCAAGAAGGGCCGCGTCGTCCTGATCTCGTCGGTCGTCGGGCTGTACGGCGGCCCCGGGCAGGCCAACTACGCCGCCTCCAAGGCCGCCCTGGTCGGCTTCGCGCGCTCCCTCGCGCGGGAGCTCGGCTCGCGCAACATCACGTTCAACGTCGTCGCCCCCGGCTTCGTCGACACCGACATGACCAAGGTGCTCACCGAAGAGCAGCGGGCGAACATCGTGCAGTCCGTGCCGCTCGGCCGTTACGCGCAGCCGGAGGAAGTCGCCGCGACGGTGCGGTTCCTCGCCTCCGACGACGCCTCGTACATCACTGGAGCCGTCATCCCGGTTGACGGCGGACTGGGAATGGGTCACTGACACCATGGCTGGAATCCTCGACGGCAAGAAGATCCTCATCACCGGTGTGCTGATGGAGTCCTCCATCGCCTTCCACACCGCCAAGCTGGCCCAGGAGCAGGGCGCGGAGGTCATCCTCACCGCGTGGCCGCGGCCGACCCTCACCGAGCGCATCGCCAAGAAGCTGCCCAACCCGGACGTCAAGGTCCTGGAGCTCGACGTCTCCAACGACGAGCACCTCGCCCGCCTGGAGAGCCAGGTCCGCGAGCACCTGGGCGACAAGCTCGACGGTGTCGTGCACTCCATCGGCTTCGCGCCGCAGGACGCGCTCGGCGGGAACTTCCTGAACACGCCGTTCGAGTCCGTGGCCACCGCCATGCACGTCTCCGCCTTCTCCCTGAAGTCGCTGACCATGGCGCTGCTGCCGCTGATGACCGAGGGCGGCTCCGTCGTCGGCCTCACCTTCGACGCGCAGTTCGCCTGGCCGCAGTACGACTGGATGGGCCCGGCCAAGGCCGCCCTGGAGGCCACCAACCGCTACATGGCCCGTGACCTGGGCAAGCACGACATCCGCTGCAACCTGATCTCGGCGGGTCCGATCGGCTCCATGGCCGCCAAGTCCATCCCGGGCTTCGCGGAGCTGGCGGCCGTCTGGGACAGCCGCTCCCCGCTGGAGTGGAAGCTGGAGGATCCGGAGCCGGCCGGCAAGGGCGTCGTCGCCCTGCTGAGCGACTGGTTCCCGAAGACCACCGGCGAGATCGTCCACGTCGACGGCGGTCTGCACGCCATCGGCGCCTGACGTCTCCCACGATGAGGGCCCGCGTTCTCCGGAACGCGGGCCCTCACCCGTTCGGCCCATCCGGCCGGGCGGGGGAGCGGCACAACTGGGCACTCTGGATTACGCGTTCACCGCTTCCCTCCCCAGCACGGCCGAGGAGGTCCCCTTGTGCGCCTGTCCCGCAGCCTGGCCCCGATAGCCGTCGCAGCCGTCCTGCTGATGTCCCTGCCGCAGGAAGCGTCGCCCCACGCGCGCGAGGACAAGGCACCCGATCTGTTCGGCGCCGCGTGCTACAGCAAGATCACCGGCTCCCGTGTGACCGCCTACTGCCACAACCCCTACCCCGACGTCGACCGGGTGCGGCTGCACATCGAGTGCGACCGCTGGTGGGACGTGGACAGCGACGGCGCTCCCGTGGAGGCCGGGCCCGCGCAGACCGTACGGCTCGACGGCCGCTGCTGGAAGGAAGTCCGCTCGGTGTGGGTCAGTCACCAGAAGGCGTGAACAGCCCCGGCCGGCACTGGAACGGGTAGCCCGCCGCCTGCGCCGCGGCCGCCTCCGCGTCGCCCGCGCGGATCGCGTCCACCAGCCCCGAGTGGTCCAGATACGACTCCGGCGTCATCTCCTCGCCGACGTCGTCGCGCAGCCAGTCCCGCAGCACCTCGCCCAGATCCGCGTACATCGCCGTCATGACGTCGTTGTGGGACGCGGACACCACGGCGAGGTGGAAGGTCGCGTCCGCCGCCACGAAGGCCTCCTTGTCCCGCGCCTCCCAGGCCTCCTCACGGCGTACCAGGAGCGCGTCGAGCTGCTTGAGGTCCTTCTCCGTACGCCGCCCGGCGGCCAGCTGCGCGGCGGACGACTCCAGCGTGGAGCGCAGCTCGGCGATGTGCCGCGGGTCGGCGTCGGCGAACCGGCGCTGCATCACCCCGGCCAGCTCGCTGGTCGCCACGACGTACGTGCCGGAACCCTGGCGGATGTCCAGCAGACCGTTGTGGGCGAGCGCACGGACGGCCTCACGGACCGTGTTGCGGGCCACCCCGAGCTGCTCGACCAGCTCCGGCTCGGTCGGGATGCGCGAGCCCACCGGCCACTCGCCGGCGGTGATCTGCTGCCGCAGCGCGGCGATGACCTGCTCGGACAGCGCCGATCGACGGGGGTGGCTCAGAGGCATGGCACACCTTCGCACGGGACGGGCGCCCGCAGGCGGCCAGGGGATGGACAGCCAATCATCCAATGATTCTATGATGGGCGACATGGCAAGCGAGGAAACCCGGACGACGACGTCCCCGCACATCCGAAGCTCGGCGACCGGCGACACCCCCGAACCGGCCACGCGCGCGTGGACGACACGGCTGCTCGTGCTCGGCATCGTGCTGGCCGCCGTCAACCTCCGCCCCGCCATCACCAGCCTCGGCGCCCTCCTGGAGGAGGTCCGCGACGGACTCGGCATGAGCGGCAGCGTCGCCGGGGTGCTCACCTCCGTGCCCCCGCTGTGCTTCGCCGTCTTCGGTGTCATGGCCCCGCGCCTCGCCCGCCGCTTCGGCCCGGGCGCGGTCGTCTGCGCCGGCATGGCCGCCATCACCGCCGGCCTGCTGATCCGGCCCTACGTCGGCGGCACCGCCGGCTTCCTGGCCGCAAGCGGCCTCGCCCTCATGGGCATCGCCGTCAGCAACGTCCTGATGCCGGTCATCGTCAAGCGCTGGTTCCCCGACCGGGTCGGCTCCATGACCGGCCTGTACTCCATGGCACTGGCCCTCGGCACCGCCACGGCCGCCGCGGCGACCGTGCCGGTGACCGACCTGCTGGGCGGCAGCTGGCAGACCGGCCTCGCGGTGTGGGCGGCCCTGGCCGCCGTCGCCGTACTGCCGTGGATCCCGTTCGTACGGCAGCGCGACGGCGTACGGCAGGACGACGGCGTACGGCAGGAGGGCGGCGTAAGCCGGCAGGGCGGGGTACGGCAGGAGGGCGGCGTACCCCAGCAGGGCGCGGCCCCCGCCGGACAGGCGCCCGCGCGTGAGACGCGGCCCGCGCTGCGGATCACCCGCAGCCGCACCGCCTGGGCGCTCGCCGTCTTCTTCGGCCTCCAGGCCACCGCCGCCTACATCACGATGGGCTGGATGCCGCAGATCTTCCGGGACGCGGGCGTGCCCGCGAGCACGGCGGGACTGCTGCTGGCCGTCACGATGGTGATGGGCGTACCGCTCGCCTTCGTCATCCCGCGCGTGGCCACCCGGCTGCCGCACCAGGGCCCGATCGTCCTCGTGCTCGGCGTCTGCGGCCTCGTGGGCTACGCCGGGCTGTATCTCGCGCCGGCCGCCGGAGCCTGGGCCTGGGCCCTGCTGCTCGGCATCTCCAACTGCTCCTTCCCGCTGGCCCTCACCATGGTCGGGATGCGGGCCAGGAGCGGCGCGGGCGTCGCCCAGCTGTCCGCCTTCGCGCAGAGCACCGGCTATCTCATCTCCATCCCCGGGCCGCTCCTCGTGGGCGTCCTCTACCAGCACAGCGGCGGCTGGGGGCTGCCGATCGCCCTCATGGCCGGGCTGATGATCCCGCAGATGGTCGTGGGCGTGCTCGCCGGACGCGATCGCACGGTCGAGGAGGAGGCGGCCCGCTGACCCCACCCCGACCGGGCTCGTGGCGGACGGGGGTGCGAGACTTGCCGCATGCCAGTGCTCGACCCGAACCCCCAGAACGGCCAGAAGAAGATGCTGCTCGTCTTCGGCTCGTTCCTCGCCATCTTCGTGATCATCGCCGTCATCGCGACGATCGCCTCGCCCTGACCTCCTCCGACTCCGGAGGGCGGGGGTGGGGTTATCCCCCCGTCCCCTAGGGGGCGGGTCTCAGGGTCAACTGGGTGGATCACCGGATGGGTTGGGGGCCGCCGGATCCGTACCTTCGAGATGTGGCCGCGACCGAGCGGACCACCGGCCCACTCGGAGAGACGCGGAGGCACCCATGTCGGCCCCATCGCACACCCCGCCCCACCCGGCGACCCGGGGTCGCGCCGACATCCGGCTGCCCTGGTGGGCCCTCGCCCTGCCGACGCTCGCCTTCATCACCCTGCTCGCGCTGATACTCAACCCGGCCGACGCGCAGGCCGCCGCGGGCGACCCGGCGATCACCCATCTCTTCGAGCGCATACAGCAGCTGGCCGCGCGCTGACCGGCCCGGATTCCCCGGCCCGCGGTGATCGCCAGGCATCGTCGCAGCCGCATGTCAACTCCCTGCGCCCCATGGCCTGTTTCATGCGAAGCTGGGTCCCATGAGCGTCGCAGAACCGCGCAGGATTGTCCTTTTCCGGCATGCGAAAGCCGACTGGCCACAGGTGTCCGACCATGAGCGACCGCTTGCCGAGCGGGGACGCATGGACGCGGCCGTGGCAGGGCGGAAGCTGGCCGACTCCGACATCACCCTCGACCTGGCCCTGTGCTCCACGGCGGTCCGCACCCGTGAGACATGGAAGCTCGCCGTGCACGAACTCGCGCACCGGCCGAAAACCGTCTATGAGGAGCGGATCTACGAGGCCTCTCCCGGCGAACTCATCGCCGTGCTCAACGAGACCCCGGACGACTCCCAGAACGTCGTCCTGATCGGCCACAACCCCGGCGTGCAGGGTCTCGCCGAGATCCTGGCGGGCTCGGCCGAGGGCGACGCCCGCGAGCGGATGACCCGCCGCGGCTTCCCGGCCGCCGCGTTCGCGGTCCTGTCCTTCACCGGTTCCTGGAAGAGCCTGGAGCCGGGCGTGGCCACCCTCGTCGACTACTGGGCACCGTCGGAATGATCCGCACCGAGTCATGACGGCGAGGGCCCGGCACCGCGGAGGTGCCGGGCCCTCACCGCATGATGCGGAGGTGTCGGACGATCCGGGGATGTCAGAGCACGTCGTCGTGGGTGTCCGCCGCCTCGACCTCTTCGCGGGTGACGCCGAGCAGGTAGAGGACGGTGTCCAGGAACGGCACGTTCACCGCGGTGTGCGCGGCCTCCCGCACCACCGGCTTGGCGTTGAAGGCGACGCCGAGGCCGGCCGCGTTCAGCATGTCCAGGTCGTTGGCGCCGTCGCCGATGGCCACGGTCTGCGACAGTGGCACCCCCGCCTCGGCGGCGAACCGGCGCAGCAGCCGTGCCTTGCCGGCCCGGTCGACGATCTCGCCGGTGACCCGCCCGGTCAGCTTGCCGTCGACGATCTCCAGGGTGTTGGCCTGGGCGAAGTCCAGCCCGAGCCGCTCCTTCAGATCGTCGGTGACCTGGGTGAACCCGCCGGAGACGACGCCGACCTGGTAGCCGAGCCGCTTGAGGGTGCGGATGAGGGTGCGGGCACCGGGGGTCAGCCGCACCTCGGTGCGCACCTTCTCGACGACGGACGCGTCCAGCCCCTCCAGCAGGGCCACGCGCGCGTGCAGCGACTGCTCGAAGTCCAGCTCCCCGCGCATCGCGGCCGCCGTCACCTCGGCGACCTTGTCCTCGCAGCCGGCGTGCGCCGCGAAGAGCTCGATGACCTCGTCCTGGATGAGGGTGGAGTCCACGTCCATGACGACGAGACGCTGAGCGCGCCGGTGCAGGCCCGCCGCGACGACGGCGACGTCCACACCGAGCGCCGCGGCGTCGGTCACCAGCGCGGTGCGCAGCGGCGGGGTCTCGACACCGGACACCGCGAACTCCACAGCCGTCACCGGGTACTTGGCGAGCCGGAAGATACGGTCGATGTTGCCGCCGGCCTTGGTGATCCGGGCGGCGATCGCGGCCGTGGCCTCCGCGGTGAGCGGGTGGCCGAGCACGGTGACCAGGGAACGGCCGAGGCCGCGGGGGCGGTTGTCGCCGAGGCCGGAGATGATCTCCGCCTGCATCTTCACCGACTCCGCCCAGCTGTGGACGGTCGACCGCAGTTCACCCTCGAGCCCGCGCGGCGGCTCGGTCACGAGCGCGCACAGCACCATCCGGCCACGGGTGACGACCTGCTCGATGTCGACGACGTCGACCGAGTAGGCGGCGAGGGTGTCGAAGAGACCGGCCGTGATGCCCGGCTTGTCCTTGCCGAAGATCTTGACGAGAAGAGTGGGTACGTCGGAGGTCTGCGAAGCGCTCATGGTGCACCCACCGTATCCGGCACGCAGTGCCTTGCGCCCCTGAGGTCCGCCTGGCGGACAGGGAACACTCGGTGTCGTTCAGATGGACCGGATCTTACGCACCGCCCTGTGGCCCTCGGGCGGTCACCTCCGCCCCTTCGGCCTGCCGGGTGGGGGAGGAGGCGGGGGCGGCGGAGGCGGCGGCGTCCCTTCACCGGGCGCCGACGGCGGCTTCCGCGAGGGCGGCTGGATCGGCCGCACCATGGTGGGCGCGCCGTACACGTCGTCCCCGGCGGGGGGTGGCTCGTCGACCGGCTCCCCGTCGTCGGACCCGCGCGAGTCATCAGGCCGCCCACGGCCCCCTGGCCACCCGCCGGACTGACCGGCGCCGCTGCCCGGCTCCCCGGGGCGTGGACGTCCAGGTCCGGGCGGTGAGCCGTACTGAGGTCGTGAGTCTCCGGGCGGTGAGCCGTAGTGCGGCCGTGAGCCGCCCGGCGGGGCGTCCGCCACCCCCGCGCCCCGCCCCTCGGGCGGCCGAGCGTCCTCGGGGCCTCGCAGCTCCTCCGGCACACGCAGATACGGATTGGTGTCGGGATTCGGCGGCCGATACGGCGTACCCGGCACGTACGGTCCAGCCTCCCCCGAGGCCCCGCCCTGTCCCGCCCCTGAAGCTGAGGCCCCGCCCGGCCCCGCCCCGGAAGCCATCCCTCGACCAGCCCCGGAGGTCGAAGCGCCGCCGCGTCCCGTATCCCAGGCCCCACCCTGATCCGCAGACGCAGCCCCGCCTTCACCGGCGTACGGCCCGGCCCCGCCTCCGCGCGACCACTCCCGGCCTTCACCGGCATAAGGCGCAGCCCCGCCTTCGCCGGCATAAGGAGCGGCCCCGCCCTCACGCGACCACGCCCCACCCGCACCAGCCCCCGCTGCCCCGGCGCCGCCGCTCACCCCCGAGGCTCCGCCCCCACCCGCATAAGGCCCAGCCCAGGACCCATCTCCCTGCTGCCCAGCCCAGGACCCACCCCCCTGCGTCCCAACCCCCGACTCCCCGGCATCAGGCCCCGCCCCGCCGCCCCAACCCACCGCGACCCCGGAACCGCCCCCGCCGCCCGCGCCGCCCGAACCATCCGCAGCTCCCGCCACGTCACCCAGTGCCAACGCAGCCGCCCGTTGCCCGGCCGCCCCCGTCGCCCGTGCCAGCAGGGCCCCGGCCGCGCCCGCGCCCGCGCCCCACAGGGCGCCCAGGAGCAGGGCCATGCCGAGGTGGCCGTGGAGTTCGATGCCGGCGCCGAACGCGTCGAAGCCCAGTACCGACAGCGAGGCGTCCACCGACACCTCCGTCAGCCAGGCCAGCAACGGCAGCGCCAACGCCGTCGCCAATCCCAGCCGCAGCGCACAGCGCCCGGCGAAGCCGAGGGCGCCCGGATCACGTACGTACGAGGCACCCAAGCCCCCAGCATCTCCCCTCACCACCACGCCCACCGGCGTCCGCACCGCCGCCAGCACCCCCGCCAGCAGCATCATCACGGCCGCCGCGACCGCCAACAGCCAGACCCGGCTGTCGAGTTCGGCGAGGCGGGAGAGGGAGACGGACTCGTCGCGTTGGGAGCTGAGCAGGTCGTCCAGGGGAGCGGGGAGGAACGCGGTCAGGGGGCCCGTCGCGCGGCCGTCCCACGGGACGAACAGGCCGATCGGGATGCCGAGCCAGGTGCCGTTGGGCGTGCCCAGCAGCGCCGCGCCCGCGATCCGCTTCGGGTGGTCGTCGCCGATCGCCGCGTACGCCGCCGCCGCGAGCCCCGCCGCGACCGCCACCAGCAGCACCGCGACGAGGGCCGACACCGCCGGGCGGACCACGCGGTGCACGGCCTCCAGGCCGCGGGGGAGGGGCGTACGGCGGGACGCCAGCAGGGCGATCAGCAGGATGCCCGCCGACCAGCCCAGCCCGCCCAGCAGCGTCGGCACCGTGTCCACGGTGAAGCCGACCGCCGCCTTCGCGTCGACGAGGTTGCCGATCTTGTCCGGCAGCAGCCCTCCGATGTCCCCGACGTCACCGAGTCCGGGGATCTTCAGGCCACCGCCGCCCCCGCCCCCGCCGCCGGGCAGCTTGTCGAGCCCGAGGGCGCCGCCGTCGATCGTGATGACGTCGTGCCCCGCCCAGGCCAGCCCGCCCAGGGTGGCCACGAAGAGGACGATCACCGCGCCCGCGCGCGCCAGGAGTTCGGCCGGTGCGATCACAACTCCCGCCGACCGCAGGGACCGTAGGAAGAACCATGACAAAAGGAGCGCGCCGACCAGGCTCACCCCCAGTGGCGTGATCTCGATGGCGGTCGCCGCCTCCGCGCCGGTGAGGCCGAATGCGGACACATCTCCGGACGGCGTCACCGAACCACCCGCCCCAAGCGCCACCACAGCCGCGGTCATCGGGCCCAGCGAGGCCGTCGCGTCGGCCCCCAGCAGGTGCAGCCCGAGCGCCGCGACGCCGGCCATGCCGATCAACGCCCAGCTCACGGCGACGATCGCGGTCAGCAGGATGTCTCCCCACGGCAGCTTCGCGCCGTACTTCGCGGCCTCGACGTTCGTGGACGCACTCATGGCAGACCCCCCGATCCGCGGCGCGGCGATCGCCGCGCATGTCCCCCTCGCGTGGATTACCACTCTCCGGGTCGGTTTCAACCCCGTCAACGGGACCGGTCGATGCGTACGTACGTGGTCTTCACAAGGCCCGACTTTCGGTCAGGGGGCCGAGCCTGAAATAGTTCCCGACGATGTTCGACATCCCTAGACTCCCTGTGTTGGGGGTAACTCGGGGGACTACTCATGGGGCATGGAGTGCCGGAACTCGTACTGGAATTGAACGGACGTACCTGGACGCTCGACCCGTCCAGGCCTTACACCCTCGGACGCGATCCGCAGGGTGACATCGTGCTGGACGACGCCAGGGTGTCCTGGCGTCACGCCACGATCAGCTGGAGCGGCCGCAGTTGGGTCATCGAGGACCACGGCTCGACCAACGGCACCTTCGTGCAGGGCCAGCGGATCCACCAGCTGGAGATCGGCCCTGGCACGGCGGTGCATCTCGGCAACGCGACCGACGGACCGCGCGTGAGCGTCTCCGGCGCCGCGGCGGCTGTCACGCCGCAGCCCCAGCAGCAGCCGTACGCCGCGCAGGGCGCCGGCCCGGGCTGGGCCCAGGCGCCGCAGCCGCAGGCGCCTCACCAGCAGGCACCGGCGCAGCAGGCCCCGCAGGCCGGCTGGCAGCAGCCGCCCGCGAACATCCCGCCGCAGCAGGGCGGCCCCGGCGTCGGCGCGGGGGCGCCGCCGGTCTACGGCGACCGCAGCCCGACCACGTTCCACCAGTTCTCGATCGGCCGCGTCATGCGCATCGGTCGTGCCCTGGAGAACGAGCTGGTCGTCTCCGACCTCCAGGTCTCCCGTCTGCACGCCGAGTTCCGCTCGACGCCCGACGGCCGCATGGAGATCCGCGACCTCGGCTCGCACAACGGCACCTACGTCAACGGCCAGCCGATCGCCAAGGGCGGTTCGCAGCTGCTCGGCCCGGCGGACATCGTCGGTGTCGGTCACTCGACCTTCCGGATCGTCGGCGACCGGCTCGAGGAGTTCGTCGACACCGGTGAGGTCTCCTTCTCGGCCCGCCACCTGACCGTCACGGTCGACGGCGGCAAGCAGATCCTGAAGGACGTCTCCTTCGGCGTCCCGGAGAAGTCGCTGATCGCGGTCATCGGACCGTCCGGTTCCGGCAAGTCGACGCTGCTCAAGGCGCTGACGGGCTACCGGCCCGCCAACCAGGGCGATGTCCTCTACGACAACCGGAACCTCTACAAGCAGTTCGCCGAGCTGCGTCAGCGCATCGGTCTGGTCCCGCAGGACGACATCCTGCACAAGGAGCTGACCGTCAAGAAGGCCCTGAAGTACGCGGCCAAGCTCCGCTTCCCCGCCGACACCACCGGCGTCGAGCGCGAGGCCCGTATCGACGAGGTGCTGCGCGAGCTGAAGCTCGACATCCACAAGGAGAAGAAGGTCACGTCTCTCTCCGGCGGCCAGCGCAAGCGCGTCTCGGTGGCCCTGGAGCTCCTCACCAAGCCGTCGCTGATCTTCCTGGACGAGCCCACCTCGGGCCTCGACCCGGGCATGGACCGCGACGTCATGCAGCTGCTGCGCGGACTCGCCGACGACGGCCGCACGGTCCTCGTCGTCACCCACTCGGTGGCCGAGCTGGCGATCTGCGACAAGCTCCTCGTGATGGCTCCCGGCGGTGCGGTCGCGTACTTCGGCCCGCCCGAGGAGGCGCTGAACTTCTTCGGCTACGACAGCTGGGCCGACGTCTTCTCCGCCTTCGAGAACTACCGCGACTACGACTGGGCCGGACGCTGGAAGGGCTCGCAGCACTACCAGATGTACGCCGCGGACATCGACGCCGTTGCGCCGCAGTCCGTACAGATGCCGCCCATGCAGGCGATGAAGCCGCCGAAGCCGCAGGGCTGGATGTCCCAGTTCGGCACGCTGGTGCGCCGCTATGTCTCGGTGATCGCCTCCGACAAGGGCTTCCTGGCCCTGTCGATCATCCTGCCGCTCGTCCTCGGTTCGGTGAGCCTGCTCATCGACTCCGGCAAGGACCTGCTGGTCAACACGGAGATCAACCCGAACACCGGCAAGCCCGTCGCCAACGGCACGGCCCTGACAGTGCTGCTGATCCTCGCGGTGGGCGCCTGCTTCGCCGGCGCGGCCAACTCCGTCCGTGAGCTGATCAAGGAACGGGTCATCTACGAGCGCGAGCGCGCCACCGGCCTGTCCCGCTCGGCGTACCTGATGTCCAAGGTCTTCGTGCTCGGCCTGGTCACCATGCTGCAGGGCCTGCTGGTCGGCATCATCGGCTTCTCCAGCCGCACCATCCCGGACAAGGGCCTGATCTTCGGCAGCCAGATCCTGCTGGAGCTGTGCATTCCGATCATGGCGCTGGGCTTCACCGCGATGATGTTCGGTCTGATCATCTCGGCCCTGGTGAAGACCGCCGAGAAGACCATGCCGCTGCTGGTCATGTTCGCGATTGTCCAGGTCGTCTTCACCGGCTGCCTGTTCCCGCTGGCCAACTCGGTGGGCGTCAACCAGCTGTCCTACCTGATGCCGTCGCGCTGGGCGGTCGCCGCCGCGGGCGCCACGCTCGACTTCAACAAGATCAGCCCGCCCGCCAAGGGCGACAGCGACGACCCGCTGTGGGCCCACAGTGTCGGCGCCTGGAGCATGGACATGATCGCCCTGATCGTGCTCGGCGTGATCTGCGGCTTCCTCGTGGCCCGCTTCCTGCGCCGCCACGAGCCGGAGGTCATGCGCAAGTAGTCGCGGTCGTACGACGCCGAAGGGCGGCACCCCGTCAGATGGGTGCCGCCCTTCGGCGTACGCGAGCTGAGGTCCGCGCGGCCTCAGTACGCGTTGTTCACGTGCGTCAGTACGCGCTGTTCACGTTGTCGATCGAGCCGTACTTGTCGGCCGCGTAGTTCGCGGAGGCGACGATGTTGGCGACCGGGTCGTACTGGCTCCAGGACGTGCCCGCGACGTGGTACGCGTCGAAGGTCGGCTTGATGATCTGCAGCAGACCGATCGACGGGGTGCCGTTGATCGCGTTGATGTCCCAGTTGTTGATGGCGCTCGGGTTGCCCGAGGACTCCCGCATGATGTTGCGGTACAGACCGTTGTACGTACCGGGGATGCCCTTGTCGTCCATGATGTCGAGGGCGTGCTTGATCCAGCCGTCGAGGTTGTTGGCGTAGCTCTTGGGGGCGGCCTTGATCGCGGCACGCTTGGCGGACCGGCTCGCGGCCTCCTTCGCCTTGCGCTCCTGGGCGGCCTTCTGCGCGGCCTTCTTCTTGGCGGCGGCCTCGGCGGCCGCCTTCTTCTTCGCCGCGGCCTGAACGGCGGCCTTCTTCTTGGCGGCGGCCTCGGCGGCCTGCGCCTGCAGGCTGGTCGCGGCGAGCTGCTCGCTGACGTCGGACTGCAGGCCCTTCAGCTGCTCGGAGCTGTAGGCGACCCTGGCCGGGGCAGCGGCCTCGCTCGTGGTCGTGTCCGCGCTGCTGGGCACCGCGGAGAACGCGAGGGCGGCGGCGCCGAGCGTGGCGACACCGGCGATGGCGATCTTGTGGCGCTTCGTCAGCGCGCGACTATGACCACGGGTGGAGTTCTGCGACATGCGAGTGGACCTCTTCGAATAGCGCGGAGTCGCTCTGCGTCCCTTGCGGCACAAACGCCGCGGGAGGACCCGCGGCGCTGAGCGACGGCAGCCATTCTTAGCGGCCGCAAAATTGTGTGGCAAAGCTGTGACGTACGATCCCGGGTAGTGGATCAGGGAAGGGCAAAACGGGACAGACAGGAACGTCTGTCCCGCTCACCGGGGACCTGTTTATCTCCTATTGACCTTCGTACGTGATGTGCGCCCTATGCGCGGGCTCACATCGGACCCGTAACAGTCTCACCGGCAGTTGCTGAAGCAATGCTCTGCGTGAGGAACCTCTGTCCCGGCCTCCGCAGGGAGGAGGAGATGCACGTCCCCGAACTCGTGCCAGAGATAGAGCCCGCGTACCGCCTCCTCGTACCCGCGCTCGACCGCCGCCGTTCCGGCCACCGCCCGGAGCATCAGCAGATGCGAGGCCTCCGGCTCGTGCAGCCCGGTCAGCAGCCCGTCCACGACCCGCACACCCCGCTCCGGGGTCACCACGAGGTCGGTCCACCCTTCACGCGCGCGTACGACCCCGTCGGCGCCGGCCGCCGACTCCACGGCCCGCACGGCCGTCGTCCCCACGGCGACCACCCGGCCGTCCCCCGCCTTCACCGCGTTGATCAGCCGCGCCGACGCCTCCGGCACCGCGAACCGCTCCGGATACGGCGGCTCGTGCGCCTCCGCCGACGCCACACCCGTGTGCAGCGTGATCGGCGCGAACTGCACACCCCGGCTCACCAGCTCCGCCACCAGCCGCGCCGTGAAGGGCCGCGCCGCGCTCGGCATCTCCGCACTGCCGGCCCCGCCGGGCTGCGGCAGCGCGAACACCGTCTGGTACGCCGACAGCGGCTGGTCGCGTTCCGTGTAGGCGTAACGGATCGGCCGCCCGTACTCCCGCAGCAGCCCGGAGACTCCCGCCCCGGCCACCCGGGCCCACCACAGCCGCTCACCCCGCGCGCTCAGCGGCTCCTCCAACGTCAGCCGCACCCCCTCGGGCAACCGCACCTCCGTCCCCGCGGGGCCTCCCGCACGTGCGCGTGTGGTGCCCCGCCCGTCGGGCTCCCGCAGCTCGACCGCCCAGCGTCCGTCGTCCCCGCGCGTGGAGAAGTGCACCACCACGCGCGCGTGCCCGATCCGCGCGTCCACGGCCGCCGCCAGCGTCGGCGAGGTGTTCACGACCAGCAGGTCCCCGGCCCGCAGCAGACGCGGCAGCTCCGGGAACGCGTGATGCGACACCTCCGTACCGCGCGACACCAGCAGCCGTACGGCGTCCCGGCCCAGGCCCGGGCCGCGCTGCTCGGCGGGGACCCGGGCCGACAGCTCCTGCGGCACGTGCAGCGCCAGGGTCACCGTGCCTCCAGCAGTGCGGCGGCTGTGTACCGGCCGCTTGCCGGACGCCGGTCCAGGAGTCGCACGAAGGCGGGGGCGATGTCCGCGGGCGTCGGCGTCCCCGACAGGTCCTCGTCGGGCTCGGCGGCGGCCAGCATGTCGGTGCGCATGCCGCCCGGGTCGACCCACCAGACCCGCAGCTCCGGCTCCTCGACCGCCAGCACCGCCGACAGCTGGTCCAGCGCCGCCTTCGTCGCCCCGTACGCCCCCCAGGTCCGGTACGCCTCCGCGCCCGCGTCCGAGCTCACGTTGACGACCGCCCCCGAGGGAGCCGCGCGCAGCTCGGGCAGCGCCTCCTGGAGCAGCCCCAGCGGCGCCACGACGTTGACCTCCAGAGCCGCGCGGAAGCCGTCCAGGGAGTGCTCGCCGAGCGGCACCAAGGGCTCGGCGCCCAGCACCCCGGCGTTGTTCACCAGCAGGTCGAGACCGCCGAGCCCCCGCGCCCCCGCCACCAGCGCGGCCCGGTGCCCGGCGTCCGTGACGTCACCCGGCAGCGCCGTCACGCGCGTGCCGTACGCCCCGACGTCGGCCGCCGTCTTCCGCAGCACCTCGGCGTTCCTGGCGTCGAGCACCAGATCCCAGCCGCGCGCGGCCAGCGCCTCGGCGAGCGCCCGCCCCAGCCCCCGCGAAGCCCCCGTGATGATCGCTACCGGCATGACACGTCCCCTCGTCGTCACCTGGATGTGCCCTCGACACACAAGGGCTTGATGTGGCCTCACCGTAGGAACGGGGCGGCCCCGCCCGCGTCGGACGCGGGTCGCGAACAGACGGGGCCCTTCGCCCTAAGCCCCCGGTACGGGCCCTTGGCCCTAGGCCCACCGCCCTAGGCAGCCGCCGCCACAGGTCGGATACGGACTGTCACACCCCGCCGGTACCGTGAGGGCATGAGTCAAGGCCCCAGGTCCGGGCTGGCCGCGGTGAGCTCCGCGTTGCTGGCCATGAGCAGGCATCTGGAGGTGCGCGACGTCCTCAAGACGATCGTCGCCTCGGCCCGCGAGCTGCTCGACGCGCAGTACGCCGCCCTCGGTGTCCCCGACGACCACGGCGGCTTCGCCCAGTTCGTCGTCGACGGCGTCAGCGACCAGCAGTGGAAGGCCATCGGCCCGCTCCCCAGGCAGCACGGCATCCTCGCCGCGATGCTCCAGGAGGCCAAGGTCGAGCGCCTAGCGGACGTGCGCAAGGACCCCCGCTTCGAGGGCTGGCCGTCCGCCCACCCCGACATGTCCGACTTCCTGGGCCTGCCGATCAAGGACGGCGACGAGGTGATCGGCGCCCTCTTCCTGGCGAACAAGAACTGCAGCAAGCCCGACGGCGCTTGCGGCTTCACCGCCGACGACGAGGAACTCCTCTCCATCCTCGCCCAGCACGCCGCCATCGCCCTCACCAACGCCCGCCTGTACGAGCGCAGCCGGGAACTGACCATCGCCGAGGAACGCTCCCGGCTGGCCCACGAGCTGCACGACGCGGTCGCCCAGAAGCTGTTCTCCCTGCGCCTGACCGCGCAGGCCGCCGCCGCCCTCGTCGACCGCGATCCCGCACGCGCCAAGGGCGAGCTGCAACAGGTCGCTGCCCTCGCCGCCGAGGCCGCCGACGAACTGCGCGCCGCCGTGGTCGAGCTGCGCCCCGCAGCCCTCGACGAGGACGGCCTCGTCGCCACCCTCCGCACCCAGATCCAGGTCCTCGACCGTGCCCACACCGCGCGCGTGACCTTCGGCAGCAGCGGAGTACGCGCCCTGCCCGCCGCCCAGGAGGATGCCCTCCTGCGTGTCGCCCAGGAGGCCCTGCACAACGCCCTGCGGCACTCCGGGGCCGACCACGTCGACGTGACCCTGGCCCGCCGCGGCTGCGGGGCCGTCCTGAGAGTCACCGACGACGGCAGCGGCTTCGACCCGACGCAGACCCGCCGCGCGGGACGCCACCTCGGTCTGGTCTCCATGCGGGACCGGGCGAGCGGGGTCGGTGGCGCGCTGACCGTGGAATCGGCGCCCGGCAAGGGCACCACGATCGAGATGGAGGTCCCTGGTGGCTGACGCAATCAAGGTGCTGCTCGTCGACGACCACCAGGTGGTCCGCCGCGGCCTGCGCACGTTCCTCGAGGTGCAGGACGACATAGAGGTCGTCGGCGAGGCCGCGGACGGCGCCGAGGGCGTCGCCCGCGCCGAGGAGCTGAAGCCCGACGTCGTCCTCATGGACGTGAAGATGCCGGGCATGGACGGCGTCGAGGCGTTGCGCAGACTCCGGGAGCTGAACAACCCCGCGCGCGTGCTCATCGTCACCAGCTTCACCGAGCAGCGCACGGTGATCCCGGCCCTGCGCGCCGGAGCCGCCGGATACGTCTACAAGGACGTCGACCCCGACGCCCTCGCCGGCGCCATCCGGTCCGTCCACGCCGGCCACATCCTGCTCCAGCCCGAGGTCGCGGGTGCCCTGCTGTCCCAGGAGGAGGCCAACTCCGGACAGGGCCGGGCGGGGTCGCTCACGGAACGGGAGCGCGAGGTGCTGGGCCTGATCGCCGACGGCCGCTCCAACCGCGAGATCGCCCGCGCCCTCGTCCTCTCCGAGAAGACGGTCAAGACCCACGTCTCGAACATCCTGATGAAACTCGACCTGGCGGACCGCACCCAGGCCGCGCTGTGGGCGGTACGTCATGGAGTGACCGGTTGATCCACCACGCGCCCGGCAATACGGAGGGTTCCGCTCCGGAGTGAGATTCATACCGTCGTGGGAATGTCACCCGGACGGCGCATCCTTCGTGGATCTCCACCGTTCTCCAGTGCGTGCTGCGGCGACTGCCGCGGCGATCACCAGGAGGGCTCAGAAGTGAAGAACCTGAAGAAGGCAGCGGCCGTGACGATGGTGGCCGGCGGACTGATCGCCGCCGGCGCCGGTATGGCCTCCGCCACCGACGCGCACGCCGACGGCAAGGCCGTGGGTTCGCCGGGCGTCGCCTCGGGCAACCTCGTCCAGGCCCCGATCCACATCCCGGTCAACGCGGTCGGCAACAGCGTGAACGTCGTGGGCATCCTCAACCCTGCGTTCGGCAACCTCGGGGTCAACCACTGACCTCCGCCTCAGGAGCGGCAGTGACCTCCGGCCTCCCGGGTGCTCCCGGGAGGCCGGTCAGTTTTTCGTGCCAATGATCCGAACGGGGAGTTGACGTCGGCTTCCCGTACCGTTGGCACCCGCCTCCGCGTTGATCAGGCACGACCCGCGGCCGGGTCGGACACGCAAACGCAGGAGGAACGCTTCTCATGAACATCGCCAAGAAGGCCGCCGTGGCCCTCACCGTCGCCGGTATCGCCACGGGTGCCGCCGCCGGTGCCGCTGTCGCCGACGCGGGTGCCGACGGCGCGGCCGTGAAGTCGCCGGGCGTCGGCTCGGGCAACCTCGTCCAGGTCCCGGTCCACGTCCCCGTCAACGTCGTCGGCAACACGGTCAACGGCATCGCCGGCCTGAACCCCGCCTTCGGCAACACCGGCGCGAACGACTGACGTCGGGTCTGAGCCGATGGGCCTCTCAAGTCAACGGCGACTTGAGGGGCCCTTGGTCTGTGTGGGGAGGGGCGGGGCGGTCGGTTCTTCGGCTGCGGGCCGGTGGGGGCTGGTCGCGCCCGCGCGGCGGAGCCGCAAATCGACAGAGCCCCGCGCCCCTTGAGGTACGGAGCGCCGCCGTCAGTCGTAGCGGCACCCCGCCAACGCGGGCGAATGAGACCCCGCCCACCTCGGCCCCCAGCCCCACTCAGCGCACTCCCCGCTCCCGCTCCTCCACATACGCGTTGTACGCCGCGACCTGCGCCCGCCGAGCGGTCCGCTCCACCGGTCGCAGCGCCTCCGCCCGCGCCCCCATCTCGCCGGCCGTCACCGCACCCCCGTGCCCGTTCTCATAAGCCACGGAGATCAACAACCCCACCCGCTGCGCAAGCTCCAGCACCCGCACCGCCCGCGGCGGATACCCCGGCGCCAACACGTCCCGCCCCCGCTCGGCCCGCGCCCGATACGCGTCGATCGCCGCCTCCGCCACCGGCCCCGACCCGGCCACATCCAGCCGCGTCAACACCTCGGTCGCCTCCCGCAGCGCCTCGGCCAGCTCCCGCTCCGCCTCACCCAGCGACGGCACATCGGCCGGCGGAGCCTCCCGCACCGGCAGCACATGCCACACCACCTCGACATGCACATCACCCGCGGGCCCGGCCTCGTACACCTCGGGCACCAGCCCCAGCGCGGCCCCGTGACAGATCAACGCCTCCTCGGCCTCCAACGCCCGCGCGTTGAACTCCGGCGGACCGCTCAGACCCAGCGGATGACCCGGCGCCGGCAGCGCCACCCGCAACCCGGTCACGCCGAGTGCCCGCAACCGCCCCAGCGCGAGCGTCAGCCCGACCGGCCCGGACTCACCGGGCAGCCCCTCCACGCGATGCACCGCGTCGTCCCCGACAGCGGCGAGTACGGCGTCGTCAGGTGACACAAGTCCGGCCAAAAGGGCGTTTCCCCAAGCGGCAAGACGTCCAGAGCGAGGTTCCGAGAGCATGCCCCCACCCTAAGGACCGGACCGATGGAATGGACCGCCCGACCGGTGGCGTAGATTTCCTTGAGGACTGCGCCCACCACGCGCACGTCACAGCCGAGACGCCGAGACCGGTCACACTGCAAGGGGAGACAACGCGCTCATGAGCGATGTTCTGGAGCTTCAGGACGTATCCGTGGTCCGTGAGGGCCGGGCTCTGGTGGACCAGGTCTCCTGGTCGGTCAAGGAGGGCGAGCGCTGGGTCATCCTCGGCCCCAACGGCGCCGGCAAGACCACCCTTCTGAACGTCGCGTCCAGCTACCTCTACCCCAGCAAGGGCACCGCGACCATCCTCGGCGAGACCCTCGGCAAGCCCGGCACCGACGTCTTCGAACTGCGCCCCCGCATCGGCGTGGCCGGCATCGCGATGGCCGACAAGCTCCCCAAGCGCCAGACCGTCCTGCAGACCGTGCTCACCGCCGCGTACGGCATGACGGCCGGCTGGCAGGAGGAGTACGACGAGATCGACGAGCAGCGCGCCCGCGCCTTCCTCGACCGCCTCGGCATGAGCGACTACCTGGAGCGCAAGTTCGGCACCCTCTCCGAGGGCGAGCGCAAGCGCACCCTCATCGCCCGGGCCCTGATGACCGACCCCGAGCTCCTCCTCCTCGACGAGCCCGCCGCCGGCCTCGACCTCGGCGGCCGCGAGGACCTCGTACGCCGACTCGGCCGCCTCGCCCGCGACCCGATCGCCCCCTCCATGCTGATGGTCACCCACCACGTCGAGGAGATCGCCCCCGGCTTCACCCACGTCCTGATGATCCGTCAGGGCAAGGTCCTCGCCGCCGGCCCGCTGGAGCTCGAACTCACCTCCCGCAACCTCTCGTTGTGCTTCGGCCTCCCGCTCGTCGTCGAGCAGGTCGGCGAGCGCTGGACCGCACAGGGTCTTCCGATGGCCTGACGCCCTCGCGCCCTGTCCGCGGCACGACCCGCGGACCTACCATGACCATGTGAACGACATCGACGCATGGGTGTGGTGGCTGATCGGCGCGGCCGCGCTCGGAATCCCCCTCGTGGTGACGGCGATGCCGGAGTTCGGCATGCTCGCGGTCGGCGCCGTAGCCGGCGCGATCCTCGCGGGACTGGGCTTCGGCGTCGTCGTGCAGGTGCTCGCTTTCGTCGTCGTCTCGGTCGCCCTCATCGGCGTCGTACGGCCCATCGCCGCCCGGCACAGCGCGCAACGCCCCCAACTCGTCTCCGGCGTGGAGGCGTTGAAGGGCAAACAGGCGGTCGTACTGGAACGCGTCGACGGTTCCGGCGGCCGGATCAAGCTGGCCGGAGAGGTCTGGTCGGCCCGCGCTCTCGACGGCGGCCGCGCCTACGAAGTAGGACAAGAAGTGGACGTCGTGGAGATCGAGGGAGCGACCGCGATCGTCATCTGACCTCGTACGACTCAACTGAACCGAACAGCCCCCGAGTTGCTCGACGGTCTGTCAGACTCGACCAGCAAGATCTTCAACAACCATAAGATCTTCCGAAAGCGCCGAGGCGGAGAAGGGTACGGGGAAGCGACGATGGAACCGGTCATCATCGTCTTGATCATCCTGGTGGTGTTGGTCTTCATCGCCCTGATCAAGACCATCCAAGTCATCCCACAGGCCAGCGCCGCCATCGTCGAGCGCTTCGGCCGTTACACGCGGACACTCAACGCGGGCCTCAACATCGTCGTCCCGTTCATCGACACCATCCGCAATCGCATCGACCTGCGTGAACAGGTCGTCCCGTTCCCGCCGCAGCCGGTGATCACCCAGGACAACCTGGTCGTGAACATCGACACGGTCATCTACTACCAGGTGACCGACGCGCGGGCCGCCACCTACGAAGTCGCCAGCTACATCCAGGCAATTGAGCAGCTGACGGTCACCACACTCCGCAACATCATCGGTGGCATGGACCTGGAGCGGACCCTGACCTCCCGCGAGGAGATCAACGCGGCCCTGCGCGGTGTCCTCGACGAGGCCACCGGCAAGTGGGGCATCCGCGTCAACCGCGTCGAGCTGAAGGCGATCGAGCCGCCGACCTCCATCCAGGACTCGATGGAGAAGCAGATGCGCGCCGACCGCGACAAGCGCGCCGCGATCCTCACCGCGGAAGGTACGCGACAGGCGGCCATCCTCACCGCCGAGGGTGAGAAGCAGTCCCAGATCCTGCGCGCCGAGGGTGAGGCCAAGGCCGCGGCCCTGCGCGCGGAAGGCGAGGCCCAGGCCGTCCGTACGGTCTTCGAGGCCATCCACGCCGGCGACCCCGACCAGAAGCTGCTCTCGTACCAGTACCTCCAGATGCTCCCGAAGATCGCCGAAGGCGACGCCAACAAGCTCTGGATCGTCCCCAGCGAGATCGGCGACGCCCTCAAGGGCCTGTCCGGCGCGATGGGCAACTTCGGCCCCTTGGGCGGCGGTTCGGGCGGCGGCGGCTCAACGGGCAACGGTGGCACGGACCGCCGGGAGAAGCCCCCGATCGACTGAGGCCGGGGGAAACGACGACGGGGCTCGCCTTCACGCGGAAGGCGAGCCCCAAAGTCTTTGCGGGCGGCGGCGTTACGCGGCGTCCACGGCCAACCAGTCCGGCAGCGCCTGAAAGTCGTCGGACCCCAGCGACAGCAGCATCGCATCAGCCGGCGTCGGCTCGAACGGCTGCCTCAGCAACGGCATCCCGGCCTGCTCCGGAGTCCGGTCCGCCTTACGGTGGTTGTCCTCCGCGCACGAAGCCACCGTGTTCAGCCACGAGTCCTGACCACCCTGCGCCCGCGGCACCACGTGGTCCACGGTCGTCGCCCTGCGCCCGCAGTACGCGCACCGGTGCCGGTCCCTGACCAGCACACCCCGCCTCGACCACGGAGCTTGTCTTCGGAACGGCACCCTCACGTACCGGCACAGCCGGATCACCCGGGGCGCGGGTATGTCGACCGCGGCTCCGCGCATGCGCAGTTCGGGGTGAGACTGCTCGACGACGGCCTTGTCCTGCAGCACCAGAACGACGGCTCGGTTCAACGTCACCGTCGACAGCGGCTCGAAGCTCGCGTTCAGTACCAGCGTGTCCCGCATGACCAGCCCACCTCCTGCGCTCACCCGCCCACCTCCTTGGCGGGCTGGGATCAACTCTGGCCGGGCACGCCGAGATGGACAACGAAATAAAAGTGCCCGCCCCTGATCACTTCCAAGACCAGGGGCGGGCAAACGTTCCATGAACGCTCGGATCGCTCAGCTCTGTTCGGGGTTCTCGTACTCACCGATCAGCTGGGCACGCGCGATCGCGTGGAACCGCAGATTGAAGCCGACGACGGCAGGAGAGGCGTCCGCATCCGGACCGAGCTTCTCCTGATCGACGGCGTACACCGTGAAGACGTACCGGTGCGGACCGTCCCCGGGCGGGGGCGCGGCGCCACCGAAGTCCTTGCTGCCGTAGTCGTTGCGCGCGTGTACGGCACCCTCCGGCAGCCCCTCAAACTTGCCGCTGCTCGCACCCACCGGAAGCTCGGTCACCGAGGCGGGGATGTCGAACAGGACCCAGTGCCAGAACCCGCTGCCCGTCGGCGCGTCGGGGTCGTAGCAGGTCACGGCGAAGCTCTTGGTCTCGGGCGGGAAGCCCTCCCACCGCAGGTGCGGCGAGGTGTTACCGGCCGCGTAGACCTGAGCGTCCTTGAGCGTCGCCCCTTCCTCGATGTCCTCGCTCGTCACGGTGAACGACGGGACGGGCGGGTGGAAGTCGTGGGGGAGAGGCCGCCGCTTGAGCTCGGACACCTCGGTACCTCCTGATCGATTGCCGGAACCAGCAGTTCCGAGCCTAGAACCAGTTGCGCTTGCTGCCGACCTCGGACAGCCACTGGTTGAGGTAAGCCGCCCAGTCGGTGCCGTGATAGTCGTTGAGCCCCACCTGGAAGGACCGGAAGGTGTCGCTGCCCTCGCTGAACAGCCCCGGCTTCTTGTCCATCTCCAGGACGACGTCCATGACGCTCTGATCGGCCACGAAGCTCAGCTCGACCTGGTTCAGACCCCGGTACTGCTGGGGCGGGAAGAACTCGATCTCCTGGTAGAACGGCAGCTTCTGCCGCGTCCCCCGGATGTGACCGCGCTCCATGTCCGCGTTCTTGAAGCGGAAGCCCAGCTGGATGAAGGCGTCGAGGATCGCCTTCTGCGCCGGCAGCGGGTGCACGTTGATCGGGTCCAGGTCACCGGAGTCCACGGCACGCGCGATAGCCAGCTCGGTCGTCACACCGATGTTCATGCCGCGCAGCGCCTGACCGTCGATCATCGTGATCGGCGTCTCCCACGGGATCTCAAGCCCGAACGGCACCGCGTGCACGGCCCCGGCCTGGAGCTCGAAGGCGCCACCGAGCCGCACCTTGGTGAACTCGATGTTCTGCTTGTACTCCTCGTCGCCGCTCTCGACCTCGACCTTGGCCTGCAGCCCGACCGACAGCCCCTCGATCTCCTGGTTGACGGACCCGCCCTGGATCCGCACCTCACCCTGGACGACACCACCCGGCACGACGTTGACCTCGGTCAGCACCGTCTCGACCGAAGCCCCGCCGGCACCCAGGCTCGCGAGCAGCTTCTTGAACGCCATGACTCTCCCTATACGTCGTCCTGCTTCGCGCGCGTGCCACGCGCGCGTGAATCCTTGATCCCTACAAACGCGATCCGACCCTGGCCGGTTCCGCGCCCTCACCCTTGCAAGGCGAACGCCCCGTGACCACCCCGCCCGCAGCGATCCGTCTGCACTACCCTCGGACGGCATGATCGCGACCCCCGACCGTACGCCCCTCCCACGCGAGTTCTTCGACCGCCCCGTACTGGAGGTCGCCCCCGACCTCCTCGGCCGCATCCTCGTACGCACCACCCCGGACGGTCCGATCGCCCTCCGCCTCACGGAGGTCGAGGCCTACGACGGCCAGAACGACCCCGGCTCCCACGCCTATCGCGGCCGCACGGCCCGCAACGGCGTGATGTTCGGTCCGCCCGGGCACGTGTACGTCTACTTCACCTACGGCATGTGGTTCTGCATGAACCTCGTGTGCGGTCCGGACGGCGTGGCGAGCGCGGTCCTGCTCCGCGCCGGCGAGGTGGTCGAGGGCGCCGAGCTCGCGCGTAAACGTCGACTCTCGGCCCGAAATGACAAGGAACTGGCCAAAGGGCCCGCACGCCTGGCCACCGCCCTGGGCGTGGACCGATCCCTGGACGGCACGGACGCGTGCACCTCCGCCGACACCCCTCTGAGGATCCTGACCGGCACCCCGGTCCCCTCCGACCAGGTACGCAACGGTCCACGCACCGGAGTCTCGGGCGACGGGGGCGTCCACCCCTGGCGCTTCTGGATCGCCAACGACCCGACGGTGAGCCCTTATCGGGCTCATACTCCGAGGCGTCGCTCAAGTTGACGCGCCGTTGTGGGGTGCGTAATGTAGCCCGAGCCGCTTGAACCGGGTACGGCGATCGCCAGCAGCCGGAAGTGGCCAAACCACTACCTACGACATCCTCTCAGCGAGGGTGAATTCGACGTGCCCGCATGCTCGAATTCAAACTCTCGGAACTCGATTATGAGTTGGCGGGAGGATGGGCTAACGTAGTGAATGTCGAAAGGCCGACAGGCGAAAGCCAGAAGCCTTCGGTAAATCCCGCCGACAGGGAATCGGACGCCGAAAGGATCTGATAGAGTCGGAAACGCAAGACCGAAGGGAAGCGCCCGGAGGAAAGCCTGAGAGAGTCTCTCGGGTGAGTACAAAGGAAGCGTCCGTTCC